>CAWEPY010000009.1:0-613235 GCA_963811075.1 uncultured delta proteobacterium
GTTCTCTCATATTTGCTCTCGCTGATCCACCTTCAGTTTAATTCGGGCACACGCTCTCGATCTGGTCGCGCGAAACCGTCTGCAGGACAACCCATGGGTTGTGCGTGATTTCCCACAGTTCCAGATCAAGGCGCCGCCACACTTAGCCGGTAGCAAGATTCCACGATCAGCGCATATACAGAGCAAGCTCCACCAGGGAATCGAATCCTTCGACTTACGTGGGAAGAAGGCTATATATCGGGTGGCTGGCACGTGTTTGTTTGCTCATGGTTTCAACTCCGAGTTTGATCTGGACGGAATCTTTAAACGCATGAGCTAAAGTTGTCGTCGTCACCCCACGCTTCCTTGGTTTCGCTTACTGTGTGCCAATGAGTACAGTGTCTTGAAAGGCGTTGAGCTTTTCAGTGATGATCTATAGGCCGTCCGTCGTGGTCGTAGAGATATGCCTCATAATCCCGGTTAACGGCTTTCGAAGGATCGAACTCAGGACTATTTTTTACGGATTCCCGCGTGAGGTCAAAATGCACACTGGAATCGGCCCATTCCACACGCTTGATCCATTGGGGCGATAGAAGAACTTTCTTCCCCGGCAGCCAGTTGCGGGTATCCACGACCAGAAAACGAATCGTCCAATTTTCGTCGTCAACAATAAAATCTTCCACATGACCGATTTCACCGTCGGTGGCATGAATATGGTAGCCGGTGACCTGCCGTGAGCTGCGCAAATGCGGATCATCCCGACGCTCCTGACGCAGAAGCTTCCTGCTCCACAAACACTTCGTCAGCAGAAAGGGGCAACGGGGTTGTTCCGAAAGTGCCTCCGTAACCGCCTCGCCAAGGCCACTGATAGTACTCATGTAGCTCGGCTTCATGCTGACGATAAATGGGCCTCTCCGTATCGATATCGGGGCTGCTGCTCACCTGAGCACGGGTAAGGTTTACCGAAATCGTGCGTGACTCCAACTCTGGTTTACCGAAGGCAACAGGAGAAATGAGCACCTTGCGGCCGGATAACCAATTGCCTGTTTCTACGACAATATAGCGGATAGTCCAAGTTTCGTCATCGAAGTAGAACTCGTCCACTTTTCCCAGGTCACCGTCGGTGGCCCTGATTGCGTAGCCAATCATACTACTAATACTTTGTTGCATAGCACCTCCTGTGAGTCAATTTAGCATCGGGGAAAGGGAATATTCAATGGGAAACGGCTTCCTCTCTTTGTCGGCTTTCGCAAGAGATAATGTAACTGCTCGGCCACGGCCCGGCGAAGAAAACTCCGAAAGCCAGCGAGCCATGGAAGAGATTTATAAGCGTCGGCAAATTGCGCTGTTTTTGTTATCGCCAAGCTTGGTTGTCCAACTGTTGCTGGACTGCGCTTAGTATGCCGTATGCCGCAAGCAGGTCAATTCTTCTGGATTGCCTGACGAAGGTTTCAAAATTTTTCGTGTAATAATGATTGGCGCCAAGCAAGGCGGTCAAGCAATAAAACGCTTGCAGCCTCCAGCGTCTGAACAAGCTTGGATCAAAATCAGAGTTAAGCGCGTGCGTGCCTGCTTCTATCAAATGGTCGATTCGCTTTTCTGAAGACATTGTTGACCCCATTTTAAAGAAATTGGAGGAAGTGACTTTAAGGAGGAAACATGTCACTCCCCCGTTCGTTCCACCCTTACACGAAGCTTTAGGAGAGGCCTCGACTAAGATAGTGGAACATGCGACTCAAAAGACATTTGCGATTTATAGATAAAAGAAATTCTTTAACCCTTGCTGATTGGTTAGCATTTTATGTGCCAACCATGACGATTGGAGAATTCTGTACAGAACAACTCGTGTAATTAAACGGTTAGGTTTAGTGACGGAATTTTGTGTGAGTTACGAAGCGTTTACAACAGAAGCGAGACGAGAGAAATGTGCCCTACAAACGGACCATGAAATTGCTACTGTGTGTTTTATCAAGTGGTTAAGGGCTCAGATAGTGTCTTAATGTCGGTCAATCGGTTCGTCTTTGGTCTGGTTTTCGCTCTCAATCCCAAAACGCTTCATGTGCCGATATAGAGAGTCTCGGGCTATACCAAGCGTTCGGGCGGCGCATCTTCTATTGCCTTCGCAGCGACGAAGGGCCTCCAAACACAGGGATTTGATTACCTCGTCGGTCACATCGTGAAGCGTGCGCTCGTGTACCGGAAAACTCGACACGTGAGACCAGTCATGAGGACTTTCTTGAACAGAAGGGAGTGTCAAGCTCAAACTCCGCCCGTCGGATAGTATCAATGCTCGCTCCAGAGCGTTGCGCAACTCCCTGACATTGCCAGGCCAATCATACCTCGCAAGCGCTATTGCGAAGGCAGGATCGATATACGGGAGTTGAGTTAGTTGCAGTTCCACCGCCAGCCTCGACATGATTTCTTCCAAGAGCATGGGAATGTCTTCGATCCTGTCACGAAGTGGCGGCAAGTTAATTCCGAAAACGTTAATTCTATAAAAGAGCGCAGACAGAAATCGGCCTTCCTCAACCTCCTTATCCAGATTTCTATTGGTAGCCGAAATAATCCGTGCATTTACAGTATGGTGTTTTTCACCACCGACGCGAAGGAATGATCTTGTGTCCAAAAAAGTAAGAAGCTTGGACTGCAGGGACAACGGAAGCTCTCCTATTTCATTGAGCAGGAGTGTGCCCCCTTCCGCCAACTCCAGAAGTCCTCGTTTACGGCCATGCGCTCCTGTGAATGCGCCACGCTCATGTCCGAAAAGCTCTGATTCCGCCAATTCCCTCGCTATAGCCGCACAATTAAGTGAAAAGTAGGGGCCTAGCGCACGCTTCGAATGGTCGTGGATCCATCGCGCCAAATAATCCTTGCCGCTTCCGCTCTCCCCTTGAAGCAGGACCGTGCCGTCACTGGCGGCGGCCGAGCGAGCCTCACTCATGGTAGTCTTCATAACCACAGAAGGGTAGCTTTCAAAAAACGCTTTTGGGGTGGGTAATGTTCTCGCTCGGTCCGTCAAATCACGAGAAATCCCGAATACACCTATAATTTTTCCCTCAGCGTTATGTAGCGGTCTGAGGATCGTATTCAGAATCAACTTAAGGCCCTTTATGTGGACAGTGTGTTCTCTTTCGATGGTCTCTCCCTCAAGTACCCGGAGATCTAACAGCCGAAGCTGTTGTCCAACTCCTGCTCCATAGATGTCCTTGGGCTTGCGTCCAATGATTTCGGATTCCTCAAGTCCAAGTATTTTCGTCGTGGCCGGGTTAACCTGCATGTATCTAAGATGACTGTCCATCATAAAAATCATATCTTGAGCCCCGTCAAACATTGCTCGAAAACGTTCTTCACTTTCACGCAAAGCTGATTCAGCCAGCTTACGTTCGCTAATATCCAGATACGTTCCCGTTGCCCGTAACGGTTTGCCTTCTTCATCCCACTCGACAACTGAACCACGGGCCAACATCCACTTCCAGTCGCCCAACTTGGGCCTGACACGAAATTCCGCCTCGTAAGAAGGCGTACGGCCTTCCACGTGAGCATTGAAGCTCTCTGTGACCCGAGGCCAATCGTCCGGATGAGTCAGACTCTCCCACCAAGGCAGATGTTCGTGAACCTCATCCAAATTAAATCCGAGCATTTCGGCCAAGCGCTGGTCGCAAATAGTTTCTTTTGTCTGGATGTTGTAATCCCAAGACCCGAGGCCCGCTCCACTCAATACAAGACTGAGACGTCGCTCACTTTGCCTCAAAGACTTTTCCGCTTGTTTGCGCTCGACAATTTCCTGCTTGAGTTGATCATTCGCCTTAAGTAGTTCAGACGTGCGTTCTTCCACACGCTTCTCAAGTTCATTGTGAGCCTCTTGTAAAGCCTTCTCCGCAAGTTTACGGGCGGTGATGTCTGACATGGACGTTCGCAGTCCGCTATATTTACCGGGAGAATCTTCTATTCCCACGCTTTCCAGTTGAGCGTGTATCCAACCACCGTCCGGTTGCGCCAGTTTGATCTCGCAAATATGTCGGGTCCCTGTTTGCAGGGCCCGGTTGCGGTGGAAATAGAAGGTGTCCTGGGTGTCCTCGTGGATAAAACTCGTCAACGGCTTACCGATGAGATATCCTCTCTCCGTTCCCAGAAGACTCGCAGCAGAGAAATTGGATTCCAGAACAAGCGAATTCTTGTCCAATGTGACATAACCAACCGGCGCATGGTCATATAAATCCACATACCTGTCCTTAGACCGTTCAACTTCCGCTTGCGCCTGACGGAGTTCCTCATTCTGCATCTCCAACTCAATCTGATGGACCTGGAGTTCATGGATCAGTTGTTGGACTTCATTACCGGACAAAGCCGATATGTCACGAGCATCAGATGACTTCCCAGGCAACGCCGCCTCCGCTCGCCGTCGCAAATCGGTAGGTTTATCCTTCGAATCCTTGTCTTGCGTCATAGATCACCTCGGTCGGTGAGTATATACTCGGGATTTTTCGTGTACGCTCCGGTCCCGCTGTTGAAACATAGAAGCCTCTCGCCCAAAAACCTTCACCTACGTTGAAAACCTATCAATTTTTAGGGGCGCCCATTGTAGATACTTTGGCCACACGCGAGCGACCCTGCATGAGGACGTAGAGCGCCGGAGTGAAGAATACGCCCAAAACTGTAACTCCCAACATTCCAGCGAAAACCACCGTCCCCACCGAGACACGACTGACCGCTCCGGCTCCCGTTGCGACAACGAGGGGCAGGACGCCTAAGATAAAGGAAAAAGCCGTCATGAGAATGGGGCGAAACCTAAGCTTCGAGGCCTCGACGACCGCTTCGACGACTCCCATTCCCTTAGCTCTGGAGTCCCGCGCAAACTCCACGATTAGAATGGAATTTTTTGCCGACAAACCAACCAGAAGCACCAATCCCACTTGGGTGTACAGATTGTTTTCCAGCCCGGCGATAAGTAATCCGATAGCGGAACCCAATACAGCGAGAGGAACAATTAGTATGACGGCGATGGGGTCCGCCCAACTCTCGTACACTGCGGCGAGGATCAGGATGACGGAAAATATCGCGGCTAAGAATACAATTGCTCCCTTGCCGGCCGATTTTTTCTCCTGGAACGCCATGTTGGTCCACTCATATGACATTCCGGTCGGCAATACTCTTGCGGCTAATTCTTCCATCGTGCTCAGGGCCTGACCAGAGCTATATCCTTGGGCAGGTGAACCCAAGACCTTCGCAGTGGGGAACAGGTTGTAGCGATCTACCCGCATGGGTCCAACGTTGTAACTTGCCTTCACGAAGGAACCTAACGGAATCATTTTGCCTTGGTCGTTTCTGACAAACAATCCTGAGATGTTTTCCGGCGTCCTTCGAAAAGCGCTTTCCGCCTGAGTTCTAACTTGCCAAGTCCGGTTAAACTTGTTGAAATCGTTGACATAGGCCGATCCAAGGAAGGTTTGCAGGGTCTCGAATACACGGTTCAGTGGTATATTCAACGCCAAAGCTTTTTCGCGATCGATGTCCAGGTATATATTCGGATACGCGGACCTGAATGTAGCCATGACTGCAGACAGACTACGCTGTTTGTTGGCCACCTGCGCCAACTCTACACCTGCGTTTTCCAGGGATGGGAAGCCGAGATTAGCTCTATCGAGCAGTTGCATTTCGAAACCGCCACCCGTTCCTAATCCGACTACAGGAGGAAGAGTGTAGGCGAAAATCAGGCCCTCAGGAATAGCCCGGAATTTTGCCGAGAGTTCCCTCATAATGACGTCCCTGCTGCGGCCCTCACGTAGACGCTCTTCCCATGGCTTCAAAGGCACGAAGAATGTGGCCAGATTGGATCTCGCCGCATCAATCATCGAAAATCCCACCAAGGCTCCCCAGCTATACACGCCCTTTGTTTCTCCAATAATCTTTCCTACGGTCTCGACTGTTTCATACGTCCGGTTCAGCGCCATTCCGTCCGGCATCTGCACGTTGACGAGAACAAGTCCGTCATCTTCCAGGGGGAGAAAACCCGTGGGAATTCTCTGGAATGTAACGACACCGAGAACCACTAGGCCCACAAACAAAACAGTCATGAGGCCGATCCGTCTAACGCCTGCTGATACGACACGAGTATACCAATTGGTGGTTCTATCGAATATTGAATTGAACCCCCTAAAAAAGAAGTTCTGTGTCCCTTGTCTTGGCTTGAGAATAAGTGCGCAGATTGCGGGGCTAAGGGTAAGAGCGTTAACCGAACTGAAAAAAGTCGAAATTGCTATGGTCAGAGAGAACTGACGAAAGAGCTCACCAGTAATACCCCCCAAGAATGCCGGCGGTACGAAAACGGCCATCAAAACCAGTGTGGTTCCTATGACCGCTCCACTGACCTCCTCCATGGATCGAATGGCAGCGTCCTTGGGGCTCATACCGTTCTCGGCCATGTTACGTTCGACATTCTCCACCACCACGATGGCGTCATCAACCACAATGCCTATTGCAAGAACCAACCCGAAAAGAGTCACCATGTTGATGGAGAAACCCAATAGCGGCATAACGGCAAAAGTGCCGATGAGTGATACCGGAATAGCTATGAGGGGTATTAAGGTTGCCCTCCAGCTCTGCAAAAAGACGAATACCACGAGCACGACGAGGAAAAACGCCTCGAACAGGGTTGTGATCACTTGATGAATTGAAGCGTCTATAAAATCCGCTATCTTATAGATGATGCGGTATTCTAGACCCTGAGGAAAGCTTTTCTTGAGCTCTTCCAGGGTCTTGATCATCTTCTGGGTGACTTCGATGGCGTTAGAACCTGGAGACTGGTAGACGATCATAGTGGCCGCTTTCCGGCCATTGAACAGGGACTGGAAATCATAGGCAGCGCTGCCCAGCTCAACTCTCGCCACGTCCTTGATGCGAACGGAACGCGTTCCCTCGCCGGTTTTTACAATAACATCCTGAAACTGCTCCACATCGGCGAGCCGGCCAAGGGTGTTTACGTTGAGCTGAAAAACCTGGTCATCAGGAACAGGGGGCTGACCGATCTGGCCTGCCGCAACCTGAATATTCTGTTGACGCAGAGCGTTTACCACGTCCTGGACAGTAAGTTCTCTTGCTCGTAACTTGTCCGCGTCAAGCCAAATCCTCATGGAATAGTCTTTTGTCGGATAAGTCACGATGTCCCCAACTCCGCGAATTCGTGACAGAACATCCGTCACGTTTATCGTCAGGTAGTTGGTGATGAAAAGGTCATCATATCGACCGTCCGGAGAGTAAAAAGATATGACCGCAGTGAGGGCGCTGGACACCTTTTTGGTTGTCACCCCCTGCCGCTGGACTTCCTCTGGCAACTGGGCTAGGGACGCCGCAACACGATTTTGTGTGAGCACGGTATTAATGTCGACGTCCGTTCCCAGTTCGAAGGTCACATTCAGGTTGTACAATCCATCGGCGGAACTCTGGCTCGACATGTAGAGCATGTTCTCGACGCCGTTGACCTGCTGTTCGATGGGCGCCGCAACCGTTTCGGCAATTACCTGGGGGTCAGCGCCGGGATAGGAGGCTCTCACCTGTACCACAGGAGGCACAATTTCGGGATACTGGGCGATTGGTAGCGTCGAAAGGGCTATGCCTCCGGCAAAAACGATGATAATCGAGATAACCGAAGCAAATATGGGCCTGTCGATGAAAAAACGACTGAACATTGTGAGCCTCGATTACATGCCGGAAGATTGAGTCGTCGTGCCGGGTCCTTGGGGAGCGGGCTCGATGGAGGTTTCCCTGGGTGTGACCTTTGCGCCCGGAGTCGCCCGTTGGATGGCGTTAACGACAACTCTCTCATCAGGTTTCAGCCCTTTATCTATGACACGTAGCGTGCCTTCAAGCTGTCCGGTTTCCACGAGTCGCTGCTCAACAAGATTGTCCTCGTTCACCACAAGAACAAATCTACCCGCCTGAGCGACACCTACTGCGAGTTCGGGCACTAGCAACGCTTTCTTCTCCCCCAAGCGAACACGAACGCGACCGAAGAGTCCAGATACAAGGAGCCGATTTTCATTGGAGAAGACAGCTCTAACTCTGAGGGTTCCTGTGCTTGGATCTAACCGGGGTTCGACATAATCTATACGCCCTTCGTGGGGCATCCCAGATTGATCCGCAAGAAGCAGATAAGCCGCCGGCTTGTCCAGGTTGGAGGGAGTTTTCGTCTGAATCCTTGGCCATCTCCTCATGAGCATAAGAAAGTCACGTTCGCTAACGTCAAAATAGACGAAAATCGTATCGTCGTTGATAAGCTCGGTAAGCAGTGTTTTTTCTTTGGCTCCTACAAGATTTCCCACATCGACGTAATTTCGACTGAGCCTTCCGTTTATCGGCGCCGTGACACGAGTGTACGAAAGGTCCAGATTGGCCTTTTCCACGGCTGCTTCGGCAATGCCCACCTGTGCTCTCGCCACCGCTTCCTCAGCGCTCTGCACATCGAATTGTTGCTGGCTTATTGAGCTGGTTGAAAGGAGTTGCCGGGATCTCCTCAGGTTTGCCTGCTTGAGGAGCAATTCAGCTTCCTGCCCTTTGAGAGCGGCTAAGCTTTGATCAACCCGGACTTGATATGGCCTTGGATCGATGACAAAGAGCAGAGATCCGCTATTGACTCGAGATCCGGGCTCAAAATTCACTTTGTCGAGCCAGCCTTCAGCCCTGGCCCGAACCTCTACAAACTCCCGGGCCTCCGTTATCCCCCTAAACTCAAGGAATTCGTTTACATTCTTCTCCAACGGGTGGCTTACAATAACCTCCGGAGGCGGAAGAGCCTCCAGTTGCGGTGTGCTCCCGCACCCGTAAAGTCCCACAATAAACCACAATGTAGCCAATAAAATAGCCGACAGTTTTTGAAACCTCACGAATGGCATCCTACGGCTCCCTCAACCTCCTGTTGGCGCTCTTCCACGGGTTTCCCGCTCTCAGTGGAAGTATCCGGCTTTACCTAACCGATCTTCCGCTTTCTTTTAGACGCCATTTGGGTCGAATTGGTGGGCGGCAAAAGAAAACAAAACTATCGATATACCAACCGCTAATATCGCAAAAGCCGATAATGCATCTTGTCATACGGCAAGGTCAGGTGTAAACAAAAATACTAAGCCGATTACTCAGCAGTGATCAGCGTGGCGCCACTCGAATGTCAAACACGCGGGGCTTTAACAGACAAGCTACCTGTGCCTCAAACTGACTATTTGCCCGGAAAAAGAGTCAAGACTTCATCCTCTGATCAAAATGTACGCTTAACAAATAGGTGACTACCACTGCAACATACAGATTCCCAACGATCGCCTCGGTCACGGTGAGCATATGGGCAATCTGGCCCAAAGGAGTTATATCGCCAAACCCCAAGGTAGTAAGGGTTACAAAGCTAAAATACACCATTTGCACACCGACACCTTGATTCGCTGCGCTCAAATTGAACGATCCAGGGTCGTACGCTTGTAGGAGCATGTATCCGTACGCCCAGGTAAATCCAAGAATTAGGTACAAATTAACAGTGGCAAATATCTCCCTTGCGGAAACACGTTGTATCTTCAACAGCAAAAAAAGACTTATGCCCGTACAATAGGCCAGGAAAATAAACACTGTGAAAAATTGCGCTATCAAAGCAACCCGTAGAAGATGGTCTATACCGTGCTTGGCCACATACTCCAGACCGATCATGCTGACCACGACTAGCACTCCCAGGCAAAGAACCGCACTCCGAATTCGTGGCGTGTCGCCGCTCAGAAGTACTGCGGAATAGAACGCGGCTGTAAGAAAGATTAGGTGAACTGCGTAATCCGGCACGAAGGGGTTGAAAAGTATGAGTCCGAACAGCATCACCGTGATGATGAAATGGGGATTATTCGGGCTTGTCAGGAATTTTGTGTAAGAGCCGTTTCTTTTTATTGATCATGATCTTCGTGGCCCCAAAACAGGAACTCGATTCTTATAAAATAGGATAAATTCTTCATTTCCCCCGGCCGCAGTGTTCCGCTCTTGTTTGAATTCACACCAAAAAACCAGATCAATATACTATCGAAGCGTATCCGACAAAACTGGATCCCGGTATCACATCATAACTTGTATAATAGTCGAGTAGCCGCCCCTGGCACACACCATGCAACCTGGCCATTTCTATAATCGATGCGATCGGACCTGCCGAACATGTATTATGACGAATGGCGGCATCGTTGATCAATTCATTGGCCTTCATATGAACAGCATTCTCAAGTAGTATTTGGTCATTCTCTTCTTTGACCCACTTTACCGAAGACGCGCCGGTACCTTTTGGAGAAAAACCATAATTGGGGCCATAATGAGTCAAATCAGCCGATCCCAAAAAAACGGCAGACAAACCTCTCTCATCAAGGAGAGTCTTTACATTCCGGGCTAGATTTGTAGCTTCGTTGGATGACGGCGAGTGTACAGCGACAATCATTGCGTTTGGGAAGAAATAGCCGACAAGCGGGAGTTGTACCTCAATGGTGTTGTCTGAAAAATTGCCTCCAGCGGCGACAGCCTGTCCGCTATTGACGAGTTTAAGAGAGCACTCCATGTCTATGGGTTTAACGCCAAATGGAGTCTCCACTGAATCTTCCACATACGCTATCGGAGCGTATTGCCCGGGAAGGTGTCCCCCAAAGATGACCACCCTGTCCACATCACCCTTTAAAGATAAAGTCTTGACAACCTTTGCAGCGGCTCGACCGGAAAAAGCCCAACCTGCGTGCGGGGCCACGCCCGCTATCCAGGCGCCTTCGGGCGGATCAAAACCAACCAGGAAGCTATTGATTTCATCCCGGCATTCATCGGCCGATTTTGGATACCAGCCTGTCGGCAACATCCTTCTTCTGACGCTCATCAATATACCCCCTCAAGACTTATTCCGACTGGCAATCCTCTAAGAATTCCACACACATCTCGTTGAATCAAAAAAATTGATCACTAGTACTCATCTGAAAAACATGGCTCCAATCGGCCAGCCAGCGCAAATCTGTGATATTCCTGCAGAGACATCACCTTGAATTCATCTCCCCGGCAGACACTCTTCAAGCCCAGTGAAAGAGCGTTAGCCCCTGCAAGTGTAGTGAAATAAGGCACATTGTGATTCAAGGCCGACAGTCTTATATCAAACGAATCCTTGAAAGATTTTTTGTCGGCGGACGTATTTATGACCAGCACAATTTCGTTGTTTTTTATGAGGTCTGTCACATCCGGCAGACCTTTCTCGTGAACTTTTCCTACAACGGAGCATGAGATGCTAGCGGCCTCAAGAGCCGCCGCTGTTCCTTCAGTGCATACAAAAGAGAATCCGCATTGACTGAGTCTCCGGGCTACTATTACAGCTTTGGCCTTGTCTCGACCAGCTACGCTCAAGAACACTCTGCCGCCGGTTGGAACAGGAAACTCAGTGCTGTACTGGGCCTTCAGAAAGGCCTGTCCAAACTCCAAATCTATTCCCATGACTTCACCGGTAGACTTCATCTCGGGCCCGAGGACAACATCAACTCCGGGAAACTTTATGAATGGGAAAACAGCTTCTTTCACACTTACGTGATCTGGAATTATTTCATTGGTGTATCCGAGTTCTTCCAACGTTTTGCCGGCCATGACACGAGCGCCGATTTTCGCTAGAGGAACGCCTATGGCTTTGGAAACAAACGGAATGGTTCTGGAAGCCCTGGGATTAACCTCCAAGACGTAAACCTCACCATCCTTAAGCGCGAGCTGAAGATTCATCAAACCTTTGACTCTTAATTCAAGAGCCAGCATTTTGGTGATCCTTCTTATCTCGTCAAGGTGATATCTTCCAAGATTATATGGAGGCAGCGAACACGAAGAATCACCGGAATGCACACCAGCTTCCTCGATGTGTTCCATGATTCCCCCGATCACGACGGTTTCTCCGTCCGACACAGCGTCAACATCGATTTCAACAGCGCCCGTGAGGTATCCATCCACTAGAATTGGGTGGTCAGGAGAGGCTTTTACTACTGATGTGAGATACTGTACCAAGTCCTCTTTGTCATGAACAATTTCCATCGCACGACCGCCGAGGACATAGGACGGCCTTACGACCAATGGATATCCTATCCTTCCGGCGACTTCCATCACCTCTTCATACGAATGCGCAATGTCGTTTGGCGGTTGGTTCAGCCCGAGGCCAATTAGCATTTCCTTGAAACGTTTCCTGTCTTCCGCACGGTCTATAGCGTCCGGTGAAGTTCCTATTATAGGAACACCCGCCTTCCATAAAGGAAGCGCCAACTTGAGAGGCGTTTGTCCTCCAAACTGTATGATGACTCCATCGGGTTTTTCTCGATCAACTATCTCGAGAACATCTTCCAGTGTCAAAGGTTCAAAATATAAACGATCCGATGTGTCATAGTCGGTGCTGACAGTTTCGGGATTGCAGTTGACCATGATTGTCTCGAAACCGTCTTCTTCGAGGGCGAACACACCATGCACACAGCAATAATCGAACTCTATGCCCTGCCCTATTCTATTAGGCCCACCACCGAGTATCATTATTTTCTTCTTGTCTGTAACCCCTGACTCATCCTCGTCTTCGTAAGACGAATACAGATAGGGAGTATGGGCCTCAAACTCTGCAGCGCAAGTATCAACCCTTTTGTACACCGGCCTTACGCCATTTTTGTATCTGAGATCACGGACATGATCTTCCTCGATGTTTAGAAGTTCGGATATTCGAATGTCTGAAAAACCCATTGCCTTGACTTTACGAAGATTGTCTCCGCAGTCGGGTCCGTCCATCCAGCCTGGTTGGACAATTTCAGATTCCATCTCAATGATTTGACGGACCTGGTCCAAGAACCATGGATCAATCTTCGAAGCGGAATATACTTCCGGGATACTTATTCCGGAGCGCAGTGCGTCTCCTATCTGCCACAGGCGATCGGGCGTGGGGATTCTGAGCTTGGCCAGGATCTCGTCTTTGGACAAACCAGCGTCAAGACTCGGTTCAAAACCGTAAACATCGATCTCCAGCGAGCGGATAGCCTTTTGCAGGGACTCTTTGAATGTCCGGCCTATAGCCATGACCTCACCCACAGATTTCATTTGAGTCCCAAGCGTAGTATCGGCCCCTGGAAATTTCTCAAATGTGAAACGCGGTATCTTTGTAACCACATAGTCTATTGTTGGTTCAAAAGAGGCCGGGGTTTTCAGTGTAATGTCATTGGCAATCTCATCCAGAGTGTAACCAACAGCCAGCTTGGCTGCTATCTTTGCGATTGGGAAGCCTGTGGCCTTCGAGGCCAGAGCGCTGGATCTGCTGACTCTGGGATTCATTTCAATTACCACTACCCTACCATTGTCGGGATGAACAGCGAACTGGATGTTGGACCCCCCGGTGTCGACTCCGATCTCCCTGATGATGGCGACGGATTGATCTCTCAGGATCTGATATTCCTTGTCAGTCAAGGTCTGCGCCGGGGCGACGGTTATAGAATCACCAGTGTGAACCCCCATTGGATCAAAGTTCTCTATCGAACAAATGATTACAACATTGTCCGCTACATCGCGCATCACCTCGAGTTCAAACTCTTTCCATCCAAGAACAGATTCCTCTACCAGGATGCGACCAACCGGGGAAGCCTCCAATCCCAACAAGGCCAGTCGCTCGAAATTTTCTTCAGTAAAAACTATGCCGCCTCCTGTGCCGCCAAGGGTAAAAGATGGTCTTATGACGTTGGGAAAACCAACCTGCCTGGCAATCCGCCATGCGGCGGCCAGTGACTCGGCGTAACCGCTCTTGGGAAGATCCAGCCCTATGTTGCTCATTGCCACCTTAAACTGTTCTCGATCCTCCGCTTTGTTGATGGCTTCTATTCCCGCGCCTATGAGCTCCACTCCATATCGTTCAAGCACACCAGCCTCGTGGAGTTCAACAGATCTATTCAGCGCGGTCTGACCACCTAGCGTCGGTAAGAGAGCGTCAGGCCGTTCTTTCGCTATAATGTTCGCCAAAACGTCCAGTTTCAGAGGTTCTATATACGTGGCGTCGGCAAATTCAGGGTCCGTCATGATTGTAGCCGGATTTGAATTGACCAGAACTACTCTGAATCCTTCTTCCTTCAGGGCCTTCAGAGCCTGGGTTCCTGAATAATCAAACTCACACGCCTGGCCTATAATTATAGGTCCAGACCCTATGAGCATAATTGACTTGATGTCTTTCCTTTTAGGCATAAGAATATTCTCTTCCGCTACCGTGAGTAATTAATAGTCGAATTTTCGAAAATACAATGATAAATCTTATTGACTATATGGCCGTTAGACCAAAATTTCAAGGATAACCGCTGTAGACAATTGTAACTTTGACGATCCAGTGGTCTTTTATATCATTGTGGATCAAGTAAGGGTTTTTCCGAAAGTCTGGAGTCATTTTTCGAGATACATGTTGCTGCGGATTTGCAGCATGTCAAATTTGCAGGACCGAAATTGCTTGTTTTAAATCTACGAGGCATTCAACCTTACGTGAGAGAATCGTGGTCTGTAGCATGGCCCATGATTCTGGTAATGTTCTTTCAGTTCTCAATTGGAATTGCCGATGTCTACGTGGCGGGCATGCTAGGTTCGGACATATTGGCGGCAATGGGATATGTCGGACAGCTATACTGGACCTTGATGATACTCGCCAACGCAATATCCGTAGGGACCGTCTCGATGGTTTCCCAGGCTTATGGAGCTAATTCTCGGCTGGGAGTCGGTTATGTTTCGGCCAACTCTTTGACCATGGGATTGCTTGTGTCAGGAGTGATGACTGTTCTGGCCACGACTTACTCTTCAGAATTGATAACCGCTGCGGGAATGCCGAATGAGATCAGGTCCACTGCAGAAAGTTTTATCAAGATATTCTCATTGGTTTTGATACCCACCTACATCATGATCATATCAGGAGGAATACTTAGAGCGTCAGGGCGGGTCAAAACAGCTATGATAAATAGCTGTTCCGCCGCGATCCTTAATGTGATCTGTCTTTTTGTTCTGGTATTCGGTTTTGGGCCCGTACCGTCCATGGGTTATGAGGGGATCGCATGGTCGACCGCATTAGCCACGACAGTGGGAATGATCCTGAACCTCACCCGTATATTGACCGGCCCGTTTCGCATAACTCGCGATTCGATTAGAAAGCCGCTTGGAAGGTGCATCAAGAATCTTGTTCGGCTTGGCGTTCCTACAGCTCTGCAGCAGACGGCGTGGAACGCAGGCACACTGGTTGTTTATTTTCTTGTAACCAAACTGCAGGGGTCTCAGGTCACTGCCCTGGCTGCCATGGCGGCCGGGGTTAGGATCGAGGCGATTATTTTTCTGCCAATTTTTGCTTTGAACATGGCCGCAGCGGTGGTAACCGGAAACCGGTTGGGCGGAAAAAACTTACAGGCGGCCAGAGACGGCGCCAAAGCCACCGCGGCGTTATGCCTTTCCATAATACTTATTCCGGCTGCAGCCATATTCATATTTGCGCCTGAACTGTCGGGTCTTCTGACTAAAGACCCTGAGGTTCTTCAAGAAATGACCAGATACTTGCGCATTAATATGCTGGCTGAGCCATTTTTTGCAGTGGGAATATCTCTCTCCGGGGCATTGCAGGGAGCGGGAGACACTTTCGGAACCATGAGGATTATCTTTACCGGTATGTGGCTAATCAGGATTCCATTTATCCTTTTTGCTATCTACGTGCTGGAATCTGGGCCAACAGGGGTCTGGATCTGTATGGCCCTGTCGGTTGTGATCATGTGTGGTCTTCTAATTCATCGGTTCATGGGCAATAAATGGATATACATGTCCATGGACAAAACAAACAAAACAATGCTGTGGGAGTCCTGTTTGCCCATGGAGGCTACGATTCCATCCGTCACGTACAAACCAAAAGACTAATAGCCACTACAACAAGTCGGTTTGCACGAAATCAGGCGCTATAATCGTCCTTTATCCCTCAGTTTTTTGTTACCTAGAGTCCCGACCGGTAAACGAATACATAAGAAAGATTGTTGACATTGACAGAAAGTTCAGCGCCTCGAGTCTCGGCATAAATAAGCCATGAGGGCTTTCTTGTATCGCAACAGACTACATTGGGGCTGAAACGGCCCGTTTTACCATCCATCCAGGCCAGCAGCATCGGATCCAGAAGGGTTAACTTTGCCTTTTCGTCGGCCAGTTTTCTGGCTTCCGAGAAACTCATTTCAATCGAATCTGTGAGCTATGTCATGACGATTGCCCAACATCTCAACACTTAACGGAACACATGCGATCATAATATCCTCCTCATAGTTTTTGTCTGGCAAAGAGACAGTGCAGAGGGTTTAGGGTAGCTTTGAAGCCCGTCTAAGAACTATTTGTGGAATACGGCTTTTTTCGCTTGACCTTCCTGTCCAAATATTATTTAAGAGCATCAAACTAAAAATAGTCATTCACGGGTCGAGTTGAAATGAAAGTTACGCGTCGCAGATTTCATAGCCGAGTAGTTTGTTCTGGGTTGGGCCATGCGTTATTCGCAAGCCTGACGCTGCTCGTGGTGATATTTTCCAGCGCTACTAGCGTGGCGCAGACTGTTCAACCCGCCTACACGCAACGGACGTCTGCGTTTCCGGTTGACCTGGCGCCATCCAGACCATATTCCCAGCCTGGGACAGCCGGTCCACATTATGGTGGTGGATCTGAAACCGTTCCATTTTCAAGCGAATGGGTGCGGGATTGGATGCCCACAATTCCAAACTTGCAGTTTGGATTCAACTATCTCTTTGGAAGAAATCTCCGTCAGACCTGGTGGTCGGTTGACTATGTTCTACCCGTATTTATAACCAGGAATGACATCCTATTCGGTGAAGCCCACGCTGATTCGTCTAGTTCCACATCAACAGGCGGCTTTCCATTCCTGAACAATTTCTGGCGGCAAGGGTCGGCTGGTCCACAAAATAGAATAGATCTCTCATTCGGCCTGGGTTACCGAAAGTTTATTGGAGACAATTTACTGGTTGGCGCTTATGGATTTTATGATTCTACCCGCCTTTCAGGCACGTGGCGTTCCGCTGGAAGCGTGGGGTTCCAGGCTGCGGCCAAGGGCCCAGGAGATATGGCGGTAGACCTCAACTTTAATTATTACTCGGATTCGTATGTTGGTTATGACTCCCGTGGGAGTGTGTTCCCAACTTTTAACCTGTTTGGCGCTATCGCCAACGGGACAGGGAATTACGATTTCGAGGCCGGGGTCTCGCAGCCGCTGTTCAACCGGGCGTATGATCTTCGATTTAAGTTGGCTGGCTACGAATATGATATGGGAAACTCAAAGGTGTACGGTTTGCGTTCCGGAGCCGATGTCACCACGGCCGATGGAGTATTCAAAGTATCAGCGGAATTTGGAAATGATCGCCTCACTGGGCAGTATGGTCAGGTGGGCGCTTATGTGAACATAGGTTTCCAGGCTGAAAACATCCTCAAGGGTGAAAGCCCTTTTACCAAACCTGAACCCATATTTAAAAGCCCGCGCAACTTGAGGCAAATGGCGTCTCAGAAGGTCAAACGTAATTGGCGTAAACCTTCATCGGTCATTGCCAATGCAAAATGCGAAGGCTTGCCGGATGATTCTCAGTTTGCACGTCGGGTTATAGACAAAGCATGTTTTTATGGTGCTCGGTCCGGCACAATCTAATCCAGCTGGTGACAACGAAGCTCCGGAGACGAATGGTTTCAAAACTACATTATCCGTACACCATCCGTTACAGCGGGGAATTTCGACTTCACGAGACGTGTACATGGCAATGCACTTACTGCGCTCAGCCAGAAAAGCGCTGGCAGTCCTGACAGTAGATAGAGATGTATCTCCGGTATGCGACCCAGCTGCGTCTTCTGGCCGCGATATGCCCGATGCCTGCCAATGGGTCACACGTTAAGAGTTTATAATTCGCTGATGCACAAATGGAGGCTCTAGTAAGTCTGTTGGATTTTTTGATACAGAACTGCCTATTCTTAGTGGATAAATCGAATATGTTGAAAGCCTATCATGGACGCATATGTTGAGACATGTGCTGACTGCAGCACAAGAACCGGACTGTGCTTGACCCGCTGTCGCTACGTTTAGTTATACAATAAGTCTTTGATCAGATTGTGGAGGGCATAGCAAATTTGAAACGCCTCTGCGTGACCGATTGCAGGAACTCAATCTAACTTGGTGGTCGGATCAGACTTCGGCTGGGTAGCCAACCGAAGATCATCCGGCAAGATCCGATTTCTGCAGCTACGTGATGGGACTGGTGTCATCCAGTGTGTTGTCATGGCGGACAGAGTGAGCCAGGAAGTATTCGAGCTGGCTGATCATATTCCGTATGAGTCCTCTGTCATCGTGACCGGACAAGTCCAAAAAGATCCCAGATCGTCCATCGGTTTTGAAATCGCTGTCGACAACATCGAGGTGATTTCTGAGGCTCTACCCTACCCGATTTCGAATAAAGATCATGGGGTCGCGTTCCTGATGGATCACCGCCACCTGTGGTTAAGATCATCAAGGCAAACCGCTCTCATGAAAATAAGATCGGTATTGACCCGGTCAGCCAGAGCATTCTTCGATGAGTTGGGTTTTGTTTCGATAGAAGCCCCTATACTAACCCCAACCGCTTGCGAGGGAACAACATCGTTATTCGAAGTGGCGTATTTCGATCGATCGGCGTACCTCACACAATCGGGTCAACTGTACGGTGAAGCGGCGGCAATGGCCCTCGGCAAAATCTACGTCCACGGCCCCACATTCCGGGCTGAAAAATCAAAAACCAGGCGGCATCTCACTGAATTCTGGATGATTGAACCTGAAATAGCCTTCGCTGAATTACCGGAGGCAATAGATCTCGCTGAGGGACTCATTTGCAGGATTGTGTCCGATGTGTTGAACGAATGCTCTGCACAGTTGAAAATTCTCGAAAGAGACATCACCAAGCTTGAACTTGTCAAGGCTCCTTTCCCCCGGATCACATACACTGAGGCCATAGATATATTGAAACAAAAAGGTGTGGACATCGAGTGGGGGGCGGATCTTGGCGGGGATGAGGAGTCTGCTCTTTCGGAAGCCTTTGACAGACCAGTGTTTGTAACTCACTACCCTTCGGATATAAAAGCCTTTTATATGAAGAGAGACTCGTCTGATAGCAGATTAGCCCTTGCTGTAGACCTGCTCGCTCCCGAAGGGTATGGTGAAATCATTGGTGGAGGGCAACGAGAGGATTCACTCGAGGCGTTGGAACAAAGGATCGAGAAACATGGCCTACCTAAAGAGCCATTAGAATGGTATCTGGACCTTCGAAGGTACGGCTCTGTCCCCCATGCTGGATTTGGGATGGGAATAGAACGTGCGCTCGCATGGATAGCGGGCATTCATCACGTAAGAGAGACTATAGCCTTTCCGAGACTGCTCGACAGGCTATCTCCCTAGGTTACACCGTTGAATTAAAAACTTCCGGCGGATTGTTTTACGCCTCCTCAGAGTTGATCTCAAAATACCAAAACTGAGGAGGCATTTTTCACCTTCCACTAAGCTTGCTAGACAATCATAGGCAGCGCAAGGCCAATCATGCCGGCGACTGAGAATTGGTCACCAAGCTATTTAGGACCTAGCACCATCGTCATGTTGCGGCCTTCCAATTTGGGCTGCTGCTCTATTTCAGCGGTATCGACGATCATCTCTTTGAGCCGGTCCATGAGAGCGTTCGCCAGTTCAGGATGTGTAATCTCCCTGCCACGGAACATAATTGTTACCTTGACTTTGCACGAATCAGCCAGGAATCCCGCGATCCTTTTCACTTTATGCTCAAGGTCGTGTTCTTCGGTTTTTGGCCTGAGTTTAACTTCCTTGAGAATTACAGTCGCCTGTTTTTTCTTGCGTTCGTGCTCTTTCTTGGTCTCTTCAAACCTGAATTTGCCATAATCCATGATCTTGCAAACAGGAGGATCAACATTCGAAGCTACCTCAACAAGATCAAGCCCGTGTTCTTCGGCCCTGCGTAGCGCTTCAGCGATATCCAAAATGCCAAGTTGCTCCCCGTCCTGCGATATAGCTCGGACCTGGGCAGCACGAATCTTTTGGTTAACCCTGACCTTGGGTTCCGCGACAACGGAGCCTCTTGGTCTTCCTTTCATGCGCAATGCCCCCTTGCATCTAAATAAGAAGTGATTGCCATACTCTCACTGTGTTTAGAAAGAGCGCGATTCAATTTCATGTCTCAATGAATCAATGAATTGCAAAACATCCATGGAAACCGTCAAATCCTGTCCACGCTTTCTAACCGCCACTAATTGATTCTCCAATTCCTTATCACCCAAAATCACCATGTATGGGACCTTCAGATTACGAGCTTCCCGAATTTTGAACCCGATCTTTTCATTTCTGAGATCCAGTTCCACCCGGACATCCTGTTTCTTCAACTCTTCTGCGATTTCAACAGCGTAAGCATCCGTTCTGTCGGTTATCGTGAGGACCATAACTTGAACAGGGGCCAACCACAAAGGAAAAGCGCCGGAATAATGCTCTATCAGAACGCCCAGGAAACGCTCAACGGCCCCTAATATAACCCTGTGAATCATTACCGGTCTCTTGCGTGACCCGTCGGAATCCACATAAGTGAGTCCAAAACGTTCAGGTAGGGTAAAATCGCATTGAATGGTTGCGCATTGCCAAGATCTTGCTAAAGCGTCTTTAAGCTTTATGTCAATCTTTGGACCATAAAAGGCGCCATCACCTTCGTTTATTTCATATTCGCAGTCGAGATCCTGAAGTGCTTTTTCGAGCGCAGTAGTAGCTCTCTGCCAGTCTTCGTCGGATCCAATAGACTTCTCCGGCCTTGTGCTCAATTCCATGGTGTATTCAAAGCCAAATATGCCCATTACATCTTTGACAAAATTGATTATTCCAAGTATCTCACTGTTTAACTGGTCTGGAGCGCATAGTATGTGGGCGTCATCCTGAGTAAACTGTCTTACTCGCAAGAGTCCGTGAAGAACACCGCTTTTTTCGTGACGATGCACCGTTCCCAATTCAAAATATCTTATCGGCAGGTCTCTATATGACCGGATCCGGGACTTGTAAATTATCATGTGGGAAAGACAGTTCATCGGTTTAATACCGTAATCAATCTCATCCACCGTGGTAAAATACATGTTTTCCCTATAGTTGTCGAAGTGGCCGGATTTCTCCCATAGTTCCCTCTTGAGGATTTGCGGACCGACAACCATCTGATATCCACGCTTTAGATGCTCTTTCCTCTCAAACTCCTCTACCAGATATCTCAACATTGCGCCCTTGGGATGCCATATTATCATTCCAGGGCCGGCTTCTTCAGATATTGAGAATAGATCTAGCTCCTTGCCCAGCTTGCGGTGATCTCGCTTCTTGGCTTCCTCCAACAATTCCAGATATCGCTTCAATTCATCCTTGGAGGCGAATGCGGTCCCATAAATCCTCTGAAGCATCCTGTTGTGTTCATCGCCTCGCCAGTAAGCCCCTGCGACTTTGGTAAGCTTAAAGGCCCTGATGGTTCCAGAACCTGGTATATGAGGCCCACGGCATAGGTCTGTAAAGTTACCCTGAGAGTACATACTTACTTCATCGTCGGCAATGCTGTCTATCAATTCGATTTTGTAGTTTTCGCCCAGTTCCCGGAAAAACTGAATCGCTTCCGCCCTGGGAAGAGAAGCTCTGCGAAACGGGAGCCTGCTCTTTATGATCTCCTTCATACGGATCTCTATCCGCTCCAAGTCCTCAGGAGTAAAGGGTCTTGGAGAATCAAAGTCATAGTAGAAACCATCCTCAATTGCAGGACCTATTGTAACCTTGACATCAGGAAACAATTCCTTGACCGCTTGGGCCATAACGTGAGCGGTGGAATGCCTAAGGATTTCCAAACCCTTGGCCGAATGTACAGAGACAAAGTCCAGCTTTCCGGACTCCGTCATGGGGGCGAACAAATCAATCGGTTTCCCGTTTAATTGAGCCGCAATGATTTCGGACGTGTCTTTGCGAGGAATTTCCTTGAGTATGTCGCCCGCGGTGATTCCTGGACGATATGTCTTCGAGGTATCTTGAATGCTGATTTCCAAAGAGGAAGTCATGCTTGGGAATGCTCTAGCGCTGTAATGGTCCATTCCCTCGGCAGGTTTGATATCATCTACTGAGCTTGCCTCCTAAAATTCATCGAAATGCGCATCATTGGTAGGCGCGTGGGGATTTGAACCCCAGACCCTCACCGCGTCAAGGTGATGCTCTCCCCCTGAGCTACGCGCCTAGATGTAACGTTTACGATTAACAAGCGAATAGTTTGTTGTCAAGACAAAACTCACGAATACTGACTGAGGGGGACTAACGCATAGAAACCTTGTTGTCGAGTCGCCCACCTGGTTGCGACATACAAGTGCGACTCTCAACCATTAATTTCTGCAACAACGCCTGCGCCGGAGCGGCGTCCCATCGGGCCGGACCAACACTGTAGCCTACTGCGGCGCCTCGACAATCCACTATATAGGTTGTGGGAAATCCGGGAACCTCAAGTATAGCCTCCTGCTGAGGGTTGACGAGAAAAGAAGTCCTCTTTCCAGCCATTTCAACCGCTCTAAGACTAAAGCCGCGACCTCCATCAAAAAGAATCGAAAAAGGAGTCCGGGTGGTCGCTGCGTGCTTCTGTATAGCTGTAGGAGGATCCACTAGGTTGACACCCAGTATTTCCAGTCCTGACCCTCCATGAGAGCGTTTTAGATTTTCAAGGAGAGGTTCTTCAATTTTGCATGCAGGACAAGTGATAGACCAAAAATGCAACAAGACTACCTTGCCTTTGTAATCATTGAGTGAGACAGTCTGCCCGGTCGGAGTTTTCAATACCAGGTCCGACACCTTATGTGGTTTCGGGTACAAATAGATGTTTGCCTGAGTAAGGGGATCGGCGGCGTTGGCTGACTGAATTGGAGTAATTAAAGCCAATAGTATTAAAGAAACGATTATCATAATAGATTGAGGAAGTGAGCGGTTCATCGTGCCTCCGATGTATTTTGTAACATTTGAATATTCAATTTATGATATAAGGCTCGCAGTGTCAATCTTTTTTTTGGTTTCACAATAATTCCTAACTGTTTTGTCTCCAATAGCATATCATGGTATATTTAGATATGGTCGATGAAACTATCCATCGAGGAACATTGCTGAATGTACTTGGAACTGGAATATTGATCCAGGGTCCATCCGGCGTTGGAAAGTCACTCTCCGCTCTCAGTCTCATGCGAGTCGGGCACAGGCTTGTCGCAGATGATGTGGTTGCTGTTGCCCGGCATGAATCACTCGGTCTCGTGGGACGCGCGGTGGAAGAAAATGTTCGAATTGAAATAAGAGGGCTAGGAGTCTTTTTCGCCCGGAGTCTTTTCACTGATTGCACTATGATTTCTTCACCCATCGACCTGGTTGTGGAATTGTCCAAATACGTTGAAGAAAGAGACGCTGGTCGTCTTGAACCATTAATCACCGAAATAAAAATGCTTGATTATCCTATCAAGAAAATTCTAGTTCCTGTACCGACTGGAACTGATCCCGGTTTGCTGGTTGAACTAGTTGCCCGAACACAGATAAATGTAAATCTGGAGAACAAGTGAGCAGACGCAAAATAGTTATTGTGACCGGAATGTCGGGTTCGGGTAAGTCTACGGTAGCAAAAACCTTGGAGGATGCGGGATACTTCTGCGTGGACAATCTTCCAGTTGATCTGGCCCCTAGACTTATGGACCTTATGGAGGCCGGCGGAACTGAATTGCAGAAAATAGCCCTCGTCATTGATTTGCGTCAGAGAAAATTTTTCCCTCGTTATTCAGAGATTCTAAATTCCCTTCAATTGCGTGACACCACTCTGGAGATTTTGTTCCTTGACGCCAGGGACGAAGTTCTCATCCGAAGATATAGTGAAACCAGGCGGCAACACCCTCTGGCAATTGACGGCGATGTCACAGATGGTATCAACAAAGAACGGTCCGAGCTTAAAGAAATCAAGGATCGGGCGGATAGGATTATTGATACCTCAGACATCACAGTACATCAGTTGAGAGACACCATTAAGAAAATCTACTCGGACATTGTTTCGGTAGATTTACAAATCATGATAAACGCCTTCGGCTTTGGAAAGGGGCTTCCTCTGGGGTCGGACCTGGTTTTTGATGTCCGTTTCTTACCGAACCCCTTCTTTGTAGATGATCTTTCGAAAAAAGACGGTAGAGATCACGATGTAATTGAATGGGTCCTGTCAAAATCCGATACCAAGGTTTTTCTAGAAAAAATGTTTGATTTGTTGGATTTCCTGTTACCTCTTTACATAAAAGAAGGAAAACAGTACCTTACTCTTTCGATTGGTTGTACCGGAGGTCGCCACAGGTCAGTCGTGGTGAGTTCATTGATAGCCAAGAAGCTTGCTGATCAGGGCTATCGCCATGTCAGACTGAAATTGCGTGAACTTGGTATTGAAACGCCAGTACAGCGTGGTTGAAAAGATTACAGAAGGTTTCGAGTCGTAGGCTTTATTTATTGAACGCGTGAAGCAAGAAATCTCGCGTTAGACTTTTTCATAGAAAGATTATTAAATGGTTGGAATTCTCGTGTTGACTCACGGAGAACTCGGAGTTAAGTTTCTGGATACTGCTCGCCTGATTGGTTTGACGTCAGACGAAGGGGTCTTGGCTCTGTCCATTGATCCAACGGCATCTCCTGATTCTCTTCGAGATCAGGTGGCAAAGGCAATAGCAAAGGTGAATGCCGGGTCTGGAGTGCTCATATTGACTGATCTTTTCGGAGGAACTCCGACCAATGTTTCATTGTCTTTTTTAGAAGAAGGCAAGATTGAAGTGGTCACAGGTTTGAATTTGCCTATGTTAATAAAGTCCGTCAACGCCAGGCATGAATATGACCTTAAGGGCCTAGCTCAACTGTCGGCGGATGCCGGCAAGGAGAACATTTATAGGGCTTCCGACGTCTTAAAGCAGAGGCGACCAAAGGGTGGCACGTCTTCTTAATGGCGGACGCATCCAAGAAAGCGGTTGACGATAGTTATCTATGCCCATAGTACTTTTTAGAGTTGATGATCGATTTGTGCATGGTCAAATCCTTCAAGGATGGCTTCCCTCGACGCGCGCCCAAGAGCTTTTTATAGCAAATGACGCATTGGCTAAGGATGATGTCCAGAAAATGATCATGGAGTGCGCTATCCCTTATAACGTAAAAATTGTTATTGATACTGTTGATGAAGTCGCCAGATTACTTAAGACTGAAGAAGTATCAGACATCAGACGCATGGTTATAGTCGACACGCCGGTTGACGCTCTGAGGCTAATAAGGGCCGGTGTGCGGTTTGGTTCACTCAACTTGGGAAACATGTCGGGCAGCGACGCCAAAAAGCCTATTACGAGATCACTCTCTTTAGGCGAAGAATCCATTGGGGCCATTAGGGAAATACTAAAGGAAGGCATTGGAATAAATGTCCAGAGTGTTCCTTTCGAGAAGCCAATTGATTTTCGTGATTTATGCGATTCTTATATGCTGTGTTCAGCTTCTCAGTAGAGTATTTGATTCGCCGACAATTTCTTAGCTTCAGGCATAGAGTTTTTGATATCCATCTTTATCCATCTAATTTATTGAGTGTTGAGCAGATGTTGTTATGAAAAACCTGTCATCGTTTCACTCATAAGTTCACAGGTCAGGGATGCTTAAAGAGGCTTTTGGGGCTGGCGCTATAGGCGGCTTATTCTGGTTGGACCGATATCAAATCGGTCAATTGATGCTGTCCAGGCCGGTTGTAGTGGGATCTGTCATTGGATGGGCGCTAGGCAACGTTGCGATTGGACTGGCAGTCGGTACGCTCTTCGAAGTCTTATGGCTCAGACGCCCACCGATAGGCGGATTCATAGCTCCGGAAGTAACATTTTCGGCCTCGATTGCCGCATCTACAGCGACCATAGTTGGTAATGAAACAAATTTTGACATAATCGCCTTGGCTCTCCTTAGTTTTATGCTTTTCATGCCGCTTTCTTTCCTGGGTAGCAGACTGGATCTTTTTTTGCGAATCGGATTGGGGAAACTCGCCATTCCTGCGGAATTGGCCATTCTTGACCGCTCCAGGCCAAAGATTCTTTTTTATTTCATAGCTTCTCTGGGATTAGGGTTCACGGTCTGTTTCGTAGCCCAAGTTCCAATTATCATTCTTGGTTCATTAGTCTTGGGGCCTCTAGTGTCCGCTTGGCCGGAAAACATGGTGCCGGCGCTAAAATTAGCGTATTTTTCCATCCCTGCTATAGGAGGGTTGGACATGCTGGCCGGGAATTTTGAAAGAGCGCCGCTTGCGCTCTTCCTGCTGGGCGTGACATTTTCTCTCGGTTGTTACTTTCTCCTGTGACCCTTTGAACTTGGATTGTCTCCATCAAACAACTTTACCCTAATGCAGGTTGTGCTAAACAGAGTTTCACAAACTATTGACTGGTCGGATATCGTAATTGCTTCGCCGATGTCTGAAAATGATCTCCCCGAAACCATGGAGATAGAGAGAACTACCATTTATAGTCCTTGGTCCAGAGATATGTTTCTGAGCGAAATTGAGAGAAAAAATCCCGGCATGACAGTGTTCAAAGTTCAGGGCCAATTGATTGGATATTACTGTTTTTGGAAAGTCTTGGACGAGGCTCATTTGTTGAGTGTCTGTCTCCATTTCGATTTTCGAGGCAAAGGTCTGGGGAAGTTTCTTATGGATTATCTCGAGAACACATGCCAAACGATGGGTTTATCCAGGATTTTGCTTGAAGTAGCCAAATCAAATCAACCGGCGATTAAGCTCTACAAGAAATGTGGTTTTGTGAAAGTGGGGCTCAGGAAGCGATTTTACAAGACAACTGGTGATGACGCGATCCTAATGGAAAAACTCTTACAGGCCAATTCAGCTTCTTAACCATCCACGAGCCTCTAATGTCCAGCATTGACGACTGACATCCAGCCACTGTTCATGACACACAGACACACGAGGAAAATCATTATTAAGCTGTCCATGTGATCCAAGGAGGGACTCATGCCAATAGAAACTACACCGCCGGGGCAGAATGCAAAGACTGAGGTATACCTGGGGCACGAGGTAAAACCTTTTACCCAGACCTTGGCCAAGCACGGTCTTGATCTAAGGAAGGATAAAACCAGCGCTATGCAGATCAACGTAGGCTTGTTTTGCAACCAAACTTGCAGCCACTGCCACTTGGATTCAGGTCCTGGACGCACTGAACTAATGAACAGGCAGACGATTCAAGATGTTGTGGCTTATGCCAGAAGGGCGGGCTTCCAGACAGTGGACATCACAGGAGGCGCTCCCGAACTAAACCCCAACCTTGGATATCTCATCGAGACTATAGCTCCCGAGACTCCAAGGCTGATGATCCGCACGAACCTCACTGCTTTGGCCCGACAGAAAAAAGATGACTTACTGGGACTGTTCACGGTCAACAGGGTGGTGATTGTGGCCTCGTTTCCTTCCGTGAACTCGTTTGAGGCAGATTTCCAGCGGGGAAAAGGCGTTCTGGAGACGAGCGTCGCAATGCTAAGGAAGCTCAATGAATTGGGTTACGGTAGGAGCGGAACGGGCCTGGAACTCAACCTGGTGTCCAACCCTACAGGCGCTTTCCTTCCGGCCTCTCAGTCTCAGGAGGAGGAGAGATTCCGGACCGAACTTGACAGAAAATGGGGACTTTATTTCAACAATTTGTTCACTTTAACTAATGTGCCTTTGGGTAGATTTCTGACTTCGCTGGAGCAATCGGGGGAGCTTCATCCTTACATGGAAAAGCTCACGGCAAGCTTCAATCCTTGCTCGATCGCGGGATTGATGTGTAGGACATCGGTGTCCGTCAGTTGGGATGGCTATCTTTATGACTGCGATTTCAATCTGGCGAGTGGAATCTACCTTGCAGGGAAAAAGAGACACGTGTCTGAGATGAATGGTTTGCCCAAACCTGGAACGCTGATTCCAACGGGCAAACATTGTTACGCATGTTCAGCCGGCGCCGGATTTACCTGAGGTGGCTCAATCGTGACCCAGGTGGGTCCTTGACAAGCCAGGAGCGATTCTACAATCATAATCTGTCTGATCCACTCTTGAAACCTAGAAAGCTCTCGCCTTAGAAATTTTACCTGTGAAATTTTTCTCTTTGGTCGTCAAATGCCGTGCAATCTAACCTTGAGTGTTCTGGGCGGTTTACTCCTATTACGTCGCACGTCAAACACCACGATGTCTCAACACAAGAGCAATATACTTACTAATCTGAGTTAGATAATATTTATTATGTACTAATTATAAGTTATTTTTATATACTACATTAATAAGTATTGATGTTTCAGTTAATAATAGGTATAAGCTCCGCTCTAGAAGGTTGGAGAGTTACAACCTACTGTCAAAGCGGGTGATTTAGTATGATACAAAAATTGGTCTTTCTTTTGACCGTAATCCTATACGCATTCCTGGTATCCTCCTGCTCATCAATCCAAACTGCAGGATCTATCGTAAAACCAGCCGGTTATGAAAATGAAAAAACTGGCTGGCTCCAAAAGAACCTGCCGAGTCTGGAGAAACTGTCAAACCTTATTCCACCACCGACCGACGCTCGCATGAAATGGGATGAAACGCAAAAAAGACAAAAAGATGGATACCGAGCTGAAGAAAGTTTCTGAAGACCTTTTGCATGTGGGACCGGGACAAGTCCTCACTCAATCAATTGATCCGAATACTTTCAAAAGAAAATTGGTCGGCTTTTTATACTCAATTCCTAGTCCGATCGGTAGCTCTCAAAAGACCCCCAAAATCACTATGATTCCGTTCGCGAGGTAGAAAAGCCTAACGGCTGAACCTTTATCATGTAGCTGTTTCCAGTCTTCAGTTAAGCTTATCATTCTATCAATCCTTAAAGCCTGAATAATCGTGAGCAGTGAGATATAGCTGATCGGTTTTAAGACCCCGTACCCAACTAGAGCGACAATCGACATCACTGAAGCGGCCATGAAGAAACGAACGCCCCAGATTGCTCCAGGCTTTCCGAACCTCACCGCCAGAGTAATTTTACCAACAGCCCTATCGTCATCTATGTCGGACAGAGATTGATAATACAGAATCATAGCGACCATGAGGGCTATCGGGATAGAAACCCAAAAAGCCTCGAATGTGAATCGGCCGGCTAAAGCGGCATTGGAGCCCACAACCATTACCGGCCCCATGTTGATTCCAACAAATATCTCGCCCAGGCCATAGTAACCGTATCTTATGGGGGGCGCAGTATAAAACAGGCTTGAGCCAAAAGCAAAAACCATTAATAACGCAAGTCCCCACAACCGGGAAAGATAGAGAATCCATAAACCACAACAGAGAGCCAATATGTACAAGACTACGATGGCCACCCCTATCTGGCTCGGACTAATTTTTCCTTCCTGAATTACGCGACTTCCTCCTATTGAATCACCGTCGTCAACCCCTTCGAAATATTCGAAATAATCGTTGGCAAGATTTGTCGCAAGGTGTACCAGGAAGGATGCCGTCAGCACTATCATCCATCGGCTAAGACTCCATGCGCCCATACGCCAAGACAAAGCGCCCCCTAAACCCAAGGGAATCAAGGTCGCCACGAAAAAAGGCGCTCGACTGGCCTGAATCCAGGCTTTCATGGATGATCCCGGGTTCATTCGGCTATCCCTTCATGTAGATAGGTCAATCCAAAGGTCAAAGGAAACTGTTTGATCGCTTTAAAACCGGCAAGATCGAACAAATCTCCCAACTGGTCAGGCGTCAGAAAATCCTGGATCGAGTCTGGAAGATAGGTATAAGCTTCCCTATTTCCTGAAATTATTCCGCCAACAATTGGAATCATGTGGTTAAGATACCATCTGAAACAATTTCTTAGTCTTAGATTCCTGGGAAAAGTCATCTCTAGAGCTATAACTTTCCCGCCCGGCTTTACAACTCTCTTCATCTCTCTTAGAGCGGCCAGGCGATCAGGAATGTTTCGTAAACCAAAAGCGATGGTTACAGCATCAAACTCGGAATCTCTGAAAGGGAGGCTTGTCGCGTCAGCGGCTACAAATTCAATTCTGTCGCCAAGACCTCTCGCCTGAGTCTTGGTCTCGGCCAATCTCATCATCTTCTCAACAAAATCGGCTCCCGTAACTTGAGCTCTTGGAAACTCTTCCGCAATGGCGATTGCCAGGTCTCCTGTTCCGGTGGCAAGGTCCAAAATGTTGCTCACATCAGACGGCAGTCGTCTTGCCGCAAATTTTCTCCAGGCGACATCGCGCCTACCCGACATAATTCTGTTTAGCAAATCGTAATGAGGTGTAATCGTATTGAAGATTCCTTTGACGGCCGATATCCGCTCGTCCGGCGTCCAGTTTTTGAGGGACTTGGACTTCATAATTGACTCCATCTACAGTAAATTTTTTCAAGAATATCGAACGTCTCATAAAGAATTACGCCCATCACGGCTAAAACCAGAATTCCAACGAAAATCTGCGGGATATCAGCCCTACCCCATGCGTCAAGTATGTAAAAACCCATACCAAATCGAGTCCCAAGAGACTCCACGAAAAAAAGAACGGCTACCACAGTTCCAGTCGCAATTCTCAAGGCTGTAAATATCGCGGGCAATGTCGCCGGCCATATAACGTGAATAAAAAGGTCAAGACGATTTCCTCCAAGGCTCAAAAGAGAATGCTTCGCTGACCTGCTTACACCCCTGGCGGCGTCTCTGGTCGTAATAAGTAACTGAAAAAACAATATTAAAGCCAACATCATGATTTTGCTCAGGTCACCAAGTCCAAAAATCAGAAGCGCTAAGGGAAGGAACACTATCTTTGGCACTGGATAAGTGAGATAGATCAGTGGCCTTGCAATTCTGTCCGCCCTCCTGCTGGACCCCAAGAATAATCCAAGGGGCACTGCGACAACGAAAGATATGCATAACGCTGCCATTATCCTAAATGAAGAGGCCCCAACGTTTCTCCAGAATCTGGGGGTTTCCGCCTCCCCAAAAAGAGTGACCAAGGTTAAGTAGGGGCTTGCAATCGCATTGGGCCCCCCTAGCCATGAACCAATCTGCCACATCCCCAGAAGAACCATTATGCCCCAAAGGTAATCCAGTGGACGATTCAAGTGACTAGCTCCAGTTCTCTTCTAATGGACTGACACAATTCGTAGAAATCTTCAGATTCTTCGCGATCCGACTCGCATGCGTTTGGATTGACTATAACCTTACTGATTCTTCCCGGCGCCCCACTCATGATTACTATTCGTTTACCAAGCCTGGCCGCCTCCTCTATGTTGTGAGTCACCAGGGCCATCGCAAACCGTCTTTTTCTCCACGCGTTAGAGAGTAGTTCCTGCAATCTTTCTCTGGTCAATGTGTCCAGAGCGGCAAATGGCTCATCCAGCAATAGTAGGGTTGGATTAAGTATCAAAGCCCTAGCTAAGGCTACTCGCTGTTTCTGGCCACCCGAAAGTTGCTGAGGATAATCATCCACTTTCGAGGCTATATCAAGTTCAGCCAGTAATGGATCGAGTCGACTCCCATTGACGGATTCACCCCTGATTTTAATTCCAAGCTCGACATTTTGTCTGACAGTTTTCCATGGAAACAATCCATAATCTTGAAGGACCAATGCAGCCTCTTTAGGAGGTTTCTCCAAATTGCTTCCTTTGAATTTCACCGAACCTGAAGTCGGTTTCTCAAGGCCCGCCAGAACCAGAAGCAACGTGGATTTACCGCAACCGGATGGCCCTACTATCGCTACAGTTTCCGATGTTCCTAGTCGAAGACTGATGGCCGATAGCGCTTCAGTCGAACCTGTGTCAGCGCCGTATTTTTTGCTCACCTTATCAAGAATAACTACATCAGGGCAGGAGTTGCTCATTTACCGCCTGCTCATATTCAATCTCTGAATGAATGACTTTCCTTTGCTTGAGCCATGACAACACGCTGTTCAGAGCGTCTCGATCAGGAGGCGCCAACCGAGGAAACTTCGGCACGGGATATTGTGATTTGAGTGATTCTGGTAACCGCACTTGCTCCACCATGATATCTCTTACAGAATCCGGATTGTCGTTGATCAGGTTATTCGCTTCCTCAACCGCAGCCAGAAACCGTCGTGACAGATCCATGTTATTCTTAATAAATTCTCGCGTGAAGACCAATACAGTTTGACTTTCCCCTAGACCGGAATCATCGCCCAAGAGGCGCGCTCCTTTTGAAATTGCTACGGTCACTAGTGGTTCTGGAAGAACGGCGGCTTCAATCTGCCCGGTCATAAGCATCTGAAAACGAAGCCCAATGTTCTTCGACTCAATTGTGTTTATTGTGTCTTTTGAAACACCAGCGTCAACATGAAGCTTTTCATTGACCAGATCCACTACTGAGTTTGAGGATATAGCCACCGGTTTACCTTCCAGTTCCTTCAAAGACCTTGTTTCAGACCGAGGCTTGGATAGTATCGCAAACATCCTGCGATCAAATCGGGTATCGTATGTTTTTGCCACAACAACCATGTCTCGACCGTTTCCTCTTAGAATCATGGGCGTCACTAAATCCGCAAAACATCCTTGAAGACTTCCTGAAACCAATGCTATATCCTTTTCAGCGGTGGTATTGAATAATATTAGTTCAACGTCCACCCCATGCTTTGAGAAAAGTCCCGTGGATTCGGCGACAAATAGAGGTAATGCTTGTAGAGCGGGTAAGACTCCGAATTTTATTGCGATATTGTCCTTAGCCCGAGCCACTGAATAAACAACTAGCGACAACAAGCACGCAATCAGAAGACTTTTCGTAACCGTGGGCCTAGTTTTCATTCTCTGCGCTCCGAGTTTAGCCATGAATTGAAATCCCATCTCTCAGAAAATTAATCACAGTCTTCACCCAAGTATTCAAACCTTCCTGGCTTGCCCTGTAGATACCGGAGGATTCTCCTATAACGTCTGAATAATAGGCTCTAAGCAGTGATTCAAGAAGACTGTAAACAATGAAGGATATCTTCTCCGTACTTAAGTCGAGCCTCAACTCCCCTTTTGATTTTGCTTCCATAATTAACTCCCCGAGGAAACGCTCAGCGTTTTTTCGGAGTTCTATTACTTGTTCGGAACCAAACGGAGCTTCTCCTGATTGAAGGAGTTGGAAATATATTCTAGCCATTTGCGGATGCTTGTCTATAAACCGGAATCCGGAAAGTATGAGCTTTTCTATACGATGAAAGAAATTCTCTCCCGACGTCTCATCTCTGACATTCTTCAAATAGTCCTTAACCAACGCCGAAGAAGCGTTAACCGTGCCGGTAAAAAGCTTTCTCTTTGATGAGAAGTACTGAAATAGGCTTCCTTTACTTATTTCCGCAGTTCTGACAATGTTATTGACTGAGGCTTTTCTGTAACCATTTTCAGCAAACTCAGAAATAGCGGAAAGCAAGACCTTTTGTCTTTTAATTGGAGTGAGTTTACGAAATATTTCAGTGCCGACGTCGAACATGTAATCCATGGACATTCCCTGCCTCATTGAATGCGCCCAAGTCTAGGATGCGGTGACCATGTGGTCATTCTACCTCCTACATACACGGTCTGCAACTATTTTGGATTGTTCCAATCAACTTGACACATTGAAACTCTTCCTGATAGAAATTTTGAGAAAATGTTACATGGACTCACTTCTCAAGTAGTTTTTCTACCATTGGCAAAGAGGTAAAATAATGAAACTCCGTCACCTGGTCGTTCGCCCAGATCTGCCTGATGAACTTCAACCTCTCAGAATCATAGCCATGAACATGTGGTTTACTTGGAACCCGGAAGCAAACAGACTTTTTCAGGCGCTCGACCCAAACCTGTGGGAGGATACGAATCACAATCCTGTAATGCTACTTTCGAGGCTGCAACCGCACAGAATTCGTGAAATCATGGAGGACAATGCGCTAATTGGGAGAGTCCGACAAATCGAAAGATTATTCGACAATTATGTGAGCAACATCGAGAATTACTCTTTCAATCTGGAAAGACCCATAGACTATCGGATCGCCTATTTCAGCATGGAATATGGCATCGCCGAATGTCTCCCGATTTATTCCGGGGGGCTTGGCGTTTTAGCTGGTGATCACCTAAAGAGCGCTTCCAACCTCTGTTTTCCTCTTATTGGATTGGGTCTACTCTATCAAAAGGGCTATTTTAGACAATATCTGAACATAGACGGATGGCAGCAGGAATCATATCCTGACAATGATTTCTACAATATTCCAATTGCCCCAGTCGGGGATGGGTCTGGCGGACAGTTGTCCTTCGATATCGAATTGGCCGATGTCCCGGTCAAAATTCTAATATGGAAAGTCCAGGTAGGCCGAATACCTCTTTACCTTCTTGATTCCTCACACCCATCAAACCCTGAATCCGCTAGGCGCATAACTGCCGAACTTTATGGCGGGGATCTGGAAATGAGGATTCAACAGGAAATAGTTTTAGGAATTGGAGGGGCACGAGCCCTCTATCTCTTGGGACTGTGGCCATTCGTTTATCATCTAAATGAAGGCCACGCGGCTTTCGCCGCTTTCGAGCGTATCCGCCAGACCATGACCATCTATAAGACGTCGTTCGAAGTAGCAATGGAGGCCGTAACAGCGTCGACTGTTTTCACTACCCACACACCTGTTCCTGCCGGTATAGATCTATTTCCTCAGGAGCTTGTTGAGAAATATTTCAAAAAATATATGGAATCTCTCGGGATGACAGTTAAAGACCTTTTTGAACTCGGTTGTGCGATTCCGGAAGATAAATCATCCCCTTTTTCCATGGCGGTTCTCGCATTAAGATTGTCTAGAGGGGTCAACGCTGTAAGTAAACTTCACTGCAACGTTTCAAAAAAAATGTGGCGCTCTTTATGGCCCTCAATTGACGATGACGACATACCAATTGGCTTCGTAACCAATGGGGTCCATATTCCGTCGTACCTTTCCAAAGAAATGTCTGACCTGTTTGACAGGTACCTTGGTGAAGGTTGGATAGAAGAACCCGACAACACAAAAGTCTGGTCCAGGGTTTATACCATACCTCACGACCAGTTGTGGACAGCGCACGAAACACGAAGGGAACGGCTCGTAAATTTCTGTCGCCGTCGACTCATCAAACAAATGGTTTCGGGCGGTGGATCCACTATAGACAGAAGACGCGTCAGGGAATATTTGAACCCGGAAGCGATGACCATAGGTTTTGCAAGAAGATTCGCTCCGTACAAGAGGGCAGGACTAATCTTTTCAGACCTGGACAGACTCCTCCGAATAATGTCGGACAAAAGAAGACCGGTGCAGTTCATATTCGCCGGAAAAGCTCACCCAAAAGACCTGGTGGGCAAAGAAATCATCAAAAAGGTGGTTCACCAGTCCAGATCTGAGGGATTTCACAGAAATATCGTATTCATAGCGGATTACGACATAAATGTCGCTCGCTACCTTGTTCAGGGTTGTGACCTTTGGTTGAACACCCCTAAAAGACCGAAAGAGGCGTGTGGGACTTCGGGAATGAAAGCCGCAGCCAATGGTGTGCTAAATCTCAGTGTACTCGATGGATGGTGGCCGGAAGCCTATGATGGCACAAACGGTTGGTCGATAGGAGGAAACGAAGGTTATGCAGATTCAGACGATGAGGACATTGTTGACGCGGAACAAATATACGACATGTTGGAATATGAGATAATTCCTCTTTTCTTTGATCGCGGTCCAGACGGGTTGCCACACGGGTGGATTGAGAAAATGAAAAACAGTATGGCCAAGATTTCCGGACAGTTCAATTCACACCGAATGATAGAACAGTACATGGAAGAATATTACCTTCAGGCGGGATTGGCTCACCAAATTCTAGGTGAGAATAAGTTGACTCGAGCCGCCGAACTCAGCGAATGGAAACGCAAGATACGTTCATTCTGGAAGGAAGTTAACGTCCTGGAAGTTTCCGTTCCATCCGGCGATAGGGTTTCATTGGGACAAACACTTCAGGTTACGGCTTCAATTCAACTCGGAAAGCTTAGAGATGAAGAAGTTGTCGTTGATCTATGCCACGGGGTATTAGGACCAGACGGAGACTCGGAGAAACTTTTTAACAGGAATATAACTGCAATGGTTGGTGAAGAACAAATCTCCGACGGCGTATGGCGTTTCAAGGGAGACATTCAGTGCGAGGAGACGGGCGTATACGCTTATAATATCCGGGTGCTCCCTTTCCATCCGTATCTGTTCAATCCCCTGTCCATGAATTTAGTGGCGTGGGGTTAACAGCGAGAACTACCGCGAGAAATCTTACGTACTATAAACCCTAACAAAGTCATTTGAATGAAATGAATGGCCCCGTTTATTAAGAGTTGTTTTCAACAATATGTTCAAAGAATAAAGAAAGATTTGCGGAGGCGCGTCAAATGAGCGCTCTTGACGGACTGAAAGTCATTGATCTGAGCAGACTACTCCCTGGCCCTTTTTGTTCTACTTTGTTGGGCGATCACGGAGCTGATGTTACAGTTGTGGAAGCTCCACGGTTTAAAGACAGCGATGTCCTTGGGGTTGTTCCGATGGTCCGACGAAATAAGCGTCACATGGCGTTGGACCTTTCGGGGAAATCAGGCAAAGAGATCTTCTTCAAACTGGTTCGGAAAAGCGACGTTTTGATCGAAGGATTCAGGCCCGGGGTTGTTGGAAGACTCGGGGTTGATTATGAATCCGTAAGAAAATTTAACGATCGCATTATTTACTGCTCTTTGACCGGATATGGTCAGGATGGCCCCTTGAAAGACAAGGCGGGGCATGATCTCAACTACATGGCCCTGGCTGGAATGCTTGATCTCATGAGGGACAGAAACGGAAAACTGACCCAGCCCAACTTTCAGATGGCCGATCTTTCGGGTAGTTTATACGCGGCGTTGGGTATACTCCTGGCCCTTCAATCCAGAGCCTCAAATGGGAAGGGTCAATACGTGGACGTGTCCATGACGGACGGATTGATTTCATTGCTGGCGGTTCCACTGTCATTCACATTTACGGGAGCTCAGTTTCCGGGTCGCCCGGATAAAAATGAGCCGCAATCATATCCCTGCTATCGTCTTTACAAAACAAAGGATGGGGGACACCTTTCCATAGGCCCTCTGGAAGAACACCTTTGGAAAAAACTGTGCGAGAAACTCGGTAAACCAGAGTACTCGGACAGGCAATACGATAAATCGTCCATTTCAGAAATCACTTTGGGACTGGAGGAAATCTTCTCGACTAGAGATCTGAAGGACTGGCTTGAGTTTCTTGAGGGCCCTGACTACTGCGTCTCGCCTGTCAACCGCATGGAAGACCTGCCTCACGAGCCTCAATTAATCCATCGCCGGATGATATTGAAAAACTCACAGGGTATACCCATGCCTGGTCTAACTCCGCAACTGTCAGAAACACCAGCGTCTATAAGGAAAGAATCTTACACATTCGGTGGAGATACCAGAAAAATATTAATGGAACTGGGCCACTCCAAAGATGAAGTAATTGCGTTCGAAAAGAAGGGGGTCACGTGGGCGCCGGAGGATTCACCGTTTCAGAGTTGAATGCAGAGAGGTACTTTCATCGGGGGGACAGCGCCCAGTTCCGACTACAAACAATAGCCGGTTTGGTGAAACTTTTTTCTCAACTCACTGCTGTAATGCTAGTTGTTCGGAGCAATATGCTCGGTAAATCCTCCTACAAGGATTTCATTACCTTGAGTTATCACCCAGTCGAATATTTCGGCCTCGCTTATTCTGACTTTGGTTCCTTTGCATAGATCTTTTCGTAACAGGGGAGCGTTTTCGAGGGAACCTTCGATAGACTTCCCCTTCCATGCGTCTAGCGATACCCACATCCATTCGTATTGCCCGCCCTGCGCTGGAAAGCCTACCTTAACCGCATGGGTTTGATTCATGGACAAGCCTGAATCCTGAAAACTTTTTCTGAAGGTGTCCAGGTTGCTGTGCGCTTTTCGATGCGCTTCCAGGATTCTATGTCTCAAGTCTATTAAGTCTTGACTCAGGCATCCTACATAAGTTTTGTTGTTATCGGAGTCCAAACTGATCTTTTCTTTAGTGTGAGCAAATTGATCGGAAGGTCTGTTAAAATCTTTTAAAGAATCAATCAACGCTGATTGACTTGCCGGCTCGGTTCCCTGTGTATATGGAAATATTCTGAAGCTTCCGGTAGGAAAGTGGCCTTCCGGGTCTGATTTTCTGTATTCAAAAGAGCACGACACAGAAGAATCACGCAATCTCAGGGGCTGTGATAACAGGGATGACTCGATTCTCATCCCCACCAAAGTCTCGCAAGCCCTCAAAATGAGTCTTACCGCTGATGAGCCATATTCTCTGGGAACGCATTCGATCTCAACATCCGGAAGGCCAAACTTCTGCATCCCATGACTGTGGGCCCAAATGACACCGTCTTCGTCTAATAACTCCACCAGGATGTTTGACCTGATAATTTGATTGCTGTCCTCGTAAAGGTGCCTTTCCCAAGCCTTCCGGCCCCATAGAGCATGCGAAACCGCATCCTGTATCACACCCCCCGAAACATCTCTTACCGCTTCAACAAATCTCGCAAGAAAACTGATGTTTTCTTTGGCAAGTTCAGCAACATCCGAGAACCTAACGCGAATTATCATATGGGCATTCTTGAGAATTCCATAGTCCGTAGCGTCCAATTCCCTGGCGTTGGATTCCATCGTTTCCAAAGGATATTCAAACAACCCACCAGCCTCTTCTCGGAGGATGTAGTCGATAGTCAATTTCTGCTTGGCAATGAGATTCTCCAGGTTTTCCAGCTCACGAGGCCTGTTCTGCCTGTTTACCGGTTGCTGCAGAAAACTCCTCTTGAGCAGTTCCCAGCTTGGGATGCTGGAAGTTGGAGAATAAACCCAATACTCACAATTACTGATCCATAATGTCGACTCAAGGTTTATGCTGGAGGCTTCGCCTAAGTTCCCTGGATCTGGGTGAGCTCCGACGCTCCCCTGCGTAGAGTTCGGGCGATTTGTTCCAGCAGAGGAAACCAGTGATCTGGCCCGATTGCTAATAGCCTTTAGACTGTCTCGGCCTGGCATTGAAAAAAGCTTGTTAAAAGGAACTTTGCCCGTGAGAATTGCTCCAAAATTGAAAGAGGGCCCTCCGGTAATTTCCTTTCGCGCTTTTCGAATGATTCGATTTTTGCTGTTTACACATGACTTTGAATCTAACAATCGGGTCGCTTCTTCCTTCCTCTCTACCCTAATCAAAGCTAAACTGAGTCTGCCGATATCATCATCCTCAGGATCGAATGCCTGGGAGAGGCGTAAACCCGCCTGTACGGCTTCCTCATATTTTTCCTGAATTAAGAGCGACTTCAGGAGAGCTTGAAGGACTTCCTTGTCATTGTCATCCTGCCCTAAAGCCTGTTCCAGAAACTCCTCCGCCTTCTTGGCTTCACCAACTGAGGCGTACCCCAAGCCCAAGGCCCTGACGCTATTCTCCGGCGCTCCATATTTTCTTACAAGTGTCTCCAAAGCGCACACTACATCTCTGTTGATCTCCCCACCATTGAGGATTCGACTTGAGAAGGCGAGGATCTTGTGTCTCACTTCTTCCGGAATCGACTCAACTTCCACCGGCGCCCATGTTTTTGGAATTCTGGCATGGCAGTGTGGACAATTGAGAAAGTCTTCGGCTATGTTTAAGAATCTTTCTTCAGAAAGGCTTTGGAGATAACCACAGTCGGGGCAACGGACCTGGACCATATCATAACTCCTCAATAAAATGGCGCATGAAGGACGTGAGCCACAAGCGGCCAAAAGTAAAGTTGAACGAAAACTTCCATAATTTAATGCAAATGTCAAATTATTATATACTAATTAATTATATAGTAGCTAAATAGGATGTCGATAAATCTAAAGAGGCCAATAAATGTGTGGCATTACAGGCATTGTTGATTATGTTAACGGTCCCAATGAATACGTGTTGGAAAACATGACAGACGCGCTCGCTCATAGAGGACCAGACGCTGGAGGATTTTGTAAATTCAAGGATTGCGCATTAGGACACAGGAGATTGTCCATAATCGATCTTAGCGAATCCGCCAATCAACCAATGCTTTCAGACGATGGGCAGACAGCAATAGTCTTTAACGGTGAAATTTATAATTTTAAGATCCTGCGCGAATTACTTGAATCGAGAGGTCAGATATTTCGAACGAAATCTGATACCGAAGTCCTATTAAAATTGTACATTGACCAAAAATTCAAAATGCTTACACAGCTTAATGGAATGTTCAGTTTTGCAATTTGGGACGAAAGGGAGAAGTTACTTTTCTTGGCTAGGGACCGAATGGGAAAGAAGCCTCTTTACTATTCGCACTGGGGCAAACGCATATCCTTTTCTTCCGAGATTGGTTCTTTAATGAATGACCCGGAGATAACTCGTTCGGTTGATCCACAGGCTATGTCGGAGTATTTCTTATATGATTTTATTCCAGCCCCCCATACAATATTCTCGCAGGTAAAGAAATTGCCTGCAGCGCACATGGCTGTTGTAGACCCATCAGGAGTCAAGATATCACGTTACTGGACCCCCCCAGAACCTGATCCTGTTTCTAACTACCAGAAATCCAAATACTCTTTGCTGGAAATTCTTACCGATTCGACGAACAAGAGATTGGTGGCCGATGTTCCGTTGGGTGCGTTTTTGAGTGGCGGCATAGACTCGACTATAGTTACAGCGCTGATGTCAAAATCAGCCTCGGAGACCGTCCGAACCTTTAGCATTTCGTTTCCAGGCACCACTCATGACGAAGCTGGATGGTCAAGACTGGCCGCCAAATCATTGGGTTCAGACCATGAGGAACACAGAGTCGATTTCAAGATAGAAGAATTGTTTCCAAAGCTCGTTCATCACTTTGGGGAACCTTTCGGGGATTCATCAGCGATCCCTACATGGAGACTTTGCCAGGAAACAAAAAAAGGTGTCACAGTGGCTCTTTCCGGTGACGGCGGCGACGAACTCTTTGGAGGTTATGAACGATATGTCGCTCGTCGACTGCAGAATCTTTATGACTGCCTGCCAACAATTTTTAGAAAAAAAATAATTGAGCCTTTAATCTTGAACACCAAGGCCAGCACTGACTACTACGGCTTCAGCATGACAAAGAAATTGAAATTATTTGTTGAAGCTGCCGATCGAATAAGAACGGACGGCTTGGCTTTGACACCTCAAACATTCACGCGTCAACAAGTTAACAGACTAACCGGCCTTAATTATGACCCGGGTCTAGACCCAGCTATAGATCATGCGGAAAGATGGATGAATCTTGATCCCGTGAGCAGAATGATGTTTACGGACTTGCAGACTTATCTTTCGGAAGACATACTGACAAAGGTTGATCGAACAAGTATGGCGCATGCTCTGGAAGTCAGGAGCCCTTTCCTGGATTATCGTCTGGTAGAATTTGCTTGCAGGCTTCCTCTTCGCTTCAAAATTCATGGTCGAACGACAAAAAGGATACTTCGTGACGCCACCCAAGATTTGGTACCTGCGGCCATAGCGAAACGATCCAAGCAAGGCTTTCAGGTACCCCTAGGCAAATGGTTTAAGGAATCATTGAAGCATTGGGCTGAACAACGTTTGTTTGAAAGCTCAGATGGACTTCTCGACAGAGAGGTTGTCGGGCAATTGTGGAGAGATCATCAGGAAAACAGGGCTGATAACGCGTCAAAGATATGGCTCATTCTGTTTTTTAACGAATGGAATGATCAGTTTGGTTGCACAACATCCAGATAAAATTAAATCGGGCCTATTTTCCCTCCAAGTTTTTTTCTAATCCGTTATCTGGATTGACTTCGAGGGTGGTTGCTATTATACCGTTGCAAACTGCTGCTTAACCGAGGTGATCAAGGTGAAAAAGACGGAAAACGAACAGGGTCAGCAAAAAGGACGCTCCAATATTTCATACGCAATCATGTCCCTAGTTTTTCCAGGCATGGGACAAATAGTGAGAGGAAGGATTCTAGCGGGTCTGCTTTTTCTGATGAATGTAATTTTGTACCTGGCTCCACTGGCTTTCGTACCTCAAAATACAGAATATGATATCAAAACACCATCTTTGTTGATCGCTCTGATTATATGGGCAGGCTCATCCCTGGACGCGTTTATTTATCGTAGTTCGTTTCTCATTATGGCTCTTCTGGTTTCTCTCCTGAGCTTCGGGGCCGGCTTTTTTGGTTCTTTTCTGGTTCTTCCCAATTTAGACATATAGACACATGGTGTTATGGTTAGCTGCTACTTAGAGGATCTATCTATACTTAAATGGCCCAAAGATCTATGGACAAATTGCTGCTTGAAATTAGACATTTGAAGGTCCTTTTCAATTCTGATCGAGGACTGGCTGTAGCGGTCAATGACGTAAACCTCAATCTGAATAGGGGGCAAACCCTGGGGGTGGTTGGGGAATCCGGCTGTGGAAAGAGTGTCACAGCTTTATCCATAATGCGTCTGATAGTTTCTCCACCGGGAATGATCGCAGAAGGAGAAATATTATTCGAAGGCAGAGATTTACTGAGACTTTCATCTGCTGAGATGCGTTCAGTAAGAGGCAATGACATCTCCATGGTTTTTCAGGAGCCCATGACAAGTCTGAATCCTGTGTTCAGAGTCGGAGATCAGATTTCGGAAGTGTATAGAACTCACAGAAAAATGGGAAAGAGGCAGGCTTTTGAAGCCGCAATCGAGATGCTTAGGCTGGTAGGTATTCCCTCACCTGACGATAGGGCGCGCGATTATCCTCACCAGATGAGTGGGGGCATGCGTCAGCGGGTAATGATAGCAATGGCGCTTGCTTGTGATCCCAAACTAATGATAGCCGATGAACCCTCAACAGCGCTTGATGTGACAATCCAGGCCCAGATTCTTGATTTGATGAACAAAATAAAAAAAGAGAAGGACACCGGAATAATTCTCATCACTCATGATTTGGGAGTGGTCGCCGAAATGGCGGACACAGTTGCAGTTATGTATGCTGGACTTATCGTTGAGGAGGCCGACGTACGAACTCTCTTTTCTGCGCCCCTTCATCCATATACCATAGGCCTACTGAAATCAGTGCCGAGAATTAACGCTGAGACCGAATCCAGATCTTCCAGACTGTACATGATCCCCGGAATGGTGCCGGACCTTATCAATCTTCCGCAGGGATGTGTATTCAGAGACAGATGTACTGAATCATCCGACTTATGTCTCGCTCCTCCCAAATTGGAAAAGAAAAGCTCCGGCTCACTAGTCAGATGCTGGATGAGATAATAATATTTTTTTAGGCAAATCGTTCAAAGGAGTTTTTTAATGACAGACACGAAAGATCTTGGGGCCTTTAATATTTTGGAGTCAGGGTCCTATGTTAAAATCAGATACAAGGTCAAGATAGTCGGAGGTCCTATTCTAAAGGGCGCTGAAGAGCTTGAAACAATGGATTTTGTGACCGGTTACAAGCAAGTGATTCCGGGCTTGGAAAAAAGACTTCTAGGGCATGTTAAGGATGACAAGCTATCTTTTGAAGTACCCGCTGATGAGGCTTTTGGTTTGCGGAATGAGGATTTGGTCTTCGTCAAAAAGAAAGAGGAATTTCATTTTCCTCCAGGTTTTGTTCCGTATCCAGGTATGGAAATTTCGGTCATATGTGATGCCGACTCGGGTCCAGACACAGTTACTATCAAGGATGTCCGTGATGATGGAATTGTCATAGATTTCAATCATGCCCTCGCAGGACATGCGCTGGCTTATGAAATTCAGATTTTAGAGGCTAGACCGTCGCGTGCGACCGATGTGTGCGCTGAATGGGACAAGGATCCAGCAAGTCAAACATCATGCGGTTCTGTTCCTCACGAGATTATTCTTGGTAGAGAAGACTAGGTCGGTCCTAGTTTGTTTTGAGGAACATTCCTACGGAACGTTAATCACAGCAGGCCCTTGGGGTTCATAGAATGAAGCCTGCGCTAATCCAGATTTCAGCGGAGACAAAGAGGTGAAGGTTTTCATTACCGGTGGCAATGGATTCGTGGGAACCGCTCTGACACGGTTTCTTCTGGGTGAAAAACATGAAGTTTCCGTTCTTGTCCGCAGTCCTAAGAAATCCGGACACATTCCAGAGGCGGCAAAGATCGTTGTCGGAGAGTCAACAAAAACAGGTAAATGGCAAGATTCTCTGTCCACACACGATCTTTTTATAAATCTTGCCGGAGCAAACATCTTTCATCGTTGGGATGAGAATTACAAGAAAATCCTAAGATCCAGCCGTATTGAAACCACCAGGAATCTGGTTGAAGCGATTCCCTGTGATTCAACGCTATTGAGCGTATCGGCTGTAGGATATTATGGATTTTGCGGAGATGAGGACCTCGTGGAATCCTCGGAACCGGGTAACGATTTTCTTGCAAGACTTGCCGTGGATTGGGAAAAAGAGGCTGAAAAAGCTAAACATAAAGGTGTTAGGGTAGTCATTACCAGATTTGGAGTGGTTTTGGGTGAAAATGGAGGCGCATTAACCCAAATGATTAGGCCCTTCCGGTTTTTTGTTGGCGGGCCAATCGGGAGTGGACAACAATGGATGTCGTGGATCCACATTCAGGATCTATGTAGGGCGGCATTGTTTGTCGCTGAAAGAGAGCGCATTGAAGGACCGGTAAATTTTGTCTCTCCAGAACCAATAAGAAACACGGCTCTGGCCAAAGAGATTGGCTCGGTTTTGGGGCGCCCTTCATTTTTTCGCGCCCCAAAATTCATGATTAAGCTGGTTCTGGGAGAATTGGGATCGGTCATTCTTGAGGGGCAAAAGGTTGTCCCAGGAAAATTACTTGAGACAGGGTTTTCGTTCAGATTTCCAAATCTCAGGCCAGCTCTAGAGAGTCTCGTGAAATAAATCCGGAAGTCGATTTCAGATCCTCCAATCCTCTTTTTTGGGGGGAAATCATGAAGACTCGTCAAATGGCGCCAAAGGCGACTGAAAAAGACAAAAGTCTTTGCGTATCCTGGAAGTTTCCTTGATAGGAAGCCATATCGTAAAAGTCGTGCCTTCCTCGTCCGACTTGACTGAAATTGATCCTTGATGGTCCTCTACTATCTTCTTGCTGACAGCTAAACCAAGGCCTGTGCCGTGTTCTTTAGTTGTAAAAAAGGGATTGAAGACATTTTGTATGACTTCTGGAGGAATGATGGAACCATTATTACGAATTTTCATCTCAAAAAAAGTTTCTGAAGCGAGAGACCCTGTTTTTAGCGCCTTGTCGCTAGGAATTGAAGCCCCTGTCTCCAAATCTATGGCTCCTCCATTTGGGGTCGCGTCGATAGCGTTTGACAGCAAATTCAAAACGAGTTGTTGAAAGCGTCCTGGATCAAGGGGAATCTCTCCAATCTCCGGCCCAAGATTGATGTTCAAAAGAATTTTCTTTTCCAGGACTCTGCCTTCAGTTATGGCGACAATATATTCTATCAAGTCGTTGGGATTAATTTTCTGGACTTTTATACTGTCTCTTTTGGTAAACTCTATCAACCTGTCGAGTATTTTTTCCAACCGCTTAATTTCAGATATGATTATGCTTATGTATTGCCTTTGCTTATCCAGATCAATGCAGTCCTTTAAATCCAGGGCTTTGGACAATCTACGTGCAAATCCACCTATAATTGCTAAGGGTTGCCTGAGTTCGTGAGCTACCTCAGCTGTATGATCCTCTATGGCCTTGCATTTACCAGACTCTACTATGTGCTCGTAAAGTTCGTCGATGATTTTGATTTTTTCAACGAGAGCGGCTTTCGAGGCTTTTAATTCCTCTTCCAGCTGTCGGCGAACAGTCCTGTCTCTCATCACGCCGTCTAAGCCTAATGTTTTTTCAGCCTCATTGTATGAAGCTTTCATCCTAATTCTCGCGTATTTTCGTCCCCCGTTGGCGTCTACGACAGCGACTTCTTCATCCCAAATAGATTCAGGATCGAGCTTGGAAATATTTTCAAGCCTCCATCTGTCTTCTGGAGCGATATAATCTTCCAGGGGGGTTTCCAGGACCTTGAGAACGGGGAACCCCAAGAATTTCTCCACTTGAGTATTGACAAAAATGAACTTCCCCTGAGCATCTAGAGAGAAGATAACGTCCGGCGACTGTTCGACGAGATTTCTGTATAACCTCTCCGAGTCTCTCAGCCAGGCCAGATCTTTTTTCTTCTGCGTGATGTCGATGGAGAGCTGACGTGCCCCTATTATTTCTCCGTCCTCGCCTATTATAGGCGTGACCGTGTCTTCTACCCATATGGCAATATCATCCTTGTCGAGCCTTAAGCGCTCCCCAATGGCCCTCTTCTGTCCCTTTAGGACTTTATCAACTTCGCATTCCCCGCATTGTTCCGATCCCTTACATATACATTCTTTGCATTTTTTGCCTGTAGGGTCTCCAAAGACCTCTTTCATCAACGAGTTGGCATAAACCACTACAAATTGCCTGTCGACTTCCCAGTACATCTGACCGGCGCTAGCCAGCAAAGCTCCGATCCCTTCTTTAATGGAACTATTCGACACGCCCGCCTCCGTGTCCATTACCTTTGATTTATTTTCAACTAATGAATTAGTTCTGCACATTGTATAGTTGTCTAGATTTAAGTTTTATCAGGGAGTAGCGACCATCGAAATGGAATCCTTCTCCCTTTTTCCTGATCCGAAACGGTTTAGCATCTTTTGTACTCTCTTGTCACCTTGTAGAGTGTAAAAGAGGTTTTCCTCGTTTCGCATGTCCTTATTAAGTTTTGCGACAAACCGTACCGGGTCTGCCTTTAGAGCCTTCTCAATATTCTCGTAAATCTTGTTTTCTTCATTCAGTCCTGTGAAGATCTCGGCCAGCAAATAGTAGTCAAGTCCAACGTCCTCTTTCACCTTGTGTTCCCGAACTGATCTGGCAGATTTCTCCTCGACTTTTGAGACAACTTTCCTGGCCCTTTCGTAGTCCCCCAACATAACGAAAGTCCTAGCTATGAAAATCAGGTACAAAGGATTCTGGTCGAACTCAGCGGCCGCTTCCTTGTAGAATCCGAGCGCAGCCTGATATTTACCCGAAGCATAGTATAGGTTTCCAATATTGGATAGTATTTTGGAACGTTCTTCCGGTTGTTTCGCCAGATTCAAGGCTTTTTCGAAACTATTCATAGCCGGAGAAAAATCTCCAACGCTCTTGTAACTGATCCCCAGCGCATTATGTGCGGTAGAATCGGATGAATTTTTTTGCGTATGCTCTCTAAGGGCTTCGATGGCTTTCTCAAAATTTTTTTCTCGCGCCAGTCCAATCCCTTTTTCCTTCAAGTTTTCGTTTGATTCCGCAGATTTCTCGAGAGATAGATTATCGAGGCCAAACACCGTCCCATTTCGGACCACTTTTTTTGAACAACCGAAAGCAAGCGGCAGAACGCAGCACAAGACACAGACCCCCAGCAATGTCTCGAGCCCTTTTGACCTGGATCCTCTGGTCATCATTACTTGCAGAGCCTCGCCTTTCATGCCTACCGATAGAAACTATAACTCAGGTCGCTACGATACCTGATGACTTAGATGGTTTCAATATACTGAAATCGATAATAAAAATAAGATCATTCATTGTTCCTCATTTATGACGAATGAGAAGATATGCTTATCATTTCAATTCATAATCTATATATCCTATTTCTGCTTTTTTTTTGTATAGCGTCTATACCTTGTGGTAATTTGCTGAGCACGTAGTTCATGGGAGTTTTAAATGACTCGACCTCTAACTCTTTATCTGATCATCGATTATTTTGTCTACTTACTTGTTAAAGCGATAGAAACCATCCTAAATATTATTCCTGAATCCTGGGCTCGAGCTTTTGGAAGGTTTTTGGGAAGGCTTGCATGGATCATTTCAAAGGATCGCAGCGAAGCAGTGATAGAAAACCTCACAATCGCTTTTGGCAAGGAAAAATCTTCCCACTGGATCCGACTAACCGCATTGAGAAGTTTCGAACATGTTGGTTTACTGATAGTGGAGTTCTTCCTCATAAGACGATGGAGTCACAAAGAAATAGCTGAAAGGATCATAATTCAGGGAAAATCTGATTATGATCTTGCAATGATGCCGGGAAATCACGGAATTTGTCTGCTGACGTCTCATTTTGGGTGCTTCGAAGTCAGCGCGGCCACGACCAAGTTCTTGGGTTTTCGAACAAACCTATTCGCCACAGGACTAAAGAACCCTTTTCTTAACACGTATGTTTTTAGTAGAGCGGGCAAAGAGGCTGAGATCAGAACGTTCCCACACAAAGGTGTGGTCAAGGACCTTATACAACTCCTCCAAAACGGAGAGTTGCTTGCGATCTTGGCCGATCAGAGAGGAGACCCGGAAAGAGGCGTAATAGTGGATTTTTTCGGAACTCAAGCCCCGGCAAATGAAGTTTTCGCGAAACTCACAATCGAAGGAAGAGCTAGGATACTTCCTATTTGTACTTATCGTCTGGACAACGGGAAATATCTTTCCACATTAGGGCCTGACATTGAATTTGAACCAACAGGGGATCGCAAGGCTGATTTAACAGCCTTGAGCCAGAAATTCCATGATCTGTTTGAGACCTGGCTCAGGACAAATCCTGAGCAAGGTTTCTGGTTACAGCGGAAATGGCGCCGAAAACCGTCTTCCAAGCGAAGAAAAAAGCAAAAGAAACTTGAATAGGCCATTCAAGCTATAAATATTACAGTGCCTTCAGGGGAGCTTTTATTCTTTTCTTGGGTTTGGTGTTTTTCGTATCCGTCGGTTTACTCTTCTTCAGGTTAGCTTTAGCGCTCTTGGACAAAGGTTTCTTCAGTTTTTTATCCGGTTTTTTTGATGTTTCCTTGACTAGAGGTAGAGGCTCGTCTTTAAGTTCCTTTGTATCGTCAGCCTTGGAAGAAGAGACACTGGCAATGTCACTTGACGGTGGCTGCCCAAATTGGCCGATAAATGCCTTTGCTTCAATAGTAAGCTTATCAATAGCCCATGAAATCTGAGGTATTAATAGAGCTTCGGTAAGTTTGTTCCAAGTATCTGGAATGACTCCGCGTTGAACAAGAGGCGAACAATCATATTTTTCCTGTCCCGGAGTGTAAACTCCTACGGCCAAACTACTTGAACAAAATGCGAACAATGCTGCTACGGCTAGTAGCGACATCAATAAATATCGCATCATAATTCTCCTGATTACATGGATTTGATCATATTATATCAAAATAGTATAAAAAAATCAACGGCTTCTTTGGACCGCTGAACGTCGGGACTATTGCCCATAGACGCCCTTCGTGGTATTCTGATGAATTATTGAATTAAAATGCCAACTTCTATCTTTCAGGAGTCCTATATGTTCCAGGATTTGCTGCCTAAAACTTATGATCCTGTTGAAATTGAAGCCAAGTGGTATGATATCTGGATCAAAACCAACTGCTTCAAAGCTGACGAGAATAAAAAGAATCGTGAATACTCCATAGTGATCCCGCCTCCTAATGTGACCGGCTCATTGCATATGGGTCACGCTCTCAACAATACTCTCCAAGATATACTGATCCGATACCACAGAATGAGAGGATATAACACTCTCTGGATGCCGGGAATGGATCATGCCGGTATTGCCACTCAAAACGTTGTCGAAAGGCAGCTTGCGGCTGAAGGGTTGACCCGCCAAGACCTCGGTAGAGAAAAGTTTATTGAGCGGGTTTGGGAATGGAAACAACATTCCGGTGGAGTAATTATAAACCAGTTGAAGAGGCTTGGATGTTCCTGTGACTGGGATAGGGAACGCTTTACTATGGATGAAGGACTCTCGAACGCTGTTCGAGAGGTTTTTGTAAAACTCTTTGAGGAAGGCCTAATTTATAAAGGCGATTACATTGTAAATTGGTGCCCAAGATGCCATACAGCCCTGTCGGACCTTGAAGTGGAGCACCAGGAAACCCAAGGCTCCCTCTGGCACATTAGATATCCTATTGAGAATTCAGATGAATATCTCGTAGTTGCTACCACTAGACCTGAAACCATGTTAGGGGATACAGCTCTGGCCGTCAATCCAGCGGACCCGAGATACGCCTCCTACGTAGGGAAACATGCCATACTGCCTTTAGTGGGGAGAAGACTCAAAATCATAGCTGATCCCATAGTTGCGATGGATTTTGGCACGGGAGCCCTAAAAGTTACGCCATCCCATGACCTTACAGACTTCGAGCTTTCAATCAGGCATGACCTGGACCGTGTAACCATAATGGATTCGAACGCAAAAATTAACGATAGCGGCATTCACTTTTGCGGACTCGGTCGGTTCGAATGCAGGGAAAAGATCGTATCAGAACTTCAGGACAAAGGCTTTCTTGAGAAGGTAACACCTTACGTCGTGGGTCTGGGGAAATGCTATCGCTGCAAAGACATAGTGGAACCCCTCATATCCAAACAGTGGTTCGTTCGGGTAGCCCCGTTGGCGCGGGAAGCGCTAAAGGCTGTCCAGGAAGGACAGACTCGCATTATTCCAGAGCACTGGGTGAAGACGTATTACGATTGGATGAACAATATTCGAGACTGGTGCATATCAAGGCAAATATGGTGGGGCCACAGGATACCTGCTTGGACCTGCCAGGAATGTGGACAGCTTGTTGTCGCCGCAAGCGCTCCCAGCGCGTGTCCGTCCTGCGAAAGTTCCAACTTGCTTCAGGAAACGGACGTACTTGATACCTGGTTTTCGTCTGCGCTCTGGCCTTTCTCGACCATGGGCTGGCCCGAGAAAACTCCTCTTCTGCAAACATTTTATCCAACATCATGTCTGGTCACAGGTTTTGACATTTTATTCTTCTGGGTTGCCAGAATGATGATGATGGGTATCAAGTTCATGGGAGATGTCCCATTTAGGGATGTCTATATCCATGCGCTGGTTAGGGATGAGCATGGGAAAAAGATGAGCAAATCTTTAGGAAATGTGATTGATCCTCTTATGGTTATGGACAAATATGGCACTGACGCGTTCAGATTTACTTTGGCCGCCTTGGCAGCCCAGGGAAGAGATATTCGACTTTCTGAGAATCGGATTGAGGGCTATCGTAACTTCATGAACAAGCTATGGAACGCGGCTAGATTCACCTTACCTTACTGTGAAAAGATCGATTCAAATCTTGATTTCGAAAGTATTTCCAATTTTTCCTTGCCGGAAAGATGGATACTTTCCAGACTCAACAGAACAATTGACACCGTTCGCAAAGCACTAGAGAATTATTCGTTCAATGACGCGGCTCAATCACTGTACGAATTCTCTTGGCATGAATTCTGTGATTGGTGTCTGGAGATATCTAAAATTCAACTTGCTGATGAGGACCCGGTTGTGTCATCACGAGCTGCCGCGGTTCTGAATCACACATTAGATTCCTTGTTGAGGCTTCTACATCCTTTCATCCCTTTCATAACCGAGGAAATATCCTCAAAACTTAATTCTGGTTCCGGCCCAATCCTGAGAGGCGAATACCCTACGCAGAATGATTCACTTATTGATGAAAAAGCTGAAAGAGAAATGAATTTCCTGATGTCGGTAATCTCCGCTGTTCGTAATTTGCGCGCCGAGATGAATGTCGCTCCTGGCAAAACCCTTGCGGTAACGCTTGCTTGTGTCTCTGAGGACCAGGCCGATCTTGTTCGAACAAATGAGGAGATGGTCACAAATCTGGCAAAAATTTCAAATCTGGATTTGTGTCAGCTTACACCTCTGTTTTCACCGCCTCAGGACAGCGTCACGGCAGTAGTTTCGGGAGCCAGGATTTACATATCTCTCCGAGGAATTGTAGATCCATCCGTAGAAATAACGAGACTCGAGAAAGAAATCGCTAAGGTTTCCGCAGATTATGAATCGGTGGAAAAGAAGCTTACCAATCAGAGCTTTATTTCCAAAGCCAAGCCAGAGGCAATTCAAAAGCAGAGAGATCGGAAGCAAGAGCTTACCACAAAAATGGAAGGACTTCGTGACGCCCTCAATAAGATGCTCAGCATACAATCCGGTTAATTTTTCTGAAAAACGGTTGAATCAACTGCGCGTATTGTTCGGAGTAACATGTTCGATCCCATCCTTAAGATTATTGAAATTGCTGAATCAACTCAGGATGAAGCGAGAAAGATGGCGTTATCAGGGTCCCCGGCTGGGACATCCATCGTGGCTATTGTTCAGACCGAAGGAAGAGGAAGGTGTGGATCAAAATGGTTTTCGCCTCCGGGTAAAAATCTCGCGATGTCTGTGATTCTGAGGCCCAAACTGGGACCTCGGGACGCTCCAATGTTGGGAATGTTATTTTCAATTGCTGTTGCAGACATCGTGGACAAGTTATGTCACCCTTTTCGGACCTCTGTGAAATGGCCGAATGATGTTCTGGTTCAAGACAAAAAGATTGCGGGTATTTTATCTGAAGGACAGATAACCAATGGATGTGTGGATTTCGTGGTCCTGGGCTTAGGGCTGAACCTTAATTCATTGGAGGAGGATTTTCCGTCGAATCTGACTGAATCCCTAACTTCTTGTTCGATCTTGACTGGTCTAACATTCAACCTAAGGGAAGTCGGCATGTCTATATTGATGAGATTGAGAGAGTTAACAGGAAGATTCGAAATCGAGGGCGCTGGTTTTGTGCCTCACCTGTGGCAGAGGAGATGGCTCCATAAGGATCACAGGATTTGTCGTGATGGGGTCGAAGGAACCGCTATCGGTGTTGATGACGACGGAGCGCTTCTTGTGGAAACCCCTGATGGTCGTAGGGTTAAAATAAGTTCTGGAGAGGTATGCTTACAAAGGCCCTGCCCAGCGAAAAAGGTATTTAACAAAGATCTCCCGTGCAGCGAAAAATCTTAATGTGAGGAATAGATGAGTTTGAACCGAGACATGGCATCGGGGTTAAATGGTTGGTTGTGGCAACTAGCTTGCTCTTTTTCTTACAGAACCACCGCATTTATTCTGTTGTTCTGCTCTATTTCAACCGCGGCCGTCTTTTTGCTTACAACAGGACTAGAAATTGTGGATCTGCTCGAAAAATCAGCTTTAAAGTTTGATTTGTACAGCCCGGAAATTTCGATACTTGATGGAAAAGCTTCGATAAAAGAAAAACAACCCTACTTGATTGAAATTCCAGACGATCCCAATATGTTAATAGTCATTGACACACGAGAAACACCCGACCCGAAGCCATTTTCTCATCTAAGAGACAAATCTGCAGGGATTGTTTTGTCTCGAGATTCATTGCTCATCAAGAATAATGATCAGTTAACATCCATGAAGCTCACCAACTTTCCTGACTTCGTTCTCAACTCGCAATCGCTGACTGAGAATCTGACATATTACAGAAATACCATCTTCATGATTTTGATTGGAGCCGTTCTAATATACTACTTTCTTAGCAAAAGCATACAAACCCTAATTTCAGCTCTTGCCATCTTTGTTGTAATCCGCCGTTTTTCGTTTCCTCTGAGCTTTGGTCAGGGGTTCAAGATGGCGACATTGATCATCGTACCTCCTACTCTGGTGGACTTGGGACTTAAGATACTGGGCATTTTCCCGGAATCGCAATCAATCATCTATTTGAGCTTTTACGCTGGCACAATGTTCTGGGTCGTAAAAGATCTGCTCAGAGGTAATTCACAAAATATCATGGCGCAGCGTCACTAACCGTCTATGGAAAGGCTTCTCATGGATTTTCTGTTGTGCATAATCGGAATGGTAATGGTCATCGAAGGCATTCCATACTTTGCCTTTCCCGAAAAGATGAAGGCCGTATTCCGAATCGCCATAGCGCAACCTGACAAAGCTCTCAGAATATTTGGGGCTATCCTAATGGTAACGGGTCTCACGATAGTGTTTCTTGTTAAAAGAATACCGACTTTCTAATAATTTGATTTATGAAAGCCAACCCACTGTGAATAAAGGCAGGCAATTTGACCGCGCCGACATCAAGTTTTGTGGCGACATGGAAATTCCCGAAGAATTTCGTCTGTCAACCTATTCATATTCTCTGCCCCCTGAACTGATTGCCCATCAGCCAGTTTCCTGTCGCGATCATTCGAGACTTCTCATCATTGACAGAAACACAGGAAAATTGCGACATGACAACTTTTTTGAACTACCTAATATTTTGCATGAATCAGATGTTTTAGTCATCAACGACACTCAGGTAATTCCCGCCGCACTACACGGCAAGAAACCAACAGGGGGGAAAGTTCAACTGTTGGTCCTGGATCCAGCCACCAAAGAAACAGGAATAGGAGAGTCGATCTACACGCAGAAGATTTGCCTTTTTAGATGCAGCGGCAGACTCAAAACAGGAAGCCTGATCCTCTTGCCGGACGGAGTCGAGTTGCTGGTTTTGGAACTGATATCGCCTGGCAGGGCTCTTATCCGGTTCCCTGTCGCAAGCTTTGAATTTACGGAATTTCTCAAGAGGGTTGGATCAACTCCACTCCCTCCCTACATAAGGCAACACAAGGATGAACGGCTCAAGAATAGCGAACGATATCAAACTATTTATTCTAAAGTCCCTGGTTCGATAGCTGCCCCTACCGCCGGCTTACACTTTTCATCCCAGATATTGGAAAAACTCAAAAGAAAAGGAATCGACGTAGTCAAAATAACACTTCACGTGGGCCCCGGAACTTTCATGCCAATTAGAAGCACTGACATCCGCTTACACAAGATGGAACCTGAGTCATATTCCGTACCCGAACCTGTGGGGATATTCCTTCAAGAATGCATGAGATCTCGAAGGAAGATTATAGCCGTTGGATCAACATCCGTAAGAACTCTTGAGGCGTCTTACACTGAAAGTGGTTTCAAAAAACCAACTGGCTATTCCGACCTGTTTATAATCCCTGGTTATCAATTCAAGGTGGTTCAGGGTATGATCACGAACTTTCATCTTCCAGAGTCAACATTGCTCGCCCTGGTTTGCGCATTCGCCGGAATTGACATCGTGATTCAAGCCTACAAGGCGGCCGTTTCTGACAATTATAGATTTTATAGTTACGGTGACGCGTGTCTTGTTGTTTGAAATAACTAATATTTCCTGTGGCGAAAAAAGGCGGGACCCCCTCTGGGGCAACGGGAAGGACGCGTGGCAAGTGTCTGTGGAAGGTATATATGGTAGGACTGATGCAGGTGCGCAACTTCTAGTAAGATCTGAATTATTTGTCAAGCTATTTTTATGAAATATATTCATCTTATTGTTAAGACAGCGAATAAGTAGTATATAAATTATGGTTAACGTATTTCAATTTGCTATAATTGTTTATAAATACCATATATTTGCAATCACCCGATAATGATCTCAACAACTAGAGTAGCTTACTATCAGATTACCGTTTAGGTTGATAAATCATTATATCAATTTGTTTGATCTTATACGTATCTATAGGATACACAACCTGGATGCTGTTCTGTTTTTCATTGGAGATAAACTTCAGCAGAATACAGTAACTGATGCGGTTACATCATTTTTGTCCTGTTGGACCAATTTTGCTACGAAGACGGACCAAAAGTATTCACCTATGGCGCTTGTCTGGAATTCACACCGACTCAGTTGATGACTATGAGGGCGTCTACCGCAACTGGCATGTTTTCACAAATTATAAGAGGATTTAGGTCTACCTCCTGAATTCGATCATTCTCGAGCCCTAATCGGCCTAGATTGAGCAGAATATCTTCCAAACAGATCAGATTTACTGGCGGCATCCCCCTGTAGGGTCCTAGTAGTTTGTTGCTCCTTATTTCATGTATCATTTCAGACGCGTCTGATCTCTCGAGTGGAGCGACTCTGAATGAAACATCGTCTAAAGCTTCTGTTAGAATCCCACCTATGCCAAACATTACACACGGCCCGAATTGTTGATCACGAGTCATGCCAGCCATGAATTCCCGTTTCCCTTTCGCCATCCTCTGAACCAGAACGCCAGCGTCCTGGAAAGCGCCTATCCGTTCCATCATCCAATAAAAAGCCGACTTGGCTTCCTGTTCGGTTCGTATGTCGAGTTTTATCAAATCAAGATCTGTCTTGTGAGCGATTTCAGGCGCGCAGGCTTTTATTGCTAAAGGAAAACCAATGCTCTTAACAGCTAACAAGAAATCTGGTTCATTCTGAGCCAATTTTTCTTCAACAACAGGTATTCCATAATCGGAGAGAATCCGCTTGGATTCATATTCCGAGAGTGATTTCCTCCCTTGGGAAACTGCTATTTCGATAAGTTCCATTTGTCACCTCTTCTTATGAGGTCCAATATATTTGGATTAATCTGAGTATTCAACCACAATGAATTCAAAAAACTTCTTGATTCCTATGAATTAAACATTTAGACGTAGAATGAAGCGACAGCGAAAAGGGGAGTAGGTCGATCAAAATTCCTTGTAATTCCATAAATCGTTGTTTAGAATCAGTTTTATTCTCGAACTCTTGAAGAACAATTATCCTTGGCATAGCTATAATTGACTGGGCGGCGCGTTCACAATACTCGGTAAACGCCCTTGCTTTGCAATTAGTGACGCTGAAGCCTTACAACTGGACCGACTAATTTCGTCACAGTCCGTTTCAGGGCGTGCTGTCAAGATGAATCTTCTGGATTTAGGCTCGTGTTTTTTGGGGTTAAGGCGTTAACCACGAAAGAAATAAAACGCTGGGCAGGCGTGAGGAGAGAAATATGGCCAAGAAACCTCCTAGAAGGGATCCAATCATAGTATACAAAAGAGAGGAAAAGGGACTTAAACCCTTTTTGCAGGGAACCAGAGGCCTCAGGTTTGGACCAGCTCCTCAAAAAAACAGAAGGATCAAGGAACCCAAAGCTGTAGTACCTGAAAAGGTTCGTCAGCACCTTGCCAACCTTGAGGAAATCGACTCATTTTCCTCTCCGGAACAGGAAATAGCAAAGGCCTGCTATTATATGTGTTTTTTGGTTCATGAAACAAAAACATCTACCGAGTTGTTCCCATTGAAACACAATGCGCTCGAAAAGATTTTTAAAAGTGGGCACAATTGCCTGACGGTTAACTATGTACGCAGGGGAGACAGAGAAGTTTATACTTTGTCTCCCGACGCCAGAAAAAAATGGGAAACTGAAACAGGCGGCAATAAACACCACGTTAGAATGTACCTTACCCCAAAGTGCAAGATAGACTATGAAGAAGGTTATTTTGATCTCTACCACTTTCATATTGTAATAGAACCTTTCAGATTTTCATTTTACTTGCCAATCCACCAGGCGCCTTGGATGGACAAACGAAGAATTTCCAAGAGAAAGTTTTTTTACCCACAAACAGTTGAGTATGGACTTTTCCGCGGCAAAGTAATTACTACTTCCAGGAAGGCCACTATGACGCCGCTTGATGAAATTAGAGCTGAGTTCCAGAAACTTCTAGATGTGGAAATCGTCAAGAAAAAATAAGTTTTTACACTAAGTTGTTTCTATTCTTACGCTTTTGTTAAGGGATTGTTTGCTGTGGTCTTGAGCCTGCGGTTTTATCCTTCTCTGAACGGCTAGGAAGGATTCAAGGGATAATTATTCTACTGGCATATTTACCGGTCACCATTCTGATATCCTACCGATACTACGATTTATTTTATGATTTTGTCTCAACGTCGCGGCTTCATGATCATGCAAAAAACTAAGACTACCGGTTGAGAATCTTAAGGAGGGGGTGACAGGAAACTCCGGTGCGCATCGGAGTCTCCTAGGTGGGGTAAATAGGGGATGTCTTTATTGACAACCATTTCTAGCGCTGGTTCCCAAATCGGATTGAGCCTCATCGCTTGGGTCCGGTTACATTGGTGTGCACTGGTTCAGTATTGGGTTGAAACTGTCAGAATTTGTAATCAGGATATCAGCAGGGCATACGTCATAACTTTGGAATAAAATCTTATTTGATTGATCCAACGTTTCTGCTCTTTCTATTTTATTATAGAGGAACAGTAGCTAGTTCTGGAAATAGGTGCTATCAGAACAAAATATTGACTCAAAAGACCCATTTCAAGTTCATGAATGACAGGGAAAAGTTTTAGCCTCTAAAACATCAAAGGGTGTGTTGGTGTTGATGAAAAACCGCAATTTGAATAAAACAATTTGGACAGTCAATGAGGTTCTGAAATGGACGACGGACTACCTGAAAGACAAGGGATGCCAGAGTCCGCGCTTGGACGCCGAATTACTTCTGGCCCATGCCTTAAAGACCAACAGGCTGGGTTTGTATCTTATTTTTGATCAGCCTCTCAGTGATAGGGAACGAATGATTTATAGGGAACTGGTCCGTCGAAGAGCTTCTAGGGAACCTGTGGCCTTTTTGGTGGGCAAAAAGGAATTTTGGTCTTTGGATATCATGGTGCGCCCAGGGGTATTGGTTCCTCGTCCGGAAACAGAAATCCTTCTGGAAGTCGTCATGGAAGAATGTAAAAAATCTCCGGGTTGCTCACTTCTTGAAGTTGGTTGTGGCTCTGGCGCCGTGATTTGCGCACTGTGTTGCGAAGTACCGGATATTAATGCGTACGCTTGCGATATCAGTGCGGACGCGTTGAAAAATACAGGCGCCAATCTAGCTCTTTTGAATGGTCTCGAGTCACCTTCTATTTTTGCTTCTGATCTTTTTGAATCAGTCCGTAATGGTCCTATTTTTGACATCATTCTTTCTAATCCTCCTTATATCCCGTCTAATTTTATTGACCAACTTGAGCCGGAAGTCCGCGTTTTCGAACCTAAGCGCGCTCTTGATGGTGGACCGGAAGGGTTGGATATAATCAGGAGATTGGTGAAAACATCGCGGAATTTCTTGAAACCGGGAGGAAAACTGATTATCGAGATAGGCGATGAGCAGTCGGAAGTTGTCTCTGACTTATTCATGACTAATGGATTCGTGACGGTTAAAGAGTATAACGACCTTAACCAAAAAATTCGAGTAATGAAGGGAATAATGTAATTGCGGTTCATTCTGGTTGGCTTTGGAAGCTTTGGCAAGATTGCTTTTGAAAGGCTCAAGATCAATTTCAAATCGTCAGATTTCATGATATTGGACCCTGATCTCAATCTTGCCCCAGGGTTGGAGGGGGCCCAGTTGATCAGAGAGGACGGGGTAAAATTTCTTGCTAGCTCTGGCCAAGTCGAAGACTCAGATATGGTAATTCCATTGGCTCCACTGAATGTGGCCGCCGAATATCTGTTACTTTCACTCAAAGGCGCTATACCAGCGGCATTGCCCTTTGAACTCAGGAACCTTTTTCCCGTTTCCTCATTAATCGACAAATTCACATTTTGTGTCAGCTACGCCGACTTTCTTTGTCCTGACGATTGTGAGGAAGGTGACGTTTGCAAAATGACCGGTGAAAAAAGGGTACCCATGTTTGAAAAGTTACGACAAATTGTCGCGCCGGGTTTTCAAATTTTTGTGGTTAGAAGTCACCAGCTTCTTCCCGGTGTAGGTGGATTCAGGTTTAAAGAGTTGACAAAACTTAGAGATTCTATAAATCCAGACAGCAAGAATATAGTGGGCGCTTCGTGTAAATGTCATGCCATAATTTCAGGAATAAAAGTTGTGTCTTCGTTCTATGATAAGACCTCGCGCTCCATCTTGACTATTTAAACTTCAAAGTTTAGTTTTGTCATGACGATTGAAATATTGAGTCCTCATAAGGTGATACAATGAACGTCGAATCAGATGAACAAAACCAAGAAAACGTGGCAACTCATGATGATACGATAGAAGATTTAGAAAGAAAATTAGCTGATAATCCAGATTCCGCCAACCTTCATTACAACTTGGGACTTGCGTTTGCTCGCGCCAAGGAGTGGAAAAAAAGCATGGCAGAGTTTCGAGTAGCTTTGAAACTCAAACCGGGCCTTCTGGAAGCTCGGGTAAACATGGCGGGTATAATGTTACAAAGTGGAGACTATGACGGTTGCATAAACGAAAGTCTCAAGGCGCTTGAATTTAGACCCGATATCTCAGAGGCTTGCGTTAACATAGGGATAGCTTTTGTGCACAAAGGGATGCTCGACCAAGCGGAGAAGAGCTTCTTGGAAGGTCTCACAATAGAACCAAATTCAGTGACTGCTCACATAAACCTTGGGAATATATATCTTACCATGGGCAACTTGGATAAGGCCATACAACACAATTCCGACGCTGTAAGACTGAAACCGGATTTTGGTTTGGCTCATAATAATCTTGCAGTGGCTTATTTTCAGAATAAGGATTTGAAAACAGCCTTAATTCATGCTCAAGAGGCTCTCACTCTGGGATATCAGGTACATCCTGAATTTCTTAAACAGCTTCATCAATGACCATAGAATTGTATGGGGAGGAGTTGTGGTTATTCATTATTCAGGCGCTCCACCCAATTTCAAAAAGTGTCGTATAGCAGCTTTCTTTTTGGTCGTGGGTAGACTGTCAAAGAAGTTGGAAATATCCTTTTCTGCAAGCTGAAGTTGAAATTCATCGTTTTCAACAGCTACCACTGTAGGTCGGACTCTCCCGGAAGCCAACTCGAGAAAGCGACCAATTTCACGCGGTGAGATTGATCTTACTTCACGCTTCACGAAATGGGGATCCATATTCCAAGCTTCTAGAAACAAATCGTGAAAAAAATCTGCGCCAATACATGAATGAAAGAGTATCTTGCGGATTCTGGGATTTCCGTACCTGAATTCAACTAGGGCCTGACCTTTTTCCAATTGAGGAGGAGCAGAGGCCCTCAGCAACTCAAATGAGTCTATTTCAGCTATGGACGAAATTACCTCCATGTCCTCCAAATCTAGAGATACAGAAGCTAAAGCTTCCTTGATTTTTGGAATCAACTCTTTCAAAGAAGATGGTTCTATGGTTTCCATCAAATCTATCAGTTCAGCTCCAGAAAATTCTCTAAGAGACACATACTCAACAAATTTGCCATGATGCGGCCTAAAGTCATGGAAAAGCCTTATGATCTGGTCTGGCGTCAAAGCTTCCCAAGGCATAAGACTTAACAAATTTATCATTTCCGCTTCAGACATTCGAGCCATTTTATTGATTAAATTCTCATATTCAAACTCATCCATCTTGCCTGATTGCATTCCAAGCTGGTCAAATTCATCGAAGGTGTCCGACAATATGGCCAAGCGAGCCCATCGTTTTAGAAATACTTGGGTCAATGGAGAATTGACAGTCTTCCAATCATGGACTATTGTTGTAACAAGATTCTGAACCGATCTTATAACTTCTTTAGCCAATAGCGACGCTTCTTCCTCTTGCAATCCCTGTCCAAGTTCGTGAATGACATCAATTACGGTTGACTCGATCTCGACAGGAAACGGATCCTCAGCTGAAAGCCAGTCTACGGATCCAATAAATGCCCTTACTTCATCTGTGGTAACAACCACCGGAGTTTCAGTCTCTAAGAATCCTGAAATCACCAGCGTATTAATCAACGCCTCTCTGATAGAATCCACCTCAGAAAGATTGTCCGCATTTACAAGGGGCGACTTGTTAAGCATTTGGAATGGCAGAATATCTCTCAATTTGAGAATGAATTGGTAGCGTCTGAGTTCAGATTCGTAATACTCCAGAATAGTCAGAGACGTAAACAGTTCGTCGTCAAGTGTGAGAGATTGAATCGCATATAGTTCAGATTCTGTGAATACGCTCATTTCTGAAAGGATCTGACAGGCTATATCGCTTAGGCACCTGTACTGTTCTTTGTCGACCAGGATTGGAACCTGGTGATTTAAGAGTAGCTTTTTCCATTCATTCCTAAGATTTTCCGTCCTGGTATAGGCCAATCTAAAGAGTTCGACAGGTGAAACCTCGACGAGGAATTTTACTCCTACCTCCAGGCTTCCCTCACTCTTGATTTCCAGACCCATACCGACAAGCTTGAGAACAGTTTGCTGAACTCTGGCTAATTGTTCCAGCGAACGAAAATCAATTTCCTTTTGAATTACGTACTTGTTGGACATCGCTACGGAAATGCGCACAATTTCATCTGCCCGATCTCTAGTCAATATCCCATTCTGGACGCCGAGCTCTACGACTCTTGCCATGAAGGATTGATCATCAGGAATTACAAGACCATAGTTTTCCATGTGAGCTTATTCTACCGAATTCGTTCGATGTATTTTCCAGTACGGGTGTCTATTTTCAGCACGTCACCTTCACAGACGAACAACGGAACCTGCACTATCATTCCGGTTTCCAGTGTTGCCGGTTTCGTCGCTCCAGCCGCAGTATCTCCTCGCACTCCCGGCTCAGTCGAGGTAACAGTCAACTCGACAAATATAGGAACTTCAACTCCGATAGGTTTGCCGTTATGAAAAAGAAGTGTCACATTGACATTCTCCTGAAGATAGTTTCGCGCGTCTCCCAACTGCTCTTGCGTCAGAAAGAGTTGCTCAAAACTCTCGCTGTCCATGAAGTGGAATTCATTCTCGGTCTCATAAAGAAACTGCATCTGCTTTTCTTCAAGGTCCGGTTTTTCGACTTTTTCACCAGACCTAAATGTCCGGTCAATTACATTGCCAGACACAAGACTCTTGAGAGTGGTCCGGATAAATGCTCCACCCTTGCCAGGCTTTACGTGCTGGAAATCCACTATGGTGAAGGGCTCTCCGTTTAATTCAATTTTTAAACCTTTTCTGAATTCTGAGGTCGAATACATGTTATCTAGAAATAATCCTCGCTTTCCAGTCTATTTCCGTCGCAGCGGATTATGAATTCCAATGGCTGTTTTTTGTAAAACCTTTTCTACTAGAACTTTTCGCGCACCGAACACAGTTCTTGCATCCTTTTGAATAATCACCATCAACTTCAAAAACTGATCTGCCTGAATCTCAGTTTATTGAAATTAAGCTTTTGGGGGCTTTAGAAAGAATTTCCGGGCCAGACGCAGTAAGATGCACGAGACTTTCAAGCCTCACACCACCAAATCCCTCAATATATATACCGGGCTCTATCGTAAAGACCATCCCTTCCTCGAGGATGGTCTTCCTTCGAGGAGACAGATACGGAGCTTCATGAACCTCTAAACCGACCCCATGTCCAAGGCTGTGCAGAAAATAATTTCCGTAACCGGCGTCTGAGATCGTTTTACGGGCCACCGCATCGACATCGACGCAACTAACACCGGCCTTAAGACTATCTATGGCCCTATAATGAGCGTCATAGACTACTTGATGGATTTTTTCTTGCTGAAGATTTGGGGTTCCTACGACCAAAGTCACCGTCTCATCGCTACAGTAATCCGAAAAAACACATCCGAAGTCCACTATTAAGAGTTCACCCGATTGAACAATTTTTTCTGTAGGCATTCCATGTGGTAATGCGCTTCTTATCCCTGAAGCCACAATTGTCTGAAATGATTCTCCCGAGGCCCCGTTTTTTTTAAAAAGGAACTCCAGGCGTCCTGCAATTTCGATCTCAGTCATACCAGAGAAATCCATCTCGAACAAATCAATACAGGAAGAGGAAGCAATTTTTGCCGCAGAGGCAATTTTGTCGATCTCAGTTTTGTCTTTCTTAATCCTAAGGCATTCGAGGTTTCGCTTGTCGAAGGAAATGAATTCGATTTCTTTGTTGGACCTCTTTAACGCTGACACCAGGTCAAAGCTGATTCTGTTACCTTCCAGCCCTATTCGTTTTGTATTTTTCCTACGAAGGAGATGTGAAATCGACTTGATTTTATCTCGCGTGACATGTACCTGAAAATCAGCGCATTCTTCTTTGCACTGAAGTTTGTACCGTCCATCGGTAAATAGTTTCAACTCTGTTCTGGTAATCAGAATCGTCGCGTCAGAACCCGAAAAACCTGACAGATATCTCAGATTGAAGGAGCGAGTGATTTCAGAAGTATTAAGCAATACCCCATCAAGCCCAAGCTTACTGATTCTATCTCTTATGACAGTTATGGGGTTCATAGCACTATTTAACCTGCTTCAACCACATCAAAGAAAGACGGGTTTTCTCTCTTCGATCACAAGAACAAAAAAGCCTCGACAACCGGCTCTAAATCCGACCATGCCAAGGCTTTTTTGACGAGTTTATATAGTGAAGTATCAATTGCCTCCGGCAAGTGAAATTTTTGCTTTGACTACCTTGACTCTGTTCAGCATCCTCTCATACTCGGCCGAATTTTCTAGAGCGTTAATCTCTAGAAGTTGCCTTTCCAGCATCACAAGTTCCTCGGATGCCTCATTTTTGTCAATGGATTCAACTGAATGAGCTTCCTCGACCAAAACAGTAACTGAATCCTTCAATACTTCACAGAATCCTGCTCCAACGGCATATTTCACAAACCGATCGGACTCAAGGTAAGAAAAGATGCCAGGTTTGATAAAAGTCAACATGGGTGTATGTCCAATCAAAACTCCAAATTCACCCATCACGCCTGGCGCAATAACTCCATCGACCATCTTGTCTAATACAATACCCCGTGGAGTTACCAATTCAACTTTGAATTTGTCAGCCATGAACTACTCCTGATCAGGCTGTGGCGCTCGCCAGTTTCTCAGCCTTGGCTCGAACCTCACTAAGATCGCCTACCATGTAAAACGCCTGCTCGGGAAGGTCATCGCATCTGCCTTCAACGATTTCCTTAAATCCCGCAACGGTATCCGCAATCTTTACATATTTACCCGGCGTTCCGGTAAATTCCTGCGCAACGAAGAATGGTTGAGACAGGAACCGTTGTATTTTTCTGGCTCTCGTCACGACTAGCTTGTCCTCTTCAGATAGTTCGTCCATTCCGAGAATTGCAATAATATCCTGAAGATCTTTATATCGTTGAAGGACTAACTGAATCTGCCGTGTGACATTGTAATGCTCTTCACCAAGAACCCTGGGATCCAAAATTCTTGAAGTAGAGTCCAGAGGGTCAACGGCGGGGTATATTCCCAACTCAGCCACCTGACGTGAAAGAACCACAGTTCCATCCAAGTGGGCAAAAGTCGTTGCCGGCGCTGGGTCGGTCAGGTCGTCAGCGGGCACGTAGATACACTCAACAGCTGTAATTGAACCATTTCTGGTCGAACATATTCGTTCCTGCAACTCGCCCATATCGGTCCCAAGTGTCGGTTGATAACCGACGGCCGAGGGCATTCGTCCAAGAAGCGCTGAAACCTCCGAACCAGCCTGAGTGAATCGGAAGATGTTATCGATGAAAAGCATAACATCAATTCCCTGCTCATCACGGAAATATTCGGCGACGGTGAGAGCGGTCAACGCTACCCGAGCTCTAGCCCCAGGAGGTTCGTTCATCTGGCCATAAATCAACGCGGCGCGATCAAGGACTCTTTCACCTTCGGGTTTCTTTTGACCGGGAAGAACCCCTCCCATTTCGAGGTATAAGTCATTCCCTTCACGAGACCTTTCGCCGACTCCTGCAAACACTGATGTTCCACCAAACTGTTTGGCGATGTTGTTGATAATCTCCATCATGAAGACGGTCTTCCCGACTCCTGCGCCGCCAAAAAATCCGATCTTTCCACCTCTCATGAACGGAGCAATTAGGTCGACTACCTTGATTCCCGTCTCTTGAATAGAAATCTGTGTAATCTGTTCATCAAATGAAGGGGCAGGACGGTGAATAGGTCTCATGGCTTCGCCACTCACGGGACCACCTTCATCGACGGGCCGACCGACCACGTTTATGATTCTCCCAAGGACCGCCTTGCCCACGGGAACTTGAATCGAAGACCCGGTGTCTTTGACCGGCATTCCTCGCACAAGACCATCCGTCAAATCCATTGCAATGGTTCGTACAGTATTGTCCCCGAGATGTTGAGCCACTTCAACAACTAGGTTATCGGGCTCGCTGTTAATCGCAGGATTTGAAATCAGTAAGGCGTTATAAATCTCCGGAAGCTGATTCTCCGGAAATTCGACATCGACGACGGGGCCGATTACTTGAACGATTTTCCCTACACTCATTTTAGGATTTCCTCCTGAAACCGTCTTCCTGATCTTTATGAAACTTTGGTAATGGAGAGATTCCGGCTAACCTTTGAGCGCCTCGGCCCCGCCGACGATCTCCATCAACTCTGTTGTAATCGATTCCTGACGTTTTCGGTTAAGCTTCAACGTCAGCTTGTTAATCATCTCGCCTGCGTTAGTGGTCGCAGCCTCCATCGCAGACATCCTTGCTCCATGCTCACTCGCAACGGAATCAAGCAGCCCGGTGAAAACTTGTACTTGAACATATCTAGGTAGAAGTTCTTGAAGTATGTCCTCCTCTGATGGCTCGTACAAGTAAGCTCGCCGAGGCTTTGAACCTTCTTCGTCCGGAGTAATAGGCAGAAGCTTGCGAAGTGTTATTACCTGGGTAACCGCTGAGCGAAAACTATTGTACACTACGTAAACGCTCTGATATTCACCGGCCAGGAATTTCTCCGCAACAATGGAAACAATTTGTCCGGCCAAATCATAGCTTATGCTATTCATTACATTGTTAAATTTTTCGACTATTGTTACCTGGCGTCTGCGGAAGTAGTCATTTCCTTTGCGCCCTACGGTCAACAAATCAACTTGAATACTCTTGGCCTTCATTTCTTTTAGAAAGGCCTCAGCGCGACGCTGCAAACTGGTATTGAACGCTCCACATAACCCGCGGTCAGCTGTCACCAGTATCAGAAGAGCTTTCTGCGACGGACGAGACTCAAGCATTGGATGAGCTTGCGTCCTCGCGGCCAGGGACATCATCACTTCGCGCATTTTCTCAGAGAACGGCCTACCGGCTTTGATCGCCTCTTCAGCCCTGCGCAGCTTGGCCGCCGCCACCATTTTCATGGCTTTTGTGATCTTCTGAGTGTTCTTGACACTGGCTATGCGTTTACGAATGTCTCGTAGACTTGCCATTTCAACCTCATTCCTTATGGACTAAATCCGGATGTCAAACCAAGTTAGGTTTGTTCCACTCGCTATACGATAGAAACAGAGGGAGGATTGAATACCGCCTTGAACTCATCCAGTACCTTCTTCATTTTTGAATCGAGTTCGGCGGAAATGATCTTCTTTTCTCTGATTTCTGACAAAATATCCGGATGGCTGCTTTCAAGATAGCTCAGGTACTGCTTCTCATATTCCATCAAAACCCTTAAATCGTATTCATCTACAAATCCATTGGTAGCGGCAAAAATGACTGCTATCTGTTTCTCAGCGGCCATTGGTTCATACTGGGGCTGCTTTAATATTTCAACCAGTCTTGTCCCTCTGGCCAACTGGGCCTGCGTGACCTTGTCCAAGTCTGACCCAAATTGAGCAAAGGCTTCAAGTTCCCTGAACTGGGCTAGATCAAGACGCAATGTTCCTGCGACCTGCTTCATGGCCTTAATCTGAGCGTTACCACCAACTCGAGATACACTTAAACCAACGTTAACAGCTGGTCGAACACCGGAGTAGAAAAGGTCGGTCGACAAAAAGATCTGACCGTCAGTAATCGAGATAACATTAGTAGGAATATAAGCTGAAACGTCACCGGCCTGAGTCTCGATAATGGGAAGGGCTGTAAGGCTACCTCCTCCATCAATTTGGTTGAGCTTTGCGGCTCTCTCGAGAAGTCTGGAGTGAAGATAGAAAACGTCACCCGGATAGGCTTCACGCCCCGGAGGCCTTCTAAGCAATAATGACAACTGTCGATAAGCGACAGCCTGCTTGGAGAGATCATCATATATGATCAACGAATGCTGACCATGGTCTCGATAGTATTCACCCATGGTTACACCGGAATACGGCGCAATATACTGCATCGGGGCCGGATCCGAAGCGGTAGCAGAGACTACCGTAGTATAATCCATCGCGCCAAAACGCTCTAAGGTCGCAACCACCTGAGCGACAGTCGAACGTTTTTGTCCGATGGCGACATAGATGCATTTTACGTCACTATCTTTTTGATTGATAATGGTATCAATTGCAATCGCTGTCTTCCCTGTCTGGCGGTCACCAATTATGAGTTCACGTTGACCACGTCCGATTGGGATCATCGCGTCGATAGCCTTGATTCCGGTTTGAAGGGGTTCTTTAACGGGTTCCCTTTTGATTATGCCGGGAGCGACTATTTCGATCATTCTGAATTCGCTTGTGTCGACAGGCCCCTTTCCATCAATCGGTTGACCAAGAGAATCGACCACTCTTCCAAGCATCTCCTGCCCAACCGGAACCTGAACGATTCGGTTTGTCCTCTTCACCGTGTCGCCTTCTTTTATGTGAACATCTTCACCAAGGATGGCGGCTCCAACGTTGTCGGCTTCGAGGTTTAGGACCATTCCCATGATCCCATGCGGGAATTCGAGAAGCTCCCCGGCCATTGCATTCTCTAGTCCATGCAAACGGGCGATACCGTCTCCGACGCTAATCACCGTTCCGGTTTCACTAACTTCGACCTTCTTGTCGTAATCCTGGATCTGCTGTTTAATAATTTGACTGATTTCTTCGGCTCTTATTTGCATTGTCCCTATCCCTTCAGGCTTTCCTTAAGCTGGTTCAATTGAGTTCTAATTGTGCCATCAAAAACCATGTCCCCAACCCTGGCAACGAGCCCCCCTATAAGGAAGGGGTCTATTTTGGTAGTCACCAAGACCTTCTTGCCGCTCATTTTAGAAAGGGCTTCCGTCACTAGGGTCAGGTCGGATTTCTCCAGGGCCTGGGCGGTAATCACCTCACCCCTAGTAATTCCCCGAATTTCATCAACGCTTGATCGAAACGCCGCCTCAATCCCATTCAATTGATCTATTCGTTCTCGATCTACAAGGACATTGACAAAATTCTTGACCATAACATCTGCGCCTATCTTGTTCAGAATCTCTCCTGCTATTTTCTTTTTGTCTTCTTTGGTAAAGACTGGACTTAGCAGGACTTCCTTGAAATCCTTGGATTCAGAAATAATTTCGGTCAGAGCCACCAAATCGCTCCCGTACTTGTCCAACGCGTCGTTGGCCTGGCCAATCTCTATCAGGGCTTTGGCATAACGCTTGGCTAGAGTAGTATCTATCACTTCATACCCCCGACTTTAACGAGGTAATCCTCGACGATACGCTTCCGATCCTGTTCAGAGATCTTTTCACGAATCATTGTTTCAGCCATTTGAACCGCTAGGTCTACGGCCTCTTTTTTGAGCGTTTCCCGAGCTTTGCGAACTTCCTGTTCAGCGGTTATTTTGGCCGACTCAACCATGGCGGAAGACATCCTTTCCGCGTTTGCCATGATCTTCTCGCTATCTCCTTCGGCTGACTTTCTTAATTCGACCCTCATCCGTTCCAACTCTTCTTCCATGCCGGCAATCTTTTCTTTGTAGTCAGCCAACAACCTAAGAGCCTCTTCGCGTTGTTCCACAGCTTCCGCCAGATCTTTAAGGATTTGCTCCTTTCTTTCGGAAAAGAAATTAACCAGCGGCTTTTTTACAAAATAAACAAGGAGAGCGATGAGGACTATTGTGTTGATAACTTTCCACGTCAACAACCACGAGTTCCAGATCGATTCCTCTCCTCCACCAGATGATGCGTGGACAACGGTTGATAGCCCTAACAAACCGATTATACCGAGAAAATTACAGAAAATCTGCTTCCAATCCATCAAATTGCCCTCCCTAGTATTTTCTCGGAAATGGATTTGGCTAGGGGGGCCATCTCACCCTTGAGAACCATTCGTGCTTTTTCTGACTCCTCCCGAATGGACGCTCTCATTTCGTCCACTATGCGGGCTGCTGTTACTCGCGCTGTCTCAAGGACGTCGGCTTCACTTTTCTTCGCAGTCGCAAGCAACTCGGCTTTTTCTTTGGCAGCCACTTGCCTGGCCTCGACTAGCGCTTCCTGGTGTTTCTTCTCCTGCTCCAGAACCTCATTCTCCAACTGTCCCGCTTTGTCCCGGTCGCCTTTGATCTTGGCTTCTCTCTCATGGATCTTGGCCAGAATCGGCTTGTACAAAAGAGCATTGAGGAGGAGTAAGAGAATCAGGAAATTGATCAACTGAATAAACAGAGTGAAATTGACATTTATCACTGCTTTGATCTCCTGATTCGAGAAGTTTTGCGCCCAAAAAGCATGACTCATCCCCGTGTCACGCTGAAGGGAGCCTTGAAACTGATTTTTTGGCAAGGATATTTTTCGGGCCTAGACTTTAAATGCTATATTTTCTAGCATCCCATCTAAGGGGTGTCAAGAAAATTTTCTATTAGAGGTTTGGTCCTAGGGAGAGATTTACGGTTTTTGCTCAGCTACAGATTCCTCACCTGATTCCTCGCTGGATATGCTGTCTGAGGACTCGACACTGGGTGGCCATGCCTGAACTGATATCATTTCTACAGATTCCTGTTCGAGTCTTTTTTCATTATTCCTGTCGATCAGCGCCGGCATTTCCGGTTGAAACGACGCCATGGAACACGTTCCTTCAAAGATTACGCCTTCTTCTATCACTAGACTCGGGGTCTTAAGATGGCCAAAAACCTTGGCCGGTGGAAACAATTCAATTTTCTCGGTAGCGGTGAGGTCTCCGTGAACTTCGCCGGACACCTTAAGGATGTTTGAGTGGATCTCAGCGTGGACAATCGAATCAGCGCCAACAACGAGAGTCCCTCGACTGATTATTTCTCCCTCGAAATGCCCATCCAAATGAACTATCCCAGAGAACGACAGCTTACCTGCAAACTCTGTTTGAGAACCGAGGAATCCCGTTACTGCGTCACTCTTTGTTTTCCTGAATCGGAGCATGCGCCCTCCCTGTGATCCCGGCAATATTGTCTCTGGTCGAAGGGCCGGGCAATCCTTCCTTAACACAGCCACAGATCAACTTCAACAAATAATTGAAAATTGTTTCATTCCTTTCGATAACTTTTGGATAATTACCCAATTGTCATCTACTCAATGTTTCAATCAAGGAAAATCAGTCACATTTCACGACAGATGAGAAAACCTCCGCGAGCTAACGGAAGCTAGCGCCGCAGTACACATAAATGAGGATAGCAGAGAAGAACCTCCGTAACTCAAGAAATTCAAGGGAACCCCAACTACCGGAATAAGTCCCACGACCATGCTTACATTGATCGCCACATGCCAGAATATTATTGAAACGCACCCTACCGACAAAAATGTTCCGAAATCATCTCTTGATCTGCCGGCTATCCCCATTCCGCGAAGTATGAAGATTAGAAAGAGCGTCAGCACGATAGATGAACCCAAAAATCCCCATTCTTCCGACAAAACCGCAAATACGAAGTCTGTGTGCTTAACAGGCAAAAACATCAACTGGTTCTGAGTCCCTTTAAGGAATCCCTTACCGAACAATCCTCCAGAACCTACCGCTATTTGGGATTGAATGATCTGATATCCAGCTCCCAAAGGATCGTAATCCGGATTGAGAAAGGTTAGCAGTCTCTTTTTTTGATAGTCCAACAGCAAATATTTTGCGCCAAAATACAAAATTGGAAGACTAGCAAGAGCTAATCCAAGTATCGCTTTGCATAGTTTTTTGCTCAACCCCGCGAACAGCACCATAGAAAGCGCTACAAGAGACAATACTATGGCTGTTCCCAAATCCGGCTGTGCAGCTATAAAAAATGCTGGAATCAGTGCGAATGCGGCGTGCTTAAATAACTCCAGCCAACTATCTATGGAGCCACGTTTGCTTTCACTGAGACTCCTTGCAAGGACTATCACCACGGCCAATTTTGCAAACTCGGAAGGTTGGAAACGCATTAGGCCAAAGTCTATCCATCGTCTCGATCCCGCCGTTATTCTTCCGAAAACAGAAACAGAAATTAAAGCCACCAGGATAATAATGTAGATCCAGATTCCCCATCGCTCTAACAATCGATAATCAAGGAACGAGAACAATACAAGAAGAATCAGCCCCATACCTAACCAAGCGGTTTGCTTTATTACGAAGGATTTTCCCGCTGGCCCCAGGGGAATAGTCGCACTATAGATAAGGGCTATTCCAGCCAAAGACAAAGCGACAGCATTAAGGGACAAAATCCATTCAAATTTAGAAAAAGAGGCTTTCAAGCCTCTTCCTGCATATGATATTCCCACTTAAACCCTATCTCCGATCTTTTTTGGCAGCGCATTCACCTTTCATGGCTCAGTCCTTTGGCTCTCCAGGATCAGGGAGTCCGTAGTATCTGCAAATAATTTTTCGCGCCATAGGCGCCGCGACTTTGCCTCCCCCTCCCCCGTGCTCTATTACAACCACAACAGCGACCTTGCGAGGTTGATCATCCACAAAAGCCACAAACATAGCGTGAGTTCTCTCATGATAAGGAACATCATCTTCAGGCTTGGCCTTTTCCCGAGTGCTGATGACTTGGGATGTTCCCGTTTTTGCGCTAATATTCAGACCAGGCACTCTACATTTTCGTCCAGTACCGGACCTACTTTCCACAACGTCACGCATGGCTTTTCTGATTAGGGCCCAATCCTGCTTATCGTGCCTTATGCGCAATCGAATTACAGGGCTTTGATCGAATATTACAGAACCGTCGGGAGATCTGATTTGCTCGACAAGAAAAGGTCTCATCACATTTCCGCCATTAGCGAATGCGGCAGTCATCATCGCCAGTTGAACCGGAGTCGTCAAAGTATATCCCTGACCTATTGCTATGGTCACGTTTTCTCCGTCTTTGATGAACGTCCCATAATTTCTCTCTTTCCAGAAATTCGTTGGAATCAATCCCGGTAATTCTTGGGAAAGCTCAAGACCTGTCGGTTTACCTAACCCAAACAGCGACGCGTAATGAGCCATGGTGTCAGCGCCCAACCTTAAACCGAGTTCGTAGAAATATACGTCACAGGATTCCACCAAGGCTCTAAGCAGGTCTACTTTTCCGTGTCCATGTTGATTCCAGCATCTGTAGACCTGACCACCCAACTCCAATTCGCCAGGACAAATGAATTGGGTGTCAGGTTTTATAAGGCCTTCTGAAAGAGCCGCAAAAGCAGTTACAGGCTTGAAAGTGCTTCCTGGGGGATAGAGTCCCCTGATTGACCGATTTTCCAGAGGCCGCAGAGGGTCAGAATTCAGGGACTTCCAATCCTTTTCGGAAATAGAAGCTGAAAAAATGTTAGGGTCAAATCCTGGCTTACTAACCATGGCTAGGATTTTTCCGGTATCTGGGTCCACGACCACAACGGAACCAGCCCTCTCCGTGAATACGTCCTCAACAAATTTTTGAAATGACGCGTCCATGGCCAGTAATATGTTTGAGCCCGGTTTAGCGGGTCTCCTTGTTAAACTTGCAAGATGCCTTCCTTTAGCGTCGATTTCGATCTGCTCCCAACCCTCCTCTCCTCTCAGATAAGTCTCATATTCCTTTTCTATCCCAGTTTTTCCCACCAAATCACCAGCCCTGTACCCTACTCGGCCAAATTTCTCCAATTCAGAACTTGATATCTCTCCAGTTGACCCTATGACGTGACAAAACAAATCCCCAAATGGGTATCGCCTGATTGGCCTCACGTTAAGGGACACACCTTTGGATTGAAGAGAAAGACTTTTCAATGTGGAGACTTCTTCCATGCTTAGATTTTTCTTGATGGCAAAGGGCATGAATTTAGGCGATGAAAAGCTTTTTTCAATCATGCTTCTCATCTTTTCGGGCGGATAACCTAAAGGCTCTGAATAAGACTTAACTAGCTCCGGTAACTCTTTTATAGCTCCAGGTATAATTGATAGCGTAAAACTTGGAATATTTTCAGCCAGGGGATTTCCGTTTCTGTCAAGGATTTCTCCGCGGGGAGGGGGAAGACGCAGCAGTCGGATTCTGTTCTCGATGGCCAGATCATCATAGGATTCCCCCTTTATCAGTTGAAGATTCCAAAGACGTATTAGCAGAACTAGAATAAACAGGCATACAATTGCAGAAAAGACTATGACTCGTGATTTGTAATAGTCCTCAAGTACGCGATCACTGCGCAATTGTAACACTAGGTAGCTCCGACGATCCTCGAATAGCCTTTCCATGCCTTGTCCAGCATCGGCTTCAACATTATTAGACTCAGAGATGTCAAAATAGTTTTTACCAATATAATTTTTACGATCTCGGGTTCAAGTGTGACGTGCCCCAAAAACCACCTGCTTGTAAACACCACACAAAAACAAACAAGAGAAACCAATAGAGTAATTGCGAAACTTGTCCCTAAACTTTCAACATGAAAATTGTCACTCACATATCCGGTAAAAATAACCGTCGCCACATATACCACTGAAAACAATCCCAGCGGCGCTCCTGAGAGTAGGTCTTGCGTCAACCCCAGCAGAAAAGCCGACAATAAACCTGAAACATATTCTCCGTTCAACCCGATCCACACAACAACCAGTAAGGTCAAATCCGGTTTGAGCTCCATCGGAAAAATGTGGTTCAGAATGGCGCATTGGATCACCAGACATCCCAAACCTGTCAAAAGGAAAAACGGTATATCTTTCAACGATTTCTCTCCTGGCCCGGTTCCATCGAGAATCCTCCTTGCGTCCCCAAAATTACAACCACCTCTTCTAATTCGGAAATTCTCGCGCCCGGCGTTACAGTAGCCTCTACGAATAGACCGTGTTCCGATGACCGTATGGAGTCTATTGTTCCCGCCACCATTCCTTTAGGGAAAATACCATCCAGACCCGATGTGACAACCAGATCGCCTTGTTTGAGTTTCACTTCTTTGTTCAAGTATTGAAGAACACACGAATATGAATAGGATCCTGTGAGCAATCCCCTATCTCTAGTCCTTTCAACCCTGCAATCCACAGACATACTTGGATCAGTGATCATGGCAACTTGAGCCATAGTACCAGATGATCGAACGATTTTGCCCACTATCCCCTCTGGCACAGTCACTGCCATATCCGGGAAAACCCCATCAGTTGTACCCTTATTTATCAAGACGGTTCTGAACAACCCTGAAGCATCTTCTCCTATAATCTGGGCTACCAGAGTTGGATAGTCCAGCTTGCTTTTAAGAGTCAGTATTTTCTTCAACCTTTTGTTTTCAAGATCCTTTTCCTTAAGAGTTACAAGCTCGGTTCTTAAACGTCGAACTTCCTCAGTCAAGAGCCGATTTTCCTCACCAACCCCTACGAGCCAAAAATAAGAGTGCAATATTTCTCCCACCTTCTTTTGAAAAAAGGTCACTGTTTGATCAATGGGTTTGAAAGCTGAATATACGAGACCAGCAAATGTCCATCCTTGAGATTTGTCAATGGACGAAAAGAGCAATATTATCCCCAAGCTTAACAGTACAACGGCAGCAGTTACATCTCTTATTGATCGAAACATTACTCAAGAAGGACAAAGTTCATAAAAATCATTTACATCGGTGTCCGAAAGTGAATGGGATTGTTGATGTAAATAGATTACAATCGCCTAATGCCGAAATCCCGATTCTAATTCTGTTTGGCCATAATTCAAACTAACGTTGAATATATTGTCTCTGAGTGGATCTACGCTTTGATAAGCACATCTCTATACATGTCGAAGTTTTCGAAGACTATTCCCGAACCAATGACCACTGTTGACAAGGGATCATCAGCCACAACTACAGGCAAACCTGTTTCACGTCGGATGACTTCATCAAGATTTTTTAATAATGACCCTCCTCCAGTAAGAACAATACCTCGGTCAACAATATCGGACGCAAGTTCAGGCGGGGTCTGCTCCAAAGCAGTTTTTACAGTCTCCAAAATTGCCCTCACAGGACCTGATATTGCCTCCGTCACCTCACTAGACCTCAATGAAATCACTTTGGGAACCCCACCAATCAGGTCTCTCCCCTTGACTTCTATGACCATCTCTTCGTTCGTGTGGCAAGCGCTCCCTATGAGCATCTTGACCATCTCACTAGTCCTTTCGCCTATTAACAAGCTGTATTTATGTTTCACATACTTGATTATGTCATTGTCTATTTTATCTCCCGCAATCCTAAGTGATTTGGCGTAGACTATATCGGACATTGATATCACGGCTACTTCCGTAGTTCCTCCTCCTATATCTACAATCATATTGCTTTTGGGTTCCGTTATTGGAAGATGGGCCCCGATTGCTGCAGCGATAGGTTCTTCAATCAAATAAACTTGTCTTGCTCCCGCGCTTTCCGCCGCCTCCCTGACAGCCCTCATTTCAACCTGAGTTACTCCTGCCGGGACGCAAACCACTATCCTTGGTTTAACAAACATTCTACGTTTATGAATCCGAAAAATGAAGTGTTTAAGCATAGCTTCGGTGACTTCAAAATCAGCTATCACTCCATCCTTCATGGGACGAATAGCCTTGATGTTGTCTGGGGTGCGGCCAACCATCTTTTTGGCGTCGGCCCCTACAGCTACGATACGTGGACCGCGCCTCAGATCCATCTTGACGGCAACCACTGAGGGCTCGGAAAGAACTACACCCCTGCCGCGGACGTATACAAGGGTATTCGCCGTCCCCAAGTCGATAGCCATGTCGTTTGAAAAAAAAGTTGATAACCAGTTCGAGAACATTTGTTACCCGAAAAACATTTTCGTCAGACTAATCGGCTATAGGACAATAACAGACACTCAGCGACTGATCAAGCGTTCAGAAGTTAGTGACGCCGGCAGAAGAATTTTGCCTAATGCCTGGCTGTTAAAAAGTGGCCTGAATTCTGCCTGTTAGCCGCCTCCATTGACTTAAAGATCGTATGGTCATATTATTGACACTTTGAAATTGCTCATTCGGAAAGGAGAGACCAGTGCTCGACCTGATGAGACGACACGCCGGTTCTTGGATTATTAAGGTGGCTCTCGGCGGAATAATAATTGTTTTCATATTCTTCTTTGGATGGGGTGGACCATTAGACAAAGATCACCAATACGCGGCCAAGGTTAACAACGAAATCATCAGCTATGACAACTTCTACAACACCTATCAAACTGAGATCGAGAAAATTCGACTCCGTTTTCGAGGAGCTATGCCTTCAGACCTACTAGAAAAGCTGAACCTTAAGAAAAGTGTTATGGACCGTTTGGTTGACCAAAACATTTTAAGACAGGAAGCCTCTAAGCTTGGTCTGTTCGTAACCACAACGGACGTGAGAAACGAGATTCTGTTTGACCCAACATTTCAAAGAAACGAAGCATTTGATCCCAGCATTTACAAAATGTACCTTAGCACAGTGAAGATGACGCCGGACGCATACGAAAAAACATTGAAACAGGAACTTCTGGCAAGTCAAGCCGCCAAACTCATTACTGATTCTGTCAAGACAGATCCAGATGAACTCAAGACTCTTTGGCATTTTCAGAATGACAAGTTGGCTCTAGAAATTCTGCTCATTGAACCGGAAGATTTGACAAACAAGACTCTGCCTGATGAAAAAGATCTGGAAGCTTATTTCAAGAAGAATGAACTTCGATATGTTATTCCTGCTTCAGCCAGGATTGAGTACGTCTGGTTCTCATGGAAGGACTTGTTGACAAATATTTCGATTACTGAGGAAGAAGCCAGATCTTATTACAGATCAAACCAAAAAGAATTTGAGAACCCTGAAAAAATAAAGATCAGCCAAATTCTCTTGAAAATTCCGGATAAAACCACCGATGATGAAAAAGAGTCTATCAAGAAAAAGGCCTTTGATTTGGAACAGAAACTGAAATCGGGGACTGACTTTTCTCAACTGGCCAAAGAAAGTTCTCAGGATGACTCGACTGCATCCAAAGGTGGCGATTTAGGCTGGGTGACCAGAGGATCTATGAATCAGTCCATAGAAGACGCAGCGTTCAGATTGGACAAGGGACGGGTTTCCTCTCCAATTTTGACGGATCAGGGTTATCATTTGATCATGGTAGAGGAAAAAGTTGAAGAACGTGTAACGCCTTTCGAAGAAGCCAAGGATATGATCATACAACGCATGAAGGACGATCAAGCCAAAAGACAAATTAGCCGTTTTGCAGATGATTTTTACGAGCAGGTTTACAGAACAGATAAACTGCAGGAACAGGCCCAAAAGTTCGGCCTTGAGGCGCATGAGGTTGATTCAGTGACAAAGAGTGGTGGAATTCCTGGGGTGATTGATGACGCCTCCATTTCGCAGGAAATATTCGAACTGAAAACTGGTGAAGTTTCGAAGTTGCTCAGAAACGGGGATAATTATCTGGTTGCTCAATTAATTGAAAAAAACCCCGAGCGAATCCCTTCTTTCAACGAAATAAAGAGCCTTGTCGAGAAAGATTATGACAAAGATCGGGCCATAACATCTTCTATAAAGAGGGCCGAAGGCTTGATCGATGAGTTAACCAAAGATTTATCGAAAGCGGACGCAATAGCTAAAAAAAATGGTCTTTCATGGGAATCCCTCGATCCAGTATCTCGAACAGCAGGATTTGTTCCACATCTTGGCAAATCCAATCAGGTTTCAGAGATGCTGACATCGATATCCCCAACCACCCCGATTTACGCAACCCCAATTACGACTCCCTCGGGGACAGCTATAGTGAGATTATTAAGGATAGAGCCTGCAAGCGAAGATGAATACGCCAAAGGGGCTTCTGAATTCAGGAACTGGGTCTTGGAAGTTAAACGAACGGAATTCTTGAAAGGTTGGTTACGAATGTTACGAGACAAATCGTCAATCGATATAAATCAAAAATCGTTGTAAAATGTTTTCATAAATTGTTATAATTAAAGTTGTAATTTTTTCCTATTACCTCTATAGCCTTGACATTGTGAGGGCCCGCTGTTAATCTTTAGCTAGGCGGGCATAGCTCAGTTGGTAGAGTGCAAGCTTCCCAAGCTTGATGTCGCGGGTTCGAGCCCCGTTGCCCGCTCCAGAGTGTGGTTGTTTACCACCCGGGTTTTTTAGAATCCCGGGTTTTTTATTATAGACGTATGGAAATTGGTCATACGCATTGAGATTGAGATGACTACAAATCGTAAGCTTGTGTGCTCTCTTTGGACCATGATAGAACCGGTTCTGGAAGCTGATGGAATTGAATTGGTGGAAGTGGAATATTTGCTTTCCGGAGGATCCTGGACGTTGAGGCTTTATATCGACACCCCGGACGGTGTGACACTAGAAGACTGTGCGACAATCAGTAGGCAGGTCGGCGCATTTCTGGACGCAGAAGATCCTATTGAACAACATTACAACCTAGAAGTGTCTTCTCCGGGAATTAACCGAGTGGTAAGGAAATTGACTGATTTCGAACGTTTTTCTGGTAGACAAGCTCGCATAAGAACAGCACATAAAATAGATGGAAGAAGAAATTTTTTTGGTATTTTAAGAGGAACACGAGATGCTACGGTGATAATAGAAGTGGAAAAAAGGTTGACGGAAATCAATGCGGAAAATATTGAGAAAGCTCATTTAGAAACGCCGCCGGATGAAATTTTGCAGCAAAGCCTTCGCAAGAGGGCCCTGAGCATGGGAGGGTGACCATGGGAAGTCTGGACCGAATGATTGATCAGGTGGCCAAAGAAAAAGGAATTTCTAGGGACACTTTAGTAGAGGCCCTGGAGGCGGCGCTTGTTTCGGCTGCCAGGAAAAGGTTTGGTCCGAAAGTTGAACTTGAAGCTCAATATAGCGATTCAACCGGAGAAATTGAGGTGTTTCGTTTCAGGGATGTTGTGGCGGAGGTCATTGACCCGAGTGTAGAAATCGATTTGGATACCGCCCGTAACGAACTGGATCCTGAAGCTGAAATCGGCGATCAACTTGGAGAGAAGATCGGCGCCGAAACTTTTGGTCGTATTGCGGCCCAAACTGCCAAACAGGTAATTATTCAGAAAGTCAAGGACGCTGAAAGAGAAAATATCTACGCTGATTACAAAGATAGAAAGGGCGATATAGTAACTGGAGTAGTTCAACGATTTGAAAAAAAGAATACCGTTGTCAATTTAGGAAGGGCCGAAGCCATTCTTCCCGTTACAGAGCAAATTCCGAAAGAGACTTATCGTCAGGGAGACAGAATACGAGCGCTAATAATTGACGTCAAAAGAACGCAGAAGGACCCTCAGATTATACTTTCAAGATCGGATCCATCATTCCTTGTAAAGCTGTTTGAGCAGGAGGTCCCTGAAATAGCTGAGGGGATTGTAAAGATTATGTGCGCAGCCCGTGAACCAGGTCAACGGGCCAAGATTGGGGTTAGATCTGGAGACGCCGACGTTGACCCTGTTGGCGCATGTGTCGGCATGAAAGGATCGAGAGTCCAGGCCGTAGTGCAGGAACTCAGAGGCGAAAAGATAGATATAATTCCCTGGAATGATGAGTCTGCGCGTTTTGTATGTAACGCTCTTCAACCAGCCCAGATATCAAAAGTAATTATTGACCAAATCTCCGGCACTATGGAGGTTATCGTCGACGATGATCAACTATCCCTTGCTATTGGCAAGAAGGGCCAGAAACGTACGCTTGGCGGCAAGACTGACCGGCTGGAAAATCGACGTTAGAAGTGAGTCAAAAGAAGAGAAAATTACCGGAGAGTCTTTTGAAAGACTTATAGCGATTGAAGGCATGGACGAAGAGACAGCGACAATCCTTTTCGACAATGGTTATAGAAACCCTGAAGACATAGCTAGAGCATCGCTGGCGGAACTGACTAGTTTCATGGGCATAACGAACGAAAAGGCCTTGATGTTGCAAGAGGGGGCCAATAATTATCTCGCGAATCCGCCCGAGATTGAAATCGACACAGAAAAGACTGAAAATTTGGAGTTGGCTCATGAAGACAATGAGTCTGATCAAACATCTGACGCAATTAAATAACTGACTTCAGCTCATATTTGACAGTTTACGAATTAGATTGACGGCAGCGAATGAAAAAAGGCCATATACCGATCAGAACTTGCGTTGCATGCCGTAGCAAACGCCCGGCCTTTGAAATGATAAGGTTGGCGGTATTGGAAAAAGCGTTGATAGAGACGAACCAAAAAATAAATCTTGGTGGAAGAGGATGTTATATTTGTCCATCAGAGATATGCGCCGCAAAGGCGCTAAAAAAGAGGCTCCTTCAAAAAGCGCTTCGGTCCGAAATCGAGATAATTCCGTCAGCGCAGAGCATTCTGAAAAGATCTAGACAAAAAGGGGTGTGCGGATGAGTATTTTTACCGTTGATGACCTAGCAAGAGATTTAAAGGTCAAAAACGAAGATTTAGTTAAAGAACTGGTGACTATGGGTTACGAAGTTGAGGGGCCTGAAAGCTCTCTGGTAACTGACGATCCAGTGGCATTGAGAGCCCATCTTGTATCCGCTCTCCCCCAAAAAGAGGTCGTTGAAAAACGAATCAGACCAACAGTCATACGTAGGCGCGCTAAAAACCAACCATCTCAAGAGCTTCACGAAGATTCAATTATGCATTTAGAGACCCCACTGGAAACGACAGCGCTTTCTGAAACGGACGAAGAGTCAGTGGATTTTCCCCAGCCCGACTCCAAGAATGGCGGACAGGAAGCCCGAAAGGTTCAACGAAAAGCTAAGCGTCACGAACCGGCCCGAATAATCGAAATGGCGCCGGTAAAACCACCTGTGAAAATTCGTCATGATGAAGAGGAATTCACAACAGACGCTCAGGACACACAGACACCGCCAACTCGGGAAGGAGACCACGAACCTAGGGTCGTAGACTATCAAGCGCAGTCGCCAGGAAAGAACATCTCTAAGGTGGAGGGGCCGTCCCATGCTGACGGAGAGGGACCCAACTTTGAAAGATCGGAACAAAGTTCCGGAACCGAAGTTCCATTAGCTTTGACGGAGGAACAACGAGAAGCTGAAGATCGGGCCGCTAGGAAAAAGAAAAAGAAGGATAAAAGGATACAACCAGCTCAAATTATTGGTAAAGTTGACCTCAAGAGAGAACCTCCTCCTCGTGCCCCAGAGAGACCTGCTCCACGACCCCATTTTGTGGAATCACAAACTCCGGGGCCACCCGCTCCAGGACCAACCCCCAGGCCTCGCATTGGTGATCCTTCTTCACGCCCAACGGCCAGGCCGGAAATTGCGACCAAACAGTTTATTCCTGAGTCACCAATTGAAATGGAACGTCGTCTCAATAAGCGTAAAGAAAAAAAGGGACGAGCAGTCGAAGAGCGGCCAGACGATGAAAAAGGAAAACTGCGGCGACGCAAGGAGGTAATTAATGTTGCGGACCTTTACGATGACAGGCCTCGTGGCGGGCGTCTCAGAGGAAGAGCTAAGAAAGTCAAATTAAGAAAAACAGAAATAACTACGCCAAAGGCTATTAAACGGAGACTCAAGTTACCGGAAACTGTTACTGTGGCGACTCTTGCTCACAAGATGAGTGTCAAAGCCGCAGAGGTGATCCAACATCTACTCCCACTTGGCGTGTCTGCGGCAATGAACGAAGTGCTCGATTTTGATACGGCCACACTGGTAGCTGGCGAGTTTGGTTTCGAAACTGAGACAAGCCGCCGCCCTGAACAGGACCTTCTTCCTCAAAAGATCCTGGATACTGAAGAGAATTTAGTTCCTAGACCTCCGGTAATTACTGTCATGGGTCATGTTGACCATGGCAAAACATCGCTTCTTGACAGGATCAGATCAACCCATGTTACCGACCAGGAAGCTGGAGGTATTACTCAGCACATTGGAGCTTACAAGGTCAAAGTTCCCAAAGGGGAGCTCGTTTTTCTAGATACGCCCGGACATGAGGCTTTCACAGCAATGCGGGCTCGAGGCGCTCAAGTTACTGATTTTGTCATACTGGTTGTGGCAGCGGACGATGGGGTCATGGATCAGACTAAAGAGGCTATAAATCACTCAAGGGCCGCTGGGGTCCCGATACTGGTAGCAGTAAACAAGATAGATAAACCTGAAGCCGATAAAGATCGCGTAATGCGTGAACTTAGTGAGTACAATCTTATCCCTGAAACGTGGGGAGGTGACACTTTGTTCGCCGACGTGAGCGCAAAAACGGGGCAAGGAGTAGACGATCTGCTGGATCTCATATTACTCCAGGCTGAAATCATGGAACTGCGCTCAAATCCTGACAAGAGGGCCACAGGAATTATCATTGAGGCCCGCCTCGACAAAGGTAAAGGGCCTTTGGCCACGGTTATTATAAAGGAGGGCACTCTTAAACTGGGAGATCCTTTTGTAGCAGGGGTGCATTACGGCAAAGTTCGAGCGATGCTGGACCACGAGGGTAGAAGTGTCACAGAGGCAACCCCATCAACTCCGGTAGAGATTCAAGGATTTGCGAGTGTTCCGGATGCGGGTGAAATGGTTATGGTGGTTGAAGAAGAAAAGCTCGCCCGTCAAATTGGAGAACAAAGATTCATCAAACATCGCGAGGATGACGTGGCTTCGACAAGCCCGGCCTCTCTTGAAGAACTTATAGCCCGGATGCAGACCGAAGAACTTAAGGAACTCAATTTGATAGTTAAGGGAGATGTCCAGGGTTCTGTAGAAGCCGTAAAGGAAGCCTTACTCGGAATTCCTTCCAAAGAAATCAAGCTCAAGGTTATTCATGGTGGCGTGGGAGCTATAAACGAATCGGATATCATGCTTGCAAGCGCTTCTAAAGCCATTATAATTGGATTCAACGTACGCCCTACACCAAAGACAACTCAACTGGCCGAACAGGAAAAGGTTGATCTGAGGCTTTACACGATAATCTATGATGCCATCGAAGATGTCAGAAAAGCCATTGAAGGCATGCTCTCGCCCATTGAAAGAGAAACGGTCGTTGGAAGAGCGGAGGTGCGCCAAACATTCCAGGTTGGCAAAATCGGGATTATCGCCGGATGTCATGTAGTCTCCGGAAAAATTGAACGATCCAATCAGATCAGGCTACTTAGAGATAATGTTGTAGTTCACCAGGGAAAACTGTCATCAATGAAGAGGTTCAAGGAAGACGTCAAAGAAGCTTTAGAGGGATATGAATGTGGCATCGGCATCGAGAACTACAGGGATGTCAAGGTTGGAGATATTATCGAGGCTTTTGTCGTGGAACGTGAATCAGTAAAACTGGCCCAATAAGACCGGAAAAGTTGAGTGGCCAGTTTTTGATTTGCCTCGGGGTTACCAATAAAATATATGGCCATGTTCGTCGGTATCGGATTGTTTAGAATAATGATCCATCAGTCGTCTTCCCTTAAAGCTAAGAGGCAGGTGGTGAAGAGCATCCTCGGCAAGGTTCGTTCCAACTTCGATGTGTCAATAGCTGAAGTTGACGACAACGATAAATGGCAGATCTGTTCACTTGGCCTAACAGTCGTATCAAATGACGCTGGACACACGCACAAAATGTTGGAAACCATTAATGAATTTATAGAGAATTTGTACTTAGCCGAGGTTATAAGTTTTTCCATCGAGATTTTGCCATTTGGCCAATTCCATTGAAGTCTCTTGCCATGCCAGTTCACAGTGACGAGTCAAATGTTGATTGATTTTACTAACTCCCAACAATAGCCCAGACAAAATTATAAACCCGTGATCAGAAATATCAATAAAAACTAGGGCTCATTTATTTCCCTACACGATGAAAATGGATTCAGTATCATGCCACAGTTTAGAAAAGAGAGAGTCGCTGAACTATTAAAACAGACCATGTCGGACATAATCAGGGACGATATCAAGGATCCCAGAGTTAAGGGTGTCACCATCACTGAAGTATCCTTGGGTTCAGACCTTAAGTCGGCAAGGGTTTTTTTCTCAAGTTTGGATGACGGAAAAGCCGAATTACATTGTAAAGGGTTGGCTGCTGCAGAAGGATTTATTCGTCGTCGATTGAAGGCGGAACTGGATTTGAAGTACATACCTGTAATGACCTTTTCCTATGATTCTTCATTCGATCATTCGTTAAAGATTTCAAATCTTTTGAAAGAAATAGAATCAGTCTCGAGTGACCAAAATGATTGACCAAATTGCTGCGACTCTTTCTGAACAAGATGGATTTGTGGTTGTCACTCATGTCAATCCAGACGGGGACGCCATCGGTTCCTTGCTCGGAATGTACCTGTCCCTGAAAGAAATGGGCAAAACCGCAGTGGCGGCGCTCGGCGCTGATTTTCCTCAATCTTTCGCCTTTCTTCCAGGGAGCATGGAAGTGATGGTAGGACTGGGGCCTATTGGGTTCGATCCATCCTGCGTCATAGCTATAGATGTCGCCACTCACGATCGTATAGTCCCAAGTATCACTGATGTGGGAAAGGCCCCTTGTATCATTAATATAGATCATCATCCTACCAATCCTGGATATGGCGATATCAACTTTATCCGCCCTCATGCCAATTCATCCACTCAACTGGTTTATGAATTGCTTTGCAAGATGGGATACAACTTGAGTGTAGATGTAGCGAAGTGTCTGTACACTGGGTTAGTCACTGATACCGGCTGCTTCAAATTCTCTGGAGTAACAAGCCAGACTTTTCAACTTGCAGCGAAACTCCTCGCACCAGGGGTGGATAGTTATGATATTACAAAAAGTCTGTTCGAAGAACTTCCTCTTTCCAGGCTGACCCTCGAGCGATTAATGCTTGAAAGATTGGAGTTTCTATTGGATGGGAAGCTTGCCCTAAGCTACCTTAATATCGAGGACTACAAAAAAATAGGCGCTGCCTTGACTGAGGGAGAAAGTATTGTAAACAGATTACGAGAAACACGCGGAGTGGAAGTCGGCGGGCTTATTACTGCTCTGGCCGACAATTCCTGTAAAGTGAGCCTCCGCTCTAAAGGTAGGTTGGATGTTTCAAGTATTGCGTCTCATTTGGGCGGAGGTGGCCATCGCCGCGCGGCCGGGATCAATAGCTCAATGGGATGCCAGAATCTCCGTGTAAAGTTAATCGAACTGGTTAAAAAATCTCTGGAGAATGAATCAGCATAATTTATCAGCAAAAATCATGTTTATGTTCTGAGAATAACGGTAAAGTTCTTTCAAAGTTCATCGGAAGATTCGATAAACCTAATTTGGTTGAAAGGGCTACGCTTATAGCTTCCCCTACATCACTGACAAAATGAAGGACAAGCCCCTGTGTTACGTGTTCGTGAAATGTCCTGACCTGAGGAAAGTTCTTTGAAGGCAAAATAACTTCTCTCACCCCCGCCCTCTTGGCAGCCAGAAGTTTTTCCTTTATTCCACCGACAGGCATAATTCTACCGTGCAAGGTAATTTCTCCAGTCATAGCAACATCTCGCCTAACCGTAATCCCCGTAAAGAAAGACGCCAGGGCTACAGCGATCGTCACTCCGGCGGAGGGACCATCCTTTGGGATCGCGGCCGAAGGCACATGCACATGGAGTTCAGTATCGTACAACCTTTGCTGTTCAAGTCCGAAGAGTTCACAGGAATTCCTTAAGTAACTCAACGCCGCTTTTGCCGACTCTTGCATCACATCCCCCAAATTCCCTGTAAGGGTAAGCCCGTTCCGTCCTCCGAAACCCGTTACCTCTATGAATATTATCTCTCCTCCATTCTCAGTCCACGCAAGACCGGTAGCCAAACCTACCTTGTCTGTTTCTTCCGCGAGTTCTGAAAAGTACTTCGGTCCCCCCAACAGTTCTTCAATGGTAATTGAATCAACAAACCTATTTATTGGCTGACCGCGCGTTATTTGATATGCAATTTTTCTGCAGACAGAATGGATTTCTCTTTCCAGGTTCCTGACTCCAGCTTCTCTTGTGTAGCCGTTGATCAATTTCCTTATCGCCTGTCCTTCAAATTTCAGTTTGTAGCTGTTTACCCCGTTTTGCTCCAGCGCCTTGGGAATGAGAAAGAGTTCCGCTATTTTTTCCTTTTCTTCATCGGCGTATCCCGGGATTCTGATAGTTTCCATACGATCCCTGAGGGCTCTTGGAATAGAATCAAGTTGATTGGCCGTGGCTATAAACATCGCATTGCTTAGATCAAAAGGCAGATCAAGATAGTGATCCATGAAGCCGGCATTTTGCTCTGGGTCCAGGGCTTCGAGTAGCGCGCTGGAGGGGTCTCCCCTGTAATCCTGACCAATCTTGTCTATCTCATCAAGCATGAACACAGGATTGTTTGTTCCGGCTCTCCTTATTTCCTGGATTATCCTGCCTGGCATGGCTCCAATATAAGTTCTTCTGTGCCCTCTTATTTCGGCCTCATCCCTGACACCGCCCAGGGAAACTCTGACAAATTTGCGTCCCATGGCTCTGGCTATTGACCGACCCAAAGACGTTTTCCCCACTCCTGGGGGACCAACCAGGCATAGAATTGGGCCCTTATTATCTGACTTGAGCTGACGAACGGCCAGAAACTCAAGGATCCTCTCTTTCACAATCGACAGGTCATAGTGATCCCTGTCTAGGATCTCTTCCGCCCTGGCTATGTTAAGTTGATCTTTTGTAGTCACATCCCAGGGTAAACTGGTCAATACCTCGAGATAGGTTCTGGAAATTATATGTTCCGGGGAATGAGGAGGTATTCTTTCAAGTCGTTGAATCTCTCTAGTTACGGCCTCTGCTACGTCGGCCGGCATACCTGTTTCCCTTATCTTTAGTTGGAATCCTCTTATTTCGGAAGCCTGAGGATCTACATCCAGGCTGTAATCCTTTTGGAACACCTTGAGATGTGATTTGCCGTCTGGGGCCGGGGCTCTTTTCATACCTAAGGTTGAGGCGGCTGAATCAACGGTGGCGACCGTTTTGCCCACAAAACTGTCTATATCCAACTTGAGGTAGTTGATTGACCGTCGCAACCTAGTGACTGGGTCCAAAAGTTCCAGGAGTTCCTGCTTGGAATCTGCATTAACAGAAAGTTGCGCTGAAACCAAGTCGGCAAGTTCACTGATATCACGAGCTTGTTCAATGGAATCAAGAACCTGGCAGCTTATGGTTTTCCCAATGGCTTCCGCCATCTTGAACTGACTCGAGACACAGGAAACCAATGTTTCATGAAAAACTGAATCGCACTGTTTTTCCTCAACGAGTGCAACCTCAGCCATAAGGTATGGTTCGTTCTTCACCTTACTTACGAGATGAACCCTGCATAGCCCTTCGGCGACAGCTCTCAAACCACCTGATTCTAACGACACAACCTTGTCTACACGCGCCAATACGCCTATAGAAGCAAACTCTTCGTTCCAGAGTCCGAATCTGCCTCGAGATTTCTGAAAAAACAGACTTACCAGATTCGATCCACCTTGGAGAGATTCCGCTAGTTTCACGACCCGAGCCCCCTTTAAAAACAGGGGGATTACTGCGTGTGGGAATATAACCATATCCCTGAGGGGCAATATCGGCACAACCGTGGGGAAATTGCCCACAGACTTTAGACATTTCATGATTTCGACGCACCCATCCCTGGAATCATATCGAAATTGACATATTGTAAAAATTGGTTTTCCGGAATGTAACCTATCAGATTATCTAGAAAAAGTCAATAATGACTTACCTTTCGACGATATCGCAGGCGGTTGCAAATCATTCCCGATCTGATTGCCAACAATAACAAGATGTCCCAAATATTTAAGCTTAATACATTAATTCAGTAATAGGATTTCATAATAAGGGTCAGTACACGCAAGGAATTGATGATGTCAACAAGAGATATTCGGATCCAGAATGTCGTTCAGTTCTGATTGCGATATAAGATCCATTTCGGACAATAACTCCGTGAGGGGCTTTACTCCCTGAAAAAGAATAGTCTGGTATCCGGCCTCATTAGCCCTGACCACGTTGCCATGATTGTCATCAATGAACAGACATTCTTTGGTAGGTATTCCGAGGGTCGACGCTACATCTAAAAAGATTGAAGCATCTCTCTTGGCTTTTCCTAGGTGGTATGAGTTGAACACTGCGTCGAAAAATCTGCAAAAATGGGACTTAGCGTCAAGTTCGTCCAACCAGTTCGTTTGATCAGTCAACAGAGAAACAAAGAGGTTTTTTGCCCTCAGTACAGTCACTATTTTTATCATCTCAGGACGCAAGATGAAACTGCGGAGAATTCTTGATCTCATCTCCAGGTCGGTCATTGAAACCCCTGTCATTTCTCGTACAACCGACCAGTAATGTCTTTCTGAAGCTTTTCCAATAGCGTATCCTGATTCATAGATGGCTTTTGTAGCGGATTCGAAGAACCTCCCGGGTTCAAATCCCTCATGGCTCGCAATGCCCATGAGTCCATCTCTAAATCCTTCTTCAGCTATAACTCCACCAAAATCAAAAAATATTGCTTCAAATTTGTGGACTGCTTTAGTTCTATTTTTCACGGCGCCTCTACAAAAAAAGCTATTTTGATCAAATTTATAAGAAATTCGCGTTGATTTAATCAGACAGTCCTTTTATAATTGAGGCTTTATGACTGAGTCAATATCTTCGGTCGTTTTGACCTTGGCATTTGCAACGTTCTTTTCTATTCTTTAACCATGCGAATGACTTTGAAATTCAGACTAAACCGTTGATGACAACGGAGGGAGAGCGAATGAAGCTCTTCTCGAGAAATTAACAAATAAGGAGTTTAAGGAATGATCGATCATGTAGACGCCGCATCGCCTAACCTGAGTCTCAGAAAACAGAGTGGTTCTTCTGTTTATAGTTTTTTAGGGTTCCTTATATTGGGAATCATCGTAGTTGTAGCAATATTCTTCTTCCCGTGGGGGCAAATGCTTAAAGGGGGTCAGAGCCCGGAACTGGCGGCTGCAAATGAGGCAATGAACAAAAAAGAATTCGATAAGGCCCTTAAGCTTTTCGACAAACATATTTCCACCAATTCGGGAGACGCCGCCGGATATGTTGGCAGGTCTAGAGTTCGCATTCAGTTGGGCAATTTACAGGGAGCCGCTGAGGACGCAAGATCAGCTGTCGAGAAGGACCCCAAAAACGCGCAAGCATATGGTCAAGAAGCCATTGTCCTTAAAATGCAGGGCAAACCCGATGAAGCTATGAAAAATTTTTCTGAAGCGATAAAGCTTGATCCTAAATACGCATGGGCCTTAGCGCAAAGGGCTGATCTCTATTCCAGAGCCCAGGAGAATGATAAGGCTCTAAAAGATATCAATGAAGCCCTTGAGTTGAAACCAGGTTTTGTTGATGGCTACCGAATGAGGGCATGGATTCTCAGTAGGAGCGGAAAATGCAAAGATGCGTTTGAAGACTTTAAGAAAGTGGCCAAAATGGGTCCTAATGACGCCTGGAGCATTCAGGACACAGCGTGGTTCTTGTTGACATGTCCGGATGAAAAACTTCAGGATGCTCCAAAAGCCATGGATTTGGCCAAGAAAGCGCTCGACATGATGGGTGGCCAAGACGGCGTGTTCCAGGAGACTATGGCCGAAGCTTATTTTAAGCAGGGAGATCCATTGAAAGCGGCAGAGCATCAGAAGAAAGCTATTGAGATGGGTTCCAAGAAATGTCCTGACGAATCCTGTATAAAGGAAATGAAAGAACGCCTGAACAAATACGAGTTGGCCGCTCGACAGGAAGTTAGAAAATCCTATGAAATTTTATCTCTCGATAGCGGAAATTGAGATGTAAAGTGACATCTGTTGATATTTGCAATTAATCTCATGGATGTTTTCTAAACAAAGAGGCGCTTCAATATGGAGCGCCTCTTTTGTTATTTCAAAGCCTCAAAACTGACTACCCAGTCTTCCCCTTGCTGCTGCTCGAAGTTGACTCTGACCGATTTTCCCAAGAATCTGGCCGCCTGAACTCTCTGCTCATTACAAATTCTACCAGTCTTCTTGTCACTGTCCTTCCCTAGCAGAGTGACAGTATTGAAATCCAACCGTTCCAGTTTTCCAGAAAACTCGTACGCCACCACAACGGTTGTAAAAGAAAAAAATACGACGGTAACAAGCGTACCCATACCACGTATAGTCATGTGACCTCCGTCCAAACCCAAATCAATCGCCTAATAAGACGTGCCGCAACATACGGCAAATCAAAGCTCGGCGTTGTAGTCCGAGCAATTACATTATAAAGTAATGATAACTCATTAGCCGATTTCTTTCAAGACGCAATGAATAAGATCAAGCAAACACAAAATTGAATATCGAGGTAAAGCTAGATAGTTTTTGGAAAGACTACGGATCAAGAAACTGTCAAATAAAGAATTACATTATGTTTCTTAGAAAGTTGCTCGTCACATAAATGAAGTTTGCCCTTATACGGAGTCTTTTCGCGTGCAGCCTTGGAGGGAAAGGATAGTATGGAGCTGCGGATTTGATCGCTTTTATTGCTGATTCGTCCAAAATTGTGTGGCCGGATGAATCCAAAAGGTTGACGTAGACAAGTTCACCATTCTTCGCAATTGAGAACTCTACTGACAGGCTCCCCCCTATTCCGGAACTGGCGGCGGCTGCAGGGTACACCCAAACACCTTGAATTTTCCTTTTAAGATGGAGCATGTATGAAAAAAACTTGTCCTCTCTAGTGTTTATGTCTACGACAGCCTCTTCAATATCACCATCTGGGAAAAAATCATTCGGACCGGCTACGGAACTCGAAAGACCCCTGGCGACTTCTCCCGGAGTTGGTCTCAGGTCAATTCTTTTGGGGTTGTTTTTAGGTTTTTGGGGCGATGAACTGACATCCTTGTCCTGGGTGCGAGATTTCTTTTGAGCCTTTTGTTGTTCAAAGGCCTTATTTATTTCCTCTTCAGCCGCATCAGGCTTCTTTTTTGTAATATCTTCCGGCGCTACCGGCGGAGTCAAAGAAGCCATTCTCTTTGGCGGTTCCTGCATGGAGCCTATGGGAGGTTTTGGAGGAAGAGGCATTTTGGGTAAACGTTCTTTTTCCGCTTTATGATCCCGATCCGACATGGCGGCGGAGTCCTTGGGAGGTGGCTCGTTAGTTTTCCAGGATTCTTGCGGTTCAACCAATCTTACCTGCGTGACCTTCTCGCCTGGTTTGAGAAGAGAACTTGCAGGTTGGAACCCAACTACTCGAGCTACAACAAAAAAAAGAAGTAGATGAAGCAAAAAGGCGGTCAGAATTCCGTATTTGAGGACTTTTTGAGTTTCACCGTCATCGATGACTAACGAGGAGGGAAGAACAAATCTCTCTCGGTCAAAATCATCCTTCAAATCGATATCAAGATCTTCATTGATGTGAGTTTCCTCTCTCCGCATCTTGTCCTAACGCTTCTTCCGATCTTTGGCTATAAAGCTCAAAAGTTTTAAACCCGCATGGATCCAATCTATTAATTATATCAAAAAGATGTAACTATAATAAACAGTTTTCTCAATTTTACAAACTATTATCATAACATTATTTTCCGTGTTTGTCAGGGGTGTGTGTCTTGATTGTGACAAATTCTGCTGACATGTCCATCAAGGACTCCTTAATCCGGAGCCCACGTTTCCGGTGGCGTAACAGTAAGCGCACCCATGAAAACAGGTATTATATGAACCGATGTCAATTGAGGCCGCGCATCTGCATTCTTTTCGGGTCGGCCTCATCGGTGTCCCGTCGAGAAACAGTTTTTTATAATCAGATTTGACAACCTGCTTCAAGAATTCGGGATCTATGCATCTAGCTCTGCCGATTGGCCCCACGGCGAGAAAATCATGAGCGCAGGACAGCAATTTGATGCCTTGATCAGATGCAATCGCAGCCAATTCCAAAGCCATCAGGACTGATTCTTCACGGGCAGGTTCATGATGATCAGGTAGAAGCTTTTCCAAATTCTTTCTTGTCTTACCGTAGTAGTCGCAAAAACTAAATATGCATTCGTCAACAAGGGACTTCATAATACCGCACAAGCTTTTAAAGTTTTTTAGATGCCAGGTTCTGTTAAGAGTTTCAGTTAGAACTATGGTGTCATATCGCCACCTAAACACTTTTGAACCGTAGGTTTTGACCAGTTTTTCCAACGTCCTGACTGTTTGACCCATTTGGGGAACATTCGGTTCCACGATATGGGGATAATTGTTCATGGAGTACAGAAATGTGAAGTCATGCCCCATATCAGAAATTTCGTCGAGATAGCGCGCAATAGGTTCTGCGTTTTTTGTCCAAAAAACTATTGCCGCAACGTCATCTGGAGAGAGAGACTCCTGTCTCGATCTCTGGTTAAACGGATTCACCACTTGGACTGACTTTTCACGAAATCTTGATAGGACCCATTCGGCATGGAAAGCGGGAATGTCTGTTCTTCGGCTTGCTGATATGATTTTCATTTACCTGCTATGACCAGAGCAGGTAGAATCTCTTGGAATCTAACGGTTTGGGTGGAAAGATTTCGAGACAAATTTTCTCCGCTGCAAAAATAAAGGGCACATTTGAGCGCTGTATGTAATATAATAATTGGTGTTTATCCTAGTAAAGAATCGTATTATCCTGGATTACATTCCGCTCCTTGGGGTTTATACGCTCAACAAGCATTGAACTGCCGTCTTATCAAACAGGGAACGGCGATAGGATCAGCGGAATTCGTTCAACTAAAGCTGTAAAGGATTTTAAATGGCCAAGACAAAAAAAACAACCGACTCCATCGAAGGAACCGGACATGAATCTGAGAAACTGAGGGCGGTCGACATTGCCGTATCCCAAATTGAAAAACAGTTCGGACGCGGCTCAATTATGAAACTTGGCACTTCTGGGGCGATCCCGGATATAAAAGCTATTTCTACTGGATCCCTGGGACTTGATCTTGCCATCGGGATAGGAGGAATACCCCAAGGACGTGTCACTGAAATTTTTGGTCCTGAGTCCTCCGGTAAAACCACTTTGTGCCTGCACGTCATTGCTGAGGCCCAAAAAAAGGGAGGGTTCGCTGCTTTTATAGACGCGGAGCATGCCCTGGACACTCACTATGCGAAAAGACTGGGAGTCAACACAGACGAATTACTGGTCTCACAGCCGGACAATGGCGAACAGGCATTGGAAATCACGGAAATTCTTGTTAGATCAGGCGCAATGGATGTTGTCGTGATAGACTCGGTGGCGGCATTGGTTCCCAGAGCGGAGATAGAGGGGGAAATGGGAGACTCACACATGGGCCTTCAGGCCCGCCTTATGTCGCAAGCGCTGCGGAAACTGACCGCGGCAATTTCTCGATCAAACACTTCGGTTATTTTTACGAACCAGATCCGTCAGAAGATCGGAGTAATGTTCGGCAACCCTGAAACGACTACTGGGGGCAATGCGCTTAAATTCTACGCATCTCTGAGATTGGACATCCGTCGGATAGGGCAAATTAAAGAGGGTGAAAATATCACCGGTTCCCGTACTCGTGTAAAGGTGGTCAAGAACAAACTTGCCCCACCATTTCAGCAGGTAGAATTTGACATCATGTACAATGAGGGCATTTCATCATCAGGAGAGATACTTGACCTCGCTGTAGACAACGGGATAGTCGAAAAATCAGGGGCATGGTATTCATACGGAGATGATAGAATTGGCCAGGGGAGAGAAAACGTCAAGACTTTTCTCAAGGCAAACCCTGACACATTAGCTACCATTAGATCCAAAATACTTGAGCTAAAAGCCCAGGCAAGCGGTTCCCCTGAAGAATCGAAGTCTGGGACTCCGTCTACCGAGGTCGAATCTGACGAAAACTTTTGAGTTTCAGATGGCTGCTGAATGATCATTCTACATGACTTATCAATTTTCATCGCTTCTGTTGGGCGATGGACAAACCACATAGCGCCGAGAACGGCAAGGAGGAATGAACGGTGAGTGAATTCAAAGTTCTGTTAGTGGATGACGAAACAGACTTTGTAGAAACCCTTGTGAAGCGGTTGCGCAAAAGAAAACTTGACGTTCGAGCGGCGTCCAGTGGCCAACAGGCTCTGGACATGCTTTCGGAATCTCCCAGCGACGTCGTCGTACTGGATGTCAAAATGCCAGACATGGATGGCATCGAAACACTCAGGAGGATCAAGAAGATTGCGCCCGGTGTCGAAGTCGTCATGCTAACCGGCCATGCCAATGTCGAGGTGGCAATGCAGGGAATGGAATTGGGGGCCTTTGATTATCTGATGAAACCCATAGACATCGATGACCTACTCTACAAACTTCAGGACGCGTTCAAGAAAAAAAGTTATGTAGATATTAATAAGCAATAAATAATTAAAGTCTTATCTGCGTAATTTAATTCCACTCATGCGGGACAGTTTCCATATTCGGACCGAGTTCAAAGAGTAAAAGTCTTCCCAATCTATTTGTACTTTGGCAGTCTGTAAAATATGCTGACACCATCCGGACGAACTCATTTGCGCCCATCAATCAACTACAACATATTCACTGTTATTATAGATGCTTAGGTTCTAAGATGTGTCCTCCATTTAAGGTACAAGTATTGCATTTGCAACAGTCAATAGAAATCCTTAACAACGGAGGAAACATCGCATGAAACTGGCTAGGCAGTTTTACCGGATGCTCATGGAGGCGTCAATGGCCCACGCTAGATGGGATTACGAGACTTCCATGAATATCCTAAAAGACAAAAAGAAACTCTGGATACTTGGCCTCATGCTGATTCCAGCGGCGTTGACAGGCTTGGCGCTCGCTGCGGACCAATTTTTGGGAGGTTACAAAGCTTATCAGCCAGCATTTTACAATCCAAGCATTTTTGTAGTTTCAATAGCGGTTGGTTTGGGAGCAGGTCTCATAACAGGCTGTATAGGAGCCGGCGGTGGTTTTATTATTACCCCGGCTCTAATGAGCGCAGGGGTTAAGGGGATACTGGCGGTCGGGACAGATCTTTTTCACATCTTCGCTAAAGCCATTATGGGCACTGCGATACATAAGAAACTTGGCAACGTCAACGTAAAGCTAGCTGTCGCCTTCCTTGTCGGCTCAGGCCTTGGAGTCACGGGTGGAGGATACATAAACAGAGCGATTTATGAATATAACCCAATTTTAAGCGATTTGTTCATCAGCATTGTCTATGTTGTGTTGCTAGGATTCCTCGGTTTTTACTCCCTTTTCGATTTTCTTAAATTGAGAAAAAGTCCTGGTGATGTCGGCGCTCACGGCGGAGAAAGTGATCACGGCAAAGAAGCGGCTTCAGGTAAAGTGGGACTTCCGGCTAAATTGCAGGCCTCAAAAATTCCACCACTAATTGCCTTTGATGAGGATCTGACACCAGGCGGAAAGAGAATCCCGGCGCTCTTCGTCGCAATTAGTGGAGCGATTGTGGGTTTTGCGGCTGCTATCATGGGCGTAGGTGGAGGTTTCCTTACCTTTCCTATTTTCGTTTACATCTTGGGCGTTTCCTCCTTCACAGCGGTTGGAACCGACATCCTCCAGATAATTTTTACTGCTGGATACGCGGGTATTTTCCAGTACGCGATATACGGGTTCATTTTCTATACTCTCGCAATGGGAATGCTTCTGGGATCTCTAATTGGGATTCAGGTTGGAGCGCTCACAACAAAGGTTGTAAAGGGTATTTACATTAGAGGATTTTACGCGCTTTCCATTCTGGCGGGTTTCGTCAATAGATTCTTCTCGTTACCTGAAAAACTTAACCAGATGGAAATAATAAACATCTCAGACTCCCTAGCTAAAGGTCTTAGCTTTGTAGGGCTCATAATATTTTTCTTGGTTATCGGGGTGTTCTCTGTGTGGGTTATCGGTAAATTCCTTGGCAACATCAAATCGCTCAGAGGGGAGGTTTAGACCAATGTTAATAAGGGACGGCAAGAATTTCACAAAGGGACTCCTCTTGGCAATAACCTTCTTTATAATCCTGATAGCAATGTTCCTACCCTTGTTTGAAGGCGGCCTTAATTTTCTAGAGAAGTCCGACCAAATATTCAACAGCATATCTAAGGGTTCAACTCAGTACGTTGCGGCTCTTGAAAAAAAGAATCAGGAGTACTTGGGGAAAACGTTCAAAGTGGATGTAAAATCCAAGACCGCTGAAACTGGGCAACACATAGCTAAAATTTTCACCACGGCAGGGGCTACAGTTACAGGGCAAGGATCACAGTTACAGATATCAGGTGATTTGGGACTAGTCCTAAAATCCGCGCTTAAAGACTCTGACGCCATGTTTTACAACAAAGATTCCGAGCTCGCGACCAAGTATGGTTTTTCCGGGCGCGATTCGATGTATGCATGGTGGAGCGGCTTGAAAGAAATGGATAAGGACCTCAAACGACAAGCCAAGTTCAAAGAAGCGGCTTTTGTTGACACAATTCTGAAAAAGGCTGTTGAAGTCAGTTACAACTATTTTACAGTAGTCCCGGAAAGCGCTTACTCAAGCGCCGGCATATTGGCATTCCTGCTTGTGTTTTACGTAGTTTACACTCTCTGGTGGGGCTATGCCATTTTCTTCCTCTTTGAAGGGATTGGTTTACAAATGACCGCCAGCGCCAAGAAGGAGCATTAAAAACACCGGTATTCAACGGAAGGGGCGCTCACAAATTCGAGTGGCGCCCTTTTCCTTCACCTCTGACGGAAATCACAAATGTATTCATGGTCAGCCTTCCCAGAAAAATTAAAAAGCTGCGCAATTCGATGGACATACGCTTCAACGACTTGCATTTCCTTTTGATTTACAATCAGGCTTTCTTGCAATAATGATCAAACTCCCAAAATTTCTTAAGCGAATAATCTTTAGGGGCCACATCGGTCCTGAAGACCCATCAAGTGTTCAGGGACTTCGAGACGCTTTCGCTCATCGCTATCATAATTTCAAGCTACTTTTGACGGCTAACAACAAAGCTCTAGAAATAATGACTGACCTGGAAAAAGCGCTCGAGGGTTCCCGGCCATTCGGGATGTCGTTCGTCCGCTCACACTGCACAGCAGTTTCTGTAAACGTCTTCAGGATAATAAAACATCTGGACGAACTGGCTCCAGGTAAATACAGAGAACTTTACGATTCCTTTAAACAGATTCAGGACAAGATCAATTCTAGCTTTGGCTTGTAAGAAAACTTTTGGTGGGTCCAAATTGGTCGTACCTTTATCCGAGGTCACAAGAGATCTTCTCGATGAAGTGGGCGCCAAGATGGCTAATGTTGCCACCATCAAAAATGAAATTGGTTTGCCTACACCTGATGGTTTCGTAATCTCGGCCAGGGGATATGAGCGGTTTGTGACCCACAATGATCTCCAAGCTGAGATTGATCGCCGAATACAGGCTACCAACACAGAAGGGATTGACGACCTATTCCGTCTTAGCGCTGATCTTCAGAACCTCATTTTAGCGGCAAGCTTGCCGGAAGATTTGGAAACCGAAATACTGGAAGCATACAACAAACTCGAAATGGCTCACGGGCAGAGAATTCGAGTGTCGACCCGTAGCAGCGCGCTCGGGGAAGACTCGTCGGGAACGTCATTCGCCGGACAGTTTCGCTCCATTCTGAACGTCGGCAAGGAAAGCATAATCGACTCTTATAAGGACATCGTGGCCAGCAAGTATAGCCTCCCCGCGATAACCTATCGTCTGAATCGCGGAATTCCGGACGAGGACGTGGCTATGTGTGTTGGTTGCATGGTGATGGTCAACGCAGAAGCCGGTGGAGTCATGTATTCCTGTAACCCATTAAATGTCAGGGATAGTTCCATCCTCATTAACTCAGTGTGGGGCCTACCCAAGGCAGTGGTTGATGGATCCATAGACCCCGACCTTTTCATCATTTCCAGTAAAGAGCCATTTGATATTATGAAAAAATCCATAAGGGAGAAGAAACATGAATTCGTGTGTTTTCCTGAGGAAGGAGTTTGCAGAGATGATGTGACTGGAGAAAAGAGTGGAGCGCCGTCTATATCCGAAAGTCAGGCGCGGGATCTGGCGAAGATGTCCAAGACACTCGAGGATTACTACGGCGGACCTCAAGACATAGAGTGGGCGATTGACCATCAAGGATCGATATTTATTTTGCAGTGCAGACCGCTTCAAGAGGTGGAGTTGCCCCCCTGCAATGTTCAGATAGATGAGCTAAATGATGGGGAATTCGTGATCCTGGCCGCCGGTGGACAAACCGCAGCGCCTGGTGTCGCGTATGGTCCTGTCTACATAGTCAAGAACGATGTTGACAAACTGAAATTTGTTCCAGGTTCTGTTCTTGTAACTGCTCAGGCTTTGCCCCGTTGGGCGCCTATGCTAGGCTCAGCGGCTGCGGTCATAACCGAAATTGGCGGTATTACAGGCCATCTGGGGAACGTTTCGAGAGAGTTCTCGGTCCCTGCTATTTTTGGACTCTCCGGAGCAACCGAAAAATTCCAGAGTGGTCAGGAAATAACTGTGGATGCGGACAACCGTCGAGTTTACCTCGGAAAGGTTGACTCTCTGCTCGAGATGAAAACCACAAGAAAGAACTTAATGGCTGGTAGCCCTGTATTTGAAATACTGGAAAAGGTTACCAGACATATCGTGCCACTAAATCTACTCGATCCGGACAGTCATGAGTTTCACCCACGAAAGTGCGAGACGCTCCACGACATAACTCGATTCTGCCATGAAAAGTCAGTCCATGAAATGTTTAACTTCGGTAAGGAACATCGCTTCTCGGAACGCTCCAGCAAACAACTGGTTTGCGATGTTCCAATGCAATGGTGGCTGATCAACCTGGATGATGGATTCAAGCAGGACGTCGAGGGAAAATTTATCCACATCGACAACATTGATTCCATACCCATGCTGGCTTTGTGGGAAGGCATTACAGCCGTGCCATGGGAAGGCCCCCCTCCTGTGGACGCTAAGGGATTCATGTCAGTCCTTATGCAGGCTACTTCAAATCCGGCCCTTGATCCGTCAATGCGCTCAGCCTATTCCGCTCGTAACTATTTTATGATTTCAAAAAATTTTTGCAGCCTTTCTTCGAGATTCGGATTCCATTTCTCAACTATCGAGGCGCTTGTGGGGGAAAGAGCTTCAGAGAATTATGTCAGATTTACTTTCAAGGGTGGGGCCGCTGATTTCGCACGGCGGAGACTGCGAGCTCTCTTCGTGGGAGAAATACTGGAATCTTTCAACTTCGAAGTTGAAATACGGGAGGACAGCGCATTTGCCCGCGCAGAGGGTTTTGATGCGGAAAGCATGCGGGAAAAGCTCAGGATCCTGGGCTACATGATAATCCATACACGTCAGCTTGATATGGTTATGACAAACAACTCGTCCGTCATCAAATATAAGACCAAGATTCTGGATGAAATCAATAGCAAGGTTATAATAAATAACAATCACCTGCAGTAAGTAACTTGCATATATTTATATGCTCTGATATCATTTTCTCATCCTACTTATTTTAAAGTTCACTTATGGGACACATTTAATTAGGAAAATTCATTAAGGGGGGAAGCTGAATTGTTAGCTCAAGTCCATTCGGGCGCCTTGGTCGGTATAGACGCTCATCCTGTCGAAGTTGAAATTGATGTTTATAACGGATTACCTGCAGTGACGGTTGTAGGTCTCCCGGATAGCGCTGTTAAAGAGAGCGCCGCACGGGTCAAATCCGCAATCGTCAACAGTGGTTTTCCGTTCCCCGCCCGTAGAATAACTGTCAATCTTGCTCCTGCCGCATTGAGAAAAGAGGGATCTGGATTCGATTTGCCTATTGCGATTGGGGTACTGATCGGACTCAATCTGCTACCAACGGAAAGGATGGATGATTACCTCATCGTTGGAGAACTTTCATTGGACGGTCGGGTCAAGGAAGTTCGGGGAGCGCTTTCACTGGCTCTTGCGGCTCGCGACCTCGGATTTAAAGGCATTATCCTTCCTGAGTCAAATGCCCCGGAAGCAGCGGTTGTGGAGGGCGTCGACACATTGAGTGTGTCAAGTCTAATCACAGCCGCCGGCTTCCTGATGGATCGAGTTTCCATTGAACCTTCCAGGCCTAATCCAAATTCCTTGACAACACCTGCAGTGGACTATCCGTTGGATTTTCGAGACATCAAAGGGCAGGAATATGCCAAGAGGGCAGTTGAAGTGGCGGCCGCAGGGGGTCACAATGTTCTTATGGTTGGTCCACCAGGATCAGGAAAGACCATGCTTTCCCAGAGAATTCCGACGATTCTTCCTGAACCGGTCTTTGAAGAAGCTTTGCAGACCACCAGAATTTACTCAGCGGCGGGATTGTTGGGGAAAGAAAAATCCATAATGACTAGAAGGCCTTTCAGGTCCCCACACCATACCGTTTCTGACGCAGGCCTGATAGGCGGTGGCGCTATCCCGCGTCCCGGAGAAGTTTCGTTGGCTCATAATGGTGTTCTCTTCCTGGATGAAATGCCCGAATTCAGGAAGAATGTCCTGGAAGTTCTTCGACAACCCATCGAAGACGGTGAGGTGACCATATCCAGAGCGCATCTCGCTATAACGTTTCCAGCGAGGTTCATGCTCGTGGCCGCAATGAACCCATGTCCTTGCGGTTACAGGGGAGACATGAAACATGAATGTGTGTGTTCAAAACAGACCATCGAGAGATACTGGGCCAAAATTTCAGGGCCTCTTTTGGACCGCATTGACATACACATAGAGGTCCCCTCAGTCGAATGGAGAGACCTGACGAGTAAAGAAAACGGCGAAACGTCGGAAGAAATCCGGCGACGCGTAAACGCCGCTCGGAGTGTTCAGTTGGACCGGCTGGGGAAATACGGTATTTTCTCCAATTCCCAGATGAAATCGTCATTGACCAGAAGGTTTTGCGTACTGGAACAAACATCCCTCGATTTTCTGGAAAAGGTCGTGGAACGTCTTGGCCTATCGGCACGGGCGTATCACCGAATCTTAAAAATAGCCCGGACCATTGCCGATCTGTCGCTTAGCCCTGACATTAGGCCCGAACATGTTTCGGAAGCGGCTCAATATAGGTCACTTGATAGGCGTTACGACTAATACCATTTTGCTGACAGGAGAGTATAGCATTGCGGCGAAACGGTCGGACTTAACGAAGATTTGACGTCCTTGCGTCACTCGTAGTGAAGATCCTTCGTCATGCCGGTGTTTACAAGGTTACCTTTTCAAAAGTGAATCAAGCAGATTCTGATTGATTTCCTTTTTGTCCTTTATGAAATCAGAGAAGATCTGGATCAATGGCGCGCCATCCGGGACAATGGTCTTGCCCTTGGCTCCAAGAGTTGTATAGCCATCGCCTCCCGCAAGCAAAAAATCGGGGAGCGCCACAGAATAATAATCCTCACGTCTGAAAGGTTTTGAACCCACTTCCTTGATTTGAAGCTCTCCGCCGGATATTTCATGTTTTAGACCGTAAGTCTGGAGCTTACCCCCACTCCTCTCTGGAAGCTCCAGGCTGCGGCGTAAAACCGACTCAATATCCGAGCCCGTTAAGGCCACTTTTGTTACGAGGTTCTGAAATGGGAGGATGCCATAAATGTCGCGATTAGTTATAGGCCCAATTTTCAATCCATCCCTGATTGCGCCACCATTTATGAGGCCTGCCTCCGCATTGACCGCTTTCGCCATGACATAGGCTACCAGGATGCCCAACGGATTGGGCGTGGAAGATCTGACAGCGCTGAGACTTCCGTCGAGAGCGATGTCTGATGAACCTATAGTCTCGCTGAAAAACGGCGCCATCTTGCTACTGTATTTTTGTAGAGTTGATCTGATTCCACGATCTTCATCAATGGTCCCATCCAGTTTTATTAGCTGTCCTTTGTAATGTTCTATACTGCCATCCTTTACATCCACGTCGAGTCTCCCAACGTGCTGGGAATAGGCCCCAGCCTGGCATACGAGAGTATCGCCCAGTTTAACCGGTTCAAAAAGGGCCGTGTGGGAATGACCACCGATGATTACATCGATACCCGGACACAATAGGCCAAGCTTCTTATCTTTCTCGACTCCCAAATGTGTCAGGGCTATTACGAACTTGTCCTTTCCATGTTTTTCAACAATTTCCCGAGCCACATCGACCGGGTCTGCAAAAACAAGCCCTTTGACGTTCCTGGGATGCGTAAGTTCAGGAGTATTTTCTGTTGTAAGACCAAAAATGAGTATCCTGGACTTTTTGTCCGGAAGTTTTTCGATAACATAGGGCTTAAAAACCAGATTTCCATCCGCGTATCGGATGTTCGCGCTCAACAATGGAAATTTCATGGCAGGCCTAAGGGTTTTTATCAAATTGGATTGACCATAGTCGAATTCATGATTGCCTACGGACATAGCGGAAAATTTCATGTCGTTCATAAGCCTGACTCCAAGTTTACCTTTAAAAACCGCTGAATAGGCTGTTCCGCTAAACATGTCGCCCGCCAGCAATGTTAACGTGGTCCGTCCTTCAAGTTCACAGGCTTTTCTGATTCTCTCCATAACCGTCGCGGCCTTTGCAAAGCCGGCGCCTAACACACCGCTACTGTCCTTTTCCGGACTATAGTGGCCGTGTGTGTCGTTCATGTAGATTATAGTCAGCTTAAAAGAACAGGGAGACTCTTTCGCCCACGATGACGTGCTATTACAAGTAAAAACCAGAGTGAGAATAAACAATGTGATCAGGCTTCTGAAGGTCTTCCGTATAACATTAGTGATCATACTTTCCCCTCCAAGTCAGGCGGAATGAACTGATTTAGCTGGATCCGGCTTTCGAAACAAAGGAAATCCATGCTGGGACTGGAAAATAAGGGAGGATGCTGGTCGGGGTGGCCGGATTCGAACCGGCGGCCTCGTGCTCCCAAGGCACGCGCGCTAACCAGGCTGCGCTACACCCCGAACATGCTGTTTATAAATCTTTAGCTGAAAAATGGCAAGTCCCTGCCGGGTGTGAGGTCAGAATATTGCCGGCGGAGGCAATCTTCCTGCTCAACCAATCTGTTGCAGGTGAATATTGACATAGCATGAGCATCATTTCCACCGCTGGGAGGAATCTTTCCTGTTTGATTGTGGTTCCCATGAACTATGAAATTCTCTTCCCAGTGGGAACATTTTTTCTACGCATCCCAAAGAAAATCCATTACATGTGTCCTTATTTGACACTCGTCCGAATTAGAATAGTGGAACTGACGATGGCGCCATTTCGACCGTCAGGGAGAAATCTGTTACTGAGGAGGTAACTATTGAGCCTTTTGCAAAACTCTTTCAGAAATGAGTGTTTGCCACGCCGATCTGGTCTTTAGATGAAATTTCAATGGTCAGAGTGATCCCTTAACAGGATTTTTTCCTTAAAATTGATGTTTCTTTTGTTTTTGGGCGCATCTATCCTGTTTAGTGCTTTTCTGTTCGGATTTGTAATTGATCATGTCACTAATTTGATCAATTGGTCGGCAAAAATCGCTATCACTCCAAACATTAAATGAGCCTTTACTTTCACCGCTCCGCGAACCATGACATTATTTGCTCCGAACTCTTCCTTTAATCGACTATAAAAGCGCTCCACCACTGTCCTTTCTTTATACCTGACAGTCTCATGGGGAGCCATGGGGATGATGTCTTTCCCCCTAGAGTTCTTGTCTATTATCGGCACATGACCAAGACTCCGGCTCATCTGATATATTGCTCCCGCGTCATAGCCGGCATCCATAAGGTCATAAAAATACGTCACTCTGGAGCTGCTCGTCTTCATGAGGGGGATGGCTACCTGACTGTCATGTAATGACGCTGAAGTAATAGCGACACTCACCGGCAGACCGAAATCATTGACATCCGCATGAAACTTGTAGCCAATCCAACTTACCTTGTATCCCTTGGAATTTCTCTTGGTTCCAACATCGCAGCCAACCGGCAATTCCTTTAACGCCTGTTTCGCTGATTGACCAAGCTGACGTGCCAGCCGTTTGACTTCAATGGGATCTGAATGTTCACCTTTTGGTCTGCGACCCATCTTTTTCGGGCAACATTTTTGTTTTGGAGGTTTTTTTACCGGTTTCTCTCTGCCTTCTATGGCTGTAGAGTCTCTGGATATGTGCCCCACCAGTTGCGTTTTCAAAGATCTCTCAACCAAAGACTCGTGGACTTTGTCACCAAGACCACTATCAGCAAACTCGGCAAAAGCCCTCGAGAAAGTCGACTCAGACGGAATGTCTGAAGGTTTCCCAAAACCACAGATCCTGCGCAAGCTTGGCGTAGTCTCAAGGGCCTCAATCAGAGCCCGTGTGGTGGGATACCCATAAACAGACTTCATAACGAACGATCTGGCTATCGATTCACGCTCGCAAAGCTTTCTTCCAAGCCACTGTGTATCGCTACTTTTCGGAACACAACGCTCAACCTCGACCAACTCCAGTATTGACACCAGCTGCTTCTCTTTTTCGGTTAAAGCAATATCCCAGCATTGCTCCAATTTAGGAAATAAACTCCGTTGCAGCGTTCCCATCAGCCATGATATTGTCTTTCTAAGCTTCACTGGTATCTCCTGTGACAAAGAGTCTTTTTCCAAAAACACTATACCACTGGTCTGCCCGTGAAGCTCATTTATTTCAAACCCTTAACCTCCTAAAAAATACTTTTGCAAGAGGAAGATATTGAAAGGATATAATGGCGCTAATCACATAGAAGTCCTGAGAAGGTTTCTGGAAACCCCGTTGGGAAGCGCTGATGGCGTGTTCGATTGCTTTCTGGAAATTCCCGGGGCAATTTATCGTGGTAAAGGTCTGAAAAGATTCCTCTATGTCAGAGGAGCTAGACCAAACAAGGTATTACTCGTGGCTCATGCCGACACTGTATTGGGATCATGAGTACGGATACGATCCCGGTCCAACACACTGAAGACTAAAGATCGAAGATGGCGAATATTATAGCCGTCAATGAAGAATTCGGACTGGGCGCTGATGACAGAGCGGGGTGCGCCATGCTCTGGTTACTCAAGGATTTGGGACATTCCCTGCTCGTTACAAACGGCGAAGAACATGGCCAGACAGGCTCTTCCTGGTTGATGGACGATGAACAACGATATCGCTGACGAGATCAACCGACAACCACCAGTTTGTCATTCAACTCGACAGACGCAATGGCCAGCAATAGAAATCCACAATTGAAATCTTATTCCGTTTCATGCTCAAGAATCTCTTTTAACATCGGCACAAGACCTGGTAAATCCAAGTGGATAGTATCCCAAACTTGCTGAACCTCAATGCCCCAGTAATTGTGGGCCACATAATTTCGCATGTCACTCATATCACGCCAGGGAACCAATGGAAATTTGTCCCGAATCCGCGGGGGTATTTGTCCAGAAGCCTCCCCGATAATGATAAAATTCCGTTCTACCGCGTCCAGAGTCTTCCTGTCCTGCTGGAACTCGTCAAGACTTAGGTCATGCACATAACCCTGAATTCGGGCGATTGCGTCGATGATATCCTGAACGAGGAATTTCCAGAGCCTAGATGACACGGATGGCCTCCGCCAGAATACGACGCTTCAAGGCCGGGTGGAGTCCCTCAGGAGTAAGCAGATCGACTTTCTCAACTTCGAGCGCTTTTTCGAGAGCGTGTTTTAGCGCAATTAATCCCAGCAAACCAGTAGGCCGTACAAACTCCACGAGCAGGTCAACATCGCTACTGTCAATTGCCTCATCACGAGCCAACGAACCAAACAGCGCCAATGATTTTACGCCTGCGGTAACAAGTTGCAGACGCTGTTCGTCTAGCTTTTGCAAAATGTCCTCACGTCTCACTGTTAGCTGGCCTCTCTCTGATGATGTTGTCCCTGGGCCGAACATGGTCAGCATTTGTGCCCGATTACCTTAATAGTATAACAGAAAAACAAAAATGCCCGACGTTTGCTTGCCCATTCTTAAAAATTCCCAAAAAATTTCAGACACGAAAATATTTCCGGAACGTGTGTCCCCATTTGACGCATATCCGGGGGATAATCCGGCCATCAAAAGGGAAAGGAGCCCAGAGTGATGGCTCAATGTGATGGAATTTTTCAAGGAAATTAAAGTCGGCGCAAAGCAGAATCACCGCAATATGATGGATGCCCTCGAAACGGCAGGCGCTCACACTAAGGTCAACGGCAAGGGAATGCGGGCCGCGGCGACGAAGCGCCTGTCAGAAATTGGTAGATCTTCAGTCGAAGAGCGAAGATCAGTTTCGCTGGGCAATGATCTTCGTCTTGAATCGGAGCGATTCTTGGGAGCGGCCTGGAATTCGAGGACCAGACAATTCAGTTCAGCGCTTTAGGTCAGGGAATGGGAATGGTTCAAGTCTCAGGGGCAGGATGAGGAAAGCATCGGCGAGGCGGGAATCGCAACATCGGATGATTATCGGCCCAGGTTCTCGGCTCAACGCAAAACAAATATTAGCCAAGCGACTGAAATCACGGACGGCGACGTTAGACCGATCGGGACAAAAAATTTTCTGTTGACCGGTTACAAAGAGTGATATTTTGTCATCAAGTAAAAACGAAATAACAATCAGTCGGACTCCACAGGAAGCTGTTGGTACAGTTAGACCTGGGAAATTGCTTTTGACAACTGATTGAAAAAACAAATATTCGAAAGGTTTCCATGTTCGAACAAGCCTTCAAAAACATCGACGACATTCTCCGAAAAGAGTCTGGATGTACCACAGAACTTGACTACACCGAGCAAACGTCCTGGCTCTTGTTCCTGAAATACCTCGACGGGCTGGAACAGGATAAAGCGACCGAGGCGGCGCTGGAGGGCAAGCAATACAGCTTCATCCTGGATAAACCCTACAGATGGGAAGAGTGGGCCGCTCCTAAAAGCAAGGACGGACGGATCGACCACAACAGATGCCGTGACCGGCGACGACCTCCACGACTTTGTCAACCAGAAGCTCTTCCCCTACCTCAACGGTTTCAAGCTGAAAGCCACCGGGCCTAACACGATTGAATACAAAATAGGTGAGATTTTCGGGGAGATAAACAACAAGATCTCCAGCGGCTACAACCTGCGTGAAATCATCGACCATATCGACGAGCTACAGTTCCGCTCACAAACCGAGAAGCATGAACTGTCGGCCCTCTACGAAGAAAAGATCAAGCGCATGGGCAACGCCGGGCGTAACGGCGGGGAGTATTACACCCCTCGCCCGCTCATCCGTGCCATCGTGCAGGTCGTGAAGCCTCGCATCGGCGAGAGCATCTACGACGGCGCCTGTGGTTCGGCGGGCTTCTTGTGCGAGGCGTTCGATTACCTGAAGGCGAACGAAAGCCTCACCACTCAAGACATCAAAGACACTACAGAACCAAACATTCTACGGCAAGGAGAAGAAGTCGCTCGCCTATGTGATCGCGATCATGAACATGATCCTGCACGGGATTGAGGCGCCAAATATCCTGCACACGAACACGCTGACAGAGAACCTCGCTGACATTCAGCAAAAGGATCGCTTTGATGTGATCCTCGCCAATCCCCCCTTCGGCGGGAAGGAACGCAAGGAGGTCCAGCAGAATTTCCCAATCCGCACTGGAGAGACGGCGTTCCTGTTCCTCCAGCACTTCATCAAGATGCTCAAGGCTGGAGGCCGAGCGGGCGTGGTCATCAAAAACACCTTCCTGTCTAACACCGACAACGCCTCAGTGAGTCTGCGGAAGCTGCTGCTCGAAAGCTGCAATCTCTACACTGTGCTCGATTGCCCTGGTGGTACGTTCCAGGGGGCAGGCGTAAAGACAGTGGTGCTCTTCTTCGAGAAGGGGTCACCGACACGCAAGGTCTGGTTCTACCAGCTCGATCCTGGCCGTAACCTTGGCAAGACCAACCCGCTCAACGATGACGACCTCACGGAGTTCATCTCACTGCAAAAGACCTTCGCAGACTCGTCGAAGAGCTGGAGCGCTGGAAGCAACGAGCATCGACCATACCAGTTTCGACCTCTCCGTGAAGAACCCGAACGGCGGCGAGGAAATCAAGTCATCGGAGTCCTCGGGCGATCATGGATGAGATTGCTGCGTTGGATGCCGAGAGCACAGAAGCGCTGGGAAATATCAAGGCGTTGCTATGAAAGTAGGATGGCACAAAACGACTTTGGGAGAAGCGTTTACGACCGCAACCGGAAACACGCCAGCGAAGAACAATGCCGACTTCTTCGGACAGTTCATGCCTTTGATTAAACCACCGGAGCTATGTGATGCAACACTTGATTCTGGGGGCGATGGACTCTCAGAGGCTGGAGTAGAGGTTGCCCGTACGGTTCCACCGAACTCCATCTTGGTGTCTTGCATTGGTAATTTGGGCAAGGTCGGATTGAACACCGTTCCTGTTGCTTTCAATCAGCAGATCAACGCTATCTTGCCAGACTATTGCAAGGCAATTCCTGAGTTCATGTTTTACCAAGCCATTTCCAGTTCATTCAAAGGGCAGCTGGAGGCTTTGGAATCTGGAACCACAGTTCCGATTGTGAACAAATCGAAATTCAACAGCATTGTGATCGTTTTACCCCCTCTCCCCGAACAACAACGAATCGTGGGCATTCTTGACGAAGCGTTTGAGGGCATTGCCACCGCCAAAGCGAACGCCGAAAAGAACCTCCTAAACGCCCGTGCGCTCTTTGAAAGCTACCTGCAATCGGTCTTTACCCAGCGCGGGGAGGGGTGGGTGGAAAAACGACTTGACGAAGTGTGCCAGCAAATCACTGATGGGAAACATGGGGACTGCGAAGATGAAAACGGGTCTGGCTTTTTTTCTCTTGAGTGCGAAGGATATAAACAGCGGCACATTGAGCTTTGAGACAGCGAGGCAAATCACAAAGGCTGATTTTGAGGAAACTCATCGGGAACTAATCTTGAGCCAGGTGACATTCTGATCACAAACAGTGGCACCATTGGGCGCATGGCTATCGCACCGGAGGATGATAGGACAAGGCGAACAACCTTCCAGAAAAGTGTAGCCATTCTAAAACCAACAAGATCATCTATCGACAGCGCTTTTGCTTTCTATTGCTTATGCGTCCGGATTGACCCATTTTATCAATTTGTCGGCGGGAGCGGCACAAAAAAACCTACTGCTTCGCGATTTGCGTTGTTATCGGTTCGCCTTACCAAGGTCACTCGATGATCAGAGGGCTGTTGCCACGAAACTAGGCCACCTATCGGTCAAAATCCAGCATTTGGAATTGATATACCGACAAAAGCTCTCCACACTCGACGAGTTGAAGAAGTCACTGTTGCATCAGGCCTTCAGCGGCCAACTGTAGGATCAAGCCAATGAACGAAGCCGAAACCAGAGCCGAACATATTGACCCCGCACTAAAAGCGGCGGGTTGGGGCGCTGTGGAGGGGAGCCGCATCCGTCGCGAGGTTATTACACCGGGCCGCATCATGGGCGCCGGGAAGCATGGCGAGCCCGAGGTCGCCGATTATGTGCTGATGTACCGCAACCACAAGCTGGCGGTGATTGAGGCAAAAGCTTGGGAGAAACCCTACACCGAAGGGGTGGCGCAGGCCAAGGCTTATGCCCGGAAACTGGCTGTTCGCTTTGCCTATTCGACAAACGGGCAAAAGATTTATGGCATTGACATGTTTACCGGGCAGGAAGGGGACGTAGCCCAGTATCCCTGTCCAATTCAACTTTGGAACCTGACCTTCGCAGAAGCAAATGCATGGCGTGATCGCTTCGCCGCTGTTCCATTCGAGGACAGAGGCGGGTACTTCCTGGGACGCTACTACCAGGATATCGCCATAGAGAGAGTATTGGAGGCTATTGCCGAAGGACAGCAGCGAATCCTACTGACGCTCGCCACTGGTACGGGCAAGACCTTCATCGCCTTCCAAATCGCCTGGAAACTCTTCCACAGCCGCTGGAGCCTTAGTCGTGAACCAAACCGTAGGCCTCGTATCCTATTCCTCGCTGATCGAAACATCCTGGCCGACCAGGCGTATAACGCCTTCTCCGCTTTCCCGGAGGATGCGCTGGTGAGGATTGGTCCGCAGGATATCCGAAAGAAAGGCAGGGTACCGAAGAACGGCAGTCTATTTTTCACGATCTTTCAAACCTTTATGAGTGGACCGCCCAAAGATGGAAAGCCCTCGCCCTATTTCGGTGAGTATCCCGCAGATTTCTTTGATTTTATTGTGATAGATGAATGTCATCGCGGTGGGGCTAATGATGAGAGCAACTGGAGAGGTATCCTCCAATATTTCGCACCGGCAGTGCAACTCGGCCTGACAGCCACACCCAAACGCAAGGACAATGTGGACACCTATGCCTACTTTGGAGAGCCAGTCTACGTCTATTCGCTCAAAGACGGGATCAACGACGGCTTCCTTACGCCGTTCCGGGTGAAACAGATTTCCACAACGCTGGACCAGTATATCTACACGTCCGACGACCAACTAATCGAGGGCGAGATTGAGACGGGTAAGCTCTATACCGAAGCTGATTTCAATAAGATCATTGAGATTAGGGAACGTGAAGCGTACAGAGTGGGGCTCTTCATGCAGGAGGTTGACCAGCGAGAAAAAACGCTTGTTTTTTGCGCAACTCAAGATCATGCGCTAGCGGTGCGGGACTTGATAAATCAGATAAAAACCTGTAGTGACCCCAACTACTGCCAACGTGTCACGGCCAACGACGGATCGCTTGGCGAGCAGCATCTGCGCGACTTCCAGGACAACGAAAAGACCATACCTACGATCCTCACCACCTCCCAAAAACTTTCCACTGGGGTCGACGCCCGTAACATCCGAAATATCGTGTTGATGCGGCCAATCAACTCCATAATTGAGTTCAAGCAGATCATTGGCCGAGGCACGCGACTTTACGACGGAAAGGATTACTTCACGATATATGACTTCGTGGAAGCGCACCACCATTTCAACGATCCGGAGTGGGATGGCGAACCAATCGAACAGGAACCCACGGGACCAAGACAGCCTAAGCCTGAAGAAACAGGCAATGACGATGACATCGGAAAACCGGACGAAGAATCGGTCCGTCGGCAGAAGGCCAAAGTTAAACTCGCCGACGGCAAGGATCGCACCATACAGCACATGATATGCACGAGCTTCTGGCATCCTGACGGCAAGCCCATGTCTTCTCACCAGTTCATGGAACTACTCTTTGGGAAGCTACCCGATTTTTTCAAGGACGAAGACGAACTACGTGCTTTGTGGAGCGAACCAGATACTCGCAAGAAACTTCTAGACGGCCTTGGCAGATAAAGGTTTCGGAAAGGACCAACTGGCCGAGATGCAGCGCATCATCGACGCTGAAAAGAGTGACCTTTTCGACGTGCTTGCGTATGTGGCCTATGCCCTCCCGCCTCTCACGCGGGGGGAACGTGCCGCAAAGGCCAAAATTGGTATCAGCGCACAGTTTAATAGCAAACAACAGGCTTTTCTGGACTTCGTGCTTGTCCACTACGTGAGCGTTGGTGTGGAGGAACTAGATGGCGAAAAGCTTACGCCATTGCTGCGGTTGAAATACCATGACTCGATCACCGACGCCGTAGCTGACCTCGGTCGCCCCGAGGTGATCAGACAGGTGTTCACTGGCTTCCAGAGATACTTGTATCAGCAAAAGACAGCCGCATGAAAAGCATCAACGAAAATAGCGCTAACAAAAGGCTAGGACATACGGCTATCAAGGTTTTTTATTCTTGGCAAAATGATACTGATTCGAAGTGTAATAGATATTTCATCAGGGATGCCGCTGAGAAGGCTATAAAGGAGCTTAACAAGGAATTCCTATTTGAGCCTTCTCCCAGACCCGATTTTGCCGAGTTGGACCACGACACTAAAGGGATACCTGGTCATCCCGAAATAGTTAACACCATTCTCGAAAAAATAAAAAAGTCTCAAATATTTCTCGCTGATTTGACTTTCGTCGGAACCGCATGGGAAAATAAAACAAACCACCAAAACGCACCGAAAGAGAGTTTTGACTGCAAATTCTTGCCAAACCCCAATGTCATGTTCGAACTCGGCTATGCATTCAAAACCCTAGACGACTCGCGATTCATTTGGGTTCAGAACACGGCGTATGGAGACCCTGCCCAACGTGTTTTTGACCTCTCTCATAGACGCGACCCTTTGAAGTACGCTCTAAATCCGGATAGCACGAGCGACCAGTTTAAACTCGCCCGGGACGATCTCAGCCACAAAATTAGGATGGCGTTACGAGAAATTCTCGAAAATGGGGTGCTTAAAGAGATGCGTCAAGCGGAAGAGCGATCGCTGGCCAAGGTGATAGAAACGGATAGCAGAAGAGAGAGATCATTTCCATCAGCAAGTAAAAGAAGGAAAGTTTCTGAGTCAATATCGAGGTGAACCAGTCTGGACCCTAGGACTTTTCCCGGCCGTCTTGCCAGATAGTAAGATCAATTGGGCGACTTTCCGGTCGAAGATCGAGAGAGTTTTGAAACTCCTTGGACCTCTTGGACACGGGCACCGAATGACAGGGGGACATCTGGAAGCTTATCATATGGAAGGACGTGATACAGGGAAGTCACTGACGAGGATCAACAGCAAGGGAACTATTCTTGCGGCTAGAGTCGAGCCTCCAGTGGTATATTCGGTAGATCGTAAAGACCCATCTTCTGGTAAGGAAGTATTTAACATTGCTATGGAGGGTATCACCCGTGAGACAATCAATACAGTCAGGGATTGGATACAAATGTTGCAAGAAATTGGTATCAATGGGCCTTGGTTTGTCGAAACGGCTTTGTTAAACCTCCCTTGGTGTCAAATACCTCTCACTAAAAAGTATATCAACGCCGGTATGGAAAAAGACTTCGCCGGTGGCGACATTATCCCGGAGGATTTACTATTTGTTCCAGAGGATGCTCCCCAAATGGAAATGGCTAATTTTGAGAGGCTGCTCGCTCCGCTATTCAACACTATTTGGCATTACTTCAATCGAGTTTCATCTCTTGATTTCGATGCTTCGGGGAACTGGATAGAATGACCCCCCTTGTTATTCCAAAACGTGTTTTCTTTCGATAATTATGGCTGATTTCTTTTCTATGGCATCGCAGATCTACCAATTCGCTTCTTCTACTACTTTTTTATCTGGACTGTCAGTTGGCACCATAGTTGGAATGCTGCTCAAACACTTTATTGAATGGTTTCTAACCAAATATAAAACAGGCCGCTCAGAAAAGGAAAAAAGACGACTCGCAGTCTACGATGAAATGCTCAAACTGATAGAAGAATTTGATGGAAACAACAAGTTGGTTCAATACAGGCTCTCTCATAGAAATCCTGACGAAGAGGATAGAATATTTCAACAGGCTATTAAAGAAGGCAAGGACCCCAAACAGGCAATTGTCAATCATATAGTCCCGGAGAACAGACCGGAATTAGTGATGATACAATTGGGCAAATGCCTTGGAAGGATTGGGGACGACGAAGCAACCACGTTAGTATCAGATTGGCCTAAAGCACTAGAAAATTGCATTTGCGCACAGATGGATTTTTGGAAATCGAGAGATGACAAATTATTGCCAGAGAAATGGACTGAACTATTGAGGGACATGGAATCAGCATGGGACAAAGAGATAGTGACCAAGAAATCATTGCTAAACTATCTAAGAAACTGTTTCTTGTGACCTAACAGCGAGGTCAGGTCAATATGAAAGATCAAACCTACGAAACAGCAAATCCTGAAGGTGAACTCTTGATCTATCAGGCTGACGACGGCAAAGTTAAGCTTGAGGTGCGGCTGGAGGATGAAACGGTCTGGCTGACCCAGCACTTGATGGCGGAGCTGTTTCAAACCAGCAAGCAGAACATCAGCCACCACATTCAAGGCATTTATGAGGAAGGTGAGCTGCTGCCGGGGGCAACTGTCAAAAAATATTTGACAGTTCGCCGGGAAGGGAACCGGGATGTCCGGCGCGATCTTGAATACTACAATCTCGACATGATCATTTCCGTCGGCTACCGGGTAAAAAGCCTGATCGCCACCCGCTTCCGTATCTGGGCTACCCAGCGGCTAAAGGATTACGTAGTCAAAGGATTTGTGATGGATGACGAACGGCTTAAAAACCCACCGGTAAAGGGATCGGCTGTTCCTGACTATTTCGATGAAATGCTAAGCCGGATCCGTGATATCCGTGCCAGCGAACGGCGCATGTACCTGCGGGTGAAGGAAATCTTCACTATGGCAGCGGATTACGAACCAACATGGGGGGAAACAACGAGATTCTTCAGTATCATTCAGAACAAGCTTCACTTTGCCGCTTCCGGTATGACGGCTGCTGAGATGATTCGTTCCCGAGCTGATCATCAAATGCCTAACATGGGGCTCACTACCTGGCAGAGCAGCGAGGTTCGCAAGACTGATGTTACCACGGCTAAAAACTATCTTAAGGAAGATGAAATCGAAGAACTTAACCGAATCGTAGTGATGTGGCTCGATTTTGCTGAGGATCAGGCGAAACGGCGAAAACAGGTGTTCATGAAGGACTGGGAAGAAAAACTTGATGAATTCCTCCGGTTCAACGACCGCAGGATACTTCATGACGCCGGTAAAGTTAATAAAGGGTCTGCTGCGGACCATGCCAAAACCGAATACGACAAATTCGAGATTCGCCGAAGGGAATTTAAGGAGTCAATGGCCGAAGTCGATTATGTCAAACAGTTGGAAGAAGCCGCTAAACAATTACCGGCACCAAAGAAAAGAGAATCAAACGAAGTGTAGTATCCTGCTGAATTGCGATTATGTAGTATTCATTCTTTTCATTTGTTCTCTTGAAATTAATGCGGAGCGGCCTCTGTGCCGCTCATTGGATATTTTGAATCAGGATGTTTGCTGTGAAGACAAATGACCGGCAGGGACGCCGCTCCCACTTCGATCCTGGGAGTTGTTGATTGCATTCTTTAGTGGCACGTTCGGGCCCGTATAGCCTAGTCTGACCATTTTCGTGACTCCACGAAAATGGTTGTCCAGATCGTAACCTATTGTTTCATAAGACATAGCGGGTAGCGGGCTGTTCCCGCCGATTGAAACCAGATCGCGTCAGCAAAATCCAAACATTATGCCATGATACCAAAGCTTTTTTGAAATGTGGCTCTCAAAAGTGGGCAGTTAATGATCGAGTGAATTTTCTCAGGATCGATTCCCAATTCTGTCAGTCGGTTACAAAGTTTATTGGTCAAGGAAAAAGCACAGTGACATAAGCGCAAGACCTGATCTAAAATGACCAAAGTTTCAAGAGCGGCGCAAAAGTAACGGAGGTTATGGCTTGAAAACGGTGTTGCCAGAACTTCGTCATGATTTCAAAGGCTTCCTGGCATTGTCACAACTTTACGCCCAAACTAGGGATTGTTTGTTTGACGAAATCCAGATCGACATGAAACAGACCAGTTGGTTTGACGCCGATATGTGCGCAGCCTTCGGGGCCATTCTTTGTAGGAAACCGACATCTTTTGAGATAGATGCGGAGGAAGATTCCACATGAATGAAATAATAACCATTTCCGTTTTTGAAATCGTTGGAAGCCCACTTTGTGTAGCCTCAGACGACGGTGAAAAAGTTTATGAACGAATCCGGAAAGCCATTAACCAGGAGCGAGCCGTGGCGCTGTCTTTTATGAACATCACGATCATGTCGCCGACATTCCTGAATGTGGCCATAGGCCAACTCTATGGTGTATTTTCCGAAGAAGAGATCAGAGCGAAACTTACCGTGAAAGATATGGAACCGGAGGACCTTGTTCTGCTTAAGCGGGTCGTTGAGACAGCGAAAGCGTATTTCAAGAACCCGGAACTCCACAGGAAAGCCCCAGCGGAACTGTTGGTAGCCGACAATGCCTAGCTGCGTTTTCCCTGTTGACCATTACAACTAATCTGGACGTGAATATCGGTGGACTTTCAATAAGGTTTGGCCGCCAAAATCTTTTATTTTACCTGATTGCGAAAGAACATACTCTCAAAGCCCTTAACTTCCAATTTCGGAGCCATGTCCCATGGACCAATCGACAATTGATTACTACGAAGAAAACGCCGAAAAGTTAGCTGAATCATACGAAACGGCTGACATGAAGGTAGTCCATGGGCTGCTTCTACGGTTCTTACCCGAAAGAGAGAGTGTCCTGGAAATAGGATGCGGTTCTGGTCGTGACGCCGCATTCCTGATATCCAAGGGTTACGATGTTACGGCAGTGGAAGCTGCGCCAAAAATGATAGAGGTGGCCCAACGTCTTCATCCTGAACTGGCGGGACGCATCATCCAGGCTACATTGCCTTTTCGGGAACCTGATCGTCTGTTGTGTCATCATTTCGGCGCCGTAGTGTCCATCGGAACCATAATCCATGTGCCGGACCACGATATCTTTGAGTTCGCTTCCCAGTTACGCGATCTGGTTGCCCCGGAGGGTATTCTCTTCCTCTCAGGTTCAATGCGAAACCTGCCTTCGCAGACATCCAGGGATGATAACGGTCGACTGATCATAGAAAGAGTCCCTGAAGAGATCCAGTTGCTTTTTGAACGGCTCGGCTTCCAACTGCTTACTATGACCCATAACGACGACGCCCTTGGCCGCCCGATAAAATGGTTCAGCCTGATTATGCAGAAGGCAGGCATAGAACTCACAACTGGATTGTGATCCGGAACTCGTTTACAATGAATGCCACTAGCAATATTGGAGAAGAATTATGAATCTCGCGGCTGCATTCCGGAAAGTCCCTGAAGGTTACATTGGTTTTGTTGAGGAATTGCCAGGCGCCAATACTCAAGGCGAAACTTTGGCAGAAACCAAGAGAAATTTGCTTGAGGCTATCTCCATGGTAATGGAAGCGAACAGATCTCTTTCCGAGGAAACTCTGCTAGGCCAAGAGGTAACAAGAGAAGCTTTAGATTTGGCGACGTTATGAAGCGGCTTGACTACAAATACCAGCGCCCTAAAGAAGAAATGGCCAAATGCCCCTGAAAAATCTGAGCTTGGCATTCAAGGCTGGTCTAACTATTGAGGAATCCTTAATAGTTCGAATAGAAATGTTTTCGTGCCGGCAAAGGACACGAGTTTCCCATCAGAAAAGTCTTGTGGTCGAGTTGGGCAGAACACTCGTAGGCTTTTCGGGCTATAACTCAGGGAGCTGGCAGGCGACTGGGTTCGTTGGTCTGGAGTCCGTAATATCGAAACATTGGCTCTCCAGAGGGGGTTGATGCGGTGGGAACCTTGAATCTTAAACCAACGGATTGACTTATCAGATTATTTAGAACACCCTGGCGATTCTTTCCATCATGGCAAGAACTCGTGACATTTACGACCTCAGTGGCTATAATCAAGCAAAGAACAGTGAACAGAAGGACCTTGTTCATGAGGAAATTTGAAAGAATATCATTTGACCCGAGGGTTATGGGCGGAAAACCTTGCATCCGCGGGATTAGGGTAACCGTAGGCATGATAGTCGGCATGGTTGCATCAGGCCACTCTAGAGAGACAATCTTATCTCTTTATCCGTACTTGGAGAGGGAAGATATAGACGAGGCCCTTTCCTACGCCGCATGGAGGGCCGAGGAGATTGACGTGCCATTGGCCCATGCCTCGAAATGAAGATTCTCGTCGATATGAATCTTTCCCCAGCGTGGATAACCGTGCTAGAAGATGCGGGCCACGAAGCCATCCATTGGTCCACCATCGGTGAATCAAAGGCGCCTGATAAAAAGATCCTGGCTTGGGCACGATCCAACGGATATGTGGTTTTCACACATGATCTTGATTTTGGCGCTATTCTGGCCGCTACCAAAGCCAGGTACCCGAGTGTTTTGCAAATCCGGACTCAGGATGTGAGCCCGAGTCTGCTTGCAGATCTTGTTCTGTCTGTTTTCGCCCAGTTCCAAAAGAATCTAATCGAAGGCGCATTAATCAGTGTCGACCAAGATATGTCCCGAGTTCGTATTCTGCCTATAAGCTAGAGCTTTTAATCTTAGATTCAACACATTATCGTTAGCGCTTTCTTTTTAACAGCCTTCTTGGGTCCCGCCATATTGTTTTCGCAGTTTGGGTTTTTCTATTTTACCCGTCTCGTTGCGCGGCACTTCAGCGAAGATGACTTTTCTAGGTCTTTTGTATCTGGGCAGGCTTCCGCAATATTCATTTATGGCTTCATTAGTGAGTTCCTGACCTTTTTTAACCTCAACGACAGCAACTGGAATTTCGCCCAAACGTTCATTAGGAAGACCAATTACGGCAACATCCTGAACCTGTGGATGGGATTGAAGGAAGCTTTCAATCTCAACAGGAAACAAATTTTCCCCACCCATAATGATAACGTCCTTTTTCCTGTCCACTAGCCAGATAAACCCATCTTCATCCTTACGAGCCATGTCTCCGGTTAAAAGCCAACCTTCCCTCATGATCTCCTCTGTAGCCTCTGGGTCCCTAAAATACTCCTTCATCATCCCAGGGCCTTTGACAGCTAATTCACCAACTTCTCCCCGCCGAACCTCATTAAGATCGGAATCAACGATCCTGGTTTCCCAATCCAGCCCTGGTAATCCAATAGCTCCAACCTTATGAATATTTTCCATCCCCAGATGAACGCATCCTGGCCCTGTACATTCAGTCAAACCATAATTCGTGTCATATTGATGATTGGGAAAAACCTTTTTCCATTCCTGAACCAGGCTGGGAGGAACAGGTTGGGCTCCGATATGCATCAGTCTCCAGTTACCAAGGTCATAATCCAGGAGATTGATATCCCCGTTTTCTAATGCAAAAAGGATGTCCATCGCCCACGGCACAAGGAGCCAAACAATCGTGACTTTTTCGTCGGATATGGCCTTCAATATCCACTGCGGCTTAACGCCTTTCAATATAACGGCCTTCGCTCCCACCATCAGGTTTCCAAACCAGTGCATTTTTGCTCCTGTGTGGTACAAAGGCGGAATGCACAGGAAATTGTCACTGTGAGTCTGTTGGTGATGATTTTGTTCAACGTAGCATGCGAACTCCAGGTTCCTGTGGGTCAACAGGACTGCCTTGGGTTTTCCCGTAGTGCCGGAAGTAAAATAGAGACATGCGGAATCGAATAAATTGATATCAATTTGGGGACCTATGCCCTCTCCCAAAGCAACAAAATCCTCATAACAGATTGCAAAGTCAGGTTTCATTTCACCAGGGCCGAGGAATATAAAGTTCTCAAGACCTTTGGAATTATTTTTAACCGTATTGGCGTGTTGGATAAAATCCGTCCCAAAGAAAAAGGCCTTGGCCTCGGCTATGTCTACGCAGCTTCTTACTGAATCAGGATCAAATCTAAAATTTAAGGGGACAGCCAACGCTCCAGTCCGTAGAATTCCAAAATAAATAGGTAGCCATTCTAAACAGTTTTTCATCAGGTGAACTACCGTGTCCCCCTTTTTGATACCAGCTTTTATCAGTGCGTCGCATATCCTGTTCGCGAGTTCGTCGAACATTCTCCAGGTAATTTCTGTTCGTTTCTCTTTAGCCGGCTCAAGCTCAATTAGCGCAATTTCGTCCCCGTATATCCCGGCATTTTTCGCTAACATTTCCGTAATTAACATTGTCATTCCTGTGTGAGACTTTTACTTTTTTGTAATATACAGGGTCTTGAACACGCAAGCCACTGGATTGGCATTCGATAGGCTTCCACTGAAATCTTTCAAAGCCCGAATAACGAAACGGGGTTTCCCGTCTCGACCCAATCATCTTTACCTTAGCAGCGGCTATGCAAAGGAGGAGTTAAGTTCAGTTGGTCGATTCTCCGAAATCTGTTTGATATCGGGTGAACTCGCTGAGCGTCTCGGTAACGCCGTTCCCCAACGTATCAATCGATGATTTCCAACAACACTCCAAAGAATGACCGAGGGTGGATAAAGGCAAATCTATGGTCACCCCACCGACGTGGGGTTTGGTCCACGAGACTAACCGGTTTTTCCTTCAGTTCTTCGAGGGCTTGAGCGGTGTCCGGGACTTTTAGGGAGAGCAAAAATAACCCCTCACCCCGGCTCCTGAGGAATTTGGCCACTTCGCCCTCTTCATCCGTCGGAGCGACTAACTCCACTCCCACTTCCCCCAAATAATAACGGGCGACGTCTATCTTTTCCTTGTCATCGACGTATCGGAGATCTGGGTCAAGACCAAAGACCTCCTTGAAACGAGCTTCCGCCTTTATTCGGTCTTTGACGGCAATGCAAATGTGATCAATTCTCTCGAGTTTCATGGTCGCCTCCACGACAATTCGTCGCAATAGCCTTTGCAAATGATGTCAAGAGATGACAGGCAAGGGCTGCCTGACAAAGCGTTTTCGCTAGCGAGTGTTTGACACTCGTCACACTCCAGTCGCCCGGTGGCGCTGTAGAAAATAAATAGCCAACCATAGAGCCACTCCCGGAAAAAACATGAAATATCGGTATTCATTGGGGACTCCGAACCAGGATGCCGTTAAATCAGGTCTCATCATGTCAAGAGTTACGGCAAGGAGGCAAGGGACTTCGTACCACCGGTTTGAAGTGACAAACCAGCCCTGGGTCGCAGACACAAACGCCAGAATTCCCAAAACGCATGAAAAGAGGATAAGGGCCCCATGCGCAACGCTATTAACACCGATGAGAAGGAGATCATGATTGAATACGAATATGAATGGTAAAATCGCTGTGCGGACGTGGTACATAAAGCCCTGCAGTCCCGTAGCCACCGGGTTGGAACCGGCTATAGCCGAGGCGGCGAAAGACGCCAGGCCTACTGGAGGGGTGTCGTCCGCCAGAATCCCAAAATAGAAGCAAAAAAGATGCGCAGCCATGAGCGGAATGATAATCCCGCTGGCCTCACCTAAAAGCGTCATTGCCGGAGCAGTCAGGGAAGCCACTACAATGTAGGTGGCCGTTGTGGGCAACCCCATGCCAACTATTAGACACGCGAATGCGGTAATCAGAAGCATTAAATAAAGATTGCCGCCGCTGAGACGGTCAATCACCTCGGTTATCAGTCCTCCCAGCCCCAGGGTCACCACTCCAACTATGATCCCTGCGCATGCTGTGGCAATGGCCACACCGACCATGTTGCGCGCTCCGCCAATGAGACTGTCAATAAGGACCGCAGCCGATTTCCTTATGCCGGTTAATAATGGCCGTCCCTGCAATAGCGCTTCAATGGGGTGTTGAAGCGCAATGATAAAGGCCAGGGTCAAGATAGCCCTAAAGGCGGCCATTTGAGCGGAGTGTCTGTAATAAATCAGCTCTAAGATTAAAACGGCGAGCGGAATCAGATAGTGCAATCCGCCGAAAAAGGCCTGTCTGAAACGGGGGATCTCGTCCCTGTCCATTCCCTTGATTCCCAGTTTGCACGCTTCCACATGGGTGATGTAAAAAAGTGCGCTATACGAAACTATCGCCGGAATCAAAGCGGATTTTGCAACCTCCACATAAGGAACGTTGACATATTCTGCGATTATGAATGCCGCCGCTCCCATTACGGGGGGCATCAGTTGGCCGTCAATACCTGCGGCGACTTCTATTGCCGCCGCTTTTACGGCAGGGTAACCCACTTTTTTCATAAGAGGTATGGTAAAAGTGCCTGTTGTCACTACGTTAGCGATGCTGGAGCCGGAAATCATTCCTGTTAATCCGCTTCCCAGGACGGCAGCCTTTGCGGGGCCTCCCCGAAACCTGCCAAGAAGCGACAGCGCTACAGAGATGAAATAGGCGCCTGCGCCGGCCTTTTCAAGCATGGCGCCGAAAAGAACAAACAAAAAAACAATATTGGCGGACACGTCCAGAGGTATACCGTATATTCCCTCGGTAGACATTGTCATCTGACCGAGAAGACGATTCATTGAAACTCCCTTGAAAGCAAGGAAATCAGGAAGATGACTCCCATAAAGAGCATAGACGATGAAGAAGATGGATATTGCGGGAAGCGCCGGTCCTATGGCCCTTCTTCCAGCCTCGAGGAGAAGGAGCAACAATATCATTCCGAATAAAACGTCTCTCTCTATAGGCGCTCCCTGGCGTGAGCTGATTCCGTTGTAATCCAGCAAGATATATATGGCCGCCACGCACGCCAGACCGGCTATAGTCGCCCGAATAAAAAAACGAAGGTCGGGTCGCGTTTGAAACATTCCCCCTGCTCGTCGTTTCCTGAAAGGATAGGCGATAAATACCATAAGCATTGCAAAACCGAGGTGGATAGCCCGGATAGCGAGACTGTCAAGAATGAGCCAGCTTGCGATGGAGAGTTGAAAGATGGACCAGCATAGGGCTATCACTCCGATGAGTGAGCCATAACTCTCCCGTTGCGAGGAAAATTCTGAGGAATAGGGACCTATTTGGTCCGCGGTTTTTGGAGCCTCTTCCTTCGAGTGAATCTTCTGTCGCGCCATGATTAGACGGTTATCTTCCCTCTTCAGTCACGTCCAGCCCAACTTCCTTGTAATACTTGAGCGCTCCAGGATGTACCGGAACGGGTAATCCTTTAACCATCTCCTCTTTCTTGAGATCCGCAAACGAAGGGTGAAGATTTCTGAATGTTTCAAAATTCTCAAATATTTCTTTTGTAAAGCTATAAACTACCTCATCCGTCATTTTGTCTGTTGTAAGGAAGCAGGCCCTTACACCAAATGTGGGGACATCTCCTGAATTATCAAACCCGGAGTAGAGACTAACAGGTATAGATGTTTTGCTGTAAAAAGGGTCCTTCAAAAGGAGCGCTTCTACATCGGGAAACGGGATAAATCGAACTTTGGTCGCACCGGCAGCGGCTTCCTTTATAGAACCGTTAGGGTGCCCTACAGTGTAGAAATAAGCGTCGAGGCGACCGTCCTGGAGTAACGCCGCGGCCTCTACAGGTTTTAGACTTTCCGCTTGGGCAAGGTCTCCAAAATTGAGTCCACAGGTGGAAAGGGCGTCCTGCGCATTCTGCCGGGTCCCGGAACCTGGATTACCCACGCCCACTATTTTGCCCTTTAAATCGGCGCACGATTTTATTCCGCTGTTGATGGAGGCTATGAGACAAACTGTTTCCGAGTTCAAAGAGAATAGCCCCCTGAGTTCTTTTCTCGGGCCTTTTTCTGACCATTCCTCCTTACCAGTCCACGCATGGGAAGCCTTGTCGGACTGGGATAACGCAAAATCCAGGTCACCGTTTCCCAGGGCGTTAATGTTGAAAACTGATCCTCCCGTCGCTTCGGCAGTCACTTTGAAGCCGTAAACACTCTTCTTTTGGTTCATCAATTTGCTTATAGCGCTCCCTGTCGGATAGTAAACTCCTGTAACGCCACCTGTGCCAATAGTGAGGAATTTGTTGGCGGCAAACCCGTATCCAAAGGGTAAAAGCGTCAATAGACACAGGGTGATTAGTTGGAACAGCCTATTCATATTTCCTCCCGCAGGCCAATCCTGTTTTCCATAAAATGGGCAAAAAGCCTGAGAGCCTTTCCACGATGACTTACGAGGTTTTTCGTTTCGAGTGTCAGTTCACCGAAAGATAGACCTAATTCTTCATAATAAAAAATTGGGTCATAACCAAAACCACCTGTGCCTCTGGGCTCCCTCAGTATGAGACCGTCGCAGACTCCCCTGAACAATTTTTCCTCTCCACCCGGAAAAACCAGGGCCAATACACAGACAAATCTCGCTGTCCTCAGAGGATCCTCAATTTCCTTCATTTCATCAAGGACCCGAATGTAGCGGAGTCTGTCATCGGAATTTGGCCCGGCGTAACGGGCCGACATCACTCCCGGCCGTCCCGACAATGCGTCCACACAGAGTCCGGAATCATCAGCCAGCGCAGGTAAGCCCAGAGTGTCGGCTACGAACCTTGCTTTCTTAAGGGCATTCTCCTCGAAGGTGTCTCCATCTTCAACTATATCGGGCACATTCGGGAAATCGGCCAAGGATAGTAAGTCAATATCCGTTCCGCAAAGAAGCTTTTGGATCTCAACACATTTCCCTTTGTTTTGTGTGGCAAGTACAAGTCTGTCCAGTTTAGTCACCATGTGTTATTGATCTTTCCCCTTTTGATTATACGCCTGATAAGATAATTAATATTAGTATTTTAGCGCGAGTCTGGCCCATCGTTCATGACTGCGTCGAGGAATTCCGAACTGGCGCGATAAGGGTCATTCCTTCGAGACATTATATCCAGAACAACTTTGTCCAGGGCTTCTTCTCCCCCGATCTTTTCCAAAGCCCTCTCAATGAGCCCTTCTCTAAAAAGATCCATAAACTGCGATAAGATCCGACTTCTTTCAATTCTTTCCAGTCGTTTCTTTCCACGATCCCTCAAATACAGCTTATGGTCTAGAATTGCCGAATAAACCTTGTCCACTCCGATTTTTTGAGTCGCGACGCATTCCACAACCGGAGGTTCCCATCCTTCAAGTCGTTTTCGTTCATCGTTCATTTGAAGCATAAACAGGATTTCCCGAACTGTCTTGTTGGAACCTTCACGGTCCGCCTTGTTTACCACAAATAAATCCCCTATTTCCATTAATCCGGCCTTGATGGCCTGTATGTCATCCCCCATTCCGGGGACTGTCACTACGATGGTAGTGTGGGCGTTGTTGACTATGTCCACTTCGTCCTGTCCCACACCCACAGTTTCAACAATGATGACATCCTTACCCATGGCGTCCAGGACAACAATGGCGTCGGCCGTCGACCTCGTCAGTCCTCCAAATTTTCCCCTCGTAGCAAGAGACCTTATAAAGACATCCTCATCCAGAAAATGTCTCTGCATTCTTATCCTATCCCCAAGAATAGCTCCACCGGAGAAAGGGCTGGTGGGATCTATCGCAAGGACCCCAACGGTTTTTCCATCCTCGCGAAATTTGGTTATGATTCGATCGACCAAGGTTGACTTGCCGACTCCGGGAGATCCTGTAAAACCAATTATATAGGCATTCCCAGCGTGTCTGTAGATCTGAGCGAGGGAAGGTAATATTTCTCTGTCTCCGTCGTCGATTCTTCGAATGAGTTGAGCGGTGGCCCGGACATCTCCTTTGAGGACCTTCTCGGCAAGGATGTTGTTTTTTCCCAACTCTTAATGCTCCTTCTTGGGGATTTAAGAAGACTTGTTGACCGGTTTGAGAATTATAAATCTTGTTATTGGTAAATAGCTCTATCAGGATTGTCAACAAGAATCGCCGATCAAAGAGGGAGTAGAGCCGGACAAGATCCATTCAACACAGGTGATCGAAATGATTTTCAACATTTTTGCATGCCGTTCAAGCTAAACTCGTTCTCGCTGGACCTTATCATCACTGTGATGTATAAGTGAAAACCTCACTAGCGTTAGCCAGGAGAATTGATGTCAGAGAAATATCAACAGTTTCTAGGTTCGACCCCCGGATTGGTGGTGGAGCTGATGAGTGATGACAAGTCGCCTTTTAAAGTCAGAACAGAAAATGGCTTTGAATTCTGGGTGAGTTCCGAAGACTTCCGCGAATATTACCGGCAGGAGAAATCTCCTACTCCGGAAAAATGGAAGATATTTGTAACTGAGCCGGTTTCAGGACAGATTGAAACTTTTGTGGCCAACGAGGCTGTGGACATGATCAATCTTTTCAAGAGAGCATTCCAGGATTTCAGCCAGGCCAGACTTTTTTTGAACGGCCTGTTCAAGACAGATGGTGCCAGGGATGAATCAGGAATCCCAAGGATTCGTGAATTGCTTGAAGAATCTGCCAAATTTCCCGGTAATTTGTCGGACCAGGAACTGAACGAAGTTTTTAAGATAACTCCAAAGGCCGCTGATCTTCTGGCAAATGATGATTTTGCCTTCCTGAATTGGCCCTTGAACAAATCGATTCAAATTGTAAAGAAAGCCACTGACGGCGATGAACTAAAAAAGGATCTTCAAAAGAAACTCCCTGCTAAAGGGACTCCAAAAATGAAAAATGTGGAGTTCGAAATTCAGGAAGAAGTCCTAATCATAAAAGTAGACCTTTCTAAAGAATTCGGGCCTTCTAAATCGGGCAAGACAGTTATAGTGGCGTCCACTGAAGGAAACAAGACGCTACCAGGTCGTTCAGAGAAGGTTGGCCTTAACGTTTACAAAGATATCAGCGCTGTGAAAAAATGCGGAAATAAGACATCCTTCAAGAATATGGAAATGGAATTGAGCGGAGAAAGCCTGATCATCAAAGTTGATCTTTCGAAAGAGTTGGGGCCTTCTAAATCGGGAAAAACAATTATCATTGGATCCACTGGCGGAAATCAGTTAGTTTTCGGAAGATCTGAAAAAATAGGCCTGAATGTTTACAAGACAATTTAGAAACTTGACCTTCAATGCCTATTGTCGAAAGCTAGCCCTTGCTTTTGATCCATTGAAAATTTAATTAATAATATGATCGTTTGTTAAGTTTCGATTTTACACGAAGAAGTGAATCGGAGGTTCATATGTTTGTTTTTGGAACAGCGGAGGATGTTTTCACCATGGCGGTCCGAATTGAGGAAAATGGGCACGCCTTTTATGCGGGCGCCGCTGCAAAATCTAGTGACCCTGAAACCAAGAAACTGTTTGAAGATTTGGCCGAAATGGAGGCTAATCACATTGAGTCGTTCAAAACACTGAGAGGGTCTCTTCCGCAATCAGCCTTGTCTGCCGGAGTTTGGGACCCCGAAGGGTTGGCCGAAAGTTACCTCCAGGCCACGGCGGACACTCACATTTTCACTGTAGAAGCTGCGAGTTCAAGGTTGTCCAGAATTACAACCTCTCAGGAAGCGCTAAATATGGCTATACAGTTTGAAAAAGATTCCGTTAGTTTTTTCTTGGGAATGAAAGAACTTTTGCCGGATCCAGAGGGCAAGATAGAGATAGATCAGCTCATTAGAGCTGAAATGGAACATGTCAAGATGCTCACAATGGCGGCAAAAAATCTTTCAGAATCCGGCATTTCGGGTATCGCCTGACTTGATTAAATCCAGATGACGCAGTGGTTTTGGTTATCACAACATCATGGCGGTTGACCTCAACCGGGGCCTAACTCAATAATGTTAATGGCGGCAAGGGTCATCCATATCATGTGTTGGTCTTTCATTTTGGGAGGCAACCTGGTGGCAATTATTCCTGCTTTACGGCGCCCGCCACCAGAGTTGTGTCCATTCTTGTTCCTTTTTTAGGTCCTTCCAGTATTTCCAGACTTGCCACGCATGACCCGCTCTCGGTCCCAAGACAAGACAAAACCCTACACTTGGTTGGGTTCCCGTCGTCCATGACGTGAACTATATCGCCCCCGCGCAGAAGTTGATCACCACGCAGAGAAATCTGTTTTTCTTTAGGTTTTCTCATATCAACGCCTATGCAATCTCAGGGAATAAATCATTAAATATGTTGTTCACTCTCGATTCCATCTGTTCCATGTGTTCCGAAGAATCATGATCAAAGCCTACTATGTGCAATATCCCGTGGATCAAAAAATAGGTGAACATTTCTTCGACGGTGTATCCAAGAGAATCGGAGTCAGACACCACCCTATCCCAACAAATCACGACATCACCGAGTAGATTGGGGTGTCCTGAAGAAATTCCCGCTTCTCTCTGGGCAAATGAAAGGACATTAGTGGGTCCCTCCTTCCCGCGATATTTAAGGTTCATATCAGCCATGAAAGGAGAATTAACCACGATTATGGAAAGAACTGATTCCTCATCGCAGCCCAAGCTTCGTAATATTTGTTCCGTCCTCCGCCCGCATTTGTTCAGATCCACCTGCGGCTCTATCTGACGCCAATCTAAGACGATTTCCATCATTCTTGTCCTGAGACCCTGAATCATCAGGGTAATCTATTCTAGAGTGAAGCACCCCCTGTAAGGTCCTCACGTAGGATCTTGTTATCGCGTCAATGTCTTTCAGTGTGAGGCTGGATTGATCAAGTTGCCCTTCTGTGAAAAGAGTCATAATCAAACCTTGAACTTTCTTCTGAATTGTGGCCGGACTATGATCGCCCAAGGTCCTGCATGCGGCCTCAGCAACGTCGGCCAACATTACCAAGGCAGCTTCCTTACTATCGGGTAATGGTCCAGGATATCTGTATTTCTCTTCAGCAACTGGTAGATGAGTTTTCTCAGCCTTTTCCAGGGCCTTGTTGTAAAAAAACTTTATGAGACCAGTTCCGTGGTGTTGTTGTATGATATCTATAATTGGGGCGCCTAATTGGTATTCCTTGGCTTTTTCAACCCCATTCTTGACATGAGAGACCAGAATTAGAGCGCTCATGCTTGGTTCTAAACGGTCGTGTGGATTTATACCGCGAATTTGATTTTCTATGAAATAGGTTGGCTTTGATGTCTTCGCGATTTTCCCAATGTCGTGATAGAGAGCGCCCGCTTTTGCGAGTAATGGATTGGCTCCAATAGCTTCCGCAGCGTTTTCGGCCAGATTCCCAACGATCATTGAATGATGATAGGTCCCCGGCGCCTCAATTGCCATCCGTTTGAGTAACGGGTGATTGAGGTTGGCTATTTCAAGAAGTCTGATGTTTGTTGTAAACCCTAGCCTTTCTAGCAAGGGAGTGAGTCCAAAAGTTATTGGGCCACAAATGACTCCTCCAAGGAATCCCAATCCTATTTCATAGATATCCTCGGGTTTGCGCATCTGGAAAAGCGCCATCTTGACGCTCAAGACCGAAACCATGTTGACCAGTCCTATCACGAGACCTGCCCTGAGTATGGCGGTTCGGTCAGAAACCTTGCTGACTCCATGCAATCCTACGACGCATGAAATAAGAAAGAAAACAAACAGATATACATCTCCCTCCACAGCCAGGGTAGCCACCAATGATGTCATGACTGAAAATAGAAAAGCAAGCCTGGGATCGACCATCAGTGAGGCGAGCATTGCTGAAATCGCGACAGGGGCCGCAAAAAAGGTTGCTTGAGGATTAACATTGTTGAAAGACACTGAAATTGAATTCGAAATATGGGAAAAGATCTTCATCATGAGAATTGTCCCGATAATAAGCACACTGAACAGGACAAGATCCTCGGAAGAGTGCCTGTTTCTTTCCAGGTAGTTTTCCGAAAAATAAAAACAGAACCTGACTAGGAGTATCAGGAGCAGTCCCATGCCAAACACAATCCCATAACGGCTGTATGCCGGATTGGCCTTATTCAGTCCATCCAACTTTTTTAAGTGAGCCTCATTCACCGGTTCGCCTTCACGAACTATTGGCTCTCCTTTTGCAACCTGAAAATAAACTGGTTTGACTGACGCAAGCGCTTCCTGCCGCAAAAACGACGTTTTCTCCCGATTGTGTGTCAAATTGACGTTTATGAGGTCCGTCGCGATTTTCTTTATCGCCTCCGAAAGTTCGGTGTCTTCGGCGGTGTCTCCTTCTTGCTCATTTATCTTGGCCATGGCCTCCCGTAAATCGTATAGGGCGGCAACATCTTTCAAAGGCTCTAGTTTTTCTTTTGATTTTGACCTTACGAGTATCCCCTGTTTACCATCTCTCAATAGCAGTTCTCTGCTCAGGACAACTCCTCTCAGCAGCAGTGGCACTACCAGCGACTGGAGATCCCTCTGAGTTCTGGGATTGAAACCGGTTGATTTTAGGGCATTGAAACTCGACAACGAGACATCTGCGCCTAAAAGGGTTTCGAACCTTGATTTGAGGTCTTTTTCATCCATTGGTTGAAACGATTTTGGAACTGAACCCTTGGGATCCGCCGGCGGTTTATCTTCTTTCGGTTTGTCGTCTTCCTTCGCCCTATTCTCGGCTTCCGCAGCCATGTAATTCTTCATGAAAGTGAAGGCTCCGGCTATACGCGACTGAACGTCATCGACAAGCTCTTCATCAAGATCATAAACCGGCAGAACAGACCTTAGCACTTCTTCCTGACTCTTGTTTGTAGCCGCCTGATCAATCACTTGAAACGTCATGGGCGACAATATTGTTTCAGTAGACGGCTCTCCGATTGTGAGCGAATAAACCTGAAAAGACCTTGGGGCGATCAAAAACGCCGAAAGTAGACAGACCCCTATCAGGAGCGCCCATCTCTTAACTCTCGGATCAAGCAGACGATGAAACCTTTCAGGCACGAATCTACCAAGGGCGCTATTCCTTTTTATAAAAGAATCCCGGTTCTTTTCCCTAAAAGAGTTCTTTGATGAATTTTTATTTCTCGACGATGTCTCAGGCATCGCTCAATATCTCCGATCCCTTATGTTAGGCCCACTCTTTTCATACGCTTTAATTATCTCCTGAACAAGTGGATGGCGAACCACATCCTGATCAGAAAACTGCGAAAAAGATATACCCTCTATATGTTGAAGTATTTCCTGAGCTTCCACTAGCCCCGACCTAACCCCATCCGGAAGATCAATCTGTGTCACATCGCCGGTTATAACCGCCTTTGACGAATAACCCAGGCGGGTCAAGAACATCTTCATCTGCTCCGACGTGGTATTTTGAGCTTCATCCAGTATGACGAAAGAATCATTGAGTGTTCTGCCCCTCATGAAAGCAATTGGAGCTATTTCTATATCTCCACGCTCAATCATGCGCGCCACCTTCTCAGAATCGATCATGTCGTGTAGCGCATCATAAAGAGGCCTAAGATAAGGATTAACCTTCTCATGCATGTCCCCCGGCAGAAAACCCAGCTTCTCTCCGGCTTCTACAGCCGGACGAGCCAGAATAATTCTTCTAAGTTGCTTTTTGGAAAAAGCTGACATGGCCATCGCCATCGCCAGATATGTTTTTCCAGTCCCGGCTGGGCCTATCCCAAAAACAATATCGAAGCTCCTTATTGCTTGTATGTATTGTTTCTGGTTCCATGTTTTCGGGGTTACCGGTCTTTTGTTGTCGGAAGTAAAGATGACCTCTTTGAGAACTTCTCGTATCTTGGCGCCGGGGTCCATGCACAGCATCTTAACCCCCTGATCTATATCGGCTAGATGGATGGGGTAAGATTCCCGAACAAGCGAGTACAATTGCTTGATGAGGCGTTCAGCCAATTCATCGACGGGAGTGTCTCCTTCTATGCTAAGACTGTTTCCCTTTACAGATATGCTGACTTTTAAAAGTTTTTCTATTCTTTTTATGTTCTTGTTGAACTCCCCAACTAAAGCTTGAAAGGCCCCGATATTGTCGAAACTTATACGTCTGGGCGAGTAATTTCTTTCCGTCAATATTTCTGAAGTCAAATGTCCTCCGGGATTAACCCGCCATAATATTTAAAACTCTCAGCTTCGGTACTCTTGCATCATTTAAGGCCATAATACTTTCCAGTCAAGGCTCATGAGGGCATAATTAATGAATTAGCCTTCAATAAAGAGCCTGCGTCGATGGCGATCGTCGCCTTTCGCATTCCGGAAATCTGAAAATCAGTTGCTTTGAGTATTATATTAGATTAACAAAGTCGACAACAGGTCCAAAATAGTTTCCACCAACGGGACATGGGCTTTTTAGACTGGAACTGTCCAGAATAACAATACTTATTGTGATCTGATTTAAGATTTGTTTAGAAATTGGGGAATAACTTCATGTCTATATCACAATCGAATGAAGAGCCTGGTTCCATCTTCGTTCAGATGACGGATCTCATCAAGTCGCTCCGGTCTACGAATGGCTGCCCATGGGACAGGAAACAAACACTCACGAGCTTTCACCCGTATGTTCTCGAAGAATATCATGAGTTGGCGCATGCGATTAACAACTCGGACATGGATGATGTCGTGGAAGAACTGGGTGACCTGATTTTCCTGGTAACATTTTTGTGTTGTATGGTTCAAGAAACAGGAAACTCCAGTGTCGGCGAAATATTAGCCAGGGTTGTGGACAAGATGATACGCCGGCATCCACATGTCTTCGGTGACGTTTCTGTAGCTAATGACAAGGAAGTCATTGAAAATTGGACGAAGATCAAAGCCTCAGAAGAAAAGATAAAGATGAGAAAGTCAGTTCTGGATGGGATTCCGCGCTCGCTCCCGGCCCTAAACAGGGCCCAAAAGATATCTTCTCGAGCGTCGCGGGTCGGTTTCGACTGGGTAGACGTCAAAGACATGCTGCCAAAGATAGACGAGGAGATTCAAGAATTCAAGGAAGCTCTGGAAACGGAGCAAATTGACCACATTCGCGATGAATTAGGGGACATACTTTTTGTCATGGTTAATGTCGGACGTAAACTTGGAATAAACTCTGAAGCCTGCCTGAATGAAACTACAGACAAATTTGAAAATCGGTTCAAACACATCGAACAACGGTTGGCTAAAGAAGATAAGACTTGGCCCCAGACCACCCTGGATGAAATGGAGAGGTATTGGAATGAGGCCAAGGAATTGAAAAAACAGGATTTGGAATAAAATTAACAGTTAAACCAGCGCGCCATATATTAAAACCAAGTTGTCGCACTACACGCCTGGGATATTGATTATGTGGAGACCTGCTTCTTTTTGTATAATCAGTTCCAGGGAGTCATTCCGAATACCAAGCGATATTCTTCCCAAGGCATCCGGACTATCCATACCCGCTATTTCTCTTAAGATTTCCAAACCTCTTGCTATGTACATAGCCGGCGCTTTGGGCAACATGTAGGTTGAATCCCCAAAAACCGTAACTCCTCTTTCTCTGTCAATTGATAGCCTTACGGATCGACTCTCTATCGCCTCCAACAAAACCAATGCCAGGTATTTGAGTGGGGCTTCATCACCATCAGTCCCTGACTCTTCGTTCCATCCGGACTTTTCCCAAGAATCCAATGCATCTTTCGGTTTTACTTCGAGTTGACAATCTATCTGTCTTTGCAGTCTTAATAGGTAGCTTTCTGTCTGACTCATTTTCTACGCCTCCGCTCAATAAAAATGGGCCTCCGTTCTAATGACAGGAAGCGCATGAGGTCGAAGAGCATGTCCCGCAACTGGATTTTCCTGAACCCGAGGATGATTTGAAATCACCAGCCCCGCTCTTGAAACTGCAGCAGGACATAACGCGCTCAACTGGTCCTTTACATTTAGGGCAACAAACATCTTCAGTTCCAAAAACTAAAGTTTCAAAATCGTTGTCACAGTTCTCGCATCTGTATTCGTAAATGGGCATTAACATAATCCTCCAGCAGACGTTCTAATTCTATAAGATGCCTCTTGAAGGTCTAAGATGCAACCAATTAGGCATGTATTCTGATCAAATTGATTTATATATCACTGGGTCCACGGACATCCTACTTGATGTCCTGGTAAACAACTGTCGAACCGTCTTGAAATGTCAGAGTTCCGCCTCTCGGAGTCTCAACATATTTTGCCGGCTTCATAGTATTTTGTTGAACGGTTTTAAGGTCTTGCCTGCTGCTGTCTGGTTGTAGCCGTTTCCACGATTGGGAACCATCAGTGTGAGATAATCTGAAAACCCCGCAATCGTTCACATCGCCTACAAAACCTACTCCAGTCTTGGCTATCTTGCCGCCACAAGAACATAGTACACCGGCGCTGAACAAAATCACTGCAAGGCGTAAAAGGCTGCGTGAAATCAAGATTATTCACCGTTAGATTCCAAATCAATCAACATCTTATCATACATCCGGAATAATGACTTAATAAAAACAGATCAAAACTTTGAATTTAAACATGATAATACTATTAATGCCAAAACTTGGGGTTAGTGATAATCGTGTGTTCCAAGGATAACCTTGATTCCGGTTTTGGCCTCAACCATCTTAGCCAATTCCTCTGGCTTGAAGTACGGACATTCGGGCTTTGCCGACGCCATGCAAGTACTGAAATGAATCACGTCCGGTTTTATCTCCGAAAGCTTGGCCGCCATCCCCAAAGTCGGGATTACAGATCTACCGGGACATTCGCAACTCACGAACGAAACAACCGAAGACGGCTCTTCAAAGCTTCCTTGACCCATCGCAGCGGCCTTGAGGCACCTCCACTCGCCGGGACAGCCATAACCACTTTCCATGTACGCCCCACAGCCCACTACAGCGACCTTTTTCATTAATCTGCTCCTTTCGCGAAACTTTAGAAGTTTATAATAGCTCAGTCCGATCATTTTAAGAAAGTCGTCTACTCGAAGATCTTTTCTTCGAACTCGTTCGCCGCTTCAGAATCAGCTTCGTAATCTCGTATTTCCTGTTTGGCCCTGGTCAGTTCTTTGTAATACTCATTGGCTATGATCGCGGACATGACTTCATTTGTGCCGGTCCATATTGAGGCAAGCCTGAGATCACGAAAAATCCTCTCAATCGGGTAAACGTTGGTGTAGCCAATCCCTCCCATAACTTGCATTGCTATGTGAGAAACCTTTTGACATGATTCTGTGACAAATTTCTTGGTCTCCGACACCACCTTCCGGACTAGGTTGGGACTTTGTCCTGAATCAACCGCCATGCAAGTCGCATATACGAGCGCTCGGCTCGCATCCAGCAATGTTGAAGCCTCGGCGATCTGAAAACTGACTCCCTGGAACTGGTTTATCGTCTTTCCAAATGCCTTTCTCCTAGTGGAATACCTTGCGGCTATTTCCAAGGCGGGCCTAGCTGCCCCTATTGTCATGGCCGCTGTACCCAATCTCTCTGGAATCATCATAGTGTTAAAGACTGCGTAAGCTCCATTAAGCCGGCCAACTACATTCTCCTTTGGGACTTTGACATCACGAAAGACAATTCGTCCAGCCCCACCACCGCGGCACCCCATCAAACCGTAAACATACTTGACATCCACGCCTGGACCACGATCAACTACAAGGCACGTCAGCGCTTTGTGCGGCTCGGCAGTAGCGTCGGTTTTGGCGTAAACAAGAAAATAATCCGCTCCCTCGGCCCCTACAATAAACCTTTTCTGTCCATTTAACAGAAAATGATCGCCTTTGTCCTCCGCAATGGACGAGGTACCGAAAAAATCCGAACCACCGCGTGGCTCTGTCAAGCATTCAGCCGCGAAAATGTCTCCTCGAAGCAAAGGCTTAACATATTTATCTTTAAGAAAATCAGAACCATGTAAAATTATCGCGTCACAAACAAGCTCCGCTCCAACCCCAAATACGCACGAAAAGATGTATCCCAGGGTACCAATTTCCTCCATTACTGCCGCTGTTGTGACCCAATTCATATCCCGACCGCCCCAGCGTTTTGGATACCTGGTTCCGAGCAAATTTCTCTTTCCCGCTTCTTTTAGAAATTCCGTCGGGAATTTTATCTTATCGTTGTCCATGTCCAGAATCATCTGACGAGGAACCCATTTGACAAGCTCTCCAGCTTCGTCTTTGACCTTTTTCTGATCCTCCGAGAGTAAGAATTCAAACATTTTTTACCTCACCTTTTACAAGACTGTGGTTACCCATTATTCGATATCTCAAGTTATTTAGGGTCTTTTTCAGCCCGCAAAGTATATTTCATGACCTTTCCACTTGCCGTGTGGGGGAGTTCATCGACGATGTGAAACTCTCTGGGAATCTTATACTTGGCCAGTCTGTCCGAAAGGTCTTCCTTGAGCTTCAATGGGTCGAGCGACTCGTCTTTTTTTGGCACTACAAAACATACTACCGTTTCACCCCATTCTGGGTGTGGTTTACCAATAACAGCGGTCTCCATAACTCCAGGTAGCCCGGCAACAGCGTCTTCTACTTCTTTGGAATATACATTCTCGCCCCCGGTAACGATCATGTCTTTTAACCTGTCAACAATATACAGATATCTGTCTGCATCGACCCGAGCCAAGTCACCGGTCTTATACCAAGATCCAGCGAAAGCTGCTTTCGTAGCTTGGGGATCCTTATAATATCCAATCATCATACTGTCCCCCTGAAGCCATATTTCACCTATATCGCCCGATTCGGCAATTTTTCCATCCGTTCGAACTACCTGAATATCGGCCCCAGGCAGAGCTCTGGCGCCAATAGAACCTGCTTGTGTAACTTGATCCCGAGGAAAAAGAGTGGTTCCGGTTGGGCCGGCTTCGGTCATTCCATAAACCTGATAGAAATTGTCTGACCGGTAAGCCTGCATAACCGTTCGTGCAGTATCTGCGGCCATAGGACCACCGCCATAAATCCAGCATCTCATTGAGGTTAGGTCGAAATCCTTGAATTGAGGTATCATTTGAATGGGCAAAACGTATGAAATTGGAGCGCCAAAATACACGGAGCATTTTTCATCCTGAACAGCCTGAAGAAAGTGGAGAGGATGATATTCCCTTATCATTACGGTCACTCCACCCACATATTGAATTCCCATGAACCAATTGTTCAATGGGGATGAATGCCAGATTGGCATAGCCATCAGCATGCGGTCATGTTCATCGAGTTTCATGGCCATGGCCCCTGTAATTCCTGCCATCACAACTCCGCGATGAGTATGCATGCAACCCTTGGGTTTGCCGGTTGTGCCGCTCGTATAGAGTATTTCGGCTATGTCGGAGTCGGAAATCTCTACTGGCTGGAAAGTTCTTGCCCCAGTCATCAAGTTTTCCAACTGAGTAAAACCATCAGAAGGTGAATCCATACTTATTTTCCGGGCCGAGTCTGTGACTTTGCCGGCCAATTGCCCAAGAGAACCGTCAAATAGAAATATTTTTGATTCACTGTGTTGAATGATATAATCAACTTCCGGCGGGGCCAACTTATGATTGATAGGGACAATGATCGCCCCAGCTTTTAGAATTCCGTAAAAAGCAAAGACGAAGGCCGGAGTGTTATGGCTCATCACGGCGACTTTGTCGCCCTTGCCTATTCCCAGTTCCTGAAGCGCTCCAGCCACTTGTTCCGATTGTATTCTGGTCTCGAGGTACGACCAGCTTTTTCCACCGGCTCTCAGGCATTCCTGAGAAGCAAACTTCCTGGAATTGATGTCCAGAATTTGAGAAACGTTCATTTGTCTTTCTTCCTCCATTCATTTATTTCATGAAGCCTCTGAATCAGCTTATTCCTTACCCCACAAATTTCATCCTCCAGTGATTGCAACTCATTGACGCGGCTTCTTATTTCCAGCAATTTTTTTTCCCCATACTTGAGTGACCGTTCAATTTGAGTAATTTCATCAAGGTTCGTATCGGTCATACCAATCATTTCTGCTATCTCTTCAAGTGAATAGCCAAATCTCTTTCCGCGAAGAATTAATTTCAGTCTCGCCCTATCTCGTTTGTCATATATTCGCTGATTTCCAGCAGTTCTTTTCGGTGAAATCAGGCCTTTTTCTTCATAGAACCGTATGGACCGGGGACTAATCGCGAATTCGAATGCCAAGTCTGATATTGAATAGGATTTTGGTTTCATGACGGTATGAACAACGCGCTAAATATATAACGTTGACGTTAACGTCATATATTTAGCGCAGAGTCTATTTCCTGTCAATATTATCTCTGAAAGAGTTTCACCGCATAAATCTAAACCAATCCACAGAGTCTGGAAAAACCCAAATAAAAAAGCGGCTTTTCAAACTTCTGTTTTTAAACTAGAATCTACTACCCTTATAGGGGCGCTCATTTTATACTTTGAGTCCCCGTGTGATAACACTCCTCTGGTTTTAGAATTTTATGCTTCAGAAATCGTACCCATTTTTGCGAAAAGCCCCGAATAAGATGTTCATGGTTTCAACAATCTTGTTTCTTGCGGCATGTATTGTCACTATAGGAGCAACCGCCGGAACCTCCCGCGCCGAATCGGGTCCGACAGGGTCCCGTATCTCTCTGTTGATGGTGACGGGTATGCCTGGAGGGTCTTATCATCAACTCGGATTGGCGATGGCTTCGCTCTGGACCACTAAACTCAAGAAACTCGGAATAAGAGTATCCGGAGCTATATCGGAAGGGGCCAGAGAAAATATCGAGGCAATCAGAATTCAGGACGCAGAACTTATACTGGTTGACGCTCTCTCATGTTCCTTGGCTTATAAAGGAGCCGGCAATTTCAAGAATAAGATCAATAGTGAGTTGAGAAGTATTTCAAACCTCTGGCCTGAAGCCACGCATTTGATCATTAGATCAGATAAAAACAGGAGTTCCAGCCTTGACGACCTAGAAGGTCTCACAGTCGCGACCGGCTTGCCTGAAAGCGGTAACAGATTCACTACGGAAATGCTGTTACGCATTCTCAAGGACCCTAAACATAACATCAAGCTGAAATTCATGAATTACGGTTCCGCTCTTGAATCTTTGAGGCTTGGGACAATTCAGGCGGCTGACTTGACTTCAGCGATTCCATCGGCGATGGTGACAAATCTTCTGCAGCTAAGTCCTCAATTGTTAAGCTTTATTGAAATATCAGACACAGAACTCCAGGCCGTAAGAGAACGTGGCTGGACAACCTGTCAAAGGATTGTGATTCCTCCCGAAACATATCCTGGTCAACGCACACCAGTGAACACCGTAGGACAGAACACGCTTCTTGTAACAACCTCATCACTGGATTTGGAAGTTATCTATGACCTGACAAAGAGCCTCTTTGAAAATGTTGATCAGTTGGCCAAATTTCACCCGGCATTTAAGGGCGTATCATTGGAGAACGCTTTGGTCGGATTGGTAGCTCCATTGCATCCTGGAGCAATCCGTTACTATAGAGAGAAAAAAATGCAGATACCGGAAGCGCTGCTTCCGCCAAATGTCGATTAGTTTAATTTTTGGAGGTCAATCTTATGAAAGAAGTTGTAATTGTGGACGCTATCCGCACCCCTGTGGGATCTTTTGGCGGAGCGTTGAAGACTATTCCCGTAGTAGAACTCGGATCAATAGTAGTCAAAGAGATTATTAAACGAAATAAGCTGGACCCTTCCACCGTGGATGAACTAATTTTTGGGTGCGTGCTTCAGGCTGGACAGGGACAGAATGTCGCAAGACAGATAGTTATAAGATCCGGCATCCCTATGGAAGTTCCTGCAATGACAATCAACAAGGTTTGCGCTTCCGGACTGCGAGCGGTATCTCTCGCTTCCCAGACTATTAAGGCTGGTGACGCCGAAATAGTAATAGCCGGGGGCGCGGAAAATATGTCGGCGGCCCCTTACGCAACGGCAGCGGCGAGGTGGGGAGCGAGGATGAATAACACTCCTCTGGTTGACCTGATGATTCAAGACGGGCTGTGGGAAATATTCAACAATTATCATATGGGGATGACCGCAGAAAACGTGGCCGACCAATATGGACTGACCCGTGAACAACAAGACGAGTTTAGCCTTCGCAGCCAAACCCTCGCAGAGAAGGCAATCAAGGAAGAAAGATTCAAGGACGAAATTGTTCCGGTCCCGATTCCTCAAAGAAAGGGTGAGCCCAAGATTTTCGATACTGATGAGCATCCGAAATTTGGGACCACAAAGGAAGTCCTGAGCAAATTGAAACCCGCTTTTAAGAAAGATGGTTCGGTTACTGCGGGTAACGCTTCTGGTATCAATGATGGAGCCGCCGCCATATTGGTGATGTCAAGAGATCGGGCGGAAAAGGAAGGCTATAAACCCATCGCCAGAATAGTCGCCTATGCTTCAGCAGGGGTTGACCCAAAGATCATGGGCACCGGTCCAATCCCATCCACCCGTAAGGCTCTCGAGAAGGCCGGCCTCAAGATCGAGGACATGGACGTCATAGAAGCCAATGAAGCTTTTGCCTCACAAGCCTTGGCGGTCGCCAGGGATTTGAATCTGGACATGAGCAAGGTTAACCTGAATGGTGGGGCCATTGCGCTTGGTCATCCAATTGGCGCTTCTGGAGCTAGGATCCTGACGACTTTATTGTATGAACTCAAGAAACAGCCGGATGCGAAATTAGGGCTGGCCACGTTGTGTGTGGGTGGTGGTATGGGACATGCCCTTATAGTTGAGAAGATGTAGAGAACTGGTTTAATCGAGTTTCTCCTGGGCTTTTACAACCTTGAGTCGTAGAATGACAACAATGACTCTTCTGTAAGAGTCCGGAGAAACAAGGACAATCATCCATTCCCAGAGTTCCCACTCTTTTCGAAAGACATTCATATTCATGTCGGATTGGGAGGCACGCCAACATTGGCGGTCCCTTTAAATTACAGCATACGGAATCTGTCGAACAGAAAGTTTACAACCATTCTGACCGCCGGAGGAATGGCATTGGTAACTTTTGTGTTCTCTGCGGTAATGATGTTGGCCGAAGGATTGGAACAGACTTTGGTGGATAGCGGGTCGCCCAACAACGTCATTGTATTGAGGGGCGCTGCGGAAACCGAAGTCTCGAGCTCAATAGAGAGAAAACAGGCTGACATAATAGAAGTTCAACCGGAAGTCGAAGACGACTCAAAAGGGGACCCTGTAGCTGCGAAAGAAACTTTGGTGCTGGTGACCTTACCAAAGAGAAAGACCGCAAACCCGACCAATGTTGTAATTCGCGGAACGTCAAGACATTCTCTTGAATTACGCCCACAAATCAAACTACTGTCCGGCAGAACTCCCAGGCCCGGCAGTTATGAAGTCATGGCCGGCATGAATATATCGAAAGGCATTGAGGGAGCGACACTTGGAGAGACTTTGAGATTAGGAATGGTTTCCTGGAAAGTGGTCGGGATCTTTGACGCCGGCAACACCGCATTTAACAGTGAATTGTGGGCTGACGGCGACCAAATCATGTCTGCATTCCGTCGTAACAGTTATTCGGTGGTCGTAATGCGCGTCCCTGGTCAGAAGAGGTTCAAAGAACTGAAAGACAAACTCGAGAAGGACCCGAGACTCAGTATACAGGTAAAAAGGGAGGTAGATTTTTACAAAGAGCAGTCTGAAATGATGTCCAAGTTCATAAGGTTACTTGGGTTTGCCATGACTCTCTTCTTTAGCGTCGGGGCTGTGCTTGGCGCCATGGTTACAATGTATTCATCCGTAGCAAACCGTACACGAGAAATCGGAACTCTTCGGGCGATTGGGTTCAGCCGTCACAACATACTGGTAGCTTTCCTGACTGAATCCCTTTTCCTCGGTATTCTTGGAGGATCCTTGGGAACACTTGCCAGTTCTTCTCTTCAGCTTCTTACGATATCCACATTAAACTGGGAAACTTTTTCAGAGATAGCGTTCTCTTTCAGACTGACCCTGCCGGTGTTCATCAAGAGTATGGTTTTCGCTACGGCTATGGGGCTGGTTGGGGGCATGTTACCAGCGATTAGAGCCGCTGGAATAAAAATTGTCGACGCGTTGAGATAGGAACAGACACACTCCCTATCTGTTTGGCTGCCTACCGTGATCCGCCCTTACATTGGCGGCTTTTTTTCTGGCTTCAGAGATCTTCCACTGAATTATTGAGCGCCATTTCGAATCCCGAACCAATGGAAGGGCCCGGTTGTAAACTTCAAGCGCCTTTGAATGCTCATTCTTGGTTTCATAGAGACCGGCCAAATATTCCATTGCCAGATAATAATCGGGCCTCAATCTCAAAGCGGTTTCATAGTCGCGGATGGCGTCATCGACTCTGTCCGTCATCTGATAGGCTGAAGCCCTCTGTACATAAAATCCGGGGTTATCTGGATCAAGACCTATCGACTTGCTGAATAGGTCTATGGCCAAATTCCATTCCCTCTTCATTGAGGCTACATAACCTTCACGGAAATAATCCTCTGCGTTCGAACACCAACAGCTTTGCGGGATAACGATCGAGGATAGAGCTAGAATAAAAAAGCATTGAAATAACCGCGTTCGCATTTCCGTCCCCTTTTGAGCAGTTCGCCAAAAGGAAAGAACTACTCATTATGAAGAGCATACTATCTTGTTACATTATCACAAATCACGACTCGTGACAATTTTACCAAGTTGCTGTGACTTTGTTTCCATGGCTTAAAAGCTCGACGCTAATATTTTCATCTGTGAGAAACAAACGTTGTGACTCGTTGTCACCGAAATAAGTTATGGCAAACTTTGAGCCCGTTGCAGCGAAAAGGAAAACAAATATGACCTTTTCGTGGGGCCATGTAGACCATGATCCTAAACTTCAGCAAAAGGATTTCGAGAATGGAAAAACAGAACGGTTTTGGTAAAGTCGTGGCGATTTTTGTAGCGTTTTTTTTCTCGGTTGTTCTTGGGCTTGCGATACCCCCTTTGGCAGTTGCGGAACAGGGAAACGTCAAACTTCCTGAAGCCACTATGCCCCCTGCTGATCACAAAGCTGCGCCGGTTGACACAAAGAGCAAGAAACCTCATGCATCCAAAGGAAAACACACTGACCCAACCGAAATGATGAAAAATGGCTCTGATACATTCATGCAAGGCTTTGAAATTGCTCACGGCAAAAAGGATAAAGCCGGGATGAAGATGATGCTGGAAGGGCATAAAATGATGGCCAACTGTGAAGGCGCTTGGGCCAAGAAGGACAAAGAATTTACTGGTTCCAAGAAATCCATACATGAAGGCCACGCCATGATGATGCGCGGATATAGTATGATCAAGAATGAAAAAGACGCTTCAGAAGGCGCAAAGATGATTGAGGAAGGCCACAAGAAGGTGGCTGATGGGCTGAAGGCCCTTCAAACAGAGGCGAATTCAGTCAAAGAAAAAGACAAGATGTAGCCAACCCGTTAATCTTTGCCTGCTCGGGATGTAATAGACAGGACGTCATCGGACAACCTAAGGAAACGTCAGATTTAGTTCTAGCTATTACATTTCTGAGCAGCCCTGATGTCAGTACGCTGGAGAGACTATTTTGGGTTTTTACCAATCGAGAACGCTTTGCCAAGATGCCGACCGACTCCGTAATAACCTCGATAAGAGTCAGGGGCCCACATGAACGGCTTGATCTTTTCGATCTCAGGGCCCTTTTCTCCCAAAACCTCCTCGTCTGCCTTTATGTCCAGAATTTCACCTATGAATTGTGTGTGGATGCCAATCTTGTGGAAATGGATAACCTTACACTCCAGGACCAAGGGAAATTCAGCAACATATGGAGCGTTTACCACGTCGCTTTTCACCGGTGTAAGTCCCGTCGCTACAAATTTGTCCGTATCTTTCCCCGATACCAGACCGATGAAATCAGCCTGCTTCGCGTAATGCTCCGGGGGGATGCTTATCGTGAAGGCTTTCTGTTCCATGAGACTACCGTAAGTGTAGGTAGCCTCCCGAACTGATATGGAGACGCACGGTGGAGTGGTGCAGCAAATCCCGCCCCAGGCGACGGTCATGACATTGGGCTTGCCGGTCTTGTCGTACGTGCCAACGATCAAAACGGGAGTAGGGTAGAGAATGGTTTTCGCTCCTATGGACTTTTTCATGACATTCCTCCTGATGGTCAGGCCACAAGTATTCCTAACTTGGTGATACCCGATGATTGGTTCTGTATAATCTGTTTAGCTGAACACAAAGTGTGATAAAATTCAAACAGAATATTTGTCGTGACAGTAAACCCTGAGTTAAAATCAAAAAACGCTTTTCCCAGTAAAATTTATGTCACATCTTTGGCGCTCACTGAGGTATTAGTATACCGAGAATGCATTGAGAGAAACGCAAGATAGAAACTATAGCTAGAAAAGTTGGCAGGAGTACAAACAGAGAACCTGATTGCGGCCCGGACTTCCTGTCTGACTGTCGGCCTAAAGTCCACCGGAAAGAGGCCTTTTCGGCTAGAGAAATTCTAAACGCCCTTGGCCTGAGCTCATACGGCATGCGTTGTGGAGTTTTAAAATGAAAAAACAATCGAGAAAAATGAACGCTATTAATCCGCCGGCCGGAGCCGTGGGCGATGTTCAGGCCCGCATCGACAGGTTCTTCCTTATGATTGCCGTATTCTGGACCATTGTTATTTTAGCGGCTGCTGGATTGCATTATCGGGCGGCATATTCGTCTGCCATGGCAATCGCGCGGGAAGGACTCTTGCACAGTTACAGCAAGGAACTGGCTTTCCGTAGCTGGGCGGCCATCCACGGCGGCGTTTACGTTCCTGTCACAGCCGAGACGCCACCCAATCCTTACTTGGCGAACCTTCCGGAAAGAGATATCAAAACCCCTTCAGGGAAACAACTGACCTTGATGAACGGGGCATACATGACCCGCCAGGTCCAAGAGTTGGGGGCGAGGCAATATGGCCATAAAGGGCATACTACCAGCCTCAAGCCTTTGAGACCCGAAAACGCCCCAGATGACTGGGAAAAACAGGCTTTGCTCGCGTTTGAACAGGGAAAACAGGAAATGTCATCCATTGAACCCATAGGAAATGAAACTTGTTTCCGTCTCATGCGTCCGCATTTTGTGGAACAGGGTTGCCTTAAGTGCCACAACAGTCAGGGCTATAAATTGGGAGATATTATAGGAGGAATAAGTATCTCTACACCATGGGGGCCCATAGAGAAAAACCTGAATGCCCAGATCCGTTCCGAAGTTGTTGCATACAGTGGAATATGGTTGTTGGGAATTCTGGGTTTGGTATTCGGGCGAAGAAATATAAGACAACAGCTTTCAGAGCGAAAAGAGGCGGAAGACCGACTGAATAGCGCTTATAAATTACAGCGACAATTCTTGGACACAGCCGCTACGGGGATATTCACCGTCGACTCCGAGCGGATCGTAACGGGAGTGAATGGCGAGTTCTCGAGAATAACAGGTTTTGAAGAGGGTGACATAGTAGGGAAACGCTGTGATTTTTTTTGCGAGGAGTCTTGTTCCGTAGCGTGCCCGTTGTTGAATCCGGGTTCTGATGATAGCGTATTCAGGCAGCAATGCACACTGAAAACCAATGATGGTAAACAACGAGTAGTCTTGAAAAATGCGACCATTACGAGAATTGAAACCGAAATAGCTGTCGGGTGTGTGGAGTCTTTCGTGGACATTACAGATCTTATAGAGGCCCGTAGGTCCGCCGAACTGGCCAGTGTCGCCAAGAGTGAATTTCTGGCTAACATGAGCCATGAGATTAGGACTCCCATGAACGGCATAATCGGCATGACCGGACTTGCGTTAAACACCCGACTGTCCGATGAGCAGCGGGATTATCTCCAGTCGGTAATGATCTCCGCTGATTCTCTCCTTGGATTGATCAATGACATATTGGACTTTTCCAAAATAGAAGCCGGGAAGCTGGAACTGGAAACGATCACATTCAGCTTGCGGGATTGTGTTGCGAACACCTTAACAACCTTGGCGATTGGGGCTGACAATAAAGGACTTGAGTTAGTGTACCGAATTCCCATGAGTATTCCCGACGCAGTTGTCGGCGATCCTGGACGACTTCGTCAGGTGCTCGTGAATTTAGTCGGCAACGCCATCAAATTCACCGCCAAAGGTGAAATCGCTATCAACGCTGAATTGGAACTGGAAACAGATAACGGAGTATGTGTTCATTTTTCCGTGACAGACACAGGTATAGGAATACCTCCTGAAAAGCAGGCAAAAATCTTTCACGCTTTTGAACAGGCTGACGGTTCGACCACCAGGGAATATGGCGGCACAGGGTTAGGCTTGACGGTATCCGCCCGATTGGTTGAGATTATGAACGGACGAATCTGGGTGGAAAGCGAAGTCGGCGGCGGGAGCGTTTTTCACTTCACTGTTTGTTTCTCACTCGCGACTGAACCAGCGCCCAGGTCGATTCCTGTAGAGACATCAATTATCAAGAACTTAGGCGCTCTAGTTGTCGACGACAATTCAACCAACAGACGAATTCTGGAAGAATTACTCAAATCCTGGGGGATGAAGCCGACATTAGCGGCTGATGGCAAAACAGCCCTGGAGGTTATGAAGCAAGCTCAAACCTCGGGCAGTCCCTTTCCTATCGCTCTGATTGATTACATGATGCCCGGAATGGACGGGTTCGAACTGGCTCAAAGAATCAAAGACGATCCTGATTTGGTTAATCCGATCATGTTAATTCTCACGTCCGCAGGTCAGCGTGGTGATGCAGCGAGGTGCCTGGAGTTAGGCATCTCCGCATACTTGCTCAAGCCTATTAATCAACAGCAGTTGTTGGAGACAATCTGCGCCTCCTTGCAAAAGACCGCTGGTGTGCAAACCCGGCCTTCTCTGCTTACGAGACATTCAATTCGAGAGAGCGCACGACGCAGAAATATCCTTTTGGCTGAAGACAACCTCATTAATCAGAAAATGGCGATCAGTTTGCTCCAAAAAATGGGGCATAGCGTCACCGTGGCTCAAAACGGAAGACAGGCTGTTGAGAAGTCCGAGGCGGAACAATTTGATCTCATACTAATGGACGTTCAGATGCCTGACATGGATGGTTTAGAGGCTACTACGGCCATTCGGGCGAGAGAGGCGTCTCGTGGAGGAGCACGTGTCACGATCCTGGCAATGACTGCTTACACCATGGCAGGTGACAGTGATCGATGCATTGAAGCCGGAATGGACGGATACATTTCCAAGCCCATCAATACTGAAGAATTATTCAAAGCGATTGAAAATATAGAACCACACATTAGCTAAAGAACCTTGAGCAAAGAGTTCAATGAGGTAATTATTAACAACTGGCATGGAAGCAACCAAGAACACAAGATATTGATCAGCTAAGTTATACCTTGAGCTTATTATATGAAGCATAGCGTTAAGTAATTTATTGTATATTTAGAAATAACAGAATCCTATCATGGCGTTATTCCAATAATCTCTAAAATCTTTTCAAGTAGTTGAGGTATATCAAACGGCTTCCCGATGAAGCCCTTGGCCCCTGAATCCAGCGCCTCTCCAATCCCATCGTTCTGAGTAAATCCACTTGCCACAAGGACACTAACTTTCGGGTCCATTCTCAATAATGCCCGAAGACACTCTTTCCCTCCCATCTCCGGCATGAACAGATCCAGAATGACAAGTGATATACTTTCTCGCTCTGTGCTGTATATTTCAAGCGCCTCTCTGCCGTTTGAGGCCGTTATCACGGAATAACCATATTCAATAAGCATTTGCTTGCCAACATCCAGGACATTCTCATCATCGTCCACCAGAAGAATCGTCTCTGTCCCTCCTTGTGGAACGACCAAATCCGCTGCCTTTTTGGATTTGACTTCAGAAACTATAGCGGGAAAATAAATCTTGAACGTTGCGCCTGCTCCAGGTTCACTATAGCACGTGATGTGGCCACCATGCTGTTTAACAATGCCGTAAACCATAGACAGACCAAGCCCGGTCCCTATGCCGGGCCCTTTGGTAGTAAAGAATGGTTCGAAAATTCGTTCCATAGTTTTCTTGTCAATCCCGTGACCTGTATCTGAAACACTGAGCAAAATGTATGGGCCTATTGTAGCTTCTATATGATCTAAGCAATAGGCCCTATCAAAATTAACGGCTTTTGTCTCAATTACCAGATTGCCACCTTCCGGCATTGCATGGCCCGCGTTGACCGCAAGATTCATAATGATCTGCTCAATTTGGGAGGCGTCGGCGTTGATTAAGGTTGGGTTCTTCGAAAGCTTGAGTTCAATTTGAATCATTTTTGGAATGGTTCTGTCGAGAAGTTCCCGGATTTGTGTGATTTTGTCATTCAGATTTAAAGGCTCAGCGCTGCTTTCGGTCTTTCTGGCAAATGTGAGCAGCCGCCTAACCAAGTCAGCTCCATTCAAAGCAGCCTTATTGATCGATTTAATGCCTCGACTAAATTGATCAGGCAAAGCCGGATTCATGACGATGAGTTCAGAGTATCCGATTATGACCTGGAGCAGATTGTTGAAGTCATGGGCAATCCCCCCTGCCAACGTTCCGATCGCCTCCATTTTCTGGGCTCGCACGAGTTGATTCCGCAGGTTTTTTGTCTCGGTGACATCCATCACAAAAGCCAGTATTGCCGGTTGTCCTCCGTAATCAATTTTCCTCGGCCATAGAACCATGTCAAACAATGCGCCGTTTCTTCTGATCCCTTCGACCTGGTAAGATGGCCTGCCGCTCTTGCCCGCAATATGTCTTTTGCAGCGTTCAATGAAGAGTCTTTGATGGCCCGGCGCGACAAACCGGATGATCGGCTGCCCTATAATTTGATCCTCACTCTCGCAGCCGAAGATAGCGAAAAGCTCCGGATTAGCGTAACAGTAATTGCCGTCCTGGAATATTGCGATACCGACAGGGGACTGCTCTACCAACAGTCGCGTCTTTTCATCCGAATCCCGCAACTGCTCCTCGTATCGCTTTCGATCAGTAACGTCACTAAAGCTCCAAACCCGACCGACAAATGTGTCCCCTATCTTTTGCGGCAGAGAGTATCTCTCAAATATTTTGCCATCTTTGAATTCGATGAGGTCGAAGCTGCCTTCTTCCGTCCGTCCATACAAATATCTTACCTTCTCAAGAAAGGCCTCAGGATCTGATAGCTGATCCAAAACAATAGCTATAGCCCTGTCATCGTCTCTTGACTCAAGAATGTCATTAGGAATTTGCCACATGGTTGCAAATCGCTGATTGAAGGTGGCAATCTTTCCTTTGCTGTCAACCACAAGAATTCCATCGGCTGTCGACTCAAGGGTTGAATAGAGAAGTGAAAGAGAATTCTCAAGCCCCTGTTCAGCGCGCTTGCGGCTACGGATGTCCTTTTGAGCCATCACATAGAGGAAAATAACCGCTCCCCCAACGAGCAAACATAGGAAAATAGCTACTTGAGCGGTCTTCCCCACCAAAGGATCAACAATTTTCCCATAGATCGCCTTAAGGCTATACAGGTAAACAATCCTCCATCCAGGGAGGTTTCCAAGGCCGATCTCCTCAATTATATAAGTTTCTCCGGTACCGTCCACTACCTGATTGGTGGTTTTTTCCTCCAACCCTGACCAATTCCACGGTCCTTTTCCAAATTGCTTCGTTTCCGCTATATTTGATAACTCCTCGGGTGTGGCTTTCCACAGGAGCTTCAAAGTCGAGTTGTCACCGCTGGAAGCGAAGATAATCCCGCTGCTGTGCACCAGCAGCGCAATTCCCGTTTTCTTGCGCGAAAGCATCTTGTCCAGGTCTCGGGTCGATGCTTTGATTACCGCCACTCCAATGGGAAGCCCTCCTTCTGGGAGATAAACAGGATGGCTGAAAAAAATTCCTCTCATCCCTGACGTCACTCCAACAGCCAGGTAAACGCCAGGTCTGCCTTTTATCGCATCAATAAAATACGGACGAAAAGCATAATCGTGTCCAACGAAACTGTCCTTAGTGTCACGGTTGCTGGACGCAATGGTTTTGCCTGCTCCATCCAGCAGATAACAAACGTCGTAGGAAAGACCTCCTGCGAAATGATCCAGGACTCGGTCGGCATTAGAGATGGACGCGTGATCCTGGTTCAGTATGGCTTTGTGGAACTGTTCAAATCGGGCCATGACCCTGACCTGGTTTTGATTCTCGGAGATTAGTCTATCAATGTCGTCCTTCAAATCATTGGTTGTTCCGGCAAGTTCCCTTTCAGTTTCTATTACAGCGGCTTCTTGAGCGGCATGATAGTAGAGATACCCGCCCGTTGCCGTGGATATCAGCGAGATAAGCGCCAACATCAGCACAATTGTTCGTGAGTTCATGTGGAATCTCTGTTCCAGTCAATACCCATAACAGAACGCACCGAGATTAAAAGTCCAGGCATCGCAAAAGGCTTCTGCAAAAATCCCTTAACGAGAGGTCGGATCTCTTTGTGTAACTCATCTCCAGGAGCGTAACCACTGGCTATCAAAACGTTTACTGATGGGTCAATCTTTACCAGTTCCATTAGACAGTCTCTGCCGGACATTTCGGGCGTGAGGAGATCTAAAACCACCAGAGATATTTCTTCTTTCTTGGATTCATAGATATCGAGGGCTTCTCTTCCATTGGTGGCCACAATGACCGTGTAACGAGCTCTTGACAGAAATCTCTGCTCCAAATCAGCGACCGGCAAATTGTCCTCCACCACCAGCACTCTAACCGAAAGTTCAGCCATACTCTCGTTAATCGCCGATTGCCGGGCTATAGAATCCTCGGCCCGCTTGCGGTCTGTAATGTCTGTGATGAAACCTTCCAGGAACAGCAGTTGCCCTTCATTCGAGAAAATGCCCAGTCCACGTTCCCATACCCATCGGGTTTCGCCACCTTTGGCGATTATGGAATACTCTTCCTCGAAGACGCCCTTGTTGATAAGGAGTTTCTGCCATTTTTCCCAAAGGGGTTCGCGGTAGTCCGGATGTACTATGTCGTTGTAGGCAAGATTATTATTCCCGATGAAATCCTCGGAAGCATATCCTGTAACTTTCAGGCATCCATGACTAACGTATTCCATGGTCCAGTCTCGGTCATTGGCGCAACGGTACACGAAGCCGGGGAGGTTATTAATCAACGTAGCCCACACCCGTTCACGCTCCTTCAACGCTTCCTCACTGTGTTGCAAATCCTCTTCGAATCGCTTACGGTCTGTAATGTCAGTGACGTATCCACTCCAAACCAGGTCGCCGTTGTTCATACGGGTTAGCCTTGATTCTACGCTCATCCATCGGGGTTGCCCGTCGACTATGACTCTGCCTTCCCACGCGAAGGGCCCAGGGACTTTCTCAACAGATTCAATAAGGCTGATAAATGCAGGCAGGTCATCAGGATGCATGAGACGGAAAACCGTTTCGAAGTTATTCAGAACATCTTCGCGATTTAGGCCGGTTAATTCACAGAAGCGGCTATTAACGAAATCAAATTGCCATCCCCCTGCAGCCTTCATCCTGAATCGATATACCCCGACTGGTATGTTTGAAACCAAGTCCTCATACATGCGTGAACTTTCACGAAAAGCGTCTTCAGTAGCTTCGTGGCGCATCATTGACTATATCCTTATGTCTCCTGGATCAACCAGAGCAACAGTGATGATTTTCCGAACAACAGCAAACAGAAATTGGTAAATCGCAATTGTTACTAAAACATGTTTGCCTGTTCGGGATTTTGAGTCTCCAGCTCAATCTGATGGACCCGGAGTTCGTGAACATATGAACCGTAAATGGATCAAGGCAATCGGATCCGGGCAGGGACGCCCGGCACTACTGGTGTCATCTCTAGCGAGCCCTGCGTGCCACTCGCTGTCATCCAGCGTCTCCCTGCGGTCAAAATGACATGGGTTCGACCGTCGGCGTCGGGGGTGCGGACGAAACGGCGCATGCTGTAGAACTGGCTTCACGATGAAGTTCGTTACCTATTTGCGTTTATCACCGGGTAAGCGCCGAAGACCCGACCCAGGGTCGATAAAGCATCTGGCCCCTGATAACGTCCCCTGAATGGGGTTCCCGTAGCAAGAGGACGGGAACACTGGAAGATGATGAAAACTGGATTCCAAAACCTCTTCGACTATGTGGTTATTTTTAGTCTTTCAGACATTCAGGCAGTTTTCACCTTTTTTGCGCCTTTGTCCTCAATTTCACGAATCTGTGATTCAGGGTATTTTTTTCTAAAAGCCATTACAAGAGGATCAGTCCTAGCTGTCGAATTGAGAAAATCGACATAGGATTCAAACTCTTCTTTCCTGCTCTCATATTCCTGCATCAGTTTTGCCTGGGCCTGTCTTTTCATTTCAACGCAATCAAAGACTTTCTTTTTCATCAGATACCTCCTTCGGACTCAGGATGGTCATTGTCCTATAACCGAATCGGATGTTTACACTATTGAAGCCCCTAATACGGTTGAAATTGGCAATATGCCTGAAATTCCAACTGAGAATAAGATCTGCGCCTGCAACAGTAGCCGCTGATACATGTAATGCATCGCTGATAGAAGCCTGCCCCAGCACTTTTGCAGCAATATACTCATTGGCAAGATCCCGAGCCTCATCATTAATCGGAACCTCTTTAATTGAACTATCAGGGAGATTTAACAAAACAGACTGCACTTCTTGAGGTGATCCGGAAAGTTCCCTGAGCGTTTCTGTTGAAAGCAGAACGATGAATTGGCCATTGGCGACCTTGTTGAAAAAGTTGAGGCTGCTTTCTTTGAACTCTTCATCCTGAGTTCCACCAAACACTGAAGTATCAGCATAAACATTTATCTGACGCATTAACATTCTCCATTACGTTGAATCTGATACTTTTTCGTGCCCTCACAAGCCACAATCTGGCACAGATGATTGCCAGTTTCTGATTTTGGAGTACCTCCAGCTGTTCATGGTTGATCACCGCAACGCAGTCCTCAATGATACAGTAAAGAACCATTTATAGCCAAATCTTTTCTTGTTCCGAGGAATGTCAATTATAAAACGGGAAAATTCAAAAATAAGGGCCGGCATTGTGGAATCAAGTGATACCTATCGGTTCAAATGCCCTGTACTCTTTTGTACGGTTACAGAGTGAATATTGTTGGGTTGAGTGGTTGAAATGTGGACGTCGCTTCCGATTAACGGCTTACTTTTTTCCTGTCTCAGGCCGGGGCTTTATATTGTGAAATGTAAGCAGTAAGCTAAGCTAATTTAAAGGGAATAAGTTAGCAACATTATAATTAAACTCATGCCAAATTTGTTTTTTTGGGCCAATGGATCAAGACTGAAGAATCACTTATCACCCAACGCATATAGAATATCCTCTTCCAGAACGGCCTTGGTATAATGCCTCGAAATTTGACGTTCCCCCAGCAACTCATTAAATCCCCAATAAGTCAGTTGCGCCGGCATCAATCAAAGGTCCGTAACACACGACCAATCCTGTCGTTTTTCTTAGACATGATCATGAGGACCAAGTTGAATGAACTTGACCGTTGCGTGATCGCAATTTGAACAATCATGACAACGGACGATTTCGTCATTCTTTTTTCATCTGCAAACCAGATTATCCCTGAATCCGGCTTCGTCGAGGAAAATTTTTATTGGATCGTCTTCATTGACCCATTTCAGATTGAGTATGAATTGTGTAAAGATTTCCGAAACCGTTGACAACGCGATAAATTATAGAAACTCACTTTCAATAAATCCATGGAGGCCCAATGAGTGAACTGACATTAATCGACTGGCGTGGGGTGTTGATCCTGATTGGACTGGCATATGCCCCTGGGGTCTTTTGGTTATGGTATTTCTACAGAAAAGACATGGAACCCGAACCCCTGACTGTCATTCGAAACTGTTTCCTGGCGGGTATGGCCGCCGTGCTACCGGCGATCATCCTGGAGCAATCGTTCAAGTTCAGCGGCACGGTATTCATTTCGGTTATCGTAGCGCCCGTTGTTGAAGAATGCCTTAAATTCAGCGCATGTTTCTTTGTGGCGTACAGGGGAAAAGATTTTGATGAACCGATGGATGGGATAATCTGCGCTGTTGCGGTAGCTCTTGGATTCGCCTCACTGGAGAACATTTTTTATCTTTACGAGGCATACCAGAAGGGCCTTGCGACCCTCCCCACAGTAACGATCCTTCGAGCTTTTTTCAGCGTGCCGGGCCATGCGCTTTTCAGCATTATGTGGGGATATGCCTTGGGACGTGCCAAGTTTACAGACCATCAAACGGGCCATAGGCTCATTCTTGAAGGACTCGGACTGGCCATAGCCGCACACGCAGTCTTCAACATGATAGCTTTCTTGGCGCCGTTCTGGGGTCTTGGCATGCTGGTCTTCATCCCTGTCGTCTGGGGCCTAGCCCATCGTAAAATAGCTGAAGCCGTTGAATTGTCACCCCACTCCGTCAAACCGAACTTCCGGGCTAGGCTTCGGACACTGGAGAAGACCATAATCAGGGACGCTAATACGGGGCGATGGTACGAAAATCGTTTTATAGTAGTCTTGCTGCTCTTCTTCCTGTTTTTTCCAGTTGGTTTTTATGCGTTGTATAGAAACACAACCTTTTCAAGGCCTGAAAAAGCCGCCTACATTGTTTTGTGGTTCTTGTGGATCGGGATTGGGTTGATCGGTCTGAAATGATTTTATCGGAGCGATAGACTCATGCTATTCCGCTGATGGCCAAGTCACAATAATGTAACATTACACTACAAATTTGAAGATATTGTAAACATTTCGCATTCCCCGCTCGTTAATCAACAAAGTTATACCATTAATAGTATCGCCTGATATCAGGGCCTTAGACCTAATAGACTTCCTGCGTTGTTTGTTGGCACGGACATTGCCTTAGCCTCTCAATAAACTTAGAGGTCATGAGGAAATTCCAATGAGAAAAATTGCAATTTACGGCAAGGGTGGTATCGGGAAATCAACCACCACTCAGAATACCGTAGCCGGGCTAGCCGAGATGGGGCGCAAAGTCATGGTGGTTGGTTGTGACCCAAAGGCAGACTCCACTCGACTACTGCTGGGAGGCCTATCGCAAAATACGGTCCTCGACACACTGAGGGCGGAAGGCGAAGACGTTGAACTGGAAGACATCCGAAAGGTCGGTTTCCAGGGCACGATCTGCGTGGAATCGGGTGGTCCTGAACCTGGAGTGGGATGCGCTGGGCGAGGCATCATAACATCCATCAACCTGCTCGAACAATTGGGCGCTTACACTGCAAACCTGGATTACGCATTCTATGACGTGCTTGGCGATGTCGTTTGCGGTGGGTTTGCAATGCCCATCAGGGAAGGTAAAGCCAAGGAAATCTACATAGTTGTGTCCGGTGAAATGATGGCCATGTATGCCGCAAACAACATCTGTAAAGGTATTGTGAAATTTGCCGAAGGTGGAGGTGTCCGCCTGGGAGGAGTCATCTGCAACAGCCGCAATGTCGACAACGAGCAGGAAATGATTGAAGCGTTTGCAAAACAACTTGGTACACAAATGATCCACTTTGTCCCAAGAGACAACATGGTTCAGCGAGCTGAGATCAACAGAAAAACAGTCATCGAATTCGAACCGTCCCATTCGCAGGCAGGTGAATATCGCACTCTCGCGAAAAAGATCGAAGGGAACGAGATGCATGTTGTTCCTCAACCCATGAGTACGGATGATCTTGAAAAACTGCTTATCAAGCACGGACTTGCGGGTTAGGTCGAACATCCTTCCGAAACACGCATGAATAAAGAGGTAACGGACATGTTGATGATTAGATCCATAGTTAGACCCACAAAGGTGGACGACGTCCTGGCTGCTTTAATGGAAGCGGGTTTCCCGGCAGTGACAAAAATATCGGTTGTTGGTCGCGGGAAACAGCGTGGAATAAAGATCGGTGAAATCACTTATGATGAAATACCAAAAGAAATGCTCATTACCGTAATTCCGGACTCGGACAAGGATTTCGTTATCAAGACAGTCATTAAGGCTGCTCGAACCGGCGATAAGGGCGCTTACGGCGACGGAAAGATTTTCGTGAGCCAGGTAGACGAAGTCTACACGATTAGTTCGGGCGTCAAGGAGTCCGCTTCCGGTGAAATTGAAGAGGTAAAGATATGAAAGCGATTATGGCCATCATCCGCATTAACATGATGAACAAAACCAAAAAAGCGCTTTCTGACGCTGGAATTCCATCAATGACCGCAAAGGATGTCCTTGGTAGAGGCAAGGGACTAGTAGATTACAGTTTACTCGAAGGCGCTGAAAAAGGTTACGAAGAAGCAATAGCTCAACTTGGGCACAGTCAACGCCTGATTCCCAAGCGGCTGCTGTTTGTGGTGGTCCCGGAGAAGCTAAAAAGTAAAGCGGTGACAACCATAATCACGGTTAACCAAACAGGCAAATCCGGGGACGGTAAAATATTCGTAATGCCAATCGGTGGTTCCTTTAGTGTTCGTACCGGCGAAGGCGGCGACAAAGTCCTCGATGAAGTATGAATCCTGTCTCTCTTAGGAGAAAATAATGAAAGCTTTGAATAAAAATATACCGCTCGAAACCGAACAAATTGATCCGCAGGAAGTCAAACAGGAACTGCTGAAAAAATATCCGACTAAAGTGGCTCGCAAAAGGGCAAAGCAAATCATCGTCAACAAAGTCTCCGACGGACAGGAAATGCCTGAAATAGGCGGCCAACACCAGGACAATTCCGGGAATAATTACACAGCGAGGCTGCACATACGCCGGGTGCAAAGGCGTCATCATGGGACCGACCCGGGACATAGTAAATATCACCCATGGTCCAATCGGCTGCGGCTTTTACAGTTGGCTGACACGTCGCAACCAGACCCGTGCGGATGGACCGGAAGACGACAACTTCATGACGTACTGTTTTTCAACGGACATGCAGGAAGAAAACATCGTCTTCGGTGGAGAAAAGAAGCTGCGTGCCGCCATCCAGGAGGCCTATGATATTTTCAAGCCCAAGGCCATCAGCATTTTTTCAACTTGCCCGGTAGGGCTAATTGGCGATGACGTGCACTCGGTAGCTCGGGAAATGAAGGAAAAGCTCGGGATTAATATTTTCGGGTTCAGTTGTGAGGGATACAAGGGCGTGAGCCAGTCGGCAGGCCATCACATCGCCAACAACGGAATTTTTAAAAACGTGGTTGGACTCAACGACAACGTAAAGGAAGGCAAATACAAGATCAACTTACTCGGCGAGTACAACATTGGAGGAGACGGGTTTGAGATCGACCGTATCCTTAATGACTGCGAAATAACAGTAGTGTCTACTTTCAGCGGCAATTCCACCTATGACCAGTTTGCTAACGCACATACAGCCGACTTGAACACAATTATGTGCCACCGTTCGATCAACTATGTCGCTGAGATGCTGGAGACAAAGTTTGGTATCCCTTGGATCAAAATTAATTTCATCGGGGCTCAGGCCACTGCAAAATCGTTACGAAAGATCGCCAACTATTTCGAGAACGAGGAGCTTAAACAGCGAGTTGAAGAGGTCATCGCCCGTGAGATGACCGAAGTAATCAAAGTCCGTGATGAAGTCAGGGCCCGCTGCGAGGGAAAAGTGGCCATGCTTTTTGTGGGTGGGTCCCGCGCTCACCATTATCAGGAACTATTCAAAGAAATCGGTATGAAAACCATTTCCGCCGGATATGAGTTCGCTCACCGTGACGACTACGAAGGTCGGGAGGTGTTGCCATCCATTAAGATTGACGCGGATAGCCGTAACATCGAAGAACTCGAAATCCACCCTGACCCTGAAAGATTCCGACCCCGTAAAACGGATGAACAATTGAAAAAGCTCCAGGATGAAGGTTTTCGTTTCAAGGACTATGACGGCATGATGAAAGAGATGTCTGATCGGAGCCTGGTGATTGACGACATAAGCCAGTACGAATCGGAACAACTAATTGAAATTTACAAACCAGCCATCTTTTGTGCAGGTATCAAGGAAAAATACGCCATACAAAAGAAAGGCATCCCTATGAAACAGCTTCACAGCTACGATTCAGGAGGCCCATACGCCGGCTTCAGAGGGGCTATCAATTTTTATCAGGAGATTGACAGGATGGTGAACAGCCAGGTGTGGAAACATATCAAGGCTCCCTGGCAGGAAAGCCCTGAGCTTGCGGCGAAATACGCCTGCGATTGAGCCCCCAAGGAAGGAATATAACAATGTTACTGCGACATACTTCAAAAGAAATTACTGAACGAAGCGCCTTAACTATCAACCCGGCCAAGACCTGCCAGCCCATCGGCGCCATGTACGCCGCTCTGGGTATTCACGGTTGCCTTCCGCACAGTCATGGCTCGCAGGGTTGCTGCGCATACCATCGAAGCGCCCTTACTCGCCATTACAAAGAACCGGTAATGGCAGCGACAAGTTCCTTCACCGAAGGGGCTTCTGTCTTCGGCGGACAGGCGAACCTGGTGCAGGCGATAGATAACATTTTTACCATCTACGAGCCGGAGGTGATAGCCGTCCACACTACGTGTCTATCTGAGACAATCGGCGATGACATTCCTCAGATCACACGCAAGGCTGAAGCGGACGGCAAAATCCCTGAAGGCAAATACGTCATACATGTTAATACGCCGAGCTATGTCGGGACACACGTAACCGGATTTGCGAACATGACTAAAGCAATGGTGGATTATTTCTCTGAGTCCAATGGGCAAAAGATTGATCAGATCAACATTATTCCAGGCTACGTAGAACCATCCGACATGGAGGAAGTTAAAAGATTAGCTGAAATGATGGGCGTACGTGTTGTGATGTTTCCCGACACGTCCAAGGTGCTCAATCGGCCTCAAACTGGCAAGTACGAAATGTTTCCAGCGGGCGGCGTGACAGTGGAAGCCCTAAAGACCACAGGCGACAGTCTGGCCACCATAGGTCTGGGAACGCTAGCTTCAGGACCAGCCGCAAGAGCGCTTGACACCAAATGCGGCGTGCCGTGTGAAATACTCGATCTGCCAATCGGGTTCAAGGCAACCGACCGGTTCGTGGACACACTGAGAAAAACTCTGGGAATAACTGTGCCGGAGAGCCTGAACGAGGAACGCGGTCAGTTGTTGGATATTGTTACAGACATGCATCAGTACTTCTACGGAAAAAAAGTTGCGCTGGCAGGCGACCCGGATCACCTGATAGCCCTTACTGAATTTCTTGTTTCGATAGACATGTGGCCGATCCACATTGTTACCGGCGCATCCGGCAAGAAATTCGAATCCCGTATTCGTCAAATCATGAAGGATTCTCCATACCCCATAAATATTAAGGCTCCGGGTGACCTGTTCCTGTTGCACCAATGGATCAAAAATGAACCGGTAGACCTGCTTATGGGAAACACCTACATGAAGTACATCGCCCGTGATGAGGATATTCCGCTGGTCAGGATGGGCTTTCCTATCCTTGATCGAGTTGGCCACAGTTATTTTCCGACGGTTGGTTACCGCGGCGGCATGCGTCTGTTGGAGAAGATCCTGGACGCTATACTTGATAGACAGGATCGCGACGCCCCTGAAGAGAGTTTTGAACTGGTGATGTAAAAGCGCACAAAAGGAGATTTTCGATGAACAAACCCGATTATCATTTTTTCGTCTGCGCCAGTTTTAGAGGCACAGAAGCGAAAGGAAAGTGTATCAAAAAGGAATCCCTGAAGCTCATACCCTACCTGGAAGAAGAGCTGGCCGATCGCGGCCTTAACGCAATGGTATCGAGCACGGGTTGTTTAAAACTTTGTGAGGAAGGACCGGTGATGGTGATCTATCCCCAGGGACAGTGGTACCGTGATGTTAATAGTGAGAAAGTGGTGGATGAGATCCTGGACGCATTAGAAGATGGTCGTGTTGCCGAGTCCCATCTCCTCGCCTGAAATTATTACTTAGAAGGTCACGAAAATGACTAATACAATTTTTGCGGAGAGAAAAGATCAGGTCCATCGAAAAGGCGATGAGCCCTTTCAGATGTCCTGCGACAAAGACAGCCTGGCCGGGGCGGTAAGTCAGAGGGCCTGCGTCTTCTGCGGCTCCAGGGTGGTCCTGTATCCGATAACAGACGCATTGCACCTTGTCCACGGCCCAATTGGTTGCGCAGCGTATACATGGGACATCCGGGGCGCTTTGTCCTCGGGGCCTGAGCTACACCGTCACAGCTACTCCACGGACTTACAGGAGAGCGACGTGATCTTTGGAGGCGAAGACAAACTATACCGGGCGCTCACTCAACTTATAGACAGGATTAAACCGGAAGCGGCGTTTGTCTACTCGACATGCATAGTGGGGATCATTGGTGATGACCTCTCAGGTGTATGCAAGAAAGTGGAACGGGAGAAGGGCATCCCTGTGATCCCAGTGGAATCCGAAGGTTTTAAGGGCAACAAGAGAGCGGGATACAACGCTGCATGCAGGGCCATGTTTCAACTCGTAGGAACAGGCGCTGTTGACGATGTCAGCCCTTTGAGCGTGAACATTCTCGGGGATTTCAACCTTGCGGGAGAGATATGGATTATTCGCGAATATTTGGAGCGAATGGGACTGCAAGTCGTCGCCAACATTACCGGAGACGGAAGAGTCGGGGACATTCGGCGAGCCCACGGCGCCTCATTGAATTTGGTCCAATGCTCGGGCTCAACAATCGACCTTGCCAAGATGATTCAGGACGAATATCAGAGACCATTCTTGCGGGTTTCCTTTTTTGGTGTCGAAGACATGGCTGATTCACTCTATAAAGTCGCAGATTTTTTTAAGGACATGGACCCACAAATCCTCGAGAGAACCAAGACCCTTGTCAGGGATGAACTAAGTGAACTGTATCCGAAATTGAAGAAATACAGGAAAGCTCTGGAGGGGAAAAAAGCCGCAATTTACGTTGGCGGCGCTTTTAAGGCTTTTTCTCTAGTTAAAGCGTTCCGCCTCTTGGGAATGACTGTAGAACTGGTCGGTTCCCAGACAGGCACTGAAGAAGACTACAGGGAACTCCATGAAATAACTGATCCTGGAACGATTATAGTTGACGATTCCAATCCGCTTGAACTGTCCTCGTTTCTTGAAGAAAAGGATGTTGATATTTTTGTGGGTGGAGTAAAGGAGCGTCCGATAGCATACAAACTGGGAGTAGGGTTCTGTGACCATAATCACGAACGTAAAGAGGCCCTGGAGGGCTTTGTGGGGATGTTGAATTTTGCCAAAGAAGTTTATTCAACCGTCATGAGCCCCGTCTGGCGTTTTACCCCACGAAAACAGGCGCTTTCGTCAAACCGATCTAAAATGGATGTGCGCAATGAAAAAAAAGCGATTGAAAACTGAAAAAGAACCCTACGTAGCAACCACGGATAGTTGCAAGCTGTGTGCGCCTCTGGGGGCTTGCCTGGCGTTCAAGGGCGTGGAAGCGTCGGTTCCCTTCCTTCACGGATCACAAGGGTGCGCAACGTACATGAGGCGATACGTTATCAGCCATTTCAGGGAGCCTGTAGATATCGCTTCATCGTCTTTGGGAGAGAAGCACGCAGTGTATGGAGGCGGGCCCTAACCTGAAACTCGGACTCAAGAATGTGATGTCAAAGTATAATTGTGGTCTTATTGGAGTAGCGACTACGTGTTTGACCGAGACAATTGGGGATGACACTTCCAGGCTTTTAAAAGAGTTCAGGGAGGAATTCTCCGAAATAACGGCGGATCATGGAAATCCTACTATAGTCAATGTTTCTACGCCGAGTTACGCAGGATCTCATATAGACGGTTTCCATTCAGCGGTCCGGGCGATCGTGGACCAAGTGGCTTCTAATGTTCAAGCCTTTGAGAATACTTTGAATCTGTTCCCCGGTTTTGTTTCTCCGGCTGACACTCGTTATCTGAACGAAATTGTTCACGATTTTGGGCTTAATCCGGTCATATTGCCTGACATTTCCGAGACCCTTGACGCCCCGGCCGCGAGCGAATACGAGAAAATCCCATCTGGCGGAACACCGATCGCAAGCATAAAGTCCATGGGATCAGCTTCATATTCCATAGAATTCGGTCGATGTTTAAGTGACGCAATGTCGGCTTCTAATGTGCTGGCGGATAGATTCAATGTTCCTTCCAGGAAATTGGGGACACCTATCGGGCTTAGAGAAACTGATATTTTCATGAATACGCTGGAAGAGATTTCCTGCAGGAAGGTCCCCATTAAATATGAACTGGAAAGAGGCCGCTTGATAGATTCTTACGTGGATGGCCACAAATATGTTTCCGGGAAAAGGGCCGTGATTTATGGCGACCCGGATATGGTAGTAGGGCTCGTGTCTTTTCTGACGGAAATCGGAATTATTCCGGTCCTTTGCGCCACCGGAGCCAAGAACCAGTATTTTCAAACCGCAATTAAGGCCGTAACAGAGGACATTCTGGATGAAACTCCTGTAACCCTAGATAATATTGATTTTTTCGATATTGAAGAAACAGCCGAGAAACTAGCGCCGGATGTTCTGCTGGGCTCCAGCAAGGGCTATAAACTCGCCCGAAAATGGAACATACCGCTAGTACGTTTGGGATTCCCCATTCACGACCGTTTTGGGGCCCAAAGAATTTGTCAACTAGGCTACAAAGGGACTCAAGACCTTTTTGATATGATAGTTAACGCATTGATACAGGCGACGCAGGACCGATCCCCCATTGGTTACACTTACATCTGATCGGGTTTCAATTAATCGCGGCGCAAAGAAAGGAGTCACCCATGAACCAGCTAATTAACACGAAATTGCATCCATGCTTCAATGTTGAGGCTAAACATACTTACGCCCGGGTCCACTTACCAATAGCGCCGGACTGTAACATCAAGTGCAATTACTGTAATCGAAGGAATGATTGCATCAATGAAAGCAGGCCAGGGGTATCGAGCGCAATTCTTACACCGCAACAAGCGGTTGACTATCTCGAGAAAATTGTGGCCGAGGTCCCCAACATCAGCGTTGTCGGCGTAGCAGGCCCAGGAGACCCGTTTGCAAAACCTGAACTGACGATCAAGACACTGGATCTCGTGCGTGAAAAATTTCCGCATCTGCTGCTGTGTCTCGCAAGTAACGGTTTGAATGTATTGCCTTATGTCCAGGAACTCAAACGACTGAATCTGTCCCACATGAGCATCACAATAAACGCTGTGGACCCCGAGATCGGGGCAAAGATTTACAGTTGGATAAGGGACGGCAAAGTTATCTACAGAGGCCGACAGGCCGCTGAAATTCTCCTGGATCGACAACTCGCAACCGTAAAGGCGCTTAAGGAAGCGGGCATAATTGTAAAAATAAATACAGTGACCATTCCTGGCATCAACGATCATCATGTGATCGAAGTTTCGAAGAAGATGGCTGAACTCGGAGTTGATATTCAGAATTGTATGGTCATTTTTCCCAATGAGGGGACACCATTTGAGAATATCAAAGAACCGTCTCCGGAAGAAATAGGCGCTATACGCAAGAAAGCGGAAGAGCATCTTCCACAAATGCGACATTGCACTAGATGCCGGGCCGATGCTGTGGGACTTCTCGGAAAAGACATGAGCCCTGAAAGAACGAATGAACTTATGAGGCAAGCTACCACAGCCGGCCCTTCGCTTGACGGACGTCCTTATGTAGCGGTAGCGACTCTGGAAGGCATGCTCGTCAATCAACATCTTGGCGAAGCTTACAAATTCCAGATTTGGGGGAAAGAAGATAACAACTTCTTTCTGTTCGAAGAAAGGGACGCTCCCGAGACCTGGTGGTGGAATGGAACGGTGGAATGAAATGGTTCGGATTTTCAAGGATTGTAGGGCAGTGCTCGTGAGTGGAATTGGAGAAAGCCCCCGGAAAGTTCTCGAGGAAAGCGGCATTGTTCCTGTTGAAATGAACGGTTTTATAGCTGAAGGGTTGGAAACGATTTTTGAAGGGGGTAATCTATCCAGACTGAAATCCAGACAATTGGGAAACAGGCAGAGATGCGGGTGCTCTGGAAACGGTCTTGGATGCGGATGATAGGAATCTTCATGAATCTAAAAAATTTCTCCGGCAAAAAGGGCCGTTATTAAATCCGCTATCGGCATTACCGTGATGTTTTCAAATTGATAAGTCCTTGATCCGCAATAAATTTCGATCAGGCGGTCTATTTTTAGTTCGGAACCACTGGTTATGGCTCTCAGGGGGTGGACCGATGTTTGTCCAGAATTCTCACGGTAGCCTTTCCTTTTTTGGGATTGACTTCTATGAGCGTAACGTGTCCAGATTTTATTTTAACATTTGATATAGCTCTATGGGAATCCGCTATTCCCTTGATCTTGGGCAAGACGACCGAGTATGAGCCGGGAACCAGAGCAATTTCCTCGTCGGGAGATACAGTTACAGTGGCCTTGTCATTGCGGATCTCGATTTTTTCGAACGTAAGGACTTTCAGTGCTTTTTTATATCTGGCCAGGGCAGCATCAAGTTGGGCAGGATTTTGAACTGTGAGTAGTAGCCCTCCTGTCTTCTTCGCAAACATTGAGTATACAGGGAGTCGCTTGGCAGGGATTCCCAGTGCCAAAACATCCACACTGACTTTGGCCCCGGGACCTGGCGACTTAACGCTTGCCGAATTTCCTTGGAAAGGCATTTAGATTGACCACATGTAATGAATAAAAGTCTGGGAACGTTATGACCAACTCCAACAAAATCTTTTCTGATTGATTGGATAACTACCCCGCAAGTATTTCCCGGTCTTCCCTGTTCCGATTCCGTTGACTTTTTCCTTGAGTCCTTTAAATGGATATTCTGTCCATTCAAAGACTGAATGCCCCATACAAGGGGTTTTATCCTTTGCGGAATTACCTTTACAGGAAAAATCTTTCATAGATATCTTTGAAGCAGGGCCAATTGTATCTAACACGCTTGCGATACTGTCTTTGGCGAGTTTAATTCTTGGTGGCGACCACTGCTTGGACTCTCGATTCATGGCTTCTGAGTTGTCCAAAAGTATCATAAGGGCCCACCGGGTAGGTACCCCAGAGTAGTTATGGATCTTGACGCGTATGGACCCCGGAAGTTGAAACTCCTCCGAAATGGCTGACTTATCGGTCTTTTCTCGCCCCGGTGGTGTAACTTCGCCACCGGAGTCATTAGTTACAGGGGTTTTGGCTTCATTCTTTTGTTTGGCCGGTGGTTTTGCTGACCGCCCACCTGACGATTTTCCGCCAGAAAATACAGAGGTGGTCTGCTCGGACGGATTTGACTTAGTTTCACTAGCGAGATTTGATCCCTTTTCGTGTTTTTGTGGCTGAGAATCTACCCCCACAGCAGTCTCAGTTGCGGAATCAGGTTTTCTCGAATCAGGTGAAGAGGACGTTTGAGCGATTGGAGATAAATTCTCTTTCCCGGATATTTGGACCTTGGATGACGAAGCGGCTTGATCGATGTTTGTTTCGGCCTTGTCCGGGTCTTCGGATGATAAAGCAAGCCTATTTCGTGTCTCTGGCGCAATATCAGCGCCCGGCGCAGATGGGGCTACTACCGAAACCGACGGCGCAGATGGGAATCCAGCCTTCGTATCGACCGGAGTTTCCGGATGTCGAACTGCGTTACTCACCGGAAAAAGATTTACCGATGCTTTTCTAATTGTAGAAATTACTTCATTTCTAAAGACTGCGACTACGGCTGTGGCAACTATCACCACCGCTATCAAAATGGTAAGAGATAGACGCGATAGCCCTGTTTGGGAATTTTCCGGACCGGTGACGTTTTCATTGGGGGCTTTTGACTCTTCTGAACGATTGTCGGGCTCAACCATTTCTCACTCCTTTAGAAGGTAGTCTGGGGCGGACATTAAGCCGAATTCTGTTTCCGGAAAACCGGACGACGATCATTCATCTAGGGTAACGGTTACCCGCTACCTCAAGCGACCAACCCGGAAGCATCGGACGGGCCATCCTCAATCGCTTCCCTATTTGGTCTTGCTCCGGATGGGGTTTGCCTGGCTTCCCGCGTTACCACGAGAACCGGTGAGCTCTTACCTCACCGTTTCACCCTTACCTTCCTTTCCGAAGGCGGTTTACTTTCTGTTGCGCTTTCCTCGGGGTCACCCCCACCGGGTGTTACCCGGCATCCTGCCCTGCGGAGTTCGGACTTTCCTCCCGCGTTGTTTGCGCCGGCGATCGTCTTGCCGCCCCAGACGATTCGCGTTATATCGCGTAGGTTGTGAAAAAGCAAGCAGGTGTTTATTATTATAAAATGCTTGAAATACTTATGATTATAATTTATAATTAAATAGATTTGTTATATTTTTTGCGGAGCCCGCTAATGATTCGTTTTTGCGCTATCGTTGTTTTATTTTTATCACTGGTAAGTCAGTGGGCTTTCGGAGCGGTTTTCCTGGATAAATCGGAAGTTTTTGTTGATTTACTGAAAAGTTCTAATTTTCATGGGTCAAACTATGAAAGACCCGCCAAGAATTTGCATTTCACCACGATTCAAGGTCAAAGAGTTGATTTGAGGCAACTTCGGGGGAAATTGGTTATTTTGACGTTCTGGGCCGTCGACGCCACTGACTGGCTTTCTGAAATGGAATCCCTGGAACGACTGTTGTCAAAACATTCGAATGGTGGTCTTGAAATCATCGCCTTGAATCTTGTTGATCCAATTGAGAAGATCAAAGTTTTCCTAAAAAGCCGGCCCACCAGTCTTTGTATAGCTTTTGACACCGATAAAACCTTCTCAGTAAGTCGAAGAAAATTCGCTGGAGATAGCGCCACGTATTTTGTCACCGATAAGAACGCCGTAGCCATTTACGAAATTCCCCAATTCCCTACGAGTTACCTAATCGACCAAGAGGGTCTAATTGTAGGCTTCTTTTCAGGAAAGACCAACTGGAACTCAAAAGACGTAAATCGCTTTTGCGCATCAATTCTGGATTCTACTCGTCCACGAGTCGCTGGAAAAGGAGGGTATTTTGAATCTGACGCGCGTCAGGGCATAGGATTGGCTCCTGAGTCGCCTCCTGCTGTGGGAGGACCTACAAAAAGAGGCCCGATTCAGGCTCCGCTTGGTCCGCAAGCGCCAATACCTGATTCACTCGAGCCACCTGGAAAGGATATCCAGTCTTTGCCTTTTCAACCATCAGCAGAATTGCCGCCTAAAAATGTAGGTGGGCAAAAGAAGTCTACCCCCTCGAGGAATGAAACCTTAGAAAATCTGCCGACCGCTGGAGCGGAAACCCCTGAAAACCTCTCAACTCAAAAGACACGTTCAAAGAAAAAGACAGGATCTGGAACAGGTTCGTCAAGAGATCCGCAAGCACAGAGGTATCAGCCTGGGAGGGGATCGTCCACTACAGATCCTTCCATCTCCCATGTAGAGCGTCAAGCCCTACCAATCACCGAGTCGTCCCCGGCCGCAAAGAGGGACCGGCGTATATTCAAGCCAGAGGCTACGAAGAGTCACACCCCGCTTCCCGTGGCGCGGCCCTACTATCCTTCACAGACAGGGGCTTTACAGCAAGGAAGAGATGCGACAAGACAAGGGTTGAACAACCCTGCGGACAAAAGAAACAGTCTCGACGGACTGAATTCGGTTTATTCTCAAGGTGGGCAATCTGAGCTGCCGGCTGCCCAACCTTTGCCAAACCGAAACCTGATAGGCGGCTCAATTCTCGATTCTTTCAGCGATTCCCAGAAGAGGACTTCCGGAATTCAATCAACCGACGCTAAGGATCGTCAGTTTGAGAACCAGCCCACCACAATCTTTCAGCAAATAGGTCAGGATGTGTTGTCTTTGGGTGAGGGGATTCGTGGGTCATTTTCAAAACTTTTCGGTAATCGATAGATCGTTTTATCGAACATCTATCTGATCAGCACGGTTCTTGGAAGTGTTCTTCGACACGATAAATCAGCTCTTTTCTCATTTCGACTCAGTTCTGACGTCTGATTTTCAAACTTCTTAAATTAAAACCCCCTTTTCATGTTGAGCAATTGTTGTTATTCTCGGTCCCGATCATGTGTGGATCATTAGGAATTGATTAGTTATAGAAGCATGGTTTATTGGTTTTAAACTTGGGACGAACCGTGGAATCAAGTCCAAGAAACATTTTTGTAAGCTTATCGGCTATTGGTGTATTAATTGCTGTGACTGCCATAATTACGTCTTGCGCATCCAGGAACCCTCTGATCCCGGAGTCTGATCTTCATTCTTTGTTACAAATGGTTGAGAAAAAGGCTTACGTCGTTGGACAGTTTCAAGCTGACTTCCACAAGGTCAGAACATCCGATCTCTTTCGGGATGAAACACATATAACTGGACGACTGATTTTCCAGAAGCCGAGCCGATTCGAATTAAAATTGACTGGTGATGTAAATCTTGACATCTTTTCAGATGGAAGCTTTGTAGCGATAGTTCACGACGGCCGGGATCTGGAATTTTTCAAGGCTCAAGGAGACAGGGACCTCTCTAAATTTGCCGACCCGATGATGCTCCTGGTCCATAGTCTCAGCAATGGCGACACATCAAGATTTGCCAATTTGACCGAAAAGAAACAGCATGACGCAACCGTTCTTGATATAGAACCGGGCGCTTTGAACGAGTTTGAGGCGGTCAAGAATGTCAAGGTCAAGTTTTCTGATGAAGGAACTATCCTGTTGATAGAAATTTTCTTTCAAAACGGTAATACCGAAAGGACCTATTTTGATAACTGGTCGCTTCTAACTCAAAACGACCCTAAAATAAAGAGAATGAATCAGTCTATCGAAAAAGTCTCAGAAATTGCTCTTTCCGGTCAGTCAGGAAACATACTTCAGTTAAAACTACAAGAACTTTTGATGGCATCCACCGTCGTTGATGTTGAAAGCAATAGGCCAAATCAGCAATATTCCCCTCCAAACTAGAATAGCCAAATCTCTGCTTGCGAACAATTTGATCCTGCTTCAGTTCAGTTCCACAAACCAAAGAAATCGCCTGGTCATGGAGTAGGAGGAAGGCATTCATTACGAGCGACACGGGTCAAATGGACATTCATTCCCGTCTACCTTCATGCCACGATGTTGCCTAGCGAAATTTTGTCAGTTATCAATACGGGGCTTCGATCCTGGGGGTTTCAGATGTTTTTTAGTGACAAAGGCATAAGCTGTCAGAGGCGAAACAATTATCAGCACCAGGACACACAGCGCCCCACTCATTATTACCAATGGGATCATGGCTACAAGGAACCATATAGTTCTAATCTTCGGGGCGTGTTCTTTCCATGTTGTGTACATAGACACTCAGGTCCCTATCTATCACTGTAAATATCGAGTGGAATGCGAAACCCGTTGTTGGTCTCAAGAATACCGGACATCTTTCCAGAAGAAACTACCTTACCTGTGAACCTGTGTCCCGAGTGGTGAGCAGCCTGAACATTGTCTCCACTAATTGTCCCATTGAAGTGCCAGGTGGTCTTGTGACCAATGGGATCATAAAGGTACGCTACCCCGGAAATCTTCTGTCCACTTTGTTCAGCGACCGCTTTTACCTGATGCCCCATAAAGGCCGCTTGCCAGTTGCCCGCAATATTTGCAGCCAAAGCAATTTGCGCACAGCATCCTATCAGCAACAGAAAAACAAAACATTTCGACACCCTACTCATCGTCTCCAAACCTCTCTTCGCAATTCTTTCATTTATAAATCAATATCCACAACCATGGTCTAGGGTACGTCCAATCGTATTCTTCCAGTAAGAGTTTTTATCAGCAGACGCGCATTCTTCCTGGCTATACTGCTATTGCCGATGGCCAAAACACCCACTGTCCCATCGACTAATTGAATGATGATTAGGTCCGGATTTAAAATTACTTTTTTCGCGCCCTTATCGATTTTTAAGTCAGTTTGGTTGGCAAATTCAACGCTGTCCCGATCATTTTCTTCCAAAGCGAAAAGCGCTATTTGAGCCAGCCCAAGTAGAAAATGCCTGTCGGGTTGCGCCATATTCTCTTCATAGAAGACCCCTAATTGACCTTCTGGTTCCAAAACCAACACAATCTTCGGATTATTTTGAAATAAGGGATTGATTGGAGATGGCGTCATTTCGAGCTTCATTTAGCCAATCGCTTATTGTGAACCACTGATGTCGGAACTTCCAAATGAAACCTGTCTAAAGGTTTCTGAGAAAAGAATGGTCGTAGCGTTTGAAACATTCAGCGAGGGCACATTTCCAATGATGGGAATCTTGATCATCACATCACAGTTCTCACGAACCAATCGCCTTATACCCGATCCTTCAGCCCCCATAACAATGGCAATCTTTCCAGACAGGTCCACGTCGAAATAGTTTGTGCCAGACTTTGCGTCCGTCCCATAAACCCAGCTTCCGATTTCCTTGAGATTTTGAATACTGCGATTCAAATTTACCACTCTGCAGACCCTGACATGGGCTGATGAACCTGCTGAGGCTTTTTCAACGGATGCGGTAACAGACGCGGCCCTGTCTTTGGACAAGATGATCAAGTCTATTCCAAAACAACAGGCGCTCCTAAGTATGTTCCCCAAATTGTTAGGATCCTGAATATGGTCCAGAATGAGTACGGCAAATCTGTCTTTGTGCTTTAGAATTGATAGGTCCGATTCAAAATCACAATAAATGAACGGGTCTACACGGGCGGCAATTCCCTGATTTCTTGGGTCTCTGGTCAAAGAATCCAACTCGAGAGCGGACATAAACCTGATGTTCAGATTCAGAGTCTCAAATTCTGATCTAAGACGTTTTTCGGATTCCGACCCCTTTACCAGGAAAACTTCGTGAATTTTTCTACGCCCCGCCCTTATGGTCTCGATTATCGGATGAACACCATAAATTAGCGACGGCGGGGTATCGGTTTTGTGCGTTTTGTTCAATCGTTCTTCTGTTCCACTTTTACGTCGCTTTTAACCGCCGGCGCCTGTGAAGGAGGCTGAAAGCCACTGACTTTGCCTGCGGCAATTTCTCGAAGAGACATAACGACTTCCCTATTATCACGAGTCCGTACCATGAGAGGGGCGCCTCTCTTTAATTCCTTGGTCCTCTTAGAAGCCAAAATTACCAGGGCAAACCTGTTCTCGACCCAATCCAAACAATCTTCTACAGTTACTCTAGCCATTATTTTCACCTTTTTTCGTTGGAATCTCTCATTCTATGTTTTGAATCTGTTCTCTGATCTTTTCTACTTCTGATTTGATGTTGACAACATTCGCCGATATATCAGTTGACGCTGACTTTGCTCCCAAAGTGTTAACCTCCCTGTGCAATTCCTGCAATAGAAAATCCAGTTTTCTGCCCAATGGTGAACCTTGTTTTCCAAAAGCCAGGAACTGATCTACGTGGCTCCCCAGTCTGATGAGTTCCTCACTCACATCAGACCTCTCGGCAATAAGGGCGAGTTCCTGTAACATTCTGTCGTCATCAATTTCCAAACCACCAGTCATTTCACGAACTTTTTTCTCGAGTCGAGTTCTTGCTTCAGATGACGTCTGCTCGACAAGCGGATTTAATAGATGTATTGTTTCCCCAATTGAAACGAGACGAGCTTCAATATCTTCCCACAAAGCCAATCCCTCGGTCTTTCTCATTTCATCGAGCGCATCTAGAGCGGATCGCAAACTTCTTTCAACTAGAACCCATTCCTGTTCAAAACCTCCGATGTTTTCTGACGTGGAAATTATTTCTTTCATGGTCAACATATCTGTGACAGATATTTCTCCCGCCAGAGAAAACCTGCTTTTTAGTTCGAGAAGACAATGATAATAACGTTCAGCAAGATCGCGATCCACAGAGAGCTCCATCAAGGCCCCTCTAGATCCTGATCGCGTTACGGTGATTTCGAATTTTCCTCGACTGTTTTTCTCCGAAACTATTTTACGAATTTGAGGTTCGAAGCAATTATATGTTTTTGGAAGCCTAATAAACATGTCCAAGAAACGATGGTTAACAGTCCTGATTTCAGTTACGACTTCGACATCGTCAGTGTGATAACTTCCTCGGCCAAATCCTGTCATACTCTTTATCAATTTTTCATTCAACGCTGCTTCTCCAGCTTTTGTTTGTACGTTTCCCGGACCTTATTCAGTATTTCTATAATTTCAGAATCTGAGTAATCCGGATATGTCCATTCTAAAGATTGATAACTCGCTCGGCGGAAAACCAGTGTCAAATCTGCAAAGATTCCGTGGCTCAGATAAATCCTGTGAGCGTTATTCTTGCCCGTCGCGAGGACAAAATTTCCCAACGACATCAATCCTGGATCCAGGTTAAACTGCCTTCGCCCTTCCCGGCTGAATTCTTCCTCAATGGAATTCGTCAATATCTTACACTGGGCCAACTGTGACTGATCAACAAGTCGGCTGAATGTAACAATCCAGCGATTGATTCCGGAGCCCAATTCTATATCATAGTATTTGGTGAAATCGAATTTTAGTGGACCGATTACATCTTCCAAACTGCCAAACGCAGTTCTAAGATGATTGTCCAGATACTGAACCGGACTTTCCATGGAACTCAGTATACTAAGCACTAATTGGGCCGGATCCGGTTCTCTTGGGAGACTCAATTTTATAACCCTTCGAGTTTCTTTAACTGATGAACTTTGTGGCTCTCTATACTTTTCTTATTTTTTCTTCTTCCTCTTCAGATGTCTTGCATTCTATGCAATGCGTAGTAACCGGCCTAGCCTCAAGTCGCTTAAAATCTATTGGTTCGCCACAGACTTCGCAAAATCCAAAACTTTCATCCTCAATTTTTCCCAAAGCCTTTTTGATCTTGTTGATCAGTTTTCTCTCACGGTCACGAATCCTGAGTTCAAAATTCCGATCAGATTCAAGGGATGCTCTATCCGTAGGGTCTGGAAAAGCTGTTTTACCCTCTGCTTCAGTCATATCGTCCACCGTACGTTCGGCGCCACGTACCAATTCATCTAGCTGCCTTTGTAGAACTCCTCCAAAATATTCGAGGTCTTCCTTCTTCAATTTCATAACACCCTCCGTGGGTTGCCCTCAGCTATTATAATTGAGGTTAAGTATGCTCTATGCGTTTATAATCGCATTAATAAAATTGGAGAAACAATTGTAGCTCCAGCATGAAAATCTTAGTGTCCGAACTTTTTCGCCCGTCTCTCAGAAAGCAAAGTGAACCTGGCCTTTCCCCAGCAAATCATGCAGATGAATTATGCCCAGCCATTTTCCATCTTGGTCTGTAACCGAAAGCGCCGTGATTAATTTGCTTTCCATGATTTCCAGAGCTTCCGCCGCGGTCCTACTCGCTCTTATGCTGAGCGGGTTTCTGGTCATAAGATTTTGCGCTTCCTCATCGAACAAATCGGAACCATTTGCCAAGGCCCGTCTGAGATCCCCGTCAGTTATTATACCCTGTAATGTGTCTCCGGAGGTTACCATTGTCAATCCAAGGTTCTTACCATTAATTGATTCGACGATCTCAGATATTTTAGAGCTTGGAGAAACTCTCGGAACAGAAGAGCTTTCCAGCATCATGTCACTGACTTTCAGCCTCAACCTTTCCCCTAGACTACCAGCCGGATGGCTTCTCAAGAAATCCTCTCTCTTGAAACCCCTTCGAACCATCAAGGCTACAGCGAGAGCGTCTCCCAAAGCCAAAGTTGCGGTGGTCGAGGCCGTGGGCGCCATATTTAGGGGACAGGCTTCTTTGTCCACCCTACAATCCAACGTCATTTCAGACATACGGGCCAATGTCGAAGACATATTTCCGGTCATGCCGACGATGCGCGTGCCCCATTTCCTTACGGTAGCGGCCAGGGATGTTATTTCAGTCGTTTCTCCACTGTTGGATATAGCAATCAAGGCGTCATCTCTGCCTACTATCCCAACATCTCCGTGCAAACCTTCTACTGGATGAACAAAAATAGCGGGAGAACCAGTACTGGTAAAGGTTGCGGCAATTTTCCTACCTATTATTCCTGATTTTCCAACTCCCGTAACAATTATGCGGCCTCTCAAAGAATACAGCAGGTCAACCACCAATTCGAAATTTGAATCAAGACTGGAACTCACCTTTCGGATGCCTTGAATTTCAATTTCCAGAGCTTCCCTAGCAATGTCCAAGACAGATCTAATCATGACAAATATTTCCTACAAGCGCGTCAGAAACTTCTTCCACAACCTTCTGCACCAATTCCTGATTTTCCCCTTCAACCATGACTCGGCAAAGGGACTGCGTGCCGGAATAGCGAATTAGAATCCTTCCTGAATTTCCTAACCGTTGTTCACAATCCTGTATGACTTTCCTTACCGCAGGAACGTCATCAAAATTGACCCGGCCCTTTACTGGAATGTTGTGAAGGATCTGGGGGTATTTCTTTATCCAACTGGTGAGGCTGGAAAGTGACTTCGATGTTCTTTTTATGATCGACGCGACTTGCAGAGCTGAGAGTATCCCGTCTCCTGTCGTAGAATAATCAAAAAAAACAAGATGGCCCGACTGTTCACCCCCGAAGTTGTATCCATCTTTCAGCATTGCCTCAACAACATATCGGTCACCCACAGCAGTCCTGACAAGTCGTATACCCTTCTGTTTCAGCGCTACTTCAAGTCCCAGGTTACTCATTACAGTGGCGACTAGAGTGCCATGTTTAAGTGATCCCCGTTCAAACAAGTCTAAAGAGACCATGCCCATAATTTGATCTCCGTCGACTGTGTTACCATTTTCATCCGCAAAAATTGCCCGGTCTCCATCTCCGTCCAGAGCCACTCCAAAATCGGCGCCGTTCTTCAGAATCTCCCTGGTCATCGCTTCCGGGTGTAGCGAGCCACAATTAAAATTAATATTTCTTCCGTCAGGAGAAATGAAAAGAGATGTAACTTCAGCTCCCAACTCCTGAAACACTTGGGGGGCTACCTTGTGCCCGGCTCCGTTGGCGCAGTCGAGAACTATTTTCAGTCCCTTGAGGTTAAGGCCTTTAGGAATGCTGGTCTTCAAGAAAACAGTGTACCTCCCTGCAGCGTCCTCCAGCCTGTATGCCCGTCCCAGTTGGTGATCAATGGAATAATCAGAATCAAAGCTTTCTGAAATTATAAGACTTTCCATGTCCAACTCGCGTTGGTCATCAAATTTTAGCCCCCTGGCGTCAAAAAACTTGATCCCATTGTCTTCGAACGGATTGTGTGATGCTGAAATAACAACGCCTGCGCCGCACATCAGATCTGTCGTGAGAAATGCTACGGCAGGTGTCGGAATGTCACCAGCAAGTAGAACATCGAATCCCATGGAACAAACGCCCGCCGCCAGCGCCATTTCAAGCATAGAGCCCGAAATTCGGGTATCCTTCCCTATCAGAATCCTTTTTCTGTCTTCCCCCGATGTGTCCAGAATAATCTTGGCTAAGGCTTTCCCTAGTCTCAGCGTTGTCTCCGCTGTGATAGGCTCCGTGTTGGCAACGCCTCTAACTCCATCAGTTCCAAAAAAACGCTTACTCATAAGAAATGTTCACTTTCATAAATAACCTTCTGAGAAAGAAGGATAACGGGATGAGGAAGCGAGCTTCTTGGGTGAAGTTAGAGAATGTGGCGTGATGTTCAAAAATCCAGCATTTGTTTTATAGGAGACCAGAAAAATCATAACATTTGATTATAAGAAGAATCTTAATTTTTTTCAACATTTTAATATTGAACAGTATATATGACAATTCATGATATGATACAAAGCCTATATGACAAGAAAAACAAAAAAATTAGTGGCTCTGGTGGGTCGACCAAACGTAGGTAAATCTACCATGTTCAATCGCCTGGCCGGTTCCAGAAAAGCTATTGTCCATGATACGCCGGGACTGACTCGTGACCGCAATTACGCTGATGTAACAATAGACGGCAAGTCTTTCAAGATTGTGGATACGGGCGGTTTCGAGCCCCAGACCACCGACGAGGTTCTGGCTCAAATGAGAACCCAGACCATGGTGGCTGTAGAACAGGCGGACATCGTCGTTTTTATTGGCGATGGCAAGGCAGGTCTTACGCCTTCTGACCGTGAGATCGTTAGAACGCTCCAGAGAACAGATAAGAAACTTTTCTACGTTGTCAACAAGATCGATTCAGAAAAATCTGAACCTAATTTGGTCGATTTTTTTGAACTCGGAGTGGAACCCATTTATTCCTTGAGCGCCACCACTAGATACGGCCTAAATGAATTTCTCGACGATCTGCTTTTGGAAATTGATTCCGACGTTGCCGACCCTACGCAGGAACATGTTGTTGAGTTTACGATTCCACGAGTAGCAGTGGTGGGAAGACCAAATGTAGGAAAATCAACCCTCATCAACCTGCTTCTTGGAGAGGAGCGGTTGGTGGCTAATCCCACTCCGGGCACAACGCGAGATTCGATTGACACGGTTGTCAAGAGAAATGGCAAGGATTATGTTTTCATAGATACAGCGGGGATCAGGAGACGTTCCAAAATCGTTGAACGAGTTGAAACTTATAGTGTTCTTAAAGCATTTCGAAGCATTGACAGATCGGACGTCGCATTGGTCATGCTCGACGCGGAGGAACTTGTCACTGATCAGGACGCTCGAATTGCGGGTTATGCCCACGAGAAAAACCGGTGCGTCATAGTTGCAATCAACAAATGGGACATCATTCAAAAAGATTCCAAGACATTTGACGCATGTATAGAGGAGGTGCGCCGGTGTCTTAAATTCCTTGAATTCGCCCCCGTAGTTTCAATCTCAGCTTTACAGGGAACTCGCTGCGTCAAGGTGTTCGACCTTATCGACGATCTTTTCGAGAAGTACCGGAAGCGGGTTTCAACCGGAAAGCTGAACAAGTTTCTTGAGAACATCTTGGCAGAACACCCACCAGGGATGAAACACCGATTTAGAAAGAACAAGATTTATTACGCCACCCAGGTACAGGTGGCGCCTCCAGTATTTTCTTTCTTCTGCAACTATCCTGAGGCAATACATTTTTCGTACAGGAGGTTTCTCGAAAATCGACTACGAGAATATTTCGATTTTGGAGGATCTCCTTTGAAACTGGTCTTTAAGAAACGCGTCGGGAAACTCCGTAACCGAGCAAATTGATCAGGAGGTTGGCTTACTTAACTGGCCGTTGAAAAACGGGGAACATGGATCACACAGAAAATAGAATCGTTCGTTTTGGCGAAATAATGGATATGGTCAAATCCTACTATCCTGACGCCGATCTCGATCTAATTAGAGCTGCTTACGTCTATTCAGCAAGGGTACATCAGGGACAGACACGCATGTCGGGAGAACCTTACCTAGTTCACCCCGTAGCAGTGGCCGCTATCCTTGCTCAAATGCGACTTGATGAAGCCTCGGTCGCCACCGGCCTACTGCATGACACCGTTGAAGATACCCTGACCTCTCTCGAAGATGTCGAAAATTATTTTGGAACAGAGATAGCGACTCTCGTCGACGGTGTTACCAAAATAAGCAAAATCGCCTTCCAGTCCAAGGAAGAGCGTCAGGCCGAAAACTTCCGAAAAATGATCTTGGCAATGAGTAGGGACATTCGTGTCCTTTTGATTAAACTTTCAGACCGTCTTCACAACATGAGGACTCTCTCGCACATGCCCCGTGAATCTCAGGTTAGAATATCTCGGGAAACAATGGAAATTTATGCTCCTCTTGCCGCTCGCCTTGGGATTTACTGGATGAGAACAACCCTTGAGGAGCTTGCTTTCAAATATCTCGAACCTGACAGATACGAGTACATCCAGAAGCGTATTGAAGAAACGGTAGAGGAGAGGGAGGAATACGTTAACAAAGTACTCGGCATAATTGAAGAAAGGCTTGAGAAGGAAAACATTAAGGCCGACTTAAAGGGTAGAAATAAAGACATTTGCAGTATCCACCGAAAGATGCTGACTCAACGACTCGAATTCGATCAGCTTCATGATCTTACCGCATTCCGCATAATCCTTGATTCGGTAAGTGAATGCTATACAGTGCTGGGCCTAATACACGCCCTTTGGAGACCGGTCCCGGGTCGTTTTAAAGACTACTTGGCCATGCCTAAGAGTAACGGTTATCAATCGCTACACACGACCGTCATCGGTCCGGAGGGGCACAGAATTGAAATTCAGATACGAACCCTGGAGATGGATCTTATAGCCGAGGAGGGAATAGCCGCTCACTGGTCCTACAAGGAAGGCAGGTCGGTTTCTGCGGAAGACGCCAGAGTTGTCAACTGGCTGCGCCAAATGATGGAATGGCAGCAGGATTTGGATGACCCAAGAGAATTCCTGGAAAATGTCAGGGTAGATCTATACCCTGATGAAGTCTACGTGTTTACCCCAAAGGGAGAAGTCAAGGAGTTTCCACGAGGATCTAGCCCGCTCGATTTTGCCTATTCTATACATACAGAGGTGGGATCCAGCTGCATTGGGGCTCGCGTAAATGGAAAAATGGTTTCGCTCAAATACGAGCTTTCGACTGGTGACACAGTAGAAATTATTACTTCAGCCCACCAAAAACCCAGTAAAGACTGGCTTAAGCACGTAAAAACAGGAAGAGCCAGGACAAAAATTCGACATTACCTAATGGCTCAGGAGCGAGAGAAGGCACTGGAAATCGGACGGGAATCCGTAGAGCGGGAACTTCGTCGGTGGAAAATTGATCTGAATCGCGCTGAAAAAGACGGTGAAATTCTCAAAATCTCTCAAGAGTTTAATTTTAAGACCGAAGCCGAGCTCTATGTGACAATTGGACATGGACGACAGTCCCCCAAGGCAATTGTCACAAGACTGGTTCCAATAAGCGAGAGAGAAGAGCACAAAAGCCTAAATTTTGAGGAGAAGCTAAAAACACCTAAAGCTTTCAGAGGGAAAAGTGGAGTAAAAGTTCAGGGACTTTCAGAGTTGCTCGTTAATTTCGCCAAATGTTGCAATCCACTTCCGGGTGATTCAATTCAGGGTTTCATCACACGCGGCAGAGGAGTCACCATTCACAAATCAGATTGCCCAAATCTTCCAGAAGCGGATCCCAAGAGAATCGTCGAAGCAAGTTGGGACGATGAACAAGCTCTTGAACGAACGGTAAGGATCGCCTTGCTATCCGAGAATAAGCCAGGCATGCTTGCGTCTATAAGTGGGGTTTTCACTTCAAACGATTCCAACATTATTCAGGCAAGCGTTAATTCAGTCAACAAAACCAACGCTCGAAGCGTATTTATGATAGGAGTCAAAAACGTTGAACACCTGACCCGAATCATCAATGCCTTGAAGAAGGTTAAGGGAGTTCAGCAGGTTGACAGGCTAGGAACTATTTGATCAAAAAATATCTCTTTCCCCTCCGGAGCGCTGACACCACCGCCAGGTCTTTTAGGGAGCTTTTGATACCATGTTAGCGCGAATGCACCTCGTGCAGACTTTAGCTCTCCTGACTCTTCCAGATGATTCAATGATTCTAAGTTTCTGCAGGTTCGGCAAAGATATTTTCTTGGTGCGGTTATGAGCGTGGCTAACATTATATCCTCTTAGCGGACCCTTACCGCACACTTCACAAATTCTCGACATATCATCTCTCCTATAAATTAGTTAAAAATTTTGGATCAACTATTTTGAGACTTCAACGAAAGCCATTCGTAATTGAAAAAGAGTCTCATTCACAAGTTTCTTTTCCTCTTCTGTCAGGTTTCCTTGGGTCTTTTGTTCAAGTATTGCTATCAAGTCAATGGTCTGTCGAGCTCCCTCGAGGTCCGGTTTCATTGGCTCGGTCATGTCCGAAGTACGAAATAGTCCAAGCTGAAACAGCCCTGTTTGAGCCAGGCTCGCAATCAGGGCTGAAAAATCCATTGGAGGCCTTTTTACTGTGCGCTCCTCTGTTCGAGCTTCCTGATTTGACGGTTCTCGATCTTTTTCAGCTTGCTCCGGTTTCTGGTGATCGTCTCCCTGTTCGGATTCTCCGTCCGCTGAAAAACGCCTTCTGTCTTTAACTTTAAAACCTTGTGTTTCTTCCTGTTCGAAATCCGACATCATGCCAATCCTCTTTAGACTTCCAATTTGCGGAACTCACGCTTAAACTTAGTATAATATAAAAAAGATTTTATATTTTCAAGAAATTATTGCGAGGACGCAAAGGATTCAGCTTTTCAAATTCTTCGACAAGCTTTATGGAAACACTGTCGATCTTTTCCGGTAACACGAGATTCACTTTCGCAAGAAAATCTCCTCGATCCGGATCTTTGAGTGAGGGAAAACCCTTACCCCTGAAACGGAAAGAAGTCCCGTTTTGAACTCCTGCCGGAATTCTTAACATTACATTTCCATCCGGCGCCGGTATCTCTATTCTAGCTCCCAAAAGTGCTTCACCAAATGTAACTGGAACATCCAGAAAAATATCTTTCCCGTCTCGCCTGAAAAACTTATGTTTCTTAACACTCAGGTTTAAGAAGAGGTCCCCTGACCTGCCTTCTCTATTAGAAGGGTGGCCCTGTCCACCTACTCTTATTCTAGAACCGCTGTCGACTCCAGCCGGGATATAGACCTCCAAGGTTTTATAAGGGGTGACCACTGATTTTTTGGCGCCATGGTAAGCTTCCGAGAAACGAACCTCAATGATCTGCTCGAGGACCTGGGGCTTTGAGTTCCCTGCGCTTGTTGAACGACCTCGTCGCCCGGTTCCGAACAATTCCGAAAATATGTCATCCGAAGCTGAATTCCCTCTCGCTCCAAAAAAATTCGCCGAATTATATTGTCTTCTGAATCGAGGATCTGCTCCGAAACCGGAAGAATTACTGAAGAAATCCTCGAAACCGGTTCGTGAATTCGGCCCGTGACCGAAACCAAACAAGTCGTATTGCCGTCGTCGCTCCTTATCACTTAGAATCTCATAGGCAAGAGAAATCTCCTTGAAACGAGATTCAGCGTTTGAATTGTTGTTGTTTAAGTCCGGGTGGTAACGTCTGGCGAGTCTACGATACGCTGATTTTATTTCCGTATCAGTAGCGCTACGCTGCACTCCCAAGGTCTTGTAAGGATCTATATTCTCCATTTGTTTTTTGGCCAAAACTCTCTGATAAAGTTACTCGTTAGACTACCCTGTACACTCGATTCGAACACAATGGTCCGGATCATCTTGCGCCTTCGGAAGATACAAATCCAAAAGTCCATCAACATATCTCGCCTTAGCTTTGTCAACATCTATAGAACCAGGCATGTTAAGACAGCGCTCGAAATATCCCTCTACCCTTTCTAAAGTTCGGTAGGCTGCTGAATTTATCTCCGACTGTTCCACTCTACTGCCTGAGATCACCAAGCGCCTTCCGACAAGTTCGATGTTGATATTTTCCTTGCCAACTCCGGGCAACTCGGCTCGGACAATGTATGCGTCGCTTGTTTCCAGAATGTCTACGGCCGGGAACCAACAAGTCTTCCGTTTTGATGGAAGATCCTCAGGATGTAAGCCGGCAAAACGACTGACCCGATCCTGAAGATTCAACAAGTCTCTCAATGGATCCCATCTAACAAGAGTCATTATCAAGTCTCCAGTTAAAGCTATAACGTATTGATGTTGTTCAGTCAATTGACTCGAATGAACAGTAAGTCGTTCTCTTCATATAGTCAAGAGCAAAGCTGATTTATCACTCTTGGAATTAAATATTACCTGATCAAGCCAGCTTGCGTTCATTGCCCGGATCCTGAAACATAACCGGCTTCATGAAGCTTCCGTAACAGAATCTTTCCAGCGCCTGAGGGAACAGCGATTGAATGCGTCAGGGTCTTTCCGTTGTTTTTTGCAGGGAAAACACCAGAGCCGATCTTGATCTTTGGGTTGAGTTCAAGGATCAGCTTGGATGGGAAATTGACAAATTTGCCAATATCCGTAACTGAAAGATCCTTGTTCAACTCTATTGCAGTTAGATTGTCGTACGTCAATGGAGGCGGATCAGGAAATCTCAGACCGTAGAGAGATTTGTGCGTTCCAATTATCTTGAAAGCAGCCCATCTTGACAGCATGTCTTCAAGTTGATCCGGCAACGGTATGTCCCAAACATTAACAGAACCCCACCTTTGGGTCAAATCCTTGACAGTCGGAACCGATAGGATGTAAGCGACTGAAGCCATCAACCAGCCATTTCCGACTTCACCCTTGAGAGCCTTGATGCGAGAAGCGAAACACTTCGTTGCGAGATGAATATCGAGCCGGTCATCCCGCCAAGCGTCATCAAACATTTCTATGCCCTCGCTGGAACCGCATGGCTTATCCAGTGACCAAACGCCGACAGGAGAAGTGCGCAAATTCGATGGTCTGTTAACGCCCATGAGCACCGGAGATAACCATGCGAAATCATTAGGTACTCCTTCTTTGGAAAATATTTCTTCAAGTATCCATGAGTACTTGCGGTTTTCGTTCATCCATTCGGCAAGCACACTACGCGCGTCGAGCAACAGAAAATTGATCTGAAATTCAATGCGCGCCCTTACATCTGGTCTGGCAATTGGAATTTTCTCCCCCCCAAGCTCAAAACCATTGGCGAGTAATAATTCTGGTAGCTGATAATATGGGCATTCAACTTCGCTCGACTTTGTCTTGGTCACCTGAGTTGGAGCCGCTTTAGACTCGCAGGAAAACATCACTAGAAATAAAATTGCCAACAGACGGGCTAAAAATCTTAAAGTCAAGCGATTATCGTGGATTATCACTTTTTTATCTTCCTGGTTCTCGTGAAAACCGGCCCAGAATTTATCTGTTAGTCCAAAGATGATGAATCCTGCGGTCCAAGTTTGCGCAGTTTTTCCTTAACGACAACATTGTATGGGTTTATGGCCAGTGACCTTTGATAAGCCTCCCTGGCGTCCTTTAGCCTGCTCTTGGCTACCAATGCGTCGCCAAGATGTTCGGCAATTATCGGGTCTGCCTTTACCTTCTGGTTTGCTTTTTCGAGATACTTGAGCGCTTCGTCAACCTTTCCTGCCTTGAAGAGAACCCACGCGAGCGAGTCCGTGATGTAGCCGTCGTCCGGCTTGATTTCCAAGGCTCTACGGACTAGCTTCTCAGCCCGGTCCATGTCCTTTCCCATGATAGCCATAGTGTATCCGACAAAATTCATTGCGCTTGCGTCGTCTGGTTTTTCTTGAAGTATTTTCTCCATTGTTGAAAGGCTCAGCGTCCGCCTTCCACTTTTCTCATAGGCATTGCCAAGCGAATACATGAGTTTGATGTTGTCTGGAGATAGTTCAAGGGCCTTCTTGTATTCTTTTATGGATTCGTTGAACCTGTAAAGTTCTTCCAGGATTGAGCCCTTGATATGATAAATCTCAGGATCTTTAGGTTCTTCCTCGATGGCTTCGTCAACGTATTTGAGCGCTTTGGTGAAATCTTTCAGGTTCAAAAACATAAGGGTGAGCACTATACGTGAATTCACGAAGGATGGCTGCCCTTTCTGAATCTGAATGAATTCCCTTTCAGCCTCTTCCGACTTACCTTGCTCTCTCAGCACCCTCCCCAAATGAAACCGAACCTGGTCCCACCCTGGTTTGCTCTGCAGAATTTTGTCAAAAAGATCTCTGGCTTTATCAAACTGCTTCTGTTCGGCGAGAAGGAGCGCCATCTTGATTTGTATTCCGAGATTTGACGGCGCCAATTTTGACAGTTCTTCCAGGGTTTGATACGACTCTCCAAATTTCTTCTGGTTTGCTAGCACCTGCGCCAAGTTCAACCTCGCTGCAAGGTTAAACGGATCAAGGCTCAACGCCTGCCTATATTCATCCTCGGACTTGGAATAGTGCTTCTGAATCGCATAAATTCCACCTAACTCTACGTGGGCCTGAGCTGCGCTTTCACCTTTCCGTTCGAGCAGGTTTCTGAAAATTTCTATGGCTTTGTCATATTGCTCATCCTCGACAAAGACCTTTCCAAGATAGAAATATCCCTCTTTTTCATCAGGAAATCGCTCTATCATCAGATTAAAGGTTTTCTCTGATTCCTTAAGCATCCTGTGCGACGCTTGCAATGACCCCAGAAATATGTAGAGATCCCTATCGTCCGGTTTGAGGTCCATAGCGCGCTGATAAGCCTCTATGGCTTTGTTGGAATCGCCCGTTACAGTGTAGATTTTGCCTAGTATGGTGTAGGCTTCTGAGGACTTGGGGTTCAAAGTCACGGCATTCTTGGCCATAACAATGGCGTCCGCTATCTTTCGGTTCCTAGCCAGGATGGCCGCAATTCTCGTATGCAGGTAATCTGATCCAGGGTCAAGATCCAGTGCGCGTTTGAAATAATTCAACATGGTTTCACTGTCGCCTCCGGATTCCGACTCTTCCCCCAACAAGAAAAATAACCCAGGATCCTTGTCCATATCAGGCGAAATAACGGTTTTCTTCTTTCCGGTGTCGTCCGTTCCTACAAGAGCCAGACCCACTGAAAACCAGACCAGGAGAAGTAATCCGATCAGGCAAACATGCAAAGCAATGGAATTTGTTTTCGTCATTTAATCCTCTGAAGCGGTCGGTATATCGATGTTAAGCTCTATGGCTCAGTATCTTCGTATAGCTTCTATCGCCTCTTTGTATGGTGGGCTCCCAAAAACGGCGCTTCCGGCAACAAGCACGTTTACTCCCGCCTCAGACAAATCAGACGCATTCTTCGGAGTTACCCCCCCGTCGACTTCAAGAAGAATGTCGTGACCCGACTCATCAATCATTTTTCTGACAGATTTTATCTTGGGAAACATAGTTCGAATAAACGACTGGCCGCCAAAGCCCGGGTTTACGGTCATGATCATGATAACGTCCAGTTCCGAAAGCACGTTTTCTATCGAACATAAGCTGGTAGCCGGATTCAAAGCCACTCCGGCCTTCATGCCAAGATCGCGAATCCTGACCAGAGTTCTATGCAAATGTGCGGAGACTTCTGGATGAATACTCAGAATGTTTGCGCCAGCCGAATGAAAATCCTCGACATACCTCTCCGGATGGTCAATCATTAAATGAACGTCCAGTGGTACCTTTGCCGATCGTTTCACGGCTTCAACGACAAATGGCCCAATAGTAATGTTTGGAACAAAGTGACCATCCATAACATCTATATGCAGCCAATCAGCGCCCGCTTCCTGAACCGCGTGAATTTCTTCTCCCAATCTGGAGAAATCTGCAGATAGTAAAGATGGAGCAACAAGAACTTCAGACCTGCGAGTCATGAGAAATCTCCAATCGTTGTTTCATGGCTAGAGTACGTTTCATAGTCCAACGCCCTCTACAATATACCCACATTTTGGACAGCGGCCCTCTTTGATGACGTATTTCTGAATTGTATATCCCACCCGATCTATCAGCATGTAAGAACAGCCTGGACAATAGGTCTTTTCTCCAGGTTCCCAGGGTAAATTCCCTGTGTAAACATAATATAGCCCTTCATCAAGACCAACCTGCCTCACCTTTCTGAGTTCGGACGCTTCTGTAGGGGGTAGATCGAGTTCTTTGTAACGGGGGAAGAATCGACTTACATGCCAAGGTGTTTCATGCCCCAATTCCTTCTTGATATAATGAGCCATTTCCTTAATCTCATTTGGCTGATCATTCAGACCTGGAATTAGAAGAGTGGTCACCTCCAGCCAAACTCCCATCTTTTTTATGTATTGCAGGGAATCCAACACTCCTTTGAGACGAGCTTGGCAGTATTCTGTGTAAAACCTGTCGCTAAATGCTTTGAGATCCACGTTTGCTCCATCCAGCAAACCTCTCAGACCGTCAAGAGCGTCTTTACTCATGTATCCGTTCGTCACGAAGACATTCAGAAGTCCGGCTTTCTTGGCAAGAATCATTGTATCACGCGCCAACTCGTAATAAATGGTGGGTTCCGTATAGGTGTACGCGATGCTTTTACATCCGCTTTCAAGAGCCATCGACACCAGATCTTGAGGAGTAAAGCTCGTCCCTGAGATTTCTCCAGTTTCATGAGGCGCCTGCGATATTGTGTAGTTCTGACAAAAGGTGCACCTGAAATTGCACCCCACTGTTGCTATCGAAAAAGATTTAGTTCCCGGAGCAAAATGAAATAGTGGTTTTTTCTCTATGGGGTCTACGTTCGTTGAAACCAATTTGTCATGAACCAGACTGAAGAGTGTTCCGTCACTATTTTCTCGAACTCCGCAAAATCCTCTGTCACCGTTCTCGATTTTGCAAAAATGTCTACATAATTTGCATCGAACCGCACTGGAGCCGATTTTTTCATACAACGCAGCTTCTTTCATCGTTCATGATCCTCACATCTAGCGCACAGTCGGGCTATCAGGTTTTCAAAGCTCCCATTCGACATCACAATTACCACGTCATCATGCTGAAGTTCGACAGCCAGAAAATCGATGATGGCTTTCGCGTCTGGAAAAGCTTGGGCGATCTTTCCCTTTTTTACAAGCTCTTCCGCAAGTTTGAAAGAACTAAAAAGGTCCCCTTGGGGGGCCTTCCACCTGTCTGGAGGTTCTCGTAAAGCTATTAGGTCGGCCTGAAGAAAAGACTCAATATATGTGTCTTGAAATATTGATCGTCGACTCGTATTTGTTCGAGGCTCGAAAACAGCCACCAATCTTCTACCAGGGAACCTTAGGCGAAATCCCGCCAGAGTTTCACGAACCTCGGACGGATGGTGAGCAAAGTCGTCGATCAGCGTAATGTTTGCATTCATAAACGATGTTTGTTGCCGCCGTGTCACCCCTCTGAACGATCTCAGGGAATCAAAGGCATCTCGAGGTTCAACTCCCACCTTGGAAACAGCTGCAATAGAAACCAAGGCGTTTAACAAATTGTGACGACCAATGACAGGTAAAGTTCCTGTCATAAAAGTCTCTTGATCTTTTCTGAAATCCGCATGCATGCCTACCCCAGTGTCTTTTATATGGGAGAGGTTCCAGAAAGATTCAGGCCCTAATCCATAGGTTTCGGCTCTAAAGTTGTTGGATTGGAGGATGTCACAAACGACCGGGTCATCACTACACGCAAGGATTGAACCATGCTCTGGAACTAGCCTGAGGAATTTCTCAAACTGTGTCCGGATTTCGAAAATGTTGTGGTAGATGTCGCAGTGGTCAAACTCGCATGATGTGACAATTCCAACAAATGGCCTGTAATGCAAGCATTTGGGTTGTTTGTCAAAGTAGGCTGAGTCGTATTCATCCCCTTCAATTACGAATAGCTCCCCTTTGCCGAGGCGAGAACTGACGTTGAAATTCAATGGCAATCCGCCAATCAGAAAGCTTGGATCCCTGCCCTGATCATACAATATCCAGGAAACCATGGAACTAATGGTGGTCTTTCCATGGGACCCCGTAACCACGAGAGAAAGCTTGTCTTGAAGAAAATATTTTTCAATCGCCTCCGGCATAGACACGAAAGGGATTTGAAGATCCTCGACCGCCCTGGCTTCAGGATTATCTTTCTTTATGACGTTTCCCACAACCACAAGGTCTGGGCGAGGCGAAAGATTCTCTGGACCGTAACCCTCTGAAACCTGTACTCCAATTCGCTCCAGATAGTCGCTCATTGGTGGATAAACAGCTTGATCCGAACCTGTTACATTTCTACCGCTCGAAAGAAAAAGACCAGCTACTCCGGCCATGCCCACGCCGCAGGCGCCTAGCAGATGGACCGAACGAGGATCCTCCGGCAAACCAGCGTTAATTATAGCAGGCTCTCTCAAGTGAAGTCCTTATCTTCAGACTGTGACAATGACCATCACGCCGAGACGGCTCGGCGAATACCTGAGCATCAACCCTCAACCGGACTGTAATAGCATCGCTTGGGTGAAATCACCAGCCCCTTCTTTTTGAGACTATCTATAATCTTTGAAACCTCTTTGGAGTCCATATTAGCGACTTTGGCTAAGTCGCCAGGCCTTACGGGTTTTCCCTCGTACTTCATCGCGTCCAAAACTGTTTTCTCTTTTTCGTCCATTGAACTAACTCCTGTGGCACGTACATTAATTAATGTTTGAACCGGTTCGTCATACAAAAATTAACAAAGATGTTGATATAAGTCATCCCGTTTTCTATAGATCGTTGCACAGGAACCTCACCTCTGATAATAATTTTACATCCATGACGCAAATGCGATGAGGAGACGGGATATGGGCGAAGACTACAGGAAATTGCTGAAAACCAAAGACGGTATTTCAGTTCTCTTGCGACCTCTTCAGGTTTCTGACGAGGAGCCCCTCAGGAAGTTTCTGGCACGCATTCCGGATCAGGAAAGATGGTTTCTCAGAGAGGACTCATCTGAAACAAACGCAACTACGGAGTGGATTCGTAATCTCGACTACAGCAAAGTTTTGCCTTTGGTTGCGGTTAAGGTTGATGATGGAGACATAATTGCCAACATCCAGATGCACAGACCTCTGGCCGAGTGCCTCCGTCACATTGCTCATATCAGGGTCATGGTCGACCCTGAATTTCGGCGACAGGCATTGGGGCCAAACCTCCTGCTCGCTGCGGTAAAACTGGCCATGGATATCGGTATAGAAAAATTGGCGGCTGAATTCGTGGCTGATATCCATGAATCAGCCATCAAAGCGGCTTTGAAACTTGACTTCTTTGAGCAGGCCAGGCTCAAAGATTATGTAAAAGGAAGAGATGGTAAGTATTACGACTTGATAATAATGGTAAAAACACTGCAGGCGGATTGGGATAATCTGTAAGGATCTAAGTTTGGTAGGTCATTTTGAGAGTTGGATCATTGAATATTGCGTGTTTATTAATATTGGAATACACCAGTAAATTAGTATGAAACCCAGCAACACCATCGATCAAAGATATGGAAGTTCAGCCCATTGGGACATGAACAGACTGCTAGAGGCGGCAAAAACAGTCAGAGAAAATGCGTCAGTTCCTCTCAGTCGTTTTCGGGTCGGGGCGTCAGTACTTGTAAAAGGCGGCGAAATATTTGAAGGCTGTAACACGGAATGCCTGATACCTGTGCTAGGAGTTTGCGCAGAGAGAAACGCCATCAATCATGCGCTAATTCATGGGCGCAATGATTTCCTCGCCGTGGCTGTGGTATCAGATCTTTATGCCCCTCTTCTGCCGTGCGGAACATGCCTGCAATACATGCAGGAATTTGCCCGCCAGCAGTCTAGAGACATACTCATAATTGCTGAAGGCAGGTCTGGGGAAAGGCTTATCACAAGCGTGGACGAGCTGTTCAAGGGTGGCTTTCCTGCAGACACTTCAGTGCGCGAGATACAGGAATCATTCCGGTGGTCTCCAGACTAATTTATCTTAATTTATCGATATGTTAACTTGCCATAAATCTATTTTGAGCTATAATCGAACTGGCTCTTTGTGACTATAGTGATGGCGCTCTGTTTAATGGATACTGCCTTTTTGATGGCAAAGTTTTTACGGTCAAACTGCTCGTACAGTCAACCGGGAAAGCCAAGAACTCGTTTATCATGACGATTATAAAATGACTGATCAGCCAAATTCCACTGAAACCTCCAATACCGAAAGCTTGTTTAGCGTCGGAAATATGTCTTCACATGGGTTGGTCTTCGAACGATATTTCTCATGCCAAGATAAAGACCCGTTCGAGCTCGTTGACTGGAAGAAGAGATCCGCCCTCATTGGAAATGAAAAGGGACAGGTAATTTTTCAGCAGAATAATGTTGAAGCTCCTTCATTCTGGTCTGACATGGCTGTAATGGTGGTGGCCTCGAAGTATTTTCGAGGCCGTCAGGGTAGCCCCGAAAGGGAAAGCAGCGTTAGGGAACTCGTCTCTCGTGTTGCGGGAACAATAACAAGTTGGGGGGCGGACCAGGGATATTTCGCCTCAGAAGAAGAGGCTAAGGTTTTCCGTGATGAATTGACAGTCATACTTGTAACTCAACGTGCAGCGTTTAATAGTCCCGTATGGTTTAATGTGGGGATTGAGATTACCCCCCAGTGTTCGGCCTGTTTCATACTGGGAGTGGAGGATACGATGGAATCGATACTCCACTGGTATGCTCAGGAAGGTATTATATTCAAAGGTGGGTCTGGATCCGGAGCGAACCTTTCGAAATTACGTTCCGGCAGGGAACCCCTCAAGAGTGGAGGCACGGCCTCCGGGCCAGTTTCTTTTATGAAGGCGGCGGACGCGTCGGCCGGTGTAATCAAGTCGGGTGGTAAGACTCGTCGAGCTGCGAAAATGGCGATACTTAACATAGACCATCCTGATGTAGTTCAATTTATAAGAGCAAAGGCAATCGAGGAAAAAAAGGTCCGAGCCCTCATAGATTGTGGTTTTGATGGATCTTTTGAGGGTGAAGCCTATTCGACTGTGGCCTTCCAAAATTCCAATCACTCTGTGAGAGTAACAGATGAATTTATGGAGGCTGACGAGCGGGACGCTGATTGGAGCACAAGGTTTGTACTGTCAGGGGATGTATGCGAAACCTTCAGAGCCAAGGACCTAATGCGGGAAATTGCGCTTGCTTCCCACCTGTGCGGTGATCCTGGATTGCAGTTTGATACCAGAATAAATGAATATAACACATGCTCGGAAACGGCTCGAATTGCGGGATCCAATCCCTGTTCGGAATATATGGGGGTTGACGATTCAGCCTGCAATCTGGCTTCGATAAAACTCACTTCGTTTTTAGACTCCTCGGGATCATTTGATACAAAAGCGTTCTGTCACACTATTGACGTTATGATCACCGCCCAGGACATCGTCATAGATAGGTCATCGTATCCCTCACCGGCTATCGCCCGTAACGCCAGAAACCTCAGAGCTCTCGGCCTTGGGTTTGCAGATTTAGGCGCTCTTGTAATGGGATTGGGATTGCCGTACGACTCTGATGGAGCGCGTGCATGGGCAGGCGCAGTTGCGGCTCTTATGACTGGTGAAGCCTACCTGCAGTCATCGAGGATTGCGGAAATAAGAAGGCCTTTCAGGGAGTTCGAACGTAACCGATTAGCAATGCTGAAAGTGCTGCAAAAACATAAAACTAGCCTTTCCCTAATAGACGAAAAACTAGCGCCCACGGAAGTCCTCGAAAGCGCTCGCCAAAAATGGGGCATGGTAACTGAAAAGTGCAAAAATGTAGGCTTCTCAAACTCCCAAGTTACGGCAATAGCCCCCACTGGAACTGTGGCTTTTATGATGGATTGCGACACTACCGGCATCGAACCGGAATTGTCTCTCATCAAACGCAAGTCCCTTTCAGGAGGCGGTCATCTAATAATAGTCAACGGAATGATCCAAAAGGCGCTGAATCGTCTCGGATATGACCAGATGAAAGCACAGAATGTTCTTGCAAAAATCCAGGAGACAGGATCAGCGGAAGGAATAAATGACCTATCGCCCGGGGATTTACCCGTATTTGATTGCGCTTTCAGGCCCCCGAATGGGGTGAGATGTATAGCTCCCGAAGGGCATCTCAAAATGATGGCGGCCGTCCAGCCTTTTATTTCCGGAGCCATTTCCAAAACGGTCAACCTGCCCAACGATTGCGCTGCTGAGGATATCGAACAGATCTTTCGGCTGTCCTGGAAGCTGGGGCTGAAATCCATTACCGTTTACAGGGATGGCTGTAAAACCGCTCAACCTTTGCAAGCGGTCAATTCATCGGAAAGCGAGACTCGGCCTCGTCCTGTGAGGCGGAGATTGCCGGTGGACTGCACGAGCGTCAGGCACAAATTTGAGATGGGGGGTCACGAAGGATATATTCATACCGGTTTTTATGATGATGGGAAAGTCGGCGAATTATTTATACGCATATCAAAAGAAGGCAGCACTATTTCCGGTCTCATGGACACCATCGCAACTTTGACCTCAATTGCGTTACAATATGGCGTACCACTCGAAGATCTAGTAAACAAATTTAGCCACGTGAGATTTGAACCATCCGGCTTTACGAACAATCCGAATGTTCCGATAGCAAAATCCTTAACAGACTATATTTTTCGTTATCTTGGGACAAGTTTCTTAGATGAACAAAGCCAGGAGATCGCCGGATTGAGGCCGACCTTAAAGAATCCGATTCTTGCCATAGAAGAGTCTATGGAGGAAAACCACAATCCTGAAACTCAAGATAGCGGGACCGGCTTTCCTAAATTTGCATTCAACGCGCAATCGGACGCGCCAGCATGTCAGGATTGTGGTTCGATTATGGTCCGCAATGGTACCTGTTACAAATGCTTGAATTGCGGATCAACATCCGGATGTTCATGATAGTGTCAAATGTAATTGTACAATAAAGATGAATCGTTTTTTGGTTAGGAGACCGACACCTGAGTTTAGCGCTTTCCAGAGAAACTGAATCAAGAGAATTTGTTATAACCACAGGGAACGTTGTCCAAATAACGTCCTTGTCCTGCGACGGATTGCGGCAGAAGCTTTTGTCCCCCTTATGCTCAGTCGTCACACACGATGCAGTCAACTACTGCCTCGCCACGCTGTCTCAAGCAGTCAGATCTAGTCGTCTTGATACATTGTGGTTTTTTCTTGACTCAGGAACACGATTTGATACAGCAGTCAACTTCGTCGTCTAGAGAAATGACATCTATTGGGACCGCTAACGTTGAAAACATGATGATCAGCGTCAATAAAGCCTTCTTCATGATCACTTTAAAACCTCTTCCTTAATAAATTCTAAAAACCAATTTTAGCATAGTCCTGGGGAAAAATTAATTGATACTGTCTTGAATCCCGAACGTTCTCATTTTTTTCCGTCCATTTGTTGACGAATCGGAGAGTTTGATGGTAGTAATGATTGTTTAAGAGAGGCGGCTTAGCCAAGTGGTAAGGCGACGGTCTGCAAAACCGTTATTCGGCGGTTCAAATCCGCCAGCCGCCTCCAATCTGCAGGACAAGAAACTCGCTTCTCTTCAACGGCATATCATCTTCCCCCGTATTTTTAAACGCTACCCTCTTATCTTGATCTTTTCCAACCTGGCCCAAGTGTCTTCGGAGTACCAGATGTCTATCATTTCATCCCTATATTTATCGTCCTTTTGTCTCATCAATTCGGCCGTATCTGATCTCAGCAGTTTCTTGATGCTTCTGAAAGCTTGACCATAACGGGAAACAAAACTAAGAGCTACGGCCATGGCATCCTGTTTCAAGGATTCTTCAGTTGAAACCTGGTCCACAAGCCCCATGTCCTTCGCCTGTTCCGCGGAGTACATGTCCCCCGTCATTGCGATTATTTCGGCCTTTCTTTCACCGACACAGTATCTAAGCATCTCGGCGCTCCCCGGAAACAGAGAGGACCCAAAAGTTATCTCGTTGAGACTCATCCTGGATTTACCCGTCACCATGACCCGATAGTCGCATGCTGTGGAAAGCATGAAACCACCCGCTATGGTGTGGCCGTTGAGAGCCGCTATCACCGGCTTGGGAAATGAGAAAATGTAGGTGTACAGGTTAGCGAATTTTCCTACGAAACGTCTAAAATCATCTTTTGAATATTTCATGAACTCCGGAATATCCAATCCAAACGAGAAAAACTGTCCCTGCCCAGACAGCACAACAGCCTTGACGTTGAGATCAGCGAGAAGATCTTCAAAATTGCCGCTCAATTCTTCCGCAACAGGTTCACTTATTGCGTTTACTTTGCCTCTGGTTATAGTCAGTGTGGCCACTGGGCCATCCAGTGATTTTTTCACAAAGTCCATTTGATGGTCCTCCTTACATATTGAACCTAATATGAATAAAAACATCCTTCAACGCCACACAAAAATTCAAGCGACCAATACCACTCCCCTCCTTCGCTCTTCAATAACATTCTTGTCAGGATCAGATGATTGAAATTATTATGGCCGCGCAGAAAGGACTACAAAACCTAACCGGCGTTGAGTTACGCAGATAGTTATAATTCAATGGTAGGGCCAACCCTGCTCTGAGTAGCGCAAAAGATGGACCCTTTTTGAGCGGTGAAAGCTCTCAGACTTTCACGGGCGCACCCTTCCGCAAGTTCTTTAGTGTTGTTGGTTTCCGACATGTGAGCAAGAATCACCACCTTGAGATCGTCATTCACAATGCTTTCAAGAAGCTCTGCGCTCTGTTTGTTGGAAAGGTGACCCAATCTGCTTCTAACTCTTTGCTTTAGCTCCCACGGATATGGGCCATCCCGCAACATGACGGGATCATGGTTACTCTCCAGAACTAAAGCGTTCAGCCCTGTCAGTAGATTCCTTACCAAGCCGGTTACTATTCCAAGATCCGTGGCAATCCCCACTTTTGCATTGCCATTCGATATACGGAACCCCACCGGGTCGGCGCAATCATGAGGCACAGAGAAAGGATGAATCTTAAATCCTGCAAACTCGAAAGCTCTGCCTGTATAAAACGTCTCCCTCTGATGCAATCTCCCAAGAGCATTTTGCGCAACTTTGAAGGTATTTTCGTTGATAAAAACCGGGAGCCTAAATTTCCTGGACAGCACGCCAACACCCTTTATGTGGTCAGTGTGAGCGTGAGAAACCAGTATTCCCTTGAGGCAACTCGGATCTACTCCTACAGTGTTTAAACGTTCCGAAATCTGTTTTCCGGAAAGTCCGGCGTCTATGAGAATAGACCTGTCCCGGTTGCTTATCAGGTATGAATTGCCAGAACTTCCACTTGCTAGAGGCGTGATTTTGATCAACTACTCGATACCTCTTTTCGCTAACCCTGCCCAAAATTTGAAGCGGAAAATACCTTCAAGACCTAATTGTGTCAAGAATTTTCAGAGAGGTGAAGCGCCATTTCTTTCAAACTCTGCGTGTTTGCGGGAGCCAAGGCGATAGGTGTAAACCTTTGTGAATTCGGCGCCGAAGAAAAACACCTGGGCGGAATAGTAAACCCATACCAGGAGTATTACGAGTGATCCCGCTGCGCCATAAAGCGAGCTTATCCGGGAAAGGTTAAGATACATGGAAATGAAAAATTTGCCGATTAGCAACAACAAAGAAGCTAGAATACTACCTGGTAAAATATCCCCCCAAGTAATTCTAGTGGCAGGGATGAACTTGTACGAAAAAGCAACCAGTAATGGTATCACCGCAAGCGATATCAATGAGTTAATCTTAAACAAGTTGTTTGCGAAAAGGGGGAACGCCTCTGCTATTATAGACTCCAGAGTAGAAAGAATGGTGCTGGTGGCCAAGGATATGAGTAGCAGAACCCCTATTCCAAGAACTATGAGGAACGAAATCAAACGCATCTCAATGTATCTTAATATGCTGGATCCTCTCTGGGAGGTTACGTTCCAGATCGAGTTTAAACCACTCTGCAGTTCAGTGAATACTCCGGTCGCAACAAATATGGCGGCGATAACGCTCAATAGGGGAAAGCCGGACCCTCCTATCTTGCCTCTCGCTGATTCGAGCAAAGAAAACACATAGTTAGTATCACTAGGACTGACAAAATTGCTCAAGAACACGGTCAGTTCCAGGCGTGCTGCGGCCGCGTCAACCATGGTCTCCGCAACGGACAGCGCAATCAGGAGAATGGGTCCAATAGAGAATATAGTGTAAAAAGACAATGCCGCGGCCATTCGAATTGCGCCATCGTAAATCCAGGCTTCTACGGTTTTTACGAGTAGGAACCACGCCTCGCTCAAAACACTCGCAGGAATCACCCATAGACTTGAAAGATCGATATTTCTCATGTCTCCGTTATTTAAATCAACAGGACGTGGACCGATTTCCAGGCACAGTCCTATTCCAGAAATTTACCTACAAGGATTGCGGAAAATATTATACAGACCAACCATGCCTGAATGACCGGCCACGTCTTTCTTTGAGACGAGAGAGCAATCTCTTTTACAGACTCGGAGATTTTCTCTGCAGGGATACGCCCGCTAACATTGTCAACCAAGTCATTGAATTGCGAAATTGTATTTGTAATCAACGTGGGCCGATCATCATTTGATCCAATAATAAGAAAGGCTTTAGAGCCTGAAACCACACCGTCAAGATTTGAAATATCCCGCCACTCCAGGCGCTTTGATCGAAGAAGTTTCCTAATTGTAATGCCTTCTGAGTCTACGATTATTTCTCTGACCAATATTTCGAGCGCCAGATACAGAAACGGCGCAAGAACTATCAAGAAAAGGAATGAATGGCTTTTGACTATACTGAGGAAAACCAGTAGCGCCCCTGATAAAGTTGCAAGGAGCACTGGTGGTTTAAGCCGCATGTCAACCTTGTAGATTTTTTTCTCCATTTCTTGGTTCCTTGTGCTGTTCAGCTCTGAAGAGCGAAAATTCATTGCGTCAACGAATAGCAAAATATCCTCGCTGTAATTTTTTGTCTATAGTTTAGCTCTCCTGGTGTAATTAGGCTCAAGTGAGGAACCAAACTTATCTTGTCAATCAAAGAAGGCTGTGGCCAAATTTCTTTGGCCCAGAAAATGCCAAACATATTAAATAGAGACAAAAAAATCTTCTCGTGACACTAGACCTTGAAACAATTCTGAGAATAGTTTGTCTGACAGTAGCAAGTGTGGTGTTAGTCTGCGCTTCAGTTTCTATAACGACGATGACGAGGAGCTGATTAGGCGTTGGACTAAGGGTGAAATGGAAGCTTTGAACTAGTCTGAAAGTATCAGAAGAAGGTTTTCAGTCGGAGTATCAGAACCGTGATGAACTTCAGAGGTGATTCCAAGTTGTTGGATTTACCTGAAGGAACTACAAAATCCCGTCTGCATAGAGCGCGGATGGTTGTAAAAGAAAAACTTAAGAAGGTCCTTTCATGATGGATTGTGAGCGGATTACTGAGTATTTTGGGTCAGTTTATGATGGAGAAGCTGATGCGCTGGTGGAAAAAATGGTTAAGGATCATCTCCGATCCTGCTCCGCGTGTCGGGAAGATTACAAATGGTATAGATCAACCATCCAGGGTATGGCGAATCTGGAACAGATCGCTCCCCCCAATGACTTCCTGATCCAACTAAACGCCAGGATCGACAAAAACTCCTCACCTTTAAAATCAATCATATCCCAAATCAAAAATCTGCTGAACTCGATCCCAACCGCTCCGGTCCCGATTGGAGCGGCGTCCCTGGCTTTTGTGACCATCATGGCAATCTACGTCTACAATTATGCTCCGGTGGAGACAGCCAACCAGTCCATACAGACGGCAGTGGTTTCCAAGAGTGCTCCCCCTGCCCCTCACTTACAATCACAGATGGTGGCCTCGGCTCCATTTTCGACTCAGGCCGCGCCATATTCTCACTCGTTTGCGCCATACGTAACTCCGGGCCGTTCAAGCACAGCGGTTTCCTGGCGATTCCCCACGGTCGCTGACGAGTTGGGAGCTGATAATCTTACCGTGGAAAGCCCTCATATCGATCTGGCTTTACAAACCCTCAAAAAGATACTGCCTGACATCCAGGGCAAATTAGTTGACGAAAAGTTTAAAGGGGTTAGGGGAGAAACTCTGGTTGGAGTTATTATCCCTTCGAACAGATATGGCGACCTTGCGACAGCGTTGATCAATCATGGAGCCATAGAGGTTGGAGCGCAATCACAGGAATCTCCAGCTCCAACAAAAGTCGACAGTGGCAATGTTCACCTCTACATCCGTTTCACTGAAGCCCCAAAATGAATTCGACCGGATTGTCGGAGGGAAGGTAAGCCCCTAATTGAAACTTGGAATAATAGGTTTGCCCCGTTCGGGGAAGACGGTCATGTTCCGGGCTCTTACCGGGGGGTTGAGTCAAAAGGACCAGAAAAATCGGCTTGACCCTGGTCTGGGAGTGGTGAAAGTAGCCGATCCACGTTTAGATTTCCTAACAAAATATCACAAACCAAAGAAAGTCACCCCCGTACATGTCGAATATCTAGACGTAGCAGGTATCACCGGCGAGGGAAACGGCTGTACGCTGTTATAAATTGTTTCTGATCAGTTACGTTTGTGGTATCATTATTAAATATTCTATATGGACTCGTTTTGAACAAATGTTTACAATTTAACCTTGAGGTTCGCACATGTTGACACGGAAACCTGTAAGTTTTGGATTAGGAGTTATCTTCTGCCTCCTGTTTCTTCTGGCCCCCTATCGGAGTTTTGGCGCAGATTCCGGCGCCAAAGCCTCTCCAGACTATAGGGAATTGAAATTGTTCCGTCAGGTAATGGAAATAGTTCGCAAGAATTACGTTAAAGAAGTAACAGACAAAGAACTAATCCAGGGAGCGGTAAGCGGAATGCTTCAATCGCTCGATCCCCATTCATCATATCTGACTGAAGACATGTTTAAGGAACTTCAGGTAGAAACCAAAGGCGAATTTGGAGGATTGGGAATAGAGATTACGATTGACGGTGGAATTTTAACGGTTGTGTCGCCAATTGAGGATACCCCTGCTTTCAAAGTCGGCATTAAGCCCGGCGACAAGATCATCAAGATCAACGGGGAACAGACCAAAAATATCTCTCTACACAGCGCTGTTCAGCAAATGCGGGGCCCTAAAGGTACGAAGGTCACTTTGACCGTTATGCGCGAGGGTTTCAAGAAACTAAAGGACTTCACAATAACACGAGATCTCATCCATGTTCATTCGGTTAAGAAGGAAGCGCTGGATGCGGGATACGGCTATGTGAAAATCGTCAGTTTTCAGGAAACAACAGATACAGACTTGATGGCGGCGATTAAGGATCTCGAAAATAACGATACCGTAAAAGGCTCTGACAAAAAATTGAAAAAAGACGATGAACGGCTCAAGGGAATTATTCTTGACCTTCGTAACGATCCAGGAGGTCTGCTTGATCAGGCGGTCAAGGTTTCCAACCTGTTTGTGGACAAGGGCCTGATAGTTTACACCGACGGTAGGGTTAAGGATCAGAGGATGGAATTTCGTGCCTCGCCCGCCGGCACTCATTACAAATTCAAGGTTGCCGTACTTATAAATGAAGGCAGCGCTAGCGCCTCTGAAATTGTAGCAGGGGCTCTGCAGGATCATGAACGGGCCTTAATTTTTGGAACAAAATCTTTTGGTAAAGCTTCGGTTCAGACAATCATTCCTCTTGACAACGGTTCCGGTCTTCGACTCACTACCGCCTATTACTACACGCCAAAAGGGCGCCACATTCAGAAAACAGGAATAATTCCCGACGTAGACATGAAGACTGAGGTCCAGAAAAAGGAAGAAGAAGAAATTGCCGCGGAAGATGCTAAAAACTCGAAGAAGAACGAAAAACGCAGTCGATTCTCCAAAGAAACGAAGGCCGACCTCGAAAACGACCCTGTAGTTCAAAAGGCGCTGGAATGGTTGAAATCAGACATAACCGTAAAGAAATACAAACAGGATAACGAAAAACAGATCTCAGACACAACAGCAATGAACCAGTAGCCGGCACAGTCTTTTGAACCAGATGAGAAATGCAAGGGTACGGTTAAACACTTTCCCTTGCATTTCAGTTGACGCCTCATTTTATTCGGTCTCAGGAGCTAACCGGCGCAGGTTACTCGATCAACCGTCCGGATCCCGTCGCCTTTCAATCCTTCAAGACGCCGCCGGCGAAAAAAATTTACTACTTGTGAAACATATTCCTCCGGCCGCTCATCGTAGGTGTTGTGACCACAATGAGGCAGCACGGCTAGTTCCCCCTGGGCTAGGCTTTTGTAAAACGCCACTCCCTGTTCCACTTCAAAAAGGAAACTCCTGTCTGGATAAATGACTAGCGTGGGACACTTGACCTTATGTAGTGTCGGCCTCAGATCAAAAATAAACCGGCCGTACGCGCCTCCGAACTGCCTGAATTGATTATGAAACGTCTTGGTTCTCTTCCCATGCCAGGTCGTAAGCTTTTTCCTGAGATCCGGGTCCAGTTCATCAAAGGTCTTGGTAAACTTTGAAATGTTAAATTCGTGCATTGCACAGTCGCTGAAGCATAATGTGCTAGATATAACCATGCTACTGACACGATCGGGATATCTGGCCGCATATTCGGCTCCCACAACCCCTCCCTCGCATTGGCCGACGACACGGAATGAGTCAACCCCAAGCCAGTCCCGGAACGATTCGAGTTCATTTACGCTTTCGGCGACGAACTGATCGCTAACATAAAAATCCAAGAAATCCTCACCTTCTCCTGATTGACCGAAACCTCTCCTGTCATAGCAGATTGGCTTATAGCCACTCTCCACAAGTCCTGGAACTATCTTGTCCCACATTCTGACACAACCAAAACCATGATGGAGAAGAAGAAGGGGATCCCCATGGCCATGGATCTCATAGTACAGATCGATCCCGTTTATCTCTGTAAAAGGCATGATTTCCTTTTTGCCTCCGTTTATTAAATTGACACCCGGTTGCTTTACAAGAAAGACCTATTTTGAAAAGTATTTAGCTAAAGCTCGTCTTCAGTTTCTAATTGCGGACGACCTCATCAACCGGATTGTACGCGAAGCCCAGAGCATTTGCGACCGCCTTATGCGTGACCAAACCTTTGTAAAGATTCACTCCCCTTGCCAGCCTTACGTCTTGAAGCGCCGCTTGGTGAATTCCCTTATCCGCTATCGCTAGAGCAAATGGTAAAGTAACATTGGTAAGAGCAAAGGTTGAAGTCCTGGCAACCGCTCCCGGCATGTTGGGAACACAATAATGAATGACGTCATCCACCACGAAGGTCGGATGCCTGTGAGTAGTCGGCCGGGCCGTCTCCACACATCCACCCTGATCTATGGCCACATCCACAATCACTGCCCCGGCTTTCATTCCTCGTATCAACTCCCTAGTAACTACACTTGGAGCGCGGGCTCCCGGAATCAGAACAGCGCCTATGACAAGGTGCGAATTTAACACTGAATAGAGGACGTTTTCGTAATTGGAAATCAGAGTTGTCACGCGATTGCCAAAAATTTCCTCAATGTGCGCCAAACGTCGCTGGTCAATATCCAGGATATAGACATCCGAACCTAAACCCACAGCAATCTTCGCCGCAGCCAATCCAACCGTACCGGCCCCAAGTATGGTTACACGACCGCGCCTGACACCGGGCACTCCACCTAGTAACACACCCCTGCCACCTTGGGTTTTCTCGAGAAAATGCGCTCCAACCTGAACAGACATTTTACCCGCAACTTCACTCATTGGCGCCAGCAGCGGCAAAAAACCGTCATTGGTCTGAATGGTCTCATACGCGACTGCGATAATCTTGGCCTTGAGAAGAGCGTCCGTGAGTTCAGGAGCAGGTGATAAATGCAGATAAGCGTATAGAATTTGACCCTCACGAAATAAATGATTTTCACTCGGTAGAGGCTCTTTTACCTTCATAACCATGTCGGCGCGGGAATAAATCTCTACAGGGTCGATAACCAACTCCGCTCCGGCGTCTTCGTATTCTATATCCTCTATTCTGCAGCCTTCACCAGCCCCTTTCTCAATGATGACCAAATGGCCATGTTCCTTGAGCGTCCGGACGCCTGAGGGGACTATTGCAACTCTGTATTCGTCTTCCTTAATTTCCCTAGGGATTCCTATAATCATTTTCCCATCTCCAGTCTGACCTTAAAGATGGTAGGAGCCTTTTCGATAGCATAGCGGCCACCTCTTAATACTCTGGGGCTATGATACTTGTTTAGTCGCAAGGAAATTTTGTCTCCGGAAAACTTTCTTGATCATTGTCCGAAGCGCAAAAATTACCACAAACAGGGCCAACTGATTCCATGTCTGTAGTTCAATCGTTTTCAAAAGCGCTCCAACAAGCTTTAGATTCATACCCAGGAGTGTGCCGTTGGCCACGAGTGTTTGAATCCTAAACCTGTCTTTCCCGCTTATGAAAAAAGCGAATCCGGCAGCGCAGTAACCAAAAATTATCAGCGAACTCATTATTTCTATCGACAATATGGAGCCATTCAAAATTGACATGCTAGTCAGCCCGAGACTTTGCCCTTGCTTCAGCCTGATCGATCTCTTTCTGCAGGAAAAAGTTAAGGGTGGTCCTGATTATTATTATTGCGGCAAGCTGACCAATATCATTCCATGAAGGAGCTACGGCTGTTCTCAAAATGTCCGCCGCCAGTTCAAATTCCAACGCTACGGTGAGCCATTGTCCCAAGTTTAACCTGATGTACTCCTTGTTGGTTCGCATATTTTCTCGTCGAACGACGAGTAAAAATACCTTAGCTGTGGCCTCAATTGCTCCATAAGCTATTATGATAGCGGCAGCGGCTTCAACGAACGCAGCCAGATAGACGGTACACTGTCTGAATATTTCCAGCATTTAACAACTCACGGGCATTGGTCGCCGGAGTCCAGCCCTTATTTTATGAAGGCCACTGACAATTCATGTTTAATTTAAATGGGTAACTTTGTGATAGCCCCATGAACTAAACCCTTTACGTTGCTGACTACCGCTCCATCAAACATCCATCCGGGTAGAACGAACGCCACGATGGAGTGTTTTTTATCCTTCTCCATGGTCGGCACGAGTGCCATCCCAGGTCAATTGTTGCCCCAATATAGCTTCTTGGGCCCCTGGCTCACAAACTATTTTTTCCAACCAGCCAATGCTTTCCATTACAGCAACCCCCATTCCCCACAAGCGCCGGGCTGTTCATGCGTAGTTGTCACATTACAGGAATGATGATAAAAAATGTTCCGGAGGTAGGAAGCCCTAGCATGAATTCTCTTAATTGAGTTGTAGGTTCACAAAATCGCCAATGAATAGTTTTAATTCCCTAATAATAAAGACTTCTCATGGACTGGTCTGAATTCAAACGAAATTTCATAGGATTTGAAGAAAGCTTTCGTCTGGCAATGCACAATGTTCCCAGGCTCCCCGAAGAATCGGTTGATATCGGAAAAGCTTTGCAAAGAGTCACCGCTCGCTCGGTCAAAGCAGAAGTAGACTCACCTTCGGTAGATTCGTCCATAAAAGATGGCTATGCGGTCATTTCATCGGACGTGGCCAATGCCTCACCGTTACGGCCGATTGAGTTGAAGCTGGTGGGCGCAGTAAGGGCAGGCACGCAGACCAAAAGAACCATTCTACCTGGCAGGGCTATACGAATCCTTAGCGGGGCCAGGCTCCCTGAGGGGGCCGATGCTGTACTAGCAAACGAGTTTGCGGAGGAAGAAGCGGGGCTCGTTCGGGCATTTGCAGATGCCCACCGCGGCCGAAATATCCTCTACAGAGGAACTGACGTAAGCTTGGGAGAGACGCTGGCAGAGTCAGGATCTGAGTTGACGCCAGGGTTGATTGGTCTTCTTGTGGCGGGAGGCGTTTCAAAAGTCAGGGTATTCACCCGACCACGAATTGCCCTCCTTGCTACCGGTGATGAGGTGCTTCTTCCAGGAAAACCGATCAAAAGGGGAAAACTCTATGCCAGTAATGTCGCTTTGCAGAATGCATGGCTGAGTTTGAAGGGGATAAATTGCTCTATAGACATTTGCGGGGATTCTTTTGACAAGCTAGTAAAGGTTGTTGAATCGACGATTGATCATGTTGATGTCTTGATCACATCCGGGGGGGCGTGGACAGGGGATCGTGACCTTATTGTGAAGGTTCTTGCCAAACTTGGTTGGAACCCTCTTTTTCACAGGGTTCGAATGGGACCGGGAAAAGCGGTAGGAATGGGCCTGTTACACGGTAAGCCTGTTTTTTGCCTTCCAGGAGGCCCGCCATCAAACGAAATGGCTTTTTTCATGATTGTCCTGCCCGCCACTTTACGCATGGCCGGCCACAGGAAGGCGCCGTTCCCTGAACTCTTCGGCCGGCTCTCCATGGAGTTGACAGGTCAAACGGACTGGACCCAGTTCGTGCGTTGCGACGTTACGAGACAGGGCTATGAATACCTCTTGACTCCGTTGGATATGACACGACGCATCTCAGCCATGGGAATAACCAGAGCCATAGTGAAAATTCCCGAGGGAGTGGATCGAATCAAATCTGGGGCTATAGTTCCCTTTGCAGCCATGGACTTGGATTTGATCTAGATTCAAAACGAGGACAATCGATTTAGCGCGCAGGCTTTCTGGTTTACTTGCTGAGCGATTTTATCGGTCATCGTTGACAAAAGACCTGAACCGAACCGAAGCGCCGGCAGGCTTGGGCGCAACACGGCTTTCTCTTACAGAAAGATTGAAAGCGGCTTCAGGTAATGGCCCCAATTCTTGAGACAGAAAAAACAACTGTAACAAACATTTGATAAACAGATCGTAGTGAGCTATCCGTTTCTCGTGGTTAATATCGACAAAATCTCCGAGGGTCTTAGATCCTGAGAATATGTCATTTCTTAAGGTGTAAACGAAATAACGGCACTTCTGGATCATTTCGAAATTCTGCTTGGTCGCCGCAAATATGCCGTCCCCTGATTCCTGAGCAACCTGAATGGCGCGGGACAGTTCTGACAAATGCCTGAAAAAACTCTCTACAGAATCTCTATGAGTCTTCGAGGTTGATACGAACAAGGAAGTCCATCGACCATTGAGATCCGAAAGCCTCGAGAGCGGAATCAGAGCGCTGTGAAGAATTGTGCTGTTCCTTTTACAGGTCTTTCTTATAAATTTTTCTAGTCTTTTTTGTCTGGCGAACTCGGAATCTGATTTTGAAGACGCTGCCGCCTCACCAGATGTCCGGGTTTCCAGTTCTATGGACCATGGAGTAAGGGTCTTCTGCCTTATCGATGTCTCCCAATCATATTGGTAGATAGTGTTGTAAATGAAAAAATTGTAAAGGAATGACGTAACCGGCATAGTGGAATAAATTCTCGATCCATCATACTCCGCGTAATGATTCATTTTAGAATTGTCACGGAATGCGTTGAAAATCTGTTCAAGGAAAGTTGTCGTTTGGTCGGTCATCACACAAATCTCTTCTTTATTGCCTGAATGTATTCCGGAATACCGCCAGGCAAGTCTTTTTCAATTTCTTTCTTAGCCATTTCCAGGCGGGCAACAACACCAGGCTCGTAAAGGTCGTTGACGCTCCTGAATGCTCCCCCTCTTCTCCCCAGTTGATACATAAGCCTTTCTTCATAAGGTAGATTGAGATACTGATCAATGACTTCCAGGATTTTCTTCTTATCTTCTGGGAGCTTACCTTCAACTTCCTCAAGAAGGTTGAGGACATGATCACTGACAATCGTCGTGGTTATGTTGTGAAGCCTGTCAACAATGTCCCTGATTTCCATGACGATGTGATCTTCATCCGGAGGATTGAATTTGCCCTGCGCTCTCATTTGCTCCAGAGCGGTGTTTGCTCGTACGTAAAGTGATCTGAATCTTACGAAAGTCGGGTTGACCGCATTTATAGCTTGAGCAGTCTCGCTGGTGTGGTCCTCTGACAGTTCGAGTCCTCCAATGCCTGGAATTACATAAAGAGATAGGGAAATCCCGGCGTCTACAACACGCTTGCCGCCTTCAATCAACTGTTCTGATTTACATCCCTTATCGATCAGCTTCAGGACCCTGTCGGAACCGGACTCCATACCCACGTGAAGCCGTGATAGGCCGCATTCTTTTAGCCTAATGTATTCATCCACGGTTTTTTGTTTTAGTGTCGACGCCCTGGCATAAGAGGTGACGCGTATGACCTGTGGGAAGTTTCTGCGTATATGGTTGAGGATCTCTATAAGCGATGCCGTTGAAAGCATCAAGGAATTGGCGTCCTGAAGAAAGATCGTCTCACCACCTGAAGCGATCCAATAAGCTACAGAACGAAATGCATCAGGTAACACCGAGTCCTTGAACACGGAACTGATCACACGATTTGTAAACTGACCAGCATCGCCCATGGTCCACGATATCTTTTTGATCTCATTGTATATGGTCGCCATTGTATCGATGTCAGTCAGGATTTCTTCAATGGGCCGCCTCGAGAATTTCTTACCCTTGTAAGTAGAACAGAAAGCGCACCTGTTCCACGGACAATTTCTTGTAACCCTTAGAAGTAGGCTCCCTGCTTCACTTGGGGGTCTAATAGGACCCTGTTCAAAATCCAGTTTGCTTTTTTTCATGTTTGTTTGTTGTACGACACCTTACGAATCAGGAAAGCCACTTGCGCGATTCTCCTTCCACGCCCTCTCGAACAGGAATGGTTCGATTTGTTATTGGTTATTGAAAGAGTAATTGTCAATTACTATTAGGATTATGAGGCAATCCAATTAACTAACTGGTCTTAACAGATCAATCCTAGCCACACGCCGCCCATTTTTCTTCTTCACTAAGTCCGTCGATGACCCCAGTTACACCGTTGTCTACTGGCTGAAGGTTCTTGAGCGCCTTTGCTAGTACTCGGCAGTTCTCACAGGGATTGTACGTTGATTGTAGACGCTTAACACCGCCCCTAGCTCTAATAGCCATCTCAATCTTTAGATCCTTGATTTCGCAATATATCTTGAGACAATGACGAATCGACCATCGTCCCTTGAACACTCTGCAGAAAACCGCATGCTTATCAAGCCAGTCTTCCCTATCCCGTTTCATGGTCGCCTCCCCGGAAACCGCACTCGCTCCGGCCCCCTCCGACTCGAGAGAAAATGGTTTCTTATAAAAACCTTTTTGAATTTAGACCATCACGAGATTTTTTTGTTCCCAGTCGTTATCGACTCTAGGCTCCTGGTAGGATGTCACAAATCCTCATTGACTAAATCAGCTTTTCATGCTAGTTTCCTGAATAATTAGAGGTGCACGCGCAAGCTATGGCAAATGACCGTGCTATTTCCATAAAATTTAATAAACCCCGCAACGGGCGAAAAACTCGCGTACTGGCTGTAGGTCTGTGTCTGCTGGTTACTGGCGCCTTGATCTACGTCTGGCCTAGTTTTGGCTCAAAAATTCCACATTCATGTGACATCAGAGAAACATCAGCGAACAAACAACCGCCTCCTTTCGGCCCTACCTGTGCCGTTAATCCTGACATTTCCATCCAAGACAAAGTCGACCCCATGCTCAACGGATCTCAGGAGGCTACCGATGTTACAGGTCCCGGCGATACACTGATTTCCATTCTCAGCGACAACCTGCTTGACGAAGCGTCTGTCCCACAGGTGGCGGAAAGCATGGCGTCCTCAATTCAAAACGCCCTCAACATCAACTTTACTCCTGACACCGCTCTTCCTCCGGGTAGACGTTACAGCATCACTATTGACAGCGAGGGCAGATTCTTAAAAGCAGTTCTTGAACTTGAGCCTGCCCACGTATTTCACGCGTCGAGAGAAGATGGCTCAATAAATTCATGGAAAGAAGAAGTGGTGCTCGACTTCAAGACGGAAGTCGCATGTTTTGAAATGAAAGGGAGCCTGTCAGAATCTATTGCAAACGCTGGCGAAGGAATCGAACTGGCGCTCAAGTTAGCCAATGTCTTCAGGTGGGACGTTGATTTCCACTCTGAATCGGTCAAAGGGGATACTTTAAGAGTCCTTTTTGAACGTCGTTACGCTGATGACCGGCCGTCTGGTTATGGTCGCGTACTCGGGGCCGTCTATGAAGGGAAAAAGACAGGGCCTAAGACTGCGATCTATTTTAACAATGAATACTATGACGAGAACGGCACAGAACTTAAGAAAAACTTTCTTCGATCTCCATTGAGCGTCATTAAAGTCACATCAAGGTATGGATATCGTCTCCATCCCGTACTCAAGATCTGGCGCAAGCACAATGGTGTAGATTATGGAGCCGCCCAGGGCACACCTGTTTGGGCTGTATCAGGAGGCATTGTTACCTACGCAGGATGGAATAACGGTTACGGAAATTATGTTTGTGTCAAACATGATAACGGCTTCGAGAGCCGTTACGGACACCTGCAGAGATTTTTTGTCAGCAAGGGGCAAAGGGTTAAACAGCGACAGAGGATCGGGCTCGTAGGAATGACTGGTATCGCAACCGGGCCGCATCTCGATTTTCAATTACTCGTTAGCAAGAAACACGTGGATCCTCTTAAAGTTACCATGGTCAAAAGCCTCAGGTCCGTCCCTACTGCGCTGGCGCCAAGATTTTCAGCACTGGCGCAAGACAGGCTGTCCTGCATCAAGGGCAATCTTTTAGCCAAGGGATCCAATCGACGACTTACAAAGCTCAAATTCGATTAGATACTTCATTTTCCCTCCAGCAAGGGATTCATTCCCTCATAATCCATATAGCGCACACAAATAAAAAACTAGACCCACAATATCGTCAAACAGTATAGCCTTCAGGCATATCCTGTCTGAATTCTTGACTGATTAATGTCAAAGCTGTATACTGATCCAATCAATTCAGCGTTGAACGGAGATCGCATTAAATGAAAAGAGTCCTTGTTGGCCTGGTGTTTCTGGTGTCTCTCTGCGCCACATCAAATAGCTTCGCATTCCTGGACTATCTGTTTTCGGGATCTTCGAGTAGAGATGCGATAGACAATTCAGCAGTCGGCGATTTACGGGCTTGGTGGTCAGGAAATCCGGCTTACCAGTTTAACCCATATTATTCTGGAACTCAGAATCCAGGACAGGCTCCGGGACAACAGCCTCAGCAACCGGCTCAACCGCCTCAGCCAATAGTCAATTACTACCCGCCCTCGCAATCCGGTTCTCCGTATCAGTATGAGCAACCCCAATATCAGCCTCAGTATCAACCACAGGCAATGCCACAACAGCAGGCCCAGTACGGTTATGGACAGCCGCCCCAGCAGCAGGTGTTGCAACCTCCACAGCAAACGTATCAGGCTCAACCAGGGATACCACAGTATCCACAACAGCAGATGGCTCCGCAACCTTATCAATATCAGAACGCCCCCCAGTAGTTATTGGCCGACACTCCGAAGCCGAAAATCTTTAGGGATTAGCGTCAAGGAGCAAATTCACTGGGTTCCTGGTTGTTTTATTCCGCAGATGAGCCGATCGATTTGAGCCTAGCGGCGGCAAGTCTGCCGTGTGTTGTGTGAGGGTGGTTCTTGACGATTTTTTGGAAAATGATTTTAGCGGATTTAGTGTCTCCCATTTTTTCAAAAGACTGACCCTGCTTGAACTGGGCGCTGAGTTCCTTCTTGGAGCCCGGATATTCCTTGATAACCCTGTCAAACAGGAGTACCGCCTCTTCGAAACGACCCTGTTCCAATCTGGCTTCCCCTATCCAGTATACGGCATTCGGGGCAAACTGACTCTTTGGGTTTTTCTTTAGAAAATCCTCAAATTGACTTACTGCGCTTTCAAGTGACCCATTCTTAAACGCTGAATAGGCCGCCCGGTATACTTTTTCGTCTTGAGTCAACGGCATGTTACGAACTTCGGTCAGTTCATCACTCTGTCCTAGAGCCGCAGTCGTCGCCGCCTGTTTTTTCGCTGTGGCGCTGTCCGGTTTTCCTGGAATATCAGTAGCCTGCGAAGGTGAACTTGATCTGGCGCCTCCCTCGCTGCTGGGGAGGCTCTTTTGCCCATCAGTGCCCAACTGTTTCTCGATTTGGCTTATTCTATCCTGAAGTTCTTTTATTGATCGTTCTCCCCCTGAATATTCGAGTTTTTCGAGGGAATCACGAATTTTTCTGATTTCAGCTTCCAAATCCTGAATCTTGGAATTGGTCACAGCCGAATTCGACTCTTGCGTGATCGGAGAGTTTGCCGGTCTGACAGCTGGCAGAGTTGGATTGGGAGTCCTGGTGAGGCAACCACCGCAGATAACAGCAAAGAAAAAGACGATGACTAGGGAAATCTGTGCCATTCTATTCCCGATTCGTGCCCGTGCGGGTATTTCAATCATTTATCGTTCTATCATTTTGAAACCCGCAAGTATGATCGCCTGTTCTTTGCCCAGGCCTCTTCATTATGATTTGGGTCAACCGGCAACTCACAACCAAAGGATACGGTGTTCATCCTGCTAGAGGGAATTCCTAACGCCGCAAGACGCTCCGCAACCGAACCGGCCCGGCGTTCACCAAGAGCCAGGTTATATTCCGCTGTTCCCCGTTCGTCACAATGACCTTCGACCACAACCATAAGGTTAGGATAACGCTTGAGAACTTCAGCGTTGTAGCCTATAGCCGCCTGAGCTTCCGGGCTGAGAGAGTAATTGTCAAAATCAAAGTATACCGTTTTTAGACTGGATTGAATGCCCCCAAGCTCCCCTTCAGCTATGGACCCAGGTCCACCCATTCCCAGACCGGGAGAGATCATCCCATCAGGCTTAACCATTTTCCTGGCGCACCCTCCAGCGAGAATGATTATGAAAATCAGGGCCGTGAAATATATTATCAGGTGGCGGTTATACATCAATCCTTCTCTCCTTCCTCCGGGGCCAATTCATTTCAGCCTCGGAGACCATGCTGGGCTACGTCCGGGTATAGGCGAAACAGGGACTTGAACCGTGCCCTTGGCATCCATGACAAATATGCGTTTAGTCCCATCCCTGTTGGAACAAAATGTGATCATGCGTCCGTCCGGTGACCATGATGGATTCTGGTTTGAACCCTTGCTAGTAAGAATCTTGAATTCGCTTCCATCAGGCTTTATCACACAGACCTGGAATCGACCGTCCACTTTTGCTGTAAAAGCTATTAAATCTCCCCTCGGTGACCAACGAGGGTCGGTATTATACGAGGTCGACAATGTTATACGCCGGGGCGCTCCTCCAGTAGCTGGAACCGTATATATCTGTGGGGAACCGGCCTGGTCGGAAACATAAGCTAAATAAGTCCCATCTGGCGACCATGCAGGTGAAATATCATTTCCCAATCCATTAGTCAATTGTTTTATTATGTTTCCATTAGTACTTATGATAAATATCTTAGGTATTGCTTTAACACTTAAGGCCAGTGCGATACTCGCCCCGTCGGGGGAATAACGTCCGGCTGCGTTTAATCCCTTCCGGTTTGAGACAGGAATTACTCTTTGGCCGTCAACGCTCACGTACCATAGATCCGGATTTCTATTAATGTATGACGTGAAGATAAGGCCTTTTCCATCCGGAGCCCAATCTGGAAAAAGATTTATTGTTCCAGTGGCTGTCAACTGGCGAACATTGTAGCCATCGTAATCCATGGAAAATATTTCTCTGGTTTTTGCGTCGTCTACGAAAGCTATTCTCGTGGTGAAACTCCCCGGCAAGTTGGTAAGTTTCTCCAGAATTCTATCGTTAAACATGTGCATGATGTAGCGATGATCTGACAAAGAACCGGTGAACTTCTTTCCAAGGTCGAGTCTTTGCAAACTGATATCGTATAGCCTACATTCAACTGAGAGTTCTGAGCCATTGACGTGGAAGGACCCCACTACTAGGGCCTGGGCTCCGGATGAGGAAAGGCTATTTAGATCAGGATCACCATTTTTGGTGAGCGGCAGGGGTTGTGGAGCTTCAATTACATCGAAAAGACCGCATAAAGTCAGGTCTGTCCGAATTATTGAAGCTAATTCTGAACCACTTAAAGACCCGGGTTGATTGCTTGTAAAATGGCCGACCATGATTGGCATTTTTCCGAGGTTAGGGTTGTCTACGTCGATTAAAAGTTTTGCCGACGAGGAATCGCAAATAAGACAGATTGCCAGAATTGCCCAAAGCAAAAATGCGCATGCTTTGATGGACCGCTGCCGATCTACGATATGGCTGTAATGTCGATAAGCGCTCACTGGAGGCCCCCAGGAGTAAATCTCAGGGCTAAGCCTCCCGCCGCTTGAATCTTCGCTGAGACTTCAGCGGTCATGGCAGGAAACGGAGCGGCCTGATGGAGGGCTCTCATGGCTGAACTATCAAAGAAGCGGTCTCCGGAACTTGTATCAATCGAGGCGTTTATCAATTGGCCTTCGTCGGAAAGCTGCAGGGATATGATTGTCACTTTCGGGGCCCGCTGTTCGTCTGCAAAAACGGACCAATGTGAATTGATTCTCTTTCGGACAGCGTCGAACCACTGTGAAATCTGAGCGTCACCTGAAGCTCCGTTCCCTGAACCCCTACTACCTGCGCCGGCAGGAGTTTCAAGTCCCTTGTCATCGCTGTTTCGGTTTTTTTCAGATTTCTTGGTCTCCATGTTTTTCTTTATGGCCGCCAAGCGTTTTTCAAGAAACTCATTGGGATTACTTTTCTTTTCAGGCTCCTTCCTGGTTTTATCAGGTCTGGGTTTAGCCTCTGCCTCCTTTTTCTTTGGCTCAATCTTTTCCGGTTTCTGTTTCCTCTTTTTCATCTGAATCACCGGCTCTACTGGTTCCGCTTTTGCAAAAACGGTTTTGAGCGGTTCAGTTTTGGGGCTTGGATCCCGAGGGATTTCTTCGGATTCAATTGTCGACAAAGGCTGCGCTGTGTCTTGAGTGTGTTTGGGCGCCTGTTCCGGAGCGTCTGATTTTGAGGGCCGTGACTCGACCAACCTTACACTTGTCACACTAGGTTCGGAAAGTTTGGATCGGACATTCAAATACTGTGCTCCCACGATCAGAAAAGCAAGGGCGACAACATGGATCCCAGCCGACAACGCAAGCATGCGCGGCGACGTCGCTCTTCGATGTTTCAAAAGGTCTGTAATCATTTACCTGATTTGCTGGACTCCTCTTGAGGGGTCGTGATCATTCCGAGGTTGGAAACGCCTGCAGCCTTCAAACTAGCCATAATTCTGACCACAACTCCATAAGGAACAGTCTTGTCTGCGCGTAAAAATACATCCTTGTTCGTTTTGTCCTTCGTCGCCTCGAGTACAGTTGAGGCCAACTGGTCCTCAGTGACGGCTTTTTCGTTGACAAAGATGGATCCTGCGCCCGATACCGATATGACAATTTCCTCCGGCTGCTGAGCTTTTTCAATTGGTTCCCCTTTGGCCGCAGGCAACTCCACTGACACTCCTTCCTGAAGCATGGGAGCTGTAACCATAAAAATGATCAGGAGAACCAGCATTACGTCAACCAGCGGGGTTACGTTTATGTCTGCCATGGGGGCCCTGCTGGACCTGTTTGAGCTAAACGCCATCTGTTTTTCTCCTTAGAATCGACAAAGCGAAAACCCCTTGAAATTATTTCCTTTTCCAATAGATTCGTTCAATAATATTAATTAATTCCGATGCAAAATTGTCCATCTCCGTAGAAATCACGTTTATTCTTCCCAAGAAGTAGTTGAAAAATATGACAGCGGGAATGGCCGCCGCCAGACCTGCCGCCGTAGCCACAAGGGCTTCTGCTATCCCGGGAGCGACAACAGCCAGAGAAGCGCTTTTCATAACTCCGATGCTTCGGAACGATTCCATTATTCCCCACACAGTTCCAAAAAGTCCTATGAATGGGGCAGAAGATCCCGTGGTCGCTAGGAAATTTACACCCCGTTCCAGTCTGGCCCTCTCTGCCGTGACGGCCTGTTGCAGGGAGCGAATGATGTTGTCCATACCGGTCCGTTCGTATTCCGGCTCTCCACCGGCGTCCGTAGCGCTCTTCTGTCCACCGGCCTGAATTCTGGAAAGTCGGGACAATTCGGCATAGCCTGCCTTGAATACATGAGCCAAAGGACTGTGAGTAAATTGCTTGGATTCGGTGTATAGAGTCGAGAATTTTCGCGACTCCCGGAAAGCGTCAAAGAACAGTTGAGTATGTTTCTTGGCCCTCGAAAGCGTAATTGCCTTGGTAAGGATTATTCCCCAACAAATGATCGAAAACACCAGCAGCATTAGCATAACGCATTTTACTACAATACCGGCGCCGGCTATAATCGCCCACAAACTCTGGTCGTTTAGATTATGAACTGGAAGAGCCGCCAGATAACCGTTTATCATAAACTTTTCCCCTTTCAGTCAGTCCTGAACTAATTAATCCATTGAAGTCGCTATGTCAAGTTTTACTCGTATTTATTGTATGTTATATGTATTTATTAAACCTGCATATTGTGTGTCGCGTGTTTTAGGCCCATCTGGCTAATCCAAGAAACCGAAAATTATGTGACCACACAGAAACAACTATCCAAGATATATTTATTTTAAGTTTGTTACTTCCTTTTATTTCAAGTGATTGTGATGGAAAAGTTACTTTTTAATTGAAGACACCTCATGGGTGAACTTGTTCCCCATTTTTGGCGCTCATAAAATTTTGCGGGGTTTTGCTTTCGAACTCTTGACCGTGGGCTAAGACGACAATGACGATCAGGCGTGTTTTACCATTCAAAGCCTCGGGATATAGTTTCCGCGTAGCCGCTTAACCGAGGCCCATCAATCCCAACGACGCGAAGCCTTCAAATCTTTATTCAGTCAGACCCTCATGCAGAGATATTATTAATCCTTTCAAGAAATTACACTAACTATTGCTTGCCATGCACGGTTCAGAACCGTTCCCGAGGATGTTCGGACCCTTGACGCCTGGAATGCCTTGGGAGAAAAGACTTGCCTTGTAAAAACCTGTCAGTCCAACACTCCTATCTCCTTAAGCATATTCTTTACAGCAACGTAGGCTATAGAATCGGACGAAATATCCACTAAAGGCTTGCCTTCAAGGTCCAGAGACACCAGTTGTTCATCATAAGGAATCAGGGCTATAGGAGTCGCAGGCAAGGCTTCAATTTCCTTCCGGGTAGTTTCCGGCAGATCGGCCAATGTTCCCTGAACCCTGCTCAATACAATGTGTTGATTGTGAATTCTGCCTTCCATTTCATCAATCAGTTGGTAAATACGTCCGATTGTCCTAACGCTCCTCGGGGATGGATCGGATATTATGAACAGATGATCGACTTCTTCCTCGGTACGCCTTGAAAGGTGTTCCATGCCTGCTTCATTGTCAATCACAACAAATTTGTAGTTTGTGGTTAATCTGGATATGACATCTCGAAGTATATTGTTGGCCATGCAATAGCATCCGGGACCTTCAGGACGTCCCATGGACAGAAAATCAAGATCCTTGGTTTCTTCAAGGTTAGCCTGTATCTGGTAGTCCATGAATCGGTCTCTTGTCATACCGCCAGGGATGTCTTCACCCATCTTCCTAGCGTCTTCCCGAATGCATCCTACACTTTTAGGTTCACGGATCCCAAGGACTTCATGAAGGTTTGAGTTCGAATCCGCGTCAATCGCCAACAAAGGCCTCTGTCCAGTATCTATAAGGTTTTTGATTATTAGTGATGTGATAGACGTTTTTCCCACACCACCCTTCCCCGCTACCGCCAGGGTTACTCCCATTTTTTTTCCTTTCATTTTCCGTGATTTTATCTAAAAACTTGATCGAATTCCATTTTATCAATGCTGGAGAGAATTTCGTAAACCTTTTCAACTTCCCCCACCGTGAGACCAGCGCATCCGCAGGCTGGTGTTACAATTGTCCTCTTGAGCAGCAGGTCTCTGTTGACACCTTTTTCTTCCAAAAACGAAACTCCCTTTCTCAACCTCATCAGACTATCGGCTACAGTTTCCTGATTAATCCTCCCGTCATTCGGAACTGCGCCCCAGGCAAGCACACCTCCTCTTTCCAGAAAACTCGACAGTTGCTCGGGATAAATTGCAAGCGATTCCATATAATCTACAGCGTCAAAGTTGATGATATCGACATCTGTTTGCATCAATAAAGACCAGTCGGTATTGCCGCAGCAGTGAACTCCGGTCAAGGCGCCTCTCGAGGAAGCCATAGAGAAAACGTCATTCAGCGATTCTATTACATCCGAACTCGAAACCCCTAAAAAGGCTGATGAACCGTAGGCGCTGAGACTGGGTTCGTCGAAAAACACAATTATATTTTCTGCAAAAGGCTTAAACTTCTCGATAAGCCAGATCGCTTTCAGGCCCATTCCCTTGACGGCCACATCTCTGAACAATGGATGGTAGAATATTGGTTTGCCATTTTGATCTGTTACAGCAAGGGCAAAACTCAGAGGTCCTGTGACCTGGGCCTTTATGATAGAATACCTTGATTGATTCCGACTAAGCTCATCGAAGAAAAGTTTTATTCCTAACCCGTAGTCTGAGCTTATCTTGAACGCCGAACTAGAAACCCCTTCGACAATTGCCATATAATCTTCATAAAATTTTTCTACCAGAATTGAATGTTCTTCAGATGTTTCAAAATAGTATTTGAGTTTATCAAGATCCACCTTAAATCCGGGAAGCCCTTCCGAAAACTGGATCCACATTTGTTCTCGCGGATCCAACCGTGACAACTGCGGCAGATGTGGCGCTGCGCTTAAAGACTTGAGTATTAGCTCAACCGCAGATCTGGCTTCAAGATGGGGCAAGCTTCCAATCGCGGTTGTCAGAAGCCGCGGAAGAGCCTCGGTATGGACATTCTCAATCATTTTATCTCCTTGGATTGCCGGAGTTGGTATGCTGAATTTTTGCAATATTTGGAGCGCTACCGCCTGTTTCATTGTCACTTGATACAACAGGGAGAACGCTAAGATAATCCGCAATGGGCCTGTCAATAAATTTTACATCTTCGTGGGAAATATCTATATCCACAGCCTGCCGCTTTTCAGCCTCAGAAAGCTGAAGCTGTCCGCTTTCTGAGGGCAGGATTATCCTGAAGGAGCCGTCCACACGCCGTCTGACTCTTTCTGGGATTCCAAATCCGTAGTTGATATGACCACTTCCAGCTATCACCATCAGAGGCTTATCCAACCGGGGATGTTTTTCCAGAAACCTGCTTATATTTGCCGCCATAACTGCGTCTCTCAATGCCTGGGAATAAATGATCCTATGTAGACTTTTACCCTCAAATGCTCGATGAACCCTCAACTTCAAACTGAGCAGACGCGAGTAATCAGGGTTGATAGGTTCAATATCTTTGGGCAGAAGTCCTCTCTCTGTATCTGAAAGAGAATCCACTCCTTCTCTCGACACCTTTCTTACTATGTTTTCAGGCGCGTTCATGCAAATTATGGGAACCCTAAGGTCACGGGCCATCAACAAAACCGACTCATAATCTTTAAGATTCGTCCAGCATCCAGGCCCGAGTTTCTGGAGCAAAAGGGAAACGGAATCGCTCGAGTTAAGCCACTGGTCAACCAGAGATTGTTGGTCCCAAGTAAACATCTCCATAGCCAGACCTGAAATACCGTTACGTTTGGCAAGACCTCGCATAATGTCTGTCTGTAACTGGTGGTGCCGCGATATAGTATGGTATTCACCAACATAGACTACACCGGCCCTAGCCATATCATCCAGAGCGACATCTAGCGAAATCGGCTCCCCAAGATGCAGATCAACTATTATCGCAGGACATTGCATTGAAGAACTCGCATTGTCTGGAATAAAAAAGCCGGCTATCAAAACCCATAGCAAAAGATATGCAATGCCAAGACATTTAACGACCATGCCAAAATTCCCATCCGTCGAAGGTTATCTCGAAGTCTTGGAATTCCCCGGAAGGTTTTTCTTCATAGATTCTAACCTCATCTACACTACTGAGTGGAGGTCCCTTCCTCAACCACGCAACCATGGAATTCACGATCTCCGGTGTTCCTTCCATCAGAGCTTCCACAGAACCGTCCGGAAGGTTTCTGACCCAGCCGGTAACCAGCGCTTTGCGAGCGGCCAACCTTGTATAAGAGCGAAAGGCGACTCCCTGAACCCTTCCCCGAATTATGACTCTGCGTCTTATTGTTGGTGTCATGGCAATACCAGAAACATCTATTCTGTTAATTTAAACTATAATTCACCATCGCAGGGATTCCAAGCAATCGTGACAATTTGTGGTTACTCGGATAAACCGCCCACCATATCTTTGAATTCCGCTTCAGTAATTACTTTGACCCCCAGTTCACGGGCCTTGTCCAGCTTGGAGCCCGGGTCGGAGCCAACCACAACATAGTCAGTCTTTTTAGTGACGGAATTTGCTACAACGCCTCCCGCTGCGACCGTAATGCTCTTCGCTTCATTTCTTGCTAGAGAGATCGACCCTGTGAAAACGAATATTTTCCCTTTCAGCGGATAGGATTCGCCATGATTATGATTAACAAGAAATCCGGGAGACACCCCAGCCGATACGAGCCTACCGATCATGGAAATATTTCTTGGCTCAGAGAAGAAGGTGACAACACTCTGAGCGACTTCAGGGCCTATTCCAGCTATCTGCTGTAATTCTGCCGCGCTTTTTGCTCTTATCGAATCTATGTCACCAAAGGATTGAACCAGCAATCGAGCTACAGTTTCTCCTACTAAAGGAATGCCCAAACTGAACAAAAACCTGTCCATAGTGGCGCTCTTGGATCTTTTTATAGAGTTTATAAGGTTGGTGGCTGACTTTTCGGCCATACGATCCAGGGAAAGCAATGAATCAACATCCAGATAGTATATGTCGGCAGGGTCTTGTATCAGCCCTTTGTCCACCAGTTGCTCCACCAGTTTGTCTCCCAAGCCTTCAATGTCCATTGCCGCACGTGAAGAGAAATGTTTGATAGTCTCTTTTAACCTTGCAGGACAGGATGAATTGACACATCGTTTGGCCGCTTGGCCCTTCAAACGCACAGCTTCAGAACCACACACCGGACAATGGTTCGGAATCTCATATGGATGGCTAACGGGACTTCTGAGTTCTGTTTTGACCTTGACAACTTCGGGAATGACATCTCCTGCCCTCTGAATGATAACGACATCACCCTCCCTGACGTCTTTGCGATCAATTTCGTCCTGATTATGCAATGTCGCTCGGCTGATTTTGACTCCCCCAACATTCACGGGTTCCATTATTGCGACAGGTGTGAGAGCGCCAGTCCTGCCGACTCCTACTTCTATTCGTATTATCCTGGTCTCGGCCTGTACCGGCGCGAACTTATAAGCTACCGCCCAACGGGGTGACCTGCTCTTGGCCCCGAGTTGATCCTGCCATTCGAGTAAGTTTACCTTTATTACAGTACCATCTATCTCAAATGGAAGGGAGTTTCTAATCTCGGCAAGAGTATTGTAATGGATAAGGGCCTCTTCGATGCCGATGCAAAGTCTCGCATGTTCAACATTCGAAGGTATGCCAAGGTCACTGAGGGCATACAGCAGGTCCATTTGAGTGGAGACACCGCCTCGTTCTATTCTTCCTACTCCATGGGCGTAAAATCTCAGCCGACGTTGAGCTGTAACATTCGGGTCAAGCTGGCGGATTGATCCCGCCGCTGCATTTCTGGGATTAGCAAAAGCGGGCAGACCCAATTCATCCCTTTCTTTATTGAGAGAGTCGAAAGCAGACCTTGTCATGAAGATTTCGCCACGGACTTCAATAAGACCAACATCCGCCAATGGTCCCCGGGATCTTAACCCTAGGGGAATCGCCTTGATTGTCTTGATGTTTGGTGTCACATCCTCACCGGTCGTTCCATCACCCCTGGTTCCTCCTGTAATTAGGATCCCCTCCGTATAGATCAACTCTATTGCGATACCATCGAGTTTGGGCTCTACCACGTAGGGAATGAGTGTAGATGTTCCCAGCAATTTCTTGACCCGAGTGTCGAAATCAATTAGTTCATTAGAATCGAAAATGTTTCCCAATGACAACATCGGAATGGCGTGAGTCATTTGAACAAATTTTTCAATGGCTTCGCCGCCAATACGTTGAGTGGGAGAATCTGGGCTCCGAAATTGAGGATATTGATTTTCAAAGTGTTCTAATTTTCTGAATAGGTCGTCATATTCCCTGTCCGAAATTTCTGGGGCGTCCAAGACATAGTACATGTAATCATGATGACGAATTTCACTTCTAAGAAGATCTATTTCATCCTTGAAATTGTCAGGTGAATTAATTTGCAAATTCTTTTCTGCTAGCATTATTCTGCACTCATACGGTAAGAATGACCCAGATCCTGCAACTCTTAAAAAGCTGAATTCAAAAAAGATTGCCACAAATCAACGCAAACAACAATGAACAAAAAAAGAGGCCCAAACAGGGCCTCTAGATTTAAATGATATATTCCAAAACTGTTGTGCACAAACTCCAACCGTTAGGAATGTATATTTATCCTAAAGTTATGATATGATGACCATTATTTCTTGGGCCATTTGTCAGAAAACGTTACCCTTAGTTCCTTACCTTTTTCATCTTTGAACAATGCCGTGCCGGCAGTGACCTCTATGGGAAAAGAGAAATCTCCCACATTTTCCCACCATTTCTTAACCAAAGCGCCTGCCGTAACCTTCATTTCCTGCATCTTCTGGACATTAGCAGCGCCGACCATGAGACTTGTCAAAGTCGGTAGTGTCTCGTTGGTAGTAACAACTCGTAGCTGGTTTGTTTTTCCAGGTGGAATCCAGGTGTCCTCATAACCAAACGCAGTATTCACCTCGAATCCGTCAAAGGCTGTGGTGAACGTTATTTCATCCAACATGACCGGAACTTTATTGGGGTTCTTGACAGCGAAAACGTATGCTAAATTCAATATAGCGCCTGCCGCCAAATCTTTTCCCGGCTCTGACTCACTTTTGTAGTCAACTCTGGGTTTTAAAAAGAAGGGTTGAATGCTGGCGACTTCAACTCTTTCAAGAATGATCACAGGAGCTTCAAAAGCCGCGCATAGTGACACGAACAAAAATGACACCAACAAAACGGCTGCGAATAAAACTGCCCCCTTTTTCATATTGCCTCCTTGTGCTGCCTTAATGGCGATGTTAAGAGAGCCATCTTTTCCTTCGTTTATAGTGCTTCACATCTCTGAAGCTTTTTCGACCGCCGACATCAGCGAGTCCCAGGTAGAAATCTCTGATGTCAGGGTTTTCTTTAAGTTTCTCCGAAGTATCATCCATGACTATGCGCCCATTTTCCATGACGTATGCGTAAGGCGCTACAGTTAGGGCAAGCTTGACATTCTGCTCGACCAAGAGGATGGGAATCTTCTCCTCTTTGTTGAGACGTTGGATTATCTCGAAGATTTCTTTTATCAGTAGCGGCGCCAAACCCATCGAAGGTTCATCCAGAAGCATCAACTTGGGCTGAGCCATCATGGCGCGGCCGATAACGCACATCTGCTGCTCACCTCCGCTGACAAATCCCGCCAACACGTTGCGACGTTCCTTGAGCCTGCGGAAATAGTGATAAACCATGTCGAGTCTCTCCCGCAGTCCCGTTGGCCTCAGATGACCACCTACGATTAGGTTTTCTTCAACAGTCAAGTGCTCAAATACCCGTCTTCCCTCTATGATCTGAAAGATACCCCTCTTGGATATTTCTTCAGCCGGTAGCTTGTGAATCCGGTCACCCATGAATTCTATACTACCGTCGGTGACTTCACCATCTTCGTGATTCAGCAAACCTGAAATGGCTTTTAGTGTAGTGCTCTTTCCTGCGCCATTAGCTCCAAGAAGAGCCACTATTCCGCCATGAGGGACCTCTATTGAGACCCCCTTAAGCACAAGAATAACCTCGTGGTACCTCACCTCGATATTGTTGATCTTCAAGATGCTATTGTTCTCGGCCACAACCGTCTCCCTTTTCTGCCATGCTGACCCGTTCCCATATTATGGTGGGTCGCAAACTGGGGAGCGCAAGGCGGACCCCAGTCATGGTTCTTACCAGCCAAGCCACTTGGGCCATTGCTCTGGGAACTTCTCTCTCATATCAATTTTTTCAAAGAGAACTATCTTGCCGTCTTTGATGGTATAAAGGCTTGCAACCGGTGTCGGTCGATGATCTTTGTCCGTTATGGTATATGGCCCGACTCCCAGGGCATTCTTGGTATCAAATGGGTACCAGTCTGTAAGGCTTTCAAGAGCCGCCTTGAGCGATGGACCATCTATATTGCCCTTCTTGTCCGCTCTCTGAAGACCTGCGGCGCCAAGAGAGACTTTCAGCCATCCCTGCACGGTTCTGATGTCTCGTTTGTCCATGGGCACCCCCGGGTTGACCTTTTGGGTGTACTCCCTGACCTTGTCCATGTATGGAACATCCATATGGAGGAATGCGCATGATGCGGCGCCGATAGTGCCCTCACCAGCCTGGCCGGTTATCCTTACGAGGTTATGATCGAAGCCCCAATTATTAGTGATGTTGTCGGCAGTAAACTTCAGAGCGTAAGAATCTTTAATGGCCGTTGCGACCGACATGGCGGTATTCCCGTGCCATACGACGTTTGCCCCTTCTTCTTTAGCGGCAAGCACCTGGCTCTTAGCGTCAAGAGCCGTCAAAGAAACGTCCTGATCTTTCCCGACTTCCACGCCCAGCAACGCTGCCTGATCCTTAATAGCCTTGATTGGAGCGCTGGAATAAGGGGAAGCGAACATGTAAAAACAGACTAGTTTGGGTTTTTTGCCGGCTTCTCGATCGGCCTTCCATTTGTCGCTCGTCTTCCAAACTTTTTCATACCATGCGGTAAGCGCCGCCCGAGCATTTGTTGAATAGTCTGTGCTATAGATAAAGTTGTAAGGTGTTTTTGCCGGATCGCACAAATGGCCGGACAAAGAGTCCGAGATCGTAACCATCTTGTCCTTGTTTACTGTCGGAGAGAGAGCTTCGGTGTCTCCAGTTCCCCACTGTAAAAGTAATTTGATTTTGTCCTGATCTCTGAATCTCTTGTAAATTGTTATAGCTTCAGGGACTCTGTAACCATAGTCGAATAGATGCAGTTTTATTTTCTTTCCGTTAATCCCCCCATTGTCATTGATGTAGGTTACACATTCTCTGACTCCCAGGGCGGCGTCCTTACCGACATCCGATGTCGCCCCGGTAAGGTCGTTGATGGAACCAACCGGAATAATTTCGTCCGCGGCATACGCCAAGGAACAGGCAAACGCCATAATTAAACTGAAAAGAAGAATCCTCTTACTCATTCTAAACCTCCGTTTTGCTTTTTATCAGTGGTGAATGAAGTTTCTCCCTGCAAACCAGTCTATCTTTTTCGAACACCTCCTTCCAGACAAACAGGTAGCAGTCGGCTACTTACCAGTGTACGAGAACGGCCAAAGATTAAAATAGTTTTTCAGTTGCCAGTATCTGTACGCAATTCCGTTGGGTTCATAAATGAGAAAGAAGATTATCGCTAATCCGAAGGCGGATTCCTTGAAAAATATTATTTTCGTTGTGACCCAACCCCATTCCGGGTACGAAGTCATCAGTATATCGCTAAGTCCAAGGACCGATATTTCAAGCAACTTGAACACTATGACTACGAAAGCCGACCCGAATACAATCCCCTGTATACTGCCCACACCACCGATCAGAATGATTCCCACCCACAGAAGAGAATAGAACCATTCGTAATTTTCGGGGCTGACAAAGAATAGCGCGCTGATCCAGAAGGCCCCGGCTATGCCCGCAAAAAAGCCTGACACAAAGAACGCCAGCAGCTTATATACGACAATGTTGACCCCCATCGTCTCAGCGGCGATATCATTGTCCCGGATGGCTATCCACGCCCTACCCATTTTAGAGCGAAGCAGATTACCCATCGCAACGAGGCATATCAAAACTAGTATAACAGAGAAATAATAGATCTTTTCATCACTATCTATAACCCATGGGCCGATTTTTATGATACCGGGGGGAAGAGGGAAAGACTGTTCCCGACCCCCTATCTTGCTCAACTGGGTAATCACCAGACGCAATGTTATCCACTGGGCGGCCATCGTGGTCATAATTAGGTAAAAACCTTTGACCCTTGCGGAAGGTAAACCAAATAAAACCGACCAAAGGGCTGCGGTAAATCCGGCGCAAACAATGCTGATCGGATAAACGAGGCCGGCGTCCACCATAAACTGAGGCCAAGGAAGAAAAAGGACCATCATGGCGCTGGTGTATCCTCCAACAGCCACAAACGCGGCGTGCCCTAGCGTGATTTGTCCACAATAACCGATAAGAAGCTGTACCCCCAAGCGCGGCCAAGATGTAATAATTGATTGTGTAAAAAACACTCATCCACTGGGAACCGACGATGTATGGGGCGGCTGCCAGCAACACTACCATGAAGATCATCTTGCCTTTTATAAAATTTGTACGCCACCACTTCTGATCATCCGCGTAGGACTCAAAATAAGTTCCACAAGGTAGATAGCTCATCGGTTAAACCCTTTCTATACGTTCCCAGCCCCAAAGGCCGTACGGTTTGAATAGGAGAAAGATTACCATGAAAACAAACGGCGCAACCTCTTTGGACCCCGGAACATAAGCCTCTCCATAGCCACCCGCCAGATTTTGCAAAATGCCTATAGTTATTCCGCCTACAATGGCGCCGGGCACGGAATTCAGTCCACCCAGGACTACTGCCGGTAAAACCAACAAACCAAGACTGCTGACTGAATAGTTCAGGCCGTTGATGTTTCCGAGAAGTGTCCCACCAACCCCCGCTGCCATGAATGCGATTGCCCACGCTAGAGCATAGACAAATTTTGCGCTTACACCAAGGGATAGAGCCGCCATTTCGTCGTCTGCGCAAGCCTGCATAGATAATCCCCATCGGGTGTACTTAAAGAAACATATAAAAATCACCATGAGAATCATTGCAGCGACGAAACTCCAAAGGTAAACCGCTCCTACAGTAATGCCTCCGACCACAATGGGTTCTATGGAAAAAATCCTGGGGAAAAAGACCTGGGTATCAGTGTCCCAAATCATAAAAACCAATCCCTTGAAAAAGAAAGAAAGCCCAACAGTGACCATGATCACGGCCAGCACCGGTTCACCTATCATTTTCCTAAGGAACACCCGCTCAGTTAATAGGCCCAAAATGAATCCGATGATGATAGTGCCGATTAGTGCCAGTACAAATGCGTAGTTGATCGGCATTATGGTCACGAACTTTGTATAAAAGGCCAGGCAGACGTAGCCGCCAATCATGGTAAGCTCACCCATTGCGAGGTTTAACACCCCGGAACATTTGTAAATGAGCACCCAGCCCAGAGAGACGAGCGCAAAGATCGACCCGAGCATCACTCCGGTAACTATTAGTTGAAGAAAGAGTTCCATTTACTTGTTTCCTCCTTCCTTAACATCCTGAAGTCGAATATCTACCTTGATCTTGGAGACCCTTCCATCTTCGTAGTTAATAGTTGTGTCCATGTGCAGAATCTCTTTGTCACTATAAAGCATGTCTATGATACTCTTGTACCGATTTTCCACAAACGCTCGACGGATTTTCCTTGTTCGGGTCAATTCGTCGTCGTCAGCGTCAAATTCCTTGTAAAGATTGGCGAATCTTCGAATCTTGGCCGTTTCTGGAATTGACTTGTTGACATCCCCTATGGCTCTCATGATCAGGTCGTAGACTTGGGGGATCTGGGATAATTCAGGGTAGCTCGTGTAATTTATACCATGGTCCTCGGCCCATTTGCCTACTGTGTTGTAATCTATGCATATAATACCCGTCACATTAGGCCTATTGTTACCTACTATCAGGGCCTCCCTTATGTAGGGGCTGAATTTCAGACGGGCCTCGAGGAATTGAGGGGAAAATTTGCGACCGTCACTCAGGATCATTACATCCTTGGAACGATCAAAAACAACGAGATGACCATCCTCGTCAATGAACCCGGTATCCCCTGAATAAAGCCATCCATCTATAAGGGCTTTTGCAGTCTCTTCAGGCGATTTGTAATAGCCAACAAAGACTGATGGACTTTTCGAGAGGATCTCGTCGTTCTCTCCGATCTTTATTTCGGTCCGAGGAATAGGAGTCCCAACCGTGTCGAACTTTATGTCCCCGTCACGATGCACAACCGAAATGCCCGCTATTTCTGTTTGTCCATAAATTTGCTTCAGGTTGACGCCTATCGCGTGGAAGAACCTAAAATGGTCCGGGCCCATTGCCGCTCCACCTGTGTAGGCGTGTCTAACATGGCTTAATCCCAGTTGATCCCGTAACTTTGAGAAAAGGCTCCATTCTGCAAGGTTTCCCAATATCTTCCAAAAAAATGGAATAGATTTCTTTTCGAATTTCAGTTCAGCGTTATGATAGCCAATCTTCATTCCAAGTTCATAAGTTTTTCTCTTGAGCCAACTCGAATCCAGATACTTTACCTGGACAGTTCTGGTGAACTGTTCATAAAGCCTGGGTGGAGCAAACATCACGTGAGGACCTATTTCTCTAACATTACTCTGAGACGTTTCAGGCTCTTCCGGAAAATTGATCGTGTATCCTATCTGCAGCCCGCACGAGATGGACATCATCTGTTCGCCTATCCATGCAAATGGCAAGTAAGAAACAAAGTCATCATCAGGTGTGCATGGATCAACTCTCATAAGGTTTTGCCCCATGGTGAGCATGTTGTAATGGGTTAACAGAGCGCCCTTGGGTAATGAAGTAGTTCCGGATGTATAGAACAGTAGTGCGATATCCTCGCCTTTTAATTTATAGACTAGGTCATCAAACAGGTCCGGCTCAGCGGCCATCTTCTCTCTGCCCAGCCTCATGACTTCTTCAAGACTTATCAGCATCGGATCATCGTAATGGCGCATGCCCTTGGGGTCATCCCAAATTATCTTTTCCAGCTTGGGACAGGAGTCTCTAATAGCCAGAGCCTTATCGACCTCTTCCTGACCTTCAGCGACGTAGAACTTGGAGTCAGAGTGATCGACAATATACTTGACTTCCTCCATGAGGCAGTCCTGAAACAGCCAAACACCAACTCCACCTCCGCACATTGCCGCCATTTCAGTCCACAAGGCTTCGGGCCTGTTGTCGCCAATCATGATTACCTTGTCGCCCTGATTAAGCCCCAGGGACACCAACCCAAGCGTTATCTGCTTAACACTTTCAAGGTATTGACCCCATGTAACAGGAAGCCAGACGCCATACTCTTTCTCCCTCATCGCCACTTTGGAGTCACCAAACTTCTTGGCCTGACTCACAAACAGCTTGGGTAGAGTCAGGTCGCTGGTAATTTCAATCTCACCCTTGATCCCCTGTTCATCTGCGGCTAACATACAGATCCTCCACCTCGCCGAGATAGGCCTTTATAACTTCCGGGTTCTCCTGGATTTCAGCCGGAGTCCCCTCAGCTATTTTGACCCCAAAATTCAAAGCCATCACCCGATCAGACAGATCCATGACAACTCCCATGTCATGCTCCACAAGGATACAAGTGATGTTCCAACGCTTATCTTCATTAATATCCACGATAAAACGAGCCATATCCTCAACTTCTTCAAGGTTCAACCCAGCCAATGGTTCATCCAGAAGAATCAATTCCGGTTTTACCGCTAAAGCCCTCGCTAACTCGATCCGCTTCTGAAGACCATACGGAAGCATACCCGTAACTTCGTTACGAACCGCTTCAATTTCCAGAAGATCTATTATTTCTTCTTCTATAAATTTCCTGGTTTCAATTTCTTCTCTGGATGTCTTCCCCCAGTACAAGCATGAACTCAATAATCCGGATTTCAGATGTAAATGCCTCCCAAGTCGAATATTATCCAGGACTGTCATTCCACCGAATAATTCGATTTTCTGAAATGTTCTGGACAGTCCCATGGCGGCCCTTCTATGAGGTGAATATTTGGTAATATCAACTCCCTTGAGATGGAGGGTACCTTGCTTTGGGTGGTAAAGACCGTTGACGCAGTTCATCATACAGGTCTTCCCTGCTCCATTCGGGCCAATTATTGAGAAGATTTCACCCTTATGTACCTTGAAACTGACGTTGGTTAATGCAGCCACCCCATGGAAGGATAGAAAGATGTTTTTGGCCTCAAGTATGACTTCCGACATTCAGCATCCCCTTTTTTTGAATCCAGTGGCAGAAATTGAGCGTCTTAGCGACCAAACAAACTGTTCTTAGATGTGATTATCCCATAAAAAAGTACAACTCCCAATCTCAACGACCAATCGGAATACCTACCTAATGACGAGAAAATTAATGTTACCAAAAACAGTCGTTGCCATCAACTCAAAGTTGATTCGGCAACTCCACGCAATGTTTATCTACCCAAAAATGCTTTGAATTTGAAGTTTCATAAACCGTGAATAGTGGTTTCCCATTGCTCTGACAAGCGCCAAAATTCATGTCAATAATTCTACGCGGATCAAAAATCCATGTTGATTGAAAATCAGAGGCATTCAAATGGTAAACCGCACAAGTTAATAGATTGCCGCGAAAATACTTTGGTCGGTTGCGACTTGAAATAATCGTATGTTTAGGTTCAAGATTAATTCGATGAGTCATAGATAACCTAATCATGAAGAATCGGGTGTTGAAAAGTCAAGTCGAAAAATGTTATAGGTTAAATGTTTTTTGAATTTCATCCTGAACTTTCTTTCGATCAGAACGATCTTATATTATAAGGTCTAAAGTCTTCAAACCATTTACTGTAGCCATCTTCATCGTCTATGTTATTTGACAATTCAGAGCTAATACGATCTCGAGCCATTTCGCAAATTCACTATAATGAATTTGCTTGCAAATAACCGGTTGGTTTTGGTTCTCCGGCCAATCATGCTCCCTCAAGCAAAGCGATTTTCCTTTTAGGGCCTAAAAAATGAAAACAGCCTCCCGGAACTTTTTTTGTAAGTCTTTATAGAAAGCGCCATTTCTAATTTTATCAGCTTATTACATGGAGGAACATCATATGTCTGAAGAGAACGCCCTGTTGAAAGACTGCCGTAACGGAGTGTTAATTCTGACCATCAACCGCCCCAACGCGTTAAATTGTTTTAACATGATTCTGCTCAAGACTTTCCGAGCTACAATAGAAGAACTGACATTTGACCGAACAATTAAAGTCGTGATCATAACTGGTTCAACGGAGGGCAAAAATGCTTTCAGCACCGGCGCTGACCTTAAGGAACGGGCCGGGATGACCCCAGACCAGGTGAAGCTTTACATTCAGACAATAAGGGATTTGTTTACTTCTGTTGAAGAGTTACCCAAACCAGTGATCGCTGCGGTTAATGGTTATGCTTTTGGGGGAGGCCTGGAACTGGCGCTGGCCTGTGACATCAGGATTGCTTCGAAAAGCGCAATAGTAGGACTGACTGAAACTTCTCTGGCAGTGATCCCTGGCGCTGGAGGAACCCAGCGGCTGCCCAGGGTAGTTGGAATAGCGAGAGCCAAAGAAATGATTTTCAGGGCAAGACGGATTTCGGCTCAGGAAGGGCTGGATTATGGCTTATTCCTAGAGGTCACAGAACCGGAAAATCTCTTGAAAAGAGCGTTGGAAATAGCGGATGAGGTGGCTCAGAACGGTCCGATAGCGTTATCCCAGGCAAAGTTCGCCATTAACAAGGGCGTTGAAGTTAGTCTGCCGATAGGCCTTGCAATAGAATCCAACGCATACTCTATCACGATTCCAACCAAGGATAGAACAGAAGGCCTAACAGCCTTTAGAGAAAAAAGAAAACCCGTGTATACCGGTGAGTGAAGGGAGGACAACAAAATGGGCTTATACGAAATGGACTATCCGAAAAAAGTTCAAATCGGCGACATCACCGTTCGAGATGGATTTCAACATGAAGAGATCTGGATTCCAACAGAAGCCAAGCTGTTTTATCTTGAAGAACTTATCCTCTGCGGAATCAAACACCTTGAAGTAACAAACTTGGGAAATCCGAGATCCATGCCCCAGTTCAAAGACGCGGAAGAGTTGTTCAAGAAACTCAGAGATTCCAAAAAATTGTCACGTGCTGGAATTAACTGGAATGACGTAACTCTAACCGCAATCACAATTCGCGAGAAGGCGGTCGACAGGGCTATTGCCGCCAAGAAAGAAGGCTGGGGGCCCGACCGCATTTTGATGATGGTTTCAACGGACGAAGAACACCATTTCGCAAACTCGGGAACTACTCTTCCAGCGTATTGGGAGGAAGCCAAACGCTGTATTGAAAAAGCTTCCGATGTCGGAATTAAAATGAACGGCACTGTCTCAACGATTTGGGGCTCTCCCATTTCAGGTCCTACAAAGCTGGAAGACGCTGTAGAGTTTACGAAGCGATGGCTGGAAATTGGAGCGCACGATATTGAACATGCGGACCATGACGGAAGCGCGCCTCCAAACCAGGTTTACAAATACTTTTCGATGATTGTGGACGCAATCCCGGACAAGAAATTGCATGTAGCGCATTTTCATGTCACGCGCGGCTGGGGAACCGCCAATTGTCTGGCGGCGCTTCAGGCTGGAATAGAGATCTTTGAAGCCACACTGGGAGGACTTGGTGGTCAGCCGGCCAACTTCCTTGACAGGGTCCCGGTAGGTGGAACAGGATCATATTATTATCGAGATCCAAATGTGGTCGGTTTGCAGTGTATTGAGGACATGACCGTCATGATGGACGAAATGGGAATTGACACAGGCATTGATGTCGACAGACTGCTGGATCTTGGAACAATGATGGAGAAAACCATAGGTCGAAGATTGCGGTCAGAATCTATCTTGAATCGCAGAATACCGAAAGAACCCAGATTGGAGTTTCAAAGGAAAGGTCTCGCCGAATTGAAGCAAAAGTTCGGAGAGTCTCCAGAGCAGAAAATACCGCGCACATGGCCCGCAAAATCGGCCTACAAACCTAGGGAGGATTGATATGACCCCTCTTTGGACCCCTCCATTGGACAGAATAGAAAATTCGAATCTTGTTCGATTTATGAAGGAGGTAAACACAAAGTTCACTCTAACTTTGTCAAATTACCATGAGCTGTATCAGTGGTCCATAGATAATCGAGAGGACTTCTGGGAAAGCGTGTGGGAATTTGGAGGGATTATAGCATCCAAACCATATGAGAAAATACTCGAGGATTCTCCTGAAATGCTTGGGGCCAAGTGGTTTTTAGGGGCAAAACTCAACTTCGCTGAAAATCTTCTCCGGTTCAAGGACGATCATGTAGCACTGGTGTTTAAGGGAGAGAACCTGCCGGTTCGTAAGATGACCTACTCCGAACTCTACGACTCAGTGGCGAGAATGGCGGCTGCGATGCGCTCTGCAGGTGTGATGGCAGGCGACCGGGTGGCCGGATACGTCCCAAATATGAGCGAGACAATCGTGGCAATGCTGGCGGCTACAAGTATCGGAGCGATCTGGTCGTCGTGTTCTCCGGATTTTGGTATCAAGGGAGTGCTAGATCGTTTTGGTCAAATAGAACCCAAGATACTCTTCACTGCGAATGGATATTATTACAACGGTAAGAGTCATGATTGCCTGGAGAAAATATCCGGGATTATAAAAGAACTCCCGAGTATTCAAAAGATTGTGGTCATCCCTTATACACAGGAAAAGCCTGATTTGAGCAGGGTTCCAAACGCCGTTTTGTTCCAAGATTTCATGTCTAAGGAAAAAGGCCTATCCATAGAATTTGAACAGCTCCCATTTGATCATCCCGTTTACATAATGTACTCCTCGGGAACAACCGGGTTGCCGAAATGCATGGTTCATGGAGCGGGTGGGACATTGATCCAGCATCTTAAGGAGCACCTGTTCCATTGTGATCTCAAGCGTTCCGACAAGATCTACTATTTTACAACGTGTGGTTGGATGATGTGGAACTGGTTGGTCAGTGGTCTTGCAATTGGAGCTACTGTAATCCTTTTTGACGGTTCGCCTTTCTATCCTGACTCAGGGGCCATTTTCAAACTGGCTGAAGAAGAAGGCATGACAATTTTCGGAACAAGCGCCAGATATATATCGGCAATTGAGAAAGACGGGCTCAAACCAAGAGAACTTTATGATCTATCTTCACTGCGGATGATGTGTTCAACCGGATCTCCATTGGCGGAGGAAAGTTTTGGTTACGTTTACAGAGATATAAAAGAGGACATAAACTTGGCGTCTATTTCGGGAGGAACGGACATAGTGTCGTGTTTCGCCTTAGGATGTCCGATTTTACCAGTGTACGAAGGTGAACTTCAGTGCCGCGGGTTGGGTATGAAGATCCAGGCTTTCAGTGGATATGGAAAGCCTATTTTGGGCGAACAGGGAGAATTGGTTTGCACTGCGTCATTTCCTTCCATGCCGGTATATTTCTGGAACGATCCGGATTTAAAGAAATACAGGTCAGCCTATTTCTCTATTTTCCCTAACGTTTGGCATCACGGCGACTATGTAGAAATAACGCTACATGGAGGAGTCAAGATTTACGGTCGCTCGGACGCCACATTGAATCCTTCAGGCGTAAGAATTGGCACGGCCGAAATATATCGTCAGGTCGAATCATTGGATGAAATCGTTGATAGTATTGTGGTCGGCCAGGATTGGGACAATGACGTGAGAGTGTTGCTTTTTGTAAAAACGGCCGCAGGCATAGAACTTGACGAAGCCCTAAAACAAAAAATTAAAAAGACCATCAGGGAGAATACAACTCCCAGGCATGTGCCCGCTCTGATTCTACCTATTGATGAAATCCCGGTAACTTTAAACGGTAAGAAAGTCGAAATGGCGGTCAGAAACGTAATTGAGGGAAAACCCGTTACGAATAAGGACGCTCTAGCCAATCCGGGAGTGCTTGATCAGTTTGCAAAGATACCAGAACTCAAAAAGTAAACAGTTATGTTGTTTGGAGTCCGCCGTAGTGTATGTCCAGCGGCGGGCTCTATTAACTCAACTTATTGTGACCATCATCACATTCAGCGCTCTTGGCTCCTTCTAAACTCCCAGGGAGGCGTCGGATTCTTGTGTGACCAGAGTCCAACTTTCTGTTGTCTGGCATCCGCCTCCAATTCCGCCAGTTCATTCTCTTGACCCGCATATCTTTTGTAATGCCACGCTAAACCTTCCTTCAGCAGAGCATGGTTTAACGATGAGTTTCCAACTCTCACCCAGGAGACTGACCTACCGAATTGATCGCGATCTTCAGGTATGACTTCGACATTCTTTCCAAAAACCATACGGCTAGTGAACTGTCTCGCCCTCTCCCCAAAATCCTGGCCTCTTTCGGGGCAATCTATCCCATAAAGTCGTATTCTTTCGGTTGACCTTCCTCTGAGGACTTCAATCGTGTCGCCATCAAAAACCTTAACCACTCTGCCCTCCCAGGCTTCACAAAACTGACAAAGCGCAAAAACCACAAATATTGATATGAGCAGAAATCTCTTCACCGAATTGTAAATCCCTACTATCCCAAAATTTACATTAAGCCTCATCTATTTAAACAGTCGAATGTCATTAAATCTTCGCTATAGGCCCCGTTCCAATTCTTTCCGGAATCAATCCGTCACCATCCTTGTGATCAGGTTTATAATTCAGGACCATTATTGTGATGTCGTCCGACTGAGGAACAACTCCACAAAACTCATCTATTTCCCTTAAGACCTTTTCTGTAATTGATTTTACGTCTGCGCCCCTAATGCGTTCAACAGTCCTAAGCAGCTTTTCATCCGAAAAAGGTTCCCCTTCAACATTAAAAGCTTCGGTGACTCCATCCGTATAAACAAGTAGGCCGCCATCAGGAGCCAGAGTGGTTTTTCCTACCCGAAAAAGGCCTGGATCCATGATGCCCAGAAGTGGCCCTCCTACAAGTTCTAGGAATGCGGCTGGAGCGTCTTGAGTCCAGATCAGTGGAGAGTTGTGGCCCGCATTGGCATAGACAAAATCGCCGCTTCTTAAATCCAAAACACCCAAAAAAACAGTCACAAACATGCAAGTCGCATTGTTTTTTGCGAGAAGCTTGTTAATTTTTTCCAAGGTCTCGTCAATAGGTATGTCAACCGTAGTGCAAGCCTCGATCAGATACTTTGTCACAGACATGAACAAGGCTGCAGGAGTTCCCTTACCGGAGACGTCTCCCACAGATATGCAAAGATGATCATCATCCAGCAAAAAGAAATCGAAAAAATCTCCCCCAACCTCTTTGGCCGGCCTCATCAAAGCATAAATGTCAAAGTCATTGCGGTTTGGAAAAGCCGGAAAGCTGCAAGGTAGCATGCTTTTCTGTATGTCCGCCGCTATTCTTAGCTCGCTTTCAATTCGTTCCTTATTGGCGGTTGCTTGCGTAAGGTCTTTCATATAGGACCTGAGTGACTTGGACATACTCACGAAAGACCGGGCGAGTTGACCGACCTCGTCGAGCCTGGTCTTCTCAATAAAATCGACATCAAAATGGCCCTCCCCAACTTTTTCCGTGACATGAGCCATCCGTTTGAGAGGCGCCGAAACAGAACGCGCCACCATTAAACTTACGGTAGAAAGCAAGAGTATTCCGGCAACACCCAAAATAAGCAAAATCTTTTCAAGGGCATAAGTCTGTGCGAACAATTCATGCTTTGGAATCACAACCCCCAATCGCCAGCCAAAATCGGGAAGGCTTGAAAACGCAAGAAAGGATTCTTTCCCCGTCAAACTTAGACCAGCGTCAAAAAAACCTGATCCCTGTTTTAACATCTCCTCTCCGACAGTCCTTAATTTGGGATCTTCGAGCTTGTCGGCCAGACTGAATATCGTTTCCTTCATAATAAGGTCTTTCTGGGGCCAAACTATGAGATCTCCTTTGTCAGAGAGAAGAAAAGCGTACCCGGTCTCTTCGATCTTGATTCCAGAAACCATATCAGTCAAGTGATCCAGAGATATGTCCGCCGTAATGACTCCTTTCAACATTTGGTTAATGGGTCCAAGGTTTCTATCCAGGAATGGGTGAGAGTAGGTGATCATAAGCGTCTCACCACCGCCCTCGTCGAAATATGGATTACTCCACGTCGGCTTTCCTGTCTCCAGGGGTTTCTTGAACCATTCCCGCTTGAAGTAATCGTATGAATTAGCGAGCTGAACAAACGATATCATGCCATTCTTCTTGTAATAGTAAGGGGCATAAGCTTTAAGAGCTGGGTCAAATCCGAACGGAACAAACGACACCGTAGATCCGTAGATATCCTTGTTAGACTTCACTATCGTCATCAGCAGTTCATCTATTGATCTTTGATCCCATTGACCGTATCCAAGAGCATAGGCAAGATTCCTAGTTACCATCGCAACGCTGGATAGTTCCTTAGCGAGCCGTCCAGCCGTTACCTCTGCCACTCCCAGCGCATAGGAGCGGGCGTCGGATTGTACAACCGAGCGGGAAAATATTCCCGTAAAACCCAATACGATCGCCAACACAATGCTTGTGGTGAAAAGCACCAGCAACGTTATTTTAGCTTTAATACTCGAACGAAACCAATACAGCATAATTTGATTCTCTCTCAGGTGAGAAACAATTTCAGCAGAGAAACGTTTGTAAAATGTGTATGATTTTATCTATTCTGACGCAACTTATCATCCAAAGCCTCTTCTAATGTATCGAAAGTAGGCACAATCAGTGAAAATTTACTTATCTCGAAAACTTTTTTCACTAATCCCCTTAGACAACAACAGGCCAGATATCCATTAGCCTGACAGGTTTTCTGAGCGATTATAAGAATGGACCTCAAGCCTGCGCTGCTAATATAGTCCAACTCGGAGCAATCAATGACAATTCTTTCGGCTTCATTATTAATACTTTTCTCAAGTTCGCTCTGAAATTCGGACGCAGCCACGGTATCTAACCTGCCTATAACGGTAAATATCAATGCTGAACCTTCTTTTTGGAATCTAACTTCCACCTTATCCTCCCGGTTGACTCGCCAAATCGACAGAATCACTGTCTACGTATTTCTCAAAGAGTAAATGTTTGATTTTAATGGCTCTTCAGAGGCTCGTCTCTTTTTCACATAAATGGTCTTGACCGCTCTGGCTACAGTTTCACCGGCCTCATCTTCAATTTCTACCGTCAATTCAGGCAGATATTTTTCCCCGTCGGCAGTCTTTGCAACGATATCGGATATCGTTTCTTGAGTGATTGAAAATACCGCTTTGACTTTTCCCCTCCCTGGTTTGACAAAATCTATAAATGCGGATTTATCCCAAACTACGTAATCTTTTCCCAGAATATTGATCAGCATCAGCATGTAGAAAGGATCAACCATCGAATATAAGGACCCCCCGAAGTGGGTGTCAACATAGTTTCGATTGTAGAACCTCTTCTTCATCTGAACTACGATCTCTGTGAAATCCGGGGCGACTTTACTAACAACTATTCCTGTTCCCCAGTAAGGAGGATAAATATTCAGCAACAGCCTGAACATCCTGTGATTCATCGGTTCTACACCATCTAATAGTTCGTAGAGACCAACTTTTCGGTGGTCATAATTTTTATATGTATCATGGTTGGATCGTTTCAGTCTGTTTTCTTATTTTCTTTTTCCAAAATCTTCTTTTCGCCGTCCTTTACCTGCTTGTGTCCCTTTGCAACTGTTTTCTCAGCCCAAGGGGAATGGACATCCCCACTCATAAGGTTGCTCACACCCTGCTTCATCAACTTGCAGCCGCCCATGATTTTTATACAACTGCTTATGAGGGGTTTGATTTGAGAATTGGCGGATGGAATTTGATCGGCCCTTTTAGAGCCAAGCGCTATCAGCTTTTCTCCCTCAACCATAAGGTCTATAGCCCTGCTCATGATTTCTCTGGATTTGGTCTTGTCCCTGTTCTGTTTGGCTACCCGCATAGATTCCCTCAGCATATTTGCGCCCTCAACCATTTTTCTCGAACCTTCGCGAACAATTGATTTGGGATCACCCGTTTCATATTTCCCAAGTCCAACGGTTTGCTTTACTATGAATGATTCAGTTGCCACTGCGTGGCTGGTTATTGTAATCAGAAAGCTGAAAACAAGCGCATTGAGGATATGCACAAATTTGCAATGATTCATTTTTTTGGTTTCGGAACGCTTTTGAATGGATAGAGGCCAAAATAGCAACACGGAATCAAGTTTCAAAAACTTCGTCTGACGGAACAGTCGACAGGTCATATCACAACTCCGGGAGGTATGATTTCTCCACTAGGACGCTTTTTTCGTCTTTCAAGATTGCCTTGTACACTTCTGTGTTCGATGGTTCGTCCCTAATCTTTGTCGCAACGCCCCCATAGGGTAGCCCGGCCGGAGCGTGAAATCGCTTGTTTCCTAGACCTAAGAGACAAGAAACCACTCCTGATATCACGCCCTCGCTTTTGTCCAGATGTAACTCTACCGGCATATTCAAACCCGGGATAATCTTGCTTTCATCTACATCAGCCACGAATTCCGCCTTAAGGCCCTCTTTATTCCAGGTAAAGGTTATCCAGGCGTAAGTTTGTTCTAACCCGTCAACCATGGCCGTGAATTTGTAACGGACCGAACCGTCCCCTGTCGCAATGTCGGTCTTGACTTCCGCATGCTTGCTTTGGCGCAATTTACCCAAGGTGGCGCCATAGTATGCGAAGGTGAACCCACCCAATCGGAGTATTGGAACGGTTTCGTCGTCGAATCGGGAGAAATCCCCCGGAGCCTCTGCGGTAATTCTGCATTGCCAGTTTGTCGCGGGGACTGCCCCTTTCCGCCCATCAGAAATCTCCTGATAAGTTTGGGAGAAACCAAACTTCCCTGACGGTTCGACCGTCGAAACGACTTGGAACGAATCACCAAATAAAAGACGCTGAGGGATGTCCCGAAAGGAAGAAACTTCACCATCCGAAGAAAAATCGATGAGCCATACTCGGTCAAACGTTTCATGTGGCCACACCGCTTGCCTGATATTAGTTACGCCAAGAGCTTTAGCGATTGACGGTATGTCGAGATGCTGAGCGCAGATCAAAACTGATTTTGAGTCCAGATCCCTTTCTGCTTGGAGCCAATCAACCAACTCCGCCACCTCTCCATAAGCAAAGCGATTAATTATGTTTTGTTTCAACACTTTTGCAAGCGGCTCCACTGTTTCTTCACATCTAACTGACTTTTTCTTGGGGCCTGGTTGCTGAGCAATTATTGCGGCGGGGACACCATATTCCAGGACTCGTGGATCGGTTTTGAAAAACTGACTTAAAGCTTTAGCTCTAGTAAGTCCCCAGTCATTGAGATGAATTTTTTGGCGATCCTCATATTTCTCAGCGTGTCGGATAATCATTACCTGAGCCGGCATAGCGTGAACGTTGAAATCCCACCACGAGAGCCAAGTCAGGACGATGACGACAGAGGATATCATTCTCATCCTTGCCTGCCATCCGGACATAGTTCACCTCCCACCGGTCAACATTAGCAGCCGCTTTGCGTCTCCGGCTATACTTAGTTTTGATTAGTCCCTTCGGTCTAGGATACAATGGACCAATAACCAGAAGCAATTGATTGTGTGACGATTTTGATGCGGATTGGGCTAAATCTTTCAGTATGGCTCATGATTTTGGCCCTATCGTTATTATTTTGAGGCCAACTTTCTGGAACATTCAGAATTCATTTCAGACCCTGTCTGCCAAAAAAAGAAAAACCGCCGAGCGACCGGCGGTTAACATTCAAAATCATTTATCTTTTATGGTGGAGCTGGACGGGATCGAACCGACGACCTCTTGAATGCCATTCAAGCGCTCTCCCAACTGAGCTACAGCCCCAAGTTAATCCTTTCTATATAAAGGACTGTAATATCGTATGTCAAGCACATTCAACCGTCAATATTCAAGGTGAAACCCAATATTTCAGATGGGTCACTTATTCTCAATAGCCTCAATGGCGGATCGTTCTTTATCTCACCTTCTTTGACTCTATGCATAACATCCTCTATTTCCTCAACCTTTATAGAGGTTTTTGTCGCCAGATCGTCAAGTTCCGGTATTTTCCTGAGGCTCAGGAACACGTAGAGCATGTCGCCGGCATTTTTGGGGTTGTATGCAAACCCAGTCTTTCCGATCGGTATTATCAGGGGATCACCGGCTGTGACCTTTCCGGAGTCTCTCATGAGTGGTTCCGGATTTTTGTTGCGTTTGCCTTTTTTGAGCTGGGCTGGGTACAACATTGTCACTCCCTTGACGCCTTTTCTAAATAAGTAAATGTTCCCGTTCACGTTAGTTTCAAATCTTAGTTTGTATTGATCACCCTTCTTGAAAGGAGCCCCAAAATTCCTGGGTTCGGAGAAATCCTTGTCCCCCTTAGCTTTGATCATGATCTGACTGATCACCCCTATGAATGGATAAGGAATTACAATCTTTTCTCCAGGGGTTATACTATTTGGATTGGAAAGTTTGTTGAAAGTGGCTAGTCCCCCGGCCAGAGCAGGATTACCCATGACGGTCTCCGCTATGGTGTCCAAAGACTCGCCATCTTTCACAGTAACCGTAATGGTCTCCGGATCATTGCCGTCCCTTTTGGGACTCTGAAGATCCGACCATGGAAAACTCTTAAAATATTCGCTTTTCATGGTTAGAGGAGGTTTGACTTCTTCTATTGGAGGCAATGGCGGAGGTTCGTCTTTCTTCTGAAAGTAGGCGCACCCCGAAAAAAGAGCGCAAACAGCCAACAACGATAACAACGAGAGGAATCGGCTCATTAAGATCCTCCTGAAAAGGTGACCGACTTCAAAAATTACCTCGGTTAAGGTACAGCGGGACCTGTTGGCCTGTCGGCGTGGGCCCCAAATCTCGGAGCGGGTTGCTGAGAGCCGTCTTGTTGTGCCCGCCACTTGGATATAAGGTTGTCAACCTGGCCCTTTGTTTCGCTTGGGACGTAGGCCAGAAGTTTATACGTCACACCCTCTATGGGAAGAGCCAGTACAGAAGACCTTACGGCCTGCCACTCAGGAGCGGCTATCAGGGCTACCTGCACACAGGAGGCCGCAATTATGAAACCGGTGACAACGCCCATTACCGCACCCATGATCCGGTCCAACCACCCAAGGCGGGTGAAGTCCAAAACGGCTTCAAGAATACGCCTCAGAATCACAAAAACCACTTGAGCTAGTATAAAGACCAGTACCATGGATATTATCGTAGCAATCTGGGGATTTAGGGCGGATAATTTGATGAGTTGAATCTGAACCAGCGGGTAATATTTTGTCGCTGCCCACACACCTACAGCCAACCCGGCCAACGCAGTCAAAGACTTTATAAAACCTTTCCAAAACCCCATGATAAAAGTTATCAAGATAGTGGCCAAAATAAATATGTCTATTGGATTGCTAGCTTCTAAAAAACTCATATATCAACTCACCTGGATTGACGGCAAATATCTCACGGACACTGCCCGGCGCCTAGACAGGTCAAACAAAATCAATCAAAAGACAAGACACGATTTTGGCGCGGCGGCGCCGATCCACATTCAGTGCCGCCTTTACAAGTTTTCTTCTATTATGATATCAATAATTTGTCAACAACAATTAAAGTATATTTGTCGAGCGCCCTTTCAATGATCCGAAGCTAATTACCTGCCCGGAATCGATTCGTGCGACGAATTTCCTAAAATCCTCTCCGTGGAAAAGCCAGATTGTTGAGAGCCATTAGCATTTTCTCGGCCGAGAGCCGCAATCCTTGATGTTATCGCCTCTCGTCCCCTTTCATCCGTAGTCAGCTCTAGAGCCCTCCTATAGTCTTCGCCGGCAAGGGCTTTGTCTCCCTTGCTTATGAAAACTAGAGCGCGATTTTCAAAAAAAGATGGATTCGAGGAATCTATTGAAATGGCTTTGGTATAATCCTCATAAGCCCGGTCCAAATTCCCCATTTCGTGGAATATTAGGCCGCGATTATTGTAACATATTGAGTCACTAGGATTTATAATTAAAGCTTTGTCATAATCTTCGATACTTTTCTCAATTTTTTTCAGTTTGTAGTATGCGTCCCCTCGAACTCTAAATATTTCTGAATTACCAGCGTCAATTTCAAGAGCGCGATTAAAATTCTCAAGCGCCTTTTGGTACTGACCAAGCTTGTAGTATGTTAAGCCAAGATCCCTGAGGATCTGGACGTTGTTGGGGTCTACCTTCAGACCGGTTGTCCAAATTGCCGTCGCGTTTTTTGCATTCCCAAGGCGGTAGTTTTCCAGGCCTTGATTGTACAGTTCATTAACATAGGAGATTCTCAGACGGTCTATTCTCTGATCTATTTCTTGAGTGTCACCCTTCTTGCTTAATGCTGCCCTCAACTTAATGTACGAATCAAGCGCTTTTTCATAATCTTTTTTGGCTTCGTAAACTTCTGCCAGGGCTTTTTGCGCCGTGACGCCATTTTTGTTTATCGTCAACGACACTTTCAGGTTCTTGGCCGCTTGGTCAAGGTCCCCCTTTTCTTTGTAAATCAACCCAAGCGTGGCAAATATGGCAGGGTCTTTCTTTCGTTGGCCGGCTAGTGACTCCAGATCATCGAGAGCTAGATCATAGTCACCTTTACGATATCTGGCTATTCCTCTATTTACCCGGGCTTGGTAATAGTCGGGCTTGATTTCCAAGGCTCGATTATAATCACGGATCGCGTTTTCGTATTCGCCCCTGCGCTTGAAAGCCACCCCACGGTTGTTGTACGCGTAGTGGTCCACAGGATCGATCTCTATCGCCTTGGAGAAGAGATCTACAGCTTCGTCAAGCTTACCTCGGGCCAGCGCATCGAGTCCCTGATTATACGCGTCTACAGCCTCTTGTTGAGCATAAACAACCCCGTAAAAGCATACAATACCAACCATTGCCAACCAACAAATCGCATTTTTCATGCCTTCTAAAAACCTCTTGAATCAAATTAGTTCTGAGACTTCTTCGTTAGTTGCAAAACAGAATATAGGTCAGGATCAGCCGACTTGGCAAGTTCCTTAACCTTTACATTAATAATTACATAATAGTGTCGTTAAAACAACCATATATATTATCTAGGTTACATTTTATACAATATTTACAGTTAACATCAATTTATTTCATATTTTTACTTGACAAGCTAAAAACAGCATGTTAAAGCCGCAAGTCATTCAAGTCCAGTAATGGGCTGAATTAAAACGTCTTAGGTTTTGCCTAATATTTAAACGGCTACTTGAAGGACGTTAAACAAAAGGAGGATCAGGTATGGCGCTAAGAGTTGTCGCTATCTTCGCGTTTTTCACCACGCTCTTATTCTCAGTTTCAATAGTTTCAGGAGTCGCCGGCGGCCCGCCTATGGAAGTCGCTCCATTTTGCGCGCCCGCTCCTTGCGCTCCACCTACGTGCGCGCCCCCCACATGCGGTCCCATGGGACCTCCGTCGCCTTTTGGAATATGTGGAGCGTTACTTGGAGCATGCACGAATATTTGTGGGGCCGCTATTGGAATTCCATCGGCTATTATGGCCGGAATACTAGCTCCAGCGCCTAGACTTCCTATATTTAGAAGGAATTTGTGCGCTCCACCAGTCTGCCAGCCTCCGGTCTGTGGACCGGCCATCCCCTGTGGTCCACCTGTTTGTGGGCCAGCGCCGTGTATTCCTACTGGGATTTCCAAATGTAAACCTCCTCGCCAGTCTTATATGAGACATGGCGCCGTCTCTAACCCCTCATTGTCAGCATACCCAATGATGATGGCAATGCCGGCGGCAGCGCCATACGACCCAAAGACAGACCTACCCGGCGGGTTAAAAATAGTTGCGAGTATCATGGAAGTACCTTTGAACCTTGTTTCAGGGAGCCTTACATCGACAGATTCAAGCCCCTCGATGGGACAACTAGCGGGATCTCGGGAAGGCCAAACCGCCTTGACCGGTCAATACTGGTAACAGCTTTAAGCGACAACTCGGGATCAACCTTGTAACTGATGGGTTTTCTATTGAACATAATACGTTTCCTCAATGCAAAAAAAATAAAGGACAACCTTCTTTCTTCATCAATTATCCGATGAACATAACATTAACCCTCATGGAGGCCCGGCCAGGCTTCCATTAACCAACCAAAAGTTTTCCTCCTAATCATTGGGGACGATTTTCGTCCCCACTTTTTTTTTGAATACCACCAAACCTTTACAATCAAATTAGATGGAATTTGACGTGACCGGCTCGAGGAAAGCCGCAATCCAGCAATGAACGGCAATGGTGAAGATGAGCGTCATTCAGAGAAGCGCGAAAACCAGATGGAATCTGTCTATCCATCAACTAATACCGGTAAAAGTCACATAGATACACACAGGCCTTGACATCGCAAAATGAGTGATCATCTGTTAATCGAGGCAGCCGACAAGGCCCGTCAAGGGAAGCTCAACCCCATCACTCTGAAAGGAGGATTTTAAGAAATGCGTAGCCTCATTCCTTGGAGATGGAAAGAAGGTCAGAGCGCTCCTGAAAATTCCCTGACTGAATTTAGGAGAGAGGTTGATGATCTGTTCAGCCAGTTTTTTGGAAAATCCGGATCACTTTCGTATTTTGCAGGAGGGTTCAATCCACCTTTAGACATTTCTGAAACGGATCAAGAAATATTAGTAAAAGCAGAGTTGCCGGGCGTAGACCCCAAAGAAATTGAGGTAAACATTACCGGGTCTAATCTATCCATTAAAGGAGAAAAGAGAGAAGAGCGTGAGGAAAAAACAGAAAACATGCATCGCGTTGAAAGGTCCTTTGGGCATTTTTCACGTTCAATAACCCTGCCATGTGAAGTAAAAGAAGACAAAATCGAAGCCAGTTTCAAGAATGGCGTATTGAACCTCAAGCTGCCCAAGACTGAATCAAGCAAGAAAAGATCAATAAAAATTGATGTGAGTTAGCGTGATTGATTGGGTGAAAACATTATTTTCGCCCAGTCAATCTCATAAAAATAACAGACTCAAAGAGTCTTATCCCTATAAGTTTGTCTGACAGATTTATAAATGGAGGTGACATCATGTCATTCTGGGACGTACAAAAAGATCCATGGTTCAGCGAATTTTCTAGTCTACAGAGAAATATGGCCAATGTTTTATCTTACCTTAACGATAGGGGAACTCAATCTGCGAACCCTTTCCCGGGAAGATCACGTCTTTTTCCCCCGATGAACGTACGAAAACAGGGCAACAATTATCAGATAACGGCAGAAATCCCTGGAGTCAATGTCACCGAAATCGATCTGACGGTACAGGGCGCCACTTTAACTATCAAGGGTGAAAGAAGGCCTGACGTTGTTGGCGACAACGCCAGTTATCATAGACGAGAGCGCTCCTGCGGAGCTTTTCAGCGCAGCATAACGCTGCCGGAAAAGGTTAACGCAGACCGAATTGGAGCCAATTACAAAAACGGAGTTCTCATTATTAGTTTGCCCCTGGATGAGGCTACTGGTCCTCGAAAGATAGCAGTTACAACCGAATAAGCGTCTGGAGGAAAATTCCAATGGCGAATCAAGAAATGCAAGTTGTTGACAAAAAGGAACTGGCTCCGGAAAGCGCGGAGCTGACCAAGAATGGCGTATATTTCACTCCTGCCGTTGATATTTTTGAGACGGCCAATGAGCTTACTGTCGTTGTTGATATGCCTGGAATTCAACCGGATGACGTAGAAATTGATCTGCGTGAAAATATACTAACGATAGTAGGAGAGTCAAAGGAGGAAACGCCACAGGGCGAAGATTTACTCGTTGAGTACAGGTCAGGAGGATATTACAGAACGTTTAGAGTTAATGACCTCATAGATTACAACAAAATAGGCGCCTCAATGACTGATGGAGTGCTCACTCTTAAACTTCCCAAGTCTGCGAAAGCTACTCCGCGAAAAATCCCTGTCGCAACTTAATGTACATTATACCTCCCACACCTCTGCAGTGGGAGGTATTTTCACATGAATTTTCTCCGGGAATCCTTAGCCGGCCTCCACTCTAAAAATCTCAGACTAGCGATAGAAAATGTCTAACTGAAACCTCCAATCCAACCCGTCATTATTTTTTGTCCAGTTTTGCTTTGAGTAATTCTCCCAAGGTTCCAAATGAACTTTTGGTTTCTCCAGACATCAAGAAATTTCGAGCTTGATTGGTTTCCTCGGTATTTTGAAGAGCCTTCACACTCAGAGCGATTTTTTGAGTCTCTAAATCAACCTCCAGGATCTTGACTTTGATATTTGAATCTACAGGATATTTCTTCCTTAGTTCCCGAGGACTGAAATCTCCAATTTCAGAAATCCTGAGTAGTCCTGTTCTGGAACCGGGAAGATCTACAAATATCCCATAGTCCTTCAGAGACTGTACTCTCCCGGTCACGATCGCGCCTTCTATGATCTCCGGCGCGGGTTCATCAGTACCGTTGGAATGGCTTTCGGTCATCAATTCAAGCCCTACACGTCTAGCTTCAGGATTAATCGAAATTACCCTCACGCTGACTGATTCCCCGCTATTTACAGCTTCTCTGGGATGATTAATTCTGCGCCCTTTGCCAAGATTCGATATGTGGATCAATCCTTCAATGCCGGGTTCCAACTCGACAAAAGCTCCAAAAGTTGTCAGCCGTGTCACAACGCCTGAAGTCTCAAACCCCTCTGAGAAACGATTTATTGCGGAATCCCAAGGATTTTCCTGAACCTGTTTCAGACTGAGTCCAATTCTTGATTTTTCCCAATCCAGTCCAGTTATCTTGACCAAGATTTCGTCCCCAACCGCCAGAACATCCTCTACCGATTCTATCCTCGACCACGCTAATTCGGACATTGGAATCAGGCCTTGCGGCCCGCCTATATCCACGAAGGCCCCAAAGGCAGCCAGCTTTCGGACTACTCCACTGACAATGTCACCTTCTTGTAGTGTTTTCTTTAATTCATCAATCTTCTTTTTTCGATCTTCCTCAAGAGTTTCTCGTCTCGACAAAACTATGTTTCTGCCTTTTTCGGAAAATTCCATTATTCGGAACAAGAACTTCTTGCCCACGTAGTCTTCCGGTAAACCACCAGATGTAATATCGATCTGAGAATACGGGCAGAAGGCCAGCCGCCCTAGGATATTGACGCTGTAACCGCCCTTTCTCTCTTCCGTAACTAATCCTTCCACTGGAATTCCGCTTTTATGGGCCCCGCGGATGGCGTCCTCCGAAGCCGCTTGCGTCATCTTCACACTCAGGATGATATCTCCGTCACGCTGATTGATGACGAAAGCCGTAATTGGATCTCCGACCTTGAACGCCATTTCCCGATTGGAGTCAAGAAGTTCTTCCTTGGAAATCGCGCCCTCGCTTTTAGCCCCAATGTCTAGAAAAACCCACTCGTCTCCTATTGAGACTATGTTTCCGGAAATTTTGTTGTCCCGTTGGACAAGATTATCAAGCTGGTTGGATGCCTCAAAAAGTGAGGCAAAATCTTCTTCCTGGTCGCCGTTGAAATCGGCGGTCGGTGATTGCGAGTCCTTGTTTTGAGCCATTGAGTCCGAAAGCCTTTCCCTGATTCATATGAAGTGAATATTTACATTTTTTTATCGATCCTTGCAAGCATGCTCGTAGAATGCTATCCTGATATATAACCATTCAGGCTATTCTGGTCATTTAATTCTAAAACAACAATGAGTTTGCCCAAAACGAGAATTGGAGTTCTTCTTGCTCTTATCTAATCAGAGCTTTTGTGAGGGCATTTCTTAAATGACGGCAAGACTTCCTAAGGAATGAGGCGATTATGCCATTTCTGAGAAGAAATGAAATTGGGTGGAATGAAAGATTCCGTAGATGTGTATATTTTTTCCTGCGGGACGAGCTTGACGGACTGATGATTACAGAAAGTCTCATCAGATCCTACAAAACTTTCAAGGGTTGCGGAGAACCATACCCATTTGTGGAAATGAGGGAACTCAAACCCAGAGCGCGGGTTGTAGGTCAGGAGTACAATAGCCACTCACATTTAATGGTAATATTTAACGAAGGAACAATACCTCATACAGCCAAAACCTATCTCCATTTCTTTGATTCCAACAAAGTAAATAAAGAAAATCTCTTGAACCTGGCAATCTTCGATCTTAAAGGTCTATTCAACCAGAAGATGCGTTTTTTTGAAGACACTGCCTTCCCAATACTTCTTCGAGAAGTTATCAAATCCGACTATTCCGTCATGATCCAGCAAGATCCGACAATTAAGACAAGGTACAGATATGGGCTGACACATTTTCACGTCCGAGTCGATTGGCCGGTCGCTCAGGCAGCGGAGGATCTGGGAAAGTATCTCAGATATATTTCGAAGGACCTGTACGAAAAAGGAGACAAGGTCGGAGAACTAATTCAACAGAAATTGTATGAGTATTATGGTTTCCATCATACAGTTGGGGGCAGAAGAACTGCAGCGCTTGTGGCTGCGAGGTATTTGGCCAGATTCGATTTTATTTCTACCGTATATATTTGTTCCTCGGAGGCAAGGACACTGTTCCGGTTGGCTGAACAAGGAATATCGAAATATACGCTGATAAAACTCAGCAATTCGGAAATTGAAGATCTTGCCTGCGAACTTGGAATTGAACAAAAAGATTTTATCAATTCATATTTGATTGACAAAACAGACGAATACGGCGTTGGAATTTTTCTGGTTACTTATGATCATAATGAGCATTCAACACCACCAACGGACGGCAAACTTCGAGACCTGAATCCTGACTATCAGTGGCTCAATGTGGACCTGCAACTCTTGGTTCCCCCGCCCTCTGTCGGAGATGCAAAACCAATTCACCTGTCCAGAGTTTACACCTGATTTTTATAACTCCGAAGAGGATTAGTCAATTTCCGTGCCGGTCGTAGTCATGGTAATTTTACCATGCTTAACGCCTCGTGTGGAAATAAGGAGTTCACCTGTCTTTTTTACCTGTTCCGACTCACCCCTGAGAATCAGGACCTCAAGACAGTTGTGAGCGTCTAAGTGCACATGAATTGCGGAAATTATTATGTTGTGGGTCTTGTGCTGGATTTCCGTCAGTTTCTGCGCCAGATCACTCTGTTCATGATTGTAGACTACAGTCACCGTGCCCACCACTTCATGTCCTGGTTGGCTCCATTGATCCTCTACAAGTCGGTCCCGAATTAAGTCTCGAATCGCTTCTGAACGATTTGTGTAACCTTTCTGGGCAATCAATTCATCAAAGTTTTCGAGCAAATCGTCCGGTATTGAAACGCCAAATCTAACTAGCTCAGACATGACAACTTCCCTTTTCTTGATTGTGTAGGAATGACAGGTTGGATGCTTCCAAATATCATCTGTACAAAAATTAACCCCAAAGGCGCATGGTGTTCAATTATTCAAAATACCGCCGCCCGGAGTTTCAATCGATAATATATCGTAACCGAGAACGCCAAAGGCCGGAAGCCTAAGAACTTTGTCCGGACGATGGAAATATATCATGGTTGAAGAAATTTGCAAAAGGAGAAACGACCAGACGATGCGGAGCATTGACACAGACGGCGATTCAAGACCCTAAACGTATGAAAGAGCTCTAAATGCGGATAGATTCAATGATCAAATCAAGTTGAGTTTCCTAGTCTAACTTCAGATCAGATGGTTCGGTCCTGTTCTTTTCAATGTTGTCCACGATACACTTGGCCCAGGTATCGGTAACCGTATAGACCATTTCCAGCCCCTGCCGGTACGATTGGATGATCCCCCTCGTCTTAAGGTGTATCAGATGCTGAGAAACTGTCGCCTGATGCAGACCCAGACATTCCTGCATGTTCTTAACGTTGCAGCCCCCGACTTTGAGAAGGCCATACACTATTTTTAGACGTATGGGGTGCCCTAAAGCCTTAAAGATTTCAGCTTCCCGAGAAAATTCCTTTTTCTTTATCGCGCCGAATAAATCTTCTTTGTTGAACTCTTCCGTCATGTCGGCGCTAAGTTTGTTCTCCCGGGATATGACGGATTCGTGAATTTCGTTTTGCATTACGTTTTTACCTGATTCTACTGTTACTCGGCCCATTGGAAATACCCTCACAGTGGTATTAGGACTGTTTTTCATAATTTAAGATATTTTGCGCGTCACTGAAGCGTGTTTACAATATGGCGCCAAGACCTGACTGGGCTCAATTAAACTGTTTTAGGTAAAAATCACTTTCGAGAATCATTTCCTTAAATCTTGGGTCTCTGAGGTCTTAGCTTTTCCCCTGTTCACGGGGGAACAACTTGGCGACATTCAGGTTGACACTCCCATCTTGGGCAAAATCCAGCGGTTCAAAATAAACCATCCAACCACTACAGCTATTATCAGCGCTAATTCCATGCTTATGTCCTTTTTCCCCACGCTAGGGATAGAAAACACCATGAAGGTAGTTTGAGACTCAGTTGGCCAAGCGTGAGGAGGCGAAAGTCTCATTTATTCAATATGTGAATATCTGAATATATCGTTTCTGTCAAGACGCTTCTTTTCTTTCTCTGAATAATTACAAAAATGAGGCTCGCTCATCATCACCAAATATCGAGACTCGTCCATATTCTCCGTCATACCCCCCCTCAATCTTCACCTGTTCGGCCCTTACCCTACGCAACGCTTCCACTACTATACCCGGAGAACAAACTTCCACATCATCGAGTGGCGCCGACCAAAGGATATCCAATTCCGGACCTAAAGCTTCAACAAGATCATGATACAGATGTTTTGCTTTTTTGGCCTGAACGCCACACCCCAGACAATCCGCTATTATCTCAATTAGTGGCAGCATTCTCCAATAATACCCTGCTTTGGGGGGAGTGTATCCCTCTGGTCTGTCTGCAAGTTGATTAACTCTGTTCATGACCCCTACTGTTACCGCGTGGCCACACACTGGGCATTTCCCCTCTAAGCCCTCTGTTTCTTGAGGCTTGAGGCGCACCCCGCATTTGCGGTGCCCGTCCATGTGATATTTGCCCTCTTCCGGGAAAAACTCTATTGTCCCCACAAAGCTTGATGCGCCATCACGAACTCGCTTGTCTTCGAGTATCGATTGTTTCGGGCCGAGAAAATTTTCTGTGACCCTGGATCCTGTTCCACCTCGGTGTAATGCTTCTCTAATAGCCTTGTACGAAGGATTTCCAGAAAAGATGTTGACCTCTCTACCAAGTTTGGACGGAGAATGCGTGTCAGAATTTGAAACAAGAGTATATTTGTCAAGCTCAGATACCCTGAAGTTCATCTCTGGATCCGATGAAAGTCCTGTTTCCAGAGCCGGAATATAATCAGTGAGGTCTTCAAAACATTCCTCAATCGAATCAAACCCTGATCTGGAGCCAAGAACAGAGAACCATGGGGTCCAAATATGAGCAGGAATCACAAAAGACAGCGCTGAGGTTTCTAAAGCCATCTCCAGCAGATCGTGACAGTCGATACCTATTATTGGACGACCATCGGAATTTAGATTGCCTCTTTCGCCAAGTCGTTTACAAAACTTGTCCATCGACTCCATGTCAGGCATAAAGATCAGATTGTGAGCTTTCCTGACCTTTCCATTCTTCTTATAAATAGAGCTGATTTCTACATTCAGAATAAAACGCACATCAGCAGGAGAGCCCCCCGGAGCATTTAAGAGAGGGTCCGGAGTAGCCCCCCTAATTAGACCAAACAATCCTTCTTCACGTGGTTCCAGCGACTCATGTATCAATCTTCGCCACTCTGGATGGGTAAAGTCTCCCGTGGCCACCACATGAATACCCTTCAGAGCCGCCCATTGGGATAAACCCATAAGATCGCAGTCCCTTGAAGTGGCCCTAGAAAATCTTGAATGAACATGAAGATCGGCAAAATAAAGCATAGTAGATTCCCTGTGTTATCAAAGAGTTCGCCTCATAACATCTTTCTGGTAAAAAATACCTTTATATTTCAATAATATGAGAATATGGGTCAAATTACCTTGACTTTTTTTGATCAGAATTCTAAAAATTATTGTTACATCTCGACCTGAAAGAGAACTTAACTGAACAGATTTTCTTTTTATTGATTGGCCAAGAGGCGCCGCTTGCGCATGTCCTGGCCGATAAGTGAATTTTCTGCTGGTCAGTTGGGGTCATCTAATCAGTCCGGGTAGTTTTGTTTTGGGGAGAGGTTTTTGTCAAGACTCTTTGTTGTGTGGAGCGACCTGGAGTCTAAATCATCGTCCCCAGCGAAAAAATGTGTTTGTCCTTACGGAATCGGCGAAAAACTTTTCTTAATAATATACTATCTTGGTTCTTGATCATAAAGAGGAGATTACAATGAACAAGTCTGATCTCGTTAAAGCTTTAGCCAAAGAAACCGATCTCCCTATGAGGAAATCTGAGGAAATCGTTGACATGGTATTCAACACCATGGGGGATGCTTTGGAGCGTGGAGACCGAATCGAGATTAGAGGCTTCGGCTCATTTGTTGTTAAGGAATACAAAGGTTACACCGGCAGAAATCCGAAGACAGGCGAACAGATTGTGGTTCAGAACAAAAGCCTGCCATTCTTCAAGGCGGGTAAAGAACTCAAAGAAAATATCAACAAGTGATGTAATAACTTGTTCAACAAGTTTAAACTTTGTTAAAAGGGGGAAAGTGGCCAAAAAACAAAAGAGAAGGTTGCTTTTTAAATTGATCACAGACAATGCTTGGCCGCTCGAAGCTTCCTGGGTAAGTTTTGGTTTAGCAACCACACTAATTTTAATCCTTCTTTCTTTTCCAATTCTTGAGACTTCTTCTGACGCATGGGTTACCGAACACGGGGCAGGCCAAGGGGGATATTTGTTACCACCCAACCTGATCAAAGAAGGTTTATTCTTCGCTGAATCAAAAATACCCATAGAACGGCCCGACGTTCACGAAAGGATAGTAGAACAGTTGAACTACCTGCTTATGGATCGTAGAGCCTCTGTGGCGGAATGGTTCAACATGTATACGCTGTACGGCCAGATGGTTACGGAATCATTGAAAAAAGAAAATATGCCACTTGATCTCGTTTACTTGTCTATGCTTTTGAGTGAGTTCGACCCAGACCACAAAACACGTTCCGGTGGAATCGGATGGTGGGCTTTAGGAGCTTCAAGAGATGGTTCAGGAAAAACAGGGGTTCCCTGGTTTTCCTCAAACGATTGGGACGATCGGAGAGATCCTGAAATATCCACACGGATTGCAGCGGAAATTCTTCAGGGATTGCGCAAGAAGCATGAAAAAGAGGATTGGTTGATTCTTATTTCAGCGTTTATTGACGGCGCGGACAAAATTGACCCCATTATCAAAAAATCACACGGGTTTTCGTTCTGGGATATAGTGGCGCCGCCACCATCGGATTCATTGATACCCCGACTCATAGCGCTCAAGATAATTCACCAGCACAGAACATTCTATTGCGTAACAGTTACCCAGGCCAATCGCTTGGCTCATGATAACCTTGGAAAGATAAAACTGGCCAAGGACCTTCCCCTAAATCTTGTTGCAAAGTGGACTGGAGATATCCCAAGGAATATTTGGCTGTTGAACCCAGGGGTAAACCCTTTGCTCGGTCTTCTGCCAAAAGTTGACAAACGCGCTCCCAACGGGTTCCCTCTCAGGGTTCCCAAAGGCACAGGATCGAATGTTAAGAAACTACTCCAAACAGACGGGTATCTGAATAACCAGCTCCAATAGGCTTCCTGTCTAATTGTTTATCACTCTCAGCCTTTTCCTATTACATTATAATTTAGACGACTCAAGCCCAGAAATCAGCAAACATTGGCTTTATCTGTTTTAAGATTGTTAAACCAAGCGTTTTTGCTTATAAATGAAGCTTATTCCGTGGCTGAACATCCGCTCCAGGCCCGTTGGAACGTTAAACAACAAGGCACATGAACAAATTCCTCGAGAAATACCTTAAAATCTATCCTCACGAAGTATCCAAGTTCGTCTGGACATCAGGAATATTTTTCGTAATTTTTTTGGGATTTGCTTTTTTCCGAAACTATGTAGACGCGTCGTTCCTGAAAAGGTATGGCCCCCAGTACATTCCTTACATGTTGGTAATAAACGCGTTGCTGACATTTGTTTTATTCGGCATATCAAATAGGCTCAGCCATCTTTTTTTGGACTATTCTATTCTGAGTTGGCTACTCCTCATTTGCGGCGTGTCCGTGATAATCCTCTTTGTGATGGTGAAGGCCGATATTTCATTAGCTTATCCTATACTTTACCAAATCCTAAATCTTCTGGATTCTATTTTACTGGTTTACTTATGGAACATAGCAGGTGATCTTTTCGACGCGCGCCAAGGGAAAAGGCTGTTTCCATACGTTACGGCCTGTCAGGTTCTCGCGAGCACGATTGGAAGTTTTGGGACCGGGCCTCTTACCGCACTTGTTGGTCAAGATCCAATTTTGATCCTTTTTGGCGGCGTTTCATTTGGCGTTGGTATATTCATGCTGGTTTCCGGCCGAAAGTTTTTCGGAAAACTCAAACCAAAGTCTTCTACTCAAAAAACTCAGACAAAAAAAATAAGTGAAGTGCCGGGATTAATAGCGCGTTATCCCATCGTGCGCTATCTGATCATAACCGGGCTGATTCCAAATATACTGTTACCAATATTTTCTTACCAGTTCAGCGTCATTGCGACTCACACCTTCGCCTCCGAACAGACACTTATCACTTTCCTGAGCGTATTCCGAGGTCTGACTACTTCGATAACATTTGTGCTTCTTTTCTTTATGGGACGCGTATACCAGTCTATGGGGTTGACTAATGCGTCTCTTGTTCAACCTCTCAACTTTACAGCTCTTTTTGGTTCACTATTCTTTTTTTTCAATATTTACGTAGCTGCCTACGGCCAGTTCACAAGCCTGCTAATTCAACGAGCGGTAGCAGGACCTATCAACAAAATTTTCTTCAACGTCATCCCATCTGATCTGATGGCCTGGAGCCGGACCTTCATAAGAGGAACCGTACTTAAAGTCGGCATGCTCACCGGGTCCCTTATAATGATAATCCTTAAGCCCGTCATGAATGCTGAGGACTTCTCGTCGATCGCTTTTGTTCTGGCAGTGTACTGGGTCTACGAGACCCTACTTTTCCGGAAACGCTACACGAAAACATTGAAGCAGGTAATCGTAGAGAAAGAGATAGATTTTGATCAGATTGAATCTGTCCGGGCAATGGATAGTGGTGGCTCCGCTATAGCGCAACTTGGACCCCTGGAGATTGAGGAAAGACCGACAAAAAATGATCCTGGGTTGTTACAGATAGCCGCTCCAAATATAGATCCGGATACGGCGCTAAGACTTCTGAACGACGAAAACGCTTCCACCAGAGCCGAGGCGGCCCTTTCTTTCGTATGTTCCCTTGATGTTAGGGCTGTAGGCCGCCTCGTGGAACTGCTTGGCGATATGGAGGAAGAACCGCGTAAATCTGCAATTGAGGCCCTAATGGCCTATAAGGGAGAAATATTACCTTTTCTGGAGGTATCGCTCCTGAATGCTCCTATTCGCACCAAGCAGGGGATCCTCGAGGTAATAAGGCTGTCCGGCCTCAAAAACTTTGAAATGGTCCCGTTTTTGGGTCAGGAACTTTTGCTGGCGTATTCGAATCTGGTCTCAATTCATGTACTCAATTCCATGCCTGATTCACCTAGCGTAAATATGCTTAAGGAATATCTTGAGGAACTTAACGATGAGATTCTAAGCCTAATTTTTTACGCTCTCTGGGTATATCACGCCGACATGCGTCTCATGTACCAGGCGCTCCAGTCTGAAACCGCTTCTATCGCCGTCGAGCTGGTGGAAAACTCTATCGAACGTGAAACTGTTCCTTATCTGATTCCCCTGATAGAAGACATTCCCCTTCATGAGAAAATAGACAAAGGCAGGAAACTTTTTCCTCTCATAAGAAACGAAACCCCGGAACGTATTCTGACCTTTCTGGCTAATTCGGATGACGCTGTAACAAGGATATTGGCGCTGTATGTGATTGGGGAGAGCCAAACTTCCAAACTTTACATGCCAACTATCGAATTCCACAGGAATGACACAAATGAAGATGTGCTTCAGGTTGTGGACTACGCTTTGAAACGTGTAAACAATGAGGTGGCTGAAATGCCGGACGTAATAGAGAGAATCAACCAATTAAAGCAATTCAGTATTTTTGAAGGAATGGGAGTCCGGGAGCTTCATGCTATAGCCTCGGTCGTAAATATCGAGATCTTCTCGTCCGGTGATGTAATGATTAGAGAGAATGATGAAAATTCATCGATTTACATGGTAGTAGCTGGGAAAATAGGGATTTACAAGGACTACGGAACCCCGGAGCAAATAGAGAAGGTCATACTAGCTCCTGGTTCTTTTGTGGGTGAGTTGAGTCTTTTCACCAAACAGACAGCTAACGCAACTTGCGTCGCTGTCGGCTCAACCCAGGCTTATGTTCTTCGCCACAGCCAATTCCAGGGAATCATGAGAATTTACCCTCAGATAGGTATTAACCTGTGCAGATTTTTTACTCTTAAATTGAGACAATTGTCCTATTAGCCCCCCGCCAAATCGAACCGGGTGTTTATTCCTTCAACTTGGATATGTCTCCAACAGGAAGCCCTAGGTCTTTCGAAAACAGGATCCTTCGCAATAGACGGCGCGAACTTATTTTGGGGAATTCATGCAGAAATTCAATTTCGAGGGTTGGCAGTTCATTACATAATCCTTTCCTTACAATTTCCTGAAGCTCCTGGACTAACGCGTCATCATGACCTCTTAAGTTCTTCAACTTCACAAAGGCCTTGAAAAAGGGCTCAGCTCCGAGACTTTTTTTGGAAATAACTCCAGCTTCATCAACGTCGATATGGTTAAGCAGCGCTTGTTCAATTTCTGGGGCCCCTGTCAGAAACTGTCCAATTTTGATCAGATGATCAACACGGCCGAAATAGTAATAATAACCGTCATCATCTTTAAGGGCCAAGTCACCAGTCAAAAACCATCCTTCCCGATATCTGGGCCTGGCGTTAATGTTTTCGGGCATCATCTCAATCGCTAGACAGGGGAAAGTCGGTTTCAACGCCAGTTGCCCCAAAGTAAGGGCTGGTAGAGTTGTCCCATGCTCATCGAGAATAGCCGCTACAACTCCAGGCACAGGTTTTCCAATCGATCCGACTTTGATCTGCTCTGAGGGGAAGTTTGCAAGGCAAATCATTCCCGCCTCATCCATCATCCACATTTCGTGGGGGGATTTTCTGAACTTGTCTCTCACCCATTGGAACAATTCGGAAGTTAGAGGCTCACCAACAGTGGCGATGTTCATCAGCCTCGAAAAGTCGTACCCCTTTAACAGGTCGTCCCCTCCGTTTCTCAGTCTCTTCAACTTCATGCTGTCCGTGAACCACACAGATACCCCGAGTCTTTCCAAGGTCCAATACCATGTTGAAGCGGCAAAGGCGTCTCCTTGGACAACCGTAGTACAACCACAAAGAAGAGGCGCAAAAATGCCATAGATTACAGTTGGCGTACAACCCGGATCAGAGTCAGTCCATAGAACACTGTCAGACCGCAAATCAAGAGCGTATTTTCCGGTGACGTACGCTCCGATCATGTCTTTATGAGCATGAGTGATGTATCGGAGCCCACCGGCTGGTTCCCATTCCAGGCAGTGATAAAGTGGTTCATCAATGGGCAATCTGGTGTTTTCAAAAGATGGTTCCATGTATGGCAAGGTCTCGCACAGTCGGCATTCCCCTTTTTTGGCTTCATCCCTGGAATTGCCGGCTATAAAGACAGTTTCGACATTGAGGCCGTTCATATTCAGGACGTCTTGCGACATGTCGCTGTGTATAAGCGCTCCTCGAGGTCTTAGAAGAGCTATCGCAATCTTCAGCCGATCAGTCGAAGGGCAGGCGCCCAGTACGCAAAACCTCACTCCGAGACGTGCACAAGCAATTACTACACTGTAAACGTCCGGACAGGGTTTTGAACATATAAGGAAAGTGTCGCCCTTTGAGAAGCCCTTCTGCATAAGGAGGTTGGCCATCCTCGACGACTCTTGCCTCAATTCTTCATACGTCAGTCGCTGTAATTCCCCGGCGTATTCAAATATCAGAGCTGTCCTGTTTCTCGTTTTTGGGTCTGAAGCCCAACGGTCAACCGACTCCGAAACGATATTGGACTGATCTGTCGCGTAGGTCGGAAAAAGATCCATGGCCATATTCCACGAAAATCCCCTATAAACATGGTAATAGGATTTGAGATTGGCGTCCGGATTTTCTGGGCTTAGTCTGGTTTTTATCATTTTTCCAGTAAAAGGTTTTCTCGGGGTTTCAAGGCTCAGGAGTGACATTATTCACCACCCGACAATCGGTTTCCTAAAATGGATACCGAAACATTTACCTATTATAAATTCAATGATATTAGATCATTAAAATTGAAGCAGGCATTTAGGCAAATCAATATATCCAAACACAGTGCTTGCCATGGGTTTGCCTTAATTTCCGCAACATCTCTTCCGCTCGTTTTGTGGATCGAAGAGAAAGTCTCTCTCTCCTACCGTCGAACGCTAACATGTCCAGCACTTCTCTGATTGATTCCGCTAGGGCGCGATTGTCATATCCACCTTCAAGTGAGAAAAATATTGGAACGCCATTTCCCGCGTCCGACATCTGAAGCACTATTTGGGTAAGGGTTCGATAAGCCTTTTCAGTCAGATGGGTCCTTCCGAGCGGGTCCCTTTCGTGGGCGTCAAAACCTGCAGCCACAATAATAAATTGAGGTTTATACTTTCTTACGATTCGGTTCAGGACGTTCTGATATAAATAAGTTATGTCATCATCTTCGAGTTCTTTAGGCACAGGAACGTTCACTGTGTATCCTTCGCCATCAGCTTCTCCCGTTTCGTCCCAATCGCCCGTATTGGGATACCATCCCATGTAATGACTGGAGAAATACAGGACCTTACTGTCCCTGTAGAAAAGGTCCTGCAATGCGTTTCCGTGATGTATGTCCCAATCAATAATGAGAATTCTATCCAACCCGTATTTTTCTATGGCGTATTTTGCGGCTATCCCTATATTGTTGAATATGCAAAAACCACCTGCACGATCAGCAAGCGCATGATGGCCTGGAGGACGAACCAGGGAAAAACAGGCTCTAACCTCTTCACCCATCAACGCGTCTACAGCGCTTATGCCTGCTCCAACAGCCAACCATGCCGCGATGTAAGACTTTGCGCTGACGAATGTGTCTGATGATAAAGGGGTAAAATCGCGTTCCGCTGTGCTCATTATCAAATCGATGTAGGTAGGAGTATGGGCCATCTGAAGCTGTTCCAGAGTAGCAAGCTTCGGTTCAATTTGAACAAGCCGATTCTCAAATTCCTTATCGAGCATTCTGTAAACGCTTCGCAAACGGCCGGGAGCCTCCGGATGCACAAGTCCAGGCTTGTGTTCCAGGTATCTTTCGTCGCGAATTACTCCGACTTTGAGCGTCAATTTGATTGGCCCCTTTAAGAAAAAAGAATAAGCCGGCCCCTTTAAATTTTATCTCTATTCATAAGACTTTGGCAAGTTTCTTGGATTTCCCTGCCGGCGCCATAAAATTAGGCGGCCTACCCGGCATTTTAACATCGAAGCGGGTAGGCCTTTATTGCCTAACTATTATAATGTCAACTTAGAGGCTTACCCTGTCGCGAACCAGTTGTTCCACTATCGTAGGATCCGCAAGGGTTGTGGTGTCACCAAGCTCTTTGACATCACCCGCAGCGATCTTCTTAAGGAGACGACGCATGATCTTGCCGCTTCTTGTCTTCGGCAAACCATCGGCCCATTGGATAGCGTCCGGTGAAGCTATAGGCCCGATCTGGGTCCGGACCATTTTGACAAGATCTTTTTTGAGTTCATCCGTTTTTTCAACGCCCGTATTGACCGTAACGAAGGCGTAAATCCCCTGACCTTTTATGTCATGCGGGAATCCAACAACGGCCGCTTCCGCTACTTTTGGATGAAGCACCAGAGCCGATTCGACCTCAGCGGTCCCAAGCCTATGACCGGAAACATTGAGGACGTCGTCGATTCTTCCTGTGATCCAGTAGAAACCATCCTCATCTTTTTTCGCCCCATCACCGGTGAAGTAAAGACCAGGCATACGGCTGAAGTATGTGTCAATGAAACGTTCATGATCACCATAGACTGTTCGCGCCATACCAGGCCACGGTCTCTTGATAAACAGAGCGCCTTCCTGGCTGGGCACTGTAACCTCGACTCCAGTCTCCGGATCCAGAATTACCGGCTCAACGCCAAAGAATGGAAATGAGCACGATCCTGGTTTAATAGGCGCAACACCAGGTAATGGGGTCATCATGTGACCGCCGGTCTCGGTCTGCCACCAAGTGTCCACGATTGGGCACCAATCACGACCTACATTGTGGAAATACCATCTCCAAGCTTCCGGGTTTATAGGTTCGCCTACCGTCCCAAGCAGTTTGAGGGAAGAAACATCGTGTTTCTGAACATGAGATTCTCCTTCTTTCGCTAGTGAACGGATTACGGTAGGGGCGGTATAGAACTTATCGACTTTTCTCTTGGCCACTATCTCCCAGTAACGGTCAAAACTCGGATACGTCGGGATACCTTCAAACATGACACTGGTAAACCCGTCGATAAGATTGCCGTAAACCGTATATGTATGACCGGTAATCCAGCCGATGTCCGCTGTGCACCAAAATGTTTCGTGTGGCTTGATATCAAAAGTGAGTTTGCAGGTCATGGCGGCGTAAAGCAGGTATCCTGCGTGAGTATGCAGAACACCCTTGGGTTTCCCTGTGCTACCGCTTGTATAAAGAATGAATAAAGGATCCTCCGCGTCCATGGATTCGGGTTTAACATAGGCCGGCAATCCTGGATCAGCAACCAAGTCATGCCACCAGCTTTCTTTCTTGGGATCCAGCTTAAGATCCAGGCCGCATCTATTCAGAACTATAACCGTCTCTATTCCAGGACATTGCTGAAGAGCGTCGTCAACGGTCTTCTTGAGTTGAAGAACCTTTCCGCCGCGGTATCCTCCATCTACTGTGATGACCACTTTCGCGCCGCAATCATGAATACGACTCGCTATTGATTCAGCGCTGAAACCACCAAAAATGACACAATGCACGGCCCCGATCCTGGCGCAGGCCAGCATGGCGACTGACAATTCCACGATCATCGGCAGATAAATGATGACCCGATCGCCTTTCTTGACACCTTTAGCAAGGAGTGCAGCGGCAAACTTGTTTACGTCTCTGTACAGGTCCAGGTACGTAACTGTCTTTGATTCCGCAGGGTTATCACTTTCCCAATAATACGCGACCTTGTTCTTAAGCAAATCGACATGCCGGTCCAAGGCATTGTAGCAAGCGTTGAGTTTCCCGCCACCAAACCATTCGATGGTCGCTTTGTGGAAATCGTATTTCAACACGGAATCCCACTCTTTGTCCCAGGTAAGATATTCCCTTGCCTGCTCGGCCCAAAAGTTGTCAGCATCATCAAGTGACCGTCTGTACATTTCGTTGTACTGATCTATCCCCTTAATGAAGGCCACTTCTTTATACTTGTCTAGATGGACATCATACCACTTTGGGGCATTCTCCATGATAAACCCTCCTTTTCGAATTATTCCTAGGTAGAGATTGGCAAAGTTATTCCCTCTAACTTCCCTAAGGCTATCCTCTTCCCCCTTTCAATTAAATTTGCTAAAGAGCTTTTCTTGACCGCTACCTACAAAGCCACATATAAAGAACAATCGCTTTCAAGCCAGAAAACTCACACTCGCTTTAACCGTAAAATTATTTGTTGGAAGACCGCTGACCGTTAACGAATCGATCGGCTTGCAGAGGATCTCAAATCCCCTGAGCCACCGAAAACAAACACGCGAACGCTATTGTCACGAGGGCCTGCCTCGGCCTCGCATTCTTATCGGACAGGATTGATGATTTGTCGGAAGCTAATATATATATTCTCTTGTTACAATGGCGGAACTGATCTTGTCAAGTATGTTAAACTGTCAGAAGAACGGCGTCAACAAAAATTGACATTTTGATGAACCGGAAGAAATAGGATGACGAACAATTCTGAAAGTTACGCAGTAATACCAAAGGTAGCGGCCCAGTTCCTGAGAAGATTCTCCCCATTTAAGGAACTTGACATCTCCATTACTGAGGAATTGGCGACGGAGATTGAGGTTGAATTTTATCCTAAAGGAACCACCATTTTTAGGCAGGAACTGACGGATATAACCCATTTTCACGTAATCCAAAAAGGAAGCGTGCAAGTTTTTTTAAGGAGTGAAAACGACACCTATACTCTAAGAAATATCGGAGGTGAGGGAGAAACTTTCGGAGGCTCCTGTTTGATCAGAAACCAAAAACCCGACGTTACCGTTGAAACATTGGAGGATACATTCTGCTTTCTAATTCCCAGGACGCTTTTCTTGAAAACCATTTCAGAAAACGTTTCATTTGAAAAGTTCTTCCTGGCCGAGTTTCAGAAAGACAGGATTTCAGAAGCCTATCTAGAAACCCGAAACGAGCGAATTCGTTCAGTGGGCATGAAGCGACTTGATTATTTCACGTCGAGAGTTTCTGATGTAATTCGGCCAAACTTTCAGGTTGTGCGCTCGGATTCATCTATCCGGGAGACCGGGGAGATTATGGCTAAATTCAGAATTGGTTCGTTGCTCGTAAAAGATGGGTCTTCAAATATCGTTGGAATTGTCACAAAGAAAGATCTTCGTTCTAAGGTTGTCGCCTGCGGCATGGATTACAGTCTTCCTGTATCCGGCGTTATGTCCTCCCCCGTGAAGACAATACCTGTTCAGGCACGGCTATTCGAAGCTACATTGCTCATGGTTAAGGAACAGATCAACCATCTCGCCGCTGTCGGGGATTCGTCAATACTGGGGATAATAACCACTCATGACATCATGGTCCATCAGGCCGCCTCGCCAATAATCCTGTTCCGGGAAATACAGGCGCAGGAGAGTCCGGAATCTATGAACTCACTCTTCAATAAGATCCCCATGGTTATTAAAAACTTGATGGAAGAGGGAGCCAAGGCGAGTCATTGCACAAATGTTATTACGCTTTTTCATGACCGAATATTCATCAGAGCGCTAAAACTTTTCGCAGCACGCTCATCCGGTTCATCTATATCCATTCTTGCTCCTATTCTTGTCGGAAAAGCCGCACGCATGGAACAAACATTTGTCCCGGTTTATGATTACATCGCAGTCTATGGCGATGAACCGAAATCAGGCTCCACGGACACAACGGAAATCTATCTTGAAAGGCTGGCCTCACAACTCAATGATTTTTTTGGAAGCTGTTTTGGAGAAAACTTGAGGTCCAAAATATCAGCGGCAAACCCTAGATGGCGAGGCCCCCTAGAAGTTTGGTCAAAATACATTGATGAGTGGACATCAAACCCTATCTCTCCTGAAATTAGAATTGCAAAGAATTTTCTCGACACGCGCTCTTTACCAGGAGCAAATAATATTGCAAGATCTTTTCTGAATTTGTTTTTCGGAAAAATATCGTCCAGCGTCAAATTTATGAAGGGGCTGGCGGAAGATTTTCTAAGTGTCAAGCCTCCTGTGTCTATCTTTCGTGAAGCGATTGTGGAAGCTGATGGGACACAGATCAACAAACTTGATCTTGAAAATCGTTTAGCTGAGCCTTTCGCTGATTTCGCAAGATTGATGTGTTTTAGGCATGGAATAAGGGAAACAAACACTTTGGCCCGCTTGAAGTCACTCGCCCGTTTGGAAATTATAAACGAGGACCTTTGTTCAGAAGTTCTGGAGGCTCACCAATTTCAAACACAGTTAGTTTTGATCAACCAGTTGCGAGCGCTTGACGTAGGAGCGGCGCCTGGATATGTAATTGATCCGGCCGATCTCTCCGAGCTTGAAAAAAGGACATTGAAAGACACATTCGGAATGCTGGGGAGACTTCAGGCAATAGTAGCGGAAAAGTTTTTGTGAAAGTATTGTACGAATCCGTGGTTTGAACTAAATTTAGTTTGAGAGGGATATTTCATGCCGCAGGAAAATGATTCGCACAAAGCGGACCCGGAAGCTGTTTTGGGTTTCTTACGGTCTACCAGGCCTTTCAATGAGCTTGACGACCAGACTCTAGAGAGGATCTCCAAACGAATGGGACTGGATTTCTTTGATAGGGAAACACTCGTCCTCGAACAAAATGTATCGGAACTCACCCACCTTTTCCTCATTTTCCGAGGCGCAGTTCGAATTAGCCTCACCGATGCGGATGATCAGTCGATATTACAAGATGTCCGAGGTGAGGGAAGCCATTTTGGCGCTTTGTCTATTATTCGCGGTGTCAAGTCTCTGTTTAACGTGGAGGCCATTGAGGATACCTTCTGCTATTTGCTTGATAAGGAAATATTTCTTGATCTGCTTAAGAAAAGCCCTTCTTTTGCCGGCCACCTTTGGGAAAAGTTTTCAAGTGACTTAATGGACAGCGCTTACGAGGAATTGCGTAGTCAAAAACTTCAACCTAAAGCTGAACAGGCGCTCAGTCTTTTTACATCACGAGTGAGGGACATTGTAAAACGGCCCCTCGAAGTGGTCTCAGCGTCCGACACAATACAAACGGCCGCCTCTCTCATGACGGAAAAGGGCGTTGGATCGATCCTGGTCCGGGACTCCTCAGATGATATCGTGGGAATTATCACCGACAACGACCTTCGGACTAAGGTTGTCTCCAGGGGAGTCAGCCCGCAATGCCCTGTGTCGGACGCAATGACATGTCCGGTGAAATCGATACCTGCGGATACTTTATGTTTTGACGCTTTGATCACGATGATGAACCTTGAGACACATCATCTCGCCATTGTCGATGGAACCACGACAGTGGGCGTCGTGTCGGCTCATGACATCATGGTAGACCAGGGGATTTCTCCCCTATCACTGTACAGGGAAATTGTGGCTCAAACAGAGATTGAAGGTCTTTACCCCCTATCGGAAGCCACTCCACTCATAGTTCGAAAACTAATTACTGAGGGCGCCAAGGCCAATGACGTGGCAAAGATGATCACCGCGCTGAACGATCACATCGTTACGAGAGTGCTCATTCTGCTCGAAAAACAACTAGGCCCGCCTCCTTATCCCTATTGCTGGATATTAATGGGAAGTGAAGGAAGACAGGAGCAAACCTTCAAGACCGACCAGGACAATGCCCTTATTTATGAAACCCCTCCGGAAGATTGGGACCACGTTAAATCAGGAAAACTATACTTCCGCCGCTTCGGTAACCTGGCGATACATCACTTGGAAGCGTGTGGTTATCCCCTTTGCAAAGGGGAAATAATGGCGTCAAACCCAAAATGGAGGAAACCGTATGTCGTTTGGAGGAATTACTTTGACAGATGGATGAGCGCGCCGGAACCTCAGGCCGTTCTCCACGCGACAATTTTCTTTGATTTCCGGGCAGGTCATGGTCATCAGCAACTTGCGGAAAAACTTAGAGACTATATTGTCATTCAAGCTCCAAACCGTGGCATATTCTTGATGCATCTCGCCCGGGATTGCATGTCCACCAAAATCCCTCTTTCTTTTTTCAGAAATCTCCTAGTTGAGAAAGATGGGGAGCACAAGGACCGATTGGACATCAAGTCAAGAGGACTGACACCATTTGTGGACTTCGCAAGAATTATGGCTCTAAGGCATGGTCTGAGAGAAACCAATACGCTTTCCAGGTTCAGGATTCTAGGAGAAGCTGGACTGATACCAAGCGAAATATATACGGAAGCGTTGGAAGCTTATGAATTTCAAACACAGATTCGTTTGGTGCATCAACTGCGTTTGCTTGAGTCCGGACTTCAACCTGATAACTACGTTGATCCTGCGGAATTATCGGACTTGGAAAAACAGACCCTCAAGGAGGCTTTTGCGGTAATCGGCCGAATTCAGGGGTACATCAAGAATGAATTTAGAGTTCTCGAATAGTTGGGGACATGAACCTCGGATTAAAACGGTTGTTCAAATCGCTTGGATTCTTAAAACACCCGTCTTTAAAAGAAAACAAGCGGTTCTTTTGTGATCTTAATTGGAACAAACCATTAGAAGATTATGATTTTGTTGTCTTTGATACTGAACTTACGGGACTTGAACCTCGTAATGACGAAATTGTGTCAATCGGAGCGGTCCGGGTTCGGAATCTGCGTATAACCGTTGGGCGTACATTCTTTTGCTATGCTAGGCCTAATAAGCCACTCCCCAAAGACAGCACATTGATCCACCGCATAACACCCGACCAGATCATAGGAGCCCCGCCGCTTGAAGACATCCTTCCGGACTTTGTGAGTTTCCTGCATGGGGCTGTAATTGTGGGACATTTCGTGTCCATTGACATCAGTTTTCTGAATCGGGCCACCAAGAGTTGCATGGGTGGGATAATAAAGAACCCCTTCGTTGATACCATGAAAATGGCCCAATATTACGAAGATCACAGACGTCGTCGTTACTACGAAGACGCTGCGCCGAAACTGTCTTTCGGTTTAAATGACCTCTCAAAAAAATACGGTTTGCCGCTCTTCGAGAAGCACGACGCTCTCGAAGACGCTATGCAAACCGCATATCTTTTTCTGTTCCTTATGAAAAAATTCAAGAGTCTGGGTATTTCTACCCTGAGAGATCTTTTTACAGGGCAGAAAAAAGCCGCGTTCTCTTCGGATCAGGACTCTTATTCTGCATAGCCGATAGTTTTGAGCGCGGAGCCTATTTCATCCAGTGTGACCGGGTCATCAATTGTCGAGGGAACAGAATACTCTTCTTTGTCGGCAATCTTCCGCATGGTCCCTCTCAGGACCTTTCCGGACCTGGTCTTAGGGAGCCGATTAACCACCACCGCTTTCTTGAATGAAGCAACCGCCCCGATGTCACTCCGAACCATTTGGATAACCTCATTAACTATGTCATCTTTAGGTTTTGTGACACCTGCCTTGAGCACAATAAATCCGACTGGAACTTGCCCCTTCAGGTTATCAGCCACACCGACCACGGCGCATTCCGCAACATCGGGATGTCTGGCAAGGACCTCTTCCATGCCTCCGGTGGACAGACGGTGACCGGCGACATTTATTACGTCATCAATGCGTCCCATTACAAAGACATAGCCATCTTCATCCATGTACCCGCCGTCACCGGTCAGGTAATATCCAGGGAATGGGCTCATGTAAGATTCGACGAACCGTTTGTCGTCATTCCAGAGAGTCGGCAGATTAGCCGGAGGCAAAGGCAGTTTTACCGTGATTACACCATTTTGGTTTGGTCCAAGTTCCTGTGCCGTTGCAGGGTCAAGAATCTTGATATTGTACCCAGGCATGGGCATGGTCGCTGAACCGGGTTTAGTGGGAAAGAACTCAAGACCTCGGAAATTTCCAGCTATAGCCCACGCTGTCTCAGTTTGCCACCAGTGATCTATAACCGGCTTCTTCAAAAGATCGGTTCCCCAGAAATATGTATCCGGATCAAGTCGCTCCCCCGCCAGGAAAAGGGTTTCGAATTGGGAGAGATCATATTTCTCCAGAAATAGACCTTTGGGGTCTTCTCTTTTGATAGCTCGAATAGCGGTAGGCGCGGTGAAAAGGGCCTTCACCTTATGTTCCGAGATTACCCTCCAGAATGCGCCCGGATCCGGGGTCCCAACAGGCTTGCCTTCGAAAATGATAGTGGTCGCGCCGATGAAGAGTGGCGCATAAACAATATATGAATGGCCCACTACCCAGCCGACATCTGAAGCGGCCCAGTAAACATCACCCGGATTGATGTTGTAAATGTGCTTCATGCTCCACATCAGGGCTACAGCATGGCCGCCGTTATCTCGAACGACGCCCTTCGGTTTTCCTGTTGTGCCGGAGGTGTACAAAATGTACAGAGGGTCCGTCGCCTCGACCGTCACACATTCCGCCGGTTTAGCGGCGGCTTCTATCTCTTCCCAGTCAAAATCGCGGCCGGCCTTCATCTCGGCTTTGGCCATGGGTCTCTGATAAATGACACATTTAGTCGGCTTGTAGGAGGCTATTTCAATAGCTTCATCGAGCAAGGGTTTGTACGGAATTACCTTCTTGACTTCGATGCCACAGGACGCGGTCAATATGACATCAGGCTTTGCGTCATCAATTCGGACCGCCAATTCTCGAGGCGCAAATCCACCGAAAACCACTGAATGGACAGCGCCGATACGCGCGCATGCGAGCATTGATATGGCCGCTTCCGGAATCATTGGCATGTATATGAGGACGGTGTCTCCCTTTTTTACACCAAGATCTACAAGCATACCCGCTGTTTGTGAAACTCGGTGCTGAAGTTCACGATAGGTAAGCTTCCGGACGGTATCCGTAACCGGGCTGTCATAAATTATGGCGTCCTGATCCCCCCTACCGCGTTCGACATGGCGATCCACAGCATTGTAACAAGTGTTGAGCTTTCCGCCCTGGAACCAACGATAGAACGGGGGATTGGAACTATCCAGAACCAAGTCCCATTTCTTGTTCCAGTCAATCGCCTCAGCCGCTTTTCCCCAGAATGTCTCCGGACTATCCAAGGATTCCCTGTAAGCTTCCGCATACGTCATAGTTACCCCCAGACGCAACTATAGATTATTACCCTTTCGGGTTTGTCCAAGCCTGAACGTTAATTCAAGGTCACCCCCCACAAAAGTGAATGGTTTCAAAAACCAAGCGCAAATAGAAATCAAAAATGGGATTTCCTAATGCCGAATCAATTCGTGTATATAGACGCTGCTTAGCGCGTCACGTCGTTTTATGATGAGATTTTTATGATTACGTTTTTTGCGCAATTAGCGCAAGTCTTTTTTGGAAGGCGGTTCCGTTGCTTTTTCACCGCAATAAATTGAAGATCAGGCATTAGTCGGCTTCAATTGAAAGACGAAATAACTCATAACAAACTGAATTTACCGGTTAATTACTTAAGCCTGATTTTTTGAGTTGACAGAAGACATAAAGTCACATTAATCTTGTCAAGTCTGACACATCCGTAGTCGGTCTCAACATATAAATAGTGGTTTGACAACTTGGTACACAACGTTTGATACGGACTGGGCGATGCTCGGTGTTCGTATGTTCGGGCAAAGAGTTCTTATCGCGCAGTAATAATAAGGCAATTTCCCTGTTTTAGGCTTTAACCCTTTTTCAACTGCCGTGGCCAGGGAGTCGCTCAAGTGTCTCAACGAGCGTTTGTTGATCATTCCGCTAATCCGCTTACCCATGCATTAGAGCGTGGGCCGCATGATGTCTATCGTCAGCTTCTCGAATTCTTATCTATTTATGACTTCCGTCAAAACTACTGTCGATTCAATCAGCTAATCGTCGTGTCGAAATTCAAGAGACTTTTCTCAGAAGACCCTAGCAGGGGTATTCAGGGGGATACTGTCCAGATCAATATCGAAAATTCATGATGTCACATTTCAATTCCTTCCTTTTTTGTGTGTCCTTAGTTCATCAGTGTCCGTTATTTCAGATATGCGAATTCAGTGTTTTTCTTTGTGGTCAACGCTCTCTAAAGACGCTTTGAAGACAATTTGCTCTTTGAGGCCATTCGGAAGAAATTTTCTTGAAAAACTTGGATTAATTCTTCTTGATAGAAATCACTTTTTGGTGTTGGTGAACGGGAGATCACCGCCGTGACCGATGCGAAGTTTGGGCCCAACAGTAGATTTTGTTTCATTAATTCTTCAGGACACAAATACTTAATTCAATTGGATCTTTATCATTAACGGCGTAGTGACGTCTCCATTCAGGGGAATGGATTCATCGAGGGATGAAATAGACGCGCAGATGATTGGACGAATGCCTGGCTAAAAGGGAAGCGCATGGCTTCTCTGCATTTTCATAGAGACAGGAAGGAGAATTGTACCGTGGCTCAACAACAAACAGATTGGGCGGCAATCGCGAAAAACCCGAAGTTCGAGGAAATACACCGCCGTAAAACTGTCTTTCTTTTCGGTTGGTGGATCTTTTCTTCGGTCTACTATTTTCTGCTGCCCATAGGAGCGGGATCAGCGCAGGGACTTTATTCCGTCAAGATTATAGGGAATATCAACTTCGGCTATCTTTTTGCGCTTTCACAGTTTTTTGTGTCCTGGGCGATCGCGCTTTATTACGCCTCCTGGGCGAATAGCGTTTCAGACCGTTTAACCAGTGAACTCTTAGATGAATTAAAATTACGGTAAGGAGGAGAGGCGCAATGAAGAAATTTTTTGTCATTATGATGGTCGCCCTCACTCTGGGCGTAGTAATAAACGCTGTATTACCGGTCCTAAGCTTTGCGGGCCCCGAAAACCAGATAGCGTCAGCGATCACCGCGCAGGCTCCGGCAAGAGTGGAGAAAGTTGAAGCTAACAGAGCGATTACGATCACAATGTTTCTCATAATTGTCGGTATCACTCTGGGGATCGTGGTCTGGGCCGCAAAACGGACAAAAACAACTGCGGACTTCTACGCGGCCCGTGGAGCGATCACCGGGACCCAAAATGGATGGGCGATAGCGGGCGACTACATGTCCGCCGCTTCATTCCTTGGAATTGCGGGTCTCATCTCACTCTACGGTTATGATGGGTTCATGTATTCTGTCGGTTGGCTTGTGGCCTACGTCACGGTCCTTCTGATAGTGGCTGAGCCTTGCCGTAACGCCGGAAAATTCACAATGGGCGACATTTTGTCCTTCAGGACAAATCCCAAGCCGGTCAGGGCCGCTGCAGCGATATCTACGGTGGCGGTTTCCACATTTTATCTCACAGCGCAAATGGTCGGCGCCGGAAAACTCATGGAATTGCTGCTCGGTATCCCATTCAGAATCGCAATTTCAGGCGTAGGCTGTTTGATGATTATTTACGTCGTTTTCGGCGGCATGATCGCAACCACTTGGGTTCAGATCATTAAAGCCGGTTTGTTGATGACAGGAGCCTCTGTGCTCTGCATACTGGTCGCGGCGAAGGCCGGTTTCAATCCGGTTCAGTTTTTTTCTGACATAGCGACTAACCCTCAAATTGCGAGTTGGGTTCAAATTAATCTCTTGAAGGAGGCGATTCCAAAAGCCGGGTTTGACTATGGTCAGCGATTCCTTGAACCAGGCTTACTCTTGAAGGATGTGTGGGATCAAATTTCACTGGGTATGGCCCTTGTTCTTGGAACAGCGGGCATGCCACACATTCTCATGCGCTTTTTCACCGTCCCAACGGCGCAGGCGGCTCGAAAATCCGTCATCATCGCTATGTTCATCATTGGAACATTCTACATTCTGACAACACTTCTGGGGTTTGGGGCCGCCATAAACGTCAGCCCGCAATTGATTTCCCGTGTAGACCCCGGCGGCAACATGGCCAACATGCTACTCGCCCAGATGCTTGGAAACCAGGTCGCTCCACTTGCCGGGGACTTCTTGCTGGCGTTCCTGTGCGCTGTTGCGTTCGCGACGATCCTCGCTGTTGTTTCCGGTTTGGTCCTTGCGGCCTCCGCCGCCATTTCTCATGATATTTATGTGAACATAGTTAAAGGCGGGCACGCCGATCAGCACGAGCAGGTCAGGGCCGCTCGAATCACATCCGTCGCCGTCGGCGCCACAGCCATCCTCATCGCCATATTGGCCGAAGGTCAGAACGTAGCGCATCTCGTGGCGCTCGCTTTTGCGGTCGCTTCCTCCGGAAACCTCCCAGTTGTTATCCTTGCGCTTTTCTGGCGTAGGTTTAATACAGCGGGAACCGTCGCCGGTCTACTTATTGGAACCGTAGTTGCAATCGGGTTGGTGCTCGTTTCACCGAACATGCAATACCCCAAGATAATAGCGGCTGGACAGCAGAAAATATTTATGGCGTTGGAGCAGAAACAAGCTGGTGGCGCAACTCTAAATGACAAAGAAAAGGCCGAGCTTGCCAAAGCGAAGGTTATTTATGAAAAAACCAAGGACGGCTCGTCCATGATGGGCTTGGATAAGCCTCTATTCCCGCTAAAGAACCCCGGCATAGTTTCTATCCCCGTTGGGTTCCTTGCAGCGGTTTTGTTCTCTTTAATGTTCAGGCGCAAGAAAGAAGAAGACGCTTTCGACGAACTCTATGTGCGTCAGAACACGGGTATTGGTGTGGCAAAGACCATAGCTCACTAGCCCCCAACACTTGAGTGACCAGCGGAGACGCTGGCTCGACTTTAAACATGGAACAGTTACTGCGGAGTTCCCGTAGTAACTGTTCCTCAAAGAAATAAAAACGAGGGATGTAGAACATTCCCTCGTTTTTTAATGTCCTCAGGTCTTGGGATTTCTATTGGACTATGCAGGCGGTATTGAAATTATCGATAGTGAATGGCGACATCGCCCTCAGAGTTTCTATAATTCGTGGCGTTTCTTCGATGACAAATTCGATTTCATCTTCGGTGTTGTAACGTGAAAGAGAAAATCGTATTGAACCGTGAACCGCTGTAAACGGAACACCCATTGCTCTCAAGAACGTGAGACGGTTCCAGAGACCCTGAAGTGCAGGCTGATCCTGACGAAGCGCAAATGCCCTTGTCGTCGAGTCTCATGAGAATCGCTTCACCTTCCACAAATTCAAAACCAATGTTAAGAGTGTTGGGCAGTCTCGATTCGGGGCGTCCGTTAACCCTGGCTTGAGAGACCTTCTCCAGTAATCCTTGCTGTAGGCGATCCCGCATTTTTTTTACCCGGGTATTCTCTTCATTAAAGTTGTTCATGGCCAGGCGGGCGGCCTCTCCAAGTCCGACTATTCCAGGGACATTCTCTGTCCCCCCTCTCCTGTTGGACTCTTGATGACCACCAATCATGAATGGCGAAAAGCGAGTGCCTTTCTTGATGTACAACGCGCCGATCCCCTTTGGAGCATGCAGTTTATGCCCTGATAACGACAGGAAATTGATATTGGTTTTGCTGAGATTTATCGGGATCTTGCCAACCGCTTGAACCGCGTCCGTATGCATTAGCGCCCCATGCCCCGCAGCTATTTCCGCAATCTCGACCACTGGAAAGATGACGCCTGTTTCGTTGTTGGCCCACATTACCGAAACTATTGCGGTTTTGTCGTTTATTGCGCGTTTGACTTCCTCCATATCAATCATGCCCGACTTGTCGACTGAAATCCACTTCACTGTATATCCTTTGAAGCGCGCAAGATGCTTGCAAAGGTTCAAGACTGCAGGGTGCTCGACGCGAGTGGTAACTATTTCACGACGTTCCGGTAATGTGTTAAGCGCGCTCAGAATCGCTGTCGAATCAGACTCCGTGCCACCTGATGTAAATACTATCTCATGAGGAGACGCGCCCAGCAGTTCAGCCATGTTGGCTCGAGCGTTCGCGATTTCTCGGGCCACACTTCCTCCAAAGAAGTGCATACTCGAAGGGTTTCCATAACGCTCCGTGAAAAAGGGCTTTATGGCCTCAATGACCTCATCCGCGACACGGGTTGTCGCGTTATTATCTAGGTAAATTGTTTTCATAGCGGCGCCTCTTGCACAATAAGGTCCGGATGAACGAGTTCACGGAGTTTATTTTCGATCCCGGCTTTGGTAAGCGCGGAACTGGGACAGGATGAACAAAGCCCGCGTAATGCTATCTTTACAATGTCACCATCAAGGTCAATGAGCTCAACATCTCCGCCATCTTGCTGCAAACTTGGTTTGATTTCCTTTTCTAAGACTTCTTGAATCCTGCCAATTTTTTGGATGTTGGTCATAGCCTTACGGGGCTTGGAAACCTCGTTTTCCACTGCCTTGGTCTCGGCCTTGACATCTGCTATTATCCCTTCGATTTTTTCATGACACAGGCCACAGCCTCCACCGGCTTTGGTATAATCAGTCACTTCCTGAATGGTGGACAGATTATTTTCCCGGACTGCGCGTCGAATCTGTTCGTCAGACACCCCGAAACATTCGCAGACCAATTCGCCTTCGATTTGTTCACGAGGGGCCTCTTCTCCTTTGTAACAAGCGACCGCAGCATGGAAAGCATCTCGTCCCATGACGGAGCAGTGCATTTTTTCTTTCGGAAGGCCACCGAGGTAGTCTGCTATGTCCTGATTTGTTATTTTGAGAGCTTCTTCGACCGTCTTACCTTTGATCATTTCAGTAAGCGCGCTACTGGATGCTATAGCGCTGCCACAGCCGAATGTTTGAAAGCTTGCGTCCAGAATTTTCTCCGTTTCCGGATCAATTTTCAAGAAAAGCTTCAGAGCGTCGCCACAAGCCAAGGAGCCGACCTCTCCTACAGCGTTGGCCCCTTCCAGGGTCCCAACGTTTCTTGGCTGAAAGAAATGGTCTCTAACTTTTTCTGAGTATTCCCACATGCAAATCCCCCTGATTAACAATTTAATTTATAGATCTTATTTTTTATTTTTCTTGTCACATAAGCAACCCAACCCTTTAAATTCAAACTTCTTCGCTACCACGTTCTCCTGCAACTGGATCAGGTTAAGTTTCTGGTTTTTGTCGATACACTGAAAACAAATTATTTTTCCATTCGGGGAATCACAAGAGTTAAATATATCAACACCAAACGAATCTCGAATTGTTTCGGCAGTCTTCGCATCCGGATGTTTGACTATTTCCGTTATTTTTGTCGCCGCTTCATCGCAATTTGTGGCCATCTCCAGTAATTGGGCTTTGACGGATGTGTTGAGAATACAAAGTACAGCGAATATCAATAGCGTCTTCTTCATTAAGTTCCTCCGATTAACTTTGAATTAGGTTAGTATCTTATAAAGATTTACAATTTCATGAGGATGACGATCTATCATTAGCGCTTCTTTTTTTCTTCTTCGGCGCCGCGGTCCCCTAGAGGTGGCCCTGGAGCTTTCTCTGGCCGGGCAAATTCCGGCTTAAGATCGGGCCTGCCAACTGGAGTAGGGCCTTCCATTTTAATCTGTTTTTTTTCTTTCTTAGGAACTGAGCGCAAAACTTTAGGGTTTTTCTGAGGACCCAATTCATGTTTGATATCTAAGGGTTTGGCTTCACTCTTTTTACCGCTAGTCGCAGGCGATTTCGGACGCGGTGGGGTTTCGCTCTGGCTTCCAACGAATGGTGTAGATGGCCCTGAGCTTGTAGGAAAATCCTGAGATCTTACCGAGCCAGGCAAAGACCATATTAGAACTACGATGGCGACAGATAACAGCCTCGTATTTCGTTCGGACATCAGGGGTTCCTTCATGGGACGCTGCAGACAAGAAACGAATTGATTCTAAGCTCCATGTACACCGCCAAAAACGACAATTACCAAAGTGTTCTGAGGCGCCATAGAGGAGTGAGTTGAAGTTTGCAAATTCGTGGCCCCGTGTCAAGGCTCATAGAACTTTCCTTTATTGGAATCCTAGGTTGCCTGCTTCACAATCAACAAAAGGTTCAGCGTTCGATCACAGTTTGATTAATTTAGGACTGATTGTTGATTAAGCCGGCAGTAACGGGTTTTCGTGGGAACAGTTCATGTCTTTTGTAATGCTCGTAGAAAAATAGATTCAAAGTCTCGTGCGGTAGATTCCCAGTTCAATCCAGAATCATCCAATTTCTTTTTTGCCGACCAGCCCATTTTCAAGCGGGTCGGTCTGTTCTTTAACATGATTCTTATGCATTGCCTAAGAGACTCTATGTCGCCGGGGTTGTATAATAGACCGGTTTCTCCCTCAGTCACCAAATCCGGAATTCCTCCCACCCTGGTTCCTATCACGGGCAATGCGCTGGCCATAGCCTCCTTTATAACGTTGGGACTTCCTTCAGTATAACTCGGTAATACCAGAAAGTCGGCGTCACGCATCAGTTTTGCAACTTCTACGGGGGGCGTTATCCCTCTCCAAATAACCTGATCTTTCTGCAATTTGTCTTGCGCAAGACTCTTTAGCTCGGAAGCGAAGTAGCCATCGCCGACAACAACTAGATGAACATCACCTAGATCGGGGGTAGCCAATGCCTCGATTAAATCCTGCAGGCCTTTCTTCGGTATGAGGCTTCCTACAAATATCATAACCACTGGAAATCTCTCTGCCGGATTTTTGTTTCCCGGGAAAAACAGCGACGAATCCACACCGAACCTAGGAACGCTCAAACGCGATGTGTTCGCGCCAAGATCTTTCATTATGTCACTCAATTCATTGCTCACAGCGGTAACATGGCTTGATTGACCAATCACCCACTTCGTGACCAGTTTCCAGATTGGTCTGTCACGCGCCAGATAACCATCGTCCCCTCGAAAAGAAACCACCAGGGGTTTACCCGAAAATCGGCTTGCAATTGCGCCTACAAAGCCGGCTCCTATCCAGTTTGCATAAATCAAATCGCTGTGTCGTACCGCCAAAATTGTTTTCAAAATAAAAATAGCCATCATGGGAATGATCTGAATTCTGGCCAAAACGCTCGTTGCGATATTTTCGGGGATTCCTCCGGCCCCTCTGGTCAAACGTTCCAAAGAGTGTGGCAGAAAATAACCGAATCGATGGACAGGGATTCCGTCCAGAGATCGACGACCATAGTAGGTTCCGTCAGAGGGAGCGAGAGCTTCCAATTCAAATCCCCGCTTGCGCACTGCTTGAACCAGACTGTGTATAAATGCCCCGGTCCAGTCACTTTCGCTGTTTGGATAAGTAGTTGTTAGGACTAGTATCCTGGTCATTCGGTGATGCGCCATCCGGGATGTTTAGGCGTAACGTTTAATCGACATCTAAAATCAATTATTAGGCACGCCTTCACTAGAAAGTGATCTGGATTATCATTGAATGTATTTGAGATTATTATCATATTGTAATTAAAGTGTTTTCTAGTTTGACAAAGATGTATCTTATATGTATGGTCCTATCTATATGGTTTTAACAATTAGGTTTTCTGGATGTTTTCCAGAGTTGAATTGTCCGACTGAGGGTACAGGGGTTAGGGTCGGACATTTTCTTTTTTTTTCAAACTGAGATGTTTCAGCCCGCAAACTGTATGTAACCATTTCATTGATTTGCAGCTTTCTTATAATATTCAATACTTGCCTGCAGTCCTCTTTCGAGATCCCATTCAGCCCTGAATCCAAGTTTTTCGTCAGCCAGCGAAACATCTGCCGATGAGTGCATCACGTCACCCGGACGGACAGGTTCAAACCTCGGTCCTATGTTCGCGCCTAGAAGGTTGTTGAGGTTCTCCAGTAACTGAAGCAGTTGGACCTGGTCCCCTTTTCCAATATTGTAGGACGCGCCACAAACGTCCGAAGAAGCTTCCATTGCCAGTAAATTAGCTCTTACAACATCTTTGACAAATGTGAAATCCCGGCTCTGAAGTCCGGTCCCATAGATTATGGGCGCCGCCCCTGACAACAGCCTTGTCACGAATCTAGGTATGACTGCCGCATATTCGGATGTGGGGTCCTGTCGTGGTCCGTAAACGTTGAAGTATCTCAAACCGACGGTGTTTAAATCGTATAAATTCTTGAATAGCCGGCTATGATCTTCGTTGATTTTCTTGGTCAAGGCGTATGGACTCAAAGGAATTCCCTCACGACCCTCTTTTTTAGGAAGCTCTTCACTCGACCCATAAACCGATGACGATGACGCAAAGACTACTCTTTTGACGTTGTTTTTATGGGCAGCCCAAAACACATTCAAGGTCCCGTCGGCATTGACATCCTGCGTCGTCAATGGATCGGCCACTGATCTCGGCACGCTGCCAAGGGCCGCTTGGTGGAATATTCCATCCAAGCCGATTGTTGCGGATACGAGAGTTTCAAAGTCTCTGATGTCTCCCTCCACAATTTGAAAATCACGGCCGGGACGAAAACTTCCATCTCCCAATTGTTCCAAATTTTCTTTCTTTCCAGTTGCGAAGTTATCTAGAACCCGTACTTCGTGGCCATCTTGCAAGAGTTGTTCAACGAGATGGCTTCCGATAAAACCAGCCCCTCCGGTAACCAGGAATTTTTTGTGGGTTGATGATGGCATAAAATCTCCTTAAGGACATTTAATTGAACAATGTTGATCATAATAACCATAAGCCGAACCAGAATCGAAAACTTTTTTCTTCGGGATCTGCAAAGTTGGGTTTTGGGGATCAAATCTTTAATAATATCGTACAGAGTAGTACAATTGAGTCAGTTTTATTATGAAACACCTATTGCGTTTGGTACAATTATGTCTTATAAGTAATAATTAGAGAGTACAAAGTTTGATAGACGCGCCAAACTTCATTGTTCGTCAGGATTTAAGGATCTTTGAGGTCCGAAATCAAAGACTTTAACCCCATGGAAGGGAAACTTTAATGCGCAACTTAGGCGTAAATGGACTATACGGAAAACATTGTTCATGAGGCGTTCAGAAAATTTGTCGGGATCTATTTTATCGTGATGGTATTCATCCGTAATTGAGATACGAAAATTCAGTGTGGTTTCGGGGCCGTGAAACGCGCCTGTTATTTGTGGGTAAGCAAAAATGATGTATGATGAGTTTGGCGGCCCCATTGTATTATTTTAAGCTCCAACACATTATAATTATTAATGGAAATTTATGTTTGTTTAAATCTGAGTTATCCTTTGAACGTTTGAGTGTAGCGCTCGGCGATATGAGGTTCGCCGAAAGACGACCTTCAGAACGTAGAAAATCACAATGAGAATAGAGGAAAATAATGTCTGACAAAACGGACTGTTCACCAGACGCTACTTGTGAAACCTGCGGGTCTTCCACGAGTTGTGACGCAGCAGCCAAGGCAAAACATGTTGAAGAGCTTATGACGAACAAACTATCCGTGATCAAGCACCGGTTGGTAGTTATGAGTGGTAAAGGCGGAGTTGGGAAAACAACAGTGTCAGTGAATCTTGCGGTAGCTTTGGCGCGATTAGGAAAAAAGGTGGGGCTTTTTGACGCTGATGTTCATGGTCCCAACGTGCCGAAGATGTTGGGTATTGACGGATCGGTTCCCGGTATGGGTCCCAATGGTCTAATTCCAGTCGTGGCTCAAGAGAATTTGAAAGTTATTTCAATGGCTTTTATGATTGAAAACCCGGACACCCCAGTTGTATGGCGAGGCCCTATGAAGCATTCGCTTTTTCAGCAGTTTATTTCCGATGTTGATTGGGGTCCTCTCGACTATCTCATAGTTGATCTCCCTCCCGGAACGGGGGATGAGCCATTGAGTATAGCTCAGCTTCTCGGTAAGCCTCTTTGGGCGATAATTGTGACTACCCCCCAGGATGTTGCGCTTTTGGATTCACGAAAATCTGTCGTGTTTGCTCAAACATTGGAAATGAAAGTGTTGGGCATTGTTGAGAACATGAGTGGATTGGCGTGCCCACACTGCGGCGGTTCCATTGATTTGTTCAAGAGAGGTGGAGGAGTCAGGTCGGCAACGGAACTGGGAGTGCCTCTCCTTGGTGTGATCCCAATAGATCCGCAAATTGTAATTGCGGGAGACTCGGGCCGTACTGTTGAAAAGGTATCGCCTGATGGGCCATCAGCGGTATCTTTCGCTGAATTGGGCAACAAGGTACACGCCGCTGTTGTGAGTTGATGATTTTAATGCGCATGCTGGTTTCAACCGGTCATGTTAAAATTAACGAAAGTCTAATTTAGAGGAGAAAATAGATGCCAAGAGAAACTGTAGCGGTACCATCGATGAACCCTGGCGGCCTAGACGCCGCGCGTTCAGGTCATTTTGGCCATTGTGACGTGTTTACGCTAGTGCATGTTGAAGATGGTTCAATTCAGGAAATTTCCATCGTAGACAACCCACCTCATGAGCAGGGCGGTTGTTTCGCCCCGGTAAGTATTCTGCATCAAAGCGGAGCAAACTCTCTTATCGTTGGCGGTATAGGGATGCGGCCACTTATGGGTTTCAAACAGGTTGGAATAGAAGTTTATTATGGTCCTAATGGAGAAACGGTAGGAGCAGTGATAAGCGAGCTTTTGGAAGGTAAACTGGAGTTGATTGCCCCTAATCAGGTTTGTGGAGGAGGGGGCGCATAAATGCCTCGGAGGTCAAAATGAAAATCGCTGTAACGTCTACAGGAAAGACCCTTGAATCCGCTATCGATCCGCGTTTTGGAAGGGCTCCTTACATTCTTATTATAGAAACCGATGACGGGAAGCTTTTAGAAGCCATTGACAATGCCGAAAACTCCGGCGCTTTCAGAGGAGCTGGAATACAAGCGGCGAAAGCGGTTGCGGACAGAAAAGTCGGTGTACTGCTCACAGGACACTGCGGTCCAAATGCTTTCTCGGCATTAGAAGCCGCAGGCGTTAAAGTGGGAACGGAGCAGAAGGGAACGGCCCTGGACGCAATAGAACGATTCAAGAAAAATGAAATAGTCTTTGCCGCAAAACCCAACGCTGAGGCGCACTGGTAAGGCAAATTAAGGACGTGGACTCATGATTGTCGCTGTTGCGAGCGGAAAAGGCGGTACAGGGAAGACTACCGTGGCGACTAGTCTTGCTCTGGCATTAGGTAGTCGGTCTCAAATTCTGGATTGTGACGTAGAGGAGCCCAATTGCCACATATTGCTAAAACCGGAGATAACGGACTCTTATCCTGTGAATTTGCCGGTACCGTCCGTAGATAAAGAGAAATGTTCCCTATGCGGTAAATGTGGGGAAGTTTGCCAATTCAGCGCCATCGTGTTGATCGGGCAGACGGTGCTCACGTTCCCTGAACTCTGTCATGGATGTGGGGCTTGCTCTATTTTGTGTCCGGAAAAGGCCATTCAAGAAGTGCCGAGGCGACTTGGCGTTGTTGAAACGGGTTTTGTCAAGGATGTTGAGTTTGTTCATGGACGCATTAGAATCGGTGAAGCCATGAGCCCCCCTCTTATTAGAGAAGTCAAGACAAGGATCAACAAGGACAGAGTGGCCATTCTTGACGCTCCTCCTGGGGCGTCCTGCCCGGTTATTACGACAGTTAGGAACAGCGATTTCGTGATCATGGTAACCGAGCCTACTCCATTTGGTCTAAATGATCTGGAAATAGCGGTCGAAGCCATCGAGGACCTTGGTATTCCAATGGGTGTTGTTATCAACAGATGCGACATAGGGGATTCCGATTCGAAAGATTATTGCGCTAGAAAAGGACTTCCACTTCTTATGGAAATACCCAATCACAGAAAAATAGCGGAAGGATATGCCAGGGGGGTTCCCTTAATTGAGTCGATGCCCGAGTATGTGGACAAATTCCTGAACATGTCGGATTGCATTCTCAACAACAAACACTGAGCCGTCTAAAGGAGCGGGCATATAGGCTTATGAAGGAACTAGCTATCATTAGTGGTAAAGGTGGCACCGGCAAGACGTCCCTAGCCGCGTGTTTCGCTTTTCTGGCGGAGAGTCTGGTTTTGGCCGATTGTGACGTAGATGCGGCGGACCTTCACATACTGACGCAGCCCAAGATTATTCATCAGGAACCGTTTGTCGGTGGTAAAAAGGCCTTGATAGCCTCTGATAAATGCTCACAGTGCGGCATATGCCTTGAAAATTGCAGGTATGGGGCGATAAAGGAAGTCTTTGAAGTTGATCCGGTCGCATGCGAAGGCTGCGCTCTATGCCATTATCTCTGCCCGGAATCCGCTATAACCATGGAAGAAACACTCAACGGAACATGGTACATCTCGGAAACAAGGATGGGACCTATGGTTCACGCCAATCTCATTCCCGGCGAAGAAAATTCCGGAAAACTTGTAGCGCTTGTTCGGAACCAGGCCAAGGTAATAGCGGAGGAGCGAAACATCGACTTGGTAATTGTAGACGGGGCGCCGGGAGTCGGTTGTCCGGTTATCTCATCTATTACCGGCGTCGATCACGTCGTCATCGTCACAGAACCCACCATGTCCGGACTTCACGACATGAAACGGGCCGCTGAACTGGTTAAAGGTTTCGGAACGCCGATCTCCCTGGTAATCAACAAATGGGACATTCACCCTGGTATGGCCATGGAAATCGAGGAATTTGGAAAATCGTCAAATATCCATTTGGCTGGGAAAATTCCATACGACAGGGCTGTGACTGATTCCATGGTCAGACGAAGGGCCGTAGTCGAAGAAGACTCCGGACCGGCAAGCGAAGCGATTGTGGAAGTATGGAAAGTTATAAACCAGCACATTTACCAATGAAAGAGACGCCGATATGAACATGAATATGCTGGAAGACGACATAAAGTCCGCATTAACTGAAGTGATGGATCCGGAGACACGTTTAAGCATAATGCGAATGGGTGTGATAAAAGACCTTAAAGTTGGGGATGAAGGCGAAGTGAGCGTGGTTTTTCGGCCCGCTTCTCCCACATGTCCCATGGCTTATGGACTGGCCAACAGCATTAAAATGAAGATCGCGTCCGTTAAAGGGGTCAAGTCCGTAGTTCTCAAAGTAGAAAACTTTTCAAAAGCCGGACACCTTGAGTCAGTTATTAATTCGTGACATATTAGCTTGAGGAGGTTTTTTGCCATGCCTATAAAAGAATTCAAATGTCTCAATTGTGGCGTTACAAATGAATTGATCGTTGATATCGGTAGAAATTCAGACCCTGAGATTTGCCGGTCTTGTGGTTCGAGCCAATTGGAGCCCGTATTGTCTGCGCCTTCCCCTCTTTCAAAGACCCCGGAAAACGCCCATTTCGGTGGTTCCTGTTGCGGGTCCAGTCCCAACAAGCAGGGATGTGTCCCTGGAAGCTGCTGCGGCGCAAAACTATAGTAACAATATTTTCATGAGAGATGTTTATATGAAATCCGATGACGAAATTTTTGATGACATTGAAGGTTTGGTTCTCAAAGACGCTGCAAAAATTTATTCTCCCACAGTCATAGAACACTTTAACAGCCCTCAGAATTTCGGAGCTATTGAAGACGCCCACGCTAATACTTTCATGAGTGGGATCTGTGGGGATACAATAGGAATTTTTATCACAATGGCCGGAGAAGAAATATCGGAAATTGGTTTTGTAACCAATGGTTGCGGCCCAACGATCGCCTGCGCAAGCGCGTTGACATGTATGGCCAAAGGCAAGAACCCAGATGAGGCCCGAAAAATATCGTCTCAACAATTGATTGAATTTTTGGGTGGACTCCCGATAGAACACACTCATTGCGCTGATCTGGCTGTAAACACACTTCGAGGAACTTTGGCAAAGCTACCATGACAAATGACAAACATGTGAATGCCTGCGTTTTTGTTGATAAGGATGTTGACGTCTCTTCAGTATTAAAGCTTTTGGATTCTCACGGCATAAATGCGGAGGTTTTTTCGGAGCCCGATTCTGCGGTATCCAAGCATAAAAAACAGGCTTTTGACCTTCTAATAGCTCAGGACGACGAAGCGACTTCCAGGGGATTAAAGCTCATAAATGAGTTCTTGACTACAAACTGGATGACTTCCTCAATTCTGATTTGTGATCTTGATGACGCTTCAATTCATGAACGTGCGGAGGGCCTTGGAATATTGGGCCACGTACGTAATTTTGACGAAATCGTCTCTTTGGAATCACTCCTGGATAGGTTCAAGAAACTCCATCACATCTCTGGTTAGGCTTTAAGAATTTTGCATTTTTAGGGGCTATTTGTTTCCATTTATAATGATGGATAGCATTTGACTCGTCTCTTGAGGATTGGATTCTACCAGGAATGTGAAATTGCGCCTTCTTCGCATGCCATCACACAAGGCGGAGTTGGCGGGTCATCTCCAGAAGGTTTGCACGGGCCACATTCGTATTTGAGTTTGTTCTTCTTTTCAGGGACTACTATTGCTGGCGGTTCCTCATTCATCGGATCATTAGGGTCCTCGTCGACCACCTTAAATATCTTCCCTGGACAGGCTTCTACGCACGCGCCACAGGCATTGCACTTGTCGGTGTCTATGGTGATAAAATAGTTTCCTGATCCGTCACTGTATCCGTAGTTGGCTAACATCTTAGAATTAAGTGCCTTGGCTTCTATTTCCCGCCTCTGCCTTTATGACAAAGGGTGTAACCAAACAAAGCCGCTCCTGCGGCCCCAGCCAGTTGTGTGTCCCATGAGGTTTTGAGCGGCTCAAGCCCCATTTTCTTTGTGAGCCTACCAATGACGCCCCTGTTTTTGGCCATTCCGCCTGTGATTGCGAATTCAGGCTCAACCCCTATTCTTTGAAGAAGGGAATAGATGCGATCGGCCATGGCTGAGCAATATGCCGCCAAGACTTCATTTGTGCTCAGTCCTTTCCTCAGAAGTCCCGTCGCTTCTGATTTGGCATACACTACGCAAGTACTCGAGACCGCCAAGGGTTCCTTTTCAACCTGATAGGATCTCTCTCCGACTTCTCCAATAGGAACTGAAAGAAGGTCAGAGAATACCTCCATGCCCCTACCCGTCCCCGCTGCGCATTTGTCATTCATGAGGAAGTTTGTAACCTTTCCCTTTTCGTCACAGCGGATCGCCTTGATGTCCTGCCCACCGACATCAAGGACAGTTCTGACTTTGGGACCATAGAAGAAATTGGCCCCTTTGGCGTGGCACGCAATTTCAGTAACCGTTCTATCGGCCATAGGCACGTTGACTCGGCCATAACCGGTCCCAATACAATAATGAACCTTGTCTTCCGTTAACGTAGTCTTTTCTAGAGCAAATTTGAGAGCGTTTCTTGCGCTATTAGGACTATTTGATCCAGTCCTCATGTTACCGCAAGCGTACATCTTGCCGTCCACCATTATTACAGCCTGCGAACTAACTGATCCTACATCAATTCCAAGAGTTATAAACTCAGCGTCCTCCCAACGTATATCGGGATCAACCCAGTTAGTCTCTGCCCATCGCCAGAATTCCTGCGTTTTCTCCTCGACCATGTGTATATGCTCCGATCTTGTTGTCTTGCCGCTTGAACCCTGCCTGGGTGGCGCCTGCCAAAAGCTGCTTATAGAAACTAACCCGTGTGTGTTATTTTCTAGCCGCAACTACAGCAGCGCCTACGGCCGAGCCGTATTCCGGGTCCTCAGGGATGAATATTTTATCAACCCCAAGTCCTCTTTGCAGTGCAGTTGTAAAACCGGGATTATGCGCCACGCCGCCTAACATAACGATATCTCGATTTACACCAATTCGCCTTATCAGAGATACTATTCTACTTGCCATCGCATCGTGGATCGCTCTGCTGATATCCTTTATCTCAGTTTTCGCGTGAATAAGACCTACAACTTCGGATTCCGCAAAAATTACGCACTGAGCGTTCAATGGAATAGGATTGTCCGAAGAAAGAGCTAGGGCTCCCAACTCGGCCAACGGGGTCTCGAGCGCTCGCCCCATTGCTTCGATGAACGCTCCGGAGCCGGCGGCGCATTTCTCATTAATGGCAAAGTCTATGACGGCGCCTTTTTCATCGAATTTAGCGGCTCGTGCTTCTTCAGCGCCCACATCGGCTACAGTCCGACTAGTTGGAAAGAAATAGTTGGCCGCAACGGTCATAGCCTTTATTTCGTTGACATTAATATCAGCTACCTTGATTGACTTCGCCCCTGACCCGGTCCCTCCGATATGTTCAACGTCTTTCGGCTTTATACCGGCGTTCTTGAGCGCCATTTCAAATGAAGCCTTGACCGCCTCGGCCTGTTCAAAGCCAGTTGAGGCATGGCCTGTCCCGATTATCTTACCGTCCTTTATAATGACGGTTTTTGTATTTTTAGCCCCACAGTCGATTCCTGCGGTGATCATCCCTTGAACCTCCTCAAATTCGGGGGCGGTGGGAAACGATCCGACATCTCTATCCCCATGTGTGTTTACATTTTCTTTAGTCCCAAGCGATAGAGAAATATGCCGTTTCTATATCTAGCGAACTTTTCCTCGCCCATGGCGCCCCATTTGAACAAAGACCATTGCCAACCTTGCAAGATTCTTATCTAAGATTTAATATAGGCGCAAGTTATAGGGGAGGTTTCACGGACTCATGGAAGAAGAAATTCTGGTCAATCCCGAGATAAGCCTTGAATACACGACCTTCGAGGAACTTGTAGCAGAAAATTCGGGACATGAATTGGATTATCTTGAGTTGGTTTCACGAGATCCACTATCCATGGACACCGCAACCCTTGCTTTTTCTTTGAGCCGTTTCATTAGGCTGTCTGGTCCTCTGATGGAAAAGCTGCTCCTGACTCTTGGCGAAAATGACCCTCCTGGGCTCAAGGAAATATTTGAGAGTAAGGGGTTGGAGTTGGACAAGAATCAGGCCCAAAGACTCCGGAACATTATCTTCTCCTTTAGAGACTCAGGCGATGGCGAAGCCGGTTTCAATCTTGTGAAGGCGTTACAAGTCATGACTATTGCCAGGCAGCGCCGTCGAGTGATTCTTAACCTCGGAGAATCATATAAAACCCCTGATGAAGGCTGGATAGAGGAAGACTTCGGCGGAGATGAGGGCGCACGCGAGATGGTCAGATCAATAGAGGATCCTCATTGGGACGAACGGGAGGAGTAAGTCTCTTATGCGACTTGAAAACTATTTAACCCCCCTATCCGAACGCGGTCACAAGGTGTTGGACTTAATTAGGATAGATAAAAAACACGCGGCTGAGTTAATGGAGAGTCTTTCTCGAGAAGAGCAGGTCAACCTGGTTTCAAACGAAGCTCTTACTGATCCCCGAAATGCTCAGGAGATAGTGTTTCTACTCGATGATCATGAAGGGAAGGACCTTGTAAAAGAGTTGGGAGACCGTACGCTGTTTCGTCTCATGAAATCCCAGTGTTCCACTCACATCGGAGTCCTCCCACTCGTAGAACCGCAGCGCGTGCAGTCAATTCTGGACCTTGACTCGGAATTATTTTCTTCAAAGGGAGTTACAGACCCACAAACCGCTTATCACTGGCTAGTAAGTTTCTTAGAGGAGACCGAGGAGAATTTTTCTCTAGTTTTAAAAAGTCTGGACATTAAACTTGTCGCCTCCGCTTTCCAGGATAAATTAGTGCGAACTGTGCTTCAAACTGTAGCGGCTTCTGATGAAGACGCAGAGGGAGCTTTTCCCGCTGATTTCTTGGTCAAATTGGACAGGGGAGAGTTAAAACCTGATGATCTTGAACTTACGGATGAGGAAACGCTAGATATTCTCAAGAAGATTTATCTTCTTGACGAAGGTTATTTCGTCGAACTAGTCTCACTCATGATGCGTGAAGAAGACCTAAAAACCCGAACAGCCGAAGAAGCTCTTTCCCGGATTAACGAGCAGGTTGGAGACATGAAACAAATTGTTCAGGAAGCTGAAGATATGTTCGTGCCTTTAGATGTTTGATGTTGGCGCCGGTTTCTATAGACAAAATTAAAAGGCGGCTCGACTAGCCGCCTTTCTCTGTTTCTAGTTCTTGGGATTTGCCTTAGGACCACCAACGGGGGCGCTTTCCGCAGGCTTTGCGTCCTCAATTGGCAATAAGATCTGAACATTCATCTTTTTTCTGAGAGAATCAGCAATCTTCTCATATTGTTCTTGTTGTTTCTGATATTTGAGTTGCTCGATTATGTATTCCTTGACCTGATCGAATGAAGCCTCTTCAGCAGGCTTGTTGTCTTCCAGGAAAAGAATATGATATCCGAACTTGCTTTTCACCGGGCCTTCTATTTGACCCTTCTTCATCTTGAAGGCTACCTCCTCAATTTCCGGAACTAGACTACCTTTGGGCATCCAATCCAGGTCTCCCCCTTTTGCTTTGCTTGGACAAATTGAGATTTTAGTCGCAATCTCAGCAAATTTGTCACCCTTTTTTAGCCTCGCCAAGACATCCTTGGCCTCTTTTTCGTTTTCTACGAGAATGTGATGAAGTTTGATACTCTCGGGTGTGGAGAATTCTGCTTTATTCTGTTCGAAATATTTCATGCCGTCCGCTTCCGAAGGAGCGGGCGACTCCTTTGTCATTTTGTCCAGCAACAAACGCGCAAGCAGATCATTGCGTGTAAAAGCCAGGAGTTTTTCGGCGTCTGGAGTCTTGTCCAAACCCTGTTTTTCAGCTTCCGCCGCAAGAGCGTAAATGTTGACGATATAATCCAGGGTCTGTTTTCTTCCTTCAGGAGTCTGATAATAATACCGAAATTTCTCAGGAACAGCGTTGGCCATCTGCTTCAGGTCTCCTTCCGTCACTGTTCTGGACCCAATTTTTGCCAAAACCTGATCGTCTGGTATTGTCTGTTGAGCCCAAGCCACCGAGAAGCTAAACAATGCGCAAGCGGCAATAGTTAAAATGAAATGTAAATTCTTTTTTAAAATTAACATGTTTTACTCCATTTCTTGATTATTATGCTATTTATTACATTAAATATTTGTCTTATTTGATTATTATTTACCATGACGCGTTATAACACAGGCATTACTGACAGTCAAACCTCTTTGATTCAAGGCTGCCCCCATTACGGACTGTTGCTGGAATTCATTGGTAAATATCTTCATATATGGGCAATACAAGTGTTCAGTCATACAGGTTCCGCCTGTTTGCGCCAACGCGCATTCTGAAGATCGAGGAGCCGACCTGGATCGACAAAATCCAATATCCCATACCACAGACGGCTTCATTGCTCAGCGTTATCCAAAAAAATTAGGCCAACGTCTTGTAATTAGGGGCGAGAATATTTAAAATATAAAAGATTACCTATATGAGGGTGTTGCCGAAACGGGAAGGAAACCCAAGCCCTGATCCGACATGTCTTCTGATATTACTCGAAGGTTCTATTGATTTTAAGATATAAAAATAAAGGCGTCATGCTTCTTTGTATATCGACCTTGTGGGCCGCAACGCTTGGACTGGTTTCCTGCAGCGGGCCAAAGGGTGGATTTGAATCAACCGTCGCTCCACCTCCGCCTAAAGAAATGATATTTGAGACCGTCGACCAAGGTCTTCTGGTAAGTTGGCCTGCGGTTTTTGGGGCTTCTAAATATACGTTGTTCTGGGGGCCGGAAAAACATGAGTATAGAAAGATAGTTGAAACTTCCTCCCCGGCTGTCATATTAAAGGGTTTACGTGAAGGTGAGTTGAATTATTTTGCCGTAACCTCCTTGACTCCGCATGTGGAAAGCGCTTTCTCAGAAGAGTATCCATTTGTCTTTGACACAGACCCGCGAAACGCTTCCAATCATTTGCAAAGGGCGCTTCAATTAGAAACCAAGGGTAATTTCGTTGAGGCTCTAGTTCACATGACTACAGCGATTAAACTGGACTCAGACAATTCAGAATTTTATCGTAAGAGAGCCGGTATCAAGGAACGTCTGGGCATGAAAACCGAAGCTGAGAAAGATCTTGCGACCGCGGCAAAACTATCCGCCAAAGCTAGATATCTCTCCAAAAACAGACAGGAGAACCTCATGTCTACGGTTCGTGACTAATTTTAAGCGCTTGAATCGAATTTCCTCTGAGTCTTGCTAAAATCTGAATGGAATCTCATGCAATTAATAGGTGTGGTGACTTAACTGTGACCGTTTAGAATGGTTGTCCAGACACGAACGTTCAGACTAACGCGGAGTGGGGCTCTGAATTTTGCAAACATGGTTATTTGTTTCAACTTTCATAATACTGGTTGCGATGATTTTGGAAATATCCCGGATGATTCCGGAACTGCTAAGAGGTCTGAAGTTTGAATCCGACTTCGCTCTTCCCAACGTAGATGTATCTGAAGTTGAAGCGTATTCGGTTAGTGTTATTGTTCCAGCTAAAGATGAAGCGCCTAATATTGTCGCAGCGGTCGAATCTATCTTAGCCTCATCTTATAAGAGGATCGAGGTAATCCTGGTTAATGATCGGAGTACCGACGACACTTTGGAATTAATGCGACTACTTTCAGAGAAAGACAGTCGCATTAAAATTGTAGACGTAAAGAATCTGCCGAACAACTGGACTGGTAAAACGCATGCGATGTTTGTTGGAGCCGGTGTTGCGTCTGGAGACATTTTACTCTTCACCGACGCCGACGCTGTTTTCTCGAGAGACTTGATTGCCAGAGCAGTCAAATATATATATCTCGAAGATCTTGACATATTAAGCCTGATTCCTGGTTTTCAGAAATGGGGGTTCCTTGAGAAAGGGATCTATCCACACATGGCTCTGGGTATTTCATATTTCTTCCCTTTGAATTCAATCAATGATCCGAAGTCGGAAGCGGCTGTCGCTTCAGGATGTTTTATTCTGATGCCAGCTAGAACCTATCGTGAGATTGGAACGTGGCGCAAACTGAAAAATCAACTGACGGAAGATATCGCATTAGCAAGAAGGGCTAAGAGTATGGGTCAAAAGATATGTGTGAGCCGATCGGACATGGTTTGCACGAAAGCTTTTTCCAGTGTCTTTGATCTGGCTCGATTCTGGCGGAGGACTTTCTATGGTGGTCTGGACAACAATTTGATCAAAATCATCAGGCTATGGCTATATTACACTCCTCTGTTGATTCCTTTCATCCTGACAATTTACCTTGCGGTCAGGATTTTAACGGATGAAGATTGCGGTTCTAGGGAATTAATAATTTTTTTGTATGAGTGTGGCGACCATCGCTGCAATAGAAATTCCGTTTGGTATTTTTCTGAGAAATTATCATGGCAAATGGGCTTACACTTTTCTGGCTCCTGTCGGCATTCTCGCCGGTTCCTGGATAGCAACCTGGTTATTTTTTACAAAAGTTTTTAACGTTGGGATAGAGTGGAGAGGGTCAATTTATAAACAGGACATCTGGAGAAAAACTTGACCCTGTAAACTCTTTGTTGGTATCATTTCCAGCTATTCGGATCAGTCCCTTAATAAAGGAGACACGCCTCATGTGGAAAGACAGATTGCAATTACAAAAAGTATCGTTGTTTGTTGCGGCATTGTTGATTTTTACTGTTCCCGGTTTGACATTTGGAGCGGACTTCAAAACATTCACCAGCGACGAGTATGGCTTTTCCATGAAATTCCCGCCGACATGGATAAAAATCGATAAACCCCAAGGGAATTACTACGTGGTGTTTCAAGATCCCGACCTGACTGAAAACTTCAGGGCAAAAATTCATGTTGCCGCTCATAAGCCGGTCAAAGACCAGCTCAATGTTTTCCTTCAAGAATTGCGAAACGGAATAACGGATCTTCAAAAAGGGACAGGAACCGCCAAGGAAAAACAGGAAGTCCGTATTCTTGATGAAGGGGAATTCAAAAGTGAAGTTCCAGGAGCTTACTATTTCTTCATTCAGGCTTTTGAAAATACCCCAAAGACATGGATGGACATAATCATAGTATTTTTCAAATTCGATCAGACCCTTGTAAGGGTATCTTGCCTGGCCCCATCAAAGAGCATGGAAAAGTTTCACCAGATCTTCAACGAAGTTTTACTTTCGGTGCGTTTTAACCAAACCTCCCCGGTGACGGAACAGAATGCAAACCAAAATGTAACCACTGGATCTGAGGGTCAGACTCAGGCGTCGCCCACTTTGCCGACATCACCGCAATCGGTTGCTCCAGGGACTCAGCAACTACAACAAATTCAACCATCCGTGATAAAACAGGAGTCTCCCTCCGCAACTCCATCAACCACCGTTCCCGGAGCGCCACCTGCTCCAGCCCAGAGACCGGGGCCTCGAGGGCCAGCTCGTGGGTCAGACAGACCAGCTACGGGGATAGTTAACTGATACTGAAATAGCGCCCCAATGAACCCTTCGTGTAAGGTTTTTTTATGCGATTGAACAGATTCGTAAAAATTTTTGGAAAACATGAAGGGTTCAAGAAACTTCAAAGAAGCCTTTCTGGTACTCGACCTCCAGTCGTAGACACCGATGCGGTAAGGGGTCGAGCGTTACAGCTGGCCCAGAAGTATGAGCCTAAGGGCGATCATTATGAACTCCAGAAGGCGCTTACTGAGTTCTCGGTTTCTTTTGATGAAAACGATTTCCATAATACTGCAGCGATGCTTAAGTTCCTGACGGGTCACCTGTTCAACAATATTTCTCTACCACCACCAGCGCATGTTATTGAAAAGATCCGTAATTTCCAGGGTCCACTCTTCTTCTTTGTCAATCATTCCTCCTACTTTGACTATGCGTTGGCATCCGATTTGATTGACAGATTGGGATTGCCGATTCCAATCACTCATGTTTCGGGAGATGTGACCCAAGGATGGGTTTCAAAATGGCTTAAAGCGTTTAGGACTCTTGAAGCGCCTAAGACATTTTCTCCAGTTCAACACCGCTCTTACGCATGGTTTTGCGCAGCGCTGGCCGAACAGGGAGAGGTCCAGGCTCTTTACGCCAGGACCAGCCGCTATACTGTTCGTTCTAGAGATGGTGTGTTGAGAGAACCGTATGTTCCTCACGGTCTTCTCGCCGGCATCAAGGCCACAGGAAAAGCTTTGGTGATACCGGTTTCCATATCTTACTCCATCATACCCGAGGACAGCTATCTCACATCACCTTGGTTCTTCCCGGTTCTTTCTATGTTCCCCAAGAGAAGATCCATGCTTTTCCCTTTTGTATTGGGCATTGCCGCTCCGGAAAAAGCCATAAACCGAATCGAAGGAATTTTTGGAGACGTCGTGGCAACTGTTGGGGAGCCTTTTGAACTCAACGATGATAATTCACTCACACTCCAGCGAATATCTCATCGAGCGATTGAAGAAATTGCCCGTAATAAAGTCATTCATCCCTCACAGTTGGTGGCCAAATCGATGCAGGGCGTGGAGCGAATCGATAGAAAGGCGTTACGGGAGAAAATCCTTGATGAAATTGAGAATACTACCGCTTTCTTCAAATCCCGTTACAGAAAGTCGCCTCCCTTTCATCCTCTAATTACATCTGACCCGGACAGGGCTTTGCGCACAGGCTTAAGAGACTTGTCCGGCCGTCGGGCGATTTCATGGTCCGTGTGGACACGCAATTATTATCCAAGAAACCAATCAATATTGAACTTTTACGCGTACCACGCTGATCGGCGTATCTATCCTCTTAGAGGTCGCAACACTATGACTGTGGTCAACGCCGGCGCTTGGGGTTACACTTTAGCGTTACACATAGGAGGAAATCTTCTAAGAAAGCCGGATCTCTCGGAACACGCTCTTATATTGTACGACTCCCGCGAGGCAATCCTCGAAAAGCTTACGGTTGAAGGGAAACATCCGTGGATTTTCAAGGATCTTACGATTCCTCGATCGGTAAGACCTGAATCAGATCTCATCGCAGCGATAGGCGACACCTCTCTCATCCTACTGGTGACCCCCAGCAAGTATTTCTACGCTACCATTACCAAGGTCATCGAGATGGCCCCTGAGGGCAGTGACCTTGTGATCGCCACCAAGGGTTTTATACCCGAAACTGGATTGCTTCCATGCCAAACCATACGCGAAGAACTGGAGCGTTTAGGAAAAAGAATGCGTATTTCTACACTCTCTGGCGCAAATTTGGCTCATGAAATTGCCTACGGCGGAGCAGGGGTTACACAGATAGCGTGTGATCATTACGAAACTTTTGACCGCTTGAGGCCACTTGTAGAAACCCCCCTCTTTCGCGTTGTCTATTCAGGCGATGTTACCGGAACCAGCCTGGCTTCGGCCATGAAGAATGTTTACGCTATAGGATATGGTATCCTCGAAGGATCCAAGATGGCTCCGGAGAATTTTCTCGCCACTTACGCAACACTGGTAACGGCTGAAATCAGGGATTTTGGTTCGCTTCTGGGAGCGCAGCCCGAGACTTTTGACGCTGAGAGCCAGGTTTGGATGGCTGATCTACTTGCAACCTGCAGGGGAGGACGCTCTGCGAGTTTCGGTCGCGATCTGGCGCAAATGGAGGAGAAGCACGGTAAAGGCCGGTCAGCCAGGACGTTGCTGGAGCAATACAGAAAGAAAATGATTGCTGTTGAAGGCTTTGAAGCGTCTCGTTTCGCTAACAGAATCGCCGCACAAAGAGGTTTCCATCCAGTAATTCTAGGAGAAATTTACGCGATTCTCCACGGAGGGAAAACTATAGACATTCCGGATTTCATGGAAAAGTCATTGGACGCGCTCCGAAAAAGAGAAGCTTCTCCTATAAGCAACGCTTTACGAACAAGGACTACTCGCCATTGAACGTCCCCGCCGGCTAGGAGCTATCGGGTATTGACTCCGACACGGCAATTAGTTTGATCAAGTAATTCCAAAATAAGAGTAAAATTCCTGACAATCGGTTTTAACAAATTGGTGATCTTATGGCTTCAACTGTTTTGATAAAAGATTTAAGCGACGGAGAGCAAATTCTCCGTTTTTTTGAATTGCGAACCAAGACCTTGAGGAAAACTAGAGGAGGCCAAATCTATCTAGATTTGAAACTAGGAGACTCAAGTGGTGAAATTTCAGCAAAATTGTGGCCGGAAGCTCTTCAGAAGTGGGGCGAAGGTTTTGATCTTGGGGACATAGTGAAAGTCGAGGGCCGAGTCGAGATATTTCGAGATCGAATCCAACTTGTTGTAGACAAGATCAGGAAGGCTGAAGAATCAGAGGTTCCTGATATCTCTACGATTATCAGAACTACAGAATGTAATGTAGATGAAGTTTTCGACCAGATGGTCCAGTTGGCCGAAACTATTAAACCTGCGGAACTGTCTAATTTTGTATTGGAAATCTTGGAGAGGGTGTGTGATCAATTCAAGTCGGCCCCAGCGGCAAAAATTATTCACCATGCTTATAGAGGTGGTCTGATAGAACACACGTGGTCAGTAGTCCTCAAAGTGTTGGCCATCCTGGAAACGGAACCCAAGATTGATCGCGCCATAGCTATATCTGGAGCAATATTGCATGACATTGGAAAACTTCAGGAAATATCCGCGGGAACCCGGAGAGGAACTATAGAGGGAAGATTAATTGGCCATGTCATACTTGGAGCCACATTTCTCAAAAACGTCGCTCTCGAACTGGGATTGGAGAACGAACCATGGCTCGTAGAATTGGAACACATTCTCCTTTCCCATCATGGGGAGCCTGAATTTGGAGCCCCGGTTCGTCCGTTTACCAGGGAAGCGATATTAGTGCATTTTGTGGATAACCTTGATTCAAGGCTAAAAATAATGGATGAGGCATTGGAATCAGTAGATTCTGATGGATTTTCACAATATAATAAATGGCTTGAGGGAAGAGCATACACCGGAGCCCACCTGAAGCCTTTGGAGGACGAAAATGTTTGAACTTCAACAGAAGATGGCGGAAATAAGACAGCGACAATCCAACCTCCGAGGTTATCTTTGACCTGGATGGTAAGATTTCGCGATTAAACGAGATTGAAAAAACACAATCAGATGAAGCCTTTTGGACTACCCCGGGAACTGCTAAAGACGTCCTAAAGGAACAAAAAATTATAAATAGAATTCTGCAAAATTTCCAGGGACTGGATAGAAATATAGATGATACGGAAGCTCTCCTGGAACTGGCTTTGGAAGAAGAAGATAACTCTGTCCTGGATGAAGTCCAGCAAAACATCTCCATGCTCGAAAACCAGATAAGGGAAATGGAGGTCCAAAGGCTATTTGCCCAACCCGAAGATTCCGGGTCAGCCATTGTTGAAATCCATGCCGGAGCAGGAGGAACAGAAGCTCAGGACTGGACCGAGATGCTCCTCCGGATGTATCTCCGATGGAGTGAGATAGAGGGCTACAAAGCTGACATCCTGGATTCCCTTCCGGGAGAAGAAGCTGGTCTGAAGTCAGTAACATTTACAGTTGAAGGTGAATACGCATACGGGCGATTAAGAGCAGAAATGGGGATACACAGACTGGTAAGAATTTCGCCATTTGACGCGAATTCGAGACGTCATACATCCTTTGCCGCCCTGTTTGTATATCCAAGCGCAGATGACGATGTGGAGATTGAGATTAATGAAGCGGACCTGAAGGTTGATACCTACAGAGCGTCCGGAGCGGGAGGTCAGCATGTAAACAAGACCGACTCGGCTGTACGGATCACCCATCTACCTAGCGGGATTGTGGCGCAATGCCAGAATGAAAGGTCACAACACAAGAACCGGGCAATGGCCTTGAAGATACTTAGATCTCGTCTTTATGACCTTGAACTCGAAAAGAAAAGAGCCGAAAAGGATACTTTGCACAAAAGCAAGAAAGATATAGCGTGGGGTTCACAAATAAGATCCTACGTGCTTCAACCCTACCAAATGGTAAAAGATCACCGGACAAACTGCGAGATAGGGAATGTTCAGGGAGTGCTTGATGGTGACATAAACCGCCTGATCGACGAGTATCTACTCTTTGAGGCTAAAGAGGTAGTTTCCTGCAATAGTAATTAAGGCCGGGGATGTCCACATCTTTTTTTGAAACGATGTGGACACGTTTTTCGTTAGTATCCTTTCAACCGCCATTAGAACTGCAAAAGACACTGAGGTAGTTTTTGAGGCTCAGGGGATCTCTAAACCAAACATAGGTTCATCCCTATCCTGAACACTCCTTTCTCGTCAGCATAAAGTACCACCCAAAAAGTATTAACAACGTTAGAGGCCCAATCAAATCAACGACCCCGGCCCATAGATTATTGGGCGAATAGTTGCCTAACGCTACCATCTCCCATATATGTTGCCCGGCAGAGAGCAAGCACATGACAGTAGGGGCAATGCTGACACCCAACCAATAGAGAGGGTTTCTTATTACGATAGAGAGGAACCCCGCAATTGCCCATCCCAGTTCGCCAGCGCCCAATTCAAACTGAAACTGCCTGTGCGGTACCCACCCGATACTCCTTGCGGTCTGTTCAAAGTTGAGACAGTGCCCCAAAAACCCGACGAGACCACTTATTCCGATGGCGAATACCATCTGGTAGAGGAGAAAAAGTTTTAATCTATGGGCCAGGGATCGAGGCTTTCGGATCAACACGTGGATGACTGCAAAAAGAAGCCCCAGACTCCAGTTGAACAAGAATAACATATTTACACCTCTACTCCAGGTCCTGTATCAATAGTCAAATTCACAGTTTATCAGAAAGTTGGAGTGACTGGCCAAAAAACTGATAGAGACTTCATCCAGGTCAATCATTTATAATGAAACGATCACACATATCGAAGGCGACGCATCGAAACATCGCCCCTTTTTAATTCCAATTACCTCATTAAGGAAACTGCGATGGAAAAAATATGGCTCAAATCTTATACGCCTGGAGTTCCTGCGACTATAGATTTCGCGGACATTCCCTTACACTTAGCCCTTACTCAAACAGCCTCCAGGATTCCTAAAAATCCTGCCCTCGTTTTTCAGGGGAAAACCATTAGCTATCAAGAACTGGACGTAATGGTCTCAAGGTTCGCATCAGGGCTTAAAAGCCTTGGAGTCGGACCTGGAGACAGGGTTGCCCTACTTTTACCAAATCTCGTCCAGACGGTGGTCGGCATGTACGGGGCTTTCCGGCTCGGCGCCATCGCTGTGCCGAATAATCCTCTCTACACGGACAGTGAGCTGGAGTACCAGTTGCGAGATTCTGGATGCGGATGGATCATTTGTCTGGACACCCTAGTGCCCAGAATGATGAAATTGCGCCCAAAAACTGAAATTAAAAGTATCATCTCATGCCATATTCGTGATTATCTGCCGTTTCCCTTGAAACAACTCTTCCCGTTCTTGAAAAAGAAGCTCCACTTGGATACTCCGAGACAGGAAGATATTTACGAATTCACGACACTGATTAAAAGCCACCAGCCGGTAAAGGCGAATTATCCGTCCAGTATGGAAGAAACGGCAGTAATAATCTACACGGGGGGTACAACCGGAGTCTCGAAAGGGGTGGAACTAACCCACAGAAACCTGTCATCAAACTGCCAACAGGCACGGGCATGGTGTATGGACTTCGCTGACGACAAGGAAATTGCTCTCGGATGCCTCCCGTTCTTTCACTCTTACGGCCTCACAGCAGCCATGAACATGTCTATTTTTTACGGATGGCTCAATGTTCTTATTCCCAAGCCCGAAGCTCTTGCCATTCTCAAGGCCGTAAAGAAATATAAGGTGACCTTCATTCCTGGAGTTCCGACTCTATTCAATGCGATGATCAACCATCCTGCAATCAAGAAGTACAGCTTAAATTCGGTCAAGGCATGCTTGTCCGCAGCGGCCCCATTGCCACTGGAGACGATCAGGGGGTTTGAGGCGGTGACCGGAATCCTTATTTCTGAAGCCTACGGCCTTACTGAAACCTCTCCTTGCACGCACGCCATTCCGTTAGGGGGCAAGGTAAAACCGGGATGCATAGGGCTGCCAATCCCCAGCACCGACGCAAAACTGGTCGATATAGATGATCCCGACCGAGAAATTTTCACATTTGGCGAACCGGGTGAGCTTTGTGTCAAAGGTCCTCAAGTTATGAAAGGATACCACAATCGGCCGGAGGAAAGCGCTGCGGCGTTCAAAGATGGATGGTTTCTTACCGGTGACATCGCCACTGTAGACGAGGAGGGGTATTTCACAATTGTGGATCGCAAAAAAGATATGATCATATCCGGTGGTTTTAACATTTACCCTCGGGATGTAGACGAAGTTCTCTTCACTCACCCAAAAATCCTAGAAGCATGCGTAATAGGTGTCCCAGACAGCCACTTCGGAGAAAGTGTCAAAGCCTATGTTGTGCTTAAGCCTGACCAATCTGTTACAGAGCAAGATATCATCGACTACTGCAGAGAGCGGATGGCAAATTACAAAGCGCCCAAGAGCGTGGAGTTCATTGACAAACTCCCCAAGAGCGCAATCGGAAAGATTCTCCGCAAAGGTTTAGTAGAAATAGACAGAAAAAATGCTCATTAACTGAAACTCCTTCGAGCCACTTAGCGGCATCTACCGTTGAATTGGGAAGCGGAGGTTGCGATTGAACTTGTTCTGGAAAATAGTCCCTCCGTATTCTGAAAATTGCCTTGACCCGTTCGGCGAGATACAAGCGACTTTTTTAAGGGTCAGGTATTAAATGCATAAAAGTGCCGTTTCTTTGGCTCTTGAAGGTTTCAGGCCAACCTGAGATTCGCCCGCCAATACAGGTAGCCGCACAATGAGAGTTACTCCAGTTAAGTCATTTATAGTATTCACGCCTAGTTTTAGAAATATTAGAGTCATTTAACCTTTTATTCATTGTGTCTTTTCTGTCCTCTTTAGCCCTTCCGTTTTCAATAAAATTGTTAATTTGTTCAGTAATATTGGTAATTGATGGTCTGGTTAATCCTTTGTCAGTAGCTTGTTTTTTAATAAAATTGTTCTGTTGGTACTCCTTCTGCTTTAAAGCCAACTCAACGTAATTAAGGTCACTGGGATCCTTAACGTTCAATGGTTTAACCTTGGATTTAGGTTTATTCCCTTTAGAACCGGGAGGCGTTGGTTGACTAGATTGTGTCGGAGGTGTTCCAGGCACAAATTCAGTGTCGTCGTCATAAATTTTTTTCATAAAATACTCCTAATTTATTTATTATTATGGATATTGTTCCGACCATGGCGCCGGGTTGTTGGTTAAAAAATGAATTACCAATAAAATAGCTTCTAACATTAATTTAATCATTAAAGTATCCTTTTGTACCATATTTATTTACGAGAGAGTTGGTGTTGAATCTCGAATTAAATGGACTGCAAATGAGATTGAGAAACAGTGAATTGGCCTAGACCTGTGACGAAAGGTTCAAGAGCACGACCCCAGTTATAATCGTCAATAGCGCTATGACCTTAAGCGGGGACAACGGCTCATGAAACCAGACCATTCCAATGACGGCAATTATGGCAGTGCCTAGCGCCATCCAGACTGCATAGGCGACGCTCACGTCAATAGTTTTTAGAGCAAATGTGGATGCAGTAAAGGAGAATGCATAAAATATAAACACGAGGATTGATGGCCAGAGTTGGGTGAAACCTTGAGATAGCTTCATACAAATGGTTCCAGAAACTTCCATGGCAATTGCAAAAAAAAGGAGTAACCAAGCACTCATGGCTAAAAACTCCCCTCCTAAGGTATATTATGATCATGTTCACCATTGCACATATTCGCTGTTGGGCCAATTTATCACTTTTTAACTTAATGTTCATTTTCTTTTCGGGCAGGAGTTGTTTGATCCAGTCCTTGATTCGATCCCGGGACTTGTCGAAGTGAATTGAGGAGGGCGTTTTGGAGTACGTAGAACTGTCTTTTTACTAAAAAAGGACAGGCAAAATCAGCGGTTCAAATCTTGATTGATAGAAATTCAGACAGATTGCCTTCGAGAAGACCCTGAAGATAATCCTCAGGGAGTTGAAGCGTTTCTAACCGCCGGATTTCTGTGTCCCAAGAGTAGGGAATATTCGGAAAATCCGTTCCGAACATGACTCGATCGGTCCGGAAGTCTGATAATTTTGGAGGCACGAAATTGGGCACATAGTCTACAAGCGCCATTGCAGTGTCAACCCACAGGTTGTCGTAACGTTCCAATAATCGTCGATACTGATCAAATTCGTCTGCTCCGAGGTGTGGCACACAAATTTTTAGGCCGGGGTATTTTTTTAAAATGAGCTCCACCTTTTCGGCTTTGCATGTCTCATAAGGATCGCGCTTGTAAGGGTAGTTCGGGTTCTTTGGCTCTCTGCCCACGTGCATGATCATAGGTTGGTTGTGATCCGCGCATACCTCGTATATTTCATGCATCACAGCGTCATCCATTGCGAAATATTGTACATGGGCATGGAGCTTTATGCCGGTAAGCCCCATTTCGAAGGCTTCCTTCAAAATATTTACAGCGTCTTTCTCGCCTGGAAAGACGGTAGCTGTACCGATGATCTGGGGATATTCCCGACATAGTTCAGCCATATAAGCGTTTAATTCACGCGCCATTCCAGGTTTATGAGCGTAATGCAGTCCTAGAATACGATTTAGTCCCTTGGAGGTAAGGAATTCAATTATTTGAGGAGAGGTTAATTTATATCGGATAGGCCACGCGAATTGATCGAACCACCGCCAAATGGCCTTAAACACTCTATCAGGAAAAAGATGCACATGTGCGTCCGTGACCGTCGGAAAACACTCCGGTAATCGTTTGCCTTCTAAATCATCTAATGAGGTACAACTCCTCATATAAAACCTCCAGTTTTTGAAGGCGAAAAGATGTCTGATCCCGAAAGTCTCTTTGACGGTCAACGCATGAGGAATGGATAGAAGAATTCCGGTGCGCCTTGGACTTACAGCCTTGATCCTAAGCTTATGCCTTCACTGTCATCAAAATAGACAAAACACAGAAAGTTCCATCCTGCTATAATCTATGGAATCATCACTGGAATCTCACAGATGATTGCAAATAGGAGACGCCGGATTGAAGCGCAAAACGGTGTTGGTTCATTTGCCATGAGTATCATTCCCTTGCTCCGTGAGCTTTCAGGAAGTTTACGACTCTTGTGTCACCATATTTAGAAGCCTGAAATAGCGCTGTCCTGCCATGAATATCCTCAGCGTTTATGTCAGCGCCTCTATCCAAAAGAACCTTCACTGCTTTGAATTGACCAGTATCAGAAGCAGCCATCAGCGCCGTATATCCCCTGCTGTCTTCAGCGTCAACGTCAGCTCCTTTATCTAGGAGAAGCTTTACCACCTCATGTTCACCCATATCGGAAGCCAACATTAGCGCTGTCACGCCATCATTGTCCTTAGCATTCACATTGGCTCCTTTCTCCAGAAGAAGCTTAGCTACTTCGAGTTGGCCATAGATAGAGGCCTCGGACAGTGGCGTATAGCCCCTATTGTCCTTGGCGTTGATGTCAGCTCCCTTTTCCAAAAGAAGTTTTACTATTTTAAGTTCACCATATTTTGAAGCTAACATCAGCGCTGTATAGTTCCTGTTGCCGCCCCTGCCATTGACGTCCGCTCCTTCATTCAGAATGCGTTTGACTCTCTCCCAACGGCGGTCATCGGCAGCTTTTATCAAATCCTGATTTATATCCGCCGCCTTAACGATATTTGTGCCCGCAAGGGTAATAAAGAATCCAATAACTACGACTTTCAGGATGATCTTGGCTATATTGATCCAATTAGGCATTACTGATTTCCTCCCATAAGTTGGTGTTGGCCACCAACGTTCTGGAATGTTTTCATATAATATGCCCAACGTCAATTGCATTTGCGCATTTCAGTCTGGTCTGTGAATTGTGCGCCTACAGACTTGGCTCAATACTTAAAAGAGGCGTAAAAATTATCCGAGTGTTCAAATTTTCGGCACAAGCCGCCCGTTTTTAATACATAGAAAGTAGAGTAATTGTAGTATGTTGTAAGATAGTAACTTTTTGTGTCCAAATTTTTGTACAACGACCATGATTTAGACCCACTCATCAAACATAACATCAATGAAGGAAGGTTTTATAACCAGTTGATATGAATAATTATATGTAATATGTTTATTTTAAAGTGAACTTTGGTCCAGCAGTTGCATTAGAACTTTGGTAAGAAAATAATCTTCCCATCCTACGCCAACTGCAGTTTCAGTTGGTTTTTTTTTGGTCAATAATAGAACCGGGGAGTAGAGCAACAGGCCACAGCCCCATGCTCTCGGTTCTTCGCCTAACTTGCTTCAGCAATGTTCCCAACTCGTGAAGAATTTGAAAATGACTTGCCTACAATGAAGGAATTATTCGACCAAATCATGCTGGAGGCCCAGACTGTGCCACGAAATCTTGTTCGTCTGAATTTGCAATAAAGATTAAGGCCTTTTGTTAGCGTGCCCATGAGACTATTTACAAATCGTAATATAAGCAAGATTCCATTGCAGTTCTTGTTGATATTTCTGCAGTCAACGTCTATTCTGGTATTGTCATCTGGTATCCCTGGTCTAGAAGAGGAGGCTTAGCATGAATTTGATTAGTTTTTTAATATTAGGGTTGATCGCGGGTTGGCTGGCCGCGACAATTATGAAGGGAAGAGGAGCCGGTATGCTGGTCAATCTCGTCCTCGGAGTAATCGGAGCCTATCTTGGAGGTTTTCTTTTCAGTCTGTTTGGCCTGTCAGCCCACGGTTTTATTGGTTCGTTGATCACTGCTACTATTGGGGCGGTAGTTCTCCTATTCCTGATTAACGTTCTCAAAAAGGCCTAAATCATAGATGGGATGAGCAACTATTTGCAAGTTGCAACGGACCCGAATGACAGGGCTTGGTTCTATCGAGCCCTATTCCGACGACAAACACAATACAATCTACTATGATTCCAAAACGGTCTTTTACAGCCTTTTCATTCTCTCAAATAAATATGGATTAGCCGGGAAGCCAAACGGGTTATAATAAACTTTTGAACTAATTACATTGAGCGGCTATTATTCGACTTTTCTCCGCTGTAACTATTGCTGATTTTATTGCAGACAATATAATGGGCGCATGGAACGACTTCAACTGTTTCAGTTCAAAATTTAGAGGAGGTGGCGATGAGCAATCCACTTGATCCGGTAAGAATCGCTTTCGACAAGGCTGTGGGGCCTTACCAAAAGAGGCAGAACTGGATAACGGTTTTGAAGGAAGAGGATGTCGGTAAAGAGCGCCGTGCGGAGATAGTGAAAGAATTGGCCGAACTTGATGAAGAATGGGTAAAAGCCCTGGTCGGACTAAAGAAGGTTATGGACGAGTGTACGATTCTCCGATAAAAATTGACAATTGAAGTAACCCTGTTTCTCAAGGGTATCAAGCTCGATCCCTGATCTCGGTTTCTTTGACCTGGCCTAATTGTTATTCTTCAGAGTTGTTGAAACAGTAAATGTAATGATGGAGAGTTGTAAACCATCCTACAGGTGAGCGTCAGGTTCGTCCTGATCTGGCCTCAGGGACCAGAAAATAGGCTCAATCCCGATAGATTTCTTATCTCGACTTAGGAGGCAGTTATGCTCGCCGGAAGTTGCGGTCACGCCGGACTCGGACGAACCATTCTGATCGTCCTGCCGATAGTTTGTCTCGCCGCCGGTTGTGCGCCGGAACCTGCGCCACAATCCAACCAAATTCGTCCAGTGAAAACAATGGTAGTAACCGCCGGCGCCGATTCGACTATGCGCTCGTTCCCTGGAAAGGTAGAGGCTTCAAAAACGGTCGAACTTGCTTTCCTGGTACCAGGTTTACTTGTCAAATTACCGGTCAGGGAGGGACAGCGAGTCACTAAAGGGGGAATGATCGCTCAGTTGAGGCAAGATGAATTCCAGGCTCAGTTAAAGATTCTTCAAAGTCGACTCGATCAGGCGCGGGCGGACCTCAGCGCTCTAAGGGCGGGCGAACGGACCGAACAGAGAGAGCGGCTTGAAGCGCAGTTACGCGCGGCTGATGCTAAACTCTCGAACGCTCAAGCGGATTACAATCGTTACGCTGGATTGTTGCGTTCTAGCGCTGTTTCGCGTGCAGCTTATGAGCGGGCCGAAACTGCCTACCGAGTGGCCCAAGAGGAACAAAGATCTGCCCAGCAGCTTCTTGAGAAGGCCATGATATCCCGTCAGGAAGAGATCGATTCCAAAGAGGCCGAAATTCGTGGGCTTGAAGCTAGATTAGTCGAAGGCAGCATCCAGCTACAGGATTCCACTCTGTACGCCCCTTATAACGGAGTTGTCTCCCGGCGATTTGTTGAAGAACAGCAAAGCGTCAAGGCTCAGGCTCCAATAGTGCTGTTTCAGGACGTTGACGAGATCTTTATCGCTGCGGATGTGCCAGAAGGGGTGATGGCTGAAGAAATCCGCTCGACTGACACTGAGCGGATCGTTGCGGAATTCAGTGGCGCCCCTGGATTACAGTTCCCTGTTCATATTAACGAGGTTGCGCAGGCTGCGGACCCGACGACTCAGACTTTCAAGGTTCGCTTCTCCATGAAGGTCCCGCCCAACGTGAATCTGCTGCCCGGTATGACATCCAGAATCACATTTTATTACCGCAGAGACAATATGGCTGGTAACAGTTTTATGATACCGGTTTCCGCTGTTTTTAAAGAAAACACGGGTGAACAAGTGGTTTGGGTAATTGGGCCGGATCAAACCGTCACTCGCAGAACGGTCAAAATAGGCGAGCCTTCCGGCAGTCAAATTGAGATCGTCGACGGATTACAATCTGGCGATCGTATAGTCGTGGCGGGCGTGTCTTTCCTGCGACAGGGGATGAAGATTCGCGACATGGGCGCTGCGCTCGGAGGTATCTAACCATGAATTTTGGTGAAATCTCCGTCCGCAAGGACCGTGTCATGTTCTTCATTATGATTTTCGTTGTCATTGGAGGATTCACAGCCTATCAGGGAATGGGTCGGCTGGAGGACCCGGAATTCACGATAAAAGAGGCCTTGATCATTACGCCTTACCCGGGCGCCAGCGCTGAAGATGTCGCCAAGGAAGTCACCAACCCTATCGAGATCGCATTGCAGCAACTGGGACAACTCAAACGTGTAGAGTCGGCATCGTGGCGGGGGCGATCGGTGGTCACCGCCGTAATCAAGGACAGGTTCCACAGAGACGCTATCCCCCAGGTTTGGGATGAACTCAGACGTAAAATCAACGATGTTCAACCGAGCCTCCCGCCTTCAGTCCGGGGCAAGTCGATAGTAATAGACGATTTTGGCGATGTTTTTGGTGTCTTCCTGGCGTTGACCGGAGAAGGCTACTCGTACGCCGAACTGCGCAGCTACGCCGAGTATCTCCGTCGAGAGTTGCTGCTGGTTCCCAACGTTAAAAAGGTAGATTTTTTTGGCGAACAGCAAGAGGTGATTTTTCTCGAAATCTCACGTCATCGTTTGGCTAAGCTTGGTATTAACGAGGAACAAATCTATGCGCAACTCCAAGCAAAAAACATAGCAGCCGATGGTGGTCGAGTGCGCGTCGGTGACCAGTTTATCACAATTGATCCTCGAGGTGGTTTTGACTCGGTAAACGACATGCTTGAACTGGTGATCGGATCAGATCAAACGGGCCGTCAACTGACCCTCAAAGACATCGCCACTCTGAAACGAGACACCGAAGATCCGCCGCGGAGTTTACTCCGGTACGATGGCAAACCGGCCATAGGCTTGGGTATTTCCACGGTGCAGGGGGGCAACGTCGTAACTTTGGGTCGAGGCGTTCGGCAAAAGCTTGAGGAACTCAAATTCAATCAGCCTATCGGAATCGAGATCGGCGAGATCAATTTTCAACCTGAGGCTGTAACACAAGCCACGGGCGACTTCATCTTCAATTTGGCCAAGGCGGTCACCATAGTCTTCGTGGTGCTTTTTTTCGCAATGGGGCGAAAGACTGGGGTAATCATCGGGCTGGTTCTGTTCCTAACCATCATGGCCACGTTCATGGTGATGTATCTTGACGGTGATCTCCTGATGGAGCGTATCTCTTTGGGAGCCCTCATTATTGCCTTGTGCATGCTTACCGACAATGCGATTATTATCACCGAGTCGCTGAAGGTCCGTATAGAGGCTGGTGAAGACAAGCTCAAGGTGGTTCGCGAAGCAGTGTCGCAAAACCAGTGGCCACTCTTCGGCGCGACGGCTATCGCTGTGATCGCCTTTGCAGCTATCGGACTATCGGAGGATAGGACCGGAGAGTATGTCAATTCTCTGTTCTGGGTCATTCTTATTTCTCTTACGCTAAGCTGGATTTCTGCGATAACCATAACTCCCTTCCTGAGTTACAAATTCTTTTCGCCAATCCAAACCAACAAAGCTGGAAGCAGTGATCCTTATGGAGGCATAATCTTCTCGGTTTACCGGCGCCTCCTGATTTTTGCCCTTCGTTTCCGCTGGACGGTGGTTGTACTGGCTATTGTTCTGTTCGTTGTGGCTATTTATGGCTTTGGGAAGGTAGAACAGAGCTTTTTCCCGGCAGCGACCCGACCACAATTCATGGTGGATGTCTTCCTTCCTGCCGGTGTCCATATTCACGAATCGGAAGAATTCGCCGACAAAGTCGAGCGGTTCATCAAGGCCCGGCCCGGTGTAACTCATGTGTCAACGTTTGTTGGAAGCGGCGGTTTGCGCTTCATGCTCGTCTACAGTCCGGAAGGGAAGAACAGAGCATATGTTCAGTTCCTCATCGATGTAGACGACAAGAACAAAATTGACGGGATGCTCGCGGACATTCAGCAATATTTGGACGAGAATTATCCGAACGCTAACTCGGTGGCCCGAAAGTTTCTGCTAGGGCCCGGGGGTGGAGGCCGCATACAGGCGCGATTTCGAGGACCCGATTCAGGCACGCTTCGCCAGCTTGCCGCCCAGACCAAAAAAATTATCAATGATGATGGAGGGGCTAAGGGCGTGCGCGACGACTGGCGAGAAAGTGAACTGGTGATCCGTCCGAACCTGCTCGAACAGCAGGCTCGCCGAAACGGCATTACACGTGTCGATGTCGCTCAAGCCCTCGAAACAGCCTTTCAAGGACGCGTGATCGGTTTTTATCGTGAACAGGGAACCGCCGGCGCCACACTTTTCCCGCAGGAGACTCGGCTGCTACCGATCATCGCTCGTCCGCCGCTGGCCGAGCGAGACGATGTCCAGGCGATTCATAGCATGCAGATCTGGAGCCCGACCGCCGGGAGGATGATCCCGTTGAACCAGGTGGCTTCCGGAGCCGAGATGGACTGGGAAGACCCTGTTGTCATGCGTCGCGATCGCGTTCCGACCATTACCATCCATGCTGACCCACGCCATGGCCTGCCCAGTCAACTGTTCAACCGTGTTCGTACCCAGATCGAGCAACTAGAATTACCCCCGGGTTATTCGCTCGAATGGGGCGGCGAATACGAGGATTCCCGAAATGCCCGCACAGCCCTGGCCAAACCGCTGCCAATGGCTTTGGCGCTCATGGTTTTCATCGTTGTCTGTCTTTTTAATTCGGTTCGCACCACGCTGGTGATTTGGATGACCGCTCCGTTGTGCATCATAGGAGTCACCGCAGGGCTGCTGCTCACTGGTCAGCCGTTCGGCTTCATGGCCTTGTTGGGAGTGCTCAGTCTTGGTGGTGAGCAGATCAAGAACTCGATCGTCGTACTGGACAGGGTTAGTAACGAGATCAGAGGAGGAAAGGCTCCCTACCAGGCAATACTGGATGGTAGTGTAGCAAAGCTACGCCCGGTGCTCATGGTCGCCATAACCACGGTCCTAGGTATGATTCCACTGCTTCAGGACGCGTTCTTCGCATCGATGGCTGTAGCCCTGATGTTTGGACTGTTGTTCGCCTGCGTCCTGACCATGATAGTAGTGCCCGTGCTTTACGCTATCTTCTTCAGGATTGACGAAAACCCTGCCGGCCCTTTGGAATAACACTAGTAGGATCAGCCATGTGAATGATCATTCGGCCGGATAGTCGATTCAAACTGAACTGAAAGGAGATGTCATGGGAAAGGATCCCGCTGTTTCATTGGGAGATCTGCTTGCGAAGGTGAAGTCTCATCCTGATATAAACAAGGCAGGAATGATACTCTGCCACAACGGCATAGTCAGAGATTTCTCCCGCTCAGGTGGTAAAGAAGTTCGAGAGCTGAAAGTCGCAGTTGACAAATCCAGAATAGAGAGCGTCAAATCATGGGCTTTGTCCCAACCTGGCATAGTGGCTTTGGAAATCAGGGCGTTTGAAGGTTCTTTTACTGTGGGAGAAGACCTGTTGCTGGTTGTTCTGGCAGGTGACATCAGGGATAACGTATTTTCAGTTATGAAGGAATTGATTGAAAGGATTAAAACCGAGTGCGTAAGGAAGACAGAGGCATTCGGTCCTTAGAGTTCATAAAACCCTAATGGGGCTTGGTCCTCCCGCAGCTTTCTTAACCACAATACAGGTTTAACTGATATACTCGCAAGGAGCGTCTAGTTCATGGATACAAAACTGTTGATCATCGGAGGTGTAGCGGGAGGGGCCACAGCAGCCGCCAGGGCACGCAGATTGAATGAACGCTCGAAGATTATAATCCTGGAACGAGGGGAACACATTTCTTTCGCCAACTGTGGTCTGCCGTATTACATAGGCGGTGTCATCAAATACCGGGATAATTTGCTTGTTACTACACCCGAAGACTTTGAGGCGCGATACGATGTCGAAGTGCGTATCAATTCCGAAGTACTGTCAATCGCCCCGGACAAGCGAGAAATTTTGATACGCGATAGCAAATCCGGGCGAAGCTATATAGAGTCCTACGAGACGATTATTCTGGCTCCGGGCGCTGAACCTGTGATGCCTCCGATTCCAGGCGTAGATCTAGAAGGTGTTTTCCATCTGCGTGATATTCCAGACTCAGATAAAATCAAACAAGTCATAGGTCTTAAAAAGACGACTTCCGCAGTAGTTGTCGGTGGAGGTTTTATCGGTCTGGAAATGGCTGAAAACCTGGTAATCCGAGGAATAGAAACTACTGTGCTGGAAATGGGGAATCAGGTGATGGCGCCTCTTGACACAGAGATGGCAGCCATAGTTCACGCTCATTTGAAATATCGCGGAGTCAACCTGGCTTTGGGACAAAAGGTTAAATCCATAGTTAGAAAAAACGGACGACTCTGGGTATCGACTGAACAGGCAAAGGAATTTGGATGTGATCTCGTCATTTCCGCAATCGGTGTGACGCCTGAAAACAGGCTAGCCAAGGAAGCGGGGTTGAAACTAGGACCTAGGGGCCACATTCAGGTAGACGCTACGATGAGGACCTCTAATCCTCACATATACGCAGTGGGTGACGCTGTTGAGATCAAAGATTTTGTGACTGGTTTCCCAACGGCGGTGGCTCTAGCGGGACCGGCCAACAAGCAGGGGAGGGTCGCGGCCGATAATGCCATGGGTCGCCGATCCATATATACAGGGGCTTTGGGAACTTCAATCGTAAAAGTGTTTGATCTGGCGATTGCCTCAACGGGATCAAATGAAAAGACCCTGGTGCGCCAGGGGATCCCATTCATGGTGAGCTATACCCACTCTGGATCTCATGCGTCGTATTATCCCGGCTCTTCGCCCATGGCCATTAAACTCATTTTCTCGCCGAGTTCCGGTAATATACTCGGAGCGCAAATTGTGGGAAGCGATGGTGTAGATAAGAGAATAGACGTCCTGGCTACTGCCATTCATGCCGGCATGACTGTCCTGGATCTCGAAGAACTCGAACTCGCTTACGCTCCACCTTTTTCATCTGCAAAGGACCCAGTCAATATGGCGGGTTTTGTGGCCTCGAACATACTCAAGGGCGATATGGACGTTGCGCACTGGCATGAACTAGCCGCGTTAATTCAGAGCGGAGCTGTTTTGCTGGATTTGCGTGGCGAGGAGGAAATAAGGGCGGCAGGGGCCATACCGGACTCAATTCATATTCCTCTCGATAAATTGAGAGAAGAGTTGCAAAATCTGGACATAAACAAAGAGTATATACCGTATTGCGCCGTGGGCATGAGAGGGTATCTTGCCCATCGAATATTGATCCAGAACGGATTTAACTCGCGGAACCTGAGTGGAGGTTACCGGACTTTTGTCGGAGCAAGGGAAGAAATTATGAGGGAGTCTCCTGAAATGAAGCTCTGGTTGAGCGAATAATCCCTCGGAATTTTTGAAGCTGCTCAACCCTGGGAAAATGATCTGTCTTGACGGAAGCGAATCCAAAATTACTGATCTTTAAGAGGGTCAAATGATCGCAGTCGCAGGCTGTAAGATTCTGGACAAGATATTTGAAAGCGACGTCTCGTCGATATTCCATGCTGTCAGACTGTTGGACAACGAACCAGTCGTGTTGAAAATGCAGAGGAAAGACCATCCGTCTCTCAACGAAATTTTTGATTTCAAATACGAATACCAAGTTATCATCTCTCTCGCGAATTATGCCGGCGTTATCAGGGCTTATGGCATGGAAAAAACTGAAGGCCGCCTTTTGATGATCTTAGAGGATTTTGGAGGAGAATCGCTCGATAGAATAATGAAGACGGCTGACTTGTCCCTTGAAGAGCGTATTGTAGTTGCCATAAAGACATGTGACTGTCTTGGACAGATTCATTCCTCAGGGGTAATTCACAAAGATTTAAACCCATCAAACGTAATCTTTAATAGGAGTTCCGGTCAGCTCAAGATCATAGACTTTGGTATTGCCTCCGGCCTGGTTCACGAGGACACCCATGTCATGAATCGTGGAGTTCTTGACGGGACGCTTTTGTACATGGCTCCTGAACAAACAGGCAGAATGAATCGACCCTTAGACTATAGAGGCGATTATTACTCCTTGGGAGTATCCCTCTATCAGCTATTTACCAACAGGCTTCCCTTTGAATCGAAAGATCCTCTCGAATTGGTTCATTGCCATGTCGCCATTAAGCCTGACCCCCCTTCGAAAGTAAACTCCACAATTCCAGAAGCTCTCTCAAATGTTATTCTGAAGCTATTGGAAAAGAATCCTGAAAACAGATATCAAAGCGACTTTGGAATAATCGCTGATCTTGAAGCCTGCTTGAATCAGCTTCGTTCTTATGGAGTGATTGGGGATATTCAAATTGCTGAAAAAGATATTCCTCAAGAACTGGTCATTTCGAACCGTATTTATGGGCGGGAAAAGGAAGCCGAAATAATTCTGAATGCCTTTGATAGAGCCGGAACCGGGAACAGAGAACTTGTTACAATCTTTGGAGAAGCTGGAATCGGGAAGACTTCGTTGGTACAGAACGTTCAGGGAACAATAGGAAGTCGCAATGGATATTTTGTCTCCGGAAAATTTGACCAGCTTCACAGAAACATTCTTGATAATGCAGTCCTGCACCCATTTAGGGAACTTGTCACTCAACTTCTAGCAGAAAACGAGGAAAGCCTTTTAAAATGGAAAAGCCAATTCTTGAAGGCTTTAGGAACAAACTGTCAGATAATTATTGATGTGATACCTGAACTTGAACTCATCGTGGGGCCGCAGCCTGCTCCGCCTGAACTTGAACCAGTTGAGTCGGAAAACAGATTTAAACTTCAGTTTCAGAATTTTTTGAGTGTTTTCTGCCTCTCCGAACATCCCGTCGTGATTTTTCTGGATGACATACAATGGGCAGACCTGTTTTCCCTGAAGCTCCTGGAGTTCTTGTTTACTGATCTGGACACAAAATTCCTTCTGGTGATTGTGTCCTATCGTAACGAAGAAGTTGATTCATCCCATCCAATAGTCTCGACAATGGATACCATACTTAAGCATGACGTGCGAACAAGCGCCCTGAATCTGGGACCTATTCAATTGGGACATACTACTCAGTTGATCGCTGATTCACTTAGAACTCATAGCGGTACAGTGCTTGAACTAGCCCAAATTGTACACGAAAAGACCCAGGGTAACCCTTTTTTTATCAAAGAATTTCTGAAATCTGTCTATGAAGAAAATCTCGTTCATTTTGATCACACCATCGGAAGTTGGACTTGGGACACGTCCCAGATTATCAGGCAAGATGTAACTAAAAATGTAGCGGCGCTCCTGGAGGAAAGAATTCGTAAATTACCTCCGATTAGCCAACATCTGCTGAAAGTTGCGGCATGCGTTGGAAACAAATTCGACGTTTTTTCACTATCCTGGTTTTTGGGGGATTCTAATAAGAACATTGTCCAACGGCTAGGCCCTGCGCTCGGTGAAGGTTTGATCTATCCCACAGGCGAAGGCCACAAACTGATTGAACTAGGACTGGTCGATAATCCACAGGAAGTCAAAGCAGAATACAAATTTGCTCACGACAGGATTCAACAAACAGCTTACTCATTAATCCCGGAAGACGTAAGGCCCCTGTTTCACCGTAAATTGGGTCAGGCTATGCTTCACAACACCCAGCCCGATCAGATTAACGCCAAGATATTTGACATTGTGACTCAACTCAACCTGGCCCCTGATTTTGTGAACGGTGAAGAAGACAGATTGGAACTGGTGGAACTGAATTTAAGGGCGGGCAAGCAGGCCGGCGCCTCCACTGCGCATGAAGCAGCGCTAACATATTTTTGGCACGGAATAAAATTACTTGGGGAAGAAGGCTGGACTAGAAATTACCACCTCATGCTGGAACTTTGCACGGAGGTTACTGTACAGGCTTTTCTCGCAACCAGGTTTGACGAGATGGAAGAGATGGCTTCCAAAGTCCTCTCAAATACACGGGATTTAATGGACGGAATTAAAATCCATGAGGCCATGATCCAGGCGCATATCGCCCAAAACCAAAGGCTTAAAGCCGTGAAAACGGCTTTACCCGTACTGCGTCTCCTAGGAGAAGCATTTCCTGACAAACCTGGAAAAATGAATGTTTTCTCAGATCTCATCAAGACAAGATGGGCTCTATTTGGTCGAGAAATCGAATTGTTACCCAAACTACCCAGCATGAGGGATGAGAAGAAACTAGCGACGATGCGTATTCTGCGGAGTGTTGTTTCCGCAGCTTATACAGTTGCCCCGGAACTGTTTGTTCTAATGATATTTAGTATGGTTCGGCTTTCAGTCAATTTTGGCTTGGCCAGGGAATCAGCATATGCGTTCGTTGCCTATGCCATAATAATGACCTCTATTTTGGATGATGTCGACTTAGGTATCAAATTTGGAGACATAGCGCTCAATCTGACCCAAACTGACAATTGCAGACAGGATCAGGCAAGAGTGAGGTTTGTCGTCTGTGCCTTCCTGAAGATACGTATCAGCTCACTTCGTGATGGACTCAAGCCATTGCTCGAAAACTATCATTTGGGTCGTGAGTTAGGAGATTTTGAGTATGCGTCCGCAAGCGCGGGCTTTTACTGTACTCATTCTTTTAGCGTCGGAAAATATTTGCCTGAGCTTGAAAAGGAAGCCTCAACCCTTGCAAGCTCCATAGGAAAGATGAGGCAGGAAACGACCAGACACCTTGTAGAAGTTTACCATCAGGAGATTCTTAACCTGATGGAACCTTCTGAGAACCCGTGTCTTCTGCGTGGCCGAGCCTATGATGAAGAAAAGATGGCGCCTCTATTGGTTGAGGCTAAAGAGAATTCGATCATCTGCGCCATGTACATTCAGAAACTTCGATTGTGTTACCTGTTTCGGGAATACAAGACAGCAGTCCAGAACCTCCTTCTTGCTGAACGACACCTGGTAGGAGCTAAGGGTACAATGCTGGTTCCACCAATACTATTCTATGGCTCCCTTGCTCGATTGGCGGTCTTTGATGAATTGGGCTGGAAACAACGTAGAGCTACCTTAAAACAAGTCTCGAAAGCGCAGAAAACTCTTCATAGATGGGCGTCAACAGCCCCCATGAATTTCATGAATGAATTTAACTTCGTTGAGGCCGAGCGATTTAGATGTTTGGGTCGCATCCAAATGGCTCTGGATCAATATGACTTGGTAATAGAACTCGCCAGAGAAAACGGGTATCTCAACGAAGAAGCGCTGGCGAACGAAAGAGCGGCAATGTTGCTGATTTCACTGGGTAACATGGTTAGAGCAAAATCTTATCTTTACGAAGCCCGGAATTGTTATTTGAAGTGGGGAGCTTTGTCCAAGGTCAAAGACCTGGATGATAACTATCCTAATTTACTTGCTAGAATTTCTTCACCTCCGCCAACGAAATCCGATGGCCCTGACTATTCGTCAAGAGAGAAAGATATTGACTCTACAGCCGTCATAAGAGCTTCACAAAGCATTTCGGGCGAAATAGTGCTGGAGAAGTTGCTTGAAAAACTGATGACCATTGTCATTCAGACTGCAGGAGCTGAAAAAGGCTTTCTCATAATGGAGAAAGACGGTTCATTCTTTATAAGGGCACAATCCGGCGACTTGGCAAACCGGGAATTTGAACTCGAATGTACCTTTGTCTCTAAAAGCTCAGAAATGTCTTCAGCCATAATAAATTACGTGATCAGGACCAAAAGACCCTTGATACTGGATGACGCCGCCAACGATCCCGGGTTCATCAATGATCCATACATAAGAGCCAAGCTTCCAAAGTCAGTCTGTTGTCTTCCTGTTGTTCGCGGTGGAGAGTTAACAGGAATACTGTACCTGGAAAACAATCAGGCGTCTGCGGTTTTTACCCCTGACCGTGTCGAAATGCTAAATGTTCTTGCAACCCAAGCGGCCACATCTATTGAAAACGCTACCCTTTACAAGAACTTGGAAGAATCAGCAAAGAAATACCGATCCTTATTCGAGAACGCTCAAGAGGCTATTTTCATTACTCAAGAAGGTAAACTCCGGTTCTGCAATCCTAGAACTTCGGAATTGACCGGCTATAATTCAGACGAATTACTTCAACAGGACATCTCTAAAATCATATACCCGGAAGACCTCAATATATTTCTGGAGCAACAGATCAAAAGCCTGAATGTAACGTCCACTTCAAATGTCGGCAGTTTCAGGATCATCAGGGGAGACCGGACAATATTGTGGGCTCATAACAACTCGGTCTTCATGGAATGGGACGGTAAACCAGCCACTTTGAATTTTCTTACAGATGTAACTGATCTTAAGAGGGCAGCGGATATAAACGCTAGGACAGAAAGATTTAAGGCTATAGGTGAATTAGCCACAGGGGTAGCGCACAATTTTAACAATCTCCTCCAGATACTACTTGGTGGGGTTGAATTGGCCTTAATGGACCTTGACTCCGGAAAAATCAACAAAACCAGAAAATCGCTTGAACAGATCCGTGAGTCCGCAAGGTTCGGTTCAGAAACGGTTAAACGTTTACAGAGTTTTGCAGGTATTAGATCTCAAAATTCCACCATTGAAAGTAAAATGTTCGATTTATCCGAATTGGTAGTGCAAGCCTCGAACTTCAGCCGCCCCCTTTGGAAAACCAACCTTGAGAAAGACGATATCAATATAGACATGAAACTCGATATCACTCCCGGCTGTTTTGTAACCGGGAGAGAAAGTGAAATTTTCGAGGTACTGGTTAATCTCATCAAAAATGCTGTTGAAGCGATGCCACATGGCGGAACAATTAGGGTCTCAACCAGAACTCATAAACAGAAGGTCGTACTCATAATTGAAGATACCGGCGAGGGTATAGCCGAATGTGACCTGAAGCGAATGTTCCAACCATTCTGGACGACCAAGGGATCTTCAGGAACGGGCCTGGGGTTGGTAGTAAGCCAGAGGATAATAAATGACCATGGCGGCGAAATTTCGGTCAAGAGCGACGTCGGAGCGGGAACCAGTTTCATGGTGGAGATTCCTGGGGCCAGGTCGATCCTGGACAAATCGGAAATACCAATTGACACGGCGCCTGAAAAAAATCTCAGGATTCTAGTGATTGACGACTCTAAACAAATTGTGACGCTGCTTCAAGATCTATTAACGGGATACAGGCAGACCGTCCTAGGGGCTTGCTCAGGTGAAGAAGGACTTGATCTGTTCAGTAACAATGAAGTGGATGTTGTCATCTGCGACCTTGGAATGCCAGGAATGAGTGGATGGGAAGTAGGCAGAAGAGTGGTTTCCATTTGCCGGAAAAGGGGAATATCCAAGATACCATTTATTCTATTAACAGGGTGGGGCGGACAATCTCTGGAGCAGGAAAAACTAGATGGGGCCGGTGTGGACGGAGTGATGGAAAAACCGGTTGATGTGAAAAAACTCTTCGGAATGATTAGAAAAGTCACGCCCGATCCAATCGGACATGTCCTGTAATTTAAGTCTAGGCGGCGCTAACTTAGTGTTTAAGTAAGTCGAACAGGTTTTGTAGAATTCGCGTGTTGGGTCTGCCGCAATATTTCTCGTGAAATTCGTTATTGACAAGTTTTACGTCGTAATAGATCAAGTCGACGTAGGGGACGATAAGACTTCTGAATTGATATAGATCGATTGCGCAAAACATACCTATACGTCTTGGCCTTATCCAGGACCGAAATCTTTTCCTGACTGAATAAATCATTATCCAGGTGATATTTGGTTATTAGGTCTGAACGTTCGACACACATTTCCGGCACTGCTCTAAAATAGGCATTCTCGAGTTTCTCCAGTTCGGGGTATAGTTTAAGACTGCTGTGTTTCAAAGAAGGATCTGGCAGTGTAACTTTGCTCATGAATATTTTGCCTCCATAACAATTGTCCAAGACTGTAGGGAGTATAGACGCGCAATTCTAGCCCAGGCTACCTGGATAGTGATATAGACCTTACTGAAATTTTTTCAAGTTCCAAAACGGAGATGTATGTGCGACACATTGGTTTATATTAAATGCCAGAAGGAGAAATATATGGCAAAGGTTTTTCTAGCCGGGGTCAAGGAAAGGATCTTCCGAAAAACTTGTCCATGAAGCGGTCCGCGCCTCGGCGGAAGCCGCAACGGATTTCTCATGGCTTTCCAAGGGCGATTCGGTATTCATCAAACCGGCTCTAAATTCTGGAAATAATTATCCGGCCACAACTAGTCCGGTGGGGATTAAGGCAATCGTGGAATTGCTCAGAGATAGGGGAGCCAGGCGGATAGTTCTTGGTGACATGTCAGGCGTTGAGCATCTTAAGTTCAGACCTGATGGTATTTCGGGAAGCACTCGGAGTTTGATGGAAAGATGCGGTATGGCCCAAGCTGCGCTCGAGGCGGGCGCTGAGTTGCATTTTTTTGAAGAAATCAGGTTGGGACGCTTTTTATGAGGAATCGCCACCCAGCGGATCTCACTGGGAAAAGGGTCTTATGCTGCCGATGATTCTAAAGGAGATGGACCACATCGTCCTGATGCCGCGTTGTGCTCGTCACACTCTCGCAGGGAGCACACTGGCGTTGAAAGCGGCGGTAGGCTATTGGCGCACAGATACTCGTTTGGAATACCACAAGGATTCCGCGACACTTTATGAAAAGACAGCGGAAGCCAACGCAGTGGAATCCTTGGTTAAAAAGCAGCGATTGGTGGTATCCGTGGCTAACAAGATACTAACCACTTATGGTCCAGACAAGGGATATGTTTTGGAGCCCGAGACAGGGCTGGTGATAGCCTCGCAGTCTGTGGTCGCTCACGACATGGTCTCCCTGGCCTGGTTGCTGCTCGGCAGACTTGAGACGCCGAAATGGGAACTGGTATGGTTTAATGATCCCGACAAGAGTCAGTTCATAGTCAATATGGCAAACCGCTGGATTGTCAGCATGCTCGGTAATATTGTGGACGCCTTTCAGGCTGATACCTTGATTAAGAATGATATAAAAACTATATGGGAGGATAGGACTCTGAACCGTGCCTACCAGCTTTTCGGAGGGAGACCCACGATAGATCTTGAGGCGGCAAACGATCTCGTCCCAGCGGAATTAAAAAAGAGCTTGACTGAAATGACTACGTTTGGCTCATAAAAAGAGAAACCAATCATACCCGGAAACCAATTCACGGTTTTTAATTCAACTGGATCTTATAGGGATAGGCGCCATGGCTTTTCGAGCGGATGGGACCCTATGGGGACACCCAAAAGGTCTCTTTGTGCTTTTCCTGACCGAAATGTGGGAGCGATTTTCCTACTATGGCATGAGGTCGTTACTCGTCTACTACATGGTGAAGCATCTCATGTTCAGTCAGTCTTCCGCGTCGCAGATTTACGGCCTTTACACGGGATTGGTATATCTGACCCCTTTCCTGGGTGGCGCATTAGCCGATCGAGTAATTGGTCGACGCAAAGCTGTAATTATAGGCGCTATAGTCATGGCTGCGGGCCACTTCATGATGGCCTTTGAATCGTTGTTCATCGGCGCTCTCATATTCCTGGTCATAGGCAATGGATTTTTCAAGCCTAACATCGCAACCCAGGTTGGGGAACTGTATGCCGTTGGCGATTCGCGTCGAGACAGCGCATTCAGTATTTTCTACGTGGGCATAAATTTGGGCGCTTTTTTTTCGCCTCTCATTTGCGGCACTTTGGGAGAGGTTTACGGTTGGCACTACGGGTTCAACGCCGCCGGCATAGGCATGATACTGGGGCTCATTGTATACCTCTTTGGAAAAAAGTGGCTTGGATTTGATAGCCATGATGGATATAAAATCTCTAAACAACATTCTGTTGAACCGCTGCCTGAAGACGAAAAACAGCGCCTCTGGGTACTCTTAGCCGTAGGCCTGGTTACTGCAGCGTTCTGGGCCGCATATGAACAGCAGGGGAATACAATTGCCCTGTGGGCGGACGCTTACACCGAGCGTCGCGTTATGGGAATGCAAATCCCCGCGTCATGGTTCCAGTCTCTCAATCCGGCTTTCATCTTCGTCTTAACGCCAATGGTGACAAGCTTCTGGTCCTGGCGGTCAAGAAAGGGAAAGGAACCGGCGGCGATATCCAAGATGGCGTTTGGATGTTTCCTGCTGGGGTTAGGATTTCTTGTAATGGCTCCGGCGGCGATATTCTACTCAGTGGGGGGAACTCCTGTGGGGATGTCGTGGCTAATTACCTTTAACCTATTGGTCACATTGGGCGAATTGTATCTGTCTCCAGTTGGGTTGTCATTAGTGACGAAGCTTTCCCCTACACGAATGGTATCCATGATTATGGGAGCCTGGTTTCTTTCGTCGTTCTTTGGAAACTATGGAGCGGGGTTCCTTGGTCAGTATTGGGAAAAAATGGAGAAAGAAAACTTTTTCTTGATGATAGCCATGATTGCGTTTGCGGCTAGTTTTTTCATGCTATTAATTAAGGTGTGGATGAAAAAAATCAGTAAACTGAACATCCAGACCTATTGACCAGAGGAATTCACTGGACGATTTTATGGAAATTGCCGCTTTGTGGTCATTAAACAAAGAATCAAATGTTGAAAGGCGTTAGATCTGAATGAAGAAAATCGGAGTCTGGCTCATAGGAGCATTGGGATCTATCTCTATTACTGTGATGACAGGAGCACTACTTTTAAGAAAGGGGTTGTGTGATTCAACGGGAATGGTAACAGCCACCGAACCCTTTCGCAAACTAGGCCTTGTTCCAGTGGAGGCCATGGAGTTTGGGGGATGCGACATCAGGCCGGGGAGGTTGAGAGATATCGTTAGTGTGCTTCTTAGAAATCCGTCCGGGATTGACCCTTTCCTGATTGGAGCTGTTGAAGGAGACTTGGCGGGGATAGAGTCGTTCATCTATCCAGGGGTCACTCTAAACTGCGGAGAGGCCATTGAACTCGTATCTGGAGGTGATATATGTGTTTCCGGTTCCGCCAGAGAAGAAATTGCCCGTGTCACGTCCGAAATCAATGAATTCAAGTCTGTAAAAGGTCTTGATGAACTCGTAGTAGTGAACCTAGCGTCTACAGAACCTCTTATCAAAATGGACCATACTCACCATGACCTTGAGGCTCTGGAAAGATGTATTGACAGCAATGGCTTTGAGTCTTTTCGACCGAGCACGATCTACGCCTATGCCGCAATTCAGTCACAGAGCCCTTATATTAATTTCACGCCTTCAACCGGGGCTCTTTTCCCGGCAATGGTGAAACTGGCGGAGCGCAACGGTGTGCCGGTAATGGGAAATGACGGCAAAACAGGTGAAACTCTTGTGAAATCAACCTTGGCCCCAATGTTTAAATATAGGAACCTCGAGGTTTTGAGCTGGGAAGGGTTCAACATTTTAGGAAATATGGACGGCAAGGTCCTGGATCATCCTGACAACAGGCGAGCTAAGATTCAAACAAAAGACTCCGTTCTCCCCAGGATTCTAGGTTACTCGCCACACTCGCAGGTTCATATAAATTATGTCCCGTCTTTGGAAGACCAGAAGACGGCATGGGATTACATTCATTTCAAGGGGTTCATGGGAGCCAAAATGTCTCTTCAATTTGTCTGGCAGGGATATGACTCGTTGTTAGCCGCGCCCCTGGTCTTGGATCTTGTGCGTCTGGCGGAATTATCCCACCGGAGAGGAGAAGGGGGACTGATGACGCACCTTGCCTCGTACTTCAAAGATCCGCTTGGTGTAACTGAACACAGCCTATCCGGACAGTTTGAAATGCTGATGGATTATGTATCGATAGCAGATCGAAAGCAGACTTTGTGATTGGATCTCATGTGAAATTTTCATTCAGTTCAAACGGATTTGTAAGGTATTCCGCTGTTGAGGCTATAGAAAAGATAGCGAAGATCGGATACGAAGGCATAGAGTTGCTGGCGGATGAGCCTCACCTGTATGCGGACGAGTTGTCCAAATCTGACCTGGAAAAGGTAAAATCAGCTATTGAAAGATCGGGACTGAAAGTAGCGAACATAAACGCTAACACAGCGATGGGTTATTACGGCAGACAATTCTGGGAACCTCTTTTCGAGCCGTCTTTGGCGAATTCTGACAAGGTCCTTAGAAACTGGAGAATCGATTACACAAAGAAATGTGTAGATCTGGCTGATTTCCTGGACGCCCCGTTTGTCAGTGTGACATCCGGCAGACCTGCGCCGGGCATTAGTCCGGAAGAATCCAGGGATCTCCTGATTGATTCATTGGAGAAGCTAGTTGAATACTCCTCCAAAAGATCTATTGGTATTGGAGTTGAGTACGAACCGGGCCTTCTTGTAGAGTGTTTCGATGAATTGTCAGGATTGCTGGAACAGGTTGATTCCCCCTACCTAGGCGCCAACCTTGACTTGGGGCACAGCCATGTGCTTGGAGAAGACCCCAGGGTCGTTATAAATGGATTGGGGCGCCGGGTTTTTCATGTCCACATTGAAGACATACGTGGCAGGAAACACTACCACCTGGTTCCAGGGACGGGGGACATAGATTTCTTCGAGATCTTGGGAATTCTGACAGAAAATGGTTACAATGGTTTTGCAACGGTTGAACTATACACATATCCAGACCGGCCGGAAGACGTTGCAAGGCAATCGTTGCGATATCTTAACTCCATTAGCCGGGAGTCTGGGTTGGGCCTTACGAAGTAAGCCGGGAAGATAAATTCAGAAAGGTAAGGGGATGAAGTTCGCGTTCAGCTCCAATGCGTTCCTTAGATATGACCTCCTGGAGACAATCAGGATTCTCTCAAGCATCGGTTATGAGGGTATAGAGATCATGGCGGACGTTCCTCACGCATTCCCTCTTCATCTGACAGACTCTTACATCGTGATGATTCGAAGAGCCATAGAGAACAGTGGGCTATTAATATCAAACGTTAACGCATTCATGCATCACGCCGATGGAGACACTTATCACCCCTCATGGATTGAGAAAGACGCCGATCTGAGAGCTAAACGGGTGGATTATACACTTCGATGTATCGAACTTGCGGACCGCCTCGGAGCTCAAAATATTTCCACCGAACCGGGTGGGCCATTGGAAGAGATGATTCGCGAAGAAGGCCTCAAACTTTTCAGGGATGGTCTTTTCGCTGTCGAAGACAAAGCCCGGGAAAAAGGTGTCCGTGTTCTCATAGAACCTGAACCAGGTCTTCTTATAGAAAACAGCGGCGAATTCCTGGATTTTTTTGACGGACTGGATCCAGAGGTTTTTGGCCTCAACTTCGATATTGGACACTTTTTTTGTGTGAACGAGGACCCTGCGGAACTCATAGAAATTATGAAAGATTACACACATCATTTTCATCTTGAAGATATAGCCCCTTCGCGTGAGCACCATCATCTCATGCTCGGACACGGCGCCATAGAGTTGCCTAAGGTATTGAATACTATTCGGGACAATGCTTTTGATGGGTTCGTGACAGTGGAACTGTATACTTATGAGAATGCAGCGGAGGAAGCTGCAATAGAAGCTTTCGAGTATCTCAGGCAATGGGAACAGGATAGCGGTAAAAAACAAGAGATTAACCAGGAACCATCTTGGTGATTGTCACGTTTTGGCTGTTTTTGCTTCTCTACAATCCTTGGCCTTTTTCGAGACGAGGTCCATTGGTCTGGCCAGGAATGGTATTTACGAAATGTTATATAAATTTACTGAAAGATTGAGGAAACAAATATGATAGCGATGAATTCTGCTGACGTTGAAAATGTCCAAGTGAGAAGCGTGCGATACAAGGGGGAAACCAGCAACGCTAAACATGTTGGCGTTCAGTGGCTTTCTAAAGTTGGGCTGGACGCTGAAGGTTCTCCAGCGTATGGTTTGAGACTATTTACAGTCGGGCCGGCGGGTGAAATTCCTATCCACAACCATGCCTATGTTCAGACGATGTATATCATTTCAGGTAAATTTGAATGCTGGGCTTTTGATCCTAATACGGACAAAATGGTGGACAAAAGAATTTGTGGCCCTGGAGACATGGTTTACATTGCCAGCCAGGAACCCCATGGAATGCGCAACTTGAGCGAGACAGAGCCGGGACAGTTTCTGTGTTGCATCTGCACCCTGGACGTATCGGCAGTTTGTCCCGGTTGATTTGGCCGGCATGGATTCTATGGATTTTGATTTGTCAATTCAGGAGACGGGTTTTCCCATGTGATCAGGAGAAATCATTAGACGAATCATTAACACAGACTCTGTTTCTACCTCTGTGTTTTGCCTGGTATAGGGCCTGGTCAGCCCTCAAGAGCAGCTTTTCCTTGGTGTCTCCTCCCCTCTTGTAAGAGGAGACTCCTGAACTGATGGTTACTGGAGTTTTGTTTTGAACTATCAGTCTCATGGATTCGGCTTTTTTTGAAGCCTGTTCGAGATCAGCGTCAGGAATGAGTATCACGAATTCTTCACCGCCATAACGAGCCACCAGGTCGGTTTTCCTCGTTACCTTGGAAAATATTGTTGGCCACATCACAGAGAGCTTTATCACCATCCAGGTGGCCATATGCGTCATTATAACGCTTGAAATGATCTATATCGGACATTATTATGGAAACCTCCTGACCGAACCTGTCCGCCCTCGCCAACGCCTGATCAAGCATCATCTCCAGCATGCGCCTATTCGCCACACCTGTCAGTGGGTCTGTTATTGTTAAGGACCTGGTCGCTTCCTGCAGCCTGACATTTTCCATTACCAGGCCAATTTGCCGAGCTATTGTATGAAGAGTTTTTTCGATTCTGGGGTTGATCTGCAATTCAGGTGGGCAACTTAAACACATCACACCACAAGTGTCCCAACGTTTAGTTGAATAAAGTCAATTGGTTATTAGTTTCAGTCGTTTCACTTTTGTAATCGGATTGTTCAAGTAGTTGATAAAGCAGCGTTCTTTAGAAAGCAGAGACGCTGAGCACCTGTAAAATTGTGTAGAGACTGGCCCGAATATTTAGCTGTTTTTTCATGATGGCCACAAGTACATAGACCGACACCGCTATCCATATTTGAGTCTTGACGGCATTCTCCGAAGTGCCATAAAACGTTTTTATTCGGAGATTTTGCTTGATCCATTTGAAAAATAGCTCTACCTGCCAACGAGATCGGTAGAGCATACAGATGGTCAAAGGGGGTAAAGTGAAGTTGTTTGTGAGAAAGACCAGAATTTTTTTGGTTTCTGAGTCGTAGTATTTTACTCGGCGCAATTTGTCCGGATAGTCCATGGCAGACTTTGGGACGGTCAGCAGCACTGATTGATCGCATATCAGGCCAGTGCTCCGATCCACTGGATGAGAGTAAACACGTCGGCATCTTAGGTTGGACTTGGCCCTGGTTACAAAGAAGGCTGTAGCCTGTGAGAGAGAATGGAACCTGGCATAGTCCAGGTAACCCCTGTCCATGATATAAAAGGCGCCTACCTCGATGGGAATGATATCCAGAGTGTTGACCTCGTGGAGTTTTCCATCTGAGATGTGGATGAATGAAGGGATATTGCCGCGCAGATCCAACAGGGTATGGAGTTTGAGCTCCTTTGGTCTTCCGGAAATGAGCCCAAGGGAACAGGGACAGGCACAAATCGATAGTTGTTGCGTCCAGAGCGTAAACGGTCTCGTTTAGGTCGTCGTAAAACGCTTCCTTGCTGCAGAGCCTGCGGGCAGTGGCAATCAACGAGAGCGCAAAGTCCGCATAGATGCGCCAGTCCCTGACCTTGTTGGCGTTGGCTAGGGTGTTGCGGGAAACCGGCCCCCTGATTCCCATATGGTAGAGCTTGGAATGTTGTGCCCGAAGGCACGCCTCTATATCCCGTAAGCTTTCCCGATAGGTAATCTGAGCAAATGCCATGCTGTAATATTGATCGAGACAGGTGAACTCCTTGACCTTGTAGTTGCCGCTGTATCTATCAACGCATTGGCGAAAGATATGGAGAGGAAGAAACTCCATCACTTGAGAAAAAACAAGTTTTCCTAAGTTCACGATCGAACCCCCAAGGAATCTTTATCCGAGGATGGCTCATCGATCGGGTGGATTTCAAATCGATTATCAACATAAAGCTATTTTTATCTAATGCAAACAATCTCTTAACACCATATCTTCTATAAACGTTGGGACACTAGTAAGAAAAACCTAACAAATCAAATCAAACATATTAGATTAGATAATAGCCATTAAACATCAAAAACATATAATATTTAAAGCTGATCCTCCGTATCCTTTACCTCGTCCCTGATATCTCTCATTCGTGGGAGCAGATCCATGAAACAGTCGAACATCCGGGGATCAAAATGTCGCCCTCTGTCTGAAGCCATTATGGAAAGGGCTTTGTCCTCCGGCAACGCCTTGCGATAGACACGGTCATGGACCAGTGCGTCGTACACGTCCACTATAGCTACTACACGACCGGCCTCTGGGATCTCTTCTCCCATCAATCCAGAGAGGTAGCCTGAACCTTCCCATTTTTCGTGGTGTGACAGCGCAATCTCCGCCGCCATCTGAATCAGAGGCACTTTAGATCCATTCAGGATGTCAAAGCCGATTTTGGGATGAGTCTTTATTACCTCAAATTCCGCAGGTTCCAGTTTGCCAGTTTTTAGCAATATTTCATCCGGCACTCCTATTTTACCAAGGTCATGCATTGGAGCACCCAGGCGGATGTCATTCGTCGCTGAATCAGACCATCCAAGGCCTCTGGCCATTTCCGCGGCATCAAGGCCGATACGTTTGACATGCGCCCCAGTTTCGTCATCTCGATATCGTGTGGCCGCAATCAGTCGAAAAATAATCTCTTCCTCCCTGTCTTGGACATCCTTGGTTTTCTCTTCTACCTCCATTTTCAATGATTTCTCGTATTCTTTGCTCAATAGCGAAAGCCGCCGCCTTTCAAGCGCACTGACTACATTGATCAGAATTTCGTTTCGGTTGAATGGCTTGATGATATATCCATATGCTCCGAGTTCCAAAGTGTGGATGGCCATCTTTCTGTCATCGACTCCAGTGACCATAATCACTGCGACGTCGGGAAAAGACTTTTTGATTTCAATAAGAAGCTCTATTCCAGACATGCCGGGCATCATTATATCTGTGACCACGAGACCGAATTCTCTCTTGCCAAGGGTCTTCAAAGCCGAATCACCAGAATCGGCCATGAAGCATTCATATCCTGCTAGATTCAAGAGCTCTCCGACCATATTGGCTATTTCCAGTTCATCATCAACTATCAGGATTTTGTCACTGAGATTCTCAATCATTTGTGATAATACTCCTGTATAAGGTCTGCCTGCATGAAATATAATCCGCTCCCCATATCAACTCAATCATGATGAGAAAGTTTGCAGGGGAAACGATGTCAACTGACCGCAACATTGAAACGAGCTTTCTGAGATAGTAAATCATATTTACTATCGATAAAGGAAAGAAAATCTTGCAGAGGTTCTCTGATGTGACATTATACTAAAGGCGCCGGGAGCAAGTCTGGTCAGTAATCAAGCCGGTTATCAGGAGGAATAAGATGGAAACAAAGGTGGACATGCTAGTGATGTATGGAGCGAAATGGTGCCCGGACGCTAAAAGAGCGATTAAATTTCTTGACGGACATGGAATCGAATACGAATGGCACGACATTGACGAAGAAGCCGGCGCCCGCGATTTTGTTGTAAAGGTAAATGGCAGATTTGTAATACCTACACTACTTTTTCCTGACGGAACCAAAATGACGGAGCCTTCAGATGAAGAACTAGCCGCAAAATTTGGGAAATAAGCTCGAATGGAGCGGGGTCCCTATGAAAACAGGGCCAAGCTGTTATCAGATCTAGGCCCAGTGTTCATGTCAAAACCGATTGCGAAATTATTGATCGGTATGACTCACCTTATTTCTTGATTTCATAATACTTGTGTAAGACTTCTGGATTTGCCGAAATTTCTGGTTGGCAGCCTGGACCAGGTAGTCGGGTAATCCCTTGGGAAGGCTGTCAACATGGCATTCCTTAACAAGAATTCTGTATCGTTTCTTAATATGGTCGTCAGAGTCGCTTTTACTGCAGTTAAGAATTCGATAGGCTTCTTGAAGATCATCCGATGAGTCCGGCGGTCTTACCCGCTCATTTGACTGGCCAGACTCTCGCTGCCTTTCGGCTGCCCAGCATAAACCACACATGCCGTCCCGCAGATCGCCGTGGAACGTTCTTCGACCACAGTTCATGCAGATCCCAGCGTCCGGCTCTTTAGGGTTGGTCAAGCCGATTGACTCCCGGATCATTTTTTCGACGAGCTTCTTTCCATATCTAATCAAGAACGCCATGACTCATCTCTCGCAACAAAACGGGTGGCGGACCTTAGGCTCAGTAGCCAAGTCTAGACTGAAGTCCGCTCTACCCGTCCTGTTTTCCGTAAGTTCGCCCAAATCAGGTGGCATATGATTATTTTCTCTTAAGCGCAGCGAGTCGGTCAGAAACGCTGGAACCAAGTGCCAAAGCACTCCCCCCGGCAGACTTCAAGGCAGCCTCGATGTTGGGATCCTTATTGACTTCGCTCGGGGCAAGCAACTTGGCCTTTAGTTCCGAGGCCGCCGCTTTGGCCTTGGCTTCTTCCGCCTGTTTATTCATGCTGGCGAGGGCCACTCCCATGCCGCCAGTGTCTTTCCGCAGTCCGGCCAGTTTTTCTGCCTTAGCGGCTTTGTCCGCTGCCCGCTGTTTCTGGATTTCGGCGCGTTGCATGTCGCGCCGCGCGTTTTGCAGGGTGTTACGGGCCTGCTTTACCTTGTCAGCAGAAGTCTTGGCAAGGCCTATCAATTCGTCATAGAACTCTTTCGCCTCTGCCGCTTCTTGTTTTTCGCGCTCCAGTTCAGGCTTGAGCTGTTCCAGGTCATCAAGAAGTTTATCAAGGCTAGACTGAATGTCTGAGGCCTTTACGAGGTCTCCGCTGGTCTGGGCCGTCTTCATCTGACCTTCGAGCATGTCTGCGGCGGAAATGTAGCGGTCATAGTTTTGACGTACGGCGTCAGCCTCTTTTTGTTCTCTCTCGAAATCAGACTTGGCCTTACCGGCCTCAACCGTAATCTTATCCAACTCTCCGATCATCTCCTCGATTTCGGCGTCTGTGGCCGTTTCCGGGTCCCAGGCGACGATGGCCCTGGTGAGGCTATCGCCCACGCCTTGCATCTGTTTCTTGCTGAATGCTGCCAAAAAACCGAAAAGTCCAGCCATTTCAATTCCTCCCTATTTTTATTGTGTGAGACTAAATGACCACGAGAACTGAGGGCTCTAGATCAAGACCAACCATGATCTGTACTGAAGCCCCTTCGCTTTCTTCCACCTCGGACAAAAGGAAATACACATTTACCTCGTCATTTGCTCGGCGCCCACAGCCCAAGGGGAAGGTTCAGGTCAATACGTTTTCGTTCGTCTCGCCCCAAAGACCCGCTATACTTGAAGTCTTTTTCGCCCAAATTCGTTTAAGTAGGCTCCAACCTCCGGCCATAATAGATCCTTTCCCGTGGGTTTAGAGATGACCAAGGTTTCCTACGATCATAATCTTCCATGAACCAATCTAGTCAGCGTGGGCTTCATTTTCTCAATGGCCAGAGTGAGAGAGTCCAGAGCGTACGGTCCATTTGCCTTGACCCAATCCGTTTTCAGCGTCAGAACGGCCTTCACTGCCAGGGTGTCAATCTTTCTACTGAAAAGCAAACCTCTTTGGAGACTCGGGTAAGTGCCCTTCTCTATCTCAACGAATGTGTAGATGCGATTCCCGTTGTGATCCTTCTTGTCGTCGAAATCCCAATCATCCACTGAGGCCAGACCCAGACTACCTGTTTGTGCGGAGTACTGATCGGCTCCCCGGATAAGAGGACTGTTGAGACCTCCTACGAACAGCATGAGTGCATTGGGATCCGCTGCCACGTGGGCCAAAGCCGTTTTGTAATCAGCGTATTCGATCGGAATCTTGCGGTAGCTGTCGTCCTGCTCGCAAAGGCCATCCCAAGTTACAGCGGTCCCTGACCCCTTAGGGCCAACATAAATGCGATGCTTTTTGGAGTCTATGTCTTTTACGCTAATGATGCCAGCTTTCCGGTTCGCTATAAGCTGGACGGCTTCCAAATAGAGCGCAACCTGCTCGGTTTGCTCCTGCGGAAGTTTGGTAAGAACGTCCGACTGGATAAGCGCCGCATCTGCCTGGCCGCTCTTGAGCAACTCTATATTCTCCACCGACCCAGTGGTCTCAATGACTTGCACGTCAATATCGGTCGCGGCCTTTTTTAGCATTTCGCCGACCTCATTATAAATTGCGCCTTTTGGGCCCGTCGCAAAGCGCAACTTTGGCTTTTGCTTCGTTTTAACAGCTAGAGCCTCCGCTGATATTGCCACGTTCGCCGGAACTCCTTCTGGCAGATATGCGGAATCTGGCTTAAGGCCTTGCCCCTTCATCATCTCGATTTGTCTGTCAAGCTCGTCGAGCTGTCTGCGGACATCTGAGTTGGTCTTTGAAAGATCTTCGGCATTTCGTCGCCATTGTTTGTACCCGGGATCGTCCTGGTGATGGTAGCCAAAGGCGGCATAGTCAGGTCTCGTGGCAAATTGGAGTAATCCATAAAGTAACGCCGCATCCCAGATACCAAAGGAGGACGGCCCCTTATACATCTGAGTAGGTAAGTCCAAGCCCTCCTGTTTCCAATGATCGCCCCGCTGACGGTAATGTTCATCATAACTGAAGCCTGGACCAGTTTGGGATTTCTGATAGACCGGTTGGTCAGCGTACTTCTTGGGATCTAGTTTTGGCTCCTGTTGTTTGAACTTTGCCCGTTCATTCCTGTAGGCCTCTAGCGACGCCTTGGCTTTTTGCTTCCTCTCCTGTTCGATGGCCTTCTTATAAAATGCAGTGTCTCGTCCGAACTTGTGGATCTTGGTTTCAACCTTTGGCGCCGGCTTGGTGTATCCTCCGGAACGAGGCTCCGATGTCGTCATGTGGTCGGCGGTGGGTTTTGCGTAGCCATCTGAGCTTTGTCTAATCTTAGTGGAGCCTGATCCCTGTTCTTTACGCTTAGTTTGGCTTGCCTTGTAAGCCTCAAGTGAATCTTTTGCCTGTTTTTTCTGGCTGCCTTCGGTTAGCTGTTTGTCGAACTTGCCGCCACTCCTGAACTTCTCGCCCTGATGATCCGATGGAGCGCTCGGCTTAGAGTATCCTTCATGTGTTGAACGGCCGGTGGGGCTGCCAAAGACTCCACCGCCACTGCGCTTACTCCAAATCTCCCGAGAGGGCTTGGAATATGAGGAGGCTTCATTTGAGCCGTAAGAAGAACTCTTGGATTCCTGTCCAGTAACCCAGGCGTGCAAACCTTCTGAGAAGATGGCAAAATCGCAGAAAATCAGTGAGCATGTCAGGGTAGCCAGCAAGAGACTACGTCGTGTCGAACCCATGGTGTCCTTTCTTTGCATGTCTATGGCTGCTTGCGGCGGCGCATCTGAGGCTACTAGGCAAGTTGGACGCGTAAAGCCGATGGGTCGTCTAGGCCCAAGCGCTGTGAGTTAAGGCTGCGAGAGACGATTTTTTACCGCAAGATCTTCCCTGCAACAGTCCCTTGAGGAGTGAGACGACGAAATAATCGCCGTCTTTTTGCTCCTCGAAATTGCTTCGGGCCTACCCACTGGAATGCCTAATACACTCTTTGCGCTACCTGTTCGGGTTGCGGTGTTTTTCAACTGAGAACACCAGCGTGCGGCGATTGGCGCTTTGCCCAATCTTCGATAACGTCGTGCTTTTAGTGTCTTGTCTATCTGTTCGTGGAGCACGTGTCCAGTTCTCATCAGTGGGCTACGGGCTGTCCGGGTCTGGCGCCTATTCCCAGATGGCCATGGAGACTATTTATGGTCGAGAATCTAGACCCTCTGGCCGGTCTACGGATCAAGTCGAGATAGAGGGTCTAATATGTGAGCTTGGGTTCGAGCGATTTGGCTTGCTCCACCCAACGGGTGACTTCCTTTGGCGATGGGACGGCTCGCGTCAGTTTTTTCTCGTCGTTAATTTCTTTCATTTTGGCTGCGAGGTTCTCGGGATTCCGATGCTTGAGTTCCTTTACTGTATCTACACCAGCCGCTTCAAGCAGTTCTGAGTATTCTTCGCCGATGCCGGAAATCCTCATCAAGTCGGCCATATTGGCCCATTTGAGTATTACAGACTCTTTAATCCCGGTTTTTTCAGCGGTTTCTTTACGTCCTTTAGGATTTGAACACTTCTCCAGCAGGTCATCGGTAGTTTTGATCCCAACGGCTTCGAGTTTTTCCCCGTAGGCCGGTCCGATTCCTTCGATCTTCTCAACCTTGTATTTCATTCGGTACCTCCTTCTTCATTTTTTCGTTTGTGTTTCAAATGAGCTAGGATCGAGTAGCAGATTCACGTAGGGCAAACTCCCTTGCCAAAGATGATTTGCCTACGTCATGTCTCGCAATTGGTTCACACAATCCCGATTCTTGCCGAAGTTCCCTTGCTCGCCTATGCTCTGTAATTACTCGGCGGTCTTTTGACCGGCGCCCAATCGCTGTATGGTTTCTTTGCCCCCTGTGATCTCTTACACCCAAGAAAGAAAATGGATTAGCTCTCCCGTTCCAATCCAGGATCTAAATGTGGCTCCCGTCGTCTTTGATCAGCTCGTTTTATAACTATTTTACATCATACTTCAAGGATGTTTACGAGTCAAACACGAAATCGGCCTTTGCCTTTCATCCAGAAGGCCTTTTGACCACAAGGAACTGAATGACGGGCGAACTCTCAGATCTTGTCGGAAACCTCTTGCCAAAACTGATTCACAGCCTCGAGCCACCCGTCGAGCCATTTCTTGGCGTGTTCGTTGAGTTCGTCCTCGTCATTTCCGGGATAAGTAAGCGGGTCAGCCTCGAGAGTGTCTATGAAGTAGTGCCCCAAAACATCATCATGAAGGGGTATTGTCGGGTCGTACAGGCCGCCCGTTCCCTTGGGATCGAATCTTCTGGCGTATTCCAGATCTTTGTATGAAGCAGCCTTGGCCCATCTCAGACCGATTTCTTTGCCCTTTGAAAAGTAATCGGTTTGAAGCAGGGCCTTCTCTCTTTTCAGCCTTGCGATGGTCGCTTCCATGTCTTGATCTCCTTTCAACCGTTCTTCAAACGCTTCTTGCTTAGTGATTTTCTCTGCGAGCGCATCCTGGAAAATAGCCGATAGGTTTCCGAGCTGGTCTCGCCTACCTTGGATCTTCTCAGCTAACGCATCAGGAACCGACAGGTTATACTTTCTCATTAATACGTCCTCACATATTAGTTCTGTAACTAAGACACTGATACATCTGTTGAGTTCCATTGTAATTGACAACTTTTTGCAAAGCAATACAAATACGTTTAAAGTCGGGCTAAAACAAGACTGCTGCATTATGGATCACAAGCCATGGGCGTACTTTAACTATACATACGTATGTTTAGCCATAGAAGAGACAGTTTGGTCCACAGTGTCTCCTAGGCAGTCGCGTGTTTTGCCCAGCCCCGTTCTGGGAATGGGACAGGAATTAAAACACTCTACTTGGGTCACGTGGCTCAACTATTGCGGCGCCGTCACAGTAGGACCGAGAAATGAGGAAAAGATCTGATTATAAGGGTAGATTTGAGCGAACGGCCAGATCACATGTTGGATTTGGCGTCCATCGGAAACGAAAGTTGGAGAAAATGGAGGAAACTCGTTCTCCGTTACTGCGACTTTTTAAAGACATTGACCATATGTCCTTGTTTTCGTGGTTCTATGAAGACATTCTGAAATCATTTCAATCGGATTTAGGACGCAAGGGGCGCTATCCATTACATCAATCTTAAGCCTTACAATCTGGGACAAGGTCATGGAGACAGTATCAGGATGCTAGACATGTAATGGACCAGTGCGGGATCTTTATCAAAAGTTGAGACAATGGGGTGAGGGAAGCTGGTAAAAACTTGTCGAGCAGTCTTGAGAGATATAGCATAATTAGCGATGAGGAACTTATCGCTGCCATCGACAAATTCATTTACGAGCACTGATTAACCCAATTTTGGTCGCGGCAAAGGCCGGAAAACAGGAACCTTGAACGATGTCCTGTTAACTTTTTGTTACCTTTTTTGATTTTCTATTGATTAATGAGTCAGTTTGTTGAGATTTGAACCGTGGAACTTATTGGAATCCTTGGTCAATGCGTGGTGCCGAGGGACGGAATCGAACCATCGACACAAGGATTTTCAGTCCTCTGCTCTACCGGCTGAGCTACCTCGGCGACCGATTCCAATACTACCTTCTGAGACAGATTGTGTCAACGTGTTTTAGCCAGATTGAATCCCGTATGGCCGCAATCCAGAGTCGGAACAGCTCTTGTTCATCTCTTTAAATAATCACCCGCAAAATTCCGCACTCCTTTATTCTTTAACAAGTGAAAGGTTCTCATCTTTCTGACATGAATAGGATTTAATGATCCAAGTGGTATATAGACAATACGGCGTCCCATGCTTTTTGCGAGTTTTTTCCATCGTGGAAAAGGTGGCCTTTTGGCCGCGTACACTATTCCCGGTTTTTCAGAATACGCTATGCCGGCCACGAGGAGCCTCTCATGACGAGTCTCAACAAAGTTAAAGGTTGGGTCTTTCCAAATATCAAACATTCTCAGAGGAGGGTAGGAAAGAACGAAACCACCGTGTTCCATTCTGCTTATACCAGGGCCTACCAACTCATTACCCGGCGCAGTGGAATAAAACGCCATATCTGATTCTTGCGAATGTTCACCCAACCATGTCATTTCAAACGGGAATTTCTCTTTCTCGGGGTCTTCGTCAAAAATTATCACGACTGAACCGAATTCCAACGATCCCTCATCCCGTACCTTCACATAGATCCTGTTCTCATGGAATCTTCTCAGAGTTTCCCTAACATCTATGCCCGCGCCAAAATCAGAAACAAAAGGTTCCGAAAGCGATTGGCTTACCTGCATGAGATTCGTGGCATGTTTTGCAAGGGCCTCCCCCCATTTTTCAATCTCGACATCCTCCGGGGGATAAGAACAAATATCCAACTGGTCGGGATCGGAATCTTCCCATTTCTGCTTCAGATGATCTTTCCACTTGCGTGAATTTATGGCTTTGAGCCGGTAACGTCTGTTGGGGCCTACGAACATCGACCGCAGTCTTTTATGCAGTGTGATCGTATTGCCGTAGTAACGAAGGCTATCTTCGTCCAATTGAACCGTTGCCGGGTCGTTCGGATCATTTTCCCATTCATAGTCAGCCAGGTATTCATGAACATGGTAGGCGAGATCCTCGTCCATGGCGGCTCTCGCTGATACAACCAGATGAAACAGGTCCGGCATAATGAGCTTTTTGGCTTTCAACCACTTTCGAAGGAACTTGGACCATGTTGAACGGACGTATTCCGGTAATTTCTGCCTAGTGTGCCGGCCATAGTAATCAATTGCCTCTTTCATGAGATCAACGATCTGTTCATGCCTATCGGCCGGGAAATCGGTATCCCTGTCCCGCCTCCAATTCTCGTAATTTTCCGTAATTCTGGGGATCTCTGTGAAACCCTTCCTAAGTGACTCCGGATGTAAGGGCGCTACGACAGACTTGGCGTTGTCGACTTTCATCAGTGGGATTGCCTGAGATTTTTCCAATAGTTCCGATATAAGCTGGATTGATCGGAAACGCCCGACAAATAATACCCTCTCATGGATTCTTGCGGCTTCCTGAAGTCGAGCCGCCATGAATATCCACCGGAGTGGATTATCCAGACAGGCCCCGGATTTTAAAATCAAACCCAACTGACTTTCGAAGCAAGTTTTCTGACCTAATAAATCTATCGTGAAAGAATCGGGAAGATTGTCCGAGGGACCGCGCCGATGTGTCAGGATAGGATCGAGAAACCAGACGGGAACACCGAGTTCAACGCCGCTCCTGATAGCTTCGAAGATGCCATCTGACCCCTCTATTATGAATCCCGAATACTGGTTCGAATCGTTTCCATAGATAATTACAGAATGGTAAGGGAGTTGACCCACCCCTTCCAAAATGTTTTCACGCAAAGACACGGGAGATTCGACGCATATTACATCCGGTTTTTCATGGAGAACCAGCGACCTGACCTGGGTTGCAAACTCAATCCTGTAATCTATAGAGCCTACTAGAGTGATTGTTCCCGACCGGACAACATCAAACCAGCGTTGGCCCATCATATGCGACACGGCTGACTCCTGTAATTTGAAGTATCGCCTGGTCCAAAGCTCGATCTTCCGACAACCTGGATCTAAATTTCAACAGCCTGTGCGCATACCTCGATATATTTAAACCATCCCTTACGCTAAGGTCTTCATCTTTTTTGTGAGAATCCTGAAGCAAATCAACCACATTTTGGATGATTGAATCCGGGGGACCATCCAGCTTACTCCTGATTATCTTGAATTCCTCTTCACGGGTCGGATAATCCATGTGAATTCCGGGCTGTAATCGCGAGTAAATATACTCTGGAACTTCGAATGTGGACGCGTCTTCATTCATGGTAACACATATCCGGAACTCAGGTTTTGCTTTGATTTCTACACCGGCTATTATAGAATAGACTGATCGTCTCATATCCAGTAGTGAAGCAATTGAAGCCCAACTCTTCTCACTCATCCGGTTGCCTTCATCCAGCAAGCATATACCCCCCTTGATCATGGCCGTAACAAGAGGAGAAGCTACATAACGGATTTTCCCTTCCTCTGCTATAACCGGCGTAATAATCAGATCTTCGGGTTTTGTATCGACTGTGCATTGAAAAACGTATAATTCCTGCTTCATTCTCTTGGCTGCGGTAATGGCCAGTGAGGTCTTGCCGACCCCGGGTTTGCCCAGAATTCTAGGTTGCATAGGCGGATCATCACCGTCATCAGACCAGGCGGCCAGAAGTTGGATCAACGGCTCTTCCATTCCAACCCAGTCAACATTGAGATCAGGCGGATCAATCAAATGAATCTGAACACCTTTAATTGATATTATTTCGGATTGTTTCCCCATAGCATGTAATCTCTTCCCCAAGATCGGAAGTTCTCCTGGATCATTCTTTAAATCAAGTTTTTCAAATTCTATTCGACCGCAGATAAGGTGTCAACCAGTCCAACGATACTGAGCCCAATCATAAGGCTCGCAATATTTGATTACAGAAAATGGCTGAAGACAATATTCGAAAGGAGCCTTCCCCGGGGAGTCAATCTTATCATGTTTTTGCGTATTTGGTGGAGTCCTGCGGACTGGAGGTCATGGAGGGATTCATCTACAAATGAATACGCGTCAAACCCGTAATAATCGCCTATCAGTTCCAGATCTACACCATCTGTAAGCCTTAATCCCATAATCATGGCGTCCTTGAACCTGGTTAAAGCGTCCATACCCGTGAACGAATCAATTAAGGGACCCCTATGAGCTGTAATCTCCAGGTATTTTTCAAGATCAACAATGTTGGAGTACCTAGCCCTTCCAGTCATTCCGTGAGCGGCAAGGCCAAGTCCCAGGAAAATCTTGTCAGACCAGTATTTCATGTTATGCAGAGATTCCATGCCTTTCTTTGAGAAATTGGATATTTCGTACTGCCGGAATCCTGATTCCTGTATCTTTGAACAAATTGCCTCGTACATATCGGCCAGAACATCATCGTCAAGTAATCTTAATCCTCCATTTCTTGAATCACGTTCCAGGGCTGAGCCTGTTTTTATCTCTAGGAGATAAACCGAGATGTGATCCGGTTCCAATTCAATAATACCCTTTACACTTTTCATGATGGATTTAATAGTTTGCCCCGGATAACCAGCGAGCAGGTCAACTGAAATGTTTTCGAATCCCACTGACCTTGCCGCGCTGTATAGCTTGGTGAAATCGCGACTCGAGTGCGATCGGCCCATTTTCTGAAGTTCAGAATCATTTAACGATTGCGCTCCGATACTTAAGCGGGTAATTCCCGTATCGTGCAATACATCTAATTTATCCTTCCCGTAGGTTCCAGGATTGACCTCAACAGTGATCTCAATTGGGTTCGTAGGTATTAATGTTTCCGAAACAGAGCGAAGTAATCTTCCAAAGGTATCGGGATCAAGAACAGAAGGAGTTCCACCTCCAAAATAAATGCTGTCAACTTTTTTGGGAAACGAACCGCTAATGAGAACCGGAGAGGAATCGAGATGTTGGATTTCCCTAGTCAGGGCATTAATGTAAAGATTCTCCAACATGGTGTCGGAAGTGTATGAAACAAATCCACAGTAGTTGCATCTAGTCATACAGAAAGGTATGTGGATGTAAACGCCGATGGGGTCCATGTCATCAGGGAATTTATGAGGCTGGGTAAACATTATGGCTATCATAACATTGTATGATACCGACATAAATGGTATTTTGTATAATTGGATAAATTTAATCAAAGATAATGAAAGTGATATTGTAGCGATCTGCTGAATACCTTACGACGTCGGAAACAGTCAGTTCTGGACAAAAATTTCAATCTAACCATACTAATTGTATTTTTAACGATAGAGGAGTGAGGATAATGGAAAATGTCTTGACGCCAAGTGAATCCGGCGCCTTAACAAGCGCTCAGATCCTGAAAGATAGTGGGATAGTCACTATGAACAATCCTCACAAAGCCAACTGTTTAAGTTCTGAGCTGGTTTCCGGAATAATGGCGGCTTTTGATATGTTCGAGAAGTCATCAGTTCGCACGGTTATTTTGAGAGCTTATCCTGGAGCCAAAGTGTGGTCGGCCGGTCATGATATAAAGGAGATTCCTCTGGACAACCAGGATCCTCTTACATGGAATGTTCCTTTTGAAAAACTCCTCCGGCGAGTTCGGTGTTATGGCAGTCCAGTCATCGGAATGATAGAAGGAAGCGTCTGGGGAGGCGCATGTGATCTCGCCATGACATGTGATCTTTTGGTTGGAACCCATTCAGCGAGTTTTGCAATAACTCCGGCTAAAATAGGCCTATCTTACAATACTTCGGGCCTGACTCATTTCCTGGGAGTCCTCCCTCTTCACATCGTCAAGGAAATGCTTTTTACGGCCAAACCTCTTTCATCAGAAGACGCTTATCGATTCGGCCTTCTGAATCGTCTAGTCGAACCGGATCAGCTTGAAACGATCACCTATCAGTTGGCCGACGATATAGCCAACATGGCCCCAAAAGTAGTTCGCGTTCTGAAACGCGAACTCCGCGCCCTTACGTCCGGTCCAAGTCTCAGTCCCTATGATTTTGAGGAGATACAGAACCTTCGCAGAGAGGCTTATCGTAGCAACGATTTCAAGAATGGAATTTCCGCTTTTTTCGAAAAACGAACACCGCAGTTTAAGGACGAATAGCATTCTAATACCCTAAGGGAGGATTTGATAAGCGAGATACAAAATAACAAGCCGTTAAGCGGGATACTTGTCATAGATTTTACCCATGTTTTGAGTGGTCCTTTTTGCACCATGATGTTGGCGGACCAGGGAGCGCGTGTGATAAAAATAGAACGCGCGGGAACAGGAGACGACAGCAGGGCCTTTGGTCCATTTTATGACGATAATTCATCAGTCTATTTCGAGTTCATAAACAGGGGCAAGGAAAGCATCACGCTAAATCTTAAAGATGATAACGACCTGAATCTGGTTAAGAAAATGATGTCCAAGGCTGACGTGGTTGTAGAAAACTTCAGGCCGGGAACGATGGGACGGCTTGGTTTGGCGCCGGATGTTCTGGTTAAAGATTATCCGCAGCTCATTGTGTGTTCCATTTCCGGGTTTGGACAAACCGGTCCAATGAAATTTGAACCGGCTTACGACACGGTAGTGCAGGCGTTGTCTGGCTTAATGAGCGTTACAGGCTTCCCGTCAGGTCCACCAACGAGAGTGGGAACATCAATTTCAGACCTTAGCGCTGGCCTATTTGCGTATTCAGCGATTACAACGGCGCTCGTGGGACGCCAGAGAACTGGAAAAGGCACGACGATTGATGTGGCTATGCTCGATGGGACGTTTGCTCTTCTGGAGCACGGACTTATGGATGCCCTGGCCGAACACATAGACCCACAGAGAATTGGAAATTCTCATCCATCGATTGCTCCGTTCGATACATATCAGTGCATGGACCGTATGATTGCTATTTGTTGCGGCAACGACCACCTTTTCGAAAAACTTTGTGATACTCTGCATCTAACCGACGCCAAGTCGGACCCACGATACGCAACCAACGAAAAAAGAATGGAGAACCGGGACCCGCTCAAGAAGTCCATGGAATCTGTTCTTAAGACCGACAGCGCTACTGTATGGTCCAGTAAATTGCAGAACGCCGGGATTCCCGCAGGGCTAGGTACAAACAGCGACAGAAGCCGAACAAATGGACCAGATCAAAGAACGTAAAATGATAGTCACCATCGGCGGCAGAGATGTACCGGGAAATCCGATCAAGTTCGGCAACTACGATTCTTCCTGCGCCGATACCCCACCCCCTGCGCTAGGGGCCGATAGTGAAAGGATTCGCGAATTTTTCGCCAAATGACTTGGTGAACCTGTAATCGAATTTGGGATAATGTTAGTAGGCCTTGATTGAAAGCGAGACTTCTGTTTTGTTATTGGCTGGGGGACGAGGATTCGAACCTCGGTTAACGGGGCCAGAACCCGTCGTCCTGCCGCTAGACGATCCCCCAGCAACAACGTGTCTATATTAGGAATGATCGGTCGATTCTGTCAAGGATATTTGATTGCTTTCAACCCAAGCCCTCTTCGCACAATATTTTCACTATATCTCTTTCGGAAATTGCGCCGGCTCTCAGTATTTTCAGCCTGGAGCCGGAAATGACAATCACGGTTGAAGGTAATCCGCCGGGACACGGGCCACTGTCTACTACAACATCTACCACCTGCATTATTTCGTCAGGGATTTCAGACACATTTTTAGGCGGGGAAAAGCCCGCCAGGTTCGCGCTCGTAGCGGTTATCCAGCCACCTGTGATGGAACTCAGGCAACGCGCAAGGCATTCCGGAGGTACCCTCACCCCTATGTGGCCGGAATCATTTAAAACATATTTGGAAAATCCATTCCTCGCTTCCAGCAATATGGTCAAACTTCCCGGCCAAAAGGTCTTCATAAGAATTCCGGTAGACCGGGATACATTAGTGATTTTTGATGTCACAAATTCTTGATTCGCCGCAATTAATGGAAGAGGTTTCGAGAAAGCCCTTCTTTTAGCGTAAAAGACCCTTTCTACCGCTTTATCTATAAATGGATTCGCCGCTAAAGCATAAAATGTCTCCGTTCCTATGACTACGACTCCCCCGGATAGTATGGCTTCAGCGGCTTTTTCCATCCGGGAACCAACGTAGTTGGGAGTTTTTTCAGAACGGGTTATCAACAACTATTGGCGCTCCTTAAAGATATTAAAGGCATAAGCTGAAAAGTTTATAGCCTTTATATGTTAAGCTATAACGTAATGTTAATACTGAGGAAACATGTTTGTTACGCAATCACGCGATCTGTTTGAGAGCCTCTGATGTTCTAATATGATGCCAATTATAAACAGCTCTCGGGGATTATTTCCGCATTGCCCGGGATAGCCTTGTCAAACTTTTACACCCAACGCTTCTTTGATTTCCTGCTCCTTGAACCCGACTATGACTTTATCGCCGATTACCACTGTGGGGAAGGCGCATCGTGCGGTCAGGTTCTTGATTTCATCCAGTACAGGTTTACGGTCTTCATCGGAAAGCAGATCCACGTCTGTAAATTCGAACTCCACACCACAATCACCGAGAAATTTCTTACATGCCTTGCAGTGACTGCACGTACTGAGCGAATATAGTTTGCACTGTTCCATGTTATGACTCCCTTCTTTGAATCGTCACGATCAATTAGCGTTTTTAGGGCAATTCAACACAATTCATCCAGTGATCAACACAGTACTGGCGCCCCAAAAGAAATTGTATAACTTACATCTCGCTAAGGCCACTTTTTTCGAGAAACCATCACATGAGTTCGAGTCATTTTTTGACTTGAAACAACAACCAAATGCCTTTTGGCCGCAGCTTGACGATATATACTGAAAATGCTAATAATTTGGCATTCTAAAATACTTCTACAGATTTCAGGTCTTCAAAAATGGCGCAAGATGATAAAAAAAGGGCCCTCGTTACAGGTGTAACCGGCCAGGATGGAGCTTACCTGACAGAGTTTCTACTGCGTAAAGACTATGTGGTGTGTGGTGTCAAAAGACGCAGTTCTCTTATAAATACCCAGAGAATAGATAATTTTTACCAGGACCCTCACTTCCCTAGCCGAAGACTTATTCTGGAATATGGTGACATGACGGATTCTACCAACCTGATCAGAATAATTCAGCAGTTTCAACCTACGGAGATATATAACCTTGCGGCGCAGAGTCATGTCAAGGTTTCGTTTGAGTCACCTGAGTATACCGCCAATTCTGACGCATTGGGAACGCTGAGGCTATTGGAGGCCATACGTATTCTGGGTCTTGGGGACATGGTTCGGTTCTATCAGGCGTCTACAAGTGAGCTCTACGGTCTGGTTCAGGAAACCCCTCAATCCGAAACAACACCTTTTTATCCCAGGAGTCCCTACGCCGTGGCCAAGCTTTACGGATATTGGATTGTGAGGAACTATCGCGAAGCGTATGGGATGTTTGCATCTAACGGGATACTTTTCAATCATGAATCGCCTTTAAGGGGCGAGACATTCGTGACGCGTAAAATAACCAGGGCCATTGCTAGAATCAAGCTCGAAATGCAAGAAAAGCTTTACCTCGGCAATTTGAACGCCAAGCGCGATTGGGGATACGCGTCCGATTATGTTGAGGCAATGTGGCTCATTCTCCAACACAAGGAGCCTGACGATTTTGTAATTGCCACCGGACAAAATCATTCGGTCCGTGAATTCGTTGAAATGGCGTTCAGAGAGGTTGGAATATCGATTGTTTGGAAAGGTTCAGGGTTGGATGAACGAGGGATAGATTCAGAAACAGGAGAAGAACTTGTTTTAGTCGATCCCCGTTATTTTAGGCCTACAGAGGTCGACCAATTACTAGGAGATGGTTCCAAAGCAAAGGACCTTCTGGGATGGACACCAAAATGCAGTTTCACTGAGTTGGTAAAACGAATGGTGGTTGCCGACCTGAAGGAGGCCGAAAAAGAACAGTTATGCCGAACAGCCGGGTTTAATTGATGTCGTCAAACAAACCCAGGGTATTCGTGGCAGGCTCAACGGGGATGGTCGGTTCCGCAATATGCCGACGTCTGTTGTTAGAAGAATATCTTATTATAAGACACCAGGGATACCGTGTAGATTTACGCAACCAGTCCGCCGCATTTGAGCTCATTAAGGACTTGAATCCGCAGTGGGTTTTCCTGGCGGCCGCCAGAGTGGGAGGAATTTACGCCAACAACGCGTTTCCGGCAGAATTCATTTATGACAACTTAATGATACAGAGCAACATTATAAATGCCTGTTATGAGATGAAAGTGGAAAAATTACTTTTTTTGGGGAGTTCCTGCATTTACCCCAGGATGGCGCCTCAACCCATGAAAGAGGAGTACCTGCTTACAGGGCCTCTGGAACCTACCAATACTCCTTATGCCGTTGCCAAGATAGCCGGGATAGTCATGACCCAGTCGTATCGACGACAGTATGGGGCAAATTTTATTTCGGTCATGCCGTCTAATCTTTATGGGCCTTATGACAATTTTGATCTTAAGAAGTCACATGTGTTGCCGGCGTTAATTAGGAAATTTCATGAGGCGAAAGTGGCTGGAACTGATTTTGTTGAAATCTGGGGAACGGGAGATGTCCTTAGGGAATTCCTGCATGTTGATGATTTGGCTGACGCTTGTGTATTTCTCATGAAGAATTACAACGATCTCGAAATCATCAATATTGGTTCAGGAAAAGACCTATCTATTCTTGACCTTGCGAAATTGATACGTGAGGTGGTCGGATACCAGGGAGAACTTAAATTCCAGCCGGCAATGCCCAACGGGGTAAACCGCAAATTGTTGGATATTTCCAAGATCTCCTCTTTGGGATGGAAACCGAGTATAAATCTCAGAGAAGGCCTGGAATCGACCTACAGATGGTATCTAGAAAATATGGATCAACTCAGAAAATCATAGAGTTATCTGATGGGTAAGATGAAACCCCGTCTTAAAAACAAAGTCGTCCCTATATCCAATTTTTCAATCAATCTCTCTGGTATTTTACACCCAATTGACCTTGGATTTGTTCAAAAGCCTTCGCAATTAGTTGAGGAATTAATTGCGCTTGATTGTCCAAGAGCGTACGCGGATCAATCATCACATAATCTTCTTTGACGATAGTAATTACAGGTGGAGTTCCCAGACGCAGAGCCTTTTCCAAACGTGAGGCTGTGAAATCTCGGGGTCTTATACATACTCTGGGACCTATCAGATCACTTGTCGGCAAGGCCCCTCCACCGACCCTGCCGGCGCCTTGCTCGATGACAACCTGCGCCATATCCTGGAGTTTCGACTCCAATGAAGAAGATATTTCCCGAGCCTCGTCCAGCAACTCTGCCATCCCCCTGGCAATCATGGCCAAAGTGGGAATTGACCTAGCCGGGTTTGTCTGCCGGGCATACTCTTGAAGTGTAGCCTCCAGACCTGCCAGAGTAAGTTTGTCCATTCTTAAAGCCCTCGCAAGAGGATTGATAGCCATCTTGTCTATCAATCCTTTCTTACCGGCCAACACTCCCGCTTGAGGTCCTCCCAGTAGTTTGTCCCCGCTGAAACTTACCACATCAATACCCTTTGCAATGACTTCCTGGACAGTGACTTCTTCAGATAGTCCAAAAGCCGACAGATCTACGAGGCAACCACTTCCCAAGTCCATCATGGTGGGTAAATCGTGTTGCTTGCCTATTTGGACTAATTCTTCGATCGATATTTCGCGTGTGAATCCCACAATGCGATAGTTACTTGTATGAACTTTAAGGATCAGAGCGGTGTTGTCGTTGATGGCTTGCTCATAGTCACGTGGATGAGTCCTATTGGTGGCTCCAACTTCTTTCAGTATCGCTCCCGATTGAGTCATGACCTCTGGAATTCTGAACGACCCACCGATCTCTATTAATTCGCCCCTGGAAACTATCACTTCCTTGCCCTTTGCTAGGGTTCCCAGCGCCAGCAAAACGGCTGCGGCGTTATTGTTCACGGCAAGGACAGACTCAGCTCCAGTCAATTCCTCCATTAGTGATGTTAAGTGAGCGTTACGTTTTCCGCGTTTCCCCTGTTCCAGATCGTATTCTAAATTCGAATAGGACGTCGCGATATCCACGATTCTCTGGGCGACTCTGTTTGACATAGGAGAACGCCCAAGGTTAGTGTGCACTACGACTCCAGTGGCATTGACCAGACTGCACAGTTTTGGAACAAGGTTGAGTTGTATTCGGTTACCGATTTGATCAACCACTCCATCCAGAGCAATTTCATTTGGCTCGACAGAGCCTTTTTTTATTCGGTCACGTAATTCATTGAGTACTCCCTTGACCGCGCTTTTGACAAATGGCAAGGAGTAGACAACGAGGAAATCCTGAATTCTGGGTTGTGAAAGTATTTTATCAACTGAAGGAATTAGACTGAATAAAGAATCAGATTTGCTGCCTGCCACAATTCTGCTCTCTAGGATGACTTGATCCTGATGGATTTGACAACTTCTTCAAATACAGGAGAGTAATTCTTGAATTCTTTCGCCGGAACTGACAAATCAATATTGAGCTCGTGCTTTTCAGTGAAAATTTTGATGCCCCATGAAACTAGGCGATCCGGATCAGCCGGCATTTTTTCTTTGATCAGGATTCCCTTGGCATTGGTTATTTTCAGCGTCCTGGTTTGATCCAAAAGCTTGTTTCCAGCCGTCGCTTTTTTGAGGTTGTTGATGATATCTTTAACGGAACCGACGAGTCGTTCCCCTACCACAACATATATTTCTGAAGAATTTTTGGTCCATTTGAAGATATGCGGTTCATCTACCGCCTCCGACTTGAAACCTGCCGGAATTTTCAATTCGAGGATACCATCGACTAGACGCACTTGGGATTCCGGCTTCTGGGTGGGCTGACAATAACCAATATGTGGAATGACTATCAGAGAAAATCCTAAGATTAGGAAAAATGATATGATAATAGTACGCCTAAAATCGATACCAGGCTTAAAAACAACCACGTAGTCCTCAATTCGACTCCATGCTTGTCGCACTCTGACAAAAGTCGTTGTATTATAATAGGTCATTGCTTTCCCTGTCCGGAGGCCACGTCAAGAAAAGGACATCCAGACCGATTTCCAGATTGATAGCATGGATGAGGCGCCATGTCAAAAATCATTACAACTAACGAGAACTTGTCCCCCCCTAAGGCGCATCTCTACGTCCTGGGTTGTAAGGTCAACCAGGCCGAGATATACAGCGCATCAAGCATACTGGAATCATTAGGTTTTAACGTGGACCAACAATCTCAAGACCCAGACCTGATTTTTGTAAATACTTGTTGCGTCACGGATTCCGCAGCCGGCAAATCGCGTCGCCTTGTAGGAAGATTAGCCGAAAAATACCCTGACTCAAAAATAGTCGTCGCCGGTTGCCTGGCGGAGATCAATCCTACCATGATTAACCAGGCTGCCCCTGGAGCCATAGTCCTTGGAACATACGCCAAGGATCATCTCCTGGATATTTTGTCTGGAGGAAATACAGACGTTGATTTCTTGAATTCAGTGCCCGCTTCATCCTGTTCGGAATTTTCTGCAGCCTGGGTTCCGGCGCCGTCCTTTAGAAGCAGGGCGTTTCTGAAGGTTCAGGACGGATGTTCTCATCGGTGTTCTTATTGCATAGTGCCCATAGCCAGAGGGCCCTCACGCAGCATGGAGTTACGGGAGGCGGTTGCGAATGCAAAGTTTCTTGTTAGTGCGGGGTATTCGGAGATAGCTCTTACAGGAATTCATTTGGGAGCCTATGGACGCGACCTGTCTCCAAAAACCAGACTTGAAAACCTTGTTGAGGAAATAATAGCCGGCGCCTCAGATTGCAGACTCAGGCTCAGTTCAATTGAACCTCAGGAATTTTCGGATGGATTGATTTCCTTGATCAAACAAAATTCAAGAATATGCAACCATTTTCATATTCCAGTACAGAGTGGCGATGACGCAATATTGAAAAGGATGTTCAGACCATACAACAAAGAGCTAGTTGTTGAACTGACTGAAAAAATTCTGGAATCGGCCCCGGACGCATGTGTAGGCATGGATGTCATGGTTGGCTTTCCTGGTGAAACTGACGCTTCCTTTGAAAAAACTGTTGAATTTATTATGAAAACTGGATGTGCCTATCTTCACGTGTTTCCTTTTTCACCCAGACGGGGCACAGTAGCGTATGGTTTCCCCGATAGAACTCCTGTCAGATCTTCCCGCTACAGAGTCGAAATTCTCCGAAAACTGTCGAATGAATTTCGTTCAAAATTTTATAGTAAGTTTGTGGGGCGCACTTTGCACGCTCTGGTGGAATATGCAGGGCAAAGTAAGGATGAATGGGGAAAAGGACTGACCGGCAACTACATTTCGGTAAAAATTAAAGGATTGAACAAGACGCACGAGGGTAAAATCGTTCCGGTTCTGATTGACACCGTCAGGAATAATGAGGTGTACGGATTGCTTACGTTTGAATAGCTTTCTCGCAATTAGTCCAATCATATATGTTTCTTAAAATAATATCTTTCAATTTTACGCCTGTTAGGTTGAACCGTTAGTTTTTCTGGTTAATTTTATAATTTCTCTTGCCTTCATAAGATGTTCATTCACCTTACGCAAATCTTCAAGTCTTGAATCCTGAAAATAATTGGAGATGGATTCACAAGCCAAATATGTGTGTGAAATGGACTGTCTGATTAAATTATGGAATTCCGAGTAATTGGCAGGTGGAATTATGGAAAATATTTTTGAGTCAAGTATCCTAAGCTCCCTCTTCATCGAATCCAGTTTCAAAGTAAGATCCTGCGGAGCGGTCACTGTGTTGATTTCCGACGGATCATAGTCCACGAGGCTCAAACTTGGGGCCCTGGCCATCAGCAGAGAAAGTTCTTCAAGTACCGGAGTTGTTTCCGATAAATACAACCTCATTCCCTTTTCGGTCAGAGCCTGTTCATCGAGCGGCGAAGGTATCTGTTCCTTCGGCGCAACACTCACCGCAATTTGGCCTCCAGTTACTTCACCGGAGTCATCCTTCGGTTCCTGAACAACATGTTTTTCTTTTTCCACAGCATCAACCGGTCTCTCACCAACTGGTTGTCTCTGGTCTTTTCCCTCCTTTTCAATTGATTCTTTAACGAGATTTTCTCTAGTTTCCGAGGGTTCTGGCTGAGGCGCTCTGACTACAGCTTCGGTTGTTGATTCCTCTAATGGTAATTCCTCTGGGTTCTTCCTCGTCTGAAGGTCTATCCAATCCTCAGGCGCCAAAGGATGTTGATCTGACAGAGGCTTTATCGGAGAAACCTGTGTTTGAATTTTGGCGGCCTGTAATTCCTTGATCTTAGGGACTACAGCCGACTGGCGTTTTGGTAACAGCTCTTTCCTGGGCTCCGGCAGCGCCTCCGTAATGTTTATTGGAGCTACTGGCGGTCCTAATAGAGGTGGTTCACGGTCTATCGTTTTCTTAAAATCATGTGAAAGATCTTGTTTGGCGTTAGAGGGAGCCATTTTTCTGGCGCTATGGTCGAATGGCAACCGGGCAATTGCGCTGTCCTCAGTCTCCGCAGTATGGGGTCCTGGGAAATCTGAACTATGCTCTTTCTGATCTTGCCTAGCGCCTTCAAGAGGCGCTTTTGTGGTTTGAGCCGGTTCAGGTTCAACTGCCTGTGGCTTAGGCTTAACTTCACCTATGATCTGGTTCATCTTTATTTCAGGAATTAGCACCTTATATCCGGATGGACCGACGGGAGCGTAGGTGGCTGATTTTTCTTCTGCATGGCTGGTTGAGGCTTTTATTTGAGGAGCGTCAGAAGACAACGACTGTCCAAAACTAGAGGAGTTTAAGACTTGGATTAAGCACGCCACCAATGCGGATATTAAAATATTTGTGGCTTCCGAACTCTTCATTATTCATCGCTCAAGGCGCAGTTTCCAGCGCCGACAGAATTATGATTAGGGTGACGTGAGACAATGCGCCATTCTCAGGCTATAATATACACATTATTTTAACTATTTAATTGACATTAGTCAAGCTGATCATCAGCGCCGGACGAATCTCGGTGGAGCAAGAATTCCAAACCAACTGACCTGATTCTATCCAGCACACCATTAATGAACGAGCCTGAATTTTCAGCGCCATATTTTTTTCCAATTTCTATGGCTTCGTTTAGGATCACTGCGGTAGGAGTTTCAGGAAATGCTGACATCTCTGCTATGGCCATTCTTAGAATGTTGCGATCTACCTGATTTATTCTGTGTAGTTTCCAATTTTCCGAGAATTCAGATATCAGATGGTCAATAGAGCTTTTGTGGTCACAGACTGCTCTTACGAGAGACATCGCGAAGTCTGTAGAAACTTTGTCAATTTGAACTATTTTTTCCGTATCCGACCCAAAGTGGGATTCCAAAAAATTGAGAATCTCAAGTGGGGATTGATCCAGTGTCTCCGCAGAGAACAAGACCTGCAGGGCAAATTCGCGTGTTTTCCTTCTGGATGGCACTTTTTGACTGGTTTTTTCTCAAAGCCGAGAATTTGAAAAGCCTGATGTTTTCATTATAAAAAGGCTATATGGATCTTAACAGCCGGGCCATCTCAATAGCGGACATAGCTGCTTCAGCTCCCTTATTGCCAGCCTTGGATCCCGCCCGTTCGATAGCTTGTTCAAGTGTATCAGTGGTCAAAACCCCAAAACTGACCGGTATCGTGGAAACCAAAGCCGTTTGAGCAACACCCTTGGTAACTTCCGACGCAATATATTCAAAATGCGGGGTAGAACCTCTGATGACTGCGCCAAGAGCAATGACCATATCATATTTCTTGGATTGTGCGGCGGCGCTGACAACCTGAGGGATTTCAAAAGCGCCTGGGACTCTTGCTATCGTTATATCTTCCGACGCCATCCCATGCCTTACTAATGCATCTACAGCCCCGTCTATGAGACGCGAAACTACAAAATCGTTGAATCTGCTTGCCACAAGCATTGCTTTAAGACCAGAAGCGTCAAACACGCCCTCAATCAATATTGTCATCAAGCCTCCAAGACCTAGTCAAGGTATGGCCCCGTCATTACTAAAACGGCGAGGCCCATTTCATCAACAACTAGACAATTCGTACAAATGACCCATTTTTTCCTTTTTAGTCTTCATATACCTTAGATTAGTCGCACAAGGTTCAATTACTATTGGGACCTGTTCAACAACTTCAAGCCCGTAACCCTCCAGACCGACTATTTTTGTTGGGTTGTTGGTCATCAAGCGCATTTTTTTAACACCCAGGTCGGCGAGCATTTGAGCGCCTAATCCATAATCTCTCAGGTCAGGCTTGAATCCCAGTCTCAAATTGGCTTCAACAGTGTCACACCCCTGATCTTGAAGGGCGTATGCTTTAATCTTGTTTAACAATCCAATACCACGTCCTTCCTGTTGCATGTATAGTATAACGCCTTTCCCAGCCTCTTCCACCATGTGCATGGCCTTTTCCAACTGGTTTCCACAATCACATCTCCGCGAACCAAAAACATCCCCTGTCAAACACTCGGAATGGACCCTAACAAGAATCGGTTCATCCGGGTGAATTTCACCCTTGACGAGAGCAACGTGATTATGGCTGTCAACTTCATTTTCATAGACTATTAGTCTGAAATCACCGCCAAATTCGGTGGGTAAGACAGTCTCAGCGCCTTTTCTGACGAGTTTTTCGTTGCGCATCCTGTACTGAATGAGATCCTTAATCGTGCAAATTTTCAAATTATGTCGTTCCGCCATTACCATTAGGTCCGGCAACCGCGCCATAGTTCCGTCTTCATTGAGTACTTCGCAAATTACTCCGGCGGGGGTTAATCCAGCCAGCCTCGCCAAGTCGACGCTGCCTTCTGTTTGGCCCGCTCTCACCAACACCCCACCCTTCCTAGCCCTCAAAGGAAAGACATGCCCAGGGGATATCAGGTCACTGGATGTTGCGTTCTCGTCTACGGCGGTCAAGATGGTAACTGCGCGATCATATGCTGAAATCCCTGTGGTAACACCTCTAGTTGCTTCAATGGAAACTGTGAAGTTGGTTCCAAAAGGAGATTTGTTGTCAGAAACCATCATTGGAAGATCCAGGGACTCAATTTTTTCTCTGGTCATGGAAAGGCAGAGTAGTCCCCGACCATACTTGGTCATGAAGTTGATAGCTTCTGGCGTCACTTTCTCCGCTGCCATCGTTAAGTCGCCTTCGTTTTCACGATCCTCATCATCAACGAGAATCACTATATTACCCTGTTTTATTTCTTTAACAGCCTCTTCTACACCTACAAGCACGCCCATTCAGGCATCCTCCCTAAATAAATCCGTATTTTTGCAAAGTCTGTTCATTTAACCCAGGCTTGCTTGACCAAACGTCAACAAATTTCTCAACGTATTTACCTATTATATCAAATTCAATATTAACAGTATCATTGATCTTTTTATCGGTCAACCCAGTCCAATTTGAAGTATGCGGGATAATCATGACCCAAAATTGATTGTTCTCTACCTTGTTAACTGTCAAACTTATCCCATCAACAGCTACGCTTCCTTTTTCCACGAGATAATGAGACGAATCAACATGAAAACTCAGCAAGAAACCTCGACCAACCCGACGATTCTCAGCTATCCTTCCAATACAATCAATGTGCCCAGAAACTATGTGCCCACCAAATCTGGAATCGGCCCTCATTGCCTTTTCCAGATTCACAGGATTCCCCGGTTTGGACTGTTCGAATGTAGTCACTCTAACCGTTTCAGGAGAAATGTCCACGGCAAACTGTTTGTCACTCAGAAAAATTCTTGTCGCGGTTAAACATACACCGTTCACACAAATCGAGTCTCCTTCTTTTACATCCGTCAAATCCATATCAGCGCCTATTATCATCCTGACAAAAGACTGCTTTGTCTCGATGGATCTGATCACTCCTCTGCTTTCAACTATTCCTGTGAACATGCTAAGACCTTGTTCATCTCCATAATTAATTGAACTGGCTGCTGTTTCGTAGAGAATTCCACAGATGCCGCTCGTGCACCCTACCCATTGACGACAAAATACTTGATTTTATATTTGGAATGTCTTTCTCCAAGTCTGCAAGTAATTGCTTAACCCAGTTTCTCTTTGACGCAACTTTCGATTCGAATATGCACCCACAGTGTGTAACGGGTAGTAGCATTTCATTCGTCATTTCAAGCGTATTTTCCTCTCGCACGTAAACAAGCGGTCTGATCACTGTGTTCTTGCCATCATCAGCTTTAAGCTTCGGACTCATACCCTTTATGGATCCGTTGAAGAATAGATTCAACAATAAAGTCTCTACAAAATCATCCAGATGGTGACCCAAGGCAATTTTATTCCAGCCGTGCCTCAAAGCAAAGGAATATAAGACGCCTCGTCTTATTCGGGAACAGAAAGAACAGGGATTAGTACCCTTAGTAAGACTTGCGGAAATTATTGAATTAATGTCAGAAACGACAAGATGATGTGGAACTTCGTCAGCCAGCAATCGTTCTTTCATCTTCGGTAGATGGTCAGCATGCAAATCCGGGGCTATGGTTACCGCTCCCAGTTGGTAGCTTATCGGAGCCTTTTTCTGGAGTGCAAGCAAGGCATATAAGAGGCTCCAAGAATCTTTCCCCCCGGATAGGGCGACCAGTATTCGATCATTTTCTTCAACCAGCGCAAAGTCTCCAATGGCCTTGCCTACAAGTCTAACAATTTGTTTAGTGGCCGAAACATTTGACATTAATTTTCCAGATTCGTTCGAACCATTACTAGGATCCTTAGGGTTAGGACACCTTGCAAAGATGTACAACATCAATTCTCACATAGAGACTATCTAAGCCAATCTTTGTTTCAAAATAATTCTAGAATTCTTTCAATCTCACTTGATTATAATGCTCCTTAGCATAAACTATAAGGCTGTTATGAAAATATTCAGAGTCAGGACGTAACGATTAACGAACCGTTTCAAGGGTATATTTAGTTCAAAATTCCATATAACTTGTGTACCAAATAGCATATTCAGGGAGACGATGATTGATATTTTTAAACAACGTAGCGAAGTATTTTCAGGGTAAGCCCCTTTTCGAACAGCTTAATCTAAATGTGCACAGAGGAGACAGGGTTGGAATTGTCGGGCCAAATGGAGCTGGAAAATCTACTCTTTTGGGAATGATGGAGGGGGTCATAGAACCTGACAAAGGCGAAGTCACCGTTGAGAAAAAAATGTCTATCGGCGTGCTTCATCAGCAGATTATAGAAGCAAGCGATGGTCCTATCCTTGAAGAAGTGATGAATGTCTCCGATCGATTGAGGCAGATCAAGAAGAGATTACGAGAACTTGAAGTTGACCTCGGTAAAGCGACTCAGGATTCCGAGAACGCAAAAGATTTTCTTGAAGAGCATGGTCGACTTCTAAATGAATTTGAACAACTGGGCGGTTACTCACTGGAAGCCAGAGCCACCAAGACACTCCAAGGATTGGGATTCAGCTCTGATGACTGGAATCGGAAATGGAGCGAATTTTCGGGTGGATGGAGGATGCGTGTGGCTTTGGCAAAGATCCTGTTGTCGGAACCTGACGCTCTTTTGCTGGATGAACCAACAAACCACCTGGATCTCGAAAGCCTGTTGTGGGTAGAGCAATACTTAGCGGATTTTAGGGGCGCTCTTGTCATAGTTTCTCACGATCGGGCCTTTCTGAACAAACTCGTGAACAGGGTGGTAGAGGTTGATGCAGGCAGAGTAATTACATGTTCCGGTAATTATGATGAACACGAAAGGACCAAAGAAGCGCAACAGGAAATTCTGGTCGCGTCCTACAAGAATCAGCAGGAGAAAATTAAGAGAATTCAAAAATTTATCGACCAGAACCGCGTAAAAGCCAGAACGGCTAGCCGTGCTCAAAGCAGACTAAAAATGCTCGACAAGATCGAGAAGATCGACCTCCCCACAAAACCCAAGCGCGTCAAGTTTACTTTTCCTCAACCGCAAGCGTCTGGGAGACGCGTGCTGGAAATTACCGGTCTAGTGAAGAGATTCGCTTCCAAAACCGTTTATGATGGCTTTGATTTCAAGGTTGACAGAGGAGAAAAGATAGGATTGGTTGGACCTAATGGGGCTGGAAAATCTACCTTACTGAAAATAATGGCCGGTGTTTTGCCGTTTGACGATGGAGAGGTTCAATTCGGTCACAATGTTAAAGCGGGGTATTTCGCTCAACACCAATCAGAAAGCCTCAATTCAGAACTCACAGTCCTGCTGGAAGCCTACTCTGTGGCCCCTGCTGTAACCGAACAAGAAGTTAGGAACGTCCTCGGCGCGTTTCTTTTCTCCGGGGATGATGTTTTCAAAAAGGTTAAAGTTTTGTCGGGTGGAGAAAAAAGCCGTCTGGCCCTTACGAAGATTTTACTCTCACCTCCCAATTTTCTGCTCATGGACGAACCCACCAATCATCTCGATATTCCTTCATGCGAAATTCTTGAAGAGGGCTTGAGAAAATTTACAGGCTCTGTAGTCTTGATCACTCACGATCGGAAACTCATGAATAGCGTCTGTACCGGGATCCTGGAAATTCACGACGCTACCGGGGATTTTTACCCTGGAAATTATGATGACTACCAGTTCAAGAAGAACCTCATGAGCAAAGAGAGCCTTGGACTTCAAACGGGCTCTGAATATACTTCGCCTGTCAATATAAACGTTGACCCCATCTCAATTAACAAGGATCTGAAAAAAGATAAAAAGAGAAGAGACGCCCAAATGCGACAGGCTCTTTACAAAAAAATCGGTCCGATCAAAGAGCAAATTAAGAAAATCGAAGCTGATCTTGAAAAGAAGGAAATACGAAGTAGGGAAATCCAAGATTTTATAGCTGATCCAAAAAATTACGACGACAAAGAATCGTTCCTCGCAGTTTTGACTGAGGAACCCATTATCTCTAAGGAAGTATCTGAGTTGGAAGAAAAGTGGGAAAAACTTCACTCTGAACTTGAAGCCTTTGAGACCGAATTCAGCCAAAACGCACTATAGAAATTATTTTGCCGGAATTTCCGGACCGACTACTGATCCTTTGCCTGGATCCTCGAGGCAACTTATAAATTATTGCAATTTTATTTACATGTCGTGATCAATCGAACTAGATTATAGATTTAAAGAATATCTATTATAGTATCAAGATCTTTGGACTGACTGAGTTTCGGTCTTCACAAGAATAACAGTCAATCCCGGTTGCCGCAAGTAATCGGTGTGAATAAATTTGATTAGTTAGGTCTCTATGGGTTTTGGAATATGAAAAAAGATGCGTCTATGCGTTACAGCAAAAAAGCTCACAGACAGTCATAGTTTCCAGAGTGGTAATTTTTGATTTACACTCACTCAGCCTTGCGGAGAGAGCTATATATATTTGTCGCCAAAATCAGGCGTTTTCGGGGACTTTATGACGAGCCATAGATCCATGTTTTCGGATTGGCGAACAATAATTGTTGCGGCTGGAGTTGTGGCGGCGGTGTCCGGACTCGGTTGGTGGGCTGCGGAATCGAGAGGAAAGAGTGTAGATCTTGAAATGCGCGAGCGCCTACTAAGGCAACTTGTGGATATTGCACGTACAATAAACCCGGCCTTAGCGAAAAAACTCGCTTTCACATCTGCTGACAAGGGCTCGCCTGCCTTCGAAACCATCCGAGAACAGATGATAACGCATGCGGCGCACATACCTCGCTCGGGTATTTACAGTATGGCGCTTCGTGACGGTGGGCTTGTGTTTGGACCGGAGAATTATCCTGAAGACCACCCAATGGCAAGCCCGCCAGGCACACTATACAAAGAGCCGCCTGAAGAATTTCTTAAAGTTTTTAAAGACAAGCGCCCTGTGACTGTTGGTCCATTCACAGACGAATATGAGACTTTTGTTTCCGCTGCGGCCCCAGTTCTTGATCCCGAGAGCGGAAACGTCGTCATAGTGCTGGGCTTGGACATTTTGGCCCACGATTGGAAGAAAACAGTCGATGAAGCCCGTCTTGAACCTGTCGTAGCAACATCTATTGTGCTGCTAGTATTGCTCGGAGGAGCTCTTGCCGTTAGATGGCGCAACCGTCAGAGATCATATATGGACTTGAAGCTCAAGGAATGGATTATAGCCCCTGTGGCGGTGGCTATGCTGGCGGGTTTGGTTTCCTGGGTATTGTATCAACAAAGCCAATCCAGTGAAGAATTGCGTAGGGATATGCGTCGTACCGTTGAGCAGTCCAGTAGCGCATGGAATCGCCTCATTGCGTCTCAGGCTCAAATGCTGAGGGCTCAAATCGACCGCCTTTCGGACCATCCAGACCTGTTAAAGCAATGGAGGGATAAGAATTTCGATCAACTCAAGACACTTGCGCAACCAATTTTCATAGAATTGAACAAAAGATATAAGGTCACTCACTTCAATTTTATTCAGCCCGATCGAACCAGTTTCTTGAGACTCCAGAAACCGGATGTCCGAGGTGACCGGATAGATCGAGTCACAGTTCAAACTTCTCAAAGAACCGGAGAGGACGCATGGGGAGTTGAACCTGGAATCGTGGGACTTTTCACACTTCGTTACACACGGCCCTGTTTCGAGCATGGACAACTTGTTGGTTTTGTGGAGTTGGGCACTGAGCTTCAGTTACTGCTCGGTGATCTGGGAGCAAACCTGAATGTGGATCTCATAAACGTGGTCCAGAAAAGATTTACCACCAAAGAGAATTTCGAATTTTCTCAGGGGATTTTTGGCTTCTCCGGCAATTGGGATGATTACCGGGATCGCTTGGTGACTCACAACACTTTAAGGGACATCCCGGAAGACTTTGTCAAACGGATGAGAGGGGATTATCCATCATTTTCAGCGGACGACACGTTTCTCATGCGCCAAGGGGACAAGACACTTGAATTTGGAGTTATTGATCAGTACGACGCCGCCGGTCAGAATGTCTCAGACATACTGGTCATGAGGGATGTAACCGCTCAACTCAGAAAATCACGTGACACGTTGATTCTCAATCTGGGATTGTTGGTTGCCGTTTTCACCGGAATTCTCACTCTCCTGTGGTCGGTCACGGGCAGGGCCGAAAATCAACTCTCGGACACTTTTCACAAACTCAAAGAAAGTGAAGAAAATTTTCGAAACATGTTCTTGAAGCACGCCGCAGCGATGATGCTTATCGACCCCGTTACCGGCAAGATCATTGAGGCAAATACTTCGGCAATCGGATTTTACGGTTACGCCGAAGCTGATTTGATTGGAATGAACTTTTCAGATCTCAACACCTTGCCACCCGACAATATATGTGATGCGACGGCTGCTGAAGCAACTCTGCAAGATCAAGACTGCTTAGTTTTCACGCAGTCTTTATCTACGGGAGAGATCCGCAATGTGGAAGTACATTCATCCCCGATTGATCAGCATGGTGAGACAATCCTGTTTTCAATAATTCATGACATCACAGAACGTAAACGCGTTCAACAGGAATTGATCGACACCAACCGCCATCTCCAAGAAGCTAATGCTAAAGCCACAGAGATGGCGGCTAAGGCCGAACTGGCGAATGCGGCCAAAAGTGAGTTCCTGGCTAACATGAGCCATGAAATTCGTACTCCTATGAATGGTGTAATAGGCATGACAGGGCTTCTCATGGATACGGAGTTATCATCCGAACAACAGAAATATGCCGAGATAGTTCACTCCAGCGGTGAAACCCTGCTGGCCCTAATCAACGATATTCTAGATTTCTCCAAGATCGAGGCTCGCAAGCTGGAACTTGACCTTTTGGATTTTGACCTAAATGTCATTATGGAAGAAACACTTGGAATGCTTGCTAACAGGGCCCACTCCGCAAACCTGGAACTGATTTGTGATATTTCCAGGGAAGTCCCTGATTCGCTCCGGGGAGACCCCGGTCGATTGCGACAGGTGATAATCAATCTCGTGGGAAACGCCATCAAGTTTACCCCAGAAGGAGAGGTAGTAATTCGAGTGCGTTTGCTATCCGAGACCGAATCTAAGGCCGTATTGCTGTTTGAGATTGAGGATACCGGCATAGGCATACCGGAGGACAAAATTCATTTATTGTTCGCTCCCTTTACTCAAGTGGACGGAACCACAACAAGAAAATATGGCGGAACAGGACTGGGTCTTGCGATCTCCAAACAACTTGTCGATTTAATGGGAGGCCGGATTGGAGTCAAAAGCAACGAAGGATCCGGCTCCACTTTTTGGTTCACAGCCACTTTGGAGAAACGATCCGAATCAAATAGCGTAACGGACAAGAAACTAGGGAACCTTCAAAACATTAAAGCCCTGGTCGTAGATGACAACGAGACAAACAGGCTTCTCTTTGCCGCCTTACTTAAATCCTGGGGTTGCAGGTTTGAGATGTCACATGACGGAACACATGCGCTGGAATTACTTCGTAGGGCATCTGCATCCGGCGCGCCTTTTGAAGTTGCAATTTTGGACATGGCAATGCCGGGGATGGATGGCGTCGAGCTTGGACGCAGAATCAAAGCAGATCCCAGTATTGCGGAAACTCCAATGGTTATGATGTCTTCTATGGAAGGGGCCGCAAATGAGAGCCATGTCAAGGAAATGGGCTTCTCTGGTTACTTAAATAAGCCTGTTCGACAATCAGAGTTATTTGATCTCCTGGCCACTGTTTTGGGTCGTGCAGCGGTTACTAAAAATCGCCGGATTGTTAACATTCCAGAAATTGACTTAGTTCCTGTACCCAAAAAGCAAGATATACAGATCCTGCTGGTTGAGGACAATCCGACTAACCAAGTCGTAGCGCTCGCCATGCTCAAGAAACTTGGTTACAAGGCAGAAGTGACTTCAAATGGACGTGAAGCCATAACCGCGTTGCAGAACAAGCGATACGATATTATACTTATGGATTGCCAGATGCCAGAAATGGACGGTTTCGAGGCAACGCGAAGGATTCGGCAAGGCGAGTCAGGCCGTAAATATATAAACGTCCCGATCATAGCCATGACCGCTCATGCTATGAAGGGAGACAAGGAATTGTGTTTGGAGGCTGGAATGAATGATTATCTCGCCAAGCCGGTCAAATCTCAGGAGTTATCTAAATTGATTGCGCAGTGGACGCTTCAGTGAGTCTCCAAACATTAGCTGAAGTTGTCACGTTCAAAAGAAAAGATTATTTGAGATACATAAAAAAAAGACGATCCGTTAGATCTATTTTTCACTTGAATGAAAAACTGGGATCATACAATATTCAATAAAATAGACACATAATTGATCTGTAATTAATTACTATAGCCACTTATGAACATGTGACTCTCTGTTGCGGGTTGTTCATAAATTCAGTATAGGGTGCAAATTCCTGTTGCGTATAAGGTTATAAGAGGTTAAACTGCGATATAGGCAAATGACTTTGCCCTCATGTTCTTTGGACCCAAGCTGGAAAGAGCGCGAACCCAAAGCTGAAGTTTCAGATAGAGTTTGGCAATAGTTTAAACATCTGAAAATTAGTTGTGGAGGTTGCTCTAGGCTATTCCTAAATCACCATTTTTTAGACTAGATCTATAATCCGGAGGCATTTATTCATGGATCGTAACGTTTGCGTTATCGCCGGAGGAATGTCGAAATGGGGGGTAAGAGACGGCAGCCAAAGGGATTTCTTTCAAGAAGCCGCCAAGGCCTGCTATGATGACAATCCCCTGTTGAATCCCAAGGAGATCGACGGATTACTCGTCGCATCAGCTTACACTGAAAGAACTTCTTACCAGACTCATCTTGCTCCACTCGTGGCAGAGTATATTGGTATCAAACCCAAGAATATTTGCGCCCGGGTGGAATTGCTCTGCGCAAGCGGTAGTTCCGCTATAATTCTGGCTTTTGCAATGATCAAGTCTGGTCAAGCTGACATAGTCATGGTCGCTGGAGGAGAAAAACTGTATACGCCTCAGAAATGGGAAGTTTTTTACAGCGAGTTGGCCTCCGTGGATCACGACTGGGATGGCGGTCAGGGACTTGGCCTGCCACCTCCTGTGTTTGCAATGGTCGCCAAGCAGCACATGCTTAAATACGGCACCAAGAAAGAACATCTGGGGACTGTCTCCGTCAAAAACAGGAGAAACTCAGCCAAAAATCCAAAGGCCCAGTTTCAAACTCCTGTTACGATGGAAGAGGTCATGTCCGGCAGGATGATTGTTCCTCCCCTCACGCTGTACGATTGCTGTCCCATTACTGATGGAGCCGCATGCCTTGTCCTCGCCGCCGAAGATAGAGCCAAAGACCTCACCGACAAGCCTCTGGTTTACATACGAGGCACCGGACAAGCTTCTGTAAACAACATGTCAGGCAATATGCCTAACTGGACTACCTGGGAAGCTCTTAAGATAGCGGCTCATCAAGCTTATACAAAAGCAAAGGTAGATCCCAAAGAAGTAAATGTCGCTATGACACATGACTGTTTTACTATTTCCGAAATAATCGAGATGGAAGATCTCGGTTTCTGCAAAAAGGGCGAAGGCGGATTCTTTGTGGCTGACGGACAGAACGATTTTGGTGGCCAAGTTCCCACGAACACGGATGGAGGATTGCTCGGATGCGGACATCCGTTCGGTGGGACTGGCATAAGGCAGGGTATGGAGGTAATGCGACAGTTGCGCGGGGACGCTGTTCAGCAGGTTCCAAACGCCATGACAGGTCTTACCCACAACCTTAGCGGTTTTATTGCCGCTCATACTGTACTCATTTACGGGAGGGAAGTCGCATGAGCACTCCTGGAATTTCCATTTTAGACGGCAAATATATGGTCACCATGGACTTGTTCCCTCAACAGTCCAAGGAATTTAACCAAATATACGAATTTTATGAATATCTCAAAGAAGGTAGATTTACCACTACCAAGTGTAAAGACTGTGGATCGGAACCTTTTCCTCCAAGGGTGATGTGTCCCGATTGCTATTCAACCAACATGGAATGGATAGACTGGCCTACCGTTGGAACTGTGATTGACGTCACTGAAGAAGCTGTGGGGGTTCCTCTAGGCTTTGGTAAGCCGCCTATGATTCACGCTTTGGTCGATCTTGACGGAAAAAGAACTCTTTTTCTCAGAATTATTAATTGTAATGCAGGACAACTCAAATCGGGCGACAAAGTTAAACTGTCTGTTTTCGATGTTGATCCTGTTCCTCAGGAGGTCGGTCGAGAAGTGGTTCAGATCGCAAGAGTGTTTTATGCGTTTGAACCCATGAAATAGTGGGATGCCGGAGCGAAGTATCAGCAAATACTTAAAGTTATTTTACTTGGACCGGGTAACGCCTGTCTCAAAACAAATAATCAGGAGGATCAAATGACTTTGGATTGGTTGCCTCGGGATAATGGTTCTAAAAATCATATCTTAATCGGTTCAGAGCACTGGGGAACGGAAGCCCCTTGCACAGTTTATGAAAAGAAACCTTTGACAAACCCAAAGGGAGAAGAAATTCCAGGTCTGTATGTAGCGTGGATCCGTCTCAACAACCCAAACCAGTACAACTCCTACACTACGGAAATGGTTAAGGGAGTGATTGCCGGGTTCACAGCCGCCAGTCAGGACCGTTCAGTTGTTGCGGTAGTTTTTACAGGGACTGGAGACAGAGCGTTCTGCACGGGAGGCAATACAAAGGAATACGCCGAATATTACAGCAAAAGGCCACATGAATATGGCGAATACATGGATTTGTTCAACGGAATGGTCGATTCCATACTTGATTGTAAGAAACCTGTCATTTGTCGTGTCAATGGAATGAGAGTCGCTGGCGGCCAAGAGATCGGAATGGCTTGCGACCTTGCCATATCGAGTGACCTTGCGATATTTGGTCAGGCCGGAGCAAGACACGGTTCTAGCCCCGACGGTGGTTCTACGGACTTTTTGCCTTGGTTTCTTTCTATGGAAGACGCCATGTGGAATTGCGTGAGTTGTGAGATGTGGAGCGCCTACAAGATGAAAGCGAAAAACCTCATCTCCAAGGCTATTCCTGTCCTGAAACAGGGCGACAAGTTCATTCGGAATCCGCTTATTATAACAGAGAGCTATGTCAAAGACGGCGAAATAGTCTATGGTGAATTCAAGACCGGAGACGAAGCCAAGGCGTCAAAAGAACTAATGAAAGAGCTTCCGATAGATTTTACGTTACTTGATCGGGAAGTTAATAGAGTCATCTGGACATTCGCGAACCTTTTCCCAGGGTGTTTGATCAAAGCTGTAGACGGAATCAGGGCCAAGAAGAAATTTTTCTGGGATCAATCGAAACTACCCAACAGACACTGGCTCATGGCAAATATGAACTATGAGGCTTTCCTGGGATTCAACGCTTTCAACACCAAGAAGATCACAGGAACAGACGTGATTGACTTCATCAAATGGCGACAGTTGATTGCGGAAGGGGCTCCCGCCGATGCCGAAGCTTTTGCGGAAGTTTTAGGAAAACCGAAACAATAGTGTATTGATTTGAGTTCAATTGTCTTCAACGGTCCACTTAAATTAGATTTCAGTGGACCGTTTTCCTTCTGATTGACTAGAGGATCCCAAAAATGGAACATCGTTTGATAAGGGTTGAAAAACACCATGATGGTTCTGTCATAAAAATCGTCCTGAACTCTCCCAAGGCCAACATTCTGGAAGCCGCCATGTTGAGAGAAATGCTCGATGTTATTCAAGAAAACTGTCGAAACAATGACCTGAAGTTGATCGCGTTTGAAGGCGAGGGCAAGCATTTTTCATTTGGCGCCAGTGTACCGGAACACACTAAAGACAGAGCGGCCATGATGCTCAAATCATTTCACGAAGTATTCTATCAACTTGCCGCTATGGGAACACCTACCATGGCAATTGTTAGAGGCCAATGCCTAGGTGGCGGGATGGAGCTAGCCATTTTTTGCAATTTTATAGTGGCCGACTCAACCGCTGTGTTTGGTCAGCCCGAGATCGTTCTTGGAGTTTTTCCGCCCCCGGCTTCAGTAATTTTACCTCTAAGAGTTGGTCAGACATTTGCTGACGAAATAGCATTGACAGGTCGGTCCTTAAACGCAAGAGAGGCGGATAGGATAGGCCTTTTGAATCTGCTATGCGAAGAAGGACAGGACGCGTGGGAAATGGCTGCTAAATGGATAGAGAAACATATCCTACCTAAAAGCGCTTCAAGTTTGCGTATTGCAAATTTTGCCGTCAGAAATCAGTTTTTCCGATCAATTAGAGAAGAACTACCTAGAATGGAAGGCCTCTATCTCAAAAATTTGATGGAAACCCTGGACGCTAATGAAGGTATTACCGCTTTTCTTGAAAAACGAAAACCCATTTGGAAAAATATTTAGTTGTCACTGACAACAACCGCTGGAATTTATTTCATCCCAATCACTAACTGATCCATACGAAGACCTTCACGTATAAGTCGCACACGATCGAAGCCTGCGATTTTGAGGTCTTCGTAAATTTCTTTGAGGGTATAGGTGTTTCCCTCTCTGGTCGCTACCAACATATTGACAGCGAAGATAGCTCCACCTTCAGGATGAGTCCTAGAGTCATCCATAATGTAATCTCGAATTATTAGGATACCACCTGGTTCCAATACTCCATGAATCTTTGAAAATAGTGATCGATTTTTCTGACGGCCATTCATGTGAATAATAGCCGACAGAAGAGCTATGTCATGCCCTTCCGGCAATATAGAGCTATTAAAGTCCCCTTCGACAAAACTTACCCGATTTGTTAGTTCTGAATCCTCAAATCTCTTTCTGGCCATCTCAATGACTATGGGAAGATCGAAAATGGTAGCTGATAACTCTGGGTTTAATTCCAGAAAAGCCCGGGAATACACCCCAGATCCACCTCCAATATCCAAGAGACTTTTCCTGCCTTCAAGATTCGTTTCTCTGGCTATCTCGTTTGCTCTTTGGCGTCCCGCAACTTCCATGGCCCCTATAAAAGCCCTCATATCTTCATTTGATCTCTTAACCTTAACAAGAGACTCCACATCGGATTTGCCGGAAACAATAGAAGTCAGGTTAGACCAACTATTCCACATACGGACTCTATGGAGTAGCATCGGGAGGATGGTATCGGGAGATTCAGAATCCAAAAGCTTTAAAACAGGAAGGTCGACCGAGTAAACATCGGCGTCTTTTTTCACAAATCCCATAGCCGTTAGGGCGTCGAGAAGAATCCGCAAGCCTCTTGGACGCCAATTATTAGCTTTACAAAGTTGCTCAACTGTTCTTGATCCTTGTCTAAATTTTGAGAAAATATCAAGTTCAGCAGCGGATAGGATTATACGCGCCTTTTGAAAACTAGCCCCCAAAGAGTCAAAACTTTGGAAATTGAATTCAGAATTCATTCTTGATACTCCCTTTGAGATCAATGAGATAAATTTTTGAAGAGTTCCAGGGCAGCGGAAGTCAGAACGACCAATATGGTTCCGAGCATCACGTAAAACCCTAGCGAGGGCAGCGAACCCGTGTAGGCCTTGTAGCGTCTCACAACGAAGAGTTTAGCAAGCAAAAGAACAAAGACAGCCACGGCTATCAGACCATGAAAAAGATAATTCACGGGAACATTAGCGAAGAAGGCTAGACGAGGCAACATGTAAATAAACAGGGCTGTGAAAATTCCTGTAAAAAATAGACCAAGCCACCTGTGCAATGATTTAAGAAAACTTGACCCGCGTTTTCTACCCAAAACTTCAAACATAACGATAGAGTTCACTATACCCGTTAGGCCTACAATCATTGCTCCACCAACAACGGCTGACTCAAACATTGAACGCACTCCCTTATCATTAATGAAATGCTTCGGACTATCTTTTCACTGATAGAATAGTTCTTTTCCCAAGACAGAAAAGAATAGTTTGACCAGAAACCTGGGGAAATTTGATCTGATAACTTTAAATATATAGTCTTATACACTGTTATTAATTGACAATATGATTCAGCAATAATATCTTGCACCCCGCGTAAGTGATCCATTCGAGCATCTTAATGGCATACTGAAAATGATCAGCAAAAATGAAACCACATAGAAAAGTCCAAAGAGGATTCAGAATCCATCCCGATTGGGCTAACGCCTTAGGAAATGTTCGCATTGTGTTGGTTGGGACGACTCACCCAGGGAACATTGGTGGAGTCGCGCGTGTCATGAAAAATATGGGATTAACAAATCTTAGGCTTGTTTCTTCAACTTCATGCGGACCCGACACTGAGGCATTTTCGATGTCCTCCGGAGCTTACGATGTTGTATCCAAAGCTGACAGATTCGAGAAACTCCAATCAGCTCTTTCAGATTCAGTCATGGCTGTAGCGACTTCAGCCCGATTAGGTGGAAAAAGAACAACAGCAAAGGCCCCCTCAGAAATTGTTCAGGACTTAATGTCAAAGTCTAGAACTAATGCGGTATCAATTGTTTTTGGACGAGAATCTCGAGGTCTGACTAACGAAGAAATTAAACTCTGCGATCAACATGCTATTATACCTACTGACGCCGATTTCGCTTCCATGAATCTTGCCCAAGCCGTTGCCATAATGTGTTACGAAATTTTTAAGGTAGCCTGTCAGCCGGTTGGTTTCAAGGCCATTTCATTCCGTCCGGCCCATATAGAATCTCGTGAACAAATGTTCACACATATTGAACAGGTTTTGGTTCAAACCGGTTTCCTACCTACTAATAATTCACTTAGAATGATGAGGGATATACGTAGAATTCTCAACAGCGCATCTATGGATGAACGAGATGTCAGGATAATAAGGGGCATTTTTAGAAAACTCGACAACTCGGCACGATTGGCGTCGATTAACCGGACGGTGGAGGCGGTCAGACATGAACCCGCCTGAATACATGCTTATCGATCCGGTGATTTTCAGATTAGGGCCACTTGAATTTCGCTGGTATGGATTAATGTACCTGTTTGCATTTGGGGTCGCCTACTTAATCATCAGAGAACGAGGTGAAGAGAAAGAACGGCCCTATTCCAGTAGAAGCCTCCGGTGACTTCCTGTTTTATCTTGTCTTAGGACTATTGCTCGGCGCACGAGTTGGTTATGTGATTTTTTATAATTTGCCGGTTTATATTCATCGCCCCTGGGAAGTTTTTGCTATTTGGCATGGAGGCATGAGTTTTCACGGTGGGCTAATAGGGATGATTCTCTCTGGTTTGATTTTCTCGATCAAGCGAAAGGCCTCGTTTCTTGAGCTTGCCGACATAGGAGCCCTAGCTGCTCCATTGGGTCTAATGCTGGGACGAATCGGCAATTTTATCAATGGCGAGTTGTTTGGCCGAGCAACCTATCTTCCATGGGGAATGGTTTTTCCGGAAGGGGGGAATATCCCTCGACATCCATCCCAACTCTATGAGGCTTTACTGGAAGGCCCAATATTGTTTGCAATCCTTTGGGTGATGCGAACAAAAGTTAAAAGACCAGGAGATATTTTAGCAATATTTTTGTTTTGCTATGGAATTTTTCGTTTTACCGCTGAATTCTTTAGGGAACCCGATCCTCAACTTGGTTTCATCTTGTTAGGTTTAACCATGGGACAAATTCTCTGTGTGGCTATGAGTTTTACAGGATTTGCTTTGTTTATTTATTTAAGACCTAAAACCGGACGCGACGGGCAAAACACTTAGGACTGGGCCTGAAAGCCTTTCCGGTTATTAGATTCGTTTTGGGACTGACCTCGAAAATTACAGAACATGGTGGAGTTCATGAAAAAAGGTTTCTGGCTTGTTTTTGGGCTGTTAACGCTAGGTCTATTACCGATTTATGATAGCGCATCCTTAGGTTTCATTGGGGATATTATTGCTTCTGAACACGCAGAAAGCAATGATGTCCGTTCCGGTTCAAAAAATGAGCAAAATTTGAATAGTATTTGCTTCGAGACGCCGCTTCTTCCGAAAGACTCTTTTGGATGGGCTTTGGCTGCCGGATCAACATCCTCGGAGAAAACAACGTCTGACGTCGAGCCGGCCGCAAGAGAAACAGTATCCCCTGAAGATAAGCCACACAATGATTCGAATGAAGCGCCACCTAGAAAAAACAATTCCACACTATCAACCTCGACTGTAGAAAATATTCCGCAATCGGAGTCCGAACCGCCAGACGAGACAAACCGGCAAAAGTTATCAGATGACACGAAATCCAACCAAAGCACCCCCGAGACCGTTACCAATCTCCTGAAATCTGTGGAGACATGTGAACAAAATGGCGAATGGGAGTCCATGTTAATCTCAAGCAGATCAGCTCTGCTAAAGTCAAGATCGATAAGTGACCGCAGGTTGGAAGCAATTGCATTGAGAGGGGCTGCAAAGGCGAATTTTGAGTTAGGACGGACTGAAGAGGCTTCGCGCCTAGTCGAAAAAGCAATTGGAATCAATCGAGAGTTGAAGAACGCCAAAGGGCGAGCTTTGGACCTGATTCTCGCAGGCCAGATTTCAATGGTCCAAACAGAATATTTGAAGGCCTCATCCCAGTTTGAGGAAGCTCAAAAGATCCTGCCTTCGTCGGAATCGGGCCAACTTCCTATATTGTTAAAGAATCTTTCTCAATCCTACATAAAATTACAAAGATTTTCCGAGGCGCTCTCAATCCTCAACCGCCTGTCAAATATCTATTCAAAGAATAACAACGTGGACCAGGTAGCCACAATTCGTCTGAATATTAGCGACATATACATTTCAAAAGGTGATTTCAAAAACGCTGGAGTGGAACTCAAGAAATCCGAGAAAACATTTCGTGAAACGAACCAGCCTAAACTACTCAGTCAAACGCTGTTTCGTTTGGCTTATCTAGGCATAGTTTCCGGCGATTTTAAGGGAGCTCAATCCAATCTTGACGAGGCCACAAAACAGACCGCCACCTCGGAAGTTAAATGGGCTCAAGCCCTCCAGGCAACGATAAGGGGAATGGATGAACATGAAAAAGGAAACCTGTATAAGGCTTCCGAGCAATTCACGCAGGTTCTTTCTCTACTTGAAGAAGGACAGCACGTGTTGTTCAAAACTCGTGTAAAACTCTTGCTCGCCAAAGTTCACCTTGAAAAAGCTGATTGGGAGAGGGCGTTCGAGTTGGCATCCACCTCGCTCGATGATTTCAAAAGCTCTGCGTTCCTTGATGGTGAAGCTGATTCTGAAGAAATCCTTTCCCAGATCATGTTTCGGCAAGGAGCTCTGAAAAATGCTGTCGAACATTCTCAAAAGGCATTTGATATTTATAGGAAACTAAAAAATAAAGATCGTATGGTTGAAAACAGAATACTGTCCGTGGAGATAAACGAAGCTTTGGGAAATCCATCCGAATCATTGAAACAACTCAAAGAGGCTATTGATATCTCAAAGACTGGAATAGATCGGAAGACATCGAATTACCTGCGACTGGCGGTGGCCAGGTTTCGTCTGACCAGGGAAAACACTGATAAAGGACTGGAAGCCGCTCTGGAGGGTAAGAAAGATTTTATAGCTATGGATGATGTTCGGGGAATCGCCGAAGCTGATTTCACTCTTGGATTAGGATACGAACTTGGAGGAAATACATCTAAGGCCAAAGAACTGTTAGAAGTAGCCCTGAATAAGCATCGGCAAATTGGAGACCGCTATAACGAGGGAAAAGATTTGACGGCCTTAGGCGTCATGTTTAAGAACGCAGGCTCAATTGATCTGGCTGAGCAAACGTTTCATCAGGCATTAGAATTACGAAAATCAATTGGTGATCTGAGAGGCTATGCCGCAAACCTCGTAAATCTGGCAAATATATATCGACGCAAATCCACTAACTCGAAAGCGTCCGAGAATTTACAGACCGCCCTTGGAATATATCGACAGGTGTATGACAAAAAGGGAGAAGCCGACGCTCTAACGAATTTGGGCAATCTAGACGCATTAGATGGATTGTACCAGGCTGCGATGGAAAAGTTCAAACTTGCTCTGGAACTTCATAAACAAACATCCGACATCCGAGGAATTGCTACAGATCTTATCAGCATCGGCTCATTGCACCTTGTAGCAGGGGATATGGAAAATGGCGCGTCCGCTCTTAAGGAAGCGGAAGTGTACAACAGACGCATACACAATCCTTCAGGGACCCTCGCGATACTTTCTGAGACAGCTACAATTTACAAGGCCCGAAGAAATTACGCCGAAGCCCTTAACTATTTGAACAAGGCTATGGAACTGGCCAATGTTGATAAAGATCCTAAATCTATCTCCTCTATTAATCTCAGAATGGCGTCCGTATTTGAAGAAATGGGGGATTTTCAAAAAGCCCTGGGAATATTCGAACAATCTCGAGATCAACTCTCCAAGAATCAGGATATCAAGGGTTTGGCTTGGGCTCTCGGATCGATTGGCATTATTCAGGCAAAAATGGAAGATTATGAAAACGCAATTAAAAATCTAACTGAGTCTAATCGCTTAAGAAAAGAACATAGTATTTTATCCAGGCAATCCCAAGAAATTGACTTCTATCTCGGGGAAATTTATCAGGGATTCAAGGACTATGACCGTGCCCTCGATCATTTTCATAGGGCCCTGTCTGTCTCCCAGACAACAGGAAATGACAGATATACAGGAAAAATTTACGATCGAAGTGGGAATATTTATTTCAGGATGGAGGACTACTCAAAGGCCAGAGATTTTCTCGAAGACGCTTTACGGATAAGTTCGGAAAACGGAGATACAAATGCCCAGAAAACTCAGTTAATACGTCTGGCCGATGTGATGAGTAAGCTAAAGGATCCTGAAAATGCCATGAAATATCTCCAGAAGGCGCTAGTACTTACGAGAGAAACCAAGGACATGGCAAACGAATCCAGGGTTCTAACGAGGATAGGAACTATGAACCAGGTCCTTGGACGACCGAATTCAGCCATGGAAAACTATGCTGAGGCTATGGATATTAGAACCAAACTTGGAGATCGACGAGGAATAAATGAAAATCTGCTTCAAATATCTCTTGTGAATTCAACATTAGGGGATTTTGAGGCGTCGGTTACAGATCTTAAAACGGGGCTAGACATAGCCCAGGCGTCTGAAGACAGAAGCATGCTTTGGAAAGCCTATTTCATCATGGGACGAACTCTGGAAGAAAGGAAAAATTTTGGAGAAGCTCTTGAAGCCTATAGAAAGGCCTTAACCATAGTTGACAGAATGGACGCCGATTACTCAGAAGAATCTGAGGAAGATGATTTCATTTTCGGAGGAACTTCGTCTCTGTTCGAGACCACATTACGAGTTCTGATGAATCTCGCCAAAAAGGACCCTGAAGGAGAGTATGATAATCAGGCCCTTAGACTTGTTGAACGACTCAAAGCGGCTGCCTTCGAAGATACTTTGTCCATGATAAACATCCCAAGTTTTTCAAATGTCCCAGATGACCTTCTCTTAAGGGAAAAGAGTCTTAGGTTGAGCCTTAACCGTTTGAACGTAAAACTGATGGAGCAACGGTCCAAGAATCATCCCAACAACGAATTAATTAAGAAACTCTTAAAGGAAAGACGCAAAAAAGAACAGAACTTTGGAATCTTGAGAGATCAACTATCGAGAGATTACCCAGCCTACGTCAACCTGACTAAACCTAAGACAATGTCAATTCATCAGGTTCAAAAACATCTAGATCCTGAAGAAGTATTACTGGAATACATGGTGACTCGTGGCAGAACATACATCTTCGCCATAGACAAATACCGATTCCACACTTTCTCCATTGACTACCCGCTTTCTGAAATGGACAGGGATGTTGAACTCCTTATTCGGCCCCTGCATAAGCACGAAACTCTTGCAAGTTGGGACCCATCGGTGGCTTACAAAATTTATTCAAAGATTGTGAAACCCGTTGAGTACGCAATGGCAGGCAAAAAGATTGTTACTGTAATACCTCATGGGCCATTGTGTTGGGTCCCATTTGAGATTCTGGTTGACTCAAAGTCCCATGAAACCAAGAGATTTTGGTCCGCTAACGACAAACCCAGTTACCTACTGGAAAAGTACACATTTTGTTATGCTGAATCTACATTCTCGCTTTGTCTCTACAGAAACAAACCATCTGAAACAAAACCTGGGTGGAATCTAGTGGCTTTTGGTGATCCTGTATTCAATGACCCCACCAAGACACTGGAGCTTAACCCTGGCACTCAAAAATTAATCTCCCTTGTAAACATGCCACAGAATCTTCCTCTTCGAGAAAACGAAATGCTTAGACCTTTACGCGAAACACGTAAGGAGATACTGGAAATAACCAAGATAGTCGGTGGCCCCACTCAGACGTATCTGGACAGGCAGGCAACTGAAACCCTCTTTAAGAAAGCGGATCTAAGCCGTTACATGTACATCCATCTCGGTACTTACGGGGTTCTCACTAATGGTTTTGGGCGATCTCGCCAACAGCCCGCCATTATTTTCTCGTTATTCGGTGACAAGGAAAGTGATGGCTTCCTACAGTTGGGAGAAGTATTTGGACTAAAACTCAATTCAGATCTGGTCGTTTTGTCGTCATGCATCTCGCCGGCAAACATCCTGAATTCAAGCTCTAACGGACCCTTTGATTTGGCGAAAGCGTTTCTTTTTGCCGGAACAAGCTCTATGGTACTAAGCTCCTGGCAGGTCAACGAGGAACACGCTGAGAGATTGCTACTCGAAATGTACAGGAACCTTAAAGACGACTCAAAAGCCGAAGCGCTTAAAAAAGCTCAGATATCCCTACTGCAAAGTCCTGGGACCTCTCATCCCTATTACTGGGGGTCTTATATACTCGTCGGAGACTGGCGTCACAAGTTCCTTTCAGCCAACAATAGATGGGAACCAGAAAGCGTAGGATTCAAAGGAGTCTCGACGTGGAGAAAGCTGTTTAACATGTAACATCGAAGATTGATCCAGTCCTATAAATATATTTTACGTATGTGTCATAAGACGCTGGTCCATGTGATTTCTTAACCACCAAAATCATTTGGGAAATCGACTTTCAAGATCTCTAGGATTCATTTATGAAAATCTTGGTTCTTAACAGTGGCAGTTCTTCGCTCAAATTCACCTTGTTTCAAATGAGCGATGAAACTGTGCTGATCTCCGGAACATTTGAAAGAATTGGACTCCCTCAATCAATATTCAGTTTTCAGGAATTTGGAGCTCCCAATGAAACAGTTGTTGCCAATATCCCGACTCAGGGGGCGGCATTGGATACATTATTTGAAGCCTTGACTGCGGCTCCGATATCTGCGTTGTCAGACATCCCGGCAGTAGCCCACCGACTTGGGCATGGCGGAAAATATCGCGAAACAAAGCTCATAGACGCAGAAGTAATGGATGAGATCCGTAAAGTGACTCCATTTTTCCCACTTCACTATCCGGCAATGATTCTGGAAATAGAGGAATGCATGGAGAAGATGCCTCGAGCTCTTCATGTGGCTGTCTTTGACTGTTCCTTCCATCGTGACATACCTGATGAGGCGGCGATTTACGGACTGCCCTACAGATTTTTCTCTGAAAAAGGTTTCAGGAGGATCGGTTATCACGGTAATTCCCATGCCTTTTCCGCGATTGAATCGTCCAACTTCCTGGGTCGGCCCTTGAAACAGTTGAGAATAATTACCCTTCACCTGGGAAATGGATCAAGCTCCTGCGCTATAAGGTACGGCAAATCTATAGACACAACAATGGGGGTTACAACTGTTGAGGGCCTTATCATGGGTACACGGTCAGGGGACATTGACCCCGGGCTTATCCCATTTATAATGGATGATGAAAAGCTCTCTACCGATCAGATTTCAGATATGCTGGTCAATCATTCGGGGTTGCTTGGCATAAGTGGATTAAGCCGTGACATGAGAGAAATCGAGAAGGCGGCGATCGATGGACATAAGCGGGCGTCGCTGGCGCTGAACGCGTTCTGTTACAAGGTCAAGAGGTCGATGGGATCAATGTTGCTGGCGCTTGGCGCTTGCGATGTTCTTGTTTTCACAGGAGGTATAGGTATAAACAGTTCCACTGTGAGGTCAAAATGTCTTGAGGGGACAGAAGAATTGGGCTTTATCATTGACCACGAGAAAAACCTCAACTTGGTTCCTCCAACTATGGCGTATCCTGTTGCGGAGATTTCAGCGCAGTCATCTCCCATTAGAATCTTAGTAATAAGGGCGAATGAAGAAATCATTATGGCCAGAGAATGCCATGATCTGGCAAAGGCTGTCCTTAAAATATAAGTCGATCTTATTCTCACTGCATTGAGGGGCAACTCTAATGGAGGCTTCTTTGGACAAATTAGGAGTTGTTTCAGGAAGATTTCAGGTGTTTCACAATGATCATCTGGAGTATCTTCTTGCCGGACTTTCTCTTTGTGAAAACCTTATAGTGGCGATAACCAACCCCGATCCTTCAATGACTGGTATTGACCCCTGTGACCCTAATAGGCATTTGATAGAGTCTAACCCCCTCTCTTATTTCGAAAGATACACTTTGATCAAAGCTGTGCTTTTCGAACATGGTGTACCATACAATCGATGTTCCATTGTCCCCTTCCCTATCAATATTCCTGAGCTTTACGAATCCTATGTTCCACTGGAGGCAATTTTTTATCTCACTATCTATGATTCCTGGGGCCGGCGAAAAATGGAACTTCTTCAGAAACATGGATTCAAAACTCATGTAATCTGGGAAAGAACTCCGAATGAAAAAAAGATCTCCGGTTCAGATGTGAGATGTCTGATCGCCTCGGGAAAACACTGGGAGCATCTTGTTCCCAAAAGTGTGGCCAAACTAATAAGAGAATGGAATCTCGGCGGGAGGTTACAAAATGGACATCTTGAAATTGACCAATCTTCTCATTAGAAATTCTAGTTCACTTCAGCTTTGCATAAATGTCCCCCTGAAGAGTTCGGTAAGACAATTTCCTCAAGGCATCCAACAATTCACTCGATTCTACCCATAACGGGAGATGTAGCCTAGGCCTCTCACCAATAGTGAAGTTGTACGTGTAAGCTCCCAGTTCTGAGAGTCTATCTATGCAGGATTCAAATTTTGAAAAGAATTCCACGTGATATTCAAATGACAACTTTCCAATTGGCGAATTTAGACCACACAAAACTTCATGATCATAACCCTCAACATCGATTTTACAAAAAGAAGGCAGTCCATGCTTTTTGATAAGGTCGTCCAGACAGGCTAATTTAACCGTCTGTGTATGCCGCCATTTGAAGTGCCTGAATCTACCACTCTCCTTTACTGCCTTGATCCAATCAATGGACATTGATGAAATTGGACTTCTCACATCACTAAGATATAACAACCCGACTCCCCGATGATTTCCAAGAGCCATTGCCTCAAGCTTAAAATTCGAGTTTTGTCGTAACCTGGACGCCAGTAACTTCACACAATCCGGTTGGGGCTCCACAGCCACGACTTTTGCGCCCAGTTCCAGACAGAGAGATGTATAATCCCCAACGTTGGCGCCAATGTCAAAAACCAGGTCGTCGTGTCGAATAAATTGTGAGAGAAAAGATAGTGTTTCAGAGCGGTTAAAAGATCTTTTAGCAGCCTTGAAAACCTTTCTCACCCTGGAATACATTCTAAAAACCGACTGTGAGTCCAAATTTTAGAGATCCCCTTTTCAAATCAGAAACGGCTATTGATTACCTCTCAAGCTCAATGCCAAGACAGGTCGGTTTAATTTTAATGTTGTAAAGGCTTGGCGGTATCAATATCTGTGACTAACTGTGGCTTGAAATAAAAGCCTCCGTTAAATCAAAAGCTTGATCATCTGAGAACTGTGTTCGCGGCTTTTTCATGAAATAGGCTGAAGGTCCTTCCAAAACCCCTGAAACTCCTCTTTCCATAGCTAGCTTGCAACAACGAATTGCGTCAATCACTACGCCCGCTGAATTTGGGGAGTCTTCGACGGATAATCTCAATTCCAGATTAATTGGGACATTTCCAAAGATTCTCCCATCGATTCTCACGAAACAAATCTTGTTGTCTTTGAGCCACGGAACATAATCACTTGGTCCAACGTGAATCTGGGCATCCGGCAGTCTATTAGTGATAACAGCCTGTACAGATTCGGTTTTGGATATCTTCTTAGATTTGAGTCTGTCTCGGTTAAGCATATTCAGGAAATCCGTGTTACCTCCTACATTTAATTGATAGGTGTTGTCGATTTTTACTCCCCGGTTACTCAACAGATGCGCTAGAACTCTGTGAACAATGGTCGCTCCTAATTGTGACTTTATATCGTCCCCTATAAGAGGTAGACCGGCGTCTTTGAATCGATTGACCCACTCTTCGTTACTGGCGACAAAAACAGGAATGTTGTTGATAACACCCAAACGGGCTTCTAACGCGCACTCGACGTAAAACGCTGTAGCCAATTCTGAACCAACGGGAAGATAATTCAGCATAATTTCGGATTTGGATTCCTTTAGGATTGATACTATTTCTTTCCGTTCCAATTCTTTTTCACCGGACAGCACAAATGTTTCCGCTCCGGAATAATCTCTCATGTGGGAAGATATTCCGTCCAGTGGCGCCCCCATTTGAACAATTACTCCCGTTGGTGGACAGTCACTCACTATGTTCATGCAGCAATTTGGCTGGCTGAATATAGCTTCGGACAAGTCCTTGCCGACCTTTCTGGCGTCAACGTCAAACGCGGCTGCAACTTCCACATCAGAGGCGGAGTATGGACCGATTTTGGGGTGCATGAGACCGATGGCCGTGTCAGCGCCTTCTGATTCATAATATCTGATACCTTGAATTAATGAGCTTGCGCAATTTCCCACACCGACAATTGCGATCCTTATTTTTTTCATAAGCCCTTCTTCCTGTCCTTGAGTCTGTCCCGGCGGTGTTTTTTCCAAATTCATACCCGGTATAGTTTGCGTGGACAGTTGTCAAAGTTTTTTGATATCTTTAAAAATAGCATAGTATCGACTCAATTCAATCGATTGACTTCTATATCGCAGGGTAACTCGATGTCCTTTGAATCCGAATCAGTGTGGATGACCAAACCCTCGGACCGGTTCATATTGAGGTGGATTAAAGTCCACCTTTCCGCAAGCATAACCGTATCTCTTATTGGGCGTAAATGGATCAGACCATGGATGATCACTCTTGTTTCCATGACTTTTGGGATCATCGCCGGTATATGGTTCGCAACCGGTTCCGGATTCGCTGCTGGTCTCTTTGCTTCGCTATCGCAAGTATTTGATGGTGTCGATGGACAATTCGCTCGGCTCACCGGTAGGGTGACAAGATTTGGAGGCTTCTTGGATTCGGTTTTGGACAGGTACGCCGATGGTTTTTTGGTCATGGGGCTTTCCGTCTTCTGTTTGCGTAATGACACTGGTTTAGGGTTCAGTTTTTTGGCTGTATTAGGAGCCATGGCAGTGCTTGGTAGTAGCTTGGTAAGTTATACAAGTTCTCGTGCCGAAAATTTAGGAATTGACCTGGGATCTCCGACGCTGGCCAGTAAAGGATCACGAACCGCTGTGGTTGCTATTTCGGGTCTTTTGAGCCCCATAAGTCACACGATTCCTTTGGTGGCAATGGTTTACCTAGTCATTCATACCACAGCGGTGGTTGTGTTTAGAATACACAAGGCCAGCGCCTCGACGGATTAGAAAGGCGCCAGGGTTGAATCACTCGTGAAGAAATTCGGGCTATTTGATGATTTAAGTTTCAACTGTTTCATATATGTATTAATCTTGGTTGGCGCGGTTGTGGTCCCTTAAATCAGGGAAAGAATCAACTTTCTCTCTCTAGGTGTATTTGGCGTCAAACTTACGGGTTTTACCAATTATCGTTAGACGTGTAGATATGTATCGTTATCTTGGAAATCGATTAATCATTATCCTGGCTTTAATAGCGATCCTGGGATGCGCCGCAGTGGAACCACAACGTAAAGAAGATTTTCAGTCTGCGCCAAAAGTTAAAGAAGAAGACCTAATTGAAGATAAATCCAGCAGTCAGCCCAGCCAATCGACTCAAAACTCAAACCCGTATAGTTTACCTGGTTTGGGCCAACCTGGGAACAACTCTCCTGTACCACCTACCGATTCTACAACCGGCAGATCACCCAGAAGGTTCATTTGGAAAGACAAGAACTAGAAATTCCCGAATTTTAGGGCAACTTGTTTCTGTCTGGCATGACTAAATTTAAGCTCGATCTGATTGATTCGGGTAATATAGTTACGGCGGTAATATGGAAATTGAAACTTTTTCACGGCAAGTTGATCATTAATGTTGATTCTTTGTAAATCAAAATTGGTAGAGTTACGGATTGCCGCATTATGATGGAATTGGTTTTTAACCGCAAATTTATTGTACTGGCCGGATCGAATTTCTTTTTGTTCATGGTTGTGTCTGCCTGGAGTTTTCTTTCTTTCTACGTTACGGAACTTGGATCGGACGCAGCTGGCGTCGGATTATTTATGGCTTGCGCCGGGGTCACGTCGCTGGGTTCGCTACCTTTCATAGCCCCGTTGATAGACAGGTATGGACGTAAGAAGTTTATGTCGTGGGGTATGTTCTTTGTTGGATTTTCAAATCTTGGATTTGCGTTGTTTGACGGCTACTTTCCGTGGTTGCTGGCCATAAGGCTTTTGCAGGGAACGGCCTTTGCGGCATGCTTCAACGCATGTTCCACCGCGCTTGTAGACTTGCTTCCCTTTGAAAAGAGAGTCCAAGGAATTGGGCTTTATGGCATATCTGGTTCACTTGCGGTAGCAATTGGCCCTTTTTTAGGAGAAACGGCGCTAATTCATCTCGGTTTTAACGCTTATTTTATTTTACTGGCGACCTTTGGTCTCATAGGAACGGCGCTAGTTTTGACCTATAAAGAGTCCCCTAGGTTGACCACGTCAAGGAGCGCCCCCGTCAAATTCTTCCCCACCGTAATTAAGGGAAAACACATTGCCATGATGTCTCTAGTGGCCGTGTTTGGTAGTGGTTTCGCCGCCATGAACATCTTTTTCCCTCTTTTCGCCAAAGACTTGGGCATGAGAGCTGGTATCTTTTTTACTTCCTATGGAATCACCCTAATTGTCGTCCGTCTAATTCTTGGATCGATCGTGGATCGCCTGGACAGGGACAAACTCATTCTAATGTGTCTGGTTGGTTTTGGGGTCCTCCTAATAGGCACATCCCAGGTTGTTTCACAGATCCATACAATTTTATTGGGAGCGCTGTTCGGATTTTGCCAGGGCCTGTCCTACCCCGCCATGATGGCGAGAATGCTCGATAGATCGAACATGGATAATCGCGCCATTGTTGTCTCCCTTTTTACGGGTTCTTTTGGTGTGGGCATAAACGTCTCTGTTCTCATCTGGGGCTTTGTCGCCCAGATGAAGGGTTTGTCGTTCATGTTTGTGTCTGGGGGATCGGTAATACTAATCACAGCGGTATTGTACGCCGTACTTGGCTTGTGGCATGGAACGACCTTACCCAATACAAGTGAAACTGTTACCCAAAAAGAGGCTTGACCCTTAAACCATGAACTGAGTTAGGCGTCATCTTGGCTGGTCTACTCAAACGTGTCGCCCATAACGACTAACCCGGACTGTTGAAATCAGAATGCCATAATCTTTCGTTTATGCTTACAGACTTTTAATTGTCCCGTAACATTCGTCCGCGAAACATTAATCGATATCAGTGTATTGTTCAGACAAGACGATAGAGCGTCGTCATTGGGTTTTGTGAACGCTGTTGGGGCGGATGAATTTAGTCAGTTAATCGAAGATGGCGAAATAAAAAAGGCCGGGATAAACCCGACCTTTTTTAGAAAAAGACTAACTCTTATTCTGAATTACCAGCCTCTCGGCGCAGTGTAGATGTTAACCGGTGTGCAAGGAACAGCGGCTGTCACATAAGCTGCTTCACCCAATTCTATGGGGCAGCAGCTGTTGTTAGGTAGAAGCTGACCGGTGAATATTGGCGACACAATTAGTCCAGCAGCTCTAAAAGGAATACTCAAGGCTGCGTGAATAACGCCGGGAATCAACGGGGGCTCACAAGCTGGAGCTACAGGTCCCCTAAGAGTGACGTCTTCAGGAGCCACTAGACAGGAAGAACCTCCACCAAACGTTGTGTTCGGAATACCAGGAACCGGCCACTTGCTTACGGTGTAACCCCAGGACATTCCCACGCCAAGCATCAGCACAGCCAGGATTCCAAGAGCTACAACGGATTTTCTAACCATACCCTCATCCTCCTTTCATTCAAGACGTTCCAGTTACATAACCGGACATCAAGATTATATTTCCCTAATATTAGCGCATATATTTTGCGCTATTGTTACCTCATGTTAAAAGGGTTGTCAAGATTTTTTTGGTTCCTAAAACCGCATCTACCGAGTGAGTCACGCATCATCATTCCAGATTTAACTTATTAGGACCGGGCTCAGACAAGTGTGTCCGGTCCTAAATGATAACGCGTTACAGGATCTCCTGCTACCAAAGAGCTCCAAAGATCGTAGATTCGCCGGATAGCATTGCCGTGCCTGCGCCAAAAAACCCACCAAAGCCACCACCAAACGGTGAGCCACAGGGGCTGCCAGCGCCGCCCGCGCCGCCGAAAGCGGGCAAGCAACCATATACGCCATCAAACCCGCCGAATAACATTTCACACGGGTGTGCAATGGCCGTAAGCAGTGAACACAACATTCCCGGTCGAGGTCCACTATTGCATGAACCACCACCAGGCATAGGCGCAGGGCAAGGACCCTCAATCTTACATTCCCATGTTGTCACTATGGTCTTTGAGACGCCTGTATCAGGGCAATCAACCGGAACATAAAGTGGCCCATTATTGCATTGGGCGCCACAGCCTCCACCGATGAAGCCGAAAGAAGTCCCCGCCACCATAAGCGTCAGAGACAAAACACTGAGAACTACTAATGTTCTCTTAACCATACCCTCATCCTCCTTTCATCAATCCTTTCCAAAGGAAGCTTTAATACCATATTTGGATAGCCTCCAAAAAAATATAGCTCTGGATGTGTTTTAACTTTATTACAGAAATCCGCAACGTTGTCAACCTTTTTTTCGAGCTGTCAAACGTAGATTTTATGAAATCCTACGTCCATGATTGACGTTCGTACATTAGTCAGCCTTTATGTTTATTGTCAAGCCAAAAAATTCCCTTCGACGAGCCCTATCTCATTCCATATATTGGAGAGCCCCCAAAATATGCTTGTTGACTCTTGAGGAAGACAGTAATAAAGATTTTTCATGACTTTTTTGATAGAAATGGACTGGACATCTTAATTACCACTTTTTGACAAATGGAAAATCATGTTCTTCTCAAATCTTTTCGGAAGAAAAAAGGAGTTTAAGTTTATGTCTCTCGAATCCTCGCCTACGGAGTTCACTGGCGCATCGAAATACGTGCTGGACGAAGAATTGGCGCAAATAGTCAATATTTCAATAGCGTTGGAAATGCCGTTGCTTCTTAAAGGCGAACCTGGCACCGGCAAAACCATGCTGGCGCACGCAATCGCGCAGGCCCAAAACATGACTCTGACTGTTTTGAACGTAAAATCCAGCCTTAAACTGGTCGACGCTTTATATCAGTATGATACTCTGACCCGTCTTAACGACAGTAGATTTGGAGATTCAAAGCGTGACGTCAGCAATATCGAAGAATACATTCGTATGGGCAAGATTGGACAGGCCTTTGTCTCCGATGTTCGAGTGGTGTTATTGATTGACGAAATAGACAAGGCCGACACTGACTTCCAGGATGACATGCTCGATGTTCTGGATCAAATGGAATTTGATATTATGGAGATAGACAAAACCATAAGAGCAAAAAATAGGCCTGTGATAATCATTACATCTAACGCCAAGAAAGATCTGTCGGACCCATTTCTCGGAAGGTGCAATTTCCACCACATAGCATTTCCAGACCCGGACATGATGCGCCGGATCATAAACGTCCATTTCGATGACCTAGACAAAGAGTTGCTGGAATTGTGTGTAAAGACATTTTACAAATTGCGCGATTTTCAGGGGATTGAAAAGAAACCTGCGACGAGAGAATTGATCAATTGGGTCAGAGCTCTGCGAAGAGACCCCGACTTCAGGCCCAAAGACCTGATTCAGGGCAAAATTCCGTTCCTCGGTATCCTTTTCAAGAAGAGTTCAGATTATCAACTTTCTGTTCAGCATGCACGGAGACTCAGATCGTAGGGGCACTCCATTCGCGCAGGTGATTTAAAATGTTTATTGATTTCTTTTATATCCTTAGAGAATCGGGAATACCCGTATCACCTACATCTTTTCTGAGGCTTCACAAGGCCTTGGACCTCGGCCTTGTCAATGGTCTGGGAGATTTCTACACAGCCGCCAGATCAATACTTGTAAAGAGCGAAAGATATTTTGACATATATGATAGGGTATTCGCCCATTTCTTTCACGGGGCGGAACTGCCTGATTTCAAGGGCTTAGATTTGGAAGCCGCTGCAAGGGAACTCCTGGACGAATGGTTGAAACAGCCCGAAGCATTGGCGCAAGCGCTTGGAATTCCCAAGGATAAAATCCAGTCCATGTCGCCTGATGAACTATTGAAGTATTTTACTGACCGTTTGAAAGAGCAGACAGAGGCCCATCACGGGGGAAGTCGATGGATTGGAACAGGAGGAACTTCTCCCGTCGGACATTCAGGTTATCATCCTGGAGGCATGAGAGTTGGAGGAGTTTCTATGAACAAAAGCGCTATCAAGGTAGCGCTCGACAGAAGATACAAGGATTATTCCCTTGAAGCGCCCCTTACTGCGGCGCAAATGGGTGAAGCGCTTAAGAGGTTACGAAGAATGGCGCCTGCAGGGCCAAAGGACCTTATAAACGTTGATAAAACCATAGTGGCTACGACCAAGAACGCAGGAGAGATCGAAATAGTTTTTGACAGAAGTTTGAGAGACAGGCTGAAAGTCATATTGATGATAGACAATGGTGGCTGGTCTATGGAACCCTACATTGATATTGTCCAAACATTGTTTAACTATGCGCGGGCCCAGTTCAAAGACGTAAAGATTTTCTTTTTTCACAACACCATATATGATTTTGTGTGGGAAGATCCCCCTAGAAGATATAAGCCCCAACGGGTTGCTGATTTTTCAACCTGGGATCGAAAATCGAGACTAATTGTAGTTGGGGACGCCAGTATGGCGCCGTATGAACTGATGGCGACAGATGGGTCGATCCATATTGAAGAAAGAAGCGGATTGCCAAGCATGGATCGTTTGAACCTTCTAACCCACATATTTCCCAAAAACGTTTGGTTAAATCCAACACCTCTTAGATTATGGCCTCTAACCAGAACCATAGGAGTTGTTGCTTCAATTTTTCCCATGTTTGAACTGACTCTGGATGGTTTGGACCGCGCAATAACTCAAATGATGTCAAAGAGCTGATTTTTCATAAACCTTGATTGCCTCCAACCAACAGTGGAAGCTTTGGACCTCAACAATCATTCAGTGACACACAACCTTTACATTCAGTCAGACTTGAAATGACCTCCAGAAATCGAAACAGCTTTCGGTTGTTTTTCCGGAAACTATTTATTGGTTTGCTTGCCTGCGCGTTTATCGTCATGGCCGCAGTCAGCGCGCTTGTCGTCTGGACTTTCGAGGTAAGATTACAAAGATGGCCTATTGTGATCTTTGGCGCGCCGACAACCATCAGGGTCGGAGATAATCTTACCGATCTTCAGTTTTACTCACGCCTCACAAGGTTGGGGTATTCGACGGGAGACTCTATTTCTCTCGACCCGGGAGAATGGATGCAGTCCGGATCAAACTTAAGGATTGTTCTCCGATATTCACCTTTTATAGACCAAGGTGTCATTGATGGTCCCATTACGCTGTCTCTCGATGGGGACACCATCAAATCGATACGTCTCATGCGTTCTCTTCAGGAAGTCAAGAGTTTTGACCTCGAACCGGAATTGCTGGGAGTCTTTCCAGTAAAAGGGCAAACGCCGGAGCTTTGTATTCCGGCCAAGCTCGACCAAATGCCTCCGCTTCTGCTGGATTCCGTATTGCTGACCGAAGACAATCGATTCTATACACATAATGGGATCGACATTGTCTCAATTTACAGGGCAATAATTTCAAATGTTCAGGCGGGGCGCTATGTACAGGGAGCCAGCACCATTACACAGCAACTCATCCGAATGACTTTGTTAAACCCAGAAAAAACCTTGTGGCGAAAATTCACTGAAGTCATACTGTCATTGGGCGCTGACGCTATTTACAGCAAGAAAACCATACTGGAAGCTTACTTGAACCGGGTCTACCTTGGACAGGCGGGTCCTCTGCCGGTTCTGGGAGTTTATGAAGCCGCTCGTAACTTTTTTGGAAAATCGCTTAATCAACTCGACGCGTCCGAGTGCGCGCTAGTTGCCGCTATCATAAGAGCCCCCAACATCATCAATCCATTTCGTCATCCCGAACGTACACTGGCTAGACGTAACATGATCCTGGGATTACTTCTAAAACATGGCAAAATTTCCAGGGACACCTATGAAGAGGAAATTGCTAAACCCATTCAGATGCTCAGGGCAAGCTTTTCTCCGCCTAGGGCTTCGGTCTTCCTTGAAATGGTGAAACAGGAGTTACGTTATGGCAATTCAGGAGCCGACAATGGTCGGAATTTTTTTGCAACATCCTTGGATGTTGCCATGCAGGCTTTTGCTGAAACCAAAACGCGAAGATTCGGAGAGTTAGGGCTACAGTCCCATGTCATTATTGTTAATCCTGAAACAGGTTCACTACTCGTATATTTAACACCGGCGTCGGAAAAATGGGACGGCCAGGGCGGGAACCTGGGGCTATTCGCTCCAATAGCCCTTATCCCAGCTTTTACTCCCCAAAGAGTTAGTGATCCACTTTACACACTGGCTTCTCAGGTCACTCTGGACGTCACGGATCCCAGAAGGACGGCCTTTACTGAGGCATTCAGGCTAAATCGAGAGACGCTGCTTAGTCGAATTAGCGAAGTAATTGGCCCTGACAGGATTGTTTCCGCGTTGAACGATTTTAGAATCAGAGCCAAAGTAGTAAATGGATCGGAGACATTCATCCAACCAATGAATCCACTGGATGTGGCCCAAAGTTACTCAGCTCTTGCAGGTCTCGGATACACTCGGCTCATAAATTGCCGCAGACCTCCACTCTCCGTCGACCTTACACGGGCTAACACCCCTGACGAAATCAGAGTTTCTACCCCGGCCGCGGTAATTTTCATTGTCAACAGTCTGACTAGGGACGGGCAAAATTCCCAGGACATGAATGACAACCCGCAAAAACTTTTACTTAGCCCATCATGCATCGTAGATCATGACAAAATGGGAGTATGGGGTGTGGCGTATCACAGAAACTCCTTGGCGTTGATTCGTATTCCTTCCGCCACCCTCAATCCAAAGCTGGTCAGGAAAACTATTTTGGAGATATTGCCTTCTCCAAATCTTGGTTTTAACAAAGATTTTTCGATCCCGTCAGGCCTTGTCTTTCGAAAACTTTGCGCCGAATCCGGGCTTAGGGCTACATCAACCTGTCCACAAATAACCTTGGAGCCATTCCTTACTGGAACACAACCAGACGAATGGTGTAGTTTAAGACACGAAAAGGCTCAAAAGATTGAAAAACCGCAAAAACAGTTTATTCGGCCGAGGTAGCCTTTCTGGCGCTCTCGCAATATTTTTTTGATCATGTGTCATCAAACAGATGAGGAGGCCCCAAACATGGACGAATTTGTAAAAAAGCATCAGAATATCATTTTTCAACTAACCATAACCTCACTTGAAAAGAATGGATTCAAGGCGGTATTGGCAGATTCTCGCGAACAAGCGGCAGAACTGATAATGGAAATAGCGAAAGACTGTACTTCAGTAGGCGTTGCGGGAACGCATACAGTCCGGGCTTTGGGTATTTTGGAGAAACTTGAGAAAGACGGAAAAGCAATGTCCGACCACTGGAAATTTCAGCCAGGAACCCCTGAAGAAATCGATTGCAGAAGAAGTCAGGGGCAAGTCGATCTTTTTCTGAGCTCTGCAAACGCAGTTACAATGAATGGAGAAATAGTCAATAGGGACGGTTGCGGAAATCGAACAAACGCTTTGACGTTTGGTCCCAAAAAAGTAGTCATTGTTGTAGGCAAGAATAAAATTACCCCGGACCTGGAATCCGCTATAGCGAGGATTGAAGAAGTGGCTGCGCCTAGAAGGGCTATCAGTCTGAATCGTAAAACACCTTGTGTAAAAAGCGGTTATTGTATGGATTGTGACTCCCCTGAGAGGATATGTAGAATTACCAGTATACTTCACAGACGCCCGATGCTGACTGACCTGACTGTTATCATTATTCCAGAAGATTTAGGTTATTAAGATGCGCGTAGATGTCAGCGCACCTAACAGGATTGATCTTGCAGGCGGAACAACTGACCTCTATCCCCTGTATTTGTTGATGAGCGGCGGTTTCACGGTTAATGTGGCGATCAATGTTAAAAGTAGAGTAACTCTGATTGAGACCGACGACCAAATTTACAGGCTCTGCTCAGAAGATTTGAAACAATCTTTCGAAACCGATAATCTGGATGATCTTCCGATTTCCGGGCCTCTAGGACTCTTAGGGCTTTCCCTGCTGCATTTTCCCCCTATCAGGGGTTTGAACGTCACGACATGTAACGACGCTCCTCCAGGATCGGGACTAGGAGCCTCCAGCGCCTTAACTGTGGCGTTGATTTCAGGTTTGCTCAAAACTCGTCATGAGGAATTAAGCCCCACGGAGATCGTGCAGATCGCCGCAGACATTGAAACGGCCCTGATTGGAGTTCCAGCAGGAAAACAGGATCACATAGCGGCGCTATACGGCGGAATGTCGCTGATAAATTTTGGATTCAAAGGCTACGCGAGACGTGGTTACGACAAATCCAATCTCAATCTCGATCATCTACAGGACATGATAATTTTAACATACACAGGCGCAGGCCGTTTCTCGGGAATGAACAACTGGGAAATCACAAAGAAATTCATTGATGGTGATCAGTCAACCAGGTCGAAATTGCTGGACATTAGAAAGGTCGCTCTGGAAATGCGCAAGGTCGTGGAAATGGGAGATTGGGATAGTTTGGGGAAACTAGTGAATGCTGAGTGGAACCTCAGGCGTTCACTTGCTCCAGGGGTGAGCAATCCCACTATTGATTCCATGATTTTGGCTGCCGGCTCGGCTGGAGCTATCGCCAGCAAGGTTTGCGGCGCTGGAGGAGGAGGTTGCATGTTCACAATAACCTCTCCTGTGAAACGATCCGCCGTGGAAAAAGCTTTGTGCGACCAAGGCGCCACCATAATGAATTTTGAATTCGACTCGCATGGAGTAGTTAGCCAGACAACTCAGGAATGATCTTGTTTGCGGCTTTGTTTAATAATTGAGAGATCTTAAAAACATACTTCGCGTAAAATATTAGACTTTCTGAAGCGTCTAATCAGTAAACTTATTCAGGGATTTTTTAGTTGTTGCAGATTATTATGTTTCATGCTAGACGCTTTTTTCAGTTATTTTAAAAGCATGGAGGCTAACAATGAACCGGAGTTTTTTGAAAGTATTGGTGGCTCTTGCCGTGATGCTGGCGTTCACAGTCGTTTCAGTTTCAGCTTTTGCGGCCGACAAGAAGTATTTCGTAATTAAGGACACGAAGGGAGTGTGCAAGGTAATCCAGGCCAAGGAAAAAACTCCAGCGTCGATTTCAGGGCCGTTTGATAAGAAGCAGGACGCGGAAAAATCCAAAAATGATCTTTGCCCCAAAAAAGACAAGAAGTCAAAAAACTAGACAAATTGGTAAGATTAACGTCAAACATCGCTCACTACAAAACGTTTTATATGTATCCAAGAACCGGTCGTCCTGCAAGCAGGACGGACGGTTCCTACAAATCTGATAAACATCCCAATGGTCTTACCTCGGAATACAAGCTTTTAATTTAGATATATCCGAGATCCAAAAGACGTTTCCTAACTATTTCTTCCTCTTCCGGCGTAAAACCACGACCTTCTTGATCGTAGTCGTTTACAAACCCAGTCGCCCCTTCCGTTGATGGAGAACCTTTACTAACAAGGTGTTCTCCTCCTATTGGAAGAACGCGTCCGACTAGACCCTCGGGAATTTCTATTCCGAATTCCGCCAAAATCGTCGGCGTTATGTCACAGCACGAAGCCTCGTTCAAACGCATATCCAGCTTTACCCCATGCCTCATGTCGGAGAGTCTGGAAGCCACAAAAATTCCGTCATGATGGTGATTGCACGCGTCGAGTCCGTCCTTTTGACCCTTAACTACGATGTCCTTAACACCGACGTTGCCTAACGATCTTTTACTGAGTCCGTCAAAATATACTATGAGGTCTGGAGCTATTCCATTTACTTCGCGGTAAAGGTCTTCGGGTTTAAGAACCAAGTTTGAAATAACCTTATCGTCCAAGTCCGACATTAAAAGAAGTTGATCCTTTAGTTTGTTTCTGAAACTCTCATAATCCGAAGGCTCTATAATTCCTTTAGGCTCGCGGCCTTTTACATTCATAAAGATGCGGGCGTAGTATCCGCCTTCGCTCCAGACGTATGTTCTATCCCAGTCGATGTCATCAACTGAAAGACTTGTTTCTGTAACTGGCTTTTGTTTTAGGGCCAACAGGCCTTTTCGCATCAGCCACTCATTAACGCATATCCCACCGGAAGAGCTTTTGGCGCCATGATCGGAAACAATGAAAACGGTCGTTTCGTCATCCATTGTCTCAAGAATCTCGCCTATCTTCATGTCCAAGTATCTGTAGAAATCTGGAATTACATTTTTGTAACGGGCCAGGTTCTGGCCTCCGGGTTCAATGTTCTCATAAGTGTCCCAGAATGCGTGCTGAAGTCTGTCCGTGGCTATTTCCACCATCATAAAAAAATCCCAGGGTTCCTTCCGTAGCAATTCCCTGACCACGTGGAATCTTGTGTCGACCATGCTGTAGAGTGAATCTTCCAGTTGCTTCTTAGGTATCGATCTAAAATCTTTCAAATCGGCCAGATAACTTTCAGACGCCATACAGGCCAGATCATTAATTAGTCCTCTGGGATAGCAAAAATCCGGGGAATTTTCCAACGCTGGAAATCCTGAAATGGTAAGACCATAATGTGGCGCTGCGGGGAATGTTTGGGGTATCCCTACAAGAATTGATCTTTTTCCATGATTCTCAATTTGGTCCCAAACTCTAGGACAAGCCACATTCGAAGAATTTACGGTAACCATGGCGTAATCTTCACGAGTAAGCCTGTTTCTGAATCCGTACAAGCCCAATTCTCCTGGGTCACGGCCTGTCGTGATTGTTGTCCACGCCGGTATGGTGATTGGTGGGTCGGTAGACCTAAGGGTACCCCACACCCCGGACTTCATTAATGATCGTATGTTATTCAAGCCGTTAGACTCGTCAAAAACTATCCTTGGCGGAGCGCAATCAAGGCCGATCACGGCTACCTTCTGGGTCTCGTGTTTTTTGGCGCGTGGTGGTGTGGCAAGCTTTCCAAGCTCCGGAAATCTCTGTTCCAGGAATTTCAGGACAAGATTAATGGATTGCCCAAGATCGTTTCTATCGGTGTCCACGGAGAAATCCGGAGCTTCCGGATTCTGAAAAGGCGCTGAGACCCCCGTGAATTCTTTTACTAATCCACATCTTGCCAACGCATAAAGCCCTTTGGGATCTCGAGCCTCACACACAGTCAAGGGACATTCAATGTATATTTCGACGAACTTGTCAGTGTCAAATAGCGATCTAACCGCCTTACGAAGACTCTCGAGAGGAGTAATAAAAGCCGCCAAAACAATATGGCCGATATCATTTAGAAGTTTGGCGACTTCGCCGGCCCTTCTGATATTTTCCGCTCGATCCAACGCGGTAAACCCCAAATCCCGATTCAGCCCTTTACGCAAGACATCTCCGTCCAAAAGAACGACCGGATGCCCTTTTTCTGAAAGTATCTCTTTTAGCGCATTAGAAAGAGTTGACTTTCCAGACCCGGAAAGTCCCGTGAACCAAATTGTTTTTCCAGACATTTTACCAACTGTCTAATAATTGTTATAATTTCGTCCGCTGTTCGAAGGCCCTGCTCAAAGTTAGAGGATCAGCGTATTCGAGTGATCCTCCAATTGGAATACCGTAGGCAATTCTCGAAATAACCATGTCGGTTTCTTTCAATTGATCCCTGATGAACGAGGCCGTAGCCTCTCCTTCCACTGTAGGATTCAAGGCCAAAATGACTTCTTTTACGTTTCCTTCATTTGTCCTACGCACCAGTTCGTTAAGCCTTATCTCCTCCGGACCAATTCCATCGAGTGGTGACATGACGCCATGCAGAACATGATAAATGCCCTTAAAATCACCAGACTTTTCCACTGCCAACAGATCTAGGGGGGTTTCGACAACGCATATTCTGGACCTGTCCCTGCGGGTGTCCCCACAGATGTCGCACAATTCCCTGTCTGTAAGATGAAAACATTCTGAACACAGCCGTAAATCCCGCTTCACTATTTCTATGTTCCTAACCAGTTCGCCTATTTCATGCTGGTCGGCGTTTAGTATGAAGAACGCGTATCGAGTGGCGGTTTTCTCTCCCACTCCAGGAAACTTCTTGAGAGACTTGACCAGCTTTTCCAAGGGACTTATCAAGACTTCCTCGAACTAACTTTTATTTGCTTGAAGGCGCTTATATCAATCCGGGGATTCTGATTCCTCCGGTTATTTTGGCCAGTTCTTCAGCGGCCATTTGGCGCGACTTTTCAAGGGCGTCATTAACCGCCGCTACGATTAAGTCCTCTAGAACTTCTTTGTCTTCCGCCGCTACGAGATCATCTTCAATCGAAACAGAAAGTATTTCCTGAATTCCATTGGCTTCAACCTTAACCATGTCCCCGCCCGAACTACCGATGATTGAACGATCCGCCAACTGCTCCTGAACTTCCTTTATTTTTGCCTGTACCCCGTGGGCCTGTTCGATCAGATTTTTTAGTCCCAGCACTTAGAAACCTCCACTCGGCGCCCTTTTCAAGGAAAAGCTACGCAACACTTGAATCGGTTGAAGTATTACTCATCATCATTGAAACACATGAATCAGGGTCTCTTGACTTTTTCAGTCAAGCATACTCTTAAACTATAAGGACCTAAAAAGGAAGTCATGAGGATAGAGAAACATGAAGCGGCCAAACATTATGCTCGTAAATCCTTGGGTTCATGATTTTGCCGCATATGATCTCTGGGCCAAGCCACTCGGTCTTTTGGTTCTAGCGTCAATGCTACGACAACAAGGGTGGAATCCTGCCCTTCTGGACTGCATGGACCCTGATCATCCATCCCTTGATAAATTTGGTCATAATGATTCGGGGCGCGGTAAATTCCATAAAACCATCTTGGAAAAACCAGCGGCGTTGCAATCAATCCCGAGAACATTTTCAAGATACGGAATCGAGGTTGAGGAAATCCGAAAAGACCTGGAAACCATTGAACGACCAGAAGCCATACTTGTTACAAGTCTTATGACATATTGGTACACTGGCGTTTCAGAGACGGTTGATCTGATGAGGGAAACGTTTCCAGGCGTCCCGATCATTCTCGGGGGAATATACGCTTCTCTGATGCCAAACCACGCCAGGAGGTCGGTTGACGCAGACGCGTTAATGGAGGGCCCAGGCGAATCAGGTCTGATTGAGATGCTGTTAACGAAGACAAGGGTTCATCCGGTTCACCCTGTCTCAGATCCTGTCATTCAGTTTACCCCTGACCTGAAATTATTGAGACGTGTCAGGTTCCTCCCCGTGTTAACATCGAGGGGTTGTCCATATCAATGCGTCTATTGTGGATCAAGGATTCTTCAGCCGCATTATCGTCGACGGCGTCCTGCAGATGTGATTAGAGAAATCGAATCAGCAGTTGTGGAATATGATGTCCACGACATCGTTCTCTATGATGACGCCTTTCTTTGTGACTCGAATAGATACGCCATCCCTATCCTGGAAGCGTTTGAGTCGTTTAGGCCTAATTTGAGGTGGCATTCCCCAAATGGTCTTCATGTTTCAGAAATTAACCCCCGCGTCGCTTTGACAATGAAAAATGCCGGGTTCAGCACCATCCGCCTCGGCCTCGAAAGTTCGTCGGATAACTTTCATAGTTCATCTGGAGGCAAGACGAGTTGGGCCTCTTTCACAAAAGCTGTCGAATATTTGAAGGATGCCGGATTCAAATCCAGCGACATAGGCGTCTATCTCCTGGTAGGGCTTCCAGGGCAAAGTCCTTCACAAATTGAACATGATGTAGAGATGGCTCTTAACGTCGGGACATATCCCAGACTCGCCGAATATTCCCCGATACCAGGTTCCGCTCTTTGGGCCGAATCAGTCCAAAAAAGCCATTATCCAATCGATTCCGAACCTCTATATCATAACTGTTCTCTCCTGCCGGTTGCGGGACCCGGAGTGAACTGGCAATTTTTGTCAAGAACCAGAAAAACTATCCGAAAAATCGTCGAATCTGGCAGTTCTGAACAGAATTCTGTTTGTCCTTCAATAGTTGACAGAGACCAGCCATGCTGTTAAAAAAGATATAATTCTTCATCCAAATCTAATTACAAAAATTGGGAAAGTGAGATAATTATGGCCCAACCGAAGGATGTTGTAGGCGCCGCTCTTGTCGTCGGAGGCGGCATAGCAGGTGTTCAGGCCTCTTTAGACCTGGCCGAATCGGGTTATAAGGTGTATCTGGTTGAAAGCCAGACAGGCATCGGTGGGAGAATGGCTCAACTTGACAAGACATTCCCTACGAACGACTGCTCGACCTGCATTTTTTCTCCCAAACTGGTAACGGTAGGCCAAAACCCGAATATAGAACTTTTGTCCTATAGTGAAGTCGATGATATTCAAGGGGAAGCGGGACGATTCAAAGTTCGGATAAAACAAAAATCGAAGTACATTAGAAAAGACAGATGCAAGGCCTGTGGTGACTGCGCCACCGCCTGCCCTGTTAAGGTCCCTAACGCATTCGACCAGAACCTGAGCAAGCGTTCAGCCACCTATAGACTCTTCCCACAGACAATACCTCAAACGTTCGTCATAGAAAAAGCCGATCGAGCGCCGTGTGTCATCGCATGCCCGGCGCACATAAATGTTCAGGGATATGTGGCCTTGATAGGCAAAGGCAAATACAAAGAAGCCGTTGAACTTATATATGAAAACCTTCCACTACCTGGAGTGCTCGGAAGAGTTTGCCCGCATCCCTGTGAAACAGCTTGCCGAAGATCCGAAAAAGACCAACCGATATCAATCTGTAAGTTGAAACGATTTGCAGCTGACCAGGTCGATTATTCAACACTTGCGATACCGGAAATCACACCTCGTGACGAAAAGGTCGCGATAGTGGGTTCTGGTCCCGCAGGCCTCTCAGCAGCGTATTATCTTGCTCTGAAAGGATATAAGACGACTATCCTGGAAGCCGCTCCTGTCCTCGGTGGATGGCTCAGGGTGGGAATTCCAGAATATAGGCTGCCTAGAGATATCCTCGAGAAAGAAATCAATCATATCCTGAGCCTTGGCGTGGAGGCAAAAACCAACACTGCGTTAGGTAAGGAGCTCAATGTAGATAGTCTCAAGAATCAGGGATTCAAGGCCATCTTCCTGGCCGTAGGATGCCAGAAAGGCGCCAAGCTGGCCGTGCCCGGTGAAGACTCCCCCGGCGTGATCCAGGGTGTCGATTTTCTGAGAAACGCCGCATTGGGCAAGAAATTTGATAGCGTCAGGAAGGCTGTAGTTATCGGTGGAGGCAATGTCGCCATCGACGCGGCAAGGACTCTGGTAAGACTAGGCGCTGAATCCACTATCCTCTACCGTCGATCAAGGGCTGAAATGCCGGCCTTTGCCGAAGAAGTGCACGCTGCTCTGGAAGAAGGCGTAAAGATAGAATTTCTGGCCGCCCCTGTTGAAGTCGTGGTCTCTGGGGGAAAAGTCAGCGGAATCAAAGCTGTCCGCATGCGATTGGGTGAACCTGACGCGAGCGGTCGACGCCGTCCCGTGCCAATCGAAGGTTCTGAATACGTTGTTGAAGCTGACACAATCATTCCCGCCATCGGGCAGATGATTGACCCTGGCTTCTGGGATTCAGCGACGACATTGGGACAGACCAGGAAAAATACGATCGAATGTGACAAGGTTACGTTCGCCACATCGATCGAAGGGGTCTTCGCCGGTGGCGACGCTGTTTCAGGTCCGGCTACGGTCGTAGAAGCGGTAGCGGCTGGAAAGCAAGTTGCGGAATCAATCCACAGGTTCATCAACGGAACGGACCTTGCCGAAGGCAGACCAGCAAAATTTCCAGAGAACCCTGAATATCCTCCAATTATGGCAGAAATCGGCGTCGAACCTAGGGCTATAAATCCTGAAATCCCATCTTCTCAGCGAAAGAGTTTCCAGGAAGTTGAACTGGCCCTGGCCGAAGAAGAAGCTCAACGCGAATCGAATCGCTGCCTCAACTGCGGCGTTTGTTCGGAATGTATGGAATGCGTCAAAGCCTGCCCCGCTCAAGCGATAGACCATACAATGGAGGATTCGTATCTCGACGTGGAAGTCGGGTCTGTCATTTTGTCCACCGGATATGAAATGATTGATCCCGGCAAAATCCGCGGAGAGTTTTCCTATGGAACAGCGCCCAACGTCCTTACAAATATGGAATTTGAGCGCATGCTCAGCGCTTCCGGTCCTAACGCAGGAGAAGTCAGGAGGCCTTCGGACGACAAACATCCACACAAAGTGGCCTGGATTCAATGCGTAGGTTCAAGGGACGCTCAAAAGGGTATGCCGCATTGCAGTTCGATATGCTGCATGGCTTCAATAAAGGAGGCGGTTATTGCCAAGGAACATGACGCCAACATTGAGCCAACAATTTTCTATATGGACATCAGAGCTTATGGCAAAGATTTCGACGCATATTACGAAAGAGCGAAAAATTCAGGAGCCGTTCGTTTCGTAAGATCCATGGTCAGCAGAGTTGTCGAAGATCCACTGACCAACAACCTTCAGATAACCTATCTTGACGAGGATCAGAAACTTGTAACAGAGACCTTTGAAATGGTCGTGCTCGCCGTGGGTCTAAAAACCTCGGAAGAATCAGTAGTAATGGCCGACAAGTTAGGCGTCAAACTCAATGAATCCAAATTTTGCGCCACGACTTCTTTCGAGCCGGTATCTACCAATAGGCAGGGAATCTTTGTGGCCGGCATGTTCCAGGGGCCTAAAGATATTCCTCAAACTGTAATGGAAGCTTCCGCCGCAGCCGGGGCCTCTTCAATACTTTTGTCTTCAGCCAGAAACACGCTGGCGACAAAACAGGAATTCCCTCCACAGAGGGATGTTTCCGGGGAAGAGCCCAGAATTGGAGTTTTTATCTGCCGTTGTGGCATCAATATAGCCAATGTTGTTGACGTTCCCAGAGTCGTTGAGCATATCAGAAACTTGCCCAATGTAGTGTTCGCGGATGAAAAACTCTTCACATGTTCACAGGACACACAGGAACAGTTCCTCGACATTATCAGGGATCACAACCTCAATCGAGTTGTGGTCTCAGCCTGCAGCCCCAGAACCCATGAACCAATGTTTCAGTTAACTATGGAAAAGGCCGGTCTGAACCCATATCTTTTCACAATGACCAACATCAGGGACCAATGCTCATGGGTGCATGCGACCCATAAGGAAGAAGCTACACTCAAGGCTATGGACCTGGCCAGGATGGCGATAGCCCGCGCAAGACGCCTCGCCCCGTTGCAGAAGTCCAAAATGGACGTCGTTCATGACGCCCTGGTTGTTGGCGGTGGCGTGACCGGCATGGTTTCGGCCTTAAATCTTGGAGATCAGGGTTTCCATGTTTATCTCGTTGAAAAAGGGAATCAGCTTGGAGGGAATGCCCTGTACATAGAAAAAACCATTCAGGGTGAACCAGTGAAACCCTTTGTGGATGATCTGATCAGTAAAATTGAAAAACATTCAAAAATAGAGTTGCACAAGAATTCTACATTCTCAAACCTGTCAGGACATGTTGGCCACTTCAAGGGGACAATCATGAATGGCGAGGGAGGAGATGGCAAGGATATAGAATTTGGAGCAGCTATAATCGCCACCGGCGCCATAGAATCCAAGCCTAAGGAGTACCTCTTCGGAGAGAGCAAGGCCGTAGAAACACAGCATTCACTCGAAGAACGCATCATATCAGGTGATCCCAGTCTCAAGACCATCAAGAACGCTGTGTTCATTCAGTGCGTAGGTTCGCGAGACGAAGAGCGCCCCTATTGTTCAAAGGTCTGCTGTTCAGGCGCTGTTCGGCTCGCCGGTCGTCTCAGGGAAATAAATCCGGAAGCCAAGATCTACATACTTTTCAGAGATTTGAGGACCTATGGATTGCTGGAGAAGTTCTACGCTGAGGCCAGAAAGGCAGGAGCAATATTCGTCAGGTTTGACCCTGAAAATAAGCCGGTATGCGAGATGGCGGGCGACAAGGTGAAGGTCACAGTCAAAGATCACGCACTGGATCAGGACATGACCATCATGGCCGATCTAGTGACCCTGGCGGCGGGCATAGACCCGGCTGAGACCAACACTCAGATTGGGCAACTGTTCAAGGTAACAGTCAATTCATATGGATACTTCGTTGAGGCCCATATGAAACTCCGGCCGGTCGACTTCACGACGGAAGGTGTGTTTCTGGCGGGAATGTCTCATTATCCTAAGCCTATAGACGAATCCATAGCCCAGGCGACTGCGGCGGCTCAAAGGGCGTCAATACTTGTGAGCCAGGAACAGATGACTTTCCCGGGGGTTATCTCCAGGGTTGACCCGACAAAATGCGCAGTGTGTCTTACATGTGTAAGACTGTGCCCTTACGGAGCGCCCTTCATCAATGAGGATCACAAGGCCGAAATAGTCCCTGCCCTGTGTCAGGGTTGCGGTATATGCGCGTCGGTCTGTCCCGGAAACGCTATCGATCTACAGCACTTCAGGGATGATCAGGTCTTTGCTGAAATTGACACTCTGCTGGTTAAAGAGGCTTCATGAGGCGTGTGTCCACTGAATGAGCGGAGCGCTGTATTGCAAACAGGAGATAGAATCAGAATATTATTCCAGGAAACATATAGCTTCCAGACAGGAGAATAAAATGCTCCAGGCAAATATGACCACTTCGACCAGCAAGTCCCCCATGTCGGGCGATCTGATGTCGGTGATCAATCAGTGTTACCAATGCGGCAAGTGTTCAGCGGGGTGTCCGGTCGCGTCCGAGATGGATCTTATGCCTCACCAGCTTGTGCGTCTGGCTGTATTGGGAGAAGTAGACAAGATAGTGGCGTCCAAGAGTATATGGCTGTGTTTGACCTGCCACACATGTGGGGCGAGGTGTCCCAACGGGATTGACGTGCCGGCGCTACTTGACCCGATAAGACATAACATCCTGAGGAGCAAGGCCATGGTGACGGACCCGAAGGTGGCCATTTTCCACAAGACGTTCATGGATACCGTCAAGAGATTCGGCAGGGTATATGAGTTGTTCCTTGTTGGGATGTACAAGTTCAGGACCAAGACTTTCATGGATGACATGGAGCTTGGATGGAACATGTTTCGCAAGGGCAAGCTTCATCTTTTGCCACAGAAGACGGGGAACCTTAGTGAAGTTAAAGAGGTGTTCCGGAAATCGGCAATGAAGTAAGGGTTTATCCTTATAAAGAGGAAATACAATGGAATTCAGTTATTATCCCGGATGTTCGCTAAAGGGTTCGGCCCAGGAGCTTGATGAGTCTTTCAGGAACTGTTCTGAGAAGATCGGCGTAGTATTGACTGAGATCCCTGACTGGACATGTTGCGGGGCGTCTTCGGCTCACATGGTGGATGCGTATCTTGAGACCGCGCTTCCGGCTCGGGACCTTTTAACGGCTGAGCGTATGGGCAAGGATGTGGTGGCGCCATGCGCAGGCTGCCACGTACGCATGCGTGCGGCGTCACAGCATATACTCAAGGACAGTGAACTGCAGAGGCAGTTTCCTTTCAAGGGAGAGATAGACATTATATCCGGCATGGACATGTTTCATAAGCCGGAGCTTCTCAAGCTGATCAAGGAGAAGAAGTCCAGACCACTGGAAGGGTTGCGTGTGGTTCCTTATTACGGCTGTCTGGCGGTTCGTCCGGTAGAGGTGGTTGAGCCTGAGAATTCAGAGAATCCCACCCAGATGGACGATATTCTTTCAGCCCTTGGAGCTGAAGTGTTGAGTTGGCCTTATAAGACAGACTGTTGCGGCGGTTCATTGGCCCTGACAAAAACCGAAATGGTTGTGAAGCTTTCCCGCAAGCTTATAGATATGGCTGTCACAGTCGGAGCTGACGTAATGGTAACCATGTGCCCGATGTGCCAGGCCAACCTTGACACAAGGCAGGCCGATATATCAAAAGCCGCTGGCAAAGTGTATCACATGCCCGTCATGTATCTAACAGAATTGATCGGTGTCGCTTTCAATGATCCTAAGACAAAAAGCTGGTTCGAAAGACACATCGTCTCTCCAGTGCCGGCATTGGCCAAACGTGGCCTGGCCTGATTTTCATTTTTTCTTTCAGATCTTGTAACCTTTGTTGCGCAGATCCGGACGCCTTTTCAGTAAGTTCGGATCAGGTCCCGCATGGTCTATTTATCTTGACGAAACAGCCCGTTGTGTGATTAAATCCGGCATAGGTAAGCAATTTCACCTGATTGAAGGGCCGTATGGTCAAAAGCCCGTTCAAAAAGGCTACTTTATGTATTTTTCTAGTCCTTGCCTTGGTGGCTCTGGATCAGAGTCATTCCAAAGCTCAAGGTATGGATTTCGGTTTTGGTTCACTCCTTCCTCTAAAATCCATTGAATCGGTTTTTGGTCCTCTTTTGCCGGCTAATGGGATTGGAGACACATTCCGGAGCGAATTCGGGATTGGCCTTACCACCCCTATTTTTCAAAAGATTGTACTTAAAGGTGAGGGCGCCTCCTACGATCTTCTAATTAACGCAGCTACTGATCCAGCTACCTTTTTGGAGCATCGTTCCATTGACGGTGGCCCGATGGTTTATGATTTCTTTGCCAAGTTTCGGGCTTGGCGGTTTGCCGCAAAAGCCGATTATCAGATATTCGAAGCACGCAGTCGCCGCGCTGATCGTGGAGGATTCTTCTTTAACTCCGTTATCTTATCCGGTGATGTTGACATAATTCAGGGGCCATGGTTTGCCGCCGGGGTCAGTGCCAAATTCTTTTTGAGCAATCCTTACTTCAAGTTTGACAGACTCCCCACCAACCAAACAGCAGTAAATGTGGACTTCGAGGCATCCGCCCCTTGGACTATCGGCCCCTACTTTCGATACGTTCCTCCGGAGATTATCGGTATCCCTGTGCATTTTGAGGGATGGATCGATTTTCCGTTGAAGGGGTCGTCATACACCAGTTACGCTGGGGCTCTGGTGTTCCGTCCGCAGATTTACCGTTTCGATCTTTTTACCCGGTTAAAGTTCGAGCGCACGACATTCATACTCAACGGCGACGACAGCGTGACTAATAAACCCTGGGATTTGAACCTTGTCTGGAACCTTTATGGGGCCGAGTTCGGAATCTATTTCTAACGCTTCCAATCTCTTAAATATTTTATGACTGGTTCAGGGGAAGGGACTCAGATTCTGGTCTTCGGCGATTACCGTAAAGACGGGCTTCAGCTATACCTGTTTTGTCAATTGTTTTTGATGGGGGCTATCAGAAGATAAATTCAGTTGCAGCGGTGACGGAGAGCTGGTCCGACCAGACCCTGGCGCCATCAAAGGAGAAATCTATGTTGAAGACGCTGTTCGTAAGTTGATGGCCGCCATTGGTTATGATTCTTTTGAAATCAGCGTTCAGCAGGCCTTTGATATTGCGTCGGACGTAAAACGACGCTGTCGCCTCGGCGTGCCAGCAGTGACCGCTGGTGTTCTCATTGGTTATTCGGCGGCCGGAACGCAAAAGATGCAAGTCCTCGTTTCTTGCTGTGGCCAGGCCGTAATCCATGCTCACCTTAAAGTCCATTGATGGAACAGACCTGAATACGCCCGATGTGTTTAGCTTGGTATTGACTTCCAAACCAAGATACCCCTGATAGAAAGTCTGGTCGAAGTTGATGCCGTCACCCGGTAAATCGAGTGAATGTCCGTCCAGACCGACCTGGGAACCATCATGGGTGGTGAACGAAAAACTCTGGTACCGCAAACCGCCTATGGGAAGCAGGGTCCTGAAGATGGACCATTCGGGCTTTAATATGAGCTTCAGATCAAAGAGCCATCCACTGTCCATCCTGCATTTGGATTCACTGAATACGGTCTTCTGAAATGGCTGATTTTCATTGTCCCAATCGCTGTCTTGCATCGTGGTCCTGGCTTCCTCGTTCAGGTTCATCCAACTCTGGAACTGTAAAGACCAGTTTCTGGCTATATAATCGTATTCTCCCCCTAAGAACCATTGATCAATTGGAAATTCAAGACGACTCAGGGGATCCTGATTTGGAGGAAAAGGATTCGGGAACTGGTAGGAAGTATAGCTGTTAAAAAATTTCTTGATCCCCACATCATATTGCCAGTTCTTGGCCCCAACACCTGAAACAAGGTCTGAAGTTGTGTCCAGAACCTCGTCGAACGTCGCCACCGCTGTTGGGGGCAGTAAGACTGAGCATAGATATATTAGGGCGGTCGCCAGCACGACGACACCAGTTCGGCAAACCATACCTATCCTTCAACAAGCGGCGATGACTGATTTCTACTAGTACCCTGGGGGTATCGAGAGGCCGGTTGTCAGCCCTTCAGGATATAGTAATAGAAAACAGCTTGCTGCTTAAATAAATTAAACTAGTATCCGATAACTAATCTAGAAAACTACGATAACTATTTCAATACAGACGGAATATAAACACAATAACATAAGGGCCATGACAAGTCAATGACGAACAGGCGTTACCCATTGTAATCACTATACTTTATATATTTGATATAAAGTGTTGCTTTGACAATATAATATTTTATCATTTTGTTGGAAGCGCTCTTGTGTGGACGTCAAAAAGTTGGAGCGGATTCTTCGATCTTGGCGTATATTTAGCGCGACCCAGTCAAGGCCGGATAACCTTTGAGCCTGAATTGGCCGAAATGATCCAACCGCGTGCTCATTTGTGGGCGCAAAAAAAGGACAATCACAACATGAGGTTTATCTTTTCTACGCATGACAGAGCGGAACAGATTCAGAGAATAAGAGAAGCTGTAAACATTTACCGTGACAACGGGAGGACAGCCACTCAAGGGTTTGAGATGAACCCTGTGTACGATGAATTGTTATGTCAACTCTGTGACCACTTTCTGGGTCACTGGAAAAACGAGATAGCCCTCCTTGGAATGGGTGGCTATGGCCGCATGGAAATGAGCCCATATTCAGATATAGATCTGCTCTTTTTACGCCCTGAGAATGCCCCTGAGGGCATATATCGCGGCATAAGAAGCATCCTCTACCTTCTTTGGGACGCAAGAATAGAACTCGGCCATTCTGTAAGGACCGTAAAGGAATGCAGACAGGAGGCTGACAAGGACCTTGCGGTGCTGACGTCTCTGATGGACATGCGGAGGGTGTGGGGAAGACCAGAAATCTACAGGGACCTTGTGGCTCAGCGGGAACGCCTTATAATAGAGTCGGATCCACTCGATCTGTATTTAAGAATTGAAGCGGAGATAAGAAAGTCTCGGGAGAAATTCGGCCATACGATCTATTTGCTCGAACCTCACCTGAAAGAAGGGCCGGGTTCCCTGCGATACATACAACTGCTGACATGGCTTGTCAGAATGATTTTTGGATGCGCGACACTTGATGATCTTGCTGTGGTTGGATTGTGCTCTAAAAAGTCGGTCCTGGAAATTAAGGAAGGAGTCAATTTCCTGGCCGAAATCCGGACCCGCCTGCATTTCATCGAAGGAAGGCGGGATGACCGCCTCAAGTTCGATTGCCAGGCCTTAATCGCTCAGGACATGGGATTCCTCGAATCACCTGAAAGACCTGCCGTCGAGAATTTTATGAGGGAATATTATAAGCACGCCGCCACAATGGATTTTTTTGGACGCCAAATTCTTGCGAGGGCCAGACTGTTTTTGAGACCCAAGATGGTCTCAAGCGTCAAGCGACTTCAATTAGAATCATCCTTTTACATCGGAGCGGGAGGGATAAATTATCTTGTCCCGGAAGATTTCGGGAAAGATCCCAAGGAGTTGTTTCAGGCTTTCAAACTCATCGCAATGACTGGATGTGATATGGATATCCGGTTGGTGGACCTGATTCGCCTAAAGCTTTCAGATCTCGAAACTGAGATGATATCTGGTCCTGCGGAGAACCGTCTGTTTCTGGAAATACTTGAATGTGGACGCAACGTGGCCAAGGCCCTAAACACCATGATGAAGGTTGGTTTTCTGGAGTTGTTCATATGCGATTTCGCAAGAATAAGGTTCCTTCCTCAATATGATGTTTATCATCAGTATACGGTTGATCTCCACACGATAGCGGTCCTCGAAAACATAGACGCTCTGGAAAAGGCCAATGGCAAGGAAGATGAGTCTTTGCTGAGGACGATATTCTCAAAGCTGGACAAGCCTTTTGTATTGAGACTTGCGGCGCTATTCCACGACATAGCTAAGGGAAGCGGTTCCGGGCACGACATACGTGGCGAAAAGATTGCTGGACCTATTCTCGAGCGGCTTTGCCTTCCAAAAGAAGATATTGATGACGTGCTCTTTCTCATCAGGAACCATCTCGCAATGACTCATGTAGCATTCAAGAAGGACATCCACGACGAATCCCTCATTAGCCGTTTTGCGGAGAATGTGATGTCGAAGCGCCGGTTGGACATGTTACTGCTTCTAACCTACGCTGATCTGAAAGCAGTTGGTCCCACGGCCATAAATTCCTGGAAGAAAATGCTGCTTGAGGAACTGTATTACAGGACCCTTGATGTTATTGAAGGCGAAGAAGTGGGGGGACAAGATCTCTCCGATTGGGTGAAACAGATCAAGGCCGTAGTTTGGGACCTTATACCGGAGGAAAACAGGGGCAGGCGACTTGAAGAATTTCTAGATAGGGCAACTCCACGTTATTGTCTCGACTTTTATCCAGGGGTGATTGCGGATCATTTCATGGAGGTTGAGAAACGATTGGCCGAAAGCGGAGCGGACGCGCTTTCCCTGAGTGATCTGATAGCCGGAAAAACAGACCACAGAAAACCCGGTTATAGTTCGATTACACTCATACTCCGAGACCAACCAGGTCTTTTCTACAAGATTGCAGGGACACTTTCATCGAACAAAATAAATATACTTAGTTCTTGGACCCATATCAATGGTTCCCAGGCCATCTCAACCCTGCACGTGAATGATATCCCTGAAGGGCCATTGGATGATCCTGAACGGTGGGAAAGCTTCCAGAATGATTTCAAGAAAGTCATATCCGGAGAAACAGACGTTGACACACTGGTTGCAACAAGAAGACAGTCGAGGGGTGTATTTGCGAGAACATCCAACCCACGTTTTCCCATCAAAGTTGAAATCGACAATTCGACATCTGATAGCGCAACCATCATAGAGGTTTACGCACATGATCGGCCTGGTCTTCTATATGACATCACCAGAAGATTATGGGCGATTAATCTGAACATCGTCCTTTCAAAAATTTCAACTGAGGTTGATCAGGCTGCTGACATCTTCTATGTCCAAAATGAGACCGGGAACAAAATAATCGATTTTGACGAACTCGATTCTATCAAAGAGAAATTGACGACACATCTTGCTGAAATGGAAAAAAGTTCGTCGGAAAGGCTGACTCCAACTTAAATGTCATTCTGAATCACCTCATTCTTCGATCCAGAGGAAATAGAATGTTCAATCCGTGAGAAAGAAGGATACATTGTCCGACTTGGATGAAATTGAAACCTCTATAACTGGTTTTTTGGACCACACTCTCGTCAATCGCGGCCTGGCTCACCATACAGTGGAGTCATATTCTTCTGACCTCAAGGATTTTTCTATGTTTCTCAAATCGAGAAACATCACGGAACCGGGCGCTATCGAGAAGGAACATATCCTGCTTTTTTTCGACCTCCTTAATCGACAGCGACTCTCAACACGGACCAGGGCCCGACGATTATCCTGCTTGAGAGGATTGTTCAGATTCCTCATGGAGACCGGCGAGGTCAAGGAGAATCCGTGTGAACACATAGAAACGCCCAGAATGGCAAAGACCATACCTCGTTATCTGGAACAGGCGGAGGTAGAGCGGCTTATCGCTGCGGCTGACATCTCATGCCCCGAAGGCGTCAGGGACAACGCCATGATTGAGTTACTGTACGCTACCGGATTAAGGGTCTCGGAACTGGTGGGGTTGGAGACATACCGGCTGGATTTCGAAATAGGTTGTGTCACTGTGATGGGAAAGGGGTCCAAGGAGAGGGTCGTTCCTTTTGGGTTGATGGCGTCAAAAAAACTAATCGATTATTATGAAAAAGTAAGACCCCTCATTTTAGGGCCCAGGAGAAGCGAACATCTTTTTGTGACTAGAAAAGGACAGAAGATGACCCGCCAGGCTTTTTGGAAAATTATCAAGAAGACTGCCAGGAAAGCTGATATCACAAAAGAAATTTCTCCACACACTTTGAGACATTCATTTGCCACCCATCTGGTCCAAAATGACGCCGACCTACGCTCGGTTCAGTTAATGCTTGGCCATTCAGACATATCGACCACGGAAATCTATACACACGTAGCGAAAACAAGACTCAAAGAATTGCACAAGAGGACTCATCCGAGAGGATAATTCTTCCAACCAAAGGAAAAGCCCGCCAAAGCAAGGTCTGACAGGCCTATATCAAAAGAAGGTAATGACTCTTTAATCTGTAACGTATTCTAGGGATGGAGCCCTACGTTACAAACCCAACCATACGGGTCAGGTTTCTTAGCAACCTGTATACTGGTTATTTCATCGAAAAGATCTCGCGCCACGGCCCCTGTTTTGCCATCAGCGACCATGTAGTCTTGATCCTTATATCTAAAATGACTAACAGGAGAAACAACGGCTGCCGTTCCGGAGCCGAATATCTCCTGAAGTTTGTCCGACTGGGCTGCGGACACCACGTCATTGATTGAGATGACTTTTTCCGAAACTTTCATTCCCTTGTCACGGCAAAGTCGCAGAACCGAGTCCCGTGTAACACCGGGCAGGATGGTTCCCCCAAGCTTAGGCGTGATAATCTCATCATTAATCCTGAAAAAAATGTTCATGGTGCCGACTTCTTCAATCGATGACTTGTCCACAGCGTTAAGCCACAAGACCTGCGTAAAACCTTTCCGATGGGCTTCTTCGGCAGCATACAACGACGCGGCGTAATTGGCCGCGGTCTTTGCCTCCCCTACTCCCCCGATCGCCGCCCGAACGTAATTGTCGGTTACCATTATTTTCACTGGTTCAAAGCCTTCAGGGTAATAGGCTCCCACAGGAGACATTATGATGTAGAACAAGTATGTCTTTGACGGCCTTACGCCTAAATGCGAGTCAATGGCAATAACGGTGGGTCTTATGTAAAGAGAAGTTCCCGCAGCCTTGGGAATCCAGTCTCGATCCTTTCGGAGAAGTTCAGCCATCTGGGCCATGAATATTTTTGGATCCAGTGCAGGAATACACATGCGTTCACAGGATTTGTTGAATCGCGCTATATTCATGTCCGGCCTGAACAGCAAAATATCTTCATCTTTTGGTCCGGCGAATGCTTTCAGACCTTCAAAAACCTGCTGTCCGTAATGAAGGATCATTGCTCCTGGATGCAAAGACAGGTTCTCTGTCTTAACTATCTGAGGCGTCTCCCATCCTCCATCTGTCGCAGAATATTTTATCGTAAGCATGTGCTCTGTGAAGATATCTCCAAAACCTAATTTGGCTTCATCATACTGTTGGACCCCGGTTTTGTTTCTTGGCAGTGTTCCCATACATCCTCCGAAACCACATAAAGTGGCGCATACGGTATTGCAAACAAAAGGCCAGGCGCTTTCCCGTCAATATCCATAGAAGGATCCACCCAGCCTGATTCAAAATATAATAACAAGTGTCAGATGAATTTTTCCACTGAAATGTGATCGATTTAAGAAGCCTTTCACCAATAATCTTCGGAGCCAGTCGCCTGCTCTATAAATCTCGTTCGTGAATAGGCCGTACATTCCATACATGAAAAATCAGACCAGCGACACTTTAGCGCTATGTTTAAACATTCGCTATAATTGTCACAATCGACTCTTCTGTAAGGTCTGTCCGACTCCCTGTTTCCTTTAACAAGTGCTGGACTAGGTTCCATAACAGCGCTCCTGCCTCCCATCCGATTTCAGAATTGCCTACTGAATGGCTTCTTGATTCCGACATTCATCTCTTTTGCACCCCTCTAAAATTAGGTTTCATTAAACTCATATATTTTGTTTGTCAAGTGACTCGATTTTGTTTCGATCGAGGTAAAGAGCCATCGCCTCGACCGTTTGACATCTAGACCTCTTTTTGTTCTATTCAAAAAGGAGTTCATATGACTGTTTCGGTTAAAATTTTCACCGGTGGTTCCATTGTTGCCACAGTGACATACAAACCGGGTTTCTTGGTAGATGTCAAGGTGGCAAGGCCTTTTCTTAATAATAAGATTATCTATAGGGTGTCTCATCCAAAGAATGGTCAAATTGCAGGGGAATTGTCGGAAGTGTTGGACAAATATTTCAATGAGTGGATTTTTGAAAGTCGGAGTGACCTTTTACCCGAAGTTCCGCCTCGGGTAGGAACAGCCAGGGAACATAAGAGCCTTTTTCTTGCCGCTACGAGGATCCTTCAAAAGGATTTCACCGCCTATGGTTACAAGATTCAGGTATCCTTCGAATGAAACAGGCGCGTTATATTTTTTGGAACGAACAAATATTAAAGAACCATGTAAATAATGGGCTGAGGCCCTTAACGGGCCTCAGCGTGTTGATATTGATTTTTCGATAGGAACTCAGTTGCCTACGGTTTGCGCCTTAACATACTCCTACGGATGTTTTCACCTCCATTGGCAACTCACAGGCGCATCTTCTTTCCTTGTTATCCTAGTGTTCCTGCCAGAAAGATCTTTGCTGATCCTCTTTGAATCATCAAACGGATGACTTTATTCTTTTTAGCTGTAGTAACCGCTTTTTTGAATTCGTCCATACCGGATACCGCCGTTCCGTCGATCTCGAGAATAACATCACCGGCCCTTAGCCCTATTTTGGCACCTGCTCCATCGGAAGCGATATCTTTCACCAACAATCCCTCGCCGTCCTTCAAACCCATCTTGGACGAGACGGACGCCGGCACTTTTTCGATCTGGATACCAAGATCATTGGACATTTCACCTGGTGAATCTGTCGCCCCGCTTGAAGCAAGCGATTTTTGTGTTCTTTCAGCTATCTTTACTGGTATTTCAAGTGTCTTGTTATCCCTGTAAACGCTCATATTAGCTGAAGATCCCGGCTTTTCCTTACCAACCAGATTTTTGAGATGAGCAGCGCCCTTGACGACATTATCATTGAATTTCAATATGATATCTCCCGCCTTGATCCCAGCTTTTTCAGCCGGACTGCCTTCCACAACCTGAGAAACCAAGGCGCCCTCAGAATCTTTTCTGCCGAAAGATTTGGACAGGGCTTCATTCATATCCTGAATGTTGACGCCAAGCAGTCCACGTTTGACTTTTCCTTCCTTGACTAGATCATCCATTATCAATTTCGCCGAACTTGACGGAATAGCGAAACCGATTCCCTGGTAACCGCCGCTTCTAGACGCTATGGCGGTATTAATACCAATGACTTCACCATCTATGTTAACTAGGGGGCCACCTGAATTTCCGGGATTTATGGCCGCGTCGGTCTGTATGAAATCCTCGTAGTCGATTATTCCGACATTTGTTCTACCTGTTGCGCTAACAATTCCGGAGGTGACCGTTCGATTCAACCCGAATGGGTTTCCAATCGCAAAGACTATTTCACCCACCTGAAGCTTGCTGGAATCACCGAGAGTCGCTATGGGCAATCCCGTGGCGTCAATTTTGACAACCGCTATGTCGCTTTCTACGTCTATGCCCACGACTTTGGCGTCATAAGACCTTTTATCTGAAACTGTTACCTTAATTTCATCAGCGTCCTTGACCACGTGAGCGTTTGTGAGGATTAGTCCTTCAGGGGATACTATTACACCTGACCCCATACCGTGGGGCTGAATTCCTTTGCCTTCCCCTGGGCCTTTCTTGAAACGCTTGAAAAACTCATCTCCAAAAAAATCCTTGAATGGATGATTCTTGAAAAAAGGATCCATTTCTTGGGAACCATCAGAGGAGCTAACGGCTTCTTTCTTAGTTGAACTTATATTTACCACGGCAGGTTTAACCTTTTCCGCTACCTGGATAAACGCGTCGTCCAATTGTTTAAGAACTGCTGGAGCTGCAGCGTGCGATGCGAAAGGAAAAACAAGACTGAATGAAAGTATTGCTAAAAGAGGCAAAAATAGTAGATATCTCGCCCTAGAAAGGCACTTAGCCATGTGACACTCCTTCTAAAAAACACTTTTTACGCTAATCCCGTACAGGAATTGCGCTTTAATGAACAGAGACATTTTCGGATAAGCTACGTTCCCAAAAAAATTTATTTCTTTGGTTTCATCGACAAATTAGGCGCCAAAATTGCTTAGCATGATGGCACGCTAGATTCCCATCAATCTTAGAATAAGCTTGGCGTTGATACTGACCATCCGGACAATTTGAATCGGCAAAGTTCCGTAAGGCGGGGAATTCGTGCAGATTCCGGAATTGTTTTAATAATTCATTTCCTAAAGTTTTCCGCAATAACCACCTGAAAATTACCGGGGGAAGATTCAACATCCGGCTTGGTTTTATCGGGATGCGTGTTGATCACCATCCAGCGCCAAGTCCCAACAGCGTCAGGGGTAAATTCAAATGATGTTCTGCCCCTGGGGACCTTGAGCAAAACGTAAGTCCCTGACGGTCTTACAAAAACGACATAAAATCCTTCTCCCAGGGGTAGGCTGTGATCGCACACCCACTTGAACTCACCCGGGTTGCCCAACTCAATTGCTGAGGCTTCCATTAACTCAGGTTTACAGATCTCACCAGCGCCTTGTTCCTGACAGAACGCACATACGGCTCGAAGCATAACGCATAACGCTACCAGGGTAAAAGAGGATCGGGTCGACCTGCTCCTGAAACTAATAGTCATCTTCATCCAACTAACATCAAGCCTTATACAAAAACCTAAACTAATGATTGTTAATTTGCAACAATAATAAGGGTTCTTGAGTTAATAGTCAGTGTGAATCTCTTTAAGTCTACCCCTTATTGATTTTATATCGTGATTCTTATAAAAGCATATGAGTCTTTGGATTCTTCGTCTCCGGCAAATGACTCTTTTCAATAATATTAGCGACACGGTCTCACCGAGAGAACACCAATTTGAGGTCCCAAAGTTCAAACATTTTTGACGCAACAATGTCTATTCTTATTAATTGGAAGTGACAAATGGAATTAGGCCTATTTCGGATGATGTTTAATAAATTGCTGGACGCTCTCAGGATCAACAAACCACCAGAAAGCTTTTCTCACATAGATCCCTTGACTTCTCGAAAGGTTGAGTCATTTTCGGTGGTTTCCGACGGAATAGAATTACGAGGTAAAATCTTTTTCCCCGCCGCCAGGCCGAACATGATGTACCCGGTGATAGTGATATGTCATGGCATTCCCGGCAGTGGAGCCCCTAGACCATCCAGTGATCCTGGCTATGAGGGGCTGGCCCAACTATTTACTTCCCTGGGTCTTGCCGCAGTCATATTCAATTTCAGGGGTTGTGGAGATTCTGGAGGCGATTTTGACATGATGGGATGGACCAGAGATCTAAGAGTCGTCCTAGATAAGACTGTAAACACCCCTTTTCTCGATCCCTCAAGAATCATCTTGCTGGGTTTCAGCGGAGGTGGCGCCGCTGCAATAAATGTTTCAGCGGATAATTCAAATGTCTACGGTCTTGCGGTCGTGGGAACGCCTTCCAACTTCGAGATATTCAGAAAGGAGACTTCGACCATAATCAAAGATTTTCGGGAAAGAGGAATAATCAGGAATCCTGACTTTCCTAAAGATCCTGAGAAATGGGCGCAAGGTTTTGTTGAAATTGAACCGAAAAAGTGGATAACCTTTTTTAAGGGCAAGAATATTTTGATAATGCATGGATCTGATGACGAACTGATACCTGTTGAACAGGCCAAAGAACTTTTCAGACATGCCCCGTCAGGTATAGCAAGTCTTGAAATAATACCAGGAGGGGTCCATCGATTGAGACTGGATGAACGTTGTCTTAGTAGCCTCAAGACATGGACACTGAAATTGTTGGGTTGGAAACTTTGAGACGTCCCAACTTTTTTTGTTAGGCAACGTGTAGTGTTACCATCCAAATCTCCAAGACAGTTTTGATAATTGATTCTTTAACAGCGGCTGATTCTCATAACCATTTGGCGTTGCCATGGTTGATGAAAAAATCCGACGCCGGCGCAAAGTGGCAAACTAAAGGATATTTACTGGCAAGATGACTCGTTCAAAAAAATTGCTGTTAGGAGCGCCGGCGGTATGCATAGTCATACTTGTGGGTCTATTGCTGACGGTCAGATTCCTTCCGGAAAGTGATTTCGTCAGACAGACCATTGAATCAAAGATTGGTGAAGTGACAGGTCGTCAGGTATCTTTAGGAAAGGTTGAAATAAGGATTGGTTTTCCCTCTCTGATCAATGTTGTGGTGGACAACATATCCGTTTCAGACAATAACGGGCAAATTTTATTTTCTGTGGGAGAAATTAGGCTAAACCTAGGGTTTTGGAGTATCCTCACCGGCAACCCGGCCATTGAGAATCTCAAGATTTCCGGGGCTACAGTTGTGATGTATCGGGACTCCTCCGGTCACATTGAAAGCTTGCTATCCAGAAAACCTGAAACAACCTCGGAATATGTGATCAGACCAGAACAGGGCCAATCCTATTTAACTGAAGAAACGCCTCCGCAAAAAGAGACCCCTTTCGAGAAAAAATCCGAACCAATATCTGAAAAACGTCAATTCTCTTGGCCTATCAAATACGTCCTGATAGAATCGTCCAAAGTGATACTGGAGACTAATTCCGCCACTTCGGGTCGACCGGTAAGATTGTCTCTTGAAAAAATAAACGGTCAGATCAACAGGGACGGGGCCTCTATCAATTTCAACGTGGTAGGTAGTCCAGGCATTCCGGGTGTTAAAAGCACTGAATTGGTTACCCAAGGATCATTGCTGTTCAGCAATGATTTCAATATCCTGGAGACTGCGCAAATATCAAGCGCTCTAGAGTCTGCGAAACTATCCGATGTATCCTTCCTACCAGACCAAGTGGCTTCATGGTTCAATAGGCTGGAAATCCAAAAACTGGATCTAAAGACTAAATTTGAACGTGGCAAACTTCCAACCATTGATTTTTCATCGGGTCTTTTCCCAAATGAGCATTCGGCTTCAGCTCTAAAGATTACCGGATCTGGGGAGCTAACCCCCGATTTTGCCCAGGTTGAAAAGATTGAATTTCATGGCGCTTCCGAGGACATTCCACTCAACCAGATGGGAGGGATAGTCCCTGACAAGTTTCTCGATCAAATTGGTCATGAAGGGTCAGTTAGTTCAGATTTTGCCGGTTTGTGGACGAAACCCGGTGGTTGGTCTGTGGACGGATCGGCCAAACTGAAGAATGTTCAGACCCCACCAAAATTTCGTTTCCTGGGAGGTCGTCTTAACACTTCTATTTCATTCAGAATTACCTCGGACACATTCTCGATTACGGATTTCGAACTGCAGAATGAAAGTTCGGAAAAGATCTTGAACCTTAAAGGATTGATCAGTAACCCTTTTTCAGACACAAGATCGTTAAAACTTGATTCCACTTTTGGTCTCAGAGGCGAGTGGATTGGGCGCCTGGGGATAAAACTGCCAAAGGATATCCTGATCCAAGGACCGGTGGCTGCCAGGATTCATGTTGAAGGTCCGCTCAACAAGTTGCAGCTTGTCCTCGTTGGAGATATGACCGGAACGAAATTCTATCTGAAATCTTTTTTGGAAAAGGAAGCGGGTGTAAAGGCTGTTTTACGAGCCCACACGAGGATTCCTCTGGATTTGACGAGATCTTCTTCGATTCTTCAATATCCTCTGGATATAGGGATTAAGATTGAAGACGCAACCGTAAGGTTTGGCCAGGAAGTTCAACCTGTTCATGCGTGCCCTCTCTTTTTGACCGCTGATATATCATCTTCCAGAGGCGAACTGAGCCTCAAACAGTTTCATCTCAGGATATTGCTACCCGATAGAAATGTGGCGCTGCTGTCTGCTAAAGGACATATCAACAAATTTAATTCAAGTTCCCCTGATCTCGGGATCGAAGGGGACGTAGCGCTAAACAGAGAGGTTATAGGTCTTCTGGGAACAACGATGAAAACCCCAATTGATTTAAGGGGTTTGACGAGTTTGAACTTTAGAGTTAACGGATCTCCCAATTCTTTTAAATGGTTTCTAGGCGCGTCGCTCAAGCATGTAAGCGTCTCAATTGGAGAGTGGTTTCTCAAAAAAGTTGGCGTAGACATGGAAATATCCTCCTCCGGATTATATTCTCCGGAAGAGGTTCATGTAAGCCAAGCACGTGTCAAAGGCCCGGGGCTGATTGCCACAGGCGCTGGAAAGATTGATCTTAAAACTTCAAAATCCACTTCTATCAAGCTCGAAATAGCAGAAGCCGAACTCGGCGCCTTGGCCGGCCTTTTTCCAAATTTGGGACAATCCGGTTTGTCGGGTCCCATTCGAGGAACCCTGGTAATAGGTGGTGGTGGCGTCGCCCAAAATGAACCACAAATCAATGGGACAATTCATTTGCTTAGCCTCAATTACAAACCTCACAACAGTCCACTTACATTCGAGAAGATAAACGGAGCTGTTCAGGTAACGGGAACACGCATTGAGAGTAAACAAATCAAAGGACTTGTTAAAGGAACTGTTGACGCCCCTGTAAAAGCTTCCATCAACCTATCCGGCTTAGAAAATCTCGGGACCCTAAGAGGTGAGGTATCGGTCTCCGCTGGTCCTGGGAAACTTTCTGCGGGACGTTTGAGATCCATCCTTGCCGGCGCTCAAACATTCATTGAGCCTCTTTTGAATCAGGACAAAAAAAACAAGAGTTTTAATCCGTTCGAATTGGAATCTTTGACCGCTGATCTTCAAATCGATGACGGAGTAGTCAAGACGGAAAATCTGAAATTAAAGACGTCAGAACTCGCCATGGGCGCTATCGCAAAAGCCAACCTGAAGTCCCAGCAATTTGAGGCTCTTAGTTACATAAGAGCTTCTACGACCCCTCTTTCGGCCATTGGATCTCTTCCCATGGTCAAAGACATAATTAAGAAGAACGAGGGATTTCTAAAGGCTACCGGACTAGACAAGGAACTCAGGAAATTGGGGATTGATGCGTCAAAAGACCCGGCAAACGATGCTCCGGAACAACCTAAAAAGGAAAACACCTTAAATTTGATAATCAAGATCGCCGGTCTTTGGGCCGAACCTACGATTTCACCGTTAATGGAGAGCGCTCTTCAGCGAAGCCAGCTAAATCAGCTAAAAAGCCTAGTCAACTAATTAGTAGCCATGGGATTGAGTTCAAGGAAAATCGTTGATCATTTGGCATATTGATGGAATCTAGAGATTGAATTTAAAGAGGCGTTGTTTTCTTAATTAAAACCACCTTAGCGAATTAAGGGTTAAATGCTAATAGAACATTATTTCATTAGACTGAAGATGTGTATCTCAATTAATCCAACATTTGGAGCGGGTTATCTGGCCTGATTTTATCTTGACACGATCAAGCTAATTCAGTATTTCTTTATAATGAAGCAGCTTTCCTGATCGGTTATTTTCTAACAAAATACTATCGTATGTCTTGAGGAGGCCCCTGATGTATAAGAAGTATTGGGATGAAAAGTTCGAAACCATGAACGACGAGGCGATGAGAACGTTTCAGTTGGAAAAACTTAAGGAGACCGTCAAATGGGTTTACGATAGTATCCCGTTCTATAAAAGGGCCTTTGATACAGTAGGGGTTAAGCCTTCGGATCTTCAACGCCTTGAAGATATTTCCAAATTTCCTTTCACGATGAAAACCGACCTGCGCGACAATTATCCTTTTGGGCTTTGCGCAGTGCCTATGTCTGACGTAGTTCGTATTCACGCTTCATCAGGCACCACAGGTAAACCGATAACAGGGCCATATACAGCAGAGGATTTGGACCAATGGACTGAGTGCATGGCGAGAGGACTCTGGGCTCAAGAAGTGAGGCCGGATAGTATCCTGCAAAACGCCTATGGAATGGGGCTTTTCACGGGAGGTCTCGGGTTTCTCCAGGGAGCCATAAGGGTTGGATGCGCAGTTGTACCCTCTGGGGCCGGAATGACCGAAAGGCAGATCATGCTCATCCAGGACTTCGGAACCACAGCGCTCTGCTGCACACCATCCTATTGCCTTACGATAATAGAAAAAGCCGAAAAGATGGGAATTGATTTCAAGAAAACATCGCTGCGCACTGGTCATTTTGGAGCTGAACCCTGGAGCGTCGAGATGCGAAGTGACATTGAAAACAGGGGTGGAATTCACGCATATGAGCACTATGGTCTCACGGAGTTAATGGGGCCTGGAGTCTCCTTCACATGTGAATATTATCAAATTCATATAAACGAGGATCATGTTTATCCTGAAATAGTCGATCCTGGGACCCTTGAACCGGTAGCGGAAGGAGAAGAAGGAGAACTCGTTTTCACTGCCCTTCAAAGAAGAGCCATGCCTATGATTCGCTACAGGACCAGGGATATATGCGCATTAAAGAAGGAAAAATGTCAGTGTGGCCGAACTCTGATCACAATGGACAAGATTCTCGGCCGGTCCGATGACATGATGATAATCAGCGGAGTCAACGTTTTCCCTTCTCAGGTGGAAACGGTTCTGATGGAATTTGCAGAGGTTGAACCCCAATATCAGATCAGGCTCACTAAGAAGGGCTACATAGACCACATATCAGTAGAAACTGAGCTAAAAAAACATCTGTATGAACAGAGCAAGGAAAATATAGACAACATTTCCAGGCGTATCTCCGATCGAATCCACCAGATAATAGGAATAAACGTTCCTGTGACCATAGTTCCCTCTGAAACCATAGAACGTAGCATAGGAAAGGCAAAACGAATTATCGACGAACGTTAATTTTAAGGGTTTCTGATCCGGCATGAGAAAACCAGAGCGAAACGCCCTTTTAACTCTAATTTGGAATCGCTTATGATTGTATGAGGGAACATGAAAAATCATGTTCCCTTTTTCTCTTTTCAGCGATTCACAAAGACCCTAGCTCTCCATGAATCCTGCCGAGCCTTTTCCTGATCGCCCAAAGCAATGTAACATTGAGACCTCAAGGTATACACCTCTCCACTGTACGGATTTACTTTTACAGCAGTGTCCAGATCATCCAGAGCTTTAGGGAAATCTTTCATTTCGACATAAAGCCTTGCTCTCTTGAGTCCGGCGTCAAAATTATTCGGATCAATTTTCAAAGCTCGTGAATACGCTTCTACGGCTTGATCATAGTTAAGATCGGATTTTTGTATGTCACCGATGGTCACATGGGCGGGTATATATGATGGGTCTTTTTCCAGAGCAATAGTAGCATGTTCAATGGCTGATTTTCGATCGCCCTTTCGGAGCAACGCCTCAGCCAAAAGTTGATGAGCCGACGGATCGTCAGGAGTCTGGTCGATAGCTTGTGTGAGGTCCAGTATTGATCGGTCGAGTTGATATTCGTTGTAGTACAGGCTTCCTCTGAGCAATAGCGCCTGGTGATTCTTGGGGTCGTGATCTAGAGCTGTGTCCAGATCCGATATGGCTTTATCACCGCGAGCCATTAGCTTGAATATGTATGCGCGACGTATGAGTAGTTGCGAATCGTCTCCTCGGAGATCGATCGCTTTATTGAGATCACCCAAGGCTGCGAAAAGATTTCCTGTGTCAAAATGAAGCACAGCCCTGTTAATGAAAGGAAGTGGATTCTCCGGGTCCAGAACTATGGAACGCGTTAGATTTTCAAGAGCCTCGTTGTACTCCCCCATTGCCATCAACACTGTTCCCTGATTTAGGAACAGTATTGGATCGTTCGGGTCGGCGGCTTCGGCCTTTTTGTAATCCTCCAGGGCTTGCTGCGGCATTCCCAAAACCCTGTTTGTTTCTGCCCTGTACCAATAGATTTCCTTGAGTTCCGGGTCATACTCAAGCGCTTTATTAAAGTCGGTCAGTGCCTTTTGAGGCTCAGAGGCTTTGAGATACGCAAACCCTCTACGGAACAATGCTTGGGGATCCTTGGGGTGAAACTTCAACAGGCTGTCAAGTTCATGAATTGCCGCTTGAAAATTCTTTTCCTCGATTTCAATGGCCGCTCGTCCAAAATAAACACCCTCATGTTTTTCGTCCAATTTTTGGCTTTCATCAAAAAACCTTCTAGCCTCGGCAAAGTCCTTCTTGAAAAAATGAACTAGTCCCAGAGAGGACAACAAATAGGGAGTTTTGCAGCCTAACAAAAAGGCCTTGTTCAGGTCTTCGAGCGCGCCGTCGTAATCTCTTAACCTTATCTTTAAACGCCCCCTCGCCTCCAATGCCTCAACCAAGTCATGATCCCTATCCAATGCTTCACTGTAATCTTCCAAAGCTTGGTCCAATTCGTCAGATCGTTCCCGTGCCCTACCCCTAAGTAAAAAAGCCTCTTTGTTGTCGGGCTCTTTCTTCAGTACCGCCTCAACCATTTTTATTGTCTTGTCCAATTCACCACCGTTGAGCAGTTTCCGGGCTTCACCAACACTGAAGTCATTATAACTTGAGCATCCCCCTATGGTCAGGGAAAAAACCACCACAATTGATAAAAAGGTCTTGATCGTTTTTCCCGAAATCAAATCCTTATGCCTCCAATCGCCATAACTTTTGGGGTAATACCGCTTCATTATAACAGGAACATCTTTCAAGTCTAAAAACGCTTGAATGTATTGTCAACCTAACGTCACTAAAGCAAGAAACCGGCAAACCTACTTTAGTAGTCTTAATTCAATTATTAGTATTAATATCATATTATTATATTTTTTATATTATAAATAACATTGACTATTATTTATTATATACTAATATTGTACATTAATATTTATAGACATCTATTAAGATGTCAGGTGGGCGCATAAAGCACGCGCCGCATAAAAGTATTAGAATAGGGAACCGACAAATGCCTACATTCTGGGAAATTTTCTCTCAATTACAGGTTTTCTTTCAATTGAACTTTCTGTTGTCTGGGCTAGAGTTATCTTCTGGATGGGTTTTTCTTATCAGGTCGTTTGTCTTTCTGACATGCCTTATTGGCTTTGTGTGGGGATTTCTCAGAATCGCTCTTAAACTTCTTGATGTGACGCAGGCTGTCGTTACCGCGCTAGGTCCCCTTCCCAAATCCTTCTACCTTTTGTTGTTATTGATCATTCCTCTACCGGACTACAGTTTGGGTGGTAAATGGATCGGATACATTCTTTTAACTTTCTCGACGATGGTATTCTCAGTTGCAGCCGTGTTGACCGTTGTAATGTGGAAGTATGGCGTTGATCAAGCATTACGGGTCATTAACATTTTTAGATCAAGGCCCAGGGTCCATGACGAACTTAACCTTTCGGAACAGTGTTTTAGCGAAAACATCAAATCGACCCTTTAGCGTCGCCTCTATCGAGCCGTCGTTATCGTCGGAGATAAGAAAAGCCTAGTTCCAGGGGCTTGGATAAAACATGCGTTAATTTTCGACTTTGACCAGAAATGGGATTTCTATCTCTGATTCATAAGGGTGGTCCGTTTTGAGTCTGATTCTTCCCGCGTAAAAAGACCTGTTTGGATCAGGCTTCAGTTTTAAAAGTAACTTTAGATGGGACGTCTTAGTGGGTTGGAGGATCAAGCCTGATGGATCAAGTTCAACTTGAGCCTCACCCTCCGTTGTGAACGCCTGAATTATTTTGTAACTCTTCTTGGCTGAATCGGTTATATCAAGGGGAAAAACAACAGGCTGATCTACGGATGAAACCTTCCTGTTGAGCGATATGGGAGAGACATTTAACTCTTTGACCACATCAGCGAGTAAAATGAGTTTAACAACAGGATTGACCGAATCATTTGATCTGACAAAAATGGTCTTTTGCTTTCTCCCTGCCTTTAATCCTACGGTATCAAACTCAGCGATGATCTTGCCCGCGCCATTGGGTGAAATTTCTTTGCTTCCTTCTACCGCCTTGGTGCAACCGCAACTTGAGGTCAGACCCTCGATTTTAAGGACTCCGTCACCGTCGTTAGAGAATTCGAATTCTGCAGATACAGTCTGTCCCGAAAAGACCTTGCCATAGTCGTGGCTGAGTCTTTGGAATTTTATCCTCGGACCTGCGGCCAAACATGTATTCGATATCCCCAATGCTATACAAAAAGTTATGACCAAATTGACGTAGTATGACATCTCAATCTCCTCCTTGGCCCCACTGGCGAGTTCACGCATATATGGATAGTGATTTCAATTTCCTTGGGCCCAAGATAACGGCATTCCCCAGTGGTGTGTCTAAAAGACGTCTCCAGCATCTGGAAACTATTGACTAGCCCATACATCAAATAGAGGGATCTTTCAATAACTCCGTGAAAGTCATTTGCGATAGTCATAGGCGCCTATCATTGTAACCATTGAAAATTTTACAAATGAGCATTAATATTCGGGGAAGAAAACGCCTTTCATGACTTAAGTCATCGAACGGCCCCAGAATTGGTAGTAATCAGCCTGTCTTTTGCTGATATATATCTTTCGGGAATAAAGGGTTTCGAACTAAACATTTATTAAGGGCTGATAAGAGAGGGTAGTCTTGTGTTTGGAATTTCCATGTATGAACTTGGCCTTATAGCGCTGGTAGGCCTCATCTTTTTGGGTCCGCGCCAATTGGCTGAAACAGCCAAGGTTGTGGGAAGGATGATACGGGAACTCCAGAAAATGGCTACTGATGTTCAAAGATCCATAAACCTGGATCTAGATCCTCCGACGACGTCACGTCCTACATACAATCAGGATATATCTCTCAATACTGTCTCTTCAGAAGCTCTCGGCAAACTGGACAAGGATCTGATTCTTCCTGAGGGAGAGAAATCGGGCCCCGATTTCTACGCCGAACTCCTTGCGAGTTCAGCAGAGGCCGAACAAAAAGAAAGAGACGATTCAACGGCAACCGAGGAAAAATCCGGGGAAGAGAAACCAGGGGAAAAACACAAAGAAAGTAACGTTTAAATCTCCCAATGATTTCAAACCACGTCGGAAAACAAGTCGAAGAAACCTATAGCCGCTATCATAATTCCACAGTTTATCTTTCCATCCCTAATAAAGTTTCTTAATTCCCCTACGGGCGCCAAGACGGTTTCAATCTCCTCTGTTTCATCCGGATGAATTTTTCCCGATGGTTCCGCGTTTTCAGCGAGATAGACATAGAAGCTGTTTGTAAATATAGCAGGAAAAGGGTACATAGATCCCAGAAGCTTCATCGCAGGAGCTGTGAAACCCGTTTCTTCCTCAAGTTCCTCGGCTGCGCTTTTTAGTGGAGTCTGGCCCGGTTTTACCAAACCGCCTGGAAGTTCAAGCGATAAATCTCTTGTGCCGTGTCTGAATTGGTTGACTAGGACTACTTCTTTTTCTTTGGTAACAGCTATTACAGCGACCCAATCCGTCGATCTGAGCACCTGAAATTGATGCGGCAATCCTGTCCGAGGAGACCTGCATGTGTTGATCTCTACAGAAAACAGATTGTATTCTCTATCCTCTCTGACGTTCAGGAGGTCCCAATAAAGTCTTTCGTTTGGTTGCTTGATCATGCTATTGACCCAACGGTCCGCCTTCCTAAAGTGAATATTGTTCCCTGTTTTTCCTTTTTCGAGCCCTGCCCCAAGGGCAGGCCTTGACGCAGACCCCACAGATGGGACTTTCTATAAAAGCTCTCTGAGAATTTTCTAGAACTCTTTCCAAACACCTTTGAAAATTTAGAGCCTCTTCCCTGTCAGCGTAATGCGAACTGGTGTTAACATTTTTGATCGCTCCAACCGGACAAGCTTCAGAACAATATGAACATCGTCCACATCGGTTTTTTATTGGGCTGTCGGCTTTTATTGGCGCATCAGTCAATATCGTAACAAGCCTGATTCTCGGTCCAAAATCAGCGTTTACAACCAGAAGGCTTTTTCCCTGCCAGCCTACCCCGGCAGCGACAGCAACAGCCTTGTGGGAAATGTACGAAGTCCAGTCTTCTTTGTTCAGGACTTGGGAGGCTGGCACAGGAAGGGCTTTGGCGCCTCGCTCCTGCAGATATCGGCAAATTTGAAGAGCGATATCATCCAGCAAAGCGTTAACTTTCAAATAATGCTGCTGGTAGAGTGGAGTAGGCCTGCCCTTGATGGCGTCAATAACGCCATCAGCCAGCCTGATTGCAACGCTCACGGCCCGACTATATCCCTGCAACAGATCGGTAGGATTCGTGGGAATTCCCTGAAGATGATCCAGGTCGGCCACACCGACGACATCGGCCCCATACTGATGAGCAAAGTCCTTCAAATGGCGGCTGTCCAAAATTCCTCCAAAACTTTTGAATGGACACGGGGAAAAACTCGTTCCATCTGAATATCTCTATATAATTCTGAGAACCACCAATAGATGACAATCAAACCACGCGAGATAAAATATCAATTAAATTGTCATGAATCAGAGAGTTTGTCGCGACGATGCTTTGGCCCCAAAGGCTCATGGCTTCTCCATTTCTGCCCGTGACTTTACCTTTAGCCTCTTCTACAATAACAATTCCCGCTGAGAAATCCCATGGTTTGAGTTTTAATTCCCAGAAACCATCCAGACGACCACACGCGACCCAAGCCAGGTCAAGGGCGGCTGAACCCGATCGTCGGATACCCTGAGCTAGAAGGATCACCTTGCAAAACTCCTTGAGGTTGTTGACACTTGATTCAGCCTTGTCATACGGGAAACCTGTGCCTAAAATGCATTTGAAAAGTCCGCCGTTATCGCTAACATGGATCCTGGCTCCGTTTAGAAAAGCTCCGCCACCCTTTGAAGCCCAGAACTTCTCCTGTCTGATGGGATCAAAAATCACTCCGGCAATTATGTCACTGTCCTTCATCAGGGCAATTGAAATTCCGAACTGTGGATAAGAGTGGGCAAAATTTACCGTGCCGTCTAATGGGTCAATAATCCAAAGGTATTTAGACCCGGTGCTTTTGGTTGGCGTTTCCTCGGTGAGGATATCATGGGACGGAAAATTTTCACCGATCTGGTCCATGATGAACCTTTCGGAAGCCCTATCAGCGTCGGTTACTATGTCTATCCCGTTAGGAGCGCTGCCTTTTGACTCGATCTTGAACCGGCCTTGAAAGTAGGATGCCACTATCGCCCCGGCGTCGGAAGCAAGTTCTTTCATGAATTCGACTATTACTTTTGGGTCCAACGATGTGGCCATTTAATCTTCATCCCTATTCACACAATTCCTATGTGTCTTTGTTACTTTTATCAGTGTTTGTTACCACTGAGATTATTTCCCCATCGGACACCAAAGTCCTAATTTCTTCGCCTTGGCTGACTGCCTGCGTTTCATTCACCAACGATCCGTCTGCGACTTTGAACGTAATGGAATATCCCCTCAGCATCACCTTGAGGGGGCTGAGAGTCTCCAGTTGCGCTACCAGGCCTGAAAGACGCTGTCTGAAATCCTCCATTGATAGCCGTATCGATCGACTCAGCCTGCCATTAAGCTGCATCAGGTCGTCAGACGCAACATCATGGGTTCGTGTTAAAATGTCAGGCCTTAAACGAACCAACATCGCTTCCAGGTCCTTACGGGCCAAAGCCACAATCCTGAGAGCATTCTTTTTTATCCTGTCCGACAAATCTCTCAACCTTAAACGCTCATCCTGAATTCTACGCAGTGGCTGCAGGAACGTTCGGGTGATTTCGTCCAGGGTTTGTACATTTCGGCTAAGACAATTGAACATACCGTTCTTGAGTCGCGCAAAAAGATGGGAAACCGTGTCCCAAGTCTCCCGATCATCAGGAACCACAAGTTCAGCAGCCGCTGAGGGAGTCGAAGCTCTCACATCCGCTGCAAAATCTGAAAGTGTGAAGTCTGTCTCGTGACCTACAGCGCTTATTATTGGCATTGGACACATTGCAATAGATCTAACCACGGTTTCATCGTTAAACGCCCAAAGATCTTCTATAGACCCCCCACCCCGTCCAATGATGATGACATCAGGTAAATTGGAAACTGCAAGTCTATTGAGAGCGTCAATTATTTCACCGGGCGCCTTTTCACCCTGAACGGACGTGGGACTGACCACTACGTTGACTCCAGGGGACCTTCTCTGAATTATCCGGATGATGTCACGAACCGCCGCCCCCGTCGCAGAGGTTACCACTCCAACGGTCTTGGGTTTCCTGGGCAAACTTTTTTTTCGAGAAACTTCAAAAAGACCCTCTGCGCTCAGTTTGGCCTTAAGTTGTTCTAGGGCAAGCATCAGACTACCCAAGCCGACTGGCTCCAAGGTCTCCACTACAAGCTGGTATTCACCCCGAGGGCTGTACACACTGACTCGTCCCCAGCCTAGGACCTTCAATCCATCTTCGAGCTTGAACTTGAGAAACCTGTTCTGCCCCTTAAACATGACACTTTTTACCTGTGAGTTGTCATCTTTCAAAGTGAAGTAGGAATGACCGGATGGCGCGCGTTTGTAATTGGATATCTCGCCTTGCACCCAAATTGAAGAAAATCCCCCTTCAAGAATTTTTCTGATTTCCTCAGTCAACTCCGTGACCGTTAGAATTTTCCGCTCTGTGTATTCCAATTTTGACAGACTTTCTTGTTATTTGGCCGTTTTGACAATTTCCTCAATTTCTTTTTTCCACTTTTGAACCGCATCAATTGCTCTGATCGCAACCTCAGGTTTTTTCGATTTTCCAGACCTGCCACTAGCTCCCTCAATCATACCAAAGTTGACATTCATTGGCTCATATTTTCGTGAAGCGCCAGCTGGCCGCCGAGTATGCATCATCAGCCCCCCGATAGCCGACTCTACAGGAGGTAAGGGCGGTCTATCGATTCCCCTCAAAATCAGACCGGACATCAGGCCTACAACCAAACCGGATGCGGCTGATTCCACATAACCTTCAACTCCTGTGATCTGGCCCGCAAAGAAAGTGTTTGGGCGCTTCTTTGCCCTGCAAAACTCATCCAAAAGAAGAGGAGCATCCAGGTAGGTATTTCGATGAGATGATCCAAGTCTTGCAAATTGAGCGTTTTGAAGCCCTGGGATCATCCTAAACACCCGCTCCTGTTCGGAATAGGTCATTTTGGTCTGGAAGCCAACCAGATTGTAGAGCGTTCTGTCACTATTTTCAGCCCTGAGTTGAACCACAGCGTGAGGTCTCACTCCTGTTTTGGGATCTACAAGTCCTACCGGTTTCATTGGTCCAAAAGCCAACGTTTCTTCTCCGCGGGACGCAAGTTCCTCCACTGGTAAACAACCTTCAAAGTGACTCATTTTCTCGAACGGATGAGGCTCAACTTTACGTGAGGCCCTGATTTCAGAGACAAAATGATGATAAAGGTCCTTGTCCATTGGAGCATTGAGATAATCCCCCTCGCCCGTCTCATATCGGGATGCCCTGAAGAGCTTGCTCATGTCTAGGCTCTCAGCGTAGACTATCGGGGCTATGGCGTCATAAAAATAGAGTCCCGACGCTCCAAGACTATCGGAGATGTCTTTTGCCAGGCTGTCCGATGTCAGTGGCCCCGTAGCTATTATGACAGTGTCATCACTGTCGCATGGCAATTTATCGGCCTCTTTTCTTTCTATGGTAATCAGAGGAGAGTTTTCAATAATCTTGGTAATGAATTCAGAAAATTCCTTTCGATCTACAGCCAACGCCTTTCCGGCTGGAACAGCCGTAATATCCGCAGCAGACATCACAATAGAACCAAGCAGACGTAGTTCCTGCTTCAAAAGTCCTACCGCAGAATTTAGGGACGCTGATCTTAGGGAATTTGAACAGACCAGTTCCGCAAAATTTGATGAGCCATGAGCAGGAGAAAAGCGAGCGGGTTTCATTTCAATGAGACGAACCGAAATACCCAGGCCGGAGAGAGCCAAGGCTGCTTCGCAACCTGCCAGCCCTGCGCCCACAATTGAAATATCCACTTTGTTTCTCGCTCTTTAAAAGACTTGCAGCGGAGCAAGTTTATTGCAGTAAAAGGCATTTTGCAACCCCGGCGGTTTCCCGACAGCATCGCGTCTTTTTTAAGGTCGGGTTTAGTTCTTTAGCAGTGCGAGGAAACCTCTCGGGTTAGCCGTATAATGAGGATTGGGGCATATGGGAGGCTTAGATGAGGGAATATCTCTCAGGGTTTTCTTTGCCATAGCAAGGTTTGTTGGGTTTGCGATTACTTCCAGCCTTACCGGAACAGTTCCGGGATTGATCATGCCTAATTCCTTGGCCCCTGCGAGAGACATATCTATTACCCTCGCGCCGATGAAAGGACCTCGATCGTTAACTCTTACTATTACTTCTTTTTTGTTGCTTAGGTTTGTCACTCTCACTACGGTATTAAGAGGTAATTCACTGTGAGCGGCGGTCATTGTATTCATGTCATAAATTTCACCCGAGGCGGTTTTTTTGCCGTGGAACCCAGGACCATACCATGACGCCACACCTTTTTGTTTGTATCCAACCTTCACGGTCTTCATTGGCTGGTATGACTTTCCGTTTATCACGTACATTTTTGGCCTGTCGGACTTAACAAAGCTCGAGTTACTGGCGCAGCCGCAAAGAGAAAGGATAAACAGAATGAAAATAGATATACGCAAATACATTTGAGTGTTTTCTTATTAATTACAAAATATTAAGCCATTTCAAATGCCATTAACGATATCATATACATTATATTGTGTCAATAACATCTTGTAAATACAGGTATATAAACTTATTCTTAGCAAAACATTCGCGTTGAATACTGATCTTGGAATGAAACTGATACCATAAACCTTTCCGGGACAACTTTCTTTTTGCGCAACCCCTAGAAAGGCTGTTTGACGTTAATGGCAAATCTTGCAGAATCCAGATCAACATTAACTTCTCTGGAGCTTGGGATCCCTTTGGAGCTTTCCCAGACTGAGCAGAAGGTTCGGGGCGCTGAATCCGAACTCAACACCTTGTCCAAAAACCTGGAGATCAAGACCAAAGATCAAGAGGCCGCCCCAAATTTAATAACAATGTCAATATACTTGAATCGATTTCCAATAACCTGATCTGAACCTTAGCCAAAAAATTGTCCCAATTCCTATAACATATAGCAACAGCCAGGACCACGCGGCAAAGACGCCAAATTCAAAATATGTAACCATCACATAAACAGGAGGAACAAAGAAAACCCAAGCCACTATAACTTGGGCCCACATTGCGAATCGTGTATCCCCCGCGCCTTTTAGAGCTCCGTTAAATATTATGAAAATGGTGTCAAAGAGAGTGTACACTGCGATTATCCGCACAAGCACAACCCCTCTTGTCATCAATGGCTCAAAATCGGCTTGCGTGTCCTGATAAGGTTTGAAAAGTTTTAACAGGTATTCAGGAGCCACCCAGAAGAAAGTGGCCATAGTGCCGGTATAAAGTAGCGCAATACCCATTGCGCACCATACCCGTTGTTCAGCGATGTCCACCTTCCTGCTTCCAATGTACTTGCCTACTATGGCGCAGGTCGCTGTGGACAGACCGACCATGGGTAGAAAAGATAGGGTTTCAATGCTTAGAGCTATATTCGTGACTGCAAGATCTATCTCACTTATCTTGCCAACTATTAGCACAAAAGCTGTAAATGCCCCAATATCAAGAAAAAACTGCGCGCCTGATGGTAACCCGAACCTTAATAGAGTAAGGAAACTTGCCTTATCGAGACGGACCTCTTTCCTGGTTCTAAATTCCCTTTGGAAGCGTTTTCCCAGGAACAGAAAAGCCCAGTAGACGGTTGGGAAAAAATTTGTGACCGCTGTTGCTATCGCCGCCCCTTTGATTCCCATTTCCGGAAATCCAAGATTCCCGAATATGAGCAAGTAGTCGAGCACGATATTGCCGATGTTTCCGATCAAATTCCCTACCAGAACGGGCATTGTTCGGCCTCGACCCGAAAAAAATGAAGAAAGCGCGGCGTTAAGTGGTAACGCAACGCTACTGTACATAAGTATCCTAAAATACTCCTTTTCTAGTTCTACCAGGCCTGGGGCGTGGCCGGTATTTCCCAAAACCCAGCATCCCAAAGGTATCGAGGCCATCAGAAGAGGAAAGGAGATCAGCGAAAACCAGACACCTTGCCAAACAACTTTCGAACATCCAATTTTGTCATCGGCGCCGTGCCTCAGCGCTACCAAGGCATTAGTGTATTGAGCTGTTCCCTGAAAAAAACAACAAATTGTAAAATAAGTTATACCCCCCGGAGTGACTGCAGCCAAATCAGCAATGCCATGCCAGGAAAGCATCAACCGGTCTACAAATAAGGTCAGTGTCAAAGATGAAGTCGACAGAATCAGAGGAAGGGCGACTCGAAGAAGTTCGGGATAACCATCGCGGACATTTGTCAAAAACCTGGAAAAAGAATTATTTTTTGTGTGAAGAATCTGTAGGTCCCTAGTGGCGCTAGTCGAATCGATCAGGTCCATACCTTCACCCGAAAGCCTGTCGTGCTACAGCAACTAATTATATAGCACATAAGGCCTGGCAATCAACAACGTATTGCTCCCTTGATTGAAAAATCCTTTGGAAACATCATAAATTTGAGTAAAACGCTGATCTATTCCTGGGAAATACGTCGCTGTGAGCATCCTGGGGAACAGACCAGCTAACAGACGGGTAAAATATGTTGTGAAAGATTTTAGGCGGGAATATTTACTGATTTTTTGAGGACCGGAGAATATTTCCAGGTGACGACTTTTCGCGCGTCAAGGATTAATTCTTCTCCAGTTTGCGGATTCCTGCCTCTTCGGGAATTCTTGTCCTTGACCGTCCACTTCCCAAAACCGGAAATCATCACATCTTCCCCATCAATAAGGCAATCCTTTATGATATCAAGAAGTTTTTCCACGATCTCCGTTGCCTCTCCCTTCATGAAACCACAATCATCGGCTATTTTTTTCGCTATATCAGCCTTGGTTAGCGTCATATACACCCTCCCAAACAGTTAACAAAAATGAGTAATCGGACTAATAGATTAAAACAGGCTTTACCCAAAAGGCAAGACATTTCTGAAAAAAACATCATGTTTAAAGATAGATGGCCATCTTTACCTCAAAAGGTTCACTAGCGGCTATCGGTCAAGGGCTGTCAGGGAATGGCTGTGTTCCGAGACTAGTCTTCCAGAGTAGGATTGTCTTAGAAGAGCTTTTCTGATCAATCCCGCTGTATCCGGATGTTTAAATATAAATCTGATGCCGGACTTAATTCCTATGACATTTCCAAGTCTCATGTATTTCCAATATGGTTCCTTTAGATGGAAAAAACGACACACAGAAGTTATTGTCCGAGAATAGGAGAGTACTCGCTCATCAAACCCCAGATATATTTCGGGACATATTGAAGCGGATTGGGACATTTGCGATACGGCTTCGTCCAGGTCGAGCTGTTCAGACACATACCACAACGGCTCTAGTGGATTTGAGGAGCTATTTACAAAACCCTCCTCCTGGGCGATTTTCCACAAAGCTGTTCCAGGATAAAGACGAATCCCTATGAAGAATTGCGCTACATGCGTTACAGCGCGCCCCTTTTTCTGAAGATTGTTCAACACAAAATCCAGAGATTCCTGCAAAGTCCCGTTGGTCTCTCCGGGCCCGCCAACCATAAAAAACCACCAAACAGCAAATTTTGACTTATTGAGAGCTTCCGCAGCCCGATAAACCTCTCTGCTATTAAAACCCTTTTTATAATTCTTCAACATCTTTTCTGAAGCTGATTCAGGAGTAATCATCAGAGATCGGAAACCCGCCCGCCACATCAAATCTAAATATTCTTTGTCCAGACCTTGAGGATGAACGCCCATAGCTGTAAATGTGGCTTTCCATGGTCGTCTGGCGATTTCCTCAAGTATTGCTCTGGAGTGGTCCAGTGGATCGTTGAACACTGAGTCTACGAATTCAAAGGTGTGGCGCCCGTATTTCTCAAGTGCTTCTTCGATTTCTGATACAACTTCGTAGGGATCTCTCAAACGCAATCTGGCGCCTTCTAGAGACTGATTATACGTGCAATAAACGCAGTGGCGCCTGCATCCTCTCTTGGTCTGAACATTGTATGCGGCCCCAATTTTCCTATAAGGAGACATTTCGACCCATCTACCCACATCCGGTTTTTGATTTCCGAATTCCGCCAGCTTGGGCCGCGTGAAATGAAATGAATCATTTATGAGTAAACCAACTCCCGGAATTTCCGACACATCTTTCTTATTTTCAAGAGCTTCCAAGAGTTCACGGAATGGGGCCTCACCATCAGAAACTACTATGTAATCAGCCTTCAGAAGCCTGATTACGGCCTCTGGAGCCAAGCTCACCGCTGATCCACCCAAAACCACTTTGCAATTGGTCAATTTCCTTATCTCGTCTATCAGTTCAAGAACTTCCGGAAGATATGAAATTGAGTGCAACATGTTCACATTGTCAATGTTCCTTACTGAAACTCCTATCACGTCAGGTTTGAATGAACCAACAACCCGCTTCAGCTCTCTTGAAACCCTATTACCCAAGAAACAAAGATCCAGGGTCCGAACAATGTGCCCTGCGGATTCTGTGGCTGTAGCAACGTAACACAGACCTATTGGCGCTGCAGCGAGCATGTCGTGTTTTCTGTTACTGTTTATTAGTAAAACTCTCATAGATTATGAACTGCTTCATGCAAATAAATTTTTTGTGAAGGACCTTAATCAGCTGTGGGCTTCTGTTTTGTCAACACTGCGTTCCACAGGAAACCATATCCATGTTATTTGGCAATGGTCTAATACAAACTCCTGCTCCTTGTTCCCCAGCGGCTTTCAAATTCTTGCAGAAAAAACACGCTGCTCTTAAAATGTCGTTCAAAAGAACGGCTTTTCTCGGAATTTATCAGCGCATCTTGGATATCCATCTCATTGTGACGCCTTTTGCGTACATTACCACCATTCCATTCTGGTCTATTCCCAAGGCATCCCATTTCACCCCCTTTTCATCCCCACTCTCTTTTCTGGCTTGTACGAGGATTTTTTCTCCGTTGGAAATCTTCCTGAAACATTGAAGTTCATCAATCCCAAATGGAATCAAAATTCTTTTTTCGTTATCGTCTCTCATAGCGAGATAAAAGTTTATAACGTGCATGAAGGCTTCAAACAGATATGGAGAAAATTGATATTTGGTAAGCAAGGGTTTGGAGAAATCATCTGACCGCTCATATACAGATTCTCCAATGACACAATCTGGGCCCGTCCCGCGCAGTCTCTCGATGACTCTGTAACGTCCTTTAAGATCGGAACGATCAGCGTACCAAGCCTCCACCTCAGCATTTTCCATTGGCCTAGAATCCAATTCATCATTCTGAATCGGGAAGCCTCGAAAGGACTCCGCCGGTTGAGGTAACCTGCTCGCTAGAATTATTAGAGCCTTAAATTTCGCATGAAGCTTTTTGTCATCCCTGTCAGCTTCCTCCTCTTTCCCGGTAAATAGCGTTGCCTCACAGATCTTTTCGGAGAAACTTTCAGAAACTTTCCTGACCTGAATTTGACTACTAACCTGCTTGTTCGAAGGACATTCCATCATGTCAAGGAAACGGGCTTCCTTCACACCAACCACGGTCAGATATGGAAATAACAGTTTCGCTCCCTCCATAAAAGTTTCGAGAGCCATGATCGCCGAAACTATGGGATGCTTCAAGAATTTGAAGGGCTTATGGTCCTTAACCCACAAATCCTTGTTTTGGTCAAAGATCCTCGAGGCCTTCAATAACCCATCACCCATATTGAAGTCGGTTACTGAATCTATCATGGGAAACCAGGACTTCTTACAAACTACAGGGCCGGCATAAAAGTGACCTGAACCGGTGGCTGAAACTGTTGTGTCCAGAGGCGCCGTGCTTAGGATAGGGAGATTCTTCATGAAAAGGGACCAAACATCAGTCTTGGGAGCGAGGAATAACTCTCTGAGGAACATGCCGGACAATTCGCCCAGAGTCATGTAGGAAGCGTTCATGCGTTTCATAAGCTCACGTATCTCTACATCTTCCGCCATACCAGCACCCTCTATTGGAGGCAGAATGAGAGCTTTGACGTTGATCTTAGGGTAAAACGTTTTCACTGTTTTTAAATATGAAGACATTAGTCTGTTGCCCGCAGCATAATTTACTTGGCCGGGATTACCCTGGATGGCGGCGACAGATGACAAACCCACTAGGAATTTAACTGCGCCTTTATCCAAAGATTGAAAGATATTAAGAGCGCCCAGAAACTTGACGCTTACCACTTCCGAAAAGTCTTCCGGAGACATTCTCTTCATAAAATTGTCTCTCAGCAAACCAGCTCCATGGATCACGCCCGTTATGCCTCCATGAGAACGCTCGATGGTCTCAATTACTGAATTCACTTCACTGGGATCGGTAATGTCCATTTGAAAATAGTGAGCGTCGATTCCCTTTGATCTCATCTGTTCAAGAACTTTTTTGGTCGAAAACGCCTTTTCTCTCTCCGCTTCGTGTCTTGGTGTCTTTTCAATCGACGTTCTTCCGACGAATACCAATTTGCAACCAAAAGGAGCCAAGGCCTCACCCAGGAAGGCGCAAATCCCTGAAAGCCCTCCAGAGATTAGGATTACGTCTTTTTCTCCGAGTTCAAGCGCCGCTGGTTCGTCCCCAAATGATATGGGACAAACTCTGCCTTCGAGTGCAAGAAGTTCTCCACTCCGGCAAATCAACTGGGTGGGCTTCTTGCTTTTGTCCATTGAACTACGAATAGCCATCCTCAATTCCGTCGTACAATCAAGAAACATGGTCCTGAAATGAACGGAACCAAACTCAATCGCCAAACTTAAGAACATCCCCGTGGCCGCTTCCATGAAAAGACTGGGAAATTCGGTTCCAACTTGAAAAAATAGGGCCATTTTTTTTGTATGCGTTTCTACGAATTCTTGTAAAATCCTGAACAATACTACCAAACATTCCGACAATAACGGTGAATCGGCAATTCGTGATTCAAAGGTTTCATCCGTTATGAAAACCACTCCCGACAATGACTCAGAACTTTGAATCAGGTCTCTTATTTCGGCCAGTCCTTCCTCGGACAACAAGTCTGTGTTGGATTCTTTTTCTCCCACACTATAGATAATGTGTTTAATGTTTACACCGTAATCTCGACGGAAAACATCTCCGGCATTTCTACATAGTTCTGCGGACGTAGCCGGCCCAATGATGATAATCGAGTCGAGTGGACTCAGTTCAAGAGGCTGAAATGATTCGTTCTGAACCAGAGTTTCCGTGAAAATTAGTCGCTTGATTTGTTCTTCCGGTGGATGAACTACTACTGTAGCGGTATTAGATTGTTCATCTTGAAAAGAAACCACTTGGGAAGGAGTCTTTCTGGAAAGCACTAACTCGAGCCGATCTGACAAATCTTTGATAGTTCTCACATCCATAAAGTCTTCAAGTTCGACTTTTATGCCGAAATGGCTCTCCACCGAGTCCATGATTACAGGGAGGCGACTCGAGCGTATTGACAGGTCTTCTCTCAAATCCATATGAGGCTCTATTTCGTCCCTTTCATATCCAGTCACTTCCATAATTATTTGGATAATTGTTTCTGTAGTATCTGGCTCAGACAGAGCCGTTTCCGGCAAGGAAGGCTCCGGACTACCGGAAGAAATAAACCTTGGAGACTCTATATTCCTAAGAGGTGGTAAACTGGTCGTAGAACCCAACCCAATTCCAAACAAATCTCGAATTGCCCTGTCCAGATCATTTTCACAGAAACGCTCTCCTTTCAGTTGACGCACTCGCGTCAATACCGCCGGCTTTATGAACTTTCCGAAGGTTTCAATAACAAACGTATTGATCTCACTTTGTATTATTTCTCGCAAATCATTTTGGGACGATTGTAAATTCTGAAAGACGGGCTCCACAAATAATTCCTGTTCCTTCGGCGTGGGAAAATTTTCTCCCCCCCCAGTTGATTGCGCAGTCAATTCCCTTGCCTGGCTCACATTCAACTCTCCCTTGGCATAGAGTTGGGCCATTGCCGTTTTGAACATCAACGATTCCGCTGACGGTAGACAGGTCTGAATACAGGAGGCTTCTTCAATGGTATCTTGGATCAGGTTTGTAAGTATCTCCCTAGGACCAACTTCCACAAATAGCCTGACTCCAAACTCATTCCACAAGGTATGGACATTCTGTAACCAGTGGACAGGCGATTCCAGATGGGCCATTACAATCCCTTTGATTTCTTCTGTATCCTGCGGAAAAGGACGCATAGTAGTGTTGGATATGACCGGAATCTCGGGAGGGTAAAAATCTATTCCGTCTATGAACTCCTTGAGTTCGTCATGAATACACCTCATTATCGGCGAGTGAAACGCCATGCTAACCCTAAGAACAGTGCTTCTGTAGCCCATTTCTTTGAGCTTTGAAGCAACCGTTTTGGATTCCTCTGTATTTCCGCCGATCACAATCTGTCTCGGAGAATTTATGTTGGTCACGAACAGACCACATGAGGCCTTGATAAGTTCGTTTATTACATCGAGAGGAGCGTCACAGGCCACCATGACACCAGGATCCACATTCATTTTGCATGCTTTGTCCATACAAACAGCACGCTTATTCACAATTCTGAACGCATCTTCAAACGAGTATACCCCGGCAAGACACAGGGCTGTGAGTTCGCCAAGACTATGCCCCGCCAGCGCAAACGGATGAACCCCTAGTGATACGAGATACTGCGCCATTGCAAACTCTAGTGTAAATAAAGCAGGCTGCTGCCATCTAGTTTTCTGAAGATCTTCTTCTTTGTCGAAAAACAGTAATTTCAACAGATCGAATTCCGCTGCATCCGCTGCTTTGTCCATCCACTTCCGGATCACCGGGAAATTGTTGTACAACTCGTGTCCCATTCCTGCATAGTGTGAGCCTTGTCCAGGAAAGACGAAAGCCATTTTGGGAACAGAGTCATCAATCACCCCAAGGTAAATGCTCTGTCGTGCAAGAGTCTTGAGGCGTTTATCTCCTAAAGAGCTCTCGCAAGAATCAAAATCCTCTTTCTTAATCTTCTTGATAGCTGAACTTTCAGAATCCGCTATAACGCAAATACGACATTTAGCATCGGCTATCTTTCCATTGAAGAAATAGATCCCTTCCGGCAAAGAAGCTGCAGTGCGTTCAACTTTCGGTATTTTGATCTCTTCAGGGAATGTAACCAATCTCGTAGCCTCCTCATCTCTTGACTCTTCAATTTGAACCACATAATTGGATCCACCGAACCCAAATGCATTTACCTGCATCCTTCGTGGATCACCATTGCGAGACGCCCAGTCGTCAGGCTCGGCAAGAACTCTAAATCCAGCTGATTCCAAACTAATTTCAGGATCTGGTTTTGAATAATTTCTTGTAGGAGGCAATGTCTTTTCTCGCATCGCCATTATGCCTCTTATCATACTGTTGAGTCCGGAGGCCCCCAATGTGTGACCGATTTGCGACTTGAAGGAGGCAAGAACCGGTGGTCTTCCATTTCTGAAGATGGATTTCAATCCCTGCGCCTCTTCCATATCCCCCTGTTTGGTGCTGGTCGCATGACATTCAACTAGGTCTACAGATTCCGGACCATACCTTGAATCCTTAAAAGAGGCCTTAATGGCCAACTCTTGCGTCTCCCTTGAAGATTCAACCATTCCCTGGTTGTTGTTGCTGGCTCCCATCGAGGTTATTAGCGCAAATATGGTCGCTCCTCTACTTCTTGCGACTGATTCTCGCTCGATGACTATCATGGCGCCGCCTTCACCAAGAACCATTCCGTCCCGGTCCAAATCAAAGGGACGACTGGATTCAGAAGGCTCTCTATTGATTCCCGACAGACCAGCTAGAGCTCCGAGGGCCGAAAACTCGAGGAAATGCATTGGAGTCAGAAGCTCTTCGCCTCCGCCCACCACCGCTGCGTCGATGATACCATTCCGGATCATCTGGTATGCGCTGTAAAGAGCCACCAGAGATGTAGCGCAAGCAGCCGACACTGAGAAGCTTGGTCCCATGAATCCGTATTTGTTGCAAATGAAACCACCTGCTGAACAATTGAGCCTTCCCAATAGGGTCGTGTCATCTACACCCAGCCTTTTCTTTCTAATCTCTTCATTTATGGCCAATTCCTCATCAGCATTAAGGTTTATGACGTTCTTGATGTCCGAAAGTATTTTTTCGGAACACCCGCGAACAATCATCTCCTCCAGTGTAGACGCCGCCTCGCCTGAATTCTGTGAAATTAGCACTCCTATTCTTTCCATAGGCACATTTGATTCAAGGATACCGGATTCAAGGATGGCGTTTCGTGCTAGCCACATCGTAACTTTGGTCGATTCAGCCATAGTCCTGAAATCCTGGGGAGGGATTCCCAATTCCTTTCTTGATATCTCAAGGTTTTGGAAAGCTCCGAAGCGGCAATATGTCTTTTCTGGAGCCCGTACCCGAGAGTTGAAAAAAGATTCGTGATTCCACTTTGAAGATGGAACCGGAACGATTCCACTCTTTAATTCCAGGCTGGAGCGAATAATGGACGCAGGGCTGTTTCCAAGAGAGTTGACTATGCTCATTGCCGTAATTGCGATTCGCTCCGAACCGATAGGTTGACTTCTCAAAGTAGTTTTCCCAATTGTTTGGCGGCTTTTTGTTGAGGAGAAATCCCTGCATGAATCGTCGGGCTCACGAGTTGATCCATAGAGACTTTCCATCAATGTGAAAGGTTCATTCTCTAGACCTACGGCAAGATTTTCATGAATCTGCATGAGAGGCGCCCGTTGACTTAGCATTCCAGCGCATGCGCCACTCATAAACTGCCCCTGTTCAAGTATCGCCGATTCATTGAGGGGCTTTCCATCCGGCCTGTCCATGCCCCTGGCTGCGACAAAAAGGCTTCCAGCGCTCAAGGCCTCAATTTCTTTTCGAAACGAACTTTCGTCTTGAGATCCTGACGCAAAATCGCGTTCCAAAGAACAAATGGCCTCAATTTTGGCTGACTTCAAAGATCTGACACGTAGCCCCAAACTTTCTCCTGTAACAATTGTGGCGCCTGGAGGGGATTCAAGAATTCTTTTTTGGTAAATGGGATGTAAAGCTCCTGTTTCAACGATTTCCCTTGAACTTAAGTAAACGGTTCCCATCTGTAGTCCGTCAACTCCGATAATTGAGGCTATAATCGCTGTCAAACGGTTGAAGAATCCCCCTGCCAAGATCATCCTCTTGTCCTTGAATAAAGCAGGCTGACGATCTTTTAGTTCTAGCGCTATCTGGGCAAGGGTTATAGAACTGTGGGTCCCAACGTGGCCTCCAGCTTCATGACCTTCTAGCACCACAAATTTGATTCCATTTTCTAACGCCAACCTAAGAAGTTCTTCATTAGGAGCAATATAAATAGCTTCTATTCCCTCTGAAGTGAGTGACTTGGCATGCGATGGCTCTCCGGCGGCTATTACTACAAATCTGGGTTTTTTGGACTTTACCCATTCAATTTGCTCTTCACGATAAGGATTTTCAGCCAGGGTTATTATGTTTACAGCGTATGGCCTTTCGCCCATTAAGCCGTCCAGACCGGAAAATTTTTGCTCGAGCGTTCTGGAATCCATCAAGCCTAGAGCCAAAGTAGGTAAAGCCCCGGCTTTTGAAACCTCCAAAGCAAATTCAGGACAATCCGTAATCCACGACATCGCCCCCTGGATAAATGGGTAATGGGTTCCCATTTCTCTGGCGGCATCGCTGTCAGCAAATGAGGAGCTTTTTTTTACGGCTGATCTCAGCAACATTTCAATATGATTTTTGAATTTACTCAACGCGGTTTCCGTAGAATCTCCGTACCTACGGACAAAAGAGAGTGCGAAAGCGGCCTCCACCCCCAGAGGGATTAATTCATCTCTCGCAAAGTCGCTATCCCTAGGGTGTTGAAACTTCTCCGAGACGTGTTTAACAAAGAAGGTTCGTTGTTCGTCTCTTACCTCCGCTCCACATAAGGATCCGACAAAGGCTTTAAGTTCTTTTACCGATTTGGAATTCCCCTTGTTGTACAATCTGAGAAATACTCCAAGGTTGCCACCCACAAGTTCAGTGTGGTCGGCTCTTAAGTTGGCTATCCGTTTCTTGCATTCTCCATCTATGTTCATGAGATCGGTCAGCCAATGAAGACTTTCAAAGACTATTCCTCTTGCGCCACACGCCACAAATGCTGCGGCTACCTCTGGATATGAGATTCCTCCCCATATCAAAATTTCCTTTTCAGAGCCTTTTTGTCTCTTAATAGTCGAAGCTAAGGAAAACAGGGTAAGTAGCGTTTCCGAACCAACGAAACCGGAAGCTTCATTTCCTTTGATGGCAAAAGAGCCTATCTCAGGAAAACCCTCGATGATTTTAAGTATCAGATCAGCATCGCTCACAATTGGAATTACTTTGAAATGATTACTTATTGAAGTTATTTGATTTAACAAAGCGTCTATATCATCCTGAACAAAAGCTGGTTCAAGTTCAACCCAGAGCCTTGCAACATCTATTTCCCGCATTATTGAAATGAGTCCGGGATCGGACAGAAGCGCTGTCGAGATCTTGAGATCTACTGTGTCCTTGGAAGCGTCTGAAATAAGAAGTTTTCCCTGATAGACCGCTGGGCTTGCTGATCCGAGATCGAAGGCAACGCGTACACCTATATTTCTCGCGGTGTTTATCAGTGATGATGAAATATCGTTGGGTTTACAGAGAAAAGTGAGGGAAACAGGATCGTTTATGTGGGACATCCGAACACCCTTGCTTGAAGTAATTAAATTAAACTTATAGTATATATCATTAGGCTTGCCATGTAATCAAAAAACTCCTGTATAAGTCAACCTCCGTGGCAAATCATAGCCAATGGAAACCAAGTGTTGTCGGTAATATCGTTCCATTCTAGTGCGGATAATATTGGAGTTCTACCCAGTTCATTCTCCAACGATTTTAATTTGTAATATTTTCAACTAATGAGTTAAACTATTAAGTTAAACTGGATTTTCATCTCAGGCTCTTGAAGCCTGCGGAGGATACATGCCCGATTCTATGAATGTTCTTCTTACAGGGGGAACGGGATTCCTAGGAGAGTATCTACTGGCGAATTTGTTGGAGCGCGGCCACAACGTCTGGGCGCATTACAGAAATGAATCGCGAAAATTGGATACGGTGCGTTTACTGAGTAGCATGGGACTTCCGCTAAGCGCAGGATCTCTTAAATGGTTCAAGGGAGATATTCTGGAAGCGGACGAACAATGGGAACGATGGTGCAGTGAATACCCTGGACTCGAAGATGTTGACACCCTACTTCATAGCGCAGCTTCGACTCGACTTCACATGGACGAAAAAGGAGAGCCTCTAAAAACTAATTTGGGTTCCACTGTAACCTTCCGAAAATTGATCGATCGCAAGCCATTAAAAGTCCACATCATTAGCACCGCTTATGTCTGCGGATTGATACAAGGTGAGTTGGTAAAGGAGTTTAATCATCCAAGAAGCGATTTTGTGAACGTCTACGAAGAGAGTAAGTGGGAGGCTGAACAGATTTGGGGCCAAACGGCTACCATTCTGAGACCTTCGATTATAGTTGGACATTCGGACACAGGCAGATGCACTTCCTTTTCCGGATGGTATATCCTGTTCCAAGCGGCCCATCTTCTTGACAGACTTATGGCTGATTCCAAGGACCTCGATCGAATGGGCCTTAATATTGATATTCCAGCAAATCCTGACGGCGTGTCAAACGTTATACCTGTGGATTACGTCGCTAAAGCGGCTGTTACGATTATAGAAAAGCCTGAGAATCACAAAAAGATATATCACTTGACACATCCTAAACCGCCCACTCATGAATGGACACTTACCCATGTATGTAATAGATTCAAAGTTGGTGGTCTCAGATTCGCTGGCGCTGGGACACCTTTTACACAGCCCCGGAATAGGATTGAACGCATGGTTTGGCGTCAGATGCAAACCATATTGCTGCATTTTGCCAACAATCCGGTTTTTGACCGTTCCAATACTGACACGGCTCTGGGCGATATGCCTGTTCCCACCATTACTGCGGATTATGTAGACAAAATAATTGATTACGCCGTTGAGAAAGATTGGGGCCAATCAGTGGATTGACTTCCAATGTCTTTTCCAACAATCTGGTGACAAACCCATTGTAACCAGAACCTCGTATCTGTAAGCCATGTTACTAATCACTGAGATCAGAGAGGTTTCCAATGGTTCCTGAAGTCGATCGCAATGTATTCCGAGAAGTTAGTTACGGTATTTATTTAGTCTCATCGTTTGACGGCAATAGGAAAAACGGCCAGATAGTCAACACGGTTATTCAGGTGACATCTGATCCTCCTTGTTTCGCTGTCATAATCAATCAAAAGAATTTCACTCACGAACTCATCTCTTCCAGCAAACGCTTTGGCGTATCCGTGCTAAAAGATTCCACCCCGTTCCCATTTATAGGGCTTTTTGGTTTCAAGTCCGGCAGGGACGTCAACAAATTCGAAAACGTTGGACATATAGAGGGCGCTTCAGGATGCCCATTGGTAACGGATCACTCACTAGGCGTGATGGAAATCAATGTCACTCATACACTAGATGTTGTTACCCATACAGTTTTTGTCGGGGAAGTGGTTTTCTCGAAGACATTAGATGATGGCCGACCTTTGACTTACGAGTATTATCATGTTTTTCTGAAGGGTAAGACTTCGAAGAACGCCCCCACTTACAATAAGGAAACCTAATTGGATAGAGATACAACTAGAGCCCTATTTTCTTACCTTCACATCAAACCACTAGTTATAGAAACTTCATTTAACTAGGTTCAGCCTGACCGGTGATTTCAGTATCACGTAAGACCCGTTTTCTGATTCTTTACGGTCGGCAATTCCTACTCGATCCTTGATTATGCAGGCTACTTTTCTTGCGTCATCAGAGATCATTCGGACACAACCATGGGACTGATTTCGACCGATGCTTCGAGGAGCGCTAGTGCCGTGGAATCTGTAACCGTAGTCTTCGAGTTTAACAGGCCCTTCTATACGATCCTCTTCTGACAAATCTTTCTTCTTGGGGGAGATATTTTTTTTCTTTAGCAAAGGCGCCATCGTGCCTCCATATACTCTTTTGCTCGGAGAGTCCCCCGCCGCCCAAGCTCTATTTGGTGGTGGTATCCACCACGGATCGTCATCATAAATGTGTGTGACGTAATATACTCCGACCGGCGTCGGAAATTCCGGGGCCCCAAGACCAATTTTGCACTCGTAAAGCAAATGGGCGGATGAATCTTTGCCATGCGCCAAGAGACGAAAAATGTGAGTTGAATGGCTGACTACAATTTCCATTCTTTCGAATTGCTTTTTCTCGACAGTGAAATCAAATTTTGGAATGCTTCCAAGTCTTTTTAGAAAATCACCTGGCGCAGAGAGGCTGTGGACTTTTTTGGGATCGATCGGCGAAGACAGCGCCGATGATGACTTTAAAAGTTGAGATTGGGTTTCGAAGCTGGAACGAGGGTCACCGGGCACTCTTATCTCAAATATAGACCTGCCGCCAGGAAGAGTTGATGATCCATTTCCAACTCTCAACAAATTGTTGGAATCAAGATCATTTACAGGAGGATAATCTGATTGATCCTTGCGCTGGACTTCTTTTTTGCGCCGAGGGTTGTAAGAGTGCGCCGCCGCAAGCATGGATCGAGCGTTGTCAACATTTCCTCCGATCTGTCCATATTTCTTAGGGGTTGACAGTTGGATTAAATTGGGTTAAAACAGGATCGTTCTCATGAACGTTGGCCGGAAATACGGATTCTCCTCTGGCCGATGAGAACAGACAAAAATTCACGCTTAAAATCAGGGCCAGTATTCTGATCATTAAGAATCTCTCAAAATATACTGTTGTGATGACGCAATTTGTTCACATTATTAACATTTTTCTTTAGATAAATCAATAATAATGCTGAGGAGTTTTTACGCTTAAGAAGTTGCAACGATTATATGCGGTGGGTTCCGGACTGAACACTATTTCACTTTACTGAACTACCAGGAAAATCGTTATATCACTCTATTGAAGACATAGTTACATTATAACGGCATGTTATTTGTCTGATACTCTATCCGGTGGTTGACGTGAATTGTCACCTATATGAAAATATTGACAGACTGTTGAGGTAATACTAGGATGATCTCTCAAATCATCTTGGCGCAATAAGGTCGGCAGATTGCAAACTTTTGATTTTTACGCCGGCAGTCGATGAAAGTTGTCCATCTGTAATGTGGTCCAGCTTCTATTTAGCCTGGATCCTGGAAATTAACGAAAGGTGAAGTGACTGTGAAAGAGCTATTATCAGGAAATGAGGCAATAGCGCGAGGGGCTTACGAGTATGGGGTTAGGTTGGCCTCAGCTTATCCGGGAACACCTAGTACAGAGATTCTCGAATATATAGGGGAACGGTACCCGGAAATTATCGCGGGGTGGGCCCCAAACGAAAAGGTGGCGCTTGAAGTGGTTGCCGGCGCATCTTATGGCGGTTCAAGGACACTTGCGGCAATGAAACATGTAGGACTCAACGTGGCCGCGGACCCATTCATGACACTCTCCTACACGGGAATTAACGGGGGATTGGTCATTGTGGTTTGTGATGACCCGGAAATGCATTCATCTCAAAATGAGCAGGACACGAGAAATTACGCCAAATTTGGTAAAGTGCCTTGTCTGGAGCCGTCAGACAGCCAGGAAGCCAAAGACATGATCGGGGAAGCTCTAGAGATTAGTGAGCAGTTTGATACTCCAGTCATATTCAGGAGTTCAACCCGAATTTCACATTCAATGTCACTGGTTGAACTGTCAGAGCGCGAGGAAGGCAAGAGAGAGTTAGGACTTAAGAAAGATCCAGTTAAATATGTGATGCTTCCCGCCATGGCCAGGAAAAAACACCCCATAGTAGAACAGAGATTAAAAGATGTGGCCGCATTTGCCGAATCCTTTCCTTACAACAAAGTCATCATGGGTGACACATCGGTTGGAATAATATCGTCCGGGGTTGCATTTCAGTATGCTTACGAAGTCATGCCTAAAGCGTCTTTCTTGAAACTTGGAATGGTCTGGCCACTTCCCGAAAAGATGATTCGCGACTTCTCTTCAAAAGTTGACAAGCTATTAGTTATCGAGGAACTTGATCCATTTCTTGAAGAGGCTATTCGATTGATGGGAATATCTGTCGAAGGGAAAAACCTAACCGGTCGGTGTGGAGAGTTGTCTCCGGAAAAGTTGGAAATTGCCCTCACCGGCAAATCTTCGGCAAAAAGTATCGGTTCGATAGATATCGAACTTCCTATGAGACCTCCCAACATGTGTCCGGGATGTCCTCACCGAGCTACTTTTACCGCGCTAAAGAAAAACAAGGTTTACGTGGCTGGTGACATTGGATGTTACACATTGGGGGCCCTTCCACCTCTTGGTATGCTCGATAACTGCCTATGCATGGGAGCGGGCATAGGAATAGCGTCTGGTCTTGCCAGAACACTCAAAGACGTAGCTGAGGGAAAAGCGGTCGCAGTCATTGGTGATTCGACTTTCTTTCACTCAGGAATGACACCACTACTTGAGTTGGCGTACAACGGTGGCCATTCTACGGTTTTAATTTTAGACAACAGAATCACCGCCATGACCGGAGCCCAGCATCATCCAGGCACAGGATTTACCTTACGCGAGGAACCATCCGTAAACGTAAGCGTCGAAAAACTTTGTGAGTCATTTGGATTGAAAAGAGTTAAGACAGTAAACCCGTATAAAATAAAGGAACTGGAAAAGACTATTAAGGAAGAGCTAGAAGTAGCGGAGCCTTCGGTTATAATCGCCAAGGCCCCCTGCGCGTTACTTAAAACGGGTCGAGTATTGCCGGACAAACCTTTTAGAATAAAACAGGACGTTTGCACCGGATGCAAAAGTTGTATAAACACCGGTTGCCCAGCCCTGGAATTTGTCAAGATAGATGTTCCGGAAAAAGGCAAGAAACGAAAAGGCTTCTCGAGAATCAACGCCGCACTCTGCGTCGGATGCGGCACATGCCAAGAGGTTTGCAAATTTGATGCTATTGAGGAGGCGTCATGAGCCAGGACCGTGTTTACAATGTGCTGATAGTGGGTGTTGGTGGGCAGGGCATAATCCTGGCGAGCGACGTATTGGGAAAAGTCGCCGCCAAACATGGATATGATGTCAAGAAGAATGAAATACACGGAATGGCTCAGAGAGGTGGGTCTGTGTCGAGTCACGTGCGCTTCGGAAAAACAGTAAGATCTCCCATAATAAAAATGGGAGAAGCCGACATACTCCTATCTTTCGAACAGATTGAAACTCTCAGATACTTCCCCTTCCTGTCTGCAAAAGGACAAGTCGTCGTTAATAATCAGAAAATTTTACCTCCATCGGTATTCACCGGTCAACAGGAATACCCGCAGGATGTTCTGGAACGAATCAAGACAAAATCTCCTAGCGCCATTGTTGTTGATGGAGAGTCTGTAGCTGCAAAAATTGGTAATTTAAGGGTGCTCAATGTCATCTTTCTCGGTGTCTTGTCCAAGTTCCTCGATATTCCCGCTGAAACTTATGAAAAGACCTTGAAGGAATCTTTGAAACCAAAGTTGGTGGATATTAATTTGAAAGCCTTTAATGAAGGCCGTTCCATGGCGCCGGCTTAGTCGGTTCACTTGATTCCATCTACCATTTCAAGACAATTTCAGATCGAAAGTGGGTTTTAGCTTTGGTTGAGCGTTTGACGATAATGGAGGTCAAATTGAACGACGAAATATGGAATGCCCAAAGAGTAAGACAGGAAGTATATGATTCTCGAACTAAGCTCTTTGTCGTGGCCAAAGTCCTCGAAACGGGATCGGTGAATATGAGGGACCAGCAGGAATGGGCCCTTGTGGTCAGGCCATTGTTAAAAGATATTTTAACTTATGTTGACAAGATCAGGGATTCGCTAGAAGATACACCATCCTAACCTTTATGGCCCCCTTGCTCTCCAAAGACGATTCGCTATCCGCTGTGCAGATGGGATTGTAATAAGGAAACCTATTTGACTGTTTCGGGTCCAAACTGAAACAGTCCCTTTTTCCAATACCGTTTTTTGCCTGTAGTCCCTGAATCCAATGAATCAGGGACGAAATCTTTAAACGCTTATATCTTCTTACATAAATCAGAAATACAAAACATGCCTTATTGAACTTTCCCCCACTGAAACTTCTTTACCCCCCCATCACTGGAACTTTGTGCATTTTGCTGTGAAAGCTGACTTGATTCACTTCTTCCGGGTTCTGCTCCAATCATGGCTGGTTTACCCTGCATCCCCCATTTGAAAGAGGATTTGGGCTGAAGAGACCGTTGTTCGCTGGCGCTGGAATCTTCTTTCCCCCATTTTAAGTCTGAAGGCGGCGGTGGTGGTGGTGAAGCTAAAGAGGCCTTGTTTTGCTGTCTAACAACGTTTGATCTGGTTCTCTTGGATTTTTGTTCTTGGTTCAGATTCGAGAATGGTCTGATTTGTCTTTCGGCGTTGTCGGCCCCTGCGGTAGGTACGCGCGTATTTACGGTCTGGCTTGGTCTGCTCTCAGTTGGAGCCGCGGATGACTCCTGTCGATCAGATTCTCGACCATCCCAATAGATCTCACGGCCATAAAGAGGTGCATTTTCCGCATCCGGATCGCTACGAACCGCAACGGGCTGACTGGCTCGGGTCGTGGCGCTTCGCCTCGATGGTGTCACTATTCTGGTCGATTCTCTAACCTCCGGCGAGCCGCTCCTATTCCTAGGCTGGGCCAGACGGGATCTCAGTGTGGGGTCACTCGACTGCGTCTGGGGGTAACCCGACGGCAAACCGTAGCTTCCTGAACCGACAGGCGCATTGTCGTACCGTCCGTAACCCGGCATACCGGGATATTGGTCATAACCATACGGCGCCTGATTACCCTGGGGCGCAGATTGTTCGGAGTATCCGTAAGGGGAACCGTAACCAGAAGAAGCCTGGCCTGAGGCTGGATAGGATTGATCATAGCCGGAGGAGGAGTAACCGTAACCTCCGGAGTTTTGCCCCTGGTATGGATAATAACCACTGTATGAGCCTTGTCCGATGGCCATCCCCGACATTGAAAAACAGACAAATACAGTAAAATATAGACGCAATATTGGTTTCATGAACACGCTCCTTTAAAAGGGATAATAGCATGAAGAATTCAGCCGGAAAAGAACCGACATTTTAGAAAATTACCATATAGTTTTATCTAATGATTCTAATTAATTTGAACCAATTAATCAACTTAAAACTTTAATAAATCGTTTGGCGCCATTTGCACGGAGCAACAGGCAAATACTCTATTGACCATCGATACATCCATAGCTATTGTCCTGTTTCATGAAAATAGCTCACTTATCTGACCTCCATTTCGGAAAAATGATCTCGACAGAGAAGTTGAACGCTCTCAAAGAAGACCTGTTATTCCATAAATTGGATTTGGTCATCGTCACCGGGGATATCACAGACAGGGGGAAAATTGCTGAATTTCAGCAAGCGAGAGAGTTTCTCGATTCACTCTGTTGTGAATATCTGACGATACCGGGAAATAGGGAGGTATCTCTTTTCGCTCCATGGGAATACATCATTCCTTCATTGGCCATGAGAAGATATCGATCCTATTTTGGAAAAAGCGACCAAATCCTGTACAAGTCTGATAAACATCGTGCAGCCATGTTCGGATTAAATACAGTTAGTCAACTTCCGTCCTGGCCAGGATCAATTTCCAGAGACAGTCGATACTGGTTCCGGGAAGAGGCCGACAACCACAAATCATATTTTAAGGTCCTTTTTTTGCATCATCCGATTCTACCAGTTTTACGCGCTTCTTCTTTTTGGGCTCACCAACTTTCAGACGCAAGCGCTCTATTGACCATATGCGCACAATTTGGAGTAAGGCTAATTCTTCAAGGTCATAAACACAGGGCTTCCGTGGTCGAACTTCGTATCCCTGAAACAAAATCTTCCGTGGTAATTTCTTCCTGTGGGTCTCCCTTACTCGACCGTTGGGACAGCGTATATCATTTAATTAAAATCGAAAGCGACACCATTCGGATCAACCCCAGAGAGTTCTCCAAAGGCGCATTTGGAGGAGACACCAATTACTCCTTTTATCCATGACGACGATAAAGATTATTTGTCACTCCGTTGTTGTTTTCATCCTTGTTTTGTTACCGTCCATTCGTCAAAAACTCGCGCGCCAAATTTGATGAATTGTTAAGTTTACCTCACTTTTTTAGACATTTCCCGACATGTTGGAAACCACCCTTTCTTTCCTCTCTTCAGCGTCCGATCTTCTAACATATAAAGGTGTAAGCGTTTGGGGGTCATCGAACAATCCGTTTTGGAGACGTTTTTCAGCAAGATTACCTAGAGCCCCTGGAGAAATGTGGTCAATTACCTTCCGTGCAAATCTTTTATCTTCGCCTATTATATTCAACAATTCCATAGAACCGCACAGGGTTGATCTTCTGAGTCCTGTAACCGACAACAGGTTTCCGATTTCTTTTATATTCAGAAGAAGAGGAATCTGGACAACATGAATGTCCTTTTCAAATTTCTCGAATACTCCGGCATAAATATCGCCCCTTCCCGCATCGACTAAAGGGACCACCAAACCTCTTTTGTTAACTGCTTGCCAGGCCAGAATCTCCAAAGTGGACAGGGCTATTACCCTTTTGTTCAACGCCAGAGCCATTCCTTTGATCACGGAAAGACCGACTCTGATCCCGGAGAAAGATCCTGGACCTTTGGCGATACCGAAGCCATCAAAATCTTGTAGTTTGTTGTTCGTGACCTTTAGTGCCTGATGAATGGCGTCTGGTAAATTTTCAAGATGCTTTCTGCCAGGTTGTAGAATTTTCTCCACTAGAATTTGGCCGTCTTTGACAACAGCTACCCCCAGCGATGCCGTGGCCGTGTGAACGGACAGAATGAGCAAATGCCTATCCTTTTTAGAATCTAATCGACAAACACCTGGAACATAAGAACTTCTTGTCCTTTGTCATGGAGAAAGCGCCCAACCTTTTGTTACTATTCTGTAAATATCGTTGAAAAACACCAGACCGATCAGGAAGACTATAATCAGGAGTCCTAACTGTACGGCGACTTCTCGTATTTTTCCGGTCACCGGTTTTCTTATGATTGCTTCAATGATGAAAAAGAAAATGTGTCCGCCATCAAGGACCGGGATGGGTAACAGGTTGATGACGGCCAAGTTGATACTTATGTAACTCATCAGAAATATGAAACTGAATGCCCCCAACTTCAGGCTTTCTCCAGACGCTTGAGCTATTGTAATGGGACCACTTAAGGCCTTCACCCCTATGTCACCGCGTACCAGCTTTACAAGCGTAGTTACTACCAGTTTGGTCAAATAAACCGACAGGCGGATTCCCTCATTGATTGCCGCCAAGAACCCCAATTCCGCCTTCTTGCCTGACGGAGCGATACCAATTCTACCTTTAAACTCTCCAAACATGTCCTTTTGGTCGGACAAAGCTGGAATGACTGAGATTTGGGAAGTTGCGCCATTTCGTTCTACAGTAAAAGTCAGTTTGCGATCAGCCGAATCTTCTATGAGATTCCTTACATCATCCCAACGCCAAACTGGTTGGCCATCTATAGACTTTATAACGTCACCGGAATGAAATCCGGCTTCCAAAGCTGGGCTGTCAGGTAGGACCTTGCCTACCTCGGAAGCCAAAACAGGAAACCCTGCGACAAACCCTGAACACAAAAGTATGACGGCAAAAACAAAGTTAAAAATAGGGCCTGCGGCCACAATCGCAATTCTTGCCCATACTGGTTTACCTGTAAAGGTTCTGTTGGTGTCTTCGGGAGGAATTTCTTCTTCAGAGTTGGGTTCTTCGCCAAATAGTTTTACGTATCCCCCTAAAGGAATCCAACTGATCATGTATTCTGTTTCGCCCCATTTTCTTTTGATCATGACAGGGGAAAAACCCAGAGAGAATTTCAGAACCTTGACGCCCAACATTTTTGCCACAATGAAATGTCCAAATTCATGAACAAATATCAGAACGCCCAGCAGGACTATAAAGCCAAGTATATATTCCAAAGTTTGGTCCTCCAGCGGAGAAATCCCTAATCATGAGTGATTTGACTGGATTCCTCTTTTCAATTTACACAATTAAATATAAAATCTTGCTACAATAAAACAAGCCATTTGTTCAACATACGAGATTGGATTGAAAATCGGAATCCTTGGCGGCACATTCAACCCTCCCCATTTAGGACACTTGAGACTTGCCGAAGAAGTTTCAGAGGTTTTTGGTCTTTCCAAAATCATATTCGTACCTTGTCATCAACCTCCGCACAAAAACGAAACCAATATTTCAAGCTCAACAGACCGATTTAACATGACCTCACTGGCATGCGAAGGAAATGAAAAATTTGAGGTTTCTGACATGGAACTCAAATTCCCGGCCCCTTCTTATACGGTTAATACTTTAAGACACTTAAAAAGTAAAACCACTGACGAACTATATTTCATAATGGGGTCCGATTCTTTGAGTGAAATAGGGACGTGGAAAGATTTTGAGAACTTGTTTAGTCTGGCTAATTACATAATTGTCGAACGCCCCGGTCTCAAGTTCCATAAAGCTTGGGAGAGTGTTCCTGTGACGCTTCAAAAACAATTTACTCCAACCGGAAGCCAATTTATCCACTCCAACAAAATGCTTTTGATACCGTCTAACATCACAGGCCTTAATATTTCCTCGACTCATATTAGAAAATTGCTTAGACAGGGATTTACAGCTAGATATCTGACACCGGAATCCGTCTTGGATTACATCAGGGAAAAAAATCTTTACTCCGTGCAGGGATCCAATCGCTAATGAAAAAAACTCCTAAAAACTTAACAATCGCACATTCCAGAGAAAAAGCGCAAAGGTTTCTTAAAGCGGCTTTATCAAAGAAAGCTACGCGCCCGATTCTTCTCAGACTGAATCAGTTGACGGCGATTGCGGACTATTTTCTGATTGTTTCAGGAAGATCTGCGAGACATGTGACCGCCATAGCAGACGGAATCATCGCTGATGCGCGTACAGATGACGCCCAGATCTATTCAGTTGAAGGCTTAACTCAGGGCAACTGGGTCCTGCTGGATTTTGGAGAGATCGTAGTTCACATTTTTCAAGATTCAGCCCGAGAATTTTATGACCTGGAAGGTCTTTGGCGCGATGCGCCCAAAGAAGAATTGCCTCCTGAGATTCTCAAAGAAATTGAAGCAGTGGAAGACTCTTTTCTGGATGATGATTCGTTCGACTTTTAAGTCACATGATTCTGAGCGGCGCCTGAATTTTTTAAGGGGAAAATTCTCCTTAGCGGTTTTAAACTAAAGACAATATTCTATTTCTTGAAGAGAGCCTCCAGCTTTTTTCTTGCTTCTTCAGCTTTGTCCTTTGATTTCCCCGAGGTTTGCTTGGGGGACAAGCCAAAATAGTCACAGAAATTTCTACGGTCTTTAACTGAAATTCTCTCAGATTGCGGCTCTATACAATTGTTAGAGGCCGTCTCATCATATTCCGAGCAATTGAGACAGCAGTAAATGTCCGACCCACACTCAGGACAGGTGTCATTACGAAAAACCTTATCATCGAATTCCAAGGATTGGCCGCAATGATGACAAAAACCTCTTTTCATATTACGCCTCCCGCGGTAAGAGTTTGTCTTTAGTTTATCTTACAATTGCAAGGCATTCGCGTCCATTGATTACAAATTAATTTCTTAAGGAAAAGAACATGGAATTGAATTTTTTGGCCAGGCTCCCCAAGGGAGAAGACATCTTAAAGGCCATAACCGAGGAATTTCTATCAAGATCAATCAATACCGGATCATTTGTTTTGATCGGGGCGCTAACGAAAGTGGTCATCGGCTTTTATGACCCCATCGATCGTCGATACAGTTTCAGAGAGTTTCACGGCGCCCATGAAATTGTTTCATGTGTGGGAAACATTTCAGAAAAAGATGGACAGATATTCGCGCATGCCCACATCGTTGTGTCAGATCACAATCTTCAGTGCTTGGGAGGACACCTTGGTGAAGGTTCACTTATATTCGCAGCGGAACTCTTTGGGACGGAATCCAGAGGACCTAGCATGGTCAGACAATACGACGAGGCCACTGGGTTGATGCTATGGACAAAGACCTCAGTAGAGTAGCTCTCCTTAATTCGACAATATCCTGTTCTGTTGTAGTTACGGCCTAACACGGGCGTGGCAAACCAATTGGAGACCAAGTAGTGAGGTTAAATGACCTTATTCTACTGATTGTAATATTCGTGTCGGCAGGATTAGCCATTTTCCTTCCAGATCTGTGCGCTCCTTTTAGACCGTACCCCCTTTATTTTATGATGTTCCTGATGTTCCTGAGCTTTTCCAGGATCAATTTTGATTCCCTCCTGGATACATCCTCAACGGCTCTTAAACGTTTGGTCGTATTGGTTTCATTCAAGCTGATCCTTTTGCCTGCGATCCTTTATTGGATCACGAATTGGCTCTTTCCGGATTTTGCAATCCCTGTGCTTCTTTTATCGGGGATTTCTACTGGAGTAGTGGCCCCGTTCATGGCTAATCTGCTGGAAACGGAAGTGGCGCCGGTTTTACGTATGGTTATTGTAACCTCCTTGATTGCTCCTTTCTCGTTGCCGGCTCTTCTAAAGATTCTAGCCGGAGCGGAAGTTCATATTCCTCTCGATTCAATGGTTAGATTACTGGCAATGGTGGTTTTTGTACCCATGTTGGGGGTAATCCTGGCAAGACGGTTTTGCATGGACTTCTTGGACCGAATCCTTGTATTTCATTTTCCTGTGTCGCTGATTATTTTCGCTGCGATCAATTTGGGTGTATTCTCAAAATATTCCCATTTTTTCTTCCAGAGTCCCAGCGTCATTTTGTCGTGTGTAATCGTTGCCTATGGTCTATCAGCAATTTATTATTTGGTGGGTTTCGCTCTTATCAACAAAGGGGGGCAAAAAGAAAGACTCGCATCTGGAATAAGTTTTGCGATTATGAATAATGTTCTTGTTATTGTTTTTTCTTCATATTTTTTTGGGCCGTTGTCTCCCACGCTTGCGGCAGTTTATATGTTTCCTTTTTTCACTATGATAATTCCTATCAAAATACTTTTCTCGAGATCCACATGTGCTTCAGACAAAATTTGAACAGTTTTAGGCGACGTATGTCAATTGTATTCTTACTCAGTATCTCAACCATTTTTTTCGTCGTTTCGTGTTCTGAAAAAAGCTCGAATTCCAGTTTGAAAGTCGGCAGAATACTCATGGGGACACTTGTCGAAGTCACTGTAATCGGGAGCCAGAATACACTAAAAGAATCTGCGGAGGCGGCGTTAACAGAAATTAAACGTGTTGAAGATTTGACCTCTTTTCATAAAGAATCAGACTTGAACCGAATCAACAATAATGCCGGGCATTCCCCAACAAAGGTAGATCTGGAACTTGTCTTACTCATTCAAAGAAGCCTAGATATCTCTGAACTTAGTGGCGGGGCCTTTGACCCTACCATTGGAGCCCTCTCGAGACTCTGGAACTTCAGTGGACCGGAAGGGCCTCGTTTACCAGATGAATCTGAAATAAAAGAGGCTAGAAGAAAAGTTAATTGGCGGAAAGTTGAGATAATACCTGAAAAGAATGAAGTTTTCTTGCCGGAGGAAGGAATGGCCCTGGATCTTGGAGGTATAGCAAAAGGCTATGCTCTGAACAGGGCTGAAGCAATTCTCAAGGCCAAGGGTGTCATGGCAGCTTTGTTGAACGCCGGTGGAGACATAATGGCATTTGGGGGAAAGGCGGACGGAACGCCCTGGAAGATCGGTATTCAGGACCCTGGGGACAAGGGTCGGATCGAAGCGGTGGTAAATATAGAAACCGGCGCTGTGTTTACTTCAGGCGATTATGAAAGAGTTCTTGAAAAAGATGGTAATCAGTATCATCACATCTTAGATCCCTCAACCGGATATCCAGCCTCCGGATTCAAATCCGTAACCATAGTCGCTCCCGATGGATTTCGAGCCGATGGTTTCTCGGCTGCAGTTTTCGTACTTGGACCAGACAGGGCCAAGCTTTTCCTGGGGAAACATCCAGATATTTCATGCCTTATGGTGGACCAATCAGGGAAAATTGAGATTTATCCAGAGAGTTCTTCCGTATTTCATTTGCGAGATTAAGTCTGCAGATTGAATAAAGACTTTTTTGATTAGCGTCGTCAAATGCTGCAATAATTAGGCATGAGAGAAAGATTACATTTTTGCCTTGATCAAAACAACTTTAAAGGTTAAAATAGATTTATAATTTTAGTGTGCGACGACATGAAGAAAATTATAAGAAATTTTTCGATCATATTACTATTAATGAACATATTGTGGCTTTCAGGCTGCGTAAGTTGCTTGCCCCAATATGTCGCGCCACCCAACGGGCCGGTATCTTCCTGTTATCCCATGGGACACGATCCCTACATTCCCGCCGACCACAATCCCACGCCAATCAATCCGTATGATCTTATTGGATCAATCGCTAGTCCTTTTATGTATGGTCCTCCAAGATAATCTTAACTCTCGAAGCTCTGGCTTCTGGGGTAATTATTCTAACAAGTGGGGATAGCTATTTCAGAGAAGTTATAGTTACCAACATCGGGGCGTCGCGATAAACACGAAACAATTTGAGGTATCGCTTCTTAATTTTTTCTCTAGTTGCCAGCACCGCTAGAGCGTATCTCCTTGAAGCGTAAGGGTGATCACTGTTATAGGCGCTCAAGGCTGGGACAACATCACCGTATAAATTTAGGTAATATTTGAAGACCTGGATACCACATTCAGCGTTGGTTTCAAGATTCAAAAGATCCGCGTACCTAATGCCGAATTTCGACGCCCATGATGGCGCATGAACCTGAAACATTCCTCTACAGTTTTCATAATTAACTATGTTGTTTCTAAATCCACTTTCAACGAATACTATTGCCATATACAACCACATATCCCCACAGGTAATCCTGCCAAAGTGTCTGTTACCTGAATTGGCTATGGCGGTGGCCATTTCCTGGGCATGTCTCAACGAGACTTTCCCCTCGGTCATGTCATTTATTATTACCGAACAAATCGCTATGCCATTGGAATGAATTTTACCATTAGCTCTTGCGAACATTGGAAACAGAACTAAACATATGGCGCCAAATGCGCATACCATAACCCTCGCCATCAAACACCCTCCAAAATTGGCGCCTAATTTGGACTGATTGTGATCCAATGATTAAGCGCCGAACTCCTCAAACCCCTCTTTTGAAATAACTCGTCTCGGCTTCGGCGACTAAGGTTTATGTGGAGTCGGAATATCTAAATGTCTATGATGCTTAGGCTTGTAAATCTTGTTCTCCACATAGTTGAAGGGGTAGTTCAACGGTTTCAAAACAACATCCGTGCACATCTTGACAACATCCAGACAAGGATTGAAAAGACTGAATGTCGACTTAAGGCATTGGTTAAGAATTCCTTCGGTCTTGTCCAAGACTCGTGCTCCCCCGTCATAGACTTTGGCGGGGACGCTTGATATGTTTGAGTCTCTGCCGGCTTTGGCCAGAACAAGAGCAGGACATGAAATAACCACTACGAGCGCTAGGCAGACGCCAATTTTCAGTATTCTATCCATCCCAGGACCTCCAAAATGTATTAAACCGTTTAATTATTTCATACTTTGGGTTATTATGTCAAACCAATTCAAAGGGAATCAAACTCCATCTTGGTCAATAACCGGCTAGTGTGCTAATATGCCAAGTGAAATTTTGGGGTTTACCCGTCAGAGATATACGGAAGGAATCAGTTTTGGCTAAATCTGGCGAGATTGTCACAGTGGGGATTGAAGAAGAGATCCAGAAATCGTACCTGGATTACGCAATGAGTGTGATCGTAGGGCGCGCCCTGCCCGATCTGCGTGATGGCCTTAAACCTGTACACCGGCGCATACTGTATGCCTTGCACAGAGCCGGCAACTTCTGGAACCGTCCATACCGGAAGGCCGCCAGGGGGGTTGGAGATGTGATAGGTCAGTACCATCCACACGGCGACACGGCGGTTTATGATTCAATGGTAAGAATGGCCCAGCCTTTTTCGATGAGATATCCTCTCATTGACGGTCAGGGAAACTTCGGAAGTGTAGATGGGGACGCTGCGGCGGCGATGCGTTACACAGAAGTGCGAATGGCCAAGATTTGTCAGGCGGTCCTTGAAGATCTGGACAAGGAAACCGTTAACTTTATTCCAAACTACGATAATACACAGCAGGAACCGGTTGTCCTTCCAGCTCGATTCCCGGCCCTACTCGTGAATGGTTCGCAAGGAATCGCAGTAGGAATGGCCACCAATATTCCGCCTCACAATCTTACTGAGACCATCAACGCAACCATCCACCTTATCGAGAATCCACAGACTTCGATAAGAGAACTGATGCGTTTCATGCCGGGTCCTGATTTTCCAACCCAGGGATTCATAATTGGATCTAAAGGAATCACCGAAGCATACCACACAGGTAGAGGCTCTATCCGTATGAGGGCCAGGACGCAAATCGAGGATGCCGGCAAGGGTTATCAACGAATTGCAGTTACGGAAATCCCTTATATGGTCAATAAAGCGAGGATGGTAGAGAACGTTGCGGAACTCGTCAAAGACAAGAAGATTCCTGGCATTAGAGATATCAGGGATGAGTCGGACCGTCACGGTATGCGAGTCGTTTTTGAACTGAAGAGAGATGAAAATCCCGAAGTTGTTTTAAATCAACTGCTTAAACATACCCAATTACAGACCAACTTCGGGATACAACTACTGTGTGTCAACAATGGGCGCCCGCGAACCCTCAATCTCAAGGAAATACTGCAGGGTTTTATCGATTTTAGACGAGAAGTGGTTATCAGAAGGACCAGGTTTGAATTGGCCAGAGCCAGGGAGCGCGCACACATACTCGATGGTCTCAGAATAGCTCTTGATAACCTTGACGCAGTCATCAGAACAATCAGGGAATCTCCGGATCCCCAAAACGCTCGCGAAGCTTTGATGGCTAAATTTGGTCTAACCCAGATTCAGGCTCAGGCTATATTAGATATGAGGCTTCAGAGACTTACCGGGTTGGAAAGAGATAAAATTCTTCAGGAGCTTAGAGAAATCCTTGCAAAGATCACTGAACTCGAATCCCTACTGGCGTCGGACGATAAGATCCTTGAGGTAGTGGTGTCCGAATTGACAGAAGTTAGAGATCAATTTGGAGACGATCGCCTCACCGAAATACTCGAAGATGAGGACTCTGATGTCTTGGATGAGGACCTTATCCCCAGAGAAGATGTTGTGGTTACATTTTCCAGCAAAGGCTATGTGAAACGAGTTCCCGCGACCGTTTACAAGTCACAGAAACCGGGCGGAAAAGGTCGTATAGGAGCAAAAACAGCCAGTGAGGATGTTGTTAATCAAATTCTTTTCACTTCATCCCATGATGTTCTTCTTTGTTTCTCAACTCGTGGACGAGTTCATTGGCTCCGGGTGTTTCAACTTCCAGAGGAAAGCCCTTACAGTCGCGGTCGAGCCATAGTGAATCTATTGAAACTGGACGAAACTGAAACCATAAAGAAAGTTCTGTCCATTCCGGAACTCAGCCAGGAAGGCTTCGTCACCATGGTCTCTGCAAAAGGTAAGATCAAGAAGACTTCTATCGCTGAATTCTCAAGACCGAGGTCCACGGGTGTAATTGCCCTGACAATTGATCAGGATGACCAGCTTATCGATGTTAACCTGACCTGCGGTCATGATCACATACTCCTTGTCACTCGTAAGGGCAAGGCAATAAGGTTCCACGAAGATCAAATCAGACCTATGGGCCGCCAGGCCAGAGGTGTGACAGGAATACGCATGCGACAGGGGGACGCGGTAATTGCAATGGGAGTTGTCTCAGATGAGTCCCGGACTCTACTCACTATTACAGCAAACGGTTTGGGCAAGCGAACATCATTAAAAGAATATCCACCTATCAATAGGGGCGGACAAGGCGTCATTACCATAAGGACAACACCGAAAAGTGGAGACGTCGTTGCTGTAAGGGTAGTCGAAGATTCCGACCACATCCTGATTCTGACGACGGGGGCAAAAATTATCAGGCTGAGAATGGAGGAAATCTCCGTTATAGGAAGGATCACCCAGGGAAGAACTCTGGTGAGAATGGACCCGGGAGAACAAGTTGTGGACATAGCGCGGGCTGACGCAACTGAAGACGACGACAGGACTTTTCAAGAGGATGATATAACGCCTGAGTAAAATTCAGAATAGCTAATGGGGGGAACATGAGCAATCGGCAATTATGGATTATTCTGAAGCTCGCGATTTCCGGAATCGTGATTGTCGCTTCACTCATTTTATTGGTTTCATTCTATTTTTCATACTTGCACTGGGTAAACATAAAGACCGGTTCTACGGGGTGGATTGGCTCGGTGCACAAACTTGACGCCGTGCTCGGATACGTTCCCATTCCTTATTCAAATGGAATGATGATCCTCTCCCAGGATGTCAAAATTCCAGTGCATTACGACTGCAATGGATTTCGTATCCCCTCTGAAGGTTTGCCAAGTCAATTAGGCTCCCCTACAAATCATGTGGACAGTCTTCTAGCGCTAGGTTGCAGTTTCACTTTTGGTTTTGGCGTTCCATCCGAACATACATATTGCAGTCAATTGTCCAAAAAAATAGGGGCGATCCCATTGAACGCCGGGCGATGCAGTTACGGTCTTGCAGAGATGGTGACGCTGGCAAGAGAGCTCATCCCGGCATTTGAGCCAAAAACTGTTCTAGTACAGTATTCGCCATGGCTTGTTGATCGATCTAGGCTTCGCTACGCTCCAAGTTTTTTTGGGCTTCTTCCCCATCCATACTTCGTTTCCGGCCCCGAAGGCAGTATCAAAATTCGTAGGCCTGATTTTATGAGCGCTATTTTTGATTCGGACATGGATGTTTTTCGTTTTTCTCGGCCTATATTTTCCGACTTCTTGAATTTCAGCCTAAACCGAAAGTTTCCATCGATTGCCCATGACGTCCGACATTCAAGTCTTGTCCGGTTGAAAGAATCCCTGGCGCTCCTCCCAACACCTGAACAAGATACTGAAAAGATAGTCCGGTTCGCATATCGAGAGATTGAGTCTATATGTTCCCGACACGGCTCCAGTATGGTTATCGTAGTCCTGGGGGTGGACAACACTTTAACCATCGTGCCTGAATCTTTCAAGAAACTGAAAAGCAAAACCGTTGATTCCCAGGCAGTCTTGATAGGTCGACTTAAAACCGGTTCAACGGAGGAATATGCGAAAGCTTATTATCATTGGGGAAGAAATCCATCAGTTGTTATTGACAGGCATCCGAATATTCGTGCGCATGAGATAATTGCAGAAAGCGTCCTGTCAGAAACCGCTTTCTAATTAAAAGACTAAACGGAGCCAGGCACATTAGATTGTTAGTTCAAGTGAGTTATCAACTCTTTACATGATTGTCCACCAGGATGTATAATCATAGATGTTTCTTTTAAAAGAATCCCACTCAAAGAGCCGAACATAAAGGGGTGGGTTAAAAACGCGGATCCCACAGGACAGCAATATCCAAACAATCAAATTATGTCATTAGGAACTCAAAAAACTTTTTATTCTTATGTTTCTCCAGCTTTGTTTCTGGTTCTGCTGTGGGGCTTTATCATCTGGTTCATCGGTCCCTCCGGCGAGTTTATGATTAATGACGATTGGTCATTTATCAAAGCTCTCCAAATAGTCACCTGCGATGGGTGCGTGCCGGCGACCGGCTGGGGAGATGGAGGCCCGTCTCTACTTACACATTTAATATGGGGTTTCGCTTTCACCAAAATTTTTGGCTTTTCTGTGACAGTGCTCCGTGTGTCCGTGCTCGTCATGGCGGTATTAGGTTCTGTTGCGCTGATGGTCTTCTTGAAAAGGATCGGCGCTTCCAGTAGTCTTGCCTTTTGGGGTGCGCTGACTTTAATCGCCAATCCTCTGTTTCTCTCTCAATCCTTTACGTTCATGACCGACGTCACTTTAATCGGCATAATGATATTTTCTGCGCTGTTCATTACCGAAGGGATAGAACGACAGAGCAGAATTCTAGTCGCCTTTGGACTTGTATTCGCCTTGGCGGCTTTACTGACCCGACAGATTGCCATCGCCATACCTGTCACTCTAATCTTGATTACGTTCATTCATCCAAAAGCTAAACAAATGGGGAAATTTTGGATCTTCATGATGACGGTTTTGATTGCGGTCATACCATGGATCGCGTTCGAAATATCCTTGAAAAAATTCGGGAGCACATCGTTAACCGATCATGAAGTCATTCACAGAATGATTAGCGATCCATTGACGCTGGGCGTTTATGGATACTTGAGATTGCTCTCTGAGAGGTTGGCCTTTGGCATTGGTTATGTAAGTGTTCTTGTTTCTCCGGTCGTTGCTTTAAATCTAAAGGAACTCTACTCAAGGAAAGTTTTCCGAATCTACTTCAAAGTCTTAACGGTCTTTTTCATATTGCTGCAAACCGGCATACTGACCGGAATGTTTCACCCGCCTGTAGTATTCTTTCGCAACATCATAATTGACTTTGGTATTGGTCCGCTACTTTTGAAGGATACTTACCTGATGAACATACCACGGGTATGGCAAATTCCTCCTCCACTATACTACTGCCTGGCTTACCTGTCCGCAATGAGTGCATTTGCCATAGCCATCATGGCTTACTCTTCGATCTCTAACATTCTATTTCCAGCCAAAAAATGGGACATTGACGCGCCTATTACGGCGTCTACATTTTCTCTCGCTCTTACGATGATTTATTCCGGGATAATTTTTTTTACGGGTTATCATGACCGTTACCTTATCCCCGTTTGCGTCTTCATTATCATCTGGATTGTAAGTGAAAAGTCCGAATCCCTTAACCTTGTTTTTTGGAAAAGATCACTTATTCCCGCTTTTATCCTTATTATTATTATGGGGCTTTTCTCTATTGGCGGAGTTCATGATTTGATCAGGACAAAATTGGCGCTGAAACAGGCTCAGGACTATGTCGTCAATGATCTAGCCGTGCCACCCTGTTCTCTGGATGGAGGATTCGAATTCAATGGCTTCAATTGCTACAATAAAGGTTATGTCCGAAAACCAGGACTTAGTTGGTGGTGGGTCGATAGAGAGGATTACCTTTTGACTTTGGGTCCCCTGCCCGGTTATACAGTCGAGAAGATCTTCCCCTTTCAAAGAGTATTTCCAACGGATGGCGCAGTTTACGTATTGAAAAATGATAATCAAACTTCCCCAAATAGCTCAGGATTGACCACTGACAAGTCGTATTGATTCGCGTTTAAAAAAGTAACCGGCAACAAGGTCTTATGGCAAAACACAATCTTCCTGTTTCAGTTAATTTGCTGCTGCTCCTTGGGCTTCTAATCGCGTCCTTTTTTGTTAACGCCTTCAACGTAGAAATATTCCTTTGGTTAAACTCCCTCCATTCAAATCTTTCCGATCTATTCTGGATATCCATGACGACTCTTGGGGACGGGTTGCTGTTGGGTATCATTTTGGGTATGTTTATCCTTGTCAATCCAAGGATCACCGCCTTTGGACTAGCTATGTTAATTGGCGCGTCCATTGCGGTTAACCTAATTAAAGTCATAATCCCCGTATTGAGACCAGCGGAAGCCTTAGGGACGATTCATTTCCTGGGACCTGTATTGCGGTCTGGCTCATTTCCGTCAGGTCACAGCGCCGCTGCTTTCGCCACATCCCTTGCGCTAGCCCATTTTAGTCCTTCTCGAATGTTCAAGTTTATTTTACTATTTTTTGGTAGTCTTGTAGGATTATCCAGGATTTTTGTCGGCGCTCACTTCCCAAACGATGTTATATGGGGAATCATATTGTCGTTGTTGGTTTATGAACTCCTGGTGGTTTGGGTATGGCCCAAAATAGAGTGTTATGTCCCGGAAACGCCGCCTTTTGAGAATCGCTTTTTTCAGGCTCTGGTTTCTGTTCAAATCGTGATGTCATTATTCTGTCTAGTAATTTATTCTTGGTATTTCGCCGAATACCCGCCTGCAGCAATCGCTATCTCGTCAGGAGTTCTAACTTTCTTTATGGCGGCGGCATTAAAGTCTTTCAAAAATTAGTTAATTTTTCGATAAAATGATTTGTCACTTGAAAAGAATGATGTATTGGGTCCTCCTACTTCCTCGCAATTTCAAATGAGAAGGTTTCATTTTCTGCGGCATTTTGCCAGAACTTTATCAAATATGGAGGCTACTGTTGATAACCTTTCCCTGCGAACCCTGTCTATCAAATATGCGCTGAAAACAACAAACAACAACGGGGGCGCGGGGACTGCAATTTCCGGAATGACCAAATAGGAGCGAGCCGCTCTCTCAGCGGCTAGTGTCAGCGCATAATACCCAAAAATCGCCACAAGTCCCAACGAGACATTATTGAGCCTGCCTTTACCAAAGTTTACAAGACCAATAGGAAAAGATACGAAAGCTAGCGCTATACAGGAAAAAGGGTAAACGAATCTCTGGAGAATCAGGATTCGAGCGAATATGTCCGCCCTTCGCTTAAAAGCTCTTGATTGATCCGTTCCGTCGCCGGTTTCCCTGGTTATTGTTTGGATCCTCTCTCGAATTTCTGATATTGACAATTCCTCAAGAGATTTCTGTTCCTTTTCAAGGTTCATCTGAGCCAATGGATACTTGAAAACATAGCTCTCAAAAGCCAGATTGCCTGTAGAATCACCACGGGAGTCTTCCTTTAGAACGACTCCTTCTCTTAAATCCATTATAAATGACTTGCCGTCAGGGTCAGTTGCCACCTTTCCCTTCTTGGCCAAGATTGTTGTCACATCATCCGGCTTCGATGATTCCCTGATAAATATCCTGCTCATAAGACCTGAAGAAGAATCAATCTGCTCGACATACATAATCATGTTCTTCAAAGAATCAAAAAAGACCCGCTCCTCGATCCCCGCATCTATCCGTTTCGTTAGAGCCTCATACATAAGCCTTTTCCCCTCTGAAATACCCTTGGGTATAAGAACCAACGTGCACAAGAGGCTAAGGCAGAAACCGAGAAAACCAAGGGCCAAAACAGGAGGGAGCAGTCGGGTTATAGAAATTCCGCTGGACTTGATAGCGGCAATTTCATTGTCGGAAGCCATCCTACCCAGGCCAAGCAATATTCCTACAGCTATAGAAAGGGGCGCAACTGTGACAAGAGTCCCGGGGAGAGCGTTTGCCAAAGCCTGAAACAATATGATCGTCAACTCCAGGCCAGACTCCATTCCCTTTTGCAGAATTGGAAGAAAGCCTGCTATAACCCCGGTAACCAGAAAAATAGCAAAACAGAAAAGGAACGAAACACTTATTTCACGGAATACATATTTATCTATGATTTTCAAGTATTAAACTTTTTTAGACAAAATTTTTATTCTCTCGATATTTAATCGGAATCTATCTGAGCAACCTGACGATCCATCTCAGAAATCCTTTTCGAAAGTTCATCAGAATGAACGTTAACACTAACACGGAGGGCTCTCAACCCTTGGGCAATACCCTCGAGTTCATTCAACTCCACGTATTCAAGGTCATCCATCAGATAATGGTTGTCCTGAAGATAAGAAATATGTCTTTTCATTTCAATCGCTTCCTCCGGCCGAGAGTACACGATCGCTATTTTGTCGGGTTGGGAAAGTTTGTCATTATCGATTTTCGTCGTTGCTCCGCCAACACGGGACCTGATTATTTCATGACCAATGTATGGGGAGCTTTCAACATCAAATCTCTTCTTATCGAATCGAAACCGTATGCAAATTGGACTATGACTCACCAAAACCACATGACTCACTTCAAGTGGCGTCTTTAGCCTAGGACGAACCGATGAATTATGCCACGCCATCCCGCAGCAAACGATCAACTGCCAAAGCCGAAGATTCTTAACATATACTTCATTGAACTTGAGTTTTTTGGCCATTGATTCTCCAAGATACATCACGTAGTCCACCCCGTCCGTCTTACTTTTGTCAAAAAAATGGGGAAAAATGGACTGAGCGAGCTCCTGTTCCTTTTCCAGATAATTAGACAGGGTAGTATTGAGAAGGGCTATACTTTCTTCGAGATCTCGCCTCTCATGGAAAACCGTGCGGGTCTTTGGATCAAGTGAATTCTCATATTCATCAATCGCCTTGGCCAATTCCGGCCCGAGAGTTTTCAAAAACGGGAAAAGTGGTTCAATTTCAGCTTGAATAAGATCTATGATCGGTTGTTCATCAGCGGTTGTTACGCCTTCGGATATTTTTCTAAGCCGTCCTCGAATCTGATGACTCGCCTCATCGAGAATTGGAAACGCCTTCTTGGAAACAGCAGCGGAGACTATTTCCAGAGCAAGATTTAACTGTTTGGCAAGATCTGTCTGAATACTTCTATTCCTACCGATTGACGCCCCCCTAATATCGGCTGTCGCATGGAGAGCATAAACATCCTTAAAAATGACGGGACCAAATTCCTCAAAGAAACCTTTCCGGGATTTTTCCAGGCTGTCCATAGCCGCCTGTCGAAAACGCCACAGGATTGACCTATGCACAGCGCTGCAATTATCTAGGATAGATCTATCAATCACTGCATTGCGCTCATCAATTTCATTTTTCAAAACTAGAGAGAGAATTGGGACAATCTTATTTATCAATCCTGAATGTTGAAATTGGAACTCCATCGAATGTTCTGAAGTAAGGCAAAGAAGCCCTATAGATTTTTGACCATATTTCAGAGGAGTTACAAGTAATGATTTTGCGTCCTTTTCCAGCAAATCAATATCCGGTTTCAGTTTTAACGGGGCGATTGACAGATCAGAAACAACTATTGTTTCACCGTCTTTAAGAACAGTTTGGAAAGGCGTTCCATCAAACTCCGAAACATGAAAACGTATTGGAGATAGAAACATATTTTCCCTGTCTCCCAAACCCGTGTCTTTGAAAATGAAACACTGATCCCCATCAATTGCCATGACCCCAACCCTCAAATCAGGCACTCCCAATAAAGTCCTTAGTTGCGTTTCCAGGAGGGCCAGTCCGGTTGTATTTTTTAAGGAGTAATGTTCTACAGCTTCTTTTTCCAGGTTGCATATTACAGCTTCAGATGTAACGTCTTCCGCATAAACGACTGAGAATCCCTGAAATTCGTATTTTTCAATTGGGATGATGCGGCTCAACACACTTATATCTGAAAGGTTTTCCTGAATCTCCCGCCTGTCGGACTCGGTCAACTCAGGGGGGTCGGAGAGGCTATTGGATATTACGAACTTGTCTTGAATCAAAAGGTTGAAATACCTGTCCAAGCCTGTGTCGTTGTCAGGGATGATAATGGTCAACGCTGATCCTAGGTCGCTGTCAATCTCATAGAACTTTTTCAGGATGATCAAATAGGCACGCAATAGTAGTTTTCTGTTGTAGGTTTCCGGATCAGGAAAGGGTTTGCCCTTGAGGGACCCGTCACTACCTACAATCTTTTTTTTCAGAAGCGGTGATACGAAAAAAGGCCTCAGTTGGAACGGTATGAACGCGCCGGCAAGCTGAGTTTCCCAGGAAGCTCTCGGAAATACAGCCGACATTAAGGTCTTTATGAGTCCCTGATGTCTTTCAAGAGCTGAAAAATCAGTTATGGGATCTAGAAGTTCTTTAGCCTCATCCAGTTTGGAGACTAATTCTTCCTGAGATAGTCCCCACGAGGCGTCAGGTGAGTTAACTGTCCTGTTCCAGAAATCAATTAGAGGCCTCAGGCTTAACACCGTTTTGAAAGGGAACATGTTTTTTTCCTTCATCTTGACCCTCCTCCGGACCTCTCTGGTTTTGTGGACTTTGTTCTTGTTCCTGATTATCGGCATTTATACACAAGCTCCATACATGGTCAAGAAATCCTTGTTTTGTGGTAGGCTGTTATTGTCACACTTCGAGGCAATTTTGAGACTATCAGCATTTCATAACTCAAATCAAACGTCCGGCGCAACGAAAGAGGATAGATTTGAATATTGAAGCAAACAGCGCTCATGACATGGATCAAAATAAATATGAAAGCGCAATCCGGATATTATTCTGGATTCTCGCTATCTTAATTGGAGGGATAAACGCTTAGTCAAGCCGCTTTTTCATCAACAATGACGCTATAGCGTATATTGAGATCGGCGAAGCAATAAAACAGTTTAACTGGTTTGATGCCGGAAATTTTACTTTCAGCCCTTTATACGCCTTGCTTTTCGCTATTTTCCAGAGTGCACTCCAGCTCAATCCATTCAACGAAATTATGTGGGCCAAGGTTTTGAACTATTTGGTATTCATTGCTACCTTAACGGCCCTGGAAATATTTCTGCGTTTTTTGAAACATGAACATTCGTCTTTTATAAATTCAGGGGAGAGACCCCTTGACTGGGTCTGGATCCAAAGCCTTTTGTATTCGATTTTTCTAGTCACTTCATTGGTATCTGTAAGAATGAGGCTGATTAATCCGGACATGTTGGTGTTCTGTCTAATACTTCTGACCATGTCCGCTGTGATGTGGATAAGGGAAAAACCAACACCCCATTTCAAATTCATCATCCTGGGAATCTTGTTGGGACTTGGTTATCTGGCAAAAGCCTTTATATTTCTTCTGACGCCCTTTTTTCTTTTTTTTGCAGCGCTTTCTGTGGGTACTTTGCGCAAATCCATGATGAGGGTCGCTCTTTCTATCTTGTGTTTTTTATTAATAACTGGCCCTTTGCTGACAGCGTTGTATTTTAAAAAAGGAAGTTTTTCTTATGGAGAAGGTGGACGTCACGTTTACGCTAAATTGATCGGCGGACAAGGCGCTCCCGTCCATCAGGGGAAGATTCTCCAGAACGAACCCAGGATTGTGATCTATGATTATGGGAACAACTGTACCAGACCTTTTACCTTTGATGTAACTTACTGGACGATAGGAATAAATCCAAAATATGATCATCGAGCGCATCTCAGTTTATTTTTACAGAATCTTCTTGAAATCCATGAACAGTCACACTGGTTGACGCTGGTCGTTCTATGGGTTCTGTTTCAGGCATGCGTTGGATCATTTGCAATTGGGCGAATTTTTCCAGTGAGTCTGCAAATTTTGTTTCTATTGACGGCAATAGCGGGGATATTCTTGTTCGCCATGATTTCCATGGAACCAAGATATGTAGCGCCATTCCTGTTTGTTGGAACTGCCGGCCTTATTATTGGAATACGTCAGGGGGCAGTTAGGAAGGTTTGGGCGAGACTTGGGGTGAGTGAACTGGGGAACCTGATTCTAATGGTATTCCTGTTAGGGGCTGTTGTGGAGTGCAGTATTGATGAAGCCGGGAGGGGACTGTCGTTTCAGGATGGAAAACCTTCCTACCAGAGGGCATATTGGGAAGAGACAAGAGTTTGCTACTTCCTTACCAAGCATGGCATAGTTTCGGGAAATCATGTAGCTGTTGTTGGCAGCCCACCAATTCAGTGGGCCCGAATGTCAGGGCTAAGGATTACAGGTGAAATTGAGGACACTGAAAAGTTTCTCGATTCTTCAATACCCGATCGGTCGATGTATTTAATTCTGTTGAAAAATGAAGGAATCAGTGCAGTAATAACCAAAGGCAAAGAATGGCAGGAACTCGCTGCTGAGGGATGGTTGCAGGTACCAGGAACAGACACATACTGGGTATTGCTTCTGTAAACGTGTCACAATTGTTAAGAGGTAAAACTCGACAATGGATTGGGCTGGCGCCTTATCGCGCTTTAACAACATAGTTTCCGACCCCAACAGATGGACTGCGCGGTTGCGGACAGGCTTTTGGATATTCGGCGCATTGGCTGCTGGGATCCTGGCTTATACCACCAGGCATTATGTGAATGGTGACGCCATTGCGTATCTGGACATGGCCGAGGCTTTCCGTGAGGGATTATGGAATGAGGCCGTTCTTCTGGGATATTCCCCTGGTTATTCAATTCTGTTGGCGCTCTTCGAATACATTGTCCCCACGACGCCTTTTAATGAATTATTCGCCGTAAAGTTTTTCAATTTTGTCATTTTTTTAGCGGCCATGTTGGCCTGTGATTTTTTTGTTCATCGATTGACAGATGAAATCCAAGTCGGTAGGGAACGCGGCCCCTTACCATCGCACGTAGTAAAAGCGCTGGTTTTTTCGATCTTTCTTGTTACGTCTCTGATATGGGTGAGGATTCAGATCGTAGCCCCGGACATGCTGGTATTCATCTTTGTGTTGTTGTCTCTTTCTGCTCTCCTTAACATCAGGCGATCGCCGGACCGTTTTGTGGGTTTTGCTTTTTTAGGTTTAACAACAGGGTTGGGTTACATTTGCAAGACCTTCTTTTTCCCGTTTTCTTTATTGTTTTTCAGTCTTGCGGGACTGTATTGCGGTTCTCTTAGAAAGGCGATTCCAAGAATATTGATCACTGCGTCGGTAATGCTGATCGTGAGTGCGCCCGTGATAATCTCCCAGTCTCTGAAAGCGGGTCGCCTCTCCATTGGGGAGGTCGGAAGTTACAATTACGCATACTACGTAGCTGGTGAGGGCAGCCCCGTTAATCGGCCGAAGCTGTTGCACAGCAACCCCGACGTCTTATTTTACGACCAAGGAATACTGTCAACATACCCACATGGTGACCCAGCCTACTGGGCGCTGGGTATAAAACCGGTCCTCAACTTGAGGGCCCAATTCAATGCCATCGTCAGAAATCTGGTTGATCTAATGACCCAGATCTGGTTGCCAACTTTGGTAATGCTCGTTTGGTTTTTCTCTCAGTTCAGAAACGCTGAATTTCCTATTCCAAGAATCCGCCCTCCGTCTGTCTTCCTGACGCTCATGGTGATTTGCTTGGCAGGGACAGGAATTTATTGTCTGGTTTCAATGGAAATTCGTTACGTAGCGGCATTCCTGTTCATGGGTTTTACCGCTCTTGTCATTGCCCCGGAATACAAAATCTCAGACTTCACCAAACTCAACGCCTTCATGATTCAGGCGGTTTTGTTGGTGGCGTTCATGGTGGGAATGGTGATTGGTTTCGTCGTGGATCAAAGTCACAGGGCACTGAATTATTCAACCGACAAGATTTCTCATAGAGGCGCTTTCATGGAAATGATTTCTGTTAAAGATTTTCTGAATGATAATCATGTGGGCAAACTAGATAAAATCGCCGTGTTTTATCCAGTAAATAACAAGATTTATTGGGCTAAAATGGCTGGAGTGCGCGCGGTCGGGGAAATTACGGATGTTGAGGGCTTTCTTCAGAGTAGCGCTATCAATAGAAATGAGGCTTTGGATGCTTTAAAAAGGGCAGGATTTAAGGCGGTGGTAGTAAAGCAACCTCAGTTCATGGGCTTGGTTGGCGAAGGTTGGGAAAAAGTCCCGGGAACATCCGATTATTTTGTGCGTTTTTTGTCTGAATCAGTTTTATGAATTTCGGGAAATCTCCATTTTGTCGATGAGTTGACTCGGACGCCAATGCCGTTTTAGCGTTGGACTTATTATTTGAGATGAACCTTCGGAGACGATCTTGCCTAACAGACCAAGTGTACTAAAAATAGTAGCTTACTGGATTTTGGCCTTTGTGCCTTTATTTATAATTTTAGAGGTGTCTGCGTACATTCTTCTAAAAAAAACCATCCCTAATCGGATATCTGGAAGGGTTGGGGAGAAAAATATCGAGTTTCAGTTATCCCAAAGAAAACAAACCAGCCCAAACCAACCACTTGTGTTATCTGATTCGAAGACACCAACCAATAGTAACCCCAATGGCGCCGATAGTTTGAAGATGTTTCATTCTTTATTGGGATGGGATTACCCGCCTGACATAACATACCAGGATATCGATAACATAACCTACAATCATGGACCCATGGGAGAGCGGCTCACTTGCACTTCCTATGAAAACACGTTCATATCAACTTATGGAGATTCTTTTACCTATTGCGCCAACGTACAAGACGATTGCACGTGGCAGACGTTCCTGGCAAAAAGATTGAATCAGAATGTTCTCAATTTCGGAGTCGGGGGATACGGAACTGACCAAGCGGTCCTGAAACACGAACTTCAAAATCAGATTAACCCAAAGATAGTCATGTTATGTATTCTGCCGGAAAATATAAATCGTGTCGTCAACATCTATCGTCCATTTTATACCTACAATGATCCATTGAGACTCACCAAGCCTGTTTTTGTCAAGAAAGGCGACCAATTGGTTCTTGTCCCGAATCCTCTTAAATCTGTGGACGATATCGACAAGCTGGATGATCCGGAATTCATGATGGAACTGGCTAAGTATGACTACTGGTATCAACTGGACCAGAAACTGCCAGGTCTCTCGTTTCCCTGGACCGTTTCTCTTTTCCACTGGCGCGACGCTGTTCTTAAACAGATTGGCATATCATTGCCCAGAACAGCTTATACCTTCTTGAAACCCCTCTATCCCTGGAATCTATTTGATGAAGAATATCCTTTTTCGGTCATGTGTCATCTGGTGGATCGATTCGTTGCAAACGCATCAGCCCGAGGCTCGTTTCCAATAATCGTAATAATGCCTCATAAAGATTACATACAGGAGTCAATGGAATACGGAGTGAATAGAGTGGCAAGACTTGTGAAGTATTTGACTGACCAAAAATACCCTTTTATTGATGCGGTTCAAATAATGGCAAATATGGGGCCATCAGGATCTGAACTTGAAAGAATGTATCATGGGCACGCTACAGCCTGGGGCAACGAGGTCTTGGCAGAAATCATCTTCAATAATCTGAAGAATCTTGCTCCCTTAAAATGGATCAAGTGAAAAACATCACCGTAAAGACTTTCAATAACAGCCAGCTCAATGGTTGAGCTTAACATCTTTGATCATTTTTTGTTCTTCAAGCTTATCGGCAATTCTATGAGCTATTAATCTACAAAGATATGGGGTGTAGTGAATCGCATCAACATAAAGAGATTTATTCAGCCCTTCTTGAACATCTGCAAGCCACAGAAAGTTATCGCCGAATTCACCGCTGGGAAAAACTTTAGCCATTTCCTGATATCCAACTCTCAGACTTGGCACATAGCCATCATAATCAAAATTGGAGAACAAATTGTATTCATGGCCACATTTGTAAACAGGAACAGGTTGCCAAACAAAAAGTGGTTTGATTTTGAAATGACTCGAAGTTGACTGGATCATTTCCATGTTAATTTTGTACCGACGCAAAAGGTTATTTATACTACGTTTGGAATCATTGGTCCTACTACTTTCTTGGCCAGTGAGGAAATTAGTCATAAGTTTAAATACAGGCATCTGCATAATACATTTCTTGAGTGGAGGTTTTTCTCCCTCATCCATGAATTTGGTCAGCTCTTTGGTGTGAGCTGGTCGATCATCCTCGTGGGCCAAGTCATTCAACCCATCTATGAATACCGCTATGTCAGGGATAGTTCCTTCCAGAATGAATTTTTCTAGAAGTATTCTTTCCTGTACCGAAATGTACCCGCCTCGACCGAAGTTATATACTTTAATTCTTCCTGGATATTTTGAACTCAACAATTCCTGCAGATAGGACGGTATGGTGTCTCCGTCAGGCACGCCATAACCAAAAGTTGTAGATCCTCCGAACACAAAAATATTTATAAAATCAGGATTGGGCGGCCATGGCCCCTGGTCTTTGATCGGTCTGAACCCTTGACTGTCGACATTGACAGATTTGCCAACGAATGGCTTTTCCTTGAATTGCGTATATGGTTCAAAGCTCTGCGAAAGGTGCCGTGTATCATCCAAAAGCTCTGCAATATCTTGCCTGTCTAAGTCTGGAAAGATTTCTTTGAGTGGTTCTTCATATTTCTTGAAACTATAGCGAGTCTCGCCGCTGTCCGCCTTTTTTCGCAAATAATTTTGGAAATCCATGATCCCGGAAGCTAACCAATTCAATAATAGTAGTACAATGATCGTGTTAAAAACTACTAAGGCCAATATTTTATAAAAACTGGATATTCTTCCAAAAAAGCTGCCAAACTTCATCCGTGAAATACCTTTCAGTATGGTGGAATTCAAAGTGTATTGTGATCCGGATTACAATGTGAAGGTTTAACCCCACTCGATCCATTATTGTTGAAAACAAGTGTCTATAGCATCCTTCAGCGTCTCGCCCAGCACAGTAAACTCCCCGAGAAAGCAAGTTAGAGCTTTTGCTACAACTTCATGACCAAAAAATGAATAATGATCTGCAAAGACCTTATTACCCGTATCTTTTTGACTACTTGACAATGGCCCCAACATGCAGGCAAAATTTATGTTAAACTCCTGACAATATTCCCGAACTCTACTGATTGATTTGGATATATCCCAGTCCATCGTTTTGTGAGGGCCACCCATGGCTTTCAAAGAAGCTATCGCCTCTCTTGGATCTATTTGATTCATAACTTCAATCTCGGAACCTATATATAGTACGAGGAATGTGACGCCTCTATCCTGACAAATGTCTCTTTGAGCCCTTAAATAATCAAGGGATCGACACCAGGCGTTTTCAACAATCGGAATACCTTCTCCAGACCACTGAAGTAATTCTGGAGATATCTTGATACGGTTTCTTTTCACATCGTCAATCCTCTTGATGATAAATGCCAGTGCAAAATATCCGTGATTGGCTACCCCTCTAACCAGTGGAGTGACACTTCCTCCACTGAGTATGGACTCTCTCTTGAGTACGGGGTCGTCATCGCAAAAGTCATTTCCACAAAGCGTAACAATTACAAGATCCGGATCATACTTGAGCCCCTGGGTTCTCAGAACATCCAGATTTTCTCTCTGGCCGAATCCGGAATTTCCGAGCCCAATTATCTCATAACGCTGGTTGTTAAGTGTGAAACCGGACATGTTGGCGGCGTCTTCTGTAAGTTTGTGGAACGTGGATTTAAGAGGAACCTGCACGGATTCTACATAAGAATCACCTATCACAACAACTCTGTAGACATCTGCGGGTTTGATGACGCTGTAGTCGTGGTCGAAGTATCCGGTTTCATTCCATTTAACCCGATTAAGGTATCGGAAGTTTTGATTAGGGTCATGTCCAAAATACACATAATTTCGCCCAGGCTTGTGCCAAGCGATGTCGTCCGAAAAAAAACTTGGGGCCTCTGTTGATTCCGTCGATATCTTTTCGGATTGATCAAAGATCATATCCGGCTTGAAGTCCCGGTAGTTCTGGTCCTGTTGGGGTCTTTTTACGAAGCGGCTAGCCTGTGCATAATCAGTAGGTAGTATTAACGGAAATGCCTCTTCAAGCAGAACAAACGTGGATGAAGTTGCAATTACGCAAATAATCCCTAATTTAAGAGAATTAAAAAGGGTTGTGTTGGTCGCCAACTTGCCGACGATTATTAGCAGGAAAATGTTGAAGCCCATCAACAAGAGTAGGATGAGAAGTCCCCAATCCAGATTATTGTAGAGAACAAGAAAGCCTATACTCGAAACGACCACGGGGAAAGCAAAGCCGATGAGCGCCGAAAAGACTCTTAAAAACTGGATTTCGCGCACCAATTTAACTAAAAACCTATCTTCAGAAATTTGCAAATATTTCTTTCAAATTAGTAATCGCATGTCAACAAATACTACGTTGCCATAGGATATGAAAATGGATCGAACCCCATGGAACAATCTCGAACTTTTAGGACAAGCTCATTACTAATAAGATACTGAAATACTTGTCCTTTATTTTAATGCCTAAATGATACAAAAATCTGGGCAATCATTGGGTTAGTCTTATATGCCAACAATTGGACAGATAGGGTTTTTCTGTCAAGCGCCTATTCCTTGGTCGCTATGACCGTAATAACACCATAATTTCTTATTATTCTTGAGTAATTGGCTATAATTACTCCCAACGCTAGATCCAATAAATCCAATGCGATTTGACCTGTTGGGACATTTTCAAAAACCTCGGTTATCCACCTTTTGAAATGGACGCCTATAGATCTGTTTTGGAGAAGGGCAACTGATCTGTTTTCATACACTGAGCAATTCATTTCGTTCCTGCCAATCAACTGATGCCAGGTGTACCTCAACAATCCAAAAGGATAGGACCGGTAGATTTTACCGTCATGGAATGTGGATAGAATTCTCATCCCGTTCTTATCAAGGTAGGCTTCAACAGTCCCTGGCGTAAATAGCCACAGATGTCTGGGCACATCTTCATGACATGAATGTCTAATCCCTGGCGCGGTGACATTGGGAACAGTGAATATGAAATAGCCATCTTTTTTCATCAAGGTTGAGATTTTGTTGAAGAATAGAGAAGGGTTTCTCACATGTTCCAATACCGCCCAAGCAGTTACAACATCATACGACTCTTCCGGAATGTCCATGCAAGGGAGGTCTCCAATCCGAATTTTGAGTCCTCCATAAGTTTGACCCCAGTTTATCAAATCGACTCCCTCTGCATCCCATCCAACTTCTTCCGCGTGCTTTATGAAGTCGCCGGTTCCGCATCCAACGTCGAGCAACCTGGAATTTTCGTTGGACGGAGGCAGAAATTCAATCATCTTTTTGTACAGCGAATCCAGCAGGGGCTTCTCGAAATGATAATCTTCGCGATATAGCAGGGGTATAGACTGTTCATCAGGCATAGGATTAACAAAAACCATGCCGCATGAACAACCGACAACATTAAAGGTCCAGTTTGTAACTGAATCGATCTTCGAATATAGGACTTCGTGATCAACAGCTCCACATAGATCACAGGCCACGTACTCGCTTTTTATCGATTCTGGTCCCACATGTACGGTCACTTCACCACCTTAATTGAAATTATTAGAGCCGGTCTAAAACGGCGATATTTCATTTATCCGGCGAAATGCCGCAGCGATTCTCCCAGAAAAATTCATTAAATTTCAAGCCTCCGCGCCTTTCCCTGCGAGGGCGGCGACCTTAGTTCCGAGCCTCACCGATGCGCTCATGGTCCTATCTTCAGGATAATATTGAGCCGAATCCGTTATAAAAAGACCATTGACTGGCGTCCGCATGTCCGGGATTTTCTTTGAAAAACCTACTCTACAAACCGCCTGGGCATTTAGATCACGAAACACATATCTTTTTCATTACCCAACTTCTCTGAAAAATCTGGTCTGATCAATTTTAGCGCTGAAAAGCTCTCATCCAGAAGTAGTGAATCGCTCATTGACCATCTCGGGTCATTTCGGGTCAGGTAATAGGGAATGTATATCAGACGCCCACCTTTCAAATCCATTCGAGGGTTCAGGTTTGTGGTTTCAACAATCCCGTTGAATGGAATTCTCGGATCATTGACGTTTAGCCAGAAACTGTTTGAAAATGGTCGATCAATTTCAAGAAGAACACAAATCACATTGAGATAATCGATTGACGCCAGGCTGTCGCCATATTGGCCCAAGGTGTCAGTAAGCTTCAGGAATTGAGGAATTGAACAGGTGGAAATCACACAATCAGCCTCCATCAGATCTTTATCGGTGATTTCAATTCCCTTCACGTTATTGTTCTCGACCCTAATTCTTGACACTTTAGAATCCAGAACCAGTGAAAAGTTCTTAAACTGATGCAATTTTTCCAGCATTGACTCCATCAAAGTATGACAACCTTTTTCCAGAAACCCATAACTGTTCATCCCAAAAAATCTGACTCGTGATCTCGAAACCCTGTGGATTCTGTGCCAGATCCAGGCGGCAGAGATCTCTTCGTGGAATTCGCCGAATTTTATTCTTAGCAATGGGTCCCAGATCGTGTCATAAGCTTTTCTACCAATTTTTCTGATCAACCAGGGTTTTGCCGCCACTCTGTCGAGACTTAGCCAGTCTTTACGAAATTGTGATGTCGCGACGTGTAATCCAAATCTGATTCTTTGGAAGAATGGAGCGGGTTCAAATTTGAGGAGATCCTCTGGAGTATTAAATGGATAAGTCTTCCCGTTGACAAAACAACTTGTCCCAGCTTCTCTCCATATCAGTTTGTCTTCCAGACCCAGTTCATCAACAAAATTGACCAGATCATTATCTTCCCTGCATATAAAGTGATAGTATCTATCGACAGGTATTCCATCCACCATTACCGAACCAGCTAGTCCGCCTACGCTCGATGAAGAGTCCACCACCGTTACGCCACAACCTTGGGAAACAATGCGCACTGCCGCTGTAAGCCCAGTGATGCCGGCGCCTATGATAATCACCCTTTTGGCCACTTTATGATTCATCGGTTATAAAGTCCTATCCCTTTAAGCCTTTCTGCCGTATGACACTAGAAATGAACCAAGACTGTTAGCAATGCCTAAATGGCCTAGGCAAAGATCAAACAAATTGTAAATTCCTAAAATTTTCATTCCAGTTTTTGTCCCGACGTATTTATAAGTTACACCGCTAATTCCCTTGCAAATTACATTTGAAAACCCTGCTTTTTTCAAAGCTTCACTTATTTCCTGTTTGCGAAGAAGTCTCTCATTTACAGTCCATCCCTTCCGAGTAGAAAGTGGCGATTTAGAGCTGCGATAAACCCACATGGCTGGATTCACTCCATTGGGATCATATGCAAAAAAATCTCCACCCGGCTTCATAATTCTCATACATTCCGCAAGGGCATTCTCCATGGACGGCAAGTGATGAAGAACTCCGCTAAAAACAACTATATCGACAGACTCATCATTTAATGGCAGTTTATCGGCGTCCCCTGAGAAAAAATAGCAACTATCCACAATGTTGCTCGCCTGAGATGCGCTCTTGAAGGATATATCCACCCCCAAAGTCAACTGTTTTTCGCTATGCAAACGTTTGGTGAAAGCGCCCGTTCCGCACCCAACATCGAGCAGGATTTTGTCATCCCCACCTATAACCAGACTGTTAAACTCGGAAAGAATTCGCTGGTAACCTTTTTCATCAAAAACATCGTATTCCTTTTGCTGAACAAAGTTGTCGAAAAAATCTTTCTCAGCTCGCTTGTCCTGCATCAAAGAATTTCCTTGTAGGAGAACAAATAATCCTTTGCTCTAACAACTATGGATTTAAGATGATTCAGACTTTTTATCTCGCCCATCATTTTAAGTAATATTTTCGGCCGTAAATGGAATTCCAGGAACGCCCTACGCTGAAATGCCTTGAGCTCATCCTTAGTGATTCCCACCGGAGAATACGGTGTACGGGAATAGGACAGCTCTTCCCACTTAGGCTCAGTTATCTCACCGGATTCTATAAGTTTTATCGTGGCTTCAGTTCCGGGAAGTGGCAGAAAGTTACTAAAATGCGCCCTCTTCAGCGGCAGGCTCTTTGCGAAGGCCAGTGTCTTTTTCATATCTTCTTTGGTTTCCCCAGGGAAACCAATCAGAAAGAATCCGCTTGGTTCAATTCCAGCCTTAGCGATCAGACCAACCTTATCCCGTATCATTTCCAGGGTCAGTTTCTTGTTCATTGAATCCAGTATTCTTTGGGAACCGGATTCAATACCCACTGTAAAAGCATAAGCGCCTGTCCTCTTCAGCCAGGAAAGAGATTCTTCATCGAGAGTATTGAGCCGAAGGCCATTGGGGAAAGTGTAACTAATCCCCCAATCCTTGCCGCCCAATTTCCGGCAGAATTCGATTACCCTCTGTTTTTGAAGCGTTGAACATGTCGTCGATAAAATGAAACTCCCGAACGCCATATTGTTCAAAGAGAAATTCCATCTCAGCAAGCACGCTTTCAATGCTACGAAAACGTAGCCTGTTACCCATGTTGACGGGCGAACCGCAGAATGCGCAGGTGTAAGGACAGCCTCTCGACGTGGCCATGGGGGCTATGGGAAAATTCTTGTAGAATGCGCCCTGCGGAGCGTCAGGATAAGATGAAGGAGGCATGAGATCCCAGGCGGGAAACCCGAGGGAGTCAAGATCCTCCACAAGGACACGGTCTGTGGCTTTTAATCCGACCCCATCATGATAAATCAGACCCGGGATTTCTTCAAAAGGTATGTCCTCCCCTCTGAAAATCCGTCGAGCAAATAATGGCAAGCCAATTTCTGCCTCTCCCTGGAAACCATAGTCCGCATGGGGAAAATCTCTTAGACTGTCGGCGCCTCTGGCTGAAACATGAGGGCCACCAACTACGACTAATGAATCGGGGAGAATTTTCTTAATAATTGCAGAACATGCCCTAACCGAAGAGAAATCAGTTGAGAAGACTTGAAAACCAACAATCCTAGGCGCAAGTGACTTGATTCGATCCGTTAATCTCGGAACATCCAGATTCTCCTTTATCGAATCGAGGATCGCCACATTATCAAATCCGGCCTTGCGCAAGGCCGTGGCAAGATAGCCAAGTCCAATCGGCGGCACCACGTAATGTGACTTTCCGGGTGGAACTACTAACAGCAAGTCAAGTTGCAATTGAGTATCCTAAACTTCTCGGACAACCAAACATCCAGAAAGACATGTTATGAATTCCAGATATTTTGTTACTGAATTATTTTTTTCGCAGAAAGATCAACAGCGATATGTTCGGCAATCAATTTACTCATCCTGGCGCTGTAGTGAATGGCGTCTACGTACAACGGCTCTTTCAGATTCTCCTGCATGTCGCCCAGCCATAAGAAATTGTTCCCAAACGTCCCTGTTTGATATTCGTTGGCGGCCTTTTCATATCCGGGTCCAAGGTATGGAAGAAACCCCCCATAATCGAATTTTTTAAATATGTTGTAATTTTGGTCATACTTGTACGAGGGTGTCGGCTGCCACACGAACAAAGTCTTGATATGGAACTCCCTGGAAATGGCCTCAATGATTTTTTTATTTGTTTTGTACCTTGATATTACATCTGAAACTATCTTCGAGGAATCTGCTTCCTGTTTTTCTGATTTGGATGCGCTGGACCTTAAAAAGAATTTTGTGACTGGTAACGCTTCAATTAATTTTTTGTAGGCCGGTTTTTCACCCTCATTCATAAACTTGGTCAAATCTTTAGTAAAAGCAGGCACTCCATTATGATGAGCGAAATCATTCAATCCATCTATAAAAATGGCCAGATTGGGGATATTCCCACTCATTATAAGCTGTTCGAGCAGTACCCTTTCCTGTGTCGACATGTAGCTGCATCTGCCGAAGTTGTACACAGCTACCTTCTTGTCACTGGTTTCTCTCAGAAGTTGCTTTAAATATCCAGCTATTGTCTCATTATCAGCTATTGCCGCCCCGAATACAGTGGAACCACCAAATACAAAAATATTGAAATCGTCTCTATCGATGGGCCATTTTTCAGTGCCATCTATTGATCTAAACCCTCTAGGGTCCGCATTCATAAACGTCCCTTTAAATGGGCGCTCTTTGAACTGGACATAAGGCTCATAAACCTGGGTAATTGAGAGATTCTCTCTGATCACCTTGGAGATTTCAGGTTGGCTCATCCCTGGATATACTTTTCTGAGTTCAGGGTTGTCAGGTTTGAAACTGTGTGAAGCCTCCGGGTTCCGTTCCTTCTTTCTAAGATATTCCCGAAGGTCAATCAGTCCGGAAAAACCGAGGTTGATTAATAAGATCAGGACAAATACATTGAAAAATATAACTGAGATCGCTATATAAGCTTTTTTGGCCATCTTCCCCGTCATTTCGATTCATTTATTATTTAAAGACTGGAAAAGTTTCTCAGGACTCTGAGCCCATTTTCCTGGCTTTTTTCGGGGTGGAACTGAAGCGCAAAAATGTTGTTACGGGCAATTGAACTTGTAAAAGTGACGCCATACTCGGTTTCTGTGGCAATGTCGGAGTTTAAAGCGGGTTCCACAAAATAGGAATGCACAAAATAAAAGAAAGATCCGTTGGCTATCCCTTCAAATATGGGAACGTCCTTTTTAAAGATAACCTGATTCCATCCCATGTGAGGGATTTTTAATCCCATACTTCGACTGAACGCCTTAACCTTGCCCGGTATAACTTTCAAACCCTCATTCAAACCAAATTCCTCCGACTCGTCGAACAGTAGCTGGAGTCCGAGACATATTCCTAAAAATGGTTTGCCGGACCCCAGAAAATCGAGAATCGACCTTACCAATCCAAATCGAGCCAGATTTTTCATACATTCCGGAAATGCGCCAACACCCGGTAAAACCAGCTTGTCGGCGGATTCTATATCCTTTATGTCACGCGACACCAGCGCATTGGATCCAATTCGTTCAAAACCCTTTTGCACACTCCGTAAATTACCCATTCCGTAATCAACGATAACAATCATGTCCGCCTCATAAAATAATACTCAATCGAGGGATCCTTTTGTTGAAGGAATGTCATCAACACGAGGATCCAATTCCAACGCTTGCCGCAATGCTCGAGCAAATCCCTTAAAAAGAGCTTCAGCCGCATGGTGAGGGTTGGATCCTGCAATTAGGGTTGCGTGACATGTCATACCACCCCTGTCAATTAACGCCTGGAAAAACACTCTTACTAGATCCAAAGGGAAATCACCGGCTGATCTATCTTCAAGAGGGTTTACCATAGTTAGAAGGGGTCGGCCGGAAACATCCAGAGAAACATTTACCAAAGTTTCATCCATGGGCAACGATGAAAAACCGTATCTCCTGACCCCACGCTTATCTCCAATAGCCTCCCGGAAAGCGGACCCAAGGCATAACCCTACATCTTCCACCGTATGGTGAAAATCGACGTGCAGGTCCCCGACCGCTTTCAGTTCAATATCAAAAAGACCATGCCTCGAAAACAGGTTTAGCATGTGATCGAAAAAGCCAATGCCGGTCTGGATTGAACAGCGCCCCTGGCCATCTATATTCAACGTTAGATGAATGTCGGTTTCTGATGTTCTTCTGGAAATTTCGGAAATTCTCATGGGTGGGACCTCTCAAACCATTTCATCTTTTGCTCTTCTTATGTCCGCTCCAAGACTGGACAGTTTCTCTTCAATTCTCTCATAGCCACGATCAAGATGATAAACCCTATGCACTTCCGTAATACCATCAGCGGCCAGCGCAGCCAGGATCAGCGAAGCGCTGGCTCGCAAATCAGTGGCCTGGACATGCGCTCCGGACAGTCTACGAACGCCACGCACCGAAGCGGTTCTACCGGAAATCCTTATGTTGGCTCCCATACGCACCAGTTCTTGAACATGCATGAAGCGGTTCTCAAACACTTGTTCGGAAATCAAGCAAGTGGAGTCACCAAGAGCCATCAGGGCCATGTATTGAGCTTGAAAATCAGTGGCAAATCCTGGATAGGGATTAGTTTCAGCGTTTCGGCTTTTGATACCCCCGTTGGAGCAAACCCTTACTGAATTCTCTTCGATCTCTATCTTCAAACCGGCCTCAGAAAGCTTTTCCAGCAAAGACTCAATATGCTCCGCCTTGCAACCTTTTACAGTAACATCGCCTCCAGTGATCGCTGCGGCCATGAGATGCGTTCCAGCCTCTATACGGTCAGGCATTATTTCATGCACAATGCCGTTTAGCCGCTCCACCCCGTCTATGGTGATGATATCAGTGCCCGCTCCATCTATTTTTGCGCCCATTCGATTCAGAACATGCGCCAGTTCTGAAACTTCCGGTTCTCTTGCGCAGTTTTCGAGAACTGTGGTTCCTTTTGCAAGCGTAGCCGCCATCATAAGGTTCTCAGTTCCAGTTACCGTCTTCATGTCAAAAGATAAACTCGCTCCCCGAAGCCTGTTCGCTCTTGCTTGAATGTAGCCGTTGCATAATTCAATCGAGGCCCCCATCGCCTCGAGTCCCTTGAGGTGCTGGTCAATAGGACGTGCGCCGATTGCGCAACCACCGGGCAGACTTACATCGGCCCTGCCTTCGCGAGCCATTAGAGGCCCCAGGACCAGTACCGAAGCCCTCATCGTCTTCACCAGCTCATAAGGGGCTGTGTGATCGGTGATCTCTCGCGCCTTGATTCTGAGCGCGCCGGCTGTAAAGTCGTCGAGTTGAACACCCAGTTGCAGCAGGAGTTGCTTGGTGGTCTTTATATCTCTCAGGGCCGGCACCCGATGAAAGGTCATCTCATCCGTCGTTAGCATTGCCGCCACCATCAAAGGGAGAGCGGCGTTTTTTGCCCCGCTGACGTCGACACAGCCTATTAGCGGCGATCCACCTTTAATAACCATCTTTTCCATCAAACGTATCCTTGGACTGTTTTTTGGCCGACTCCCCCTAAATAACTGTGAGGGGATGTCAACAAGACTATTTACTGATCGGCCTCCACGAGGCTGTATAACACTTTCGAATTATGCCGGCAACTCGAGTTGATCTTGACTGGTTGGACTAGAAGGAAATGAGTTCTATCAGATCTTCTCGTGAAAAATGCTTCAGGATGGATTTGTCGTCCTGCCTCACCACACTTTCCATGAGTCGTTTTTTCCTGGAGATTATCTGATCTATCTTCTCTTCGAGCGTGTTTCTGGTCAAAAGTTTGAAAACCTGAACACCTCGAGTCTGGCCGATCCTGTGAACTCGATCCGTGGCCTGTTCTTCCCTTGCGGCATTCCACCAACGATCGTAATGTATGACCACAGAAGCCGCAGTTAGGTCTATACCAAGTCCCGAAGCTCGGAGTGAGCCTGAAAAAACCATACAGTCAGGATCAGTGTTGAATCTCTTTACCGCCTCAGCCCTCTTTCGTGTATGCCCCTTGATCGTGGTGAAAGCAACCCCTGTGTCCTTGAGATAAGCCTCTATTAGTTCCAGCATTTTAACGTATTGACTGAAAACGACCACTTTTTGACCAGAACGGATGCTTTCGTCCAGCAATTCGACAAATAGGTCCCATTTTCCAGAAGAATACTTTGTGTAATCAGTGCTTCCTTTTTCCAGTAGGGTCGGATGATCGCAGATCTGTTTCAAATAATTTAGGATAGCAAATATATGCATATAAGGGACCCTTTGGCCAGGGTCCTGCAATTGCTGGACGAGACTTCTTCCCTGATTCTCAACGACATCCCGGTAAAACATTACTTGTGAGTCGCTAAGGTTGCAGCGACGTATATCTTCTATCTTCGGCGGTAATTCTTTAAGGACCTGCTCCTTCTTTCTCCTCAGTGTGAAAGGTCTTATGAGCCTCGTAAGCCTTTCTTTGGCCTCACGGTCGGAAAACTCCTCTATAGGGACCCTGAAGTGGCTTTCAAATGACGAATCGGAAAGTAGATAGCCGGGCAACGTAATATCAAACAAAGATTTGATTTCCGTTACGCTGTTTTCTATTGGAGTTCCGGTCAATCCTATTATGCAGGATGCCTGTAGAGAACTTATTGCGGCATAAGTCTTTGTGGATTTGTTCTTGATTGATTGAACCTCGTCGAGGACAAGGAGTTCGAATTTGTAATTGGAGAGCATCTCCCTATCTCTTAGGGCTATCCCATATGAGGTTATTACCAGGTTGTGATCCTTGAACGCGTCTTCAAACAAGCGGTCGGTTCCGTGATATATGTATGGATTGAGGAACGGAGCAAAATCTACGACCTTGTCAAACCAGTGGTTAAGAACCGTGGTTGGGCAGACCACCAGGAACCTTATTTCAGAAGCCGACTCAGCCAAACTTTTCAGTATGCCAGTCATAAGCCCCATGACCTGATGAGTCTTGCCAAGCCCCATGTCGTCGCATAAAAGCCCGGAAAATCTGTTTTGATAAAGAAACCAGAGCCATCCATAACCATTCTTCTGATATGATCGAAGTTTTCCCTTCATGGATGATATGGAGGGAATCCGCGTAGGTGGTTTAAGCGCCTCAAGGTTTTCAACGAGGTCCCTGATTCGTTGAGATGAATAATTCTTTTCTACTCTCTCGTTCAAAGCCAGAAAGCGAAGATACTCCGCCCGTGAAAGATTTAGAGAACCTGAAGCCTGTGGTTCCTTGTCCAACCCATCAAGCCAGGAGAATTCTGGACATCGGATGTCCACCCACTTGCTGCCTCTGACTATGTATTGCCGATTTTGGGCTTTGGCCTCCATGATGTCGCGCAATGAAATCGAGAAACCGTCATACTGGTAATCTATGTTTATGGTTACTTCCTGACTGGATATCGTCTGGTGACTAACCATCACCTTTTCATAGAGACTTACCGTTTCGCGGTTCAGCAAGCTTTCGTCAACAATTATTGAGGGTTCAGTCTTTAAAACGGGGCCACAGATATTGAGAAAATCTGCTATCTCGTTAGATGGAATCACATTTTTCTTTTGTGGGGAGAAATATTCCTGTGGCAGTGATGGCGGAAACGCTGAGATCTTGAAAAAACCCAAATCGGGAAAAAGATAATAAGTCCCGAAAAGTTGGCGCTCCAATTTGGTTCTGTCCAGGAAATGTTCTTCCATCGGAGCGTCTTGGTCAGGATTTTCAACCACAGGGACGATCACTAACTCTGAGTCATCAGTCACATCAATCCGGAATCCTGTTTTCAAGGGTTCACGATTGATAAACAAATCGGCGCCGATTACACCTTTTTTTTCGGCTCTATCTATCACGGCCCCAATCATCGACCTGGGCGGAATGAACCTCAGGATAGCGCTCTCATCCTCATCCGTCCCTTCAACTATAAGTTGCTCCTTGAATTCCAGAAATCTGAAATTGAAATGTCCTCCATTGCGACCGGAAACAAGAAAACCCACCTTGGCGATCTTATTCCACATGCTATCTTCAAGATGTTGTCGGACTGATTTCAACCCCTTCCTGTTTATTTCCAGTTCGTCTTCCGAATATCTCCATGGCCTTCGCCTTAGAGAAGGCACGTTAGGGTCCTTCAATTTCCGTCCATACATTCGACGAAAAACAGAGTTGTCGATATCTCGTTTGATTATGTCATAAAATTCGTGCAAGAACTCTTCCACCAATCGTTCCCCCGGCATGAAAGCCATAATTTCCCGCTGGTTTCTGTCGCAAAAGCTTATCCGTATGCCCTCACCTCCATGATTCACCCCGGCTCTGAATCCCAGCGTGGAATCTCCAAAATTCTTGAAACCAAACCAACTGATTTCATTCCAGAAGCTGTCCTGAAAATCGTCACCCAGCGAACGTAATTTACCGGTTTCAGAGTCAGGTCTAAGCACGTAACGGACAAGAGACACAATGTGGTGGCAATATGTGCGGGTTGAAGACCGGAAGCAGCCACAGGAAGCCTTAGAGAGTACTTTTGTATCAGGATCCAGCATGATGTGAACATTGAATAACTTATCATACTGATCTGATACAACGGCAAAATATGCTTCTCTACCAAAATTTATGTGCGAAATTCGCGAAGCTTCTGCTAACTTTAACCCCTGATCAAGAACTTCTGAATTAAATTGAGTAGTTATCTCTGAGGGGAGCTCGCTTCTTCGAGTGGCCTCTGAAGCCTTCTTCTGGAAATCTATCACTTTTCCGAACACTTAATTCTCCATCACCCAGATAGTCAACCTAGGGTCGACGAGCCGTGGATATCACAATGATTTGGGGTTGTCAATAAAAAAATACTTTAATTTCTTTACAAATAAATCTAATCTTTTAAGATAATAATACTAAAAACATAAAATAAAAGTTTAATTTATTTACTAGATATGTATTTTTTCGCGAAATTATATATGTTTGTTTCTAGCGAGGTCTGTTTTTCCGTTGAATGCAGCCGGGGCGCCGGAGAATGTTATTGTCATTGGATTTTCATCATGGTCTTGTAAGAAGTGCGCATAGCTGCTATTGTCAATAATTTGAAGTAATTAAGTATTACAACTTCGAAGAGATGGCGTGATGATAAAGAAAATTGGGATTTTAGCCGCAATTCTATCCATCATTGGGGCGGTATCAACCTATGTAATCCATTATCTCAAGAACCAAGTCCCCGCGGCTGGAACAGTCTTCGTGAGCGGAAATATCGAAGCTACAGAAGTGGACTTGTCCTTTCGACTTGCCGGCCAGATAAAAACCCTGCCAATTCAAGAAGGAGACCGAATCACAAAGAATCAGGTCATAGCAACCTTGGACACTGACACGCTTGAAGCGGCGCTGGGTTCGGCAAGAGGAGATATTTCGGCTTTGGCGGCCGTTTTGGACCAACTAGAGGAGGGGTCAAGGAAGGAAGATATTGAAAGCGCGCGTGCGGTGGCCAAAGCCTCTCAGAGCAGACTCCAAAACGCCAGGGACGAATTCGAACGTTATTTGCCGCTTCACAAACAGGGCGCAATATCTTCTTCAACCTTTGACACCAAAGAAACAGCGTTGAAGGTGGCCCAGGAGGATTATAATAATGCGTCCCAGAGATTGGCTGAACTGGAAAAAGGGCCGAGGGAGCAGGAAATTACCGCCGCGCGAGGGAGACTGGAGAGAGCGAAATTCGACATGAAGCGGATCGAACTTGATATAGACCATTCAACTCTCCGGTCCCAAGGGTCTGGAGCGGTATTGGTCAAAGCCAACGAATTGGGAGAAGTTGTGTTACCCGGAGCTACAGTCGCCACAGTGGCGGAGATAGATGAGGTATGGCTTAAAGGCTACATTGGTGAGAGGGACCTGGGGCTGGTTAAATTGGGCCAAAAAGCCCAAATAACCACTGACTCTTTTCCTGGAAAGCAGTATGAGGGAGTTGTCACGTTTATCTCTTCAAGAGCCGAATTCACCCCTAAAAACGTTCAGACGAAAGAAGAACGTGTCAAACAGGTTTACCGGGTTAAAATTACTATTCCAAACAAGGATCAGGAACTGAAAATTGGCATGCCCGCGGAAGGTTATATTCGGGTCGGCGACAACACCCCAAAAATGGTCAAGTGAAAGGCCATGCCGGAATCTCAAGGACAAGAAACCGCCCCGCCAACCATCCTGATCGAGGAGCTTTGTAAAGATTTTGGCCGGGTCAAGGCGGTCAGGAGTTTGAACCTCCGTGTCGAAAAAGGTGAACTCTTCGGTTTGGTCGGCCCCGATGGCGCCGGCAAAACGACTACAATGAGAATGCTCGCCGGAATCCTGGATCCAACATCGGGCAATGCGTTCATAGACGGCATATCTGTTAGGGAAAATCCGGACAAGGTCAAAGAACATCTGGCGTACATGCCTCAAAGATTTGGGCTCTATCAGGACCTCACTGTAATAGAAAATCTGCTGTTCTACGCTGATCTTTTCGGGGTCCCAAAGAAGTCTCGGCCACAGAGGATTGAAGAGCTTTTTGCTTTCAGTCGACTCGGTCCTTTCTCTGGTAGGCTGGCGGGAGCTCTTTCAGGTGGAATGAAACAGAAACTGGGACTCGCATGCGCACTAATACACAGTCCCCATGTGCTGTTGCTCGACGAACCCACGAACGGAGTTGACCCCGTATCAAGAAGAGACTTCTGGAAGATCCTTCAAGAGCTTTTGATGGAAGGCATAACCATACTTGTTTCCACCGCGTATTTGGATGAAGCCGAACGAACAACCAGGACTGCTTTTATGCGAGAGGGAACAATAATAAAACTGGGAACGCCCAAGGATCTAAAAGCGGCTGTGATCGGGACCATGATAGAGATCATCCCGTCAGATGTTCGAAAAGCAAAGATGGCTTTGAAGATCAGTGATAACATATTCGATGTCAATGTTTTCGGGGACAGTCTCCATGTTAGGATGGGAGACTGGAATGACGAATCTCTGGTTAGGGGACAGCTTGATGAGGCCGGCGTAGGGATCAAGTCGTTGAGGAGAATAGCTCCTGCCATGGAAGACGTGTTCTTATCAGTCATTTCAAAACAGATATAATGGACAAGGATCTCATTTTAAAAGCTCGGATGGACTCCTAGATGGACCATATTGCAGTTGTTTCAAAAGACTTGACTCGCATCTTTGGGGACTTCGTTGCTGTCGACCATGTGACGTTTGAAGTTCAACAGGGGGAAATATTTGGTTTCCTGGGACCAAATGGAGCGGGAAAAACTACCACCATAAAAATTTTGTGTGGCTTGCTGACTCCTTCATCAGGAACAGGAACCGTTGCCGGTTTTGATGTCTCAACTCAGAGTGAAGACATAAAAAAGAACATCGGATATATGTCGCAGAAATTTTCGCTTTACGAAGATCTCAAGGTCTCGGAGAATCTGGATTTCTTTGGAGGGATTTATGGTCTGGACAGAGAGACCAAGAGAAGGCGCAGTTCGTGGGTCCTGGAAATGGCCGGGCTAACTGACCAGACAGAAACACTTACCAGATCACTTCCACTGGGATGGAAACAGCGACTAGCGCTAGGTTGCGCAATCCTTCATGAGCCGCCGGTCATTTTCCTTGATGAACCGACATCGGGCGTTGATCCACTCTCCAGAAGGAATTTCTGGGAGCTTATCAACGACCTGGCTTCGCAAGGGGTTACCGTTTTTGTGACTACTCACTACATGGAAGAAGCCGAATATTGCAATCGACTCGCATTGATGAGTTCGGGGAAAATCGTGGCGCTTGGCACACCTTCAGATCTTAAAACAAACTGGATGCCGGAAACTGTTATTGACCTTGAATGTGACCAAGTAACGCATGTGTCCGAATTGCTCAAGAAAGAATCCATATTTTCTGAAGCGGCTGTGTTCGGAAGCTCAATCCACCTGGTCACCCAAAATCCAGAGGAAGCCAAAGAGAAAACCCGGGAGATATTGGCTAAAGAAGGAATTATCGTGGAAAGGTTGGAAATTGTTGTTCCCAGCCTCGAAGACGTTTTTGTGACTCTAACTTCACCAGCTAAAAAATGAGAGTTCTTTACGTGCCTTTTGTTATTGCCTTGAAATGAAGGATCGGGAAAACCGCATACATGAATATTACCAGAACACTGGCGGTAGCCAAAAAAGAAAGCAGACAAATAATCAGGGACAGCAGGTCCCTGTATTTGGCTCTCGGTATTCCGGTAATGCTCATGATCCTGTTCGGATTTGCGCTGTCTCTGGACGTTGATGACATTCCAATAGCTGTTTGGGATCAAAACAAGAGTCCCGAGTCTCGCGATTTTATAGATCGTATGACCAAGTCCACTTATTTTCGCTCGATCATTCAAACAGATAACTACAATGAAATTATCAAGAATCTTGACAACAACCACATCACAGTTGGGATCGTTATTCCTTTTGATTTTAGTCGCAACCTGAAGAAAGGAGACTCGGCTCATCTTCAGGCGATTGTAGACGGGTCAGATTCCAGCCGTGCTAATCTGGCCATCGTATATCTGGAAACAATAGCCTCGACCTTTGAGAGCGATATTAAGATGGAATCGCTGACAAGGCAGGCTGTACAAAGCCGCGTCACCCCACCTGTGGATCCCAGAATTCGTATCGTCTACAATCCTGAGCTCAAAAGCCGTAACAACATTATTCCCGGCTTGATACCGGTAATAATGATGATTATATCGGCTCTGCTGACTTCCTTGACCATAGTACGAGAGAGAGAGACCGGTACAATGGAACAATTGATGTCAACTCCTCTTAAACCTATTGAATTAGTGGTAGGGAAGTTAATACCGTATTTTACACTGGGCTATATAGACTTGCTGATGGTGTACCTGATGGGACGATATGTTTTTCAGGTGCCTTTTAAGGGAAGTCTGTTGATTATGTTTTTTATTTCCAGTGTTTTCCTTGTTTGCGCAATGTCAATAGGCTTTCTGGTTTCAGTAATAGCGTCAAATCAATTCTTTGCGACTCAGCTCGCTCTCTTGGGGACCGTTCTCCCAACCTTTCTTTTGTCTGGTTTTGTCTTCCCAATAGCGAATATGCCTCAGTCGCTCCAGTACTTCACATACATAATTCCAGCAAGACACTATATAACTATACTCCGGGCAATTTATCTCAAGGGTGTCGGCTGGAACGCGATAATTGTGCCTTCGCTCGCCCTTTTCGTGTTTGCGTTTGTAGTGACCGCTCTAGTCGCACGCAAGTTGGGGAAAAATGCCCTATGACAGACTTGTTTATCCAAAGACCTGAAACCAAAGTCGGTGGGGCGGCCTTTACATCCCCTGGAGCATTTCAGTTGGAGGATAAATCCCGTGAAAAGACCTTTCAACAGAGATCTCTGGAGAGTTTACGCCGGGTTGGATGGCTCGTCAAAAAAGAATTCATTCAAATTATTAGAAATAGACAGAACTTCATGATGTTACTTATCGCTCCATTCCTGCAATTGATGATTTTCGGCTCGGCAAGTCGCTTGGACGTGAATAATGTTTCGACCGTGGTGGTCGACTTGGACCAGAGCCAGCTAAGTCGTGACATCATAGAGGGTTTCTCTAAATCAGGCTACTTCACGATCGTCGCATATGAAAATCAGTATGGAGATGTTGATAGATACCTTGAACGAAACAAAGCCTCCATGGCTATCTTAATCCCACCGGACTTTGAGAGGCGTGTTCAGGGAAGACGAAAAGCAGAGATAGGAATCCTTGTAGATGGAGTTGACACTGTTACGGCAGGCACTGTTTCGGGTTACGCTCAATCCATATTGCAACGTTTCTCAAATGACATCCTGGCTTCACGAATCAACAGCATGCAGGGCCTTATGTACGATTCCACAACACCAAGGCTTGTAATTCCGGAATTTGCAGAAGCGTCACGAGCCTGGTTCAATCCCAACCTCAATTCAAAGGACTTTTTTGTGCCGGGGGTTGTGGTCCTCTTGCTGCTGGCTCTTGCCATAATCCTTACTTCCTCGGTCATTGTGAGAGAACGTGAAATTGGGACAATTGAACAACTTATGGTGGCGCCGATTTCGCGATTGGAACTTATACTCGGCAAAACAATTCCATGCTTTATGATTGAAATAGTAACACTCTTGACTATCACACCAATGGCTCTGCTAATTTATGACGTGCCTTTAAGAGGTTCGCTCTGGTTCTTTTTTGCGTCCTTCTTGCTGTTCCTAATCACCGCTTCCGGAATAGGGATGACAATCTCAGCCTTCTGCTCAACGCAACAGCAGGCTGTTCTTACATCCTTCATGTTCCTCCAACCCTCGATATTGTTATCTGGATACGCTTTTCCAATAGAAAATATGCCGTTGGTCATTCAATATGTCACATATCTCAATCCTGTAAGATATTTCATTACAATTGTGAGAGGAGTATTCCTGAAGGGAACTGGGTGGGAAGTGTTATGGCCACAGTTGGTTCCAATTTTTGTGATGGCTGTTGTGTACATAGCATGCGCTTCCGCTTTGTTTAAAAGAAGAATAGACTGACAACGCTGTGTGATTTTCCCTTTGGCCCGGACCTTGGAATGGCGGACTGATAAGATTACGGTAGAGGATAAGTAACATTTCGGAGTGTCGGTGGGCCTGAATGATGATTTAGCGGCTTCGCGTCATCAGCGGACAGGGGCCTCCCTGACGACGGTTTATCGAAGTTACATACTCAAAAGAGAATCGGTACGATTGGATTTATGGGAGCAGGTCATGAGTCATCTTGACACGAGCTTGGAGAGTCTGAACTTGCAGATCGCCTTTATGAGGCAAGAGTTGGATCATCTTCGCTCTCTACAGAAACAACTTGGAGCAGAGGCAAAGGTCTGTTTCGAAAATTCCGCGAAACTTGAAGCCATTTTGCGAGCATTTGACGGATTCATTTATGTCTGCTCGTCGAACTACGAAATCCAGTATATCAATGAAAAACTTATAGAAAGGACTGGTTACGACCCTACCGGACATAAATGCTATGAGGCTCTGCACGAACGAGACGGTATCTGCGATTGGTGTGTTCACGACAGTGTCTTAAAAGGTGAAACCGTTCGATGGGAAGTCAAGAGCCCCAAAGATAATCGTTACTACTACGTTGTAAATACTCCACTTTACTACCCTGACGGGTCGATATCAAAGATGTCAATGATCCAGGATGTGACAGATCAGAAAGAGGCCGAGATAGAGAGAGAAAATTTGATAGCTCAGTTGAAGGCGAAAAACGCCGACCTTGAAGTATTCGGTCACGCTATTTCTCACGATCTGAGAGGTCCGATAATAACTATCAAAGGACTACTGAGATGGATCGAAAAAGATGCGAAAAGTGGTCAATTTGAAAGACTTGAGAAAAATATCTCTACCGTCTTTCGATCTGCGGACAGGATCGAAGAACTTATTACGGACCTTTTGAAACTCTCCAGGATAGCGACAATGGAAGATGAAATACAGGAACTGGCTTTTGGAGAAATAGCCAGGGAAGCTTCCGACCTACTTGCGGCTAGGATATCACAAAACAAAGTCCAGCTTGAGATCCAAAATGACCTTCCAGTTGTGAAATTCTGTCGTAGCAAACTGTTGACCATTCTTCAGAACTTGTTGGAAAACGCTGTAAAGTATATGGGAGGGCAAACTCAACCGCATGTAAGGGTTGGCTACCGCGACGAAGGTGGTAACCTTGTCTTCTTCGTGGAAGACAATGGCATGGGAATCAAAGAGGAGGATCACGCTAAGATTTTTAAATTGTTTGTCAAACTTGACGAGAGATCCGAAGGTTCAGGCATTGGACTCGCCATGCTTAAACGAATCCTGGAAGGGAATAGGGGCCGCATTTGGGTCGAATCTGAGGGTCTTGGCCACGGTTCCAGGTTCTGTTTCACTCTATATTAACAAAAATTGAATCCGATTTTAACTTCCAGCATCTATACAATCAATAAAGGAAACGTCCCGTTAAACGGAGGACATATAAAATGAGCGCAAGAGATGAATTTGTTGATTATATAAACGAAGGATTCGAAGAAAGGGTGGAAGCCCAAGGGAATCGTCCCGTAGTCGAAGTATGGCCGGATGAGGATGGCTTTGGTCGATGGGTAGCGTCGCATAGGGACAGCTTGAGATCTGTGATTTGCAACGCTCCCGAATTTGCCTCTTCCCCATTTTGTGGCCGAGGAATTCATTAGTAAATAAATTAATTGATGCGACACTTAATTGATAACTGGTTCATCTTATTGTGAAAAAGAACAATTGATATTTGATTTGTTCACGATTTGATGAACCAATTGATAATGAAAAGACAAACCCGCTTCAGACAGGCGTTACCTAGATATAGACGCTAAACTGAAGCGGGCTAAGTCTTTTAAGTTTCTAGTCGTTTTCTTTCTTCGCTTCTTATTTCTTTCCTTAGTAGCTTACCAACCTTTGACTTTGGCAACATGTCCCTGAATTCTATATATTGAGGAATCTTGTAAGCCGGGAGTCGGTCTCGGCAAAATTTTGTTAGTTCATAACCCGCCACACCTTTGACATCTTTTTTGAGAACTACAAAAGCTTTGATTCTTTCTCCCACTTTTTTATCCGGAATGCCTACAACGCATGATTCGATGACAGCAGGGTGTTCTTGAAGGACAGCCTCAACTTCAGATGCGGAAACACGGTAGCCTTTGTGCTTTATAGCGTCCACGGTTCGATCGACGAAGTAAACGAAGCCATTCTCATCCTGCCTGACTATATCGCCTGTCCTGTACCAGAGCTTTCCGTCTATAGTCACAAAGGACGTTTCGGTCTCCTCCGGTTTGTTAAGATAGGCTGACACCATTAGTTCCGAATGTACCAGCAGTTCTCCGGGGTCTCCCAGAAAAACTTCGTCCAGACCCTCCTGCTCAGTCACCCTGATTTCTTTGCTTGGAACGCTAAGTCCCATGGCCATCGGAGGACTTTCCCGATCAGTCGGGCACATTATGACTCCACCGCACGTTTCTGTAGCTCCGTAGCCCTGAAAAACCGGCATGTGGAACTTGTCCGTCCATCTTCTCGCAACATCCTGAGGCAAAACATCCGCGGCCGAAAAACAGTAACTCAAGGATGAAAGGTCATATTGATCGACACGATCGTGTTCCAGAATCATACGATAAAAGGCCGGAACCCCGACAAGGCTCTTTGCTTTTAGTTTCTCGATCGCGTCAAAAAAAGCGTCCAGATTTACCTTGGGGAACACGATCATCGTCCCGCCGCCCACAACTATCGTGGCCAGAGAACACGTTTGCCCCGCTATGTGGAACAATGGCGAGCCTGCAAGAATAACATCCTCGTGTTTTGGAAAAAGTGGATTTCGAACATCAAGTTGTTCTTCCGATGAGACCAGAAACAACCCATGGCTCATTGGAACACCTTTGGGATGCTTCGTAGTGCCACCAGTATACATGATCTGGGCTATATCCCGATCACATAAATCAGGCTTAGGGGCCAGCTTTGCGCCCCGTTTTATCACGTCACTCATGGAACACACTTCGGAGCTTTGTTCCACTTTACCTTTTGGCGCTTTATCAGCAAATAGGTCAAAGACCTTTTTCCACCAGGGCAGTAACTCAATCAAGCCTGTAAATATGACATGCTCAAGCTGCGTGTCCGGCATAGCCTGTTTAACGTATCCGTAGTTACGATCAGAACAGATGACGGCTTTCGCCCCTGTGTCGTTGGCCATGTATTTTAGGTCAAAGGCGGTATAGATGGGACTAATTGGAACAGCTACCGCCCCAAGTCTCTGAATCCCCAACCAGCAGACGACGAACTGAATTGAATTGGGAATGTACATCAGGATGCGATCGCCTTTTCGTATCCCTATTTCATACAAGCCCGATGCGAATTTCTCGGACAGATTTGAGACATTTTTGTATGAATAGGAAGACCCGAGAAAGTATACCGCCGTCTTTTGCGGATATTTCGCGGCCATCGCGGAAAAAGCCTCGTATATTGTCTGATAGTCTAACACGGACATGTTTTAAACACTTCCCGACATAAATGGTTGTGAATCAGACACCAAAATAGGCTCCCTTGACCTCTGGATTTTCCATAAGTTCGAAACCGGTTCCATCAAGTGTCAACATACCATTCTCAATTATATATCCATGATCTATCATGGGGAGTATAGGTCTTGCGAATTGCTCGGATATGACGATTGTCAGGCCGGTCTCAAGGCTGATTTTCTTGATCGCGTCCACCAGCGTCGTTTGCATCATGGGGCTCAAACCAAGTAACGGTTCATCGAGAAGCAACAGAGTCGGTTTCACGACCAGCGCCATGCCTATGGTCAGCATCTGTTGTTCGCCACCACTCAGAAAACCCGCTTTGCGACTCTTAAGCCTTACCAGAGTTGGAAAAAGCTCAAATACATAATCTATCGCTTTTCTAATTTCTGGCTTCTTTCGCAAGTAACCGGCGATCCATAGATTTTCAAGAAGATCGGATTCCGGAAATATCGGGTGACGTTCACGGCATAGGACCATTCCCCTTTTGACTCGTTCGCTGGGATATAGGTCTGTTATGTCTTCACCATTAAAAACTATTTTCCCGTATATGGTAATCCTTTCCCCACCTTTACGCTGCTCTTTGAGCTTGGTATCGATGATCAAGCCTGACAACGTGTTCATAAGCGTTGTCTTACCCGCGCTGTTAGAGCCGATGACAGCAACGATACCGCCGGACTGAACGGTCATGCTGAAATCGTTCAACGCTACGGCGTTTTCGTAGAAAACCATAAGATTAGAGATTTCCAGCATTTATTCTGAACCCAAATAAGCCTTTCTGACTTCTGGTCTTTCCATTACTTCAGAAGGTATCCCTTCAGCGATCACACTGCCATAATTCAACACAACGACCCGGTCAGCAATCCGAAAAAGTTCTCGCAACCGATGTTCGATCATAATCACGGTCTTTCCTTCTGAAATGAGTTTTTCAATTATGGGCACAATACTTGCCAATTCAGCTATGCTTAGTCCCGAGAACAACTCGTCGAGTATGATCAGATCCGCGCGGAGAGCTAGACACTTTGCCAATTCCAACCGCTTCAGGTACCCATGAGGCAAACTGCCGGCGGATTTGTATGTTACTGCGGATTCCCTTTCAAAGCCCACTTCTTCCAGGTAATCTTTCGCCACAGCGTCAAGATCACCGTATTTACCTCCGGAAAGCGCCTTGACTCGGGGCGAATACAAGGGGATGATCAGGTTTTTGAATGAAGGCAACTCGGCGAACGGTCGAATCATCTGAAAGGTCCTAGCTATTCCGATCCTGGCTATTCGATACGGCGCCCAACCGTTGATCTCTTTGCCTTTGTACACTATCTTGCCGAGATCCGGCTTTAAGAACCCCGTTATGAGATTGACAAGAGTCGTTTTTCCTGATCCGTTTGGGCCGATTACGCCTAGCAATTGCCCTTCATGGAGATCAAAACTTACACTAACGACCGCTTTAACGCCTCCAAAGCTTTTGCTGAGGTTTTGGACTCGTAAAATCAGGCCTGCGTCTTTTTGATGGTTATTCTGATCACTCATTTGTCAACTTCTACCCATCTTTCGAACTGCTGATACTTCCTCTGAATGTAGTGGAAAATACCTTCCGGTAAAGCGACAATGAAGAACACCAGGAAAAATGAATACAACACTATTCTCAAGCCTCCGATACCTCGAAGCGCTTCAGACAGCGGGACGAGAATAAAAGCTCCCAGAAAGGAGCCTGCAAATGTCCCCATACCACCAACTACGGCCGAGGACAGAGGTAGGATTGAATAGTCAAGAGCAAAAGAAGGCATGCCTACAAACCCGTAAACATGGGTTAGAAAAGCCCCGCAAAAAGAGCCTACGCAACCTGCTATAAACAGAGCCTGGGCCTTCATCCAATAGATGTTGATTCCCACGCTCATAACAGCCCTGTCATTGTCCTTTATAGCTTTAAGGACAAGACCGTAATCAGTTGTGACCAGACGTCGAAAAGCGAATAGGGCAAAAAGCGTCACGAAAACAATCACGTATGATTCAACAAACGGATTTTGAAACGCCTTGATACCCGTTATTCCTTCTGTCCCTCCAAATATGCCCGCAGCCTCTACGATACGTTCCAGCATTAACGGTAAAACGAGGGTCACCATGGAAAAGTATACACCTCGCAATCTTAGCACCGGAGTCAACAGGACCGTGCATATAAATCCTCCCAGAACTGTAGCCAGTGGGAGATCGATCCAAATAGGCAATCCGAGGATTTTGTTGGAAACCCCTGCGATATATGCTCCAACTCCAAAAAACAGAGCCTGGCCTAACGACACCATGCCAACACCGACGAGGAAGTCCCAACTCATGGCAAGCAACGCAAAAACACACGTAGATATCAAGACCTTCTGCCAGTAGGAAGGCAACACCAGAGGCAAAAGTATCAGCAGAAGGACCGGAGCAAGTGGTGGAACAGCAACGTAAAGCATTTCCCGAAACGAGTTTAGTGAGAACACGTCGTCGGATCTAGCTTTGATCCCTCTGTCTATTCTTTCCTTTCTCTTTTGTTTCACCTAAGCGCCACTCTCACAGGATAATTAGTTCTACGTACATGATAATTCTATATTCGTTCTTCCAGTTCCTTCTGTTTCCCAAGAAGACCGGAAGGCTTGACTATAAGTATGACGAGAATCGCTACAAGAGATATGATCATTTTCCAATGTGGGCCGGACAATATGTCGGTCATGATCTGGGCATAGCCAATGAGAAATGAAGCCAAAACAACGCCTACAGAGCTTCCCAGCCCACCAATTATACAGACCGCCATAGCGTTTATAAGAACGTCATATCCATCGTTTACCGCAATCGTTCCACGTGGGAGGATCAGTATCGCGGCTACAGCGGCCAGACCTGACCCAAAAGCTACGCTCAATCCGGCAATGCGGTCTGAATTAATACCAAGAGACAACGCTGTATGCTCATCCTGCGCGATGCCTCTGAAGGCAAGGCCAATCTTTGTGTAGTGGGTAAATAGATAAAGACCTATGGCCAACACTATGCCAACTCCCACTATCCAGATTCGCTGATAATCCACGTAGGTGTTCCCAATGAGCAGACTGCCGTCACTGAAGACAGGAAGAGTGTATTCGAAGCCTGAGAATCCAAGGTAACGGAAAAGCTCCAGAATTATCAGACCGACGCCGAAAGTGGCTATAACCTCAGATATCACAAGGCCACGAACTCGGAGCAAAACGAAGCGATACATCGCAGCTCCGAGACCAGCCGTCAAAATTACCGCTATTGCAGCGGACAGAAAAAATGGAAGCTCTAGTTTGTTTAACAACAGCCAGGATGCGAACCCTGCGAAAATGTACATCGCTCCATAGGCGAAATTAGACACGCCGCTTATTCCAAAGGTTAAGCTGAATCCGAGGGCCGTTAGAGCGAGTATTACACTATTGATAAAGCCATAGATTAAGGCGACTTCCCACATGACCTCGCTCCTTGCTGACGTTAATTTTTCACTATTTTACACCCTGAGCGCGGCTTGATGCTCTCAGGGCGTATTCAATCCTGGCTCGACATAACAATCGAACGTGGAACCTATTTCTTGACCGCGCTCATCCATTCCGGAAGAACTACTTTCCCTTCCGCTATGGATTTGGGGAAAACTATTACTCTTTTCCCATCATCCGTCCACTGAGAGACACAACCAGCGGCGGTCTCTTTGGGGTCAGCTCCATAAATTACCTGATTACCTTCGTTGAATTTTATTCTTCCAATTACTCCTACGCGATCCGTTTTCTTGATTTCATCGGCTACCTTGTCAGGATCAAGCGAACCGGCCCGTTCAACCGCCTCGGCAAAGATATAAACGGAGTCGTAGGAAGGAGCCGGCCCATGTCCAGCTTCCATAGGAATTCCAAACTTTGTTTGATAATCATTGTAAAATTTCGTTGCTGGGGGATATTTTTCGACAGGGATGGCGCTACCTAATTCAAAATTGGAGTTGATCAGACCACCGATTTTACCTTCAAAAATCTTCCAGGCCCCAGGACCGGCCATGGGTGAGATGAATCCGCAAAGCATCGAGGGTATCTTTTGCGATTTCCATTGCTTGAGCAGAATTCCACTCTGGGGCATATCAAATACCGGCATTATAACTTGAGAGTTTTTCATCTTGGCCTTCATCAAACCGGGTGAAAAATCCGAAGCCCCGGTCGGATACGTCTCTGACCCCACGAGTTCTATGCCCATTTTTGAAGTGGCGACTTTAGCCGCGCCTTCGCCGGTCGCCTTTGCCCACAGCACATCCTGAGTCATGACATAGAGTTTTTCGAATCCGAATTCCTCTTTCATGAACCCCAAAGTCTGAGCAAGATAGCCAACCAGAGACTGTGCGTTCAGACAAACTCGAAAACAATGTCTGTACTTGACCGGGTCTTCCTTGACCTTTTCTTCAAATTTTGGAGACATAGCTATGGTCGCCAGGAGTGGCACTTTATATTTCGATATAATGTCCATACCCGCCAGGAGTGATTCCGACCTGAAAGGGCCTATAATGATGGCGTTAACCTTTTTCTCGGTTATGATCTTCTCCAGACCCAGGAGAGCTTCAGATACAGGCACTCCGGCTGATGAATCACGCAAGTCTGAAACTACTATTTCCAGGAGCCTCTTGTCAGAACCGACCTTTATTCCACCCTTGGCGTTGATATCATCCACGGCCATCTTAACCGCTTTTATAGATTCCCTTCCCTCAAGAGAAGTTTCCGCAGTGGGTAGGCCAATCAATATGGGGTCCGCCGCATACGATGTGGATCCTAAAATAATTGCCAAAATTCCAACAATCAGGTTAGCCAACAAGAAGAATCTCTTCATTCCGACAACTCCTTTCGACTTGAAACACATGGATCAGGAAAAATTACAGTTCGTTATCTGGTTTGCCAAAGCCACCTGAAAATGGCCTCTGTCTACCAAATGCAACAAGGTCCTGTTTATTTATTTCGAAGAAACAGCATTATGAGTTATTGATAAATTTCCAACTGAAGTTTTAATCAACTACAGCCAGACTAAAAATCGGAGGAAAATATTATGATGTTAAAACATCAAATCATAACCTGATAGCAGGCCAACTATACTATGACCTGACAATAATGCAATAACCAATATTGAGATTCCTTTTATTTTTTCAATGAAACTACCAGAAGGGTTTCACCATAAGGAACAGTCCGGTCGGCACGTCTCCTGAGTGGCAAGCGTCTAGATCACTCTCAGTGTCTCGTTGCCAAAAATATCCACTACCTTGACGGCAATTTTGCGATCCCCTGGACTGTCATATTTCCAGAAAGGAGTTGATAACTCAATAGATCTTCTCTTGGGCGTCCTGAATGAGTGCCACACACTTGTAAAAACAGGTTTGTCCTCGGGACTACCCAAATTGTCTCCAGAAGGGGAACTGATTTGGACGTTGCGACCATAATTAAAGTCCACGGCCCAATAGTCTATCCAGTCACTCCATGTACCGGTCAGAATGTGAATTTGCGTTTCACCATTTCGCGTAATAATGGCTCTCACCAACCTTCCGAGGCTGTCGACAAATATTCTTGACGATTTTATCTTCCCATTTTCAGTTGAAACTTCCTGATCCATTCCCACGCAATACAAACCAAAATCCGACAGTGAAATTTGAGCTGATAGCTTCTCCGCGTTCATTTGTGCATTGAAGTAGGCAAGAATTTCTAACCCGCTGTCGTCAGACCCGGGCTTGGAGTTCGATTGGAATTCTCCGGTAGCTTTCTTGAGACAAATTCCCACTGATAAGTTTTCAGCTTTTTTCAAGATCCACGGTTCTATGGAATTGTCGTAATCAAAGCCAATGACATCAAGCTTCTTCACCCCTGTATTTGAGCAAATATCAAGGAGTTCCTGTATCATAGGAGCGTTTATGGAAATATACCGAGGGGCGAGGAAGGTGGCGGGATCCCCATTTAAAGAATGAGAAATCATTTTGGTAATATCGGTAGGCTGCAGCTTCCGGGAATCTGCGCCATACTCAAAATCAAAGATAGTTGTCTGGAGATACCCGTCCGAATTGATATCACTTTCATGGAAGCCAAAAGATTTTGGATTGCCTGCGCTAAGGGGATCTGCGGTTTCCAGAATATCAAAAGCCCCGCTGGTTCCTATTAGATCGCTGTCCTTCTTAATAAAGTTTATCATGCGTTTTCGGCATGTGTGAGTCGCGATCTTGCCGATGTCGCATCCTATCCATTTTCTTCCCAACTTCTGGGCAGCCTCCAGAACCGTTCCTGATCCACAGAAGAAATCGGCGACCAGGTCTCCCTCGTTTGTCGCTGTCAGAATAATACGTTCCACGAGCCTGACAGGTTTTTGGGTCGGATAGCCCCACATTTCCGGGTGAGCATGAAGAAGAGGAATCTTCCATACATTGTCTGCAGTACGCTCTTCACGAGTGACATAAATACATTTGCCGTCGTCCCCTTTGGGATAAACTTTTTTCCCTTCTATTTTCTTCATCCTGGAGACCTTGATGGGCTTGTCCCGTTTTTCGAATTGCCAGTTGAAGACGCTTTTGGTCGACTTCGCATAATAGAAGATTGTGTCAGTGGCGTTAGTGTACTGCCGCTTACGGGTGTCGGGAATCTTGTTGGTGTAATACCAGATGATTTCGTTCCTGAATGCGTCTGCCCCAAATATTTCATCTAGTATAGCTCTTATCATGAAGTTCGCTTTCCAGTCGCAATGGACCCACAGGCTGCCATCTTCGGCGAGAAGGCTACGAATTATTTTCAGTCTCCGGTACATCATGTTTAGGTATGAACTGGGACCCTTTTTCCAGGAGTCGCGATACGCAAATTCCTGAAACACATTAACCTTCTCAGGACGGTGATCTCCAACTAGGACACTCATGTTATAATCAGTTCCAACAAGGAATGGCGGGTCGATATACACTAATTTGATACCCCCTGCCGCATGAATTTCATCCTTTAACTCACCGTGGAGCAGGGCATTCATTACGAGACGATTGTCACCATTGATAATTTTGTTGGTCCAGGAAAAATGAGAATGGGAAGATCTGACGGACTCAGCGGAGAGTTCAGGAGAAATGCGGACACGTTCTATCGAACGTAAATCCGCAACTTCCTGTTTTTCAAGTTGTCGCTTTCCACGCCATACAAGCTCAACATCAGACAAGACCGGCTCAAATTCACAAGATTCAAATTCATCGAATACCTTGGTTGGCTCGAGTTTTCTCTTCGAATTTTTCCCTACCGACTTGTCCGAACCCATATGTCAGGATGTTGTCCTTTCCTTTTCATTCAATGGCCTAAGAAGTTTCCTTACGAATAAATCAATCTCCTGAGCAAGACTGGCCCAATATTTTTCTAATCTCGGACAGCAACTCATTAAAAATATACGGTTTACCGACAAATCCGCTGGCCCCTGCTCTTACAGCGTCTTTGGCGGCTCCATTGGCGGAATAGCCGCTACATATAAGTGATTTCACAAACGGGTTGATTTTTAGAAGCTCTTCGAGGCATTCTTTACCTCCCATTTCAGGCATCATAAGATCCAGAATTACCAGGTCTATGTTGTCTCTTTCCACCTCATATATTAACAACGCCTCTTTGCCACCTTTGGCCGTTATCACCCGATATCCAAAATCCTCCAAGAGTTCTTTCCCTACTTCCCTGACAGTCTCTTCGTCATCTACCAGAAGAATCGTCTCGTTCCCTGTTCCTATTTCTTTGATCTCTGTTTTGTCATGCGAGACTGTCTCCGAGACAAGCGCCGGAAAATAAATCTTGAATGTTGTCCCGGTTCCTATCTCACTGTAACAAGTGACATGCCCTCCATGCTGTTTCACAATGCCGTATACCATGGACAGACCCAAACCTGTTCCTTTTCCGGAAGCCTTCGTGGTAAAAAACGGTTCAAAGATTCTTTGTACCGTCTTGCTGTCCATGCCGGACCCGGTGTCGGTCACTGAAAGACGGACACACGGCCCAGGAGTCGCTTCGATATGGCTTGCGCAATACTCAGAGTCGAGGATAGCAGTTCCAGTTTCGACAATAAGCCTTCCTCCCTCCGGCATCGCATCCCTGGCATTCACCGCAAGGTTCATTATGATCTGCTCAATTTGAGCGGCGTCTGCGTTTATAGGGTCGATTTCTTCTGAAAGATGAAGTTCAATTTCGATCATCTTGGAAATTGTTCTATCAAGAAGTTTCTTTATCTGCTTTATTTCATGATTCAAATCTAGTGGTTTTGGCCTAGTCTCAGTTTTTCGGCTAAAGGTAAGTATCCTCTTGACGAGATCAGCCCCATTCACTGAAGCTTTGTTTATAGACTTGACGCTTTGCCTCAGTTTGTCGGTCAGATTCCTATCCATCAATATTAATTCAGAGTATCCGATGATTACCTGCAGGAGGTTATTGAAATCGTGCGCTATTCCACCGGCCAGCGTCCCGATCGCTTCCATTTTCTGAGCTTGCATGAGTTGGGCGCGTAGATTTCTGTTTTCCGACACGTCCATCATAAACGCCAATACCGCAAGGTGATTATCGTATTCTATTGTTTTAGGCCAAATCACCATTTCAAATAATTCGCCCGATTTCTTGATCCCTTCGACCTGGTAAGACTGCCTGGTAGGTTTCCCGGCAAGAAACCTCTTGTATCTTTCCATGAAAAGATGTTGATGCCCGGGAGCAATGAATTCCGTCAAAGATCGTCCCTCGATCTCAGCGCTGTCTTCACAATTGAACATTGCCATCAATTCGGGGTTGGCGTAAAAATATTTGCCATCCTGAAATATCGCCATGCCAATAGGCGCCTGTTCTATTAACGACCGCATCTTTTTCTCTGAATCCGCCAACCGTTTTTCGTAAACCTTTCGATCAGTTATATCTGTGGCAGTGGCAAGGCTGCCCTTGAATACGCCATCAGAATCAAATATGGATTTTGATGATACAAGCGTATGGATGATTTCGCCATTCACCTTGACCCACGCAAGTTCATAGGATTCTGATAGTCTGAAGTTGCGTTGCGACATCTGAATGGCGAGAGTTTCCTTGCTTGATTCGTGAAGAAATTCTTCCACTTTATGACCTACCAAATCACTTTCTGCGCAGCCCAGCATCTGGCAGGCTCTTTTGTTGGCATAGGTTAGCGTTCCTTCCGGGTCGACTATTCCGATAGCTTCAGTCATTGTCTCAATAAGGTTACGATATTGTTCTTCACTTTCCCGTAACGCTTCTTCGTTTTTTACTCGTTCGGACACATCGGTAACAACCGCGACAATTGTGTCGTTTTGACTGTCGAATTCAGCTAATTTTGCTGTTCGTATTGTGGCGTGGAAGCTTGATCCATCCGTCCGTTTCAATTTTGAGTCAACCTCGGCTACATCACCCTTGCCAAGATTTGCATAAAAAACAAGTCCTAACCTCTCAAACTCTTCTTCCGACTCATAGATTATCCTGGCGCTTTTCTCTATGAAGTCTCGCTCATCTTTGAATCCAAACATCTGAATCCATGCTTCGTTGGCCCACTTTATGGTCCTGTTCTCCGCCAGGTGTATGCCAACCGGCGATGTCGCAAGGATTATTTTGAGCAAATGTTCCTTGTCCTCCAGCGCCTTCTCTATCCTCTGCCTCTCCGAAATATCTATGCCTGTTCCTATGACACATTTTGTATTGTCAATTTCAATCGTTCGTCCTGTAAAAAAGTAGGGAATGGTCTCCCCTGTCTTGGTGAGGTAGCGGGCTTGCATTGACGTATCGACATTATCAAGAGCTTTCTCGAATACTTCCATCACCATTTTTTTATCAGCGTCGGCAATCAGATTCAAAGGTTTCAATTTTGACATCTCAGAACTCGAATAACCTGTAACCTTTTCAGCGTTACGGTTCCATCTCAACAATTTGCCTTGTTTATCGAATAGATAGAAAATGCCGGGCAGACTATCAATCAGTGCGTCGGAAAAGTGTTTCTCCCTCTGTAATTCTTCGTGAGAGACCTTGCGTTCGTTTTCGCGTTCATAGAGAGAGACCACCATTTGGTCAAATGCGCTTCCCAAAAATCCTATCTCTCCGTTTCCTCCATCCAGACCGGTGCGTGCACTAAGGTCACCTTTCTTAATTTTCTCCGTAGAGTCTATCAGTGTGTTCAAGTGGCGAATCACCATCAAGTAAGACAGACCCGATACCACCACCATTCCCGCTAAAGCAGCCAATCCCAACCAGAAGAGACTGGTGAGCAGAAGACGGTCGGCTCCGCCGGTAACATGAGCAACAGGTATACCGACGTACACATAAGGACTCTTGGAGAAACTGCCCAGTTGTTTGAAACCATAAATTTTCCTCACCCCGTCAATCCCCACGGCCTCCCTTACCCCGTCCTTCTGGTCCAGAATCTGTTTTACAATTTCCGATGAAGATCCAGATTGTCCGATCCATTGTGTGGCGTCGGGATGACGAGTCATGACGGAGCCCATACTGTCTATGACAGTAAGACTGGCATTAGGAGGAACTGTCTGGTGTTTAACGAACATATCGAAAATTCCCATGTCGAGAATTGCAAATACGACTCCTTTCAACGTTCCTTCGGAATCAAGGATTGGATATCCAAAACCAATTTCAGCGCCTCCCGAGACGGGGTTATTCTGAACGAGCCCCATAGAAAACCGCATGGACCTTAAAGTTTCATTGAAGTAGGACTGACCTACAAAATCTTTCAGGCCGGAATCTTGTAGCACACTGCATACGAGTTTTCCCGACGAATCAATCACACCCAAATCAACATAAAAGGGAAACGTCTTTTTAAAAAAACCTGCATTGACTAGGCCAGAACAAAATTTGGAATCCAATTCCATGATATTCGGTTCATCGGCCAAGACCTTGAGAACCTGTCTGGTTTCTTCCACTACAAAGTTAAAGTGTTTTTGAAAATGATCAGCTACTACCAAGGCCTTTTCTTGAACTCTGACGATGGCTTTCTTGCGTAACTCAAGATTGTTGAACAGTGTAAGTAAAACGAGTGGAACGAGTCCAAGGATTACCAGAAATATCAGTTTGCACTTTAGGCTTTTGCGAAAACCTGCCATAATGGAACTCTCCGGTATTCTCACAGATAGAAACATTGCGCCGGGATGTTGGGAATCGAACCATCAATCCAGGATAATCAAATGAAGTGCTCTTGCGTGGCGCTATTTTATTCGATCATACTCGGCACTGGAAAGTATCATTGGACTAGATTAATCGCGAGAAATAATTGCGTCAATTGTATATATTTTTGACTTTGCCATCCTCCACGTCGCTTCAAAAGGGGAAAATAATTGGATAGTAGCCTGAAGACCATTCTATCGAAAAGCTGGAAGTGGATTCTCCTGATCATTTTGATCGCATTGGTGATCTACAAGGTTAAGTTTTCACCTGTGCCGGTATCAACGTCTGTGGCGCTAAACGGCGAGGTTGTAGAGGAAGTTATGGGAACAGGAACTCTTGAAGCTCATTATCAGACTACCGTGAGTTCAAAAATTCAGGGTTTGATCGTAGAACTTTTGGCTGATCAAAATGATTGGGTTGAAAGTGGACAGCTTTTAGCCCGACTGGACGATTCAGACCTGGCCAGAGAGGTGAGCACTCAGGAAGCCATAGTCAACGCCGAGGAAGCCACTGTCGAACGCGTGAAGGCCGACCAGGCAAGATCCAAGGCGATATTTGATCAGGCCCGAAGAGATTATGACCGTTACGCGGGTTTAATGGTTTCCAAGAGCATCTCTCAGGAAGTTATGGATAAGACGGTTCAGGGCCTCGCTGTAGCTGAAGCGGACGTTGCTCGTTCGATCGCCGCTATCAGGGAAGCGGACCGTCAGGTTCTGGCGGCCAGGGAGAGGCTTCGTTTTCAACAGGCTCGACTTGGTGATACGAGAATTTACAGCCCGTTTTCAGGCCTTATAGTCAGAAGGGATCGTGACGTAGGAGACATAGTGGTCCCAGGAGCCACTATTTTCCGTTTGTTGTCAACCAGAGAAATGTGGGTGTCCGCTTGGATAGATGAGACATCCATGGCTGGACTTAAAGCGGGACAAAAAGCTCGAGTCGTATTCCGGTCCGAAACTAAACAGGAGTTTAATGGCAAGGTTGTGCGTGTCGGCCGGGAGGTGGACAGGGAGACTAGAGAGTTCAAAGTGGATGTTGGCCTGGAAAACTTGCCTCAAAACTGGGCCGTTGGACAAAGGGCGGAAGTTTACATAGAGACGGCAAGGAAAAACGATGTCATAAATATTCCGCTTCAAGCTCTCGTTTGGAGGAAAACCACACCCGGGGTTTACCTGGCCAATAAAGGAAGGGCCAATTGGAGAGAGGTTTCTCTGGGATCAAGGGGTATTGACAGGGTTGAAATTCTGAAGGGCCTTTCGCCTAACGACTCCATAATTACGGGGCCGGACCCATATCAGTTGACAGACGGCCTGAGAGTTTACAGTAGATGAATCTCGCTCTGAAAGATATCCGTCATAACCTGTCAAGATTTTCCCTTACCGCATTAGGTATTGGAATGCTTCTCATGATTGTCATGGGAATGGGGGGAATATACCAGGGCTTGATACAGGAAGCCACTTTGCTGGTAGATAACATAGGGGCCGACCTCTGGATCGTTCAACATGGCACAAGGGGTCCATTCGCTGAAATCTCCAGGATTCCCAGAAACATTGAAGACAGGTTGCAGGCCTTATCAGGGATAGCCAGCGCCCGATCTTTCGTCACATTCGCCGTACAACGGGAATACAACAATAAGCCTCTTCGAATTCAGATCCAGGGACTTTCGTGGCCAGAGGATAAGGGCCAATGGCTTCCTATTATAGCGGGTCGTAATTTAGGGGCGGCGCATTTCGAAATGATCGCTGATCAGACTCTGGGGTTGCAACTCGGGGACGAAATTCCACTTGGCAAGAACCGTTACAAAGTTGTAGGGATTACAAAAGGAATGACCAGCATGAGTGGAGATGGACTCGCCTTTTTTAGCCTTTTAGACGCTCTTGAGATTCAGTATGATTACTCTGGAGAAGCCATTCGGCTTGAGAGACAAGCGAGACAATCAAGGCTCACCAAACAGGACATAGGATGGACCCAACCGTCTCTCGTAGAAAGGGCCGGATTACCATCGTCGAATTTACCGGCCCTTCCAGATCCTTATGTTAGCGCAGTCTTGGTTCGATTAGCTCCCGGCGCCGGTGTTGAGTCCGTGGTGACGAAACTCTCGGGTTGGGCTGATGTAACGGCCTTCACAAGAATGGAACAAAACGAACTCCTGCTTAGAGGGGTTGTAGACAGGGCCAGAAGACAACTTGGACTTTTTAGAGCGCTACTGATTGTCATTTCGGCCATCATCATGGCTCTCATACTATATACGCTGACACTTGAAAAGATCCATGACATTGCGATGCTTAAGCTTATCGGAGCGAGAAACACCGTGATACTGGCCCTGATTCTGGAGCAGGCCCTTTTGCTTGGTTTCCTGGGTTTTGTGTTTGCGTTTTATGCCGGCAAGTGGGTGTTCCCAATGTTCCCCAGGAAAGTAGTAATCAATAACGACGATCTCTTATCCCTGGCCGCGATCGTGTTGCTGATCTCAGTGTTGTCGGCGGGGTTGGGTATATGGAAGGCCATGAAGGTCGAACCCAATGAGGTCCTCTCATGAGTTTAGACAGTCCGGCTATCCGAGCCATAAATCTATCCAAGATTTATGGGAGCGGACAAGCGGAAGTCATGGCAATGAAGGATGTTTCTTTTACCATGTCAAATGGTGAGGTAGTCGCTCTTCTTGGGCCAAGCGGCGCTGGAAAGTCAACCCTGCTCACTATTGTAGGGCTCGTAAATTCACCAACCTCTGGTAAACTCTTCATAGGGGAAGATCTAATTACAGACGGGCCCATTCCTAAAGTAAACCTACGGTCCTATCGGCGCAGGTTTATAGGTTATGTCCTGCAAAAAGCCAATCTGATCCCTTTTCTTAACGCTGTGGAGAATGTTCAGCTTGCCCTGGAGATCAATGATATTTCAGGAAAGGTCGCAAAACTTAGGGCTATGCAACTTCTTGAAAGCCTCGATGTCGGACATAGGGCCGAAAATCTGCCTCACATGCTCTCAGGAGGCGAGCAACAGAGAGTGGCCGTGGCAAGGGCGTTAGCCAACAGGCCTCGCCTCGTTCTGGCCGATGAACCCACCGCCGCTCTTGACAGTGTTCGTGGCAGGCAGGTAATGCAATTGTTTCGCGATGTGGCGCACAAGTATGGCACAACAGTGATGGTGGCCACGCATGATCATCGCAGCCTGGATATATTCGACAGAATATTGGAGATGGAGGACGGCCGGTTAAAAGACGAAAATTCCGGTAATATTCCCAAGGCGGTTTGATGACAACAGCAGTATTGGTATCAAATGTTCATAGGCGCAACTTTCGGAACTAAAGACATGGCGCAATCTGATGTCAATGAGAGGCAAGTCGACGATCCGCGTCTTGTTTCCCTTCAGGAAAACGACCTCAGATCCAACTACAGGGTAATGCTTGCAGCGGTGATCGTAGGCGTAATCCTAATGGGGATGAAATTTTATGGCTACTGGATCACCGGGTCTTCCGCACTTCTGTCAGACGCTCTGGAATCAATCATAAACGTTGTAGCGAGTGTTTTTGGTCTCGGGAGTGTTTTGATTTCCGCCAAACCGGCGGATGAAAGCCATCCATACGGACATGGATCAATTGAATTTTTTTCCGCCGGTTTTGAAGGGTCGCTAATTTTGATAGCGGCCCTGGGAATATTTTTTGCAGGAATAAAACAGGCGTTAAATCCCGTATCCCTACCAAACCTTCAACAGGGTATGTTCTACTTGATGATGTCCGGGGTTGGAAACCTGGTTCTTGGATTAGTCCTTCTCCGTGTCGGTAGACGAACAAAATCCATTGTTCTGGAAGCTGACGGAAAACACCTATTGACTGATGTTTTCACGACAGTGGCGGTAATCATGGGATTGGGGTTAGTTTTCTGGACTGGGTGGTACAGAGTCGACGGAATAATCGCATGCGCAGCGGGCCTCAATATCGTCTATTGGGGAACAGGACTTGTCAGAAGGGCTTTTGGAGGCCTCATGCACGCCTCTGACCCTCAATTACTCGATGAAATAACCGAATTGCTGAAGCTTCATAAAAAGGAAATTTGGATTGATATTCATAAACTGAGAGTATGGCAGTCGGGCAGGAGAGTACATGTGGATTTCCATCTCTGCGTTCCGGTAGACATGTCGATAGTGGATGGCCATCGTGAGGTCAAGGAATTGGAATCGTTATTTTCCGAGCATTTCAGAGGAATGTCCGACATATTGATCCATCTGGACCCATGTAAACAAACCGAATGCTCTTTTTGCGAGGTCGACCCATGTGATGAACGCACGGAAACTGCGAATCACAAAAACTCCTGGGATCGTCAAACTCTAACTAGAGACACACAAACCTGACAATTTTTGACGGCCAATCTGAACATTTGACACGGCGTGTCCAATGACTTACGATAATTAATTGGTAAGATCGTTGATCAAGGCTTCTCAGGCCAGTCGTATTTCAAAACACCGCATTGTTGAATTCCGCTGAAAATTGTCTTGCGGAAGGTCATACTCGTTTACAGGAGTTTCAAATGGGCATTCCAGGACCTACAGAATTAATTCTAATCCTTGCTGTTGTCCTCTTGATTTTTGGAGCAAAACGAATTCCGGAAATCATGGGAGGAGTCGGACAAGGCATAAAATCACTGAAAAAAAGCCTTGAACAAGAAGAACCCTCTAAACCGGTTCAAACCCAGTCGACTGCTATTCCGTCCCCGGAGGGCAAACCAGTTGAACCCAGTTGAAGCGTGCACTACCCCGATATAAGCGAAAACAGCGGGAAACCCTTACGTAAAATTGAGTCAAGTGTAGGCTGTGAATCAGTTCCATAGCCTACATTTCTCAAGTTAACTGGCCATATTTTGAGTGTAACATTTTTACAGAGAACCTTTGGGCCGATTTTACCCACAAAGACCTGTCCGAGTTCGAGGGCAATTTTCATTCGAGGCTCCTTTCCGCCCAGGATCTTTAGTTTATGGAACTCAGACCAACTAAATCCTCCGGCCTGTGTGATTTTCCGAAAACCCTAATCTGAATCTCTTTTAATTTGGATTGAATTCCCATTCCCGAATCAGCCGATATATCTAAACAGCCAGGCAAAACAAGCAAATAAGTCAGTGTAGACAATACAGGAGTAGAATCATGACACCAGACGACCTGACCAAAGTTCGGGAGTTCCTAGAGGCGCTTGGCATGACGGAAGAGCCTATGGGTATGCTCTACACTAACGACTCACCGACAGAATGTGTTGCGCCCAAACATGGAACCATACCGACAATAGAAGACGAAGCTGCCCAACGGGTGGATTGGGCTTCGATAAACGCAAACTGGACATGTGTAATCGGCGTGTTATGGCGTGCTCGAAAAAAGAAGACCGCAGCCGTTTTTGACAGGGAACATTTCGGTTGCCTGGGTGGAGCTTTCTATCTGGGGTTTCTGAAACCGCAACTCGATACAATAGCCTATTATGTCTCCACGGGAATTCCGGGACGATTGGAAGGGGAACACTATTTCGAGTCGCCTGAGGTGTCGAGGAACTTCTTTAATACAATAGACCCGCAGCCTGCATCGGCAAGGTTCTGTATATTCAAGCCAATCAGCTTGTTCGGCGACCACGAAAAGCCTGAGTTGGTTATTTTCTTTTCAAGGCCGGAGAGCATTGCCGGACTCCACCAGTTGGCAACCTTTGTAACGAACGATTTTGAGGCGGTCAGTTCACCCTTTGGAGCTGGTTGTTCGAACATCGTCACCTGGCCTCTCAGGTACCTTGCGCAAGGAAAGCTAAAAGCGGTCCTCGGGGGATGGGACCCTTCGGACCGTAAGTTCCTGAAACCTGATGAAATAACCTTTACCGTCCCCTTTGAAATGTTTACACGGATGGTCAATCGCTGGCCTGAATCTTTTCTCAAAACAGCGACATGGGAGGCCGTAACAAAAAAAGTGGAACGCAGCCGCAAGGCATGGGGCGAATCAGAAGATTAGACGCTGTTTAAACAATCACCAAAATATATACAAATTCACCGGGTAGGAGTAGGCTTATCGAATCATGATGAAGGCTTTGCCGGGAAACCAATCATGCTGCGGTTTCCTAAAGGGCTAGAAAACTCCTGAGAGAGGGGTTGACAGGAAGGCTCCTGTCATTGCGACCTTTGAGAGAACCAGAGATGAAAAATAAGGATACTGCCAGAATCTTAATTGTGGATGACCAAATCCATGCTCTTCATGGTGTGTCAAGAATCATAAAGGGAGCCGGATACGAGGCGTTGGAGGCCGTCAACGGCGCAGATTGTCTCAGACTGGCTGCGGAGCGCAAACCTGACTTGATTCTTCTGGATGTAGTATTGCCGGATATCGACGGTCGGGATGTTTGCCGGCGGATCAAGTCTGATCCTGAGACTGCGGACATCTATGTGGTTCTTCTTTCCAGCATTCGCACCGAATCAGACTGTCAGTCTGATGGCCTGGAACACGGGGCGGATGGTTACATAGCGAGGCCAATTCCGAATCGGGAACTCCTGGCGCGAGTCGAGTCCATACTGAGGCTCAAGTATGCGGAAGACAGATTGCGTCAGAGCGAGCAACGGTTTCGTGCGATGTTCGAAAAGCATAGCGCAGTTATGCTGCTAATTGAACCGGAGACGGGCCGAATAATCGATTCAAACCGTTCTGCGGAGCAGTTCTACGGTTACACAATGTCTCAGCTACACTCGATGTTTATCCAGGAGATCAATGTCCTACCTCCTGATGAGGTAAAAGCTAAAAGGCTCATGGCTTCAAAGGAGGAACCCGTTTCTTTTGTATTTCCACACCGACTTGCAAGTGGGGAAATCAGAACGGTGGAAGTTCACTCCTCACCGATTGAGCAGAATGGACAGATTGTACTATTTTCAATTGTTCATGACATTACTGAGCGCAAGAGGATTGAGGAGTCCCTACAGTCAAGTGAAGCGCAGAAGAACGCCATCCTTAACGGCATTACCACCAATATCGCATTTGTGAATGATAAGCTTGAAATAATTTGGGTTAACAAGGCTGCTGCAGAATCGGTGGGGCGATCCCCGGAAGAAATGATTGGGGCTACCTGTCACTCATTGTGGGCTAACCCCGAAAGTCCGTGTGAAAATTGCCCAACGCGAAAAGCCTTTCAAACGAAAAGATCCGAAGAAACAATTATGACCACACCGGACGGAAGGGTATGGGAAGAAAGAGGAGAACCGGTAGTCGATAATAGCGGAAACCTAATAGGTGTCGTGGAATTAGCGCAAGAAATAACCGACCGCACTCGATTGGAGGCCGAGCGACTGGAGATGCAGCATAAGCTACTCCAAGCCCAGAAACTCGAGAGTCTTGCTATAATGGCCGGGGGCATCGCACACGATTTCAACAATCAGTTGGCGGTAGTCTTGGGCAACCTTCAGTTAGCTCTTACGGATCAGGCTCTTGGTCCTGAGACCCGATACAGCATTAGCAGCGCAGTCAAGGCGGCCAAACGATCAGCGGAACTTTCTCGCAAGATGCAGATCTACACGGGCAGTTCCTTGGGCTTCCCTGTAGATGTGGACATCAAAGAGTTGTTAAACAAAAACAGCGACCTACTGAAAACCTGTGTTTCCAGATATGTCACTCTCAACTTGGAAATTTACAGTAAAATTCCACTCATTAAGGGAGATCCGGATCAAATACAACGATTGGTCATGAATATTATGGTCAACGCCTCTGAGGCGATTGGAGATCAGGACGGCGCTGTGACGCTTAGAACCGGAGTTATGGATTGCGATGCGGCTTATTTGCACGGGGGCCAACTGGAAGAAAAGCCTGCACCCGGCCGGTTTGTGTTTCTCGAAGTTACAGACACGGGTTGCGGTATGGACGCTGATACTCTCCGCAGGCTTTTTGATCCCTTCTTCACAACAAAATTCACTGGTCGTGGCCTGGGCATGGCCGAAGCGCTGGGGACAGTAAAGGGTCATCGTGGGGCCATAATAGTCGATAGCGAGGTTAGGAAGGGCACTACAATCCGCGTGTTGTTCCCAGCGTCGGAAAAGGCGCAGCCTTCATCTGTAACTGACAGGATGGTTTTGGAGCCGAAAGCGGCGGTGTCCTCCACTGCTGGGCGACGAAAAACTATTCTCGTAGTCGAGGATGAAGCAGGGGTCCGGAATCTGGTCGTTAGACGTCTGGACCTGATGGGCTATGACTCGATCATCGCTGAGGATGGAGAAGAAGGTGTGAGTGTTTTCCGAGAGCGCATGAATGAAATAGATCTGGTAATGCTCGACTTCAAGATGCCCAAAATGAATGGCGATGAGGCCTTTGGGGAACTAATACGTATTAAGCCCGATGTAAAAGTCATCCTTAGTAGCGGGTACACACAAGACGCAGTGTTTGAAAGCTTTCCCGGTCCCAGACCTGCCGGCGTTTTGCACAAGCCTTACGATATGGATACCCTCAAGACCGAACTGGAGCTTTTGTTAAGGACTAATATTTGACGGAATATATGAGCCCTAATTAATATCGCAACATTAAGTGAAGCTCTGAAGGGCCCCTTTGGAGACCTTTTTGAAAACCCGCTTTCTTAAATGGGAAAAAGGAAGACAACGCCAGAGTCAATGATAGGGCACGAAAATACAGAAGAGTCTCTGCGAGAGAGTTTGCGTATGTATGAGGATTTGGTTTCAAACATACCAAGCGGGGTATATAGATTCAGGATGAAGGCCGCTGGCGGCTGGGCGTTTGATTTTGTCAGCAGCCGTTTTTGTGAGTTAACCGGCCTGAATCGTGAAGACGTCCTGAATGACTGTGAAACAGTTTTCCGTCTGATACATCCTGATGATCTGACCGAGTTTATCAGACTAAATGAATCTGTTGCGAAGACCCTTGCGCCATTCATGTGGGAGGGCCGAATCACACTCCATGGTGAGACACGATGGTGTCATGTAGAATCCAAAGCAACCCTCATGGACAACACCGATATAGTTTGGAGTGGATATTTCTCCGACATCACCGACCGGAAAAAGACGGAGACGTCTCTAATAGAGCGCGAACGGGCTTGGTCTACGTTAATAGAGAATCTTCCCGGTTTTGCGTATCGTTGCGCTAATGACCGTGACTGGTCCATGGAATACATTAGTCAGGGCTGCTTGAACGTGACGGGTTATGCGCCTGCGGATTTCATAGAAAATAGGAATCTCGTCTACAATGACCTCGTTCATCCGGATTATCGTCAACCCCTCTGGGAAAAATGTCAGGAGTTGCTGATCAAACAGGGTGTTTTCGAGGAGGAATATCCCATAATTGCCAAAGGAGGCGAAACCCGATGGGTATGGGAACGTGGACAGGGTATTTTCTCGGATGAAGGGCGACTGCTTTTCCTGGAAGGGTTCATTACCGATATCACTGAGCGCAAACGAATAGAGGACGCTCTTCGTGAAAGCGAGCGGTTCCTGAGTCAGTCCGAGAAAATCGCTCGCACAGGTGGATGGAAAGCCAATCCATTTACCAACAGCCTGCGCTGGACACAAGGAGTTTACGATATTATCGAAGCCCCGAAAGAATACCAACCGGGTCTGAATGAAGGCCTGGAGTATTATACTCCGCCCTACATTCCCATGCTCAAAGAAGCTCTAGCCAAGACCATGGAACTTGGAGAACCCTTCAAGCTAGAAACAGAGATCATGACCACAAGTGGCAAACACCTTTGGGCCGAGGTGCGTGGGTTAATGCGTGTGGAAGAGGGAGAGGAACCACAAGTCATTGGGACCTTGCAGGACATAACGGAGCGTAAGATAGCTGAAAACGCTGTTCATGAAAGTGAGACATTTGTCCAGCAGATCCTCGAAAATATCCCGGACATGATTTTTGTAAAAAGCGCCGGCGACCTCCGGTTTGTGCGATTCAACAAAGCCGGGGAAGATTTGCTGGGATATTCAAGGGAAGCGTTATTGGGCAAAAACGACTACGACTTTTTTCCGGTGGACCAAGCGGATTTTTTCGTTGCAAAAGATAGGGAAGTTTTGAGAAACGGAAAACTTCTGGAGATTCCGGAAGAAGCGATAGATTCCAGGTCAAAGGGTAAACGAACACTACATACAAAAAAGATCCCGATTCTCGACGCTAGTGGCGCCCCACTATACTTGCTGGGAATCTCTGAGGACATTACCAACCGGAGAGAATCGGAAGAAATGAATCTGAGGCTTGCGGCCATTGTTAATTCATCTGACGACGCCATCATTGGAAAGACCTTGGACGGGATTATCACGAGCTGGAACAAGGGAGCGGAAAAGATCTATGGTTTCAAGGCGCACGAAGTAGTCGGCAAATCAATCTCCCTTTTGGCGCCGGATGACCGTCATGAAGAGTTGAGGCGTCTCCTCGAACAAATTAAACTTGGTGAATCAGTCAAACGCCTGGAAACGATTCGCCGAAAAAAAGACGGAACCGAGATCCCCATATCCTTAACGGTTTCTCCGGTCATCGACAAGGAAGGCCGCCTGATAGGCGTGGCAACAATCGCCCGTGACGTGTCTGATCGTTTAAGGGGGGAACGTTGCAGAGAGGATCTTCAAGCCCAACTGTTTCAGGCCCAGAAGATGGAAGCCATAGGGACTCTTGCTGGTGGTTTTGCGCATGACTTCAACAACAAGCTCCAGGTTATCGCGGGTTACGTTGAACTCATTCTTTGCAACGAGGAACTTCCCGAAAATTTAAAACATGACATGGACGCAATAGGGCAGGCTGTCCATGCAAGCGCTGAACTGATTAGAGAGATGTTGGTGTTCAGCCGAAAAACTATCGTCAAGTTCGAACAGTTGAATCTTAACAGTCTTGTTACGCAGCTTCGCTCTATGCTAGTCCCGGTTATGCCCAAAATGATTGGCATTAACCTTGTTCTAGCCGAGGATCTTTGGCCGATAAACGCAGCCCCGAATCAAATCGACCAGATATTGATGAATCTTTCCGTAAATGCGCGTGACGCTATGCCGGATGGTGGCAAGCTGACCATACAGACGCAAAACACGATATTGGATGAAGAATACTGCCGTTATCATCCCAACACCAAACCCGGGCGATATGTTCTTCTCTCAGTTATGGACACTGGAAGCGGGATGGACGAGGCGACAGTAAATCGCATTTTTGAACCATTCTTCACGACCAAAGACAAGGACAAAGGAACCGGCCTGGGGTTAGCTGTGGTCTACGGGATTGTGGAACTGCACAAGGGAATAATTATTTGTGATAGCTCGCCATCTGAGGGCACGACATTCAAGATATACCTGCCGGCGATAGAGGAAGTCACTGAAGAGCAGCACTCTAAGAAAACAGAACCACCGAAGGGACAAGGTGAAACCATACTCCTGGTTGATGACGAGCCTCACTTACTTGACTTGGTTTCACGTCAACTGGTAGGCGCCAATTACAGAGTGATAAAAGCTTCTAACGGTAAAGAAGCTTTAAATCTTTATAAACAACAGCGGGAACAAATCTCGCTGGTCATCCTGGATCTCTTTATGCCGGAGATGGACGGGAGACGATGCCTTGAAGCATTGCGGGACATAGACCCCAACATTAGGGTTCTTATTGCCACTGGACATGCCAAACTGGGTATGACTGGTGAGCTGGAACAAGCGGGGGCGAAAGGGTTTATCCATAAGCCATTTGAAACGGGCCTATTCCTTGAGGAAATACGGAAGATTATTGATGAAGAGTGACCGTTGGGCGCCACGGACCAAGATCTTTATAGGGTACCAAAGGACTGAAGAAACTTATCGGTTGGTTTGTGGGGTCGCCTCTGATTACCGCTGTCATTGCGGCGGTAGTCCAGGATTTCAAGGACAATGTGATCTTCTCTTGACACCAATCGTGGCTTATGTAAGCCTAGACAAAACCATTGAGTATCACAATTTTTCTGAAATTGCAGAAAGTCTAAAATAATATAGGATAAGATTAGTCTGCGCCTTACATATTTGTATGCAAAAAGTCCTGCTCTAACAGGGTAACTTATCAACCGTAAAACCGAATAGTGGTCGATATTTAGGGAACAATTGTTACTTAATAAACTTTTTTTTGAATTGTTTCACAAATTGGTTTTGTCCAATTGCTAGAAGGCAAATACGGGGGTGTGGCACAAATTATGAGGCAACAAACGCCTGAAGACGATTTACGTGATAGCTTAAGCATGTATGAGGACCTGGTGTCGAATATACCTGTCGGGGCATATCGATTCAGGATGAAGGCTTTGGGAGGGTGGCATTTTGATTTCGTTAATAGCCGCTTCTGTGAATTAACCGGTTTGAGTCGAGAAAACATCCTGAATGACTACGAAACGGTTTTTAGTCTCATACATCCTGATGACCTGCCTGCGTTTATCCGCCTGATTGAATCTGTTGAGAAAACCCTTGAGCCATTTATGTGGGAAGGCCGAACCATAGTTCATGGTGAGACCCGCTGGATGCAATTGAATCGCAGCCAACCGTGTGGATAGCGGTGATTTAGTTTGGAGTGGCATTGTCAAAGACATTAACGAGCGCAAACTAGTGGAGGTGGATCTCGAAAAGCAAGTCGCTGCATTGACTAATCCGCTACGACCAAGTCCATCGCATTGAGTTCGATGAGCTGTTCAACCTTGACGACATTCAGCGTTTGCAAGACCAGTTTTCCCAGGCTACCGGAGTGGCCTCCATCATCACGCACTCCGATGGACGGCCAATCACCAGAGCCAGCAACTTCCGCCGGTTGTGTAAAGACATCATTCGCCAGACCGACAGGGGACTGGCCAACTGCTACAAGTCGGACCAGGTAATTGGCCGATATTGTTCGCAAGGTCCTACAGTTCGACCTTGCCTCAGTGGCGGACTCTGGGACGCTGGCGCAAGCATCACAGTCAATGGAAGACACATTGCCAACTGGTTGATAGGACAGGTGCGGGACGAGACACAGACGGAAGAAAAGATACGGGATTACGCCCGCGAGATCGGCGTAGATGAAGAAACTGCAGTAAAAGCGTTCTACGAGGTCCCCACAATGCCATTGAAGCAATTCGAGGCGGTAGCGCAAACTCTTTTCACCCTGGCCAACCTGATTTCAAATGTCGCCTACCAGAACATGCACCAACTGTCAAGGTTCATCACTGAACTCAAACAAAGAGAAGAGGATCTGCGGGAAAGTGAACAAAGATACAAGGCTGTTTTTGACAACGCAGCCGTAGGAATCAATACGCTCGATCGACATGGAAGAATTACCGCTGTGAATCCCGCGCTATCTAATATGCTCGGTTATACTGAGGATGAGTTAAAGCGACTCACTTTTAACGAAATCACGCATCCAGACGACAGTCAAATCTCGAAACAAAACCTCGAAAACCTTATGGCGGGGCGTGTAGATTCATATAGACTTGAAAAACGTTATCTGAGAAAAGACGGGGAGATTGTCTGGGGTGACCTCTCGACTTCTTCTATCAAAGATGCGAAAGGAAATCATACGGCGACGGTCGGGGTTATCTCCGAAATCACCGAACGGAAGCGGATTGAGGAGGAATTACGTCAGCGAAAAGAGGAACTCACAACCGTTTTGGACGCCATTCCTGCAATGGTCTGGATAGGTCTCGATCCGGAATGCCAAGTTATCACAGGGAACCGTTTGGTTAACGAACTCTTCGGAGTGCCTTCTGAAACCAATATGTCGCAGACAGTAGCCCAAAAGGGGCAGGCGCCTTACATCAAACATCTAAAAACAGACGGAACAGAATACAGGGTAGACGAACTCCCGATGCAACAGGCAATTGCCACGGGACAAAGCATATTAGATCAAGAGATTGAGTATAGACTTTCCGATGGACGGCAGGTGTTTGCCCTTGGCAACGCAGTGCCGTTGTTTGACAAGAAAGGCGATGTACGTGGGTCTGTCGCCGCCTTCTTGGATATTTCGGAGAGGAAGAAGATAGAACATCTGTTACGGGCCAGTGAGAAACTTTACCGAGCCGTAGTGGACAATCTGCGGTTTGGGATCGCCGTCATCAATCGAAACATGGAGATCGTGACCGCAAATGATGTCCTTCAACAGTCTTGTCCTCGTCTTAGGTCACAACAAGCCACATTATGTTACCAGGTTTACAACGATCCTCCTCGTTCAGCGTTATGCGAAAATTGTCCTTGTGCGCTCACTTTTCAAGATGGACAGTCGCACAAAATTGACAGAGAAATTGTATCCCAGGGTCTGAAACGTACCTATACAATTGCATCATACCCGGTCAAAGATAAACACGGTGAGGTCGAACTCGTTATCGAGTTGTCGGAAGATATTACTGAGAGTAAACTGCTGCAGGCCCAGCTTTTCCAATCCCAAAAGATGGAAGCGCTTGGCACACTTGTTGGCGGGATAGCGCATGACTTCAATAACATGCTCCAGGTTATTCTTGGCTATTCTGACCTACTACTGAGCGATAAGAAAAAGAGTGAACCTGGGTACGACGAGCTCAGAACGATAATTGAATCGGCGAAGGGAGGGGCTGATCTGGTAACGAAGCTACTTGCTTTCGGTCAGCAGGCCCCGATATTCCCTGTCAATATGGATCTCAATCATCAAATCAGTCAATTGTCCACTTTAATGTCTCGCACTCTTCCCCAAGTTGTTCAAGTTGATCTGGATTTGGCGGAAGGGCCATCAACGATTCATGCGGACCATGGTCAAATTGATCAACTTGTCATGAACCTTGCCATTAACGCCGCAGAGGCCATGCCGAATGGTGGTCGGCTAAAAATCGTTACTAAAACCACCTCCTTGGACGATGAATATTGCAGGGGCCATCATGGATTGAAGCCCGGCAGCTATGTAATGTTATCGATTTCGGATACCGGTCGAGGAATGGATAAGGAAACTCTGGCCAGAATATTTGATCCCTTCTTTTCAACAAAGCAAAGGGGTTCAACAAGAGGAACCGGACTGGGGCTTTCTGTAGTTCAGGGGATTGCCCAACAACAAGGCGGTCACGTTACCTGCAAGAGTGAACAGGGAAAAGGAACAGAGTTCAAGGTTTACTTCCCGGCCATTGAAGAGCCTCTGGCGCCTACTGAAGTGGTTGAGCCGACAGTTCAATCAGGAGGATCGGCAACAATCCTGGTGGTGGAGGACAATCTGCCGGTCGCTGAATTGGAGCAGAGATTTCTGTCACGCGCTGGCTACAATGTCATTGTGGCCACAAATGGAAGAGAAGCCCTAGACATCTATCAATCCAGAAAAGAGGAGATATCTCTGGTGGTTCTGGATCTTCTCATGCCGGAGATGTCCGGCAGAGATTGTCTAATGGAACTGTTAAAGATTGATCCGTCCGTAAATGTTTTGATAGCCAGCGGCTATGCTCCGGAAGATGAGCTACATAAAGAGATCCGTCCGCTTGTAAAAGGTTTTGTCCATAAGCCTTTTGCGATGATTCAACTTTTGGACGCAGTGGGGTCAGTTTTGCGAGATAAATAAAAAAAATACTATCACAGCATACCTGCAACTTGAGCGCTTGGTTAAGAACTCGAACCAGCATTTCTTCGTTTGGGAGTGCCTAACACAATACACAATTTGACATTTGCTTGTTTTTACCAGACAATTGAAACTCAAAAACAGGCCGCTACAACCCTTCCCGCCACCCACACGCATAGCTTCCCGTTAGGATTAGTGGCACATGCAAGATATAGACAAAACCAAAGACCAGCTTATAGATGAATTGAACGAAATGCGCCAAAGGGTAGCAGAACTGGAAACTGCTCAGGCTTGTGCCTTGGATGTTGAAAATGCGCCTTTGAGTTACCAGTCGCTAGATGAAAACGGCTACTTCTTGGCAGTGAACCGACCTGAACTGGTTGCTCGGTATGGGCCTGTTTCATTGAGTGAGGGCAAGGGGGTATCAATTCGATATAATTTCGATATAATGGTTTGTTTCTCCGCTCATTATTAGCTAAAATAAACAAAACTGTTTTCTATTGTGTTACGGATTCTTGGATTTCCATATAATGTTCTTCAATATCCCCAGGTATTCGACCGACCGATTTAAGAGATCCCTTTCCCAATCAGGCTAATCTAGACCTTCAACCCTAACACGGAGGAGTGGCGCATTATGCCTCTAGACACTAACCACGGTAATTTTTCTGACCGCTTGAGTATTTATGAGGATTTGCTGGCCAATATCCCAACTGCGATATACCGATTCAGGGTGACGGCTTCAGGCGGATGGCGGTTTGATTTCGTGAACAGAGCCTTTTGTGAGTTAACCGGCCTGGATCGTGAAGACATTTTCGATGACTATGAAACGGTTTTCCGTCTCATACACCCTGACGAGCTGGATTCGTTTATCAGTCTGAATAAATCGGCTCAAAAAACCAACACTCCCTTTAATTGGGAAGGCCGGAGCATCGTGCATGGTGAGAACCGATGGATCAGAGTCCAATCCAGCCCCACCCCGATGGATAATGGCGAAGTGGTTTGGAGTGGCTATTTTGTTGACATCACCGATAGCAAGCGAGCAGAAGAAGAGCGGAGGCTATTACAGGAGAACCTGGAAAAACTCGTAGCGGAAAGGACCGCCAATCTACGGGAAAATGAACAGAAACTTAGGACTATCAACGATTCTGCCCTTGACGCCATAATCCTGATTAATGACAAGGGGGAGATCTTTTCCTGGAACCACGCATCGGAGCGACTGTTCGGATACAGGTCCTCAGAGGTAATGGGAAAGAACGTTCACGAGTTGTTGGCTCCTGCGGAATATCGTCCCGCTTACCGGTCCGCTTTCAAGGATTTTGTCCTGACCGGTCATGGAAACGCAGTGGGGAGGATTACAGAGCTGGTGGCTCTCAGAAAGGATGGGAAGCCGTTTCCAATAGAAATCTCTCTTTCGAGTTTCCAGATCGATGGACGCTGGCAAGCCTCGGGGATCATCCGTGACATCAGCGAGCGAAAAAGAGTGGAGGAAAGACTTCAAGATGAAAAGGACAAGCTCAAGAACATACTCGACCATATGATCGATGGTGTTTATATCCTTAACGCCAATTACGATATAGAATATCTTAACCCGGCGTTAGCGTCTTTGGGTGGAGATATAGCCGGGAGAAAATGCTTCGAATATCTCGCTAGTTTAAATGCACCCTGCCCCTGGTGCAAGAATCGCCAGGTCTTTGATGGTGAGTCTTTAATCTGGGAGAGAACCTCGAGTAGCACCGGCAAGACCTATGATATTTTTGAGACACCAATTAGAAACACAGACGGGTCTATTTCTAAGCTGTCGATACTGCACGACATTACAAAGCGTAAGGAGGCTGAGGCGTCTTTAAGGGATAACAGCGCATTTCTCAGAACTCTCATTAACGCTATTCCAGCCCCTATATTCTACAAGGACACAGATGGCCACTACATGGGTTTCAACAAGTCGTTCGAGGAGTTCTTGGAAAAACCGAACAGGAACTTGTCGGTAAGAGTGTGTTCGATATTTATCCAAGGGAATTTGCAGAAATCTTTCGTGCAAAAGATCTGGAACTCTTCAATAATCAAGGTGTTCAGGTCTACGAATCTCAAATCACGGACGCCGGCGGAGCAGTTCACGACGTGGTTTTCCACAAATCCACCTTTTCAAACTCACAAGGCAATGTCATTGGGCTGTTAGGGGTGATTATTGACATCACCGAACGTAAGCGTTCAGAGAACACACTGAGAGAAAGTGAACGGTTCTTGCGTCAATCGGAGAAAATCGCTCACACAGGGGGATGGAAAGCCAATCCATTCACTGACAGACTGTACTGGACTGAAGGCGTATACGACATTTGCGAAGCCCCAAAGGATTACCAGCCTGGGCTGGATGAAGGTTTGGAGTTTTACACTCCACCTTATAGGCCCATCCTCAAAGAAGCCGTAGCCAAAACCATAGAGCAAGGGGAGCCATTCACAATAGAGGCAGAGGTCATAACCACTACAGGTAAACACCTTTGGACAGAGGTGCGTGGGTTAATGAGAGTGGAAGACGGAGAAGAACCACAGGTTGTTGGAACCTTCCAGGACGTAACCGAGCGAAAACTTGCTGAGTCAGATCGCAGACGTTTATCCACCGCTATTGAACAGGCGGCGGAGGCTGTCATCATTACTGACGTCAGAGGGATCATTGAATACGTCAATCGTTCGCAGGAGATTCTCAGTGGTTATGGCATCGATGAACTTGTCGGACAGATGCCGAATGTTCTGAACAGTGATTTTCATGAGGCCAATTTTTGTGAACAAATTTGGGACACCATTGGTGTTGGAAAAGCATGGTCAGGGAGATTTATCAACAGAAAAAAAGATGGGAATGAATATCATCAGGAAGCCACAATCTCTCCAATTTTCGACAACTCGGGGAACCTCACGAACTTTATAGTAGGGCAACATGATGTAACCAAACAGGTTGAACTTCAGGAACAACTGTTCCAGGCCCAGAAGATGGAGGCTATAGGGACTCTTGCCGGCGGTTTTGCTCATGACTTTAACAACAAGCTCCAGGTTATCGCAGGTTACGTTGAACTCATTCTTTGCAACGAGGAACTTCCCGAGAACTTAAAACATGACATCGACCAAATAGGGCAAGCTGTCCACGCAAGCGCTGAACTGATTAGAGAGATGTTGGTGTTCAGCCGAAAAACCACCGTCAAGTTTGAAAGATTATATCTTAACACGCTTGTTACGCGGCTTCGTTCGATGCTAGTCCCTGTTATGCCAAAGATGATAACCATTGACCTTGTTTTGGCCGGGGATCTTTGGCCGATAAACGCAGCCCCAAATCAAATTGACCAAGTATTGATGAACCTTTCCGTAAACGCAAGGGACGCTATGCCGGAAGGTGGCAAACTGATCATACAGACGCAAAACACAATATGGGATGAGGAATACTGCCGTTATCATCCCAACACCAAACCCGGACGCTACGTTCTTCTCTCAGTCACGGACACTGGGAGCGGGATGGACGCGGGAACAGTAAAGCGCATTTTTGAACCATTTTTCACTACTAAAGAAGAGGGAAAAGGAACCGGACTGGGACTCGCTGTGGTTTACGGAATCGTGGAACAGCATGGCGGCAATATTATTTGTGAGAGCGATCCGTCAGTTGGCACGACTTTCAGGATCTACTTTCCGGCGACAGAGGAAGTACTGAAGCACAATATTCTGCGAAAACAGAACCACCGAGGGGACAGGGTGAAACGATACTCATGGTCGACGATGCCCCTGAGGTCCTTGAAATGGTCTCACGCCTTTTGAGAGACGCCAACTACAAGATAATCACAGCTTCAAACGCTAAAGACTCTTTGGAACTTTATGAAAAACATCGGGAAGAAATCGGACTTGTCCTCCTTGATCTGATAATGCCGGAGATAGGCGGAAAACATTGTCTCTACGCTCTACGAAACATGGACCCGAACGTCAAAGTACTAATTTTAACAGGATATACACAGCGAGGGATGACTCAGGAACTGAAAGACGCAGGGGCGAAGGGGTTCATCCATATAAGCCATTTGACACGCCGCAACTCCTTGAGAAGATCCGGCAGATTATTGATGGGGAGTGAGAATAAGGCTAACGGCGTTTCGAGTTAAGAATAGGGAATAGTTATTGGCTATCGTGACCAACAGCGATAATGCGCAGGTCTTTGCGGCGAGAGACGGTGTCTCCAGCGCATGGAGCGCCATTCTGGCTCTCGGTGTATTTGCCTGTCTTTATGTCAGCAGTCTCTACAGTTACCTACTATTCCACGGAATAGCCGAGATTTTCAGCATTTCGGTTTGCGCATGCATTTTTATAATAACATTGAATTCGCGTCGCTTCATACAAAACGGTTATTTACTGTTCATTGGAGTGGCCTATTTTTTTGTGGCTGTGATAGATGGTATCCACACATTGGCCTACAAGGGTATGGGTGTTTTTCCCGGCTACGACGCTAATCTGCCTACGCAACTCTGGATAGCCGCTAGATATCTTCAGAGCATATCATTACTGGTAGCCCCGGCCTTTTTCAGGAAGAAGCCCAACCTGCCGTTGATATTTGTACTTTATACCGCTATCTGCGGAACCTTGTTGGTCGCCATTTTCTCGAGGAATCTATTTCCGGATTGTTTTATAGAGGGTGTCGGTCTTACATCGTTCAAAATCATCAGTGAATATATAATCAGTATCATTCTGCTGGTTTCATTGCTGTTACTAGCTTTAAACAGGCGTCAATTTGAGTCTGGTGTTTTCAGACTTCTTGCCGCCTCTATTATTATTACAATACTTTCGGAATTGGCTTTCACATCTTATGTCAGCGTTTACGGCTTTTTCAACCTACTCGGACATTTTCTGAAAATACTGGCGTTCTACCTTGTCTACAAGGCCATAGTCGAGACCGGTTTCAGAAGACCCTATTCATTGATTTTCAGAGAGCTTTACGAAGAAAGACAGAATCTAAAGGCTGAGATTGAAACAAAGGAAAGCCTCCAGAAAGCACTGAAACTTAGCGAGGAAAAATATCGGACTGTTGCGGATTTTGCCTATGATTGGGAATACTGGATCAATCCAGAGGGGCGCTTTGTTTATGTTTCTCCATCATGCGAGCGTGTGACCGGATACAAACCTACTGAGTTTGTCGCCAACCCTAATTTACTCCTGGATATAATGTTGGATGAGGATCGGCTAATATTTAAACGACACGACGGACGCCATCGTAAGTAACGCCGATTCACCTGGGGAGCAGGCAATCGATTTTAGAATCTTACACAAGAATGGCGAAATCAAGTGGATTGGTCATGTCTCCCAGGCAGTTTACGATAACGAACAACAATTTCTCGGAACGAGGGCGTCAAACAGAGACATCACCGAACGAAAATATTTGGAGAGGGAAAGAGCCAAGGCGGAAGAAAAATCAACAACTATTCTGGAAAGCATTAGTGACGCCTTCTTTTCCATTGATGACAACATGGTTGTAACATATTTCAATCAGGCGGCGGCCATGGCATTGGGCCGACGGAGAGAAGAAGTTATAGGAAACATGCTTTTCGACGTTTTTCCTGAGGCGCGTGGCACTATCTTTGAACAAAATTATACACGCTCATTGAAAGAGAAGATCCCATTGTCTTTTGAAACCTACTTTGGAACGCCGCCCTATGAAAACTGGTACGACGTGCGCACATACCCTGACCAGAATGGTATTTCCGTATTTTTTCAAATCATCACTGATCGTAAACGGGTCGAGCGTGCGCTTCAGGAGAGTGAGGAAAAATTCGCGAAGGTCTTTCACCATGCCCCAGCGCTAATAACCCTTAGTAATGTGGATGATGGGACATACATTGACGTTAATGACAAGTTTTGCGAGATATCGGGTTTTTCCCGTGAGGAGACTATTGGAAAGACATCGATCGACTTGGGCTGGGTTTCACAAGAAGATCGAATACGGTTGATTGAAGAGCTGCAGGCCCAGGGGAGCGTCAGAGATATGGACCTCAAGCTCCGCACCAAGGACAAAAGAAACTATTCACTGCATTTATGACGGTGAATTTATACAAACCAAGAACGGCCGGATGCTTTTATCTATTGCCCAAGACGTTACGGAACGCAAGCGATTGGAGGAGGAACGACTGGAAATGGAACGAAAGCTTCTCCATGCCCAGAAACTGGAGAGTCTCGTCATTATGGCCGGCGGCATCGCACATGATTTCAACAATCAATTAGCGATAGTTTTGGGCAACCTGGAACTAGGGCTTATGGATCTCCCCCCGAACTCCGAGGCAAAAGCAAGTATAATGAACGCCATCAGGGCGGCCAAACGATCAGCGGAACTAGCCAACCAGATGCGGACATACACGGGCGACACCTTTTACTACCCGGTAGATATGGATCTCAACAAGTTATTGAACAAAGACCGAGATCTTCTGAAATTGGGTTTTGCCAAAGATGTCACTCTGAACTTGGAAACCTATAGCGCCGTTCCAACTATCCATGGAGACCCGCATCAAATACAGCGGGTAATCGTGAATTTGGTCGCGAACGCCTCTGAGGCGATAGGAGATAAAAACGGCGATGTGACGATTAGAACCGGAGTCATGGATTGTGACGAGGTTTATCTGAGCCATAGCCAACTTGAAGAGAAGCCTGGGCCCGGCCGGTTTGTCTTTTTGGAGGTTTCGGACACCGGTTCCGGAATGGACCCGGAGACTCAGCGAAAACTTTTTGATCCCTTCTTCTCAACAAAGTTTTGGGGCCGCGGCCTTGGCATGGCTGAACTGATCGGGATTGTAAAGGGCCATCAGGGCGCCATATTAGTTGATAGCGAGGTTGGGAAGGGAACCACCGTCAGGGTGTTGTTCCCTGCGGCGGATACATTGAAGATGTAGTCGCGTAGGGCTTACCCTTTTCGATGCGTGCTGGTATTTTCAAAAACAACTAGAGCTCAACAACTTTCATTTTTTGTGAAGAGTGAAAAGGTTCTGTTACAATTAAAATTCGGCGTCAACAAAAACAGGGGATATTGTAACCAAAGCGGACCGGTATTAGGTACGAAAATCGGACCAAAGACGACCCGGGCACAAAGTCATTGCGGCGACCAATGGGAAACAGGCTCTTGATATCTATCAGGCGAAAAAAGAAAAGAGATATCTCTGGTTATTCTGGATCTCCTCATGCCTGAGATGGACGGTAAGAAATGTCTGTCTGAGATCCTTCGCATCAATCCAAGCGCCAAGGTTGTTACGGCCAGCGGCTATTCGGAAGGGCTCCCGGCTAGCGGCGTCTTGGCTGCCGGAGAAAAGGGATTTGTCCATAAACCATATAGCATGAGACAACTCTTGACTATTATTCGTGAGATTCTGGATAAAGAGTGACAGGAAAAACCTTCATGCAAGACCAAAACAAAACAAGGGAACAGCTTATCGATGAATTGAGTGAAATGCGCCGCAAGGTTGCTGAGTTTCAAAATTCCGAGGCTGCTAAATCTGATATAGGCAAACTTGAAAACAAGGATAGCCATCACGCATTGTTCCAACACATGCTGGAGGGATTTGCTTATTGCAAAATGTTCTTTGACGCCAATGGCGCCCCTCAGGACTGGGTCTATCTGGACGTAAACCCCGCATTTGAACAGTTAACAGGGCTGAAAAACATAGTGGGACAGAGAGTTACCAAGGCCATCCCCCGAATTAAAGAGACATGTCCGAAATTATTTGACATTTATGGCAGGGTCTCCACTACCGGAAAAGCAGAGAAGTTTGAGTTCTACGTTGAGCCTTTGGAAATATGGTTTTGTGTCTCAGCCTATTGTCCGGCAAAGGATCATTTCGTAGCTTTTTTTGAAAATATCACTGAGCGGAAAGGGATCGAGTCCGAACTCAGGGAACATACGAAAGAACTGGAAGATCTTTACAACAATGCGCCATGCGGATACCACTCTCTGGATGCCAACGGCGCCTTTATCCGAATCAACGATACGGAATTGCAATGGCTCGGCTATTCACGCGACGAAGTCATTGGCAAAATGAGGATCGGTGATATCCTCTCGAACGAATCATCAAAAGCATTCCAGGAAAACTTCCGTGGCTTTAAAGAACGCGGGTGGATAAAGGACCTCGAGTTCGAGTTTGTCAGAAAAGATGGGACCATCTTGCCTGTGATGTTGAATGCTACAGCCATCACTGACAATTTTGGCAATTATTTGATGAGTAGGTCCACCATTTTTGACATGACCTACCGGAATATCAAAGACCGGGATCTCAGAGAAAGTGAACAACGTTTCAAATCACTTGCTGAAGGCTCGTTTGAGGGTATTCTGATCAGTCGGAATGGGGTCATCCTGGATGCGAACGAAAACGTGGTCGCTTTCTCAGGGTACAATTTAAACGAACTGATTGGAATGAAAATAGCGGATCTGACCTCAGAGAAATACCGGTCGGTCGCCATCAAACATTTTGAGTTGAACTCTGAAGAAATTTATGAATCTGAATGTCTGAGTAAGCAGGGATCGACCATACCCATGTTGATTAGAGGAAAACAAATTATTTACGATGGCCGGCCCGCCCGAGTCACCAGTGTTAGAGACCTGTCATTACAGAAAAGAATCGAACAGGAGAAAGAAGCGCTTCTTTTACAACTCATGGAATCCCAAAAGATGGAAGCCCTTGGTACTCTCGTCAATGGGATAGCGCACGACTTCAATAACATACTTGCTGTCATGCTCGGCTATTCTCAGCTCCTTTTGGACGACAAGAAAAAGGGGGAACCTGGCTACGAGGACCTTCAAGCTATAATTCGAACGGGCGAAGGTGGGGCGGATCTGGTCAAAAAACTGGTGGCGTTCGGCCAACAATCTCCGATATCGACTGTGCTTTTAGATCTCAATCTTCAAGTCAGTCAAGTGAGTGCGCTATTATCCCGAACGCTTCCGCTGGTTGTTCAGGTTGACCTGGATTTGACTGATGGACCAACTAGGATTCTTGCGGACCATAGTCAGATAGATCAACTTGTCATAAACCTTGCCATTAATGCTTCAGCGGCTATGCCGGTTGGCGGACGAATCAAGATCGCAACGAAAACCGTATCGTTGGACGATGAGTATTGCACGACCCATCATGGAGTCAAACCTGGCGGCTATGTGATGCTCTCAGTTTCGGATACCGGTATTGGCATGGACAAGGAAACGCTGGCAAAGGCTTTTGATCCATTCTTTTCTACTAAACAAAAGGGTTCGACAAGGGGAACCGGACTTGGCCTTTCTATAGTGCTCGGCATCGTGAGACAGCATGGTGGGCATATAACGTGCGAGAGTGAGCCGGACAAAGGAACCGAGTTCAAGGTTTACTTCCCGGCTATTGAATCACAGCGGAACAAGGCTGAAATGTCATCTCAATCAGGAGAAACCAGGACTGTTTTATTGGTAGAGGCCGAGCCGACAGTAGCTGATTTTGGCCGGCGTATTCTCACAAGCGCTGGTTACAATGTAATTACGGCAACCAGTGGAAGAACAGCCATTGAAATCTATCGCACTAGAAAGGATGAAATATCGCTGGTGATTCTGGATCTCTTCATACCGGAGATGTCCGGCAGCGACTGCTTAATGGAACTGCTGAAGATAAACCCATCGGTCAAAGTGCTTATAGCGAGCGGCTATGCTCCAGAAGACGAATCACACCTTGAGATCAGTCCCCTTGTCAGGGGAATTGTGCATAAACCGTTTGCCATAGCGGAACTCCTCCGAGCGGTAGGTTCTGCGACAGGCTCTGATCAGGCGGAATAGCACGGGAAATTATCCGGCAATATTGATTTATCTGACGGAAGTCAGGTAGTCGCATGAAGTTCTGTCCACTATACTTACAGAAACTGTGCCAGCACAAGCGCCAATGTCCTTAGAGCCGGATACCATAATGAATAGATAATATTTAGGACCGCTGCAATGACTCCAGAGCACGACAACATCAGGTCACGAATTCTGCACCCAATAATCTCCTTCTTGTTGACGCTTTCGGCTTTTGCATTGGGTACACACAGATGTGATACAATAGTTTGGCGTTTTTGTTATCCTCTAACGACCGTATGGATGTCAGCGACATGAATGACCAGAGGAAAACAGGGGATCAGCTTATTCACGAATTGAGCCTATTGCGTGGCAGGGTAGCTGAAATGGAGGCTACGCTCACCCAGGCTAAATTAGTCGAAGGACGGCTCCATTTAGTGAATTCCTTGAAAGAGGATCTCCTCAAGTCCACCGGCCTGAATGAAAAGTTAAAGCTTATTACCGATGGTGTGTTGAGAATCTTTGAGGCTGATTTCGCTCGCATCTGGATAATCAACCCCAGCGACAGATGCGACTCAGGCTGCGTACATGCCAAAGTCACTGATGGTCCACACGTATGTCATTATCGTGATCGTTGTCTCCATCTATTGGCGAGTTCCGGCCGATATACCCACGTTGACGGCCATATACACCGCCGTGTGCCATTTGGCTGTTATAAAATTGGACGCATTGCGTCAGGCGCTGAACCCAGATTCGTGACCAACGATGTCGTGAATGATACTCGCGTTCACGATCGAACCTGGGCAAGAGAACTTGGTCTGGTATCGTTTGCAGGTTATCGGATATTGGCAAAAGTCGGCTCTCCGATAGGCGTTCTCGCGTTATTCAGCAAACAACCCCTTTCCAGCCATGATGATTTCTTGCTCGAAGGTATTGCCAACACCACCGCTGACGTATTCCAAGCGGCCATAATGGACGAGGCTTTGAACACGGAGAAGCAGAGATTTCAGAGACTGGCCGAGAATTCACCCTTTGGAATGGTAATGATCGATCCCGACGGATCATTCTCTTATGTAAATCCCAAGTTCAAGGAAATATTCGGATACGACCTTAACGATGTCCCCAATGGTAGGGAGTGGTTAAGGAAAGCTTATCCTGACACTGATTACAGACATGAGGCCATTTCAACCTGGATCGAGGATTTCGAGCGTTGCGAATCAGGCGAAACCAGGCCAAGAATTTTTTCAGTCATTTGTAAAGATGGCGGCAAAAAGATCATCCATTTCCGACCCGTGAAACTGGATTCCGGCGAAGATCTCATGACGTGTGAAGACATCACCGAGCGTAAGCGGACCGAGGACGCCGTGCGCAAGACCCGTCAGGACTGGGAGGATATCTTCCAGGCCATCGGTCACCCCACCATCATCATGGACCCGCTCAACGGTATTTTGGTGGCCAACAGGGCAACCATCACGGCAACCGGCAAATCTCAGAGCGAATTGCTGAACGCCAAATGCTATGAGATCTTCCACAAAAGCGGCGAACCGCCTCAGAACTGTCCCGCGCAAGTCCTTCTCAAATCGGGTCTACAAGAGCCAGTGGAAAGGGAGACTGAGGCTTTGGGAGGCCACTTCCTTGTCTCCTGCACCCCCGTCCTCGGCAAAAATGGAGCTATCGAAAAGATTATCCATATCGCCACTGACATTACCGAGCGAAAAAGAGCTGAGGATGAGTTGCGCCGGAACGAAGCCCGTTTGGAACAAATTGTTGACATCCTCCATTACAAAGCATATTCAGTCCAGGACTTCATGGACCACGCTCTTGGCGAGGCTTTAGAACTCACACAAAGCAAAATAGGCTACATTTTCCATTATCACGAAGACAGCGAAGAATTTGTACTAAATACCTGGTCGAAAGGTGTGATGAAGGAATGTTCAATCGCTGAGCCACAGACGGTGTATCAGCTTGAGAAAACCGGGATATGGGGGGAGGCGGTTCGTCAGCGCCAACCGATTATAGTGAATGATTTCCAAGCTCCACATCCGCTAAAAAAGGGTTACCCGGAAGGGCACGCGTGCCTTCACAGGTATCTGACGGTACCAGTTTTCATCGGGGATCAAATTGTGGCGGTGGTTGGTGTGGCGAACAAGCAAGCCGACTACACTCCGTCGGACATATTGCAGCTCACTCTGATGATGGATTCAGTCTGGAAGGCCGTGGACCGGTTGAACGCGGAACAGGCGCTGAGCGAGAGCGAAGAAAGATTTCACACCCTCTTCGAGACTGCCAATGACGCCATATTACTGATGGACAACGCCAATTTCATTGAATGCAATGCAAAGGCAGTTCAAATGTTCGGCTGCGAGGACAAAAAAGATATAGTTGATCATACACCAATGGAATTTTCGCCTGACCTGCAACCAGATGGTTTTGGCTCTTCGGATAAGGCACACAAATACATTAACGCCGCTTTGAATTTCAAGCCGCAGACATTTTATTGGAAACATTGCCGTAAGGATCGCTCGCCATTTGATGCGGAGGTATCTCTGAATTCCCTTATCCTTAATGGCAAGGTACAGATTCAAGCGATAGTAAGAGATGTCAGTGAACGCAAACGAGCTGAACAAGACCTTAGAGAAGCCGAAGAACGGATGCGCCTTCTGATAGAGTCAGCGCCCATCGCGATCAGGATTGCAACAGAGGGCAGGTATTCCTATGTAAACCCTGCATTTTTAAAATTGTTTGGTTATGAGTGTTCGGAAGAGATAGAGGGGCTTCCGGTAGAAGCCCTGTATGTTCAGAAGGACAAGTTTCTGATCGCCGAAAGGAACGCAAACAGATCTATGGGGCTTGAGGTGGACCCTCACTACCGAGTGACCGGCATCAGGCAAGACGGCGCCCATATTGATTTGGAGGCTTGGGGAAGTGAAGTCACGTATCAGGGGCAGCGGTCCACCCTCAGGTTTTTCATAGACCTTACCGAGTCAAACTCTCTACGGGCTCAATTTCTCCAGGCGCAAAAGATGGAAGCGGTTGGGACTTTGGCCGGCGGTATTGCCCACGATTTTAATAACCTGCTTCAAGCGGTACTGGGATATTCCGATTTCATGCTTCAACGCAAAAAAGAAGGGGAACCGGACTATGCTGATCTACAGAAAATAAATAAGGCGGGAAAGCGGGGGGCAGATCTGGTCAAGAGCTTATTGACCTTGAGTCGGAAAACTGAAGCAAGATATATTCCTGTCAAGTTGAATCAAGAAATAACCCAGGTAAGCCAACTCCTTTCCCGCACCATCCCAAAGACCATAAGAATCGATCTACATCTCAGCGGGGACCTGGAATCAATCAATGCTGACCCATCCCAAATAGGCCAGGTCTTGATGAATATCGGAGTAAACGCGAGGGATGCTATGCCGGATGGTGGGACATTGACAATTGAGACATCAAACGTTCACTTGGACCGGGAATATTGCAGCGCGCATATTGACGCCATACCTGGAAGTTATGTCTTGTTGACCGTCTCGGATACCGGCCAAGGGATGGACAGGAAAACACTGGCTCACATATTTGAGCCGTTTTTTAGCACCAAGGAAGTGGGAAAAGGCACCGGACTAGGGCTCGCGACCGTCTATGGCGTCATCAAACAGCATGACGGTCACATAATGTGTTATAGCGAACCTGGACATGGGACCACATTCAAGATTTACCTACCTGCAATTCAGACAAAAAAGGATATAGAAACTCCATCGCTTGACTTGGATATTCCGGGTGGAACAGAGACTGTTCTACTGGTGGATGATGATGACGACATAAGCGATCTGGGGGCTACACTTCTTGATAATTTTGGTTATAACGTCATCACGGCAGGTAACGGCGAAGAGGCCATCGAGATATACCAAAGGGAGGGCGCCCGTATCTCGGTGATCATCTTGGACCTGATCATGCCGGTAATGGATGGCAGACGGTGTTTGGCCGAGATTCTCCGGCTCAACCCCAATGCAAAGGTTATTGTAGCGAGCGGTTACTCGGAAGGTGGCCCGGCTAATGGCGTCATGAAGGCCGGAGCAAAGGGATTCGTCCAAAAACCGTATAACATGAGACAACTTTTGACTATAGTTCGTGAGGTCCTGGAAGGCGATTCGCCTGGAACTGTTATTAATGCTGGAGATACAAAGGAAACGGTGTCTTGAATCCTTTCGGGACAAGCCTGACGTTAGGGTCCTTATTGCTACCGAACATACCAACAAGCGGGGCACGGCCGCCGATTTGAAGCAGGGGCGAAGGCGTCCGTCTTTTCGACAATCATGACTCTAATTCCGTCTCCATGGAATCATCTCCATAGATTTCACTCCACATTTAGCCATCTGCTTCCATACATCCCCGCGCCGATTAGGCGCCAAAAGCGCCTAGAAAAACGCCGGGCAAATCATTTGAGATCTCTCGTGACCTAGTTCCTCAATATAGCGCATGGACCGCGTCCATTATGGCACGGATCTAGCACTAAACATGGTAGGCATGCCAAACCATCAAAAGCCGTTAGGCGAAACTAAAAAATGGAGGGACGAAAATGGCCAAGATAGCTAAATCAACCGATTCTTCCAGCCTCGCAGAGGTTGTGGACAGGATCCTGGACAAAGGAATCGTGATCGACGCTTGGGTGAAGGTTTCATTGGTTGGTATCGAGCTGCTCACAGTCGAGGCGAGAGTTGTCATCGCATCAGTTGAGACTTACCTGAAATACGCCGAAGCTATTGGTCTCACAGCCAGCGCCGCCGCTCCTGCGTAAGGCATGTACGCCCCTGGTCCCCCAAAGGCTATGGGGGGAGCGGTGAGACGCTACCCCCCGAAGCTTTGGGTCCAACGATACCCGACATAACTTATCAGATTGCAGAGAGTTGGCAAGTCTGTCGGGTCAACAAGACTAAGGAGGAGTAATGGGCAACCTGACTGACGACATCTCCAGACTATGCGGAGAGATTGAAACCTTGCGGGACTCTCGTAAGGTTTTCGGGTCTCAGCTCGACAAAGAAACCAGGGAAATGAAAACCGAGGTTTCGAAAATGCGAGGCGGATTCCGACAAGACCAAAAGAATATGGCGGCTCGGACCAAGGCCGATCGAGTAAAATTCGTATCAAATCTGGATGCGGAAGTTAGCGGTTTCCTGAATGCCTTTGATAAAGCCCATGCGGAAATGGCTGCCAATACTAAAAAGGCAAACGTTGAGTTCGTTTCAGACGTGGCCAACCATGTGTCCGGTCTCCTGACCGGTTACCACAAGGACCTACAGGTTATGGGCGAGGCCACGAAGCGAGAGAACGCCATTTTCGTTGCTGACATAACCCAGTTTGTCAACGCTAAGAACAAAGAAACGAAAGTGATGATGGACGGGTTCAAGGCCGAAAACGCAAAAATGGCCAAGGTAACGAAGGCGGACAGGACAAAGTTCGTAAACAAGTTGGAAGACAGTGTCGGCGCGATGAGGAAAGTTAACGTCGATGATTTGACAGGCGCCCGGAAGACGTGGGCGGGCCTTTCTCCTCAAGGACGTAAAGCCAAGTTGATGGCTGAACAGCGGGCCAAAGCGGAACAGGAAAACAAAGCCCGTATGGAGGCCGAACAGAAAGCCAAGGCTTTAGAGGAGGCAAGGGCAAGGGCGGAAGTCGAAAGATCAAGACAACAACATGAATCAGCCGCTTACAAGAAAAAAGACAAGAAATGAAAAACATTGGTCAAGCCAAGGCCATCGGATTATCAGACTTGATCTGAAAGGCGATGGCCAACGCTGGGCCAACTAGAGAAAAGCCTTGAACGAAATAGCCTTTTCATTCTGCAGAGGCTCAGGTGTTATTTTTCATAATTCGGCTACGACTAGTTTATGGCTTTGCGCAGGCTGCTATCAACATGGTTTATGAATGCGGAACAGAGAGGTGAGGATTGCCGGTTTTGTCGTTGGATCAGATAAAGCGACCGTTCAAATTTTATGTTACGGATTTTTATTGCTACAAGCGTTCCCCTCAATAACTCATCACTAACCGCTCTCGCTGATATTATGGATCCGCCAAACCCGTCCTTGACGCTCTGTTTTACAGACTCAGTGCTCCCCATTTCAGCGACCACGTTTAAATGGCCGATGTTTAATCCATGTTCTTCCATGACCTGTTTGGTGACCATCCGGGTCCCGGAGCCTGCCTCTCGAAGGACAAAAGGTTCCCGAGCCAGTTCGTCGGGTCCTATAATATTGTTCTCCACCGCCCACCGGTGCTCGGATGAAACCACCAGCATGAGTTCATCAGAAATAACTTCCTCGAAACTGAGTTTCGGATGGCGCCAACGAGCTCCCACAAAACCAGCGTCAACCCGTCCGTCAGCTACAGCTTCAGCGGTGCCTGTAGTATCTGAAATCTGAAGAGCGATCCGGCCTTCAGGATGAGCGACTTTGAACGACCCTATGATTCTTGGGAGAACATACGTCCCGGGGATTGAACTTGCCGCTAGAAGCAATTGACCCGCAAGCTTGTTCCGAAACTGATCTACGGCTTGAAAAGCCTCATCCCTGGTTTGAACCATACTTTTGGCGTATTGATAGAATACCCGCCCGACCGGAGTGGGCAAGACTTCTCCCTTGAATCGATCCAGAAGTTTCTCACCGAGCATGGTTTCTAAGGCGCGGATATGTTCACTTACCGTCGGTTGAGCCAAAGACAGCGCTTCTCCCGCGCGGGTAAAGCTTTTCAGTTCAACTATTCTGCAAAAAACTTCCATCCTCTTCAGGTCCATGGTTTCACGCTCCATGAAAATACTTCTTAAGTAGTAGTTGATAGGCGAGATCAAGTCAATCCGTAGTCAAAGTCTCGTTGGCGATAAATAGCGATTTTCGATTTGTTGAACAATTAATACTGTTTTTCGTTTGAACAGGTAGCCTTGAAATAACCGCATGAAGCCTGTATTTAGCTGCGGATGACGCCAGGCAGTGAAATCTTCTTTCGGCGCCACCGTGATTGCGCTATGCTCCTTTTCTCCGTGGGGAAAATAGTTTCAGTCCCGAGCATGCGTACTTGATTTTGTGGAGGTTAAGCCGGAAATGGGGACAACATTGAACATTCTAATAGTCGACGACGAAGCCAACATCCGGCGCACTCTCTCGCTTTGCCTGGAATCCGACGGGCATCGAACCACCGCTGTAAGCAATCTTAAAGACGCTTTGTCGGAGGCGTCGAAAAGGTCATTTGACGTGGCGTTTCTTGACTTGCGACTAGGAGCGGATAATGGATTAGACTTGATTCAGCCTTTGCTCGCTTCCTCTCCATGGCTGAAAATCATTATCATCACGGCATATTCCTCTATTGAAACTGCCGTGGAGGCCACGCGCAGAGGAGCCTCGGATTACATTCCAAAGCCTTTTACGCCTGCACAGGTCCGGCTTGCCGTTGAGAAAGTGGCTCAGGTCAGGACCCTGGAGCAAAAACTATCGTCATTACAAGAAGAACTGGGCAGGACCATTCCGGAGATAGACTTTTCGAGCGCCAACCCGACTATGCAGAGGGCAATAACTCTGGCCGGAAAAGTTGCACCCACAGAAGCTTCGGTACTCATTCGAGGGGAGAGTGGAACAGGAAAGACTATGCTGGCCCGCCAGATTCACTATTGGAGTGACAGAGCGTCAAAACCTTTCGGCGTCATTTCATGTCCCACCCTTTCCCCGGAACTTATGGAAAGTGAATTGTTCGGGCACGTTAAGGGGGCCTTTACTGGAGCTATTAGAGACAATCCAGGCCGAATAGCGTTTTGTGAAAACGGAACCCTTTTCCTGGACGAAATAAGCGAACTTCCTCTACCTGTTCAACCAAAACTCCTGCGGTTCCTGCAGGACAGAGAATACGAACAAATGGGATCGCACAAAACCAGAAAGTCAAACGTCAGAATAATATCAGCCACCAACATAGACTTGGAGCAAGCGGTAGAAACGGCAAGATTTAGGGAGGACCTGTTCTATCGTCTAAATGTGATTCAGGTAGAAATTCCGCCGTTGAGAGACAGACCTCAAGACATTGTGGCTCTAGCCGAGAAGTTACTAACTTTTTTCAGCCATAAATACCATCGTCCCTTGAACGGATTTACCACCGAGGCCTTGACCTTCCTTCAAGAATATTCATGGCCGGGCAACGTGAGGGAACTCAGAAATATTGTCGAGCGGGCTGCTATACTTTGCCCAAACGACTTGGTCGACTCAGAATATTTACCGAACAAGATGATTTCCTGTGAGCCAGTCATGAGAATAGGGGACCCCGTAAGCTTGAGTAGAATTGAGGAAGAGCATATCCGAAGGGTGCTGGCTGGAAGCAAATCATTTCAGGAAGCCGCTGATACACTCGGCATAGATCAGGCCACGCTTTGGCGGCGGAGAAAACAATATGGAATCTAGATCGATAAGATTGGATTTCGGTTACGTTGATTGAGTCTCTCCACCTTGCGTAATGCAAGGTCCGTTTAGCCGACCCTGTGCAAATCTCAATCCAGCGGGACCCGGGGTTACCTCAACCTATTGTAATCACCAATTAACTTCTATTAGAGCTTTGGCGCCTTCTTTGCCTTAGATGATTCTGAGAGGAATCAAAATGTTCGGAATTAGACAAAAACTATCGCTGGGTTTTGGTGGTTTGCTGGCCGTAATACTGATTATTGGTCTGGAGAGTGTCTCCCTGCTCTCCGAACTCGGAGGCTCAATAGATGTAATCCTTAGGGAAAATTATCGCAGCGTGATCGCCAGTCAAGAAATGAAGGAGGCGCTGGAGCGAATGGACAGCGGAATGCTGTTCACTCTCCTGGGCTATCAGAAAGAAGGACTCGATCTCATAACCGAAAACAAAACCGTTTTTTTGAAGGCTATGAAGTCCGAACTTGAAAATATTACCATTCCGGGGGAGCAAGAAAAGGCGATTCATATTCAAAGTCTTTTCAACCAATATGAAGAAACGATTGAATCGGTGACTCAGCCGGAGCTGCCCCATAAGGTAAGAATGGAAGCTTACTTCCAAAAGGTTTTGCCTTTATTCCAATCAATAAAAACAACCGCTGATGAAATCCTGAACATAAACCAACAAAATATGAGTGACGCCAACCAAGAAGCTCGGGTAAAGTCGCAGGCTGCTCGTCAACGCATGTCGATACTGCTCGCGGTGGGTGTTTTGTTGGCGGCCCTTTTTATGCTTCTCACCGAAAAGTGGATTCTTAGACCTTTAGCGGGTTTGACCTTGTCCGCCCAGGAAATTAAGTCCGGAAACCTCGATTTGTACATTCTTTCGCGCTCCAGAGATGAGATAGGAACTCTCGCCCAAGCTTTCAATGAAATGGCCGCAGGCCTTAGAGAATCACGACGAGTTGATAGGGCAAACTGGAGTCACATGAAACGATCCACGGAACTGGCGTTTAAGGTTTTGCCGGAAGCTGTGGCTATAGTGGATAAAGAGGGGGTCGTTCAGATCGTGAGCGACACTGCAACAGATGTGTTCGGTATGCTCCCGAAGGAAAATATCAACAATCCAATTTTCCACGGAATGGTTGAACTCTTCAACGAAGCGATCAGCACGGGACTCCCTGCAGAAACCAACAAAGGGCCGTATCTGATTCAGAGATTTGTTGACGGTAAAGAATTCTATTTCCGTCCCAAGGTGGTTCCTGTTTTAGACACCTACCGGAATCCGACCGGCGTGATAATCTTGCTGACGGATGTCACGCTGGAAAGGGAACAAAACGAGATTAAAAGGGGGGTAGTTTCAACTGTTTCCCACCAATTAAAGACACCTTTAACATCCATCAGGATGTCTTTACATTTTACTCTTAGAGGAAAAAGTAGGCCCACTATCAGAGAAGCAGACAGAACTCTTGATTGCGGCCAGAGAGGAGAGCGATCGCCTGCACACAATTCTGGAGAGATTGCTCAATATTAGCCGAATAGAATCCGGAAAAACCAACATGGAACTCAAGAGCGTTAGGCCGCACGAATTGGTTTTTGAATCAGTTGAACCCTTCCGGAGTTCGGCTGTGGATAGAGGACTCACACTGGAACTCCAATTGCCCAACGACCTGCCCGAGGTATTGGCAGACCCGGTCATGGTTTCACAGGTATTTGCCAATTTAGTTTCTAATGCTTTGAAATACACTGGTCCCGGCGGTCTGATTCGTGTGTTTGCTCAGACCACTGATGATTTTGTCCAGTTTTCTGTTTCGGACACAGGAAAGGGTATCCCTGCCCAATACCTTGAAAAGATTTTGCAACATTTTTTCCGAGTTCCAGGACAAACCACGGAATCAGGCCTAGGTTTAGGGTTGTCAATCGTTCAGGAGATTGTGGAGGCCCATGGTGGGACTATCTCCGTTGAAAGTCTTGAGTCTGAAGGGAGCGTTTTTACGTTTACTCTAAGACGCTCTGATAGAATTTCTGAGGAGGAAGCGAAGTATGATTGATTTGGTTTTTGTCGTCGGTCTCATAATTTTCTTTGCGCTATGCGGTTTATATTGCCTCGCATGGGAAAGGATTTAAACCATGTTCGACATAATTGTCGGTTTCATAGGTGTGATTCTAATCGTGTACCTATTTGTCACGGTTCTAAGACCGGAGAGGTTCTGAAGAGGTAAAACACCATGGACTATTTCGGATGGATACAATTAGCGCTGTTTGTTGGTCTTCTGCTCGCCCTTACCAAACCGATGGGGGTCTACTTGACCAAGGTCTTGGATATTGAGGGTAAGACTTTTTTGGACCGTGTAATTGGACCCGTGGAGCGGTTGTTTTATTCTTTGCTGGGTATTGATCCTAAAAAGGAACAGGATTGGAAACAGTATTCGTTTTCCTTGATTGCTTTTAGCCTTGTAGGAACATTGTTTACCTATGCGATCCTTCGATTACAACATCTACTGCCATTGAATCCTCAAGGATTTGGCCCCGTTTCTGGCCAGCTTTCTTTCAATACGGCCATAAGTTTTGCCACGAACACAAACTGGCAAAACTATGCCGGTGAATCAACCATGTCGTATCTATCACAAATGGTAGGGCTGACATTCCATAATTTTGCCTCCGCAGCCACAGGAATAGCTGTCGCCGCTGCACTGGCACGAGGCGTTGCAAGGAATTCCGCTAAGACCATCGGCAACTTTTGGACGGATGTGATTCGCACAATCCTCTATGTTCTTTTACCGATTTGTCTTGTATATGCCCTGTTTCTAGTATCTCAAGGGATGATTCAAAACTTTAATCCATACGCAAAAGTTGAGGTGGTCGCCCCTTATACCCCCCTTGTCCCAGAAAAAGACGCTGAAGGCCAACAGTCGACGCCACAGAGAAAAGTCGAAACTCAGACCATCGTTCAAGGCCCTATGGCTTCTCAGGTGGCCATAAAAATGTTGGGAACAAATGGTGGTGGTTTTACCAACGCCAATGCGGCTCACCCTTATGAGAACCCAACACCTCTTTCCAATTTTCTGCAAATGCTGTCTATTTTCTTAATACCTAGCGGATTGACGTACTATCTGGGACGGATTGTCAAGGACCAGCGACACGGTTGGGCCGTATGGAGCGCTATGGCTGCAATCTTCCTGGTCGGATTCCTCATCTGTTGGTGGGCTGAAAGCACTGGTAATCCACACATGCACGCTCTAGGAATCGACACTGCGTCTGGGAACATGGAGGGCAAAGAGACACGTTTCGGAATTTTTAATTCAGCTCTTTTCGCCACTGTAACTACCGACGCTTCGTGTGGGGCGGTTAACTCCATGCACGATTCCTTTACTCCCTTGGGCGGCTTGGTTCCTTTGCTCAATATACAGTTGGGAGAGGTAATCTTTGGCGGTGTTGGCGCAGGATTGTATGGCATGATCGTCTTTGTTGTGCTTGCTGTATTTCTTGCCGGTCTGATGATTGGAAAAACCCCGGAATACCTTGGCAAAAAGATAGAAGCCTACGACGTTAAAGCTAGCGTCATGTTTATCATGGTCCCTGTCTTGGGTATTCTTGGCTTAACCGCTTGGGCGGCTACAAGTGCTTGGGGCCTTTCGGGTTTGAACAATTCAGGGCCTCACGGCTTCAGCGAGATTCTGTATGCTTACTCATCCACTACAGGAAATAATGGCAGTGCTTTTGCGGGACTTAACGCCAATACCTACTGGTATAACATTACCCTGGGAATAGCGATGCTTCTGGGAAGATTTTTCATGATTATTCCCATACTTGCTCTGGCTGGAAATCTTGCAAGAAAGAAATCTCGCCCTCTTAGTGAGGGTAGTTTCCCCGTGTCAGGACCGATGTTCACTGTACTTTTGACAGGCACAGTTTTGATAGTTGGCGCATTGACGTTTTTCCCGGCCCTATCACTTGGACCAATTGTCGAACATTATCTAATGACTCATTCAAATATATTATTTTAAGAGGATAAACCAAGATGACAGCGAAAGCGCTTTCAATCTTCGATCGTCAGATATTGAGTCAAGCGGTTGTTGAATCTTTCAAGAAACTCAACCCAATAACTATGTTGAAAAATCCTGTGATGTTTGTTACCGAAGTTGGGGCGACCATTACCACTGCAAGTATAATTTTCAAACCAGAGACTGAATCATTAATCTTTGGTTTTCAAATTGCCGCCTGGCTCTGGTTTACCGTGTTATTCGCCAATTTTGCCGAGGCCATGGCTGAAGGGCGAGGAAAAGCTCAGGCGGACGCTTTGCGCAAGACCCGCACACAGACCATAGCTCATCTCCTACTTAAAAACGGTTTGGCGCAGCAGGATATCCCAGCGGATAAGCTCAGGAAAGGGGATGAGGTGGTCGTTTCCGCCGGGGACATTATACCGGCTGACGGTGAAGTGATTCAAGGGGTTGCGTCTGTTGATGAATCAGCCATCACAGGAGAATCTGCGCCGGTGATAAGAGAATCCGGCGGAGACAGGAATTCAGTGACAGGCGGCACGAGAGTTCTGTCGGATTTTCTCATAGTAAGGGTAACAGCCGACCCGGGGAACAGTTTCCTTGACCACATGATCAGTCTGGTTGAAGGAGCTCAAAGACAGAAGACTCCGAATGAGATAGCGCTAACAATTCTGCTGGCCGCATTGACTATAATTTTTCTCGTCGTAATTCTTAGCCTGAAATTTTTCGGCGCTTATTCCGGAGTCTTCTTTTCAATCACTGTTTTGACCGCTCTTTTGGTTTGTCTCATACCAACTACGATTGGTGGTCTTTTGAGCGCCATCGGAATTGCCGGAATTGATCGTCTGGTTCAGACAAATGTGCTCGCGATGAGTGGACGGGCCGCTGAAGCCGCAGGTGATGTTGATGTGCTGCTATTGGATAAAACCGGAACCATTACCATGGGGAACCGTCAAGCTACCGAATTCATACCGGCTCACGGCGTCAAAATCGAAGATCTGGCCGATGCTTCTCAATTAGCGTCTCTATCCGACGAAACTCCAGAAGGCAGAAGTATCGTGATCCTAGCAAAACAATACGGACTTAGAGCACGAACACTTTCTGAAATGCCGGCCGCCACATTCATCCCCTTCAAAGCGGAAACTCGAATGAGTGGTGTCGACATTGACGGTAAACGGATCAGAAAAGGATCGTCTGACGCTGTAATGAAATTCGTGGGAGGGCGACTGCCCCCTTCAGTAGAAGACGCTGTGGCAAGGGTTACCAGTTCAGGAGGAACTCCGCTTGTAGTTGCGGAAAACGAAAAGGCAATGGGGGTCATTCATCTCAAGGATGTTGTGAAAGGTGGACTAAAGGACAGATTTGAGCGATTCCGCACAATGGGAATTAAAACAGTCATGATTACTGGTGACAATCGGTTGACTGCGGCCACCATCGCAAGGGAAGCTGGAGTAGACGACTTTCTTGCCGAGGCCCGACCTGAAGACAAACTGGCGCTGATTCGTAAGGAACAGGCCGCTGGGCATTTGGTGGCAATGACTGGTGACGGCACTAACGACGCCCCAGCGTTGGCTCAGGCTGACGTTGGGGTTGCCATGAATACTGGCACGCAAGCCGCAAAAGAGGCAGGAAACATGGTAGATCTTGATTCCAACCCTACAAAACTTATTGAGATAGTGGAAATTGGAAAACAGATGCTTATGACACGAGGCGCATTGACGACATTCAGTATCGCGAACGACGCAGCCAAATATTTCGCCATTATCCCTGCCATGCTTGTCGCCACTTTCCCGGTAATAGGCCCTCTGAACATTATGCAGCTTCATTCGCCGCAGAGCGCCATCTTGAGCGCAGTCATATTTAATGCGCTCATCATCGTCGCTCTCATACCACTTGCGTTACGAGGGGTTCGCTTTCGACCCTTGACCGCCGCAAGGCTATTGCGCCGTAATCTGCTTATTTATGGCCTTGGAGGACTTGTGGCTCCATTTGTAGGCATAAAACTGATTGACTTGTTTGTCTCGGCCCTGCAACTCGCCTGAGATCGGAGAGCTTACAATGAAGAATTTAATGTCCCAACTTCGAACTGCCCTGGTCGCAACTGTCCTTCTGGCTGTAATCTTATGTGGCGTCTATCCTGCGCTGGTATGGACCATAGCCCAGGCGCTGTTCCCAGAAAGAGCGAATGGCTCTTTAGTTGTTCAAAATGGTAAGATTGTCGGATCTGAATTAATTGGTCAAAATTTCGCCGGCGCAAAGTATTTTCATTCAAGGCCATCAATGGCCGGAGAAATGGGATACGACGCTACCAGTTCAGGGGGTAGCAACTTGGGGCCTACATCCAAAAAGTTGATCGAGTTGATTAAGGAACGTGTTGAGTCGTTTCGCGCGGAAAACAATCTGCCGTTGAGCGTTAAGACGCCGGTGGACGCTGTCACCGCCTCAGCCAGCGGCCTTGACCCTCACATTAGCGTCAGAAACGCCTTATTACAGGCGCCCAGGGTCGCAAAAGCTCGAGGCATAGAAGAAAAAGCTGTAGTCGAAAAAATTGAAGCCAACACTCAGGGTAGGGATCTCTATATATTGGGTGAACCCAGAGTCAATGTGCTAAATGTGAATTTGTCACTTGATGCGAGGTAATTTTGAAGACACTGGCCGAAGATAGAGCTGGTAGTTTTCTGAGAATGATTCGTCATGCCCGCAGGGGACGACTCAAGATTTACCTGGGCTATGGCGCCGGAGTAGGAAAAACTTATCAGATGCTGATCGAGGGCCATCGACTGAAAGCTGATGGTATCGATGTCGCGATCGGATTGGTGGAGACGCACGGCCGGTCTGAGACAGAAAACCTGATAGGAGGCCTGGAGCTAATTCCGAGACGCGAGGAGGATTACCGTGGAATCACACTCGAAGAGATGGACATTGACGCTGTCCTCGGTCGAAAACCCCAGGTAGCGTTAATCGATGAACTGGCCCACACCAATATGCCGGGTAGCAAAAACCAGAAAAGATACCAGGATGTTCAGGAAATACTGGCGGCAGGGATACATGTAATAACGACATTAAACGTTCAGCACCTGGAGAGCCTTTACGACACAGTTGAAAAAACCGTTCACGTTAAAGTTAGGGAGCGTATACCAGACTGGATATTGGGGGAAGCCGACGAAATCGTTAATGTTGATCTATCGCCAGAAGACCTCCAAAAACGTCTCCAGGAAGGTAAAATATATCCAGCGGAACGAATTCAGACGGCCCTTTCCAATTTCTTCACAAGCGACAACCTTGAAACTCTGAGGGAACTAACTCTTCGGGAACTTGTTTCTCAGATCGATCTGAAAAGACGGGAACACCCTGAAGATGAAATCCAGGTAGCCCCGGATCAAGTCATGGTCTGCCTTAGCTCTAGAGGGCCAAACAGCGCAAAGCTGCTCCGTTACGCCTCTCGTTTGGCCGGAAGATTGAACCGAAACTGGTACGCTCTGTATGTGCAAACTCCCTCAGAGGCTCCTACAGTTATAGATCCGAGAACACAAACTATCCTATCTGAGACATTGACTCTAGCCAAACAGTTGGGGGCTATTGTTTTCACGTACAACGGAGAGGATGTCCCAAAGACGATACTGCAATTTGTAAAAGAATACAGGGTCGGACATGTCGTTATTGGTAGCCCTGCGCCGATGCCCTTCTGGAAAAGGTTGTTAGGAACAAAGAGTCTTGTAGAGCATTTGATTTTCCGCAGTCGAGGGATCACCATAGTCGTGCTAGACACCCGTCAGGCTTCATCATCAGCGTTTGCCGAAGAGGAGACGGCCCCACGTCTCGTGGAAAAAACTCTCGAACACTCGGTCACAGGACAGACCTTTCGCCTTACTTCGCTTCTCTCCCCTGACAAAATTGTGAGATGGGAGAATCCGATAACCAAAAAAAGAGTTCTACAAGAACTTACCAACAGATTAGCTAGCAAGACCGATGCTGCGCCTGAGACAATACTGAGCGAACTATTGAGGCGAGAGACCGAGTCGTCAACCTTTTTCAATAATGGTGTAGCTTTCCCCCATGTTCGTATCGATGGTTTGAAGCATCCTTTAGTTTCCCTGGGCATTACCCCTTGTGGGATCGAGGATGTCCCTTTTGAAAATCCCGTGAAGCTTGTTTTTCTGATACTCTCACCTAAAGAAGATCCTAACTTGCAACTCAGAATCCTCGGCATGGTAAGCAGATTGGCGCGAAATGAGAACTTCGTGGAACAAATACTCCAGTGCGATAGCGCTGAGTCCGCATGGAAGGCCATTATCAATATGGAAAAAGACGCATCCTGACAAACAAATCCAAAACTGCGTCAGGACTTTCTCCTAATCCTCAATCTCCAATCATGGTTAGTGTTACCACGACCGATTTTGGATCAACCCCTTTGTCAATGAGAGCCATCGGAAACTCGAAAATCTTTCCTTTATTGACTGAAGCTACAAGCCTAAGATTCGTGTCCTTGAAAAGAAAAGCTCCCGTGATTTTCATCGAAACCGGATCTATCCAGTTTCCGGAGACAATGATTTCGTTATAGACTTTTCCCACTGGAATCGCGACATAGATACGTATCGAATCCGCAACTGAGATAACTTTTGAATCGTTAACGGTTTTCAGCTTGGTCAGGTGGGCAAGCAAAGCGTATCCCAAATCCTTGGCCTCCGCCTCATACTTGACAAAGAAGACGCTCGGCACGAAAACTTCGTTGTTTGGTTTAACGTTACGACGTACGACAACCCCCTGTGTCCTCTCAAATTCTCCAGAATAGCCGGCAAATTTTGTCTTGGGAATCGTGCGACGTGTAAAATCATAAACGTTGCAAGCCTCTGAATAAATGAGATAATCCTGGAATGCTTCTTTGTATGAAACTGATCCCAACAAACGGTCCATTTCGAAACCAGGAGGCTTCACGACCTGGAGCGTCAAACCTGAATGCATACGATAGAAAGCCGCTTCATCCCAACTGCGAAGCGGCGGACCGAACACTATGAAAGACTCATTTTGCAAGTCTTTCATCAGCCCGTCCTTGACAGCTTCTTCCATTAGGCTGCGATGATAGTGTTCCGCATCATTGTATCCCTGAACCACAATATTGTTATTTGTGAAGTTGAGGCCAACTAACGATCCTCCCACCAGGGCCGTCGCAATTACCAGGGATCTGCGGGAAAAACGTTTCATCCTTTTTAAAGCAACGTCCATTTGAGCCAGAGCCATCAGCAGGATCATCAACAGACCAAAACTTGAGACATAAACGGGTAAATACCCCAAACCCCATTTCAGCTCTCTCTGGTACTTGGCTGAAAGCGTTACCAAGATGGCCGGAAAAATCCAAAAACCTAAGCCCAGTATCCCTAGATGCATCACATGTTTTCGACTGATGGCAGATTCCTGTCGGCAAGCATAGTCCCACACAAAGACCCATAAAACCATCCACAGCGCCAAGATCACTAGAACTTGATTTAAAAAATGCTCTCGGACATGATTCAGCATTTGATTATACAGCCCGAATAAAAAGAAATGGGTTAGGGGCACAGCAGCGAAAACCTGCTTCAAGAAAGCCGTAAACCATGGCCAGAATTCTAGGCTAAGTGTTGTGCCTTCATAACTTGTGTGAAAGTGTGTCCTTATTAAGAGCGTGATGCCGACATTTACAAGAGCTACCAGGAAAAAAGGAGCTGAAAGCCCTATGATTCGCTTTTTATGGGAAGCCCCAAGTTGTGTATAGGCCACCAGAGGATAAATAACGCAAAATGAATAGAAAGCCTCATAAATCAGTAGGGCGATTGTAAAAGAAATTACGCTCAGAATCAGGTTAAGTCTCACGAAGTTTCTCAGAAACCATAGGAAGAAAATTAAAGACGACACTAAAAGCAAAAACTCCAGTTGCATCAGGTAGTAATAAGAAAGGATTGGATCGTGATAGAATCTGAACTGGAAGAATAACGGCGCAACCAGAAGCGTAATCAGGAAAAAGCTTTTTCGATCGGTGATAAGTTGAACGAGATAGCCCAAAAGGATGATATTGACGAGAATTAAACCAACTTCGACCGTCTTGTAATAGACACGATCCAAGTAATAAAACGCTGCGTAGTAGTAAACTACTAAAGGGTACCAGCGACCATCTCTTATGAAATCCTTGGTTACACTCCACGAAATTTCTCCGAGATTGGTGTTTGTCAATGACGCTACGCCACTGATGCAGGATTCCCTCCAGGCGTCATCCCCCAAGAAAGGACTTTGAATAACCGGGAGTAAATTGACTAGATTTACAAGGATGGAGAGAACTACAAGGTAGGATCTAAGTCTTTTCCGGGACAACCTCTGGAATCCTCCGACAAGCTATCTAAACATCGCTACCCGTTTCAGCCTTAATTTAGACAATCTCATCGTAATCTGTCTCATTGTTTATGTCATCTGACCAAGATATTTCTTTGGGTAGTCGGTTTCATCCTAACTATTGCCCGGAGATTCTTTTTGCCCAACTGCAGGATGGCCACACTTAGATCTCCGGAAAAATCCCATGGCTGTGATCTGCTGTGAATGATCACATCGAGATTTTTGTGAAAGCCGCACATATTCAACCATGATTTGATGCTATAATCACTCAGATAAGTTACTTCCTTTGCCTTGGCCTGCTTTTTTTCATACGATTTGAGACATTCCGGAAGATTATATAAGTTCACACGATAGTCTTGGGTCAATTCATGGGTTTCAGAGGCTAACCTTGTCAATATTATGCGTCCCATTCGAGCACTGGCTTCCCACTGATCGTAGTTTCGCATTAAAGGAGAATAAATAAGCAGATAGAAGAACATCAAGCAGCCCATTGCTATCACCAATTCTCTTGCCTTTGAGCCCCGACCCTGGATTGAGATCTTTTCCTCATCGGATCGAAATTTAAACCACGTAGCCCACATCGATTTTAGAGTTTCAGCCAGGGGATACGCCAATAGAGCGCTGAACGAAATCGTCGGGATATACATACTCCGATGAGAGAACGTCAAAGTGTTTATAAATAGCAGCAGTGGTATCAATAGCCAAGAAGCCAGACACAAGAGCAGATTGACGGATTCTCGCCTATAAGAAGAATCTTTGCTGAAAGTAAAACCCAATAAATATAACCCAATGTAGGCGCAGAAGAAAGTTAGCGCCACAAGAGTCCACCAATTTGCATAACAACAATTTAACACTCCCAGAGGATCCGCTGGGTATATTAAGTCTATGATATAGTTGTGAAAGATATTGACTACATAATCATATATTTCGTCAAACTCAAGTGGAACGCTCCTCGAATATCCCCCCAATCCCCCCAGAACCAAGGTTCGCCACGCCAAATATGAAATTGTCAATACCAAGTAGGGGGCCGTTACTTTCATCCCCAAAATAAATCGGTGACTACGACTTGGCGAATTCGAATAGATATATATTTGAACAAAAATCAGAGCGGGTATAATAATAGCGGTTTCTTTGGCTCCCAGAGCCGACACGTAGAATAAAAGTGAGAAAAAACTTAACCATCTCTTTCCGGTGTCAGTAACTGCGCATTTTAAGAAAAACGAGATTGACAATAGTAGGAATACTGCGGCTATTATGTCATGTCTGCGATCAGTCGCGGGGACACTCTCAACAAGAACAGGATGGATGGCGAAGATTACCCCGCTTAACCATGCGAACAGGGTGTTTCCTTTAGATAATTGATACATCACGACAACAATGAGACATGCCACTATAGAGTTCAGCAGGAGGTTCGTGAGTTGATATCCAAATGGATTGAGAGACCAGACGGTATAGTCAAACGTGTAAGAAAGAGTGGCTAAAGGTCGGAAAAATTTAGCAATGTCTACAAATTTGGACCCTGCCATTAAGGGTTCCGCAAATAATCTTGCAAAATCTTTGAACGAATGGATTCGACTGGTTTCAATGAGAGTTATAGTGTCGGTGCCGGTGAAAAAATAACCCAGGATGAAATAGTATGCGCAAACAGATACCAAGCCGGTCGAAACGATTGCTCCGATCAAAAGCATGTTAACTTTTTTACTGCATTTAGGGCATGGCAATAACATAAACTTCTGATGGGTACTTTTCTCATCAGGGCCTTTTGGAATTATCTTCCAAACTGCCCATCAGAAAAGGGCCTTTCATTTGGAATGAATGGCTGGAACATTTGAATCGAAGTTGCCCCAAGAATTCTATTCGTAAGAAACATGTTACAGCGACCAGAGGCCGCTCGTCCATTAATAAAATTGGAATTGGCCAATATTCTTTCTAATCAACATTTGTCCGGTGTTTTTTGATGTTTACCTCAATCAGGAGACTACATGCTAAAGCTTGCGACGACTTATGATGAAGTTAGTAATTCCTTCGAATGGGAGATCCCCAAGTTTTTTAACATCGGGATAGATATATGTGACAAATGGGCAGGTGACTCTGATCGGTTGGCTCTGATTCATGAAACTTCATCTGGAAAAACCAGGAATTGGACATTCCGGGAACTGAGAGACCTTTCAAACCGTTTGGCAAACGGTCTTCGAAGTCATGGAGTCGTGAGAGGCGAACGGATTGGAATACTCTTGGGGCAAGGTCCGGAAACCGCTCTAACGCACATTGCGGCATACAAACTTGGGGCAGTGGCAATCCCTCTATTCAATTTGTTCGGGGTTGACGCTTTAGAATATCGACTTTCCAATAGTGGGGCGTCCGCTGTTGTGACCGATGACACCAATGTTCACAAGATCTTGGAAATATGGGATAATCTTCCTGATTTGCGATGGCTTCTGGTAACTGAAACACACGGAGGAGATCGAACTCTCAATTTCTGGAACCTGATCGAGAAAGGGTCCACCAACTTCGAACCCGTAAAAACTCACGCCGACGAACCTGCCTTGATCATCTATACCTCTGGCACTACCGGTCCTCCAAAAGGAGCGCTGCATGCGCATCGGGTATTGCTCGGGCATCTACCCGGGGTTGAGTTTCCTCACAATTTCTTTCCGCAAAAAGACGATTTATTCTGGACACCTGCAGATTGGGCTTGGATTGGCGGGTTAATTGACGTCCTTTTTCCGAGTTGGAGTCATGGTGTACCTGTGGTGGCTTATCGAGCTAGGAAATTCGATCCCGAGGAAGCGTTTCATCTGATTGCAAAGCACCGTATACGTAACGCATTCATGCCGCCTACCGCCCTCAAACTCATGCGCCAGGTCCCAGATCCGAAAAGCCGATACAGTTTCAAGATGAGATCAATCGGCTCTGGAGGTGAGACACTGGGAACCGAGCTGTTGGAATGGGCCAAGGAGGCATTGGGTGTAACCATCAACGAATTCTACGGCCAAACCGAAGCCAATCTTGTTGTAGGCAATTGCTCCGAAATAATGGACATACGTCCAGGGTCAATGGGAAAACCGATCCCTGGGCACACCGTTGAAATCCTGGATGAGTCAGGCATTCCTGTGTCCCTGGGAACGGTAGGTGAGATCGCTATCAAGAGGCCGGATCCTGTGATGTTTCTGGGATATTGGAATAACATCCAGGCAACCCAGGACAAATTTGTCGGTGATTGGCTGTTAACTGGAGATTTGGCTCGAATGGACCAAGACGGCTACCTTTGGTTCGTTGGCAGAAAAGATGACGTCATTACTAGTGCCGGCTACAGGATCGGACCAGCCGAGATCGAAGACTGCATCCTCAAGCACCCGTCTGTCGGCATGGTCGCTGTAGTTGGAAGCCCGGACCCTGTCCGAACCGAAATCGTCAAGGCCTTCATTGTGCTAAAACCAGGCTTGAGACCCGACATTGCGCTGGAAGATGAGATCAAACAGTTCGTAAAGGTGAGATTGGCCGCTCATGAATTTCCCCGGGAGATTGAGTTCATAGACGATCTCCCGAAAACAGCCACGGGCAAAATTATTCGTAAGGATTTGAGAAGATTGGAGATAGAACGGGCCCAAGCAAGGAATCACACAGCAAGGTAACGCTTCTTGACATCTTCGTCCTTTTCAAGCTCCTCAATGGTTCCTTGATACTTGATGTGGCCATTATCAACAATATAAGCCCGATCTGAGTGTTTAAGTGAGAATTTTACATTTTGTTCAGACAGAAGAACCGTAGTTCCATCCCGTTTCAGAAGATCGATGAACTCTCCGAGGGCTTTCACTATTATAGGGGCTAGCCCCTCTGACGGTTCATCGAGTAGGATCAAGTCCGGACTACCCATCAATGTCCTGGCGATGGTCAGCATCTGCTGTTCTCCACCACTGAGATTACCTCCACGGCGATTTGCCAGTTCTTTTAACCGAGGAAAAAGTTGATAGATCCGATCAATCGTCCAGCTCGTCTGCCCCTTGGTCTTTCTCAACCCTACATCCAAATTGGCCCTAACTGTGAGGTCCGGGAAAATTCTCCGATCTTCGGGAACAAAACCTATCCCGATCCTCGCCACCTTATAAGGAGCCACACCTGTTACGTCCTTGCCATCAAATATGACTTTCCCTGTCTTGGGTGGAGTCAAACCCATGATGCTCCGCATAGTGGTGGTCTTACCTGCCCCATTCCTACCAAGCAACACCACCACTTCTCCTCTATCAACCTGAATCGAAACATCGAAGAGGATGTGACTCAATCCGTAGTAAGTATTTATACCCTGAACCTCCAGGAGCATGGCTACACCTCTTCTCCCAGATACGCTTCTATTACTTGCTGGTTGGCTGAAATCTCATGCGGGGGCCCTTCGGCCAGTAACGTCTTGTAGCATAAGACTCTAACTTTCTGAGAAATTCCGAAAACTATATCCATATCGTGCTCAATAAAAACCATGGTTATCTTCATCCGGTTCCACAGCTCCTTGACCAGTTCCACAGTCTCCCATCTTTCTTCAGGGCTCATTCCGGCCACCGGCTCATCAAGAAGTAGCAATTTGGGTTCCAGAGCCAGAGCCACCCCAATATCCAGGCGTTTCTGATTGCCATGAGCAAGGGTCCCACTTTGGTGAGACGCTTTATCGGCCAATCCAACGCTTTCCAGGATTTCAAAGGCTTTCTTTCTAATCCCGTCCGAACTATTCCAATGTTTGACAAAACCCAGATTTCCTTTGAGTCTGGTGGTTATTGTAATCACAATATTTTCCAAAACAGACATTCTTGGGAAGATGTTGGTCCTTTGGAAGGCTCGCGCCATCCCCAGTCTCACGATGTCGAATGGTTCCATCCCGACGATATTTCGGCCTTCAAAGATGATCTTTCCTTCATCCGGGACAAGTGCGCCGGTGATCAAATTGAAAAGAGTCGTTTTACCTGCGCCGTTGGGCCCAATAATTGCGCTCAGCTCTCCCGGCTCCACCGAAAAACTTATATTGTTGAAGACGTGGTTCCCTTCAAATGATTTGGAAAGGTTTTCAATACTCAGAATAGCTTCAGACATTGAGGTTTCACACTCCATTCCCAGGACATTTCATGAATGGGATTTCTTAAAAATATTCTGATAAAGCCCAACCAGCCCTTGGGGAGCGAAAAGAACAACAACTAAAAGCAAGACTCCCAGAACAATTGCCCAGACCTCGACCATACTCCTGTGGACCTGCTGCAGAAAAATCTTGAGGAAGATTAAAACAGATGACCCTATGGCCGGGCCAGCCAGTGAGTACATGCCTCCAACCAGGCTCGCCAGTATTGGTTCGGCTGATTTACTCCAATGAAGAAACTCGGTCTGCGCAAATCTGTTGAGCTCGCATAGCATTCCACCAGCCAAGCCTGCAAAAGCCCCAGCGATTATAAAATTTAGCAACTGGTATCGTCTGACGTTGATCCCTATGAACTTGGCTCGTTCCATATTTTCTCGTATAGTTTTTATACTGAGCCCAAAAGACGAATTGACTATCATCCTGATAATCAAAAAGCAGATCAAAAAGAGTATTAAGCAAAGCCAATAATAATTTGCCGGCCCCAAGATCTCCGGCCTTGGGACACCATGAAGACCGTCATCTCCACCAGTGAAGGTGTACCATTGAAAAACTATCATGTACAGGAGTTGACCGAAGGCAAGCGTGAGAATGGAGAAATACAATCCAAGTAAACGCACACAAAACCATCCCACAATTGCGGCGGTGATCGCAGCTACTAGAGGCGCTGCGGCAAGAGCCAGATACAATGGAAAGTCAGCTTTCTTCATGAGGAGCGCCACGGTATAGGCCCCAACGCCAAAAAAAGCCGCATGGCCGAAACTAACCATGCCTCCGAACCCGAGGATGAGGTTCAGACTCATGGCAAACAGCGCCATAATGATCATTTCCGTGCATACCCAGATCCAGTATTCACCCGTCTTACCAAGCTGCCCCAAGAAGATCGGAAGAACGAAAAGAACGACGGTTACTGTAATTCCGGTAATCCATCCGGCACGAGACGAGGACGTCATATCATCCATTGTGTAATTCAGCCTTTTCCTGATTTATCGTTCAGGTTTTCCAAAAAAGCCCCATGGTCTGACGACTAGAACCAGCGCCATCAAAGCGTAAGGGAAAACTAGAGCCCACCGCCCGAAAGGCAATTGGAAAAAGGTAAGGCCGGTCCCTATTATCAAAGATCCTAAAAGGGCCCCGCCGACACTGCCTAGTCCGCCGATGACGACGACTGCAAAGCACTCAATAATCGTCTGCATCCCCATGCCAAGATCAATATTCGAAAGACCGGCCGTCAAAACACCACCAAAACCAGCGAGCCAACATCCCAACATAAAGGTGGAAGTCATCACCCATGACACATTCACACCGAGAGCGCCCAGTGTATCAGGATATGATACGGCTGCCCTGATGATGTTGCCTGTCCGAGTCCTATATAACAGGAACCAGAGCCCAAAAGCGATCAGCGGGCCGACTATTAGAATGAAGACATTATACGAGGGTAGAGCCATACCAAAAATGTTCACCGAACCGGCAAGTAGATCGGGTCGAGTTACACTTCTAGGCTCACCTCCCCAGATTACCCTGACAAGATCGTCCAAAATAAGGACAAGCGCATAGGTGAGAAGCAATTGCAGAAGATGCTCCTGACGATAAACCCGACGAAAAAGGGATACTTCGAGGACGAATCCAATGATTGCGATTGCCGGAGGCACGATTATTAAGAGAATCAAGAATCCCATGAGAGACTCGCCGGCCAGAATGGTGGACAGAGAGTACGCCAGAAAAGCCCCTATCATATAGAGTGAACCGTGAGCGAAATTGATTACTCTAAGGACACCAAACACAAGTGATAATCCTGAAGCGATTATAAATAGGAGCATCCCTTGGCAGAGCCCGTTGATCAACATAAAAACAAATAGTTGCCACGTCATGGTTTATGTCCACGCCACGAAACAGTATCAATACATGGTTGGGTGGAGGTGGCCCCAAGATTGGGTCGAACAGACCTGATCAAAGAGCCACTTTCCGGAATCAAAACTATTTTTGCTCAGACTGAAGCTTTTTGACTTCTTCCACGGATAGCCAGACTTCTTCAGCAGGTACTGCCTGAACATCTTTCATAATCAGAAATTCCTTATAGTCGGGTGACTTAGTGGTAACACCAGAGTATATACCGACATTAGCCATGTGATCTTCCGCTCTGATGTATCGTTCGCCTCGCAGTGAGTTGAATTTGAGTCCGCCAAGGACATTAACTACCTTTTCGGATTCTGTGCTGTCGGCTTTTTTCATTGCCTCAGTCAAAGCTATCATGCCGTCATACGCCATTATTGCCCAGTCAGCGGGCCATTCTTTGTACTTGTCATAGTATTTCTTGACGAAATCCTTCATTTGAGGGGTGTCGATCGCATAGAAAGGCGCACGAGCATACCCTGTAAGGCCTTCCGGCATATCAGGGCCGGTGGCTCGAAGCATGTCAAGGTCGAAAAGAGAACTTACCGGCGCTTCTTTAAAAACCCCGTATGGTTTTGCCTGCTTGATAAAAGCGCTCAACTGTCCTCCCCAGAAAGCGGCGTTGATTGCCTCCGGTTTCTTGGCCATGAGCGTTGGGATAAAGGTTGAAAAATTGGACTCGCCCAATTTTACCCAAATTGTATCTAGGATCTCAACGTCCGGGCGGCGTTTGGCCATTTCCGACTTAAAACTGTTCAGTTGATCGTGCCCGTAGGCATAATCCGGACCAATAAGGCAATATTTCTTGTAAGGCTTCTTGGACAGCACGACAGCCATGCCACGACCCTCAATTCCAGTATTCGGAACGACCTGGAACATGTAGGGCTGGAAGGCGGTTGTGGTAAGAGCTTCCGCATTCGATGTGTGGAAGAAAATGATCTTTTTGAACTCCTTGGCCACCTTGGTAGCCGCTAGAGCTACAGCGCTGCTAGTCGGGCCGATTAGAAATTCACATTTCTCGCTGAGAATCAGTTCCCTGGCCTGGTTTGCGCCGATGTCGGGCTTGAGCTGCGAATCACGAACTATAAGTTCCAGCTTCTTCCCTTGTATCCCGCCAGCCGCATTGATCTCTTCAATGAACATGTCGAGACCAGCTTTTTGGGACTTATAAAATGGCGCCCCAATACCGGAAACATCCGCTATAAAGCCAAGCTTTATAGCATCAGCGGCTGACGCGTTGGAACTAACCAGCAGTGTGGCTGAAAACAAAATCAATACCAACGCTAATAAAATCCTGCATTTACCTCGTTCCATGTAATTTCCTCCAAGCTTGAAAGATTTTTGGGTCTTGGCCCATTTGTGAGGTTTTATAAAATCTCGATCTCCTCTTTTGGGGGAGAAGTCCAGATGATTGATACGCCCCTGTTGTTCAAGCCGTCAGGGACCCCATATTTTGAAGGTCTTCCGTAAAACTAATGGAGAACCTTTTTTACTAACAGGATAATCTGTTCGAGATGTGACACTTTAGTACGTCAACACCATGCCTCCGTCGAACAGAAGATCTCCACCCACCAGGTATTTTGCAAATCTGGAAAACCCGAAAAGAAAAAGATTTCCAACCTCTATGGGCGACATCATCTCTTTGACACGGGACTTTCCCATCATGACATCCCGCACAACCTCTTCAGGCGTGATTCCTCTTTGTTTCGCCTGGGCTGGGATCTGCTTGAGAGCCAGACCGGTTTTCACAAACCCTGTGCTGACGGTAAACGACCTTATCCTCCCCTCTCCTTCAGCCGAAATGGACTGAGACAAGGCCCTTAGGCCAAATTTTGTTATGTTGTACACCGGCTTGTTCATGGTGCATAAATGACCATGAACAGATGACATGTTGCCTATTGCCCCGCATCCTGTATCGCTTTTTCTCATGTATGGAATGGTAAGTTGTGAAAGATAAAAAGGCGCTCTCAGCATGATATTGCTCATCAGATCATATTTTCCCATCGGAAATCTGTCCACAGGGTCGATGTGTTGGATTCCCGCTATATTCGCCAGATATTTGATTTGCCCCAGTTTTGCCGATTCTATGACGGCAGACTCAATATCCGAGTCACGAGTCAGGTCAGTGCGTATAAATACCATTTGCCCGCCCATATCACGGGCCATCTGTTCCGTCTTCTTTCCTTCTTTCTCATCAATGTCCATGCCGACTGTCATCAAATTGTTTGCGGCTGCGGCCACCGCAGTCGCTCGACCGATTCCTGAGGCAGCCCCGGTGACTATACAGACACTTCCGGGATTGAAGTCTCCGTCTACCATGACAAGGACTTCTTCCCTTAGAATTTTGGGTTCGTTAATGTCCATCGTTGTCTTAGGAACCTCCGTCTTTTATGGGCTATAACACCTCCTAGAATGCAAATCCCAAGCCAGTATTCAGTTCACATCAATTTATTTGACAATAATAAGTGTCCAACCATTGTTGGACCCCACATCCATGATTCTCCCCGAAGTCGCCTTGCTGAAATTAGGCTTATTAAACTGGAAAAACTGTTGCGCATTATGTATCATAAAACCTACATGTTGTTTTATTGATACACAGGGGAGTTGACATGTCTGACGAACCACACGATTGTTCAGGAAAACAGATTGAAAACTATGATCTTTCCTCGTTGAGGGAGAAAACAGAGATGCTCGAGTTGATTCTGGACAATATTTACAACGGAGTCATGGTCACAGATCCAGAAGGTTATGTGAAGTTCTTCAACACACCATATGGGCAGTATCTGGGGGTTGATCCAAAACAACAGATCGGAAAGCATTGCACTCAAGTCATCGAGAATACAAGAATGCATATAGTGGCGCAAACCGGGAAGGCCGAGATCAACCAAAGCCATTCCATCAGGGGACAAAACATGGTGGTGCAGCGAATCCCTATCAAAAAAGACGGGAAGGTCTTAGCGGTTTTTGGCCAGGTTATGTTCAAGGATATTAGGGATGTGGGTAAACTCGCAAGGAAGTTGTCGATGCTGGAATCCAAGGTCGAATTATACGAGCGTGAGCTTATTTCACTTCGATCCACGCGATACACGATGGACAGCATTGCGGGAACAAGCGAGACGATAAGTTCCCTTAAGAAAGAAGCTCTTAAGGCTGCGGCAACCAATTTACCAGTTTTAATAACCGGGGAGTCCGGCACAGGCAAGGAACTGTTTGCGCAGGCTATTCATAACGCGAGTCCAAGGAGGCTCAATCCATTCGTCAGGATCAACTGCGCTGCTATTCCCCGTGAACTGATGGAATCAGAACTGTTCGGCTATGATCGAGGCGCTTTTACGGGAGCTAATTATAAAGGCAAGCCAGGCAAATTCGAACTCGCCAACAGAGGGACCCTTTTCCTGGACGAAATTGGAGACCTTCCACTGGAAATGCAGCCAAAGCTGTTGCGGGTGCTGGAAGAAAAAGAAGTGGAAAGAGTTGGAGGAACATCGTTGATACGAGTGGATTTTCGGGTCATAGCGGCCAGTAATCAGAACCTCGAAGCGATGATGATTGATGGACGGTTTCGAAAGGACCTATTCTACCGACTTAATGTCATATTTCTTAATATTAAACCCCTTAGAGAACGTCCTGAAGACATCACGCCTCTCAGCCTGCATATACTGGATCAACTAGCCAGAGATTATTCCATGCCGTCGATTAGGATTGACTCGAAAACTGAGGCGATTCTTTCATCTTACCATTGGCCGGGAAACTGCCGGGAACTTTATAATGTGTTGGAAAGGACCGTTTCGTCTCTCGAAGGTAACGTCATTCGTCCTGAAAACTTGCCCATCCAGATTTACTCCACTCAGAAGAAGTCCGGTTCATCAAGCCGTATGTCTCTGAAAGATGTTCAGGGAATGGCTGAAAAGGAAGCCATTCTCTCTGTTCTGACCACCACCAAAAATAACAAGGCCGCTGCTGCGCGTTTACTTGGAATTCATCGCACATTGCTATATAAGAAACTTAAGAAACATGGCATCGATTCAGAATCTACGCAACAGGAAAGTAGCCAATTTGATACACTTTAAATTGACTGGGAGTTTCGCCTACAACGGGGTGGTTCATGCAGCCCATTGAACAAGACATGCGCCCTGAGTCTTGTTTGACATATGGGATTGCCAATCCATGCTCAATCGTGATTTTTGGAGCCACGGGAGATTTGACTACACGCAAACTCGCTCCGGCACTTTACAATCTGTACCTTCAAGGCGTTTTGCCTGAGTCTTCCCTCATAGTCGGAGTCGCCCGTTCAGAAATGAGCGACGACCAATTTAGAATGAGAATAAAAGAAGCTGTCGCGGGAAAAGATATGTCGATGTGGGAAAAGTTCGCAGCAGCCCTCTATTATCATTCTACACCATTTGATCATTCTGATTCCCTCTCACAACTATCCGAAAGGCTTACAAATCTCGAGAAGGAACGTAATCTCGTCGGAGACAGGATCTTCTATCTCGCGATTCCTCCGTCATTATACGATGTGACCGTCGAAATGATCGGGAGATCCGGACTTTCCCGTGAAAATTTAGACGGTAACGGTTGGGCTAGAATAGTTATTGAGAAACCTTTCGGCCGTGATTTAAAGACAGCTATAGAGCTCAATAAGACTCTACAGAAACATTTTGACGAAAGCCGCATTTTCAGGATTGACCATTACCTCGCAAAGGAAACGGTTCAGAATGTTCTCATGCTGAGATTCGCCAATACTATTTTCGAGCCGTTGTGGAATAGAATGTTCGTTGATCATGTCCAGATTACCGCAGCGGAGTCGATTGGAATTGAGAATCGAGCCAAGTATTATGAAGATTCGGGTATATTGCGAGACATGTTTCAGAATCACATGATGCAACTCCTTGCATTGACTGCGATGGAGCCTCCATCCGAGTTGCAGGCTGATTACGTCAGGGATGAAAGATGCAAGATATTCAGATCATTGAGACCGTTTTCGGCTGAAGACGATTTCAGGAACATAATTTTGGGACAGTACGGGCCAGGATCTATTGATGGCCTACCTGTCAGGGGTTACCGCGAAGAACCTGGCGTTTCCCCGGCGTCCATGACTCCAACTTTTGCCATGATGAAGGTTTTTGTAGAAAATTGGAGATGGAATGGTGTCCCGTTTTACCTGACCTCAGGAAAACGGCTTGGGAAAAAACTCACGGAAATTGTCATCCATTTCCGTACAGTGCCTCATTCGATGTTCCGAAACGCACTACAAGAGTCTGTCACACCTAACATCCTTACTCTGAGAATTTATCCCGACGAAACCGTCAATCTTACCTTCCAGATCAACAGTCCAGGTTCCAAAATTTGCCTAAGGTCAGTAGCCATGGACTTTAACTATAATGAAGTTTACAGCTTATCCAATTTAGACGCCTATGAGCGATTACTACTGGATTGCATTCAGGGCGATCAAATGCTTTTCTGGCGGCAGGACGCTGTTGAACTTTGCTGGTCTTTTCTAGAACCTGTCCTGTATCATTGCGAGAGTTGTTTGGATATGGATAAACGGCTTTTGACCTATGAGGCGGGAACATGTGGACCGGAATTCGGCCGTTTGTCGGCAGGGTCAATATGAAGGCATGGGAATTTGAATAAAAAGTGCACAGTTTGAGTATTTTTTGTTAAGACGATTTATTACAGTTGACGAAGAGGTGTAGCCAATGAAATGCGATAAATGTGGACAGGATGTCCGTGAAGGAGAAGAACACGACTATAACGATCAGGCAATTTGCGATGACTGCTACATGGATGCGCTCTCCCCAACACGAACGTGCGATCCATGGGCGGTTTATACGGCAAAATCAATATCAGACAAGGCTAGTGGCACACTTCAACTAAACGATGTCCAGACAAAAATTTTAGAGATCCTGGCGGAAACCGGGGGCGTTGAATTTCCAGTTCTGGTCGAGCGGATTGGCGAGGACCACAGGGTGGTGGAACGAGAGTTTGCAGCCCTTCGTCACATTGAAAAAGTCAGAGCCGAAATGAGGGAAGATAAGAAGGTCTTGAGACTTTGGTAACATGGCGAAAGTTTTATATGAAACTCTTGCCGGTTAACAATGTTGTTATTACACGCATAGAAAGGAGAAAGTTTCATGGTTAAGAGAACTATTGCTCTTGTTCTGGTTTCAACACTGACGCTGGTCTGGATTGTATCGGCCTGCGCTCAAACGACTCCACCAACTGATCCAAAAAAACATATTCCTCAAGGCAAATATCTAAACGCCAAGCAAGCCTACGAAAAGTGGCTATCGAACCCTCAGGGGGTTACGATCATTGATGTCCGAACTCCCGAAGAATATGTCTACTTCGGTCACGCGCCTATGGCCATTAACTTGCCTCTTGAAACATGGACCGGAAAATTTGATCCGGAAAAGAAAGACGTTGTATTGGCCCAGAATCCTGAATTCGTAGCAAAGGTCAAGGAACTTGTAAAACCGACTGCTCCTTTACTGATAATGTGCCGGTCGGGGCACCGGTCAGCAGCCGCAGCCAAGTTGCTTGAGAAGGAGGGGTTTACCGAAGTTTACAATGTTGTAGACGGTTTTGAAGGTGACAAGATTTCTGACCCAGAAAGCTACTTTGATGGAAAGAGGTTCAAGAATGGCTGGAAGAATTCCGGCGCTCCCTGGACCTACTCACTCGACTCCAAATTGCTCCCATTAATGCCTCTCAAATAAGAGAGCTTTCTTCGTCAAAAACACAAACCGGCACGCGGGGGTTAAGGCTTGGACTTCCCGGGCTTAAAAAGCCCGCGCATGCCGGACCTCGACCCAGAAGATTCCAACCCGGTTTTATTCTTACTATTCGTTTTTTTGAGTCCTGTCGAAGAACCGCCCGGCGAAACTTTCAGCGATGAAGTCTTGTTGGAAAATCCAACGAGGGATTTGGTCTTATCAGCAGTAATTTTAGACGAAATATCCTTGCCTTTGGCATGGACAAGAGGAACATACAGGAACAAAAAACATACAAGAAATACTAGAGTTCTTGTTTTCAAGCTGATTTCTCCCTCTACATTCTTTGAATTTTCAAAGGGAATGTCACTTTTTATTAATCATTCCAATTCTTACAGGACCAGGCAACTATTTTCAACTGGCTTAACAGTTTCCTCATGTAAAACATCCTTTAAGTTTTCGATTACTTTTACAAATGGTTTGGCGCGCTACGGCCATTTTGAACCAGGATTCGACTCGACTGTCTTTTAAGAGACTTTGTAGTGCGTTTTCGCACACAATAGCTTGATTCATGGGTGCGTTTTCGCACATAGCATAATGCCTGTTAAATCAGACTATTACATCAAATATTTTTGCTAACGTGCGATTTAGCTCATCGCAACAATTAGGGGCGCTCTTCTCATTTAAGAAAATCAGGGCACTGGAGAGGTAACACGCCAATTTTACGTTGATTTATTTTATTAAAATTTAAAAAGAAACTGGCGCCATTTATGCTCACAGTAAGTCACGCAACCAATGGATGTATTTGTCCCTAAAATCGAGAATTTCAAGTTTTCGAGCCGGAGGAACTGTTGATAAATTCCGAAACCAATTTTAATCGTCTGTGCGAAGAATCACCCAGGGCGAAGGTTTCTTTGGGCTCGAGGGGGGGGGACCCCCTATCTCCTGATCTACCTGTTTCAGAATTTTCTCCAATTAAGGATGGTTTTGTTATTCCCAGTGTTGAACTGGTTTCTAATAATTGTTGAAAAGGGGCGCTATGTCAGGACTCTCGGAATTGTCTACGTCGCAAAGAGTTTATAGAAGTCGTATGTTATTTCGATCCTTTTTTTGTTAACCATTATTCCAGTTTCCGTCTGATCATTTTTTGTTATGCGCCCCCATCATAATAATCATACCCTCTTTTATACTATAGTCTGGACAGCCCATAATGACTGTCCATTTTTTTGGATTCACAATTCTGAAATAGGCGCCTCATTAAGGCTGAAGATAATGTCCACAAAATTCTAGAGAGGGTTCGGTTTATCTGTGCCTTGATCATTTTCATGTATATACTCAGACCACTTGACATGAGGATTTTTGCAGCGCTCTGTTGTGACTGATAAAATCGGAACACTCCGCAACCGCTCGACATTTGATGCGTTTCGCAAAGGGGGATTATTGATGATCCAGCGCAAACAAATTCTGATAGTCGATGACGAACCTAAGAACCAAAGGCTGATTAAGGACTTCCTGGAAGTCCTCGGCCATTCGTCGGAACCTGCAAATGACGGACTTGAAGCGCTGGAGAAGCTAAAAGCCGGATTCGACCTTGTGTTGATGGATATCATGATGCCGGGCATGGACGGGTTCGAGGTAGTCCGACATATCCGTGAGAATCCTCAATCTGCTGACATTCCTGTCATCATGGTCACAGTTCTTGATGACAAAGAAACTCGTCTTCGGGCGGTCGAGGCCGGCGCAAATGATTTTATCAACAAGCCTATCGACCGACTTGAATTCAGTGTCCGAATAGAATCTCTACTTAAAATGAAGGATGCCCAGGACGCAATCAAGAAACACCAAGCTAAACTGGAGGAGACCGTAGAGCATCGCACATCGGAGCTTCTGGAGAGTGAAAGACGTTTCAGGACTTTGTTTGAGTCTGCGCAAGACTGCATATTTATCAAAGACAGAGAACATAGATATATCGATGTCAACGCAGCGACCGTGGATCTTTTTCAGATAGCCCGTTCCGAGATCATTGAAAAAACCGACATCGATTTGTTTGGCGAAGCTTATGCCAGGGAGTCAAAGGATGTCGAGTCCAGAGTTCTACAAGGGCAAACCATTGAAACTCAGCAGAATTTGGACTGGAAATCACAGCCACTGTCCCTAGATTTTGTCCGATTTCCTCTTCTGGATTCATCCGGCAAAATAACTGGAATTTGCGGAATTGCACGGGAACTCGTCAAACCCTTTTCGACTAACTTCAACGGCCCTCCCCCAATCGCCGAATATCCCTCTGACGCTATGCGATCGATTCTTGTAAAGGCAAACCTCGCTGCGGAAACAAATAGTGTAATACTCCTGACCGGCGAGACGGGTAGTGGCAAGGACCACCTTGCCCGCTACATACATGATCGGTCTTCCCGTTCCAGTGGCCCTTTCTATGCTATCAATTGCGCGGCCATCCCTACGGAACTAGCTGAGTCGGAACTTTTCGGGCATGAGGCCGGGGCTTACACCGGAGCCCTTCGGAAGAAACGAGGAATGCTGGAACTGGCTGAGGGTGGAACACTCCTTTTGAATGAAATCGGAGAATTGGCGCCTCTGACGCAAGCTAAATTACTCACTTTTTTGGACACTTTCTCGTTCACCCGAGTCGGAGGCGAAAAAAGTGTCCCCGTAAACATTAAACTAATAGCGGCTACCAATAAAAATCTTTGGGACGAGGTCTCTCATGGTCGTTTCAGAAAAGATCTCTTCTATCGTCTGAACGTGTTTGGTATAAATGTTCCGCCACTACGAGAACGGGTGGAAGATATCCCAATCATTACGAATTTAATTCTTACACGCCTTTGCGAAGAGATGCAGCTTTCATGTGTTCCTGAAATAAATTTGGGCGCTATAAACACTCTGGCCTCCTACACTTGGCCTGGAAATGTGAGGGAACTGAGAAACGTCTTGGAACGAGCGCTTATTATATCTCGGGGAGAAACTATTCATGCCGGTCATCTGAGCCTGGGGCAAACGGAATGTTTTGAGTCTTGGGAAAAACCGAGTGTTCCTTCATCAGGACATTCTTTGCATGATGTCATGGGAGAAACAGAGCGGGGCCTAATTGAGGATGCCCTTGGCCGTTCCGGTCGGAAGAAACAGGAAGCCGCACGTCTACTTGGCATTTCCAGATTTGCCCTGGTTCGCCACATGACCAAGCTGGGAATATGCGATTGACAATACTCATTTATGAATTCTTTTTGCTTCCTTGGCTTGCGATCTATTCAGGGCAAAATCGTCTCAAATTGTTTAGAGACAGGCTTTAGAAGAGCAAGTTAAGTATTATCGAAGCGACCAACTGACGCCAAAAATGCTTAATCTTAACATTAGTTGTTATGTTTAGCTTTCTGGGAGTCCTGTGGTTTGTTTCAGATGCGCGTTTGAGGCCCATTATGACAGTCCATGCGAAAACCGACAATGTGGACCAAACCAGTGACTTGGTTGCAAAAACGGACCGCCTTCATAGCGGTCAAGTAAAACAGGTATATTCTCATTCGCTTCCAGGAGGCTTCGCCGCGCTGCTGGGAGGAATAGTCTTTGTCGGGGCTCTTTGGGACACAATTTCACACACTATATTGATAGCATGGGTTTTATGCTACCTGGCCATATTTGTCGTTCGACTATTCCTCATTTTAGCATTCCAAAAAGAGGCTCCCACTGGTAAAGAATTATTTACCTGGGGGACACTCCATACGATTATTACTACCCTGAGCGGCCTGGTATGGACAGCCGCTGCAGTGTTTATTTTCCCTGCAGGTGTCGAGTACCTTCAGATTTTTATGATTGTTTTTGTTGGAGGTATAGTTGCCGGAGCGGCGGTGGTCTACTCCCCAACCAATGAATACTTGATCAACATTCTCCTGGTCCTTGTTCCGCTTGCTGCGCGATTTATATATCAGGGCACAGATCACGATCTTAAAATCGGGGTCATACTGCTCCTATTTGGTGGTTTTATGGCTCTGTTGGGCCATAATATTCACAAATTGTACGCGGAACTATTAACTCTGAGGTTTGAAAAAGACGATCTCATTGAAGGTCTTAAAGCTGAGATCTCGTCGCAAATACGCGCAGCGGCGGTCACAACTCAACTTCGAGCTCAGGCCGAGGCTGCCGCCGCAGCTAAGAGTGAATTCCTTATGAACATGAGTCATGAACTCCGAACACCTTTGACCGCCATCATCGGTTTCGCTGATTTGTTGTCTGAACAATTCTTCGGTAAGCTTAATGAAAAGCAATTGGGGTATGTGAGTGAGATTTCTGAAGCAGGCCGCCTTCTTAGTCAACTGATTAATGACATACTTGACCTGTCTAAAGTTGATTCAGGAAAGATGGAATTGTGCGTGTCCAGTGTCAGATTGGGTCATTTATTGGAAAATAGTCTTAACATGGTAAGGCAAAAAGCAGGGAAACGAGGGTTGGCGCTAAATCTGTCAATTCAAGAAGGTCTCGAGGGAATAGAGATTGTCGCCGATGAGATTAAACTTAAACAGATTCTGGTCAATTTGTTGTCCAACGCTACCAAGTTTACCCCATCCGGTGGTCACATTCGGTTGGGAGTTGAGAGCTCGAACGATGACCTCATTATAAGAGTTTCCGACACAGGTATCGGCTTAAAGCCGGAAGATCAACACCGGATATTTGAACCATTCGAGAGATTGGATTCTTCTCTATCCAACCCTGAAGCAGGTACCGGCTTGGGACTTGCCTTGGTTAGGAGACTCGTTGGGCTTCACGGAGGCAGCGTCTGGGCAGAGAGTGATGGTGAAGGTAATGGAAGCACGTTCAGTTTTACCATTCCGTTAGTGCAAACATCCAAAAAGATAAAAGACTCCTATGAACAGTTTACTGCGGAAACGATACCGGCTCAGACGTTGATCCCCAATCTTCCGGTAGATGCTAAAGAGCGACCAAAGGTCCTTGTTGTAGAGGACAACAAGACCAATATGAAGTTAGTCGTGAATTTGCTGGAAACCGGCGGTTATAACCCACTCCAGGCATTTTCGGCTGGAGAGGGAATAAGAAGCTCGGAAATTTATAAACCCGCTCTAATTGTAATGGACATCTCTCTTCCAGATATGGATGGATTGGCTGCCACCAGGGTTATAAAAAGTAATCCGCTTACCAGCCATATTCCCGTTATCGCTCTTACCGCCGGCACGATGAAGATTGACGAAGAAACCGCTAAAGAATCAGGTTGTGACGCATATTTTGTCAAACCTTTTGATATCTGGATCTTCTACCGAACCATCGTTGGGCTAATTAAAACAGTGGACGAGGGTCAGGTCGAATAATTCATTAAGTGTTAAAAAGATTAACTAATGGACCGACATGGACATGTTCCTAGTTGATGGTCAGCTCCTTCTTGTTGGATAAACAATTTTAAAACATCTCCCTAAGTGAGAGCACAGAAAATGTTGACAAAACTTATGGGAAATTTTAGTTTGCCTTTGCCCTTATGATGATTAATCTTAGAGAGACTACAGGGCGTATTACATTCATAAAGGCCGCTTGTGAATAAAACTTTCATAATATGGCTGGTAATTGTGATTCAGCAGATATCGGCTTTTGCAGGCATGTCGTTCGCTTCGTGCTGTTCACACGAACCCTGCAATTTGACCGATCCCGGTTCTGATCACGTACACAGCCATCCAAGAATCCACTTTATAACACACATTTTGTCTCATCTGGCCGAACTCAACGAACACAGTTCATCGGGAATGAAAAGATGTAGTTGCGATTCCCCTATCCCGGATTCGGCCAATCAGACTGCATGCCTGGTGGATTCACAATCAGTTTATTCAAGGCTGACGCCCAGGAATCAATCCGACTGCGTATTGATTCTGACGGACCAGAAAATTCATTCACTCCATTTATGTTTCGTATCATCCAATACCAGATACAACGCCTATGCTTCCGGAGACTTAGCTCTTTCAGTCGTTCTCCTAATTTGAGAGTTCCCTCAACAACTCAACAAAAATCTTTATAAGGGGAGTTTGACACGAGATGAAGTCTCTATTTGTACTTTTGATCGTAATGTGCTTTTTGAATTCAGCGCATGTGGCGATAGCTGCGAGTAGCGCCCCAAGGAACGCAATAAACCAGAAATGGAATCAAGTTCAGAAATGGCAAAAAAAACAGGATCATCGCTTGAATGCAATAGAACGTGAAGCCGAAAGGTTGCTCAACAAGCAGCGTCCATCGTCTTCACAATGCCGAGAATTCCAGGCCTTAAAGAAGAGGCATGTTAATCGCTGATACCATATCGATTATATCAACGACCAGCCTGGCGGTAATTCGGCTACGGCGAAGAAGCTCGAGCCGCCTGGCTGAAGTTTGCGTGGGCGCCTGCGCAACCTACCAAAATAGTTACAAATTTGTATTAGTCACAGGATGATCCTAGAGAGATTGAAACATGTTAAGAAGAGAGATTATAGGCGTTTATGTTGTTGTTCTGGTGGGACTATTCTTGGCTGCAGGCATATTACTTTCTGAAAAGAAAGCGGCCAGTTTCGTAGACTCTCATGGCCACGGAAGTGAAGATGGTCATAAACACGACGCCGACAAGGGCAAGCACGGCGGGAAAATAGTCACGGAAGGTCCCTTCGAACTAGAGATTGTAATCTACGAAAAAGGTATGCCTCCACATTTTAGAATCTATCCATACAAAGATCACAAGCCATTAGACCCAGCAGAAGTGAAGGTTTCGGTGGAGTTGGAGCGACTAGGCGACAAAATGACGAATTTTAGCTTCAAGCCCGAACAAGACTATCTCGTTTCTGATCAGGAAATCGAAGAACCTCATTCTTTCTTCGTTAAGGTTCTGGCGGAATGGAACGACCGTAAATTCGATTGGGAATATTCACAGTATGAAGGTCGGTTCACATTGGCGCCTGAACTAACCAAAAAAATGGGTATCGAATCTACTATGGCCAACCCCCGAACCATAAGATCAATTTTAGCATTGCCAGGGGAAATTGCGCTTAATACTGATATGGTATCCCGGGTAGTTCCCAGGGTTTCAGGGTTAATACTCCAATCGTTGAAAAATCTGGGAGACACGGTTACGAAAGATGAATTAATCGCTGTTATCGATAGTCGAGAATTGGGCGAGGCAAAGAGTCAGTATCTTTTAGCGCTTGAGAGAGAAAAGCTGGCTCGGTATAACTTCGATCGATCCCAACAACTTTGGGAAAAGCAAACAGTTCCTGAAAAAGAATTCCTAACGGCAAAGAAAGCGTTTCTCGAGGAAAAAATCGGACTCACCTCCGCAACCCGTAAGCTTGTGGCTATGGGGTTAAAGGAGCAGGAAATCGTAAAACTTGAGGAGGGTTCCCTGAGTGATCTTACTAACTACCCTATTCGAGCCGCGTTCGAGGGCATAGTTGTCAAGAAACGCCTATCTACCGGTGAATGGCTGAAAGATGACGCTGAAATATATGTAATAGCGGACCTTTCTACGGTTTGGGTTGAAATTACCGTGTATCCAAAGGATCTGGAATCGGTTCGTATTGGACAAAAAGCGGTCGTCAAGTCCGCAAGTTCTACCTTAGAGGCTGAAGGAGAAGTTTCGTACGTAGGACTGGTGGTTGGGGAGGACAGTCGAACAGCCAAAGCCCGAGTGGTAATTCCCAATCCTGACGGGAAATGGCGTCCCGGTCTTTTTGTGAAGGTTGAATTGGTGCGAGATGAGACGTCCGTTCCAGTGGCTGTCCAGTCCGACGCCATCCAGACTTATGGGAATAAGCCCGTAATTTTCGTCCATTATGACGATCAATTTGAGGCTCGTCCCATACAACTCGGGCGCAGTGACGGACAATTTACCGAGGTTCTTAAAGGGCTTTCAAACGGCGAAAACTACGTTGTGAAGAATAGTTTTATCCTGAAGTCGGAAATGGGAAAAGCCGGAATGTCACATCAACATTAGGAAAATGCATGATCGCAACAATTTTAAAATTCTCAATTAAACATAGATGGGCAATGCTCGCTCTCACACTGGCAATGGCGGGGATCGGATTATTCAGCCTAGGCCGCCTCAACATAGACGCAGTTCCCGATATAACAAATATTCAGGTCCAAATTACCGCTCAGGCAAAGGGTTTGTCAGCACTGGAAATTGAGCAAAGAATAACCTTCCCAATTGAAACAGGCATGGCCGGATTGCCCGGTCTGGTTAAAACCAGATCTCTTTCTCAGTACGGCATCGCTTTGGTGACTGTAATCTTTGAAGACGGAACTGATATTTACTTTGCCAGGCGTCTGGTCAGTGAAAGAATTCAGGAAATCCAGGGCAAGCTCCCACCAGGGATAGAACCACTGATGGGTCCTATTTCCACTGGCCTTGGGGAGGTCTTTATGTGGACGGTAGAGGCGGCGCCGGGAGCCAGGAAGCCCGACGGAAGCCCTTACACTCTCACAGATCTCCGAACCATTCAAGAATGGATCATTCGTCCTCAACTCAGAAATACGCCGGGTGTGACAGAAATTAACACTATTGGAGGGTACGAAAAGCAATTTCATGTAACGCCGGACCCTTATAAGCTGATTTCAAACGGGCTCACATTTGCTGACGTAACCACAGCCCTCAATTCCAATAACGCCAACGTTGGGGCAGGATACATCGAAACTAGCGCAGGTCAACACGTTGTTAGGGTACCGGGACAAGTGGCGAATCTTGAGGACATTGGAAATATAGTTGTGAAAAGCGTCCGAGGGGCGCCTATCTTTATCAAGGATATCGGAGAGGTTCATTTCGGCAAAGAACTCAGGACCGGGGCTGCAACCAAAGATGGTCATGAAACCGTTTTGGGAACCGTTTTTATGCTTATGGGTGAAAACAGTAGAATTGTGGCTCAAAGAGCCGAAAGAAAACTTGAGGAGATTAACAGGACCCTACCGGAAGGAGTCTCGGCAAGAGCTGTATATAACAGAACGACCCTAGTAGATAAGACCATAAACACCGTCAGGATAAGCCTTACCGAAGGAGCGATTCTCGTCATTGTAATTCTGTTTGTTTTTCTCGGTAATATCCGTGCGGCATTGATCACGGCATCGGTAATACCATTGTCAATGTTATTTACCGCAACAGGCATGGTAGCCGGCAAATTGAGCGCCAATTTGATGAGTCTTGGGGCGATAGACTTTGGCATAATTGTGGACGGGGCGGTAGTAATCGTAGAAAATTGCGCCCGCAAGCTTACTGAAGCCCAACATCTCCAGGAGAATCCGTTGAGCCGAAAGGAGCGAATCCATCTTATTTGGGAGGCGTCTCAAGAAGTCAGAAAGCCAATGCTCTTTGGTGAGCTTATCATAATCATCGTTTACCTTCCGATCCTGACATTGACAGGGGTGGAAGGTAAGATGTTCACTCCGATGGCGTTCACGGTTCTCCTTGCATTGACCGGAGCGCTAATCCTTTCTTTCACTTTTGTGCCCGCTGCGGTAACTATATTTCTATCAGGCAAACAATCACGCAAGGAGAATTTACTTAGCCGTGGGGCAAAATCGATGTACCTGCCGATTATCACTTTTGCGATTAGGCGCCGCATTCTGGTTCTCACAACAGCAATTGTCCTAGTCGTGGTAAGTGCGCTCGCGACTACAAAAATGGGACGTGAATTCGTGCCTAGTCTTGACGAAGGCGACATAGCGATACACACGCTGAGGATCCCTGAAACGAGTTTGTCCCAGGCAATTGAGCTTCAATCAATCGTTTCAAAAACCATCCTTGAAAACTTTCCTCAAGTGGAAACTATAACCGGCAGAATTGGAACATCTGAGATCGCTACAGAACCCCACCCTCCAAGTATAGGGGACAAGACAATAATCCTGAAACCTCGTTCTATGTGGCCGGACCCTAACCTCCCAAAAGTTGAACTTGTTGAGCAAATTGAGAAAGCGGTGAACAAGTTACCCGGAAGCAATTTTGAATTCAGCCAGCCGATCCGAATGCGGTTCAACCACTTGCTTGCCGGAGTGTTGAGCGATGTGGCGGTAAAAGTCTTCGGGGATGATATGTCCGTAATGCTTAACAAAGCAGAGGAGATCTCTGAGGCGCTCAAGCAGATTCCGGGGGCGGCTCACGTTCGAGTGGAGCCAGTGACAGGATTGCCTATGCTAAACGTCAGTATGAAGAGAGAAGAGATGGCTCGTTATGGGCTGAACGTTTCAGATGTGCAGGAGATCGTTGAGATAGCGGTTGGAGGGAAAACAGCGGGCCTGGTTTTCGAAGGTGATCGCCGTTTCTCCATAATTGTGCGATTGCCAGAGAGTTTACGGACAAATATCGAAGAACTCAAACGTCTTCCTATTCCTCTTCCTCGTGGAGACATTAACGACAGTTCTTTATTTGTATCTACGTCAATTCCTGAAGAAAAAAAACAACGCCACTTTGTTGCATTGGGCTCAATTGCCGACCCGGTTGTAACCATGGGACCGAATCAGATTAGCCGGGAAGATGGAAAACGACGTGTGGTGGTGACGACCAACGTCAGAGACCGGGACCTGGGTTCATTCGTTCAAGAATCACAAAAGGCAATCCTCGAAAAAATAAATTTGCCCGCCGGATACTGGATTACTTGGGGTGGAGAATTTGAGCAACTCATATCAGCCGTAAAGCGCCTGCAAATAGTAATTCCTGTAACGTTATTTCTTATTTTCGCGTTGCTATTCGCTGCGTTTGGCTCCATCAAATATGCGCTCCTCGTTTTTACCGGCGTACCCTTGGCTTTGACGGGAGGAATAGCGGCCCTTTGGATAAGAGACATCCCTATTTCGATTTCAGCCGCCGTCGGGTTCATAGCTCTATCCGGCGTCGCTGTATTAAATGGGTTGGTAATGGTCACCTTTATAAACAAACTAAGAGAAGAAGGTAGATCAGTTGAAGAATCAATAATAGAGGGCGCAGTCACTAGGTTGAGACCGGTTCTTATGACTGCCCTGGTAGCGTCGCTTGGGTTCTTGCCGATGGCTTTGGCTACGGGGACCGGAGCTGAGGTCCAGAAACCCCTGGCGACAGTCGTGATAGGTGGTCTTCTCTCCAGCACGATTCTAACGTTGGTGGTTTTGCCGGCGTTATACAGGCTCGTTGACACCAGTGAACGTCTTGACGAGCCGGAACAAGAGTTTGGTTGATGTAAGCGAAAAAATGCACATGACTAAGTGATGTGTTTTCCCAAGCAGTTTTTCCATTTACGCCTTTTAAACGGACCTCAAAACAATTTTCTAAAAGGGAGAATCTCATGAAAAAAGTGACATTGTTGTTGTTAGTTATGGTTTTTCTGGCTACAGTTTCGATAAATGCGCAGGAACAGACACCGGGTGGAGACTCCAGGGTTTACTGCTGCCACGAAAAGGGGAAATGCGACAAGCTCCATACCAAGGCGGAATGCGAGAAAGAAGGCGGTAAAATTGTAAAAAGCTGCAAGGAGTGCAAGTAGGATGCCCGTTTCTTCTTTTACCCGCAGAAAGGTTGAATTTTCAAAAGGATGGGATTCAAGTTGAAAAGATCGGAAATTACGGTTCTAGTCCTCGCCGCAGGGCGCTCTTCGCGTATGGGGGATTTAAAGCCACTTCTGAAGATAGGCGCCAAAACCGTTCTGGAAAGGGTGATCTCAGTTTTTACGGAAGCGGGAATTACGGACGTCAGAGTCATTTTAGGTTACCGTCACAGTGAACTGCTTCCCCAGATCGAAGAATGCGGCGCTTCGTGGATAAGAAATTACCAATGGGAGCAAGGTATGTTTTCTTCGGTAAAGGCGGGCGTAGCCGCAATTGGAGGCTCGACAAGATGTTTTCTCGTCATGCCTGTTGACATTCCCATGGTTGAGCCTGCAACCATTGGTAAACTGGTGGATGTTTTTGATCAATCCGGGAAGCTCGTGTGCTATCCGAACTTTCAGGGAAAACGTGGACACCCGCCAGTGATCTCAGCTCAGTATCGTAACGAAATCCTCCAGTGGGAAAATCCAGGGGGCTTGGGCGGTTTCCTGAAACAAAAACGGGCTGACTCAATTGATGTGGATGTTGAAGATGAGGGAATTCTTCTGGACATTGACACACCGGAAGATTACCGGAATCTGCTTCGAAGGATTACCGAAACGAGTTTCGTGTGATCGTGGATGTTAATTGTTTCAAACCAATTAGCGGTAATTGGCCATAGCTTTAATCAACTCCGGAACAAATTCCTCGATATCCCCGACGACGCATACGTCAGCGTGATTGAATATTGGCGCATTTGGGTCCGTGTTTATCGCCACAACAAAACCTGAACCCTGAATTCCGACTATATGTTGCTGGGCCCCCGAGATACCGCACGCGATATAAAGATCCGGGCTCACAATGGCCCCGCTAAGTCCTACTTGGCTCCCACTACTGAACCAGCCTGAGTCACTCAAGGGCCTCGTGCAACCGACAGTGGATCGCGAAAACATTCCGGCAAGCTCGAAAAGAAGATCCAGGTTCTGCTTTTGCCGTACGCCTCTACCTGCGGATATAATCACCTTTGCTTCTGATAGGAGCGCATCACATCCCGGTCCGGGCCTTACCCCGAGATTTTGGATTCTCTTGGGGCTATATTCCACATGGATAAATTTGACATTTCCGGAGTAGACGCAAACATCCGCCCTCTTAAAACATCCCGGCTGGATGGTGACAACCGTAATATCCGTAGTGGAGGAAAAAACAGCCTGTGCTTTGCCTCCCAAAACAGATCTAAGAAATTTTACTCGACCAGACTCGATCCTGACTTCTTCCACTGAAGTTATACAGGCGGCGCTAAGCTTGACCGACAAAGAAGGAGCCAAGTCGGAACCATTCGGTGTATGGATTGCGCAAATATGGGCCGGTTTCAAGTCCTCGAGAACTTCTCCAAGGACGGCCTTGCACGTTTCCGGATTGTAAGAAACGAGCCCAGGGACTGTAATCGCCACCACATCCAGGCCAGTGGAACGACTCGCCTGATTGGCCGCTTCGGCTATTTCCTCCCCCAACATCAGAATGATTGGTTTCGCCTTAATGGCGCTCTTCAATTTATTGGCGAAGGTAATGAGTTCGAAGAAAGTCGGGCTAAGGGCTCCATCGCAATGTTCGGCTATCAGGGCGATTGATGGTTCCATAAGCTCCGCTCACTTAATAAGTGACTTCTTGTCTAGAATTCCAGCCAGTTCAGCCGCCTTTTGAGAAAGTGTCCCTTCCAGGAACAAGCCCTGTCTCGATTTTGATGGATATTGAACTAACTCCAGTTCCTCTCGTGATTCAACATCTAGGAGCGACTCTGAATAGATAATGGGAATTTCGAACTTCTTAGCACGCAGCATCTTTGACAGTGAGGGATATCGCGCCTTGTTGATTCCAGATTGAATCGTCAGTAGGGCTGGTAATGTAATCTCAATACAATGTCTTGATCCACTCTCGATTTCTCGTTCGACATAGATTCGGTCTTCTTCGCACGAAATACGTTGAAATATAACCGATGTGGCGCATGGAATGGATAGCAGTTCGGCAATTATCGGTCCTGTCTGTCCCTGCATGTTGTCTTCGGATATAACTCCAGTGAGTATGAGATCGTAATTTTTATCCAATGCGTATTTGGCTATCCAGGACGCTGTAATGAAAGGACTCAGATATCCGCACCGCTCCGACAGTATGTGAGTTGCGTTGTCGACTCCCATGCCTAAAGCGCGCCGGAGAATTTTGTCCGCCCGCTTTGGTCCAACTGTCAGGGCATCCAGAATTGTATTCGGAACTTTTTCTTTTATCAGGACGGCTTCTTCGACCGCAAATTCGTCGAAACGATTCATTCTGTAGCAATGCTGATTGTTTTCACCTATCCAGCGAGACGTCTGATCAAGAACGATGGGGGCGTCGGTTTCAGGAACCTCTTTGATACACAATAGAATTCTCAATGCAGTGCATTGCTCCCTAAAAATAGCGCTATAGACTAACCCAATTGGAACTACCGCTTGGATTATTTGATAACTCTATACGCCGCATTCTCGAGCGCACGTACCCCGTGAATCAACATGCCAAATCGCGGATCCTTTGTCTGGCCATTATAGAATCGATAGTAAATCTGTTGCGCTATAACAGCCAGACGGAATAGTCCGAAGCAATAGTAGAAACTTACATTACCGAACTCCCGGCCCGATTTGGTGGCATAGCGCTGAATAAGCTCCTGGCGAGAGTACATTCCTTCGAGATGGGTGGGCATCAGTCGTATCAGCTCCATTTCAGGCGAATCGTCCGGCTGTATCCAGTACGCTAGGGAATTACCGACGTCCATCAGGGGATCACCGACAGTCGCCATTTCCCAATCGAGCACGCCGATGATCTTCGTTGGACACTTCTCATCGAGCACAACGTTGTCAAACTTGAAGTCATTGTGAATAATAGCGGGCCGTTCCGAATCCTTCGGGATTTTCTCGAGTAGCCACGCCATCCCCTCTCCAAAATCCGGGGCATCGGGAGTTAAGGCGCCCCGGTAGCGCTTAGTCCACCCTTCAACCTGGCGTCTGGCGTATCCTTCAGGGATTCCATAATCTCCAAGACCGATCTTCTTGTAATCGATCGAATGGAGTTTGACTTGCACATCCAGCAACGCTTCGCAAAGGTCTCTTGCCTGTGCCCGAGTAAAGGCCATCCCTTCTGGAAGCTCCTTGCGAAGGATGATGCCCTGGATGCGCTCCATGATATAAAAAGGACATCCGATGATCGATGTGTCGTCGGTATAAACCAACGGCCTGGGGCAATAGTTAAAAACAGGCCTCAGCGCTTTAAGCATCCTAAATTCTCTGCCCATGTCATGAGCGGACTTGGCTTTTGTTCCGAAAGGAGGCCTGCGAAGAACAAACTCATTTTCTCCGATCTTTATCAGATACGTCAGATTTGAATGGCCACTGGGAAATTGCTGAATAGTTAACTTACCGGTGAGCCCTGGAATGTGGTCTTTGAGAAAAGTTTCGATCTCGGAACTGTTCACTTCCTCGCCTTCCCTGATTTGCGCAGCCTTGTCCGTAGGATCCAACCTAAGCCTCCTGTCTAATTTTCAAGACGTATTGTTTCAGTTTCATGAACACCAAGAAATACCTCTACAAACTCAATGATGAAGTCTGCGTATTGGTCAACAGAGATATTTCTCCTGGAGAATTTCCAGCGTTTCAGATACCAATCCTGGAGAATTGACTTGATGATCGCTGCAGTCATCTGAGGATCCCGGAGTTCAAACAGCCCTGCATCCTGACCCTGCTGGACAATGTCGGCAAATAGCTTTTCTGTCTCCAGTTCACTCTCGGTGGCGTTTTCGCGTTCAGGTTTCGAAAGATTCTTTGCCTCCATGTAGGAGAAATAAAACCATGGCTGCATGAACTCGCTTAGATACAGGTGCGTCTTTAGAGCTGTTCTCAATTTTGAGACATGATCCGGGTTCTCATTCACAATTTTGAAAAGAATCTCTTGGACTACCTTGCGTCCATGCCGTTGGATCATTTTCAGGAGGTCCGTCTTTCCGGGGAAGTATGCGTATAAACCTCCGCTACTCAGTCCGGCGCCTTTAGCCAAGTCACGCATGCTCATTGCCTGGAAGCCTTTTTCGTTGCTGATCTCAAGGGTGGCGTCGAAGATTTTTTCCAGGTTCCTAATAATTGTTTTTTCTTTGGTGATAAGAATGACGTTACGATTCTCTTGAACGGTTTGGCGATAAATATCAGTCTTCAGTGTCAAAATCATTTTCTTGAAATCGGCGTAATTCATATCTACACAGTTCCCTGTCCGTCCAATCCAGAAATTATCAAGCCATAGCGCTATCGAACATTTTTCTTTTGAAAGTCTTTCAGAATGCGTTTTGCGACAGCAATCTTGTGAACTTCATCGACGCCGTCATATATTCTCGCAGCTCGTTCAAACCGATAAAAAAAGGAAAGTATCGTGTCATCGCTCATGCCTAGTCCCCCATGCGTCTGGAGCGCCCGGTCAACCACTTTCTGCAACACATTTGCCACAAAAAATTTGATGAGCGATATCTCCGTGCGTGCGGCCTTTTGACCCAAATAGCTCATTTTCCACGCCGCATGAAGAACCATCAGTCGGGCGGATTCAATTTCCGCCGCGCTTTCGGCGATCCATTCCTGAATTATCTGCCGACTTGCAAGCGTCTTTCCTGGCGCAATGAGCCTGTTGTTCGCTCTGGAGAGCATAAGATCAAAGGCCCTTCGGCAAATCCCTATCCATCTCATGCAGTGGTGTATTCGACCTGGGCCCAGTCTGTCCTGAGCCAACACAAAGCCTTCTCCCTCACTACCAAGAAGATTGTCTTGTGGGACTCGGCAATTTTGATAAAGTATCTCAGAGTGGCTATGCCATCCACTGCCTTCGTGACCCATAATTGAGATGTTTCTGACATTGTTGAAGCCGGGAGTGTCACAGGGAACAATAATCATGCTCGCCTGCAGCAGAGGGGGCGCTTGAGGATCAGTCACCGCCATGACGATAGCGAATTCAGCCCCGTCAGCCGCCGTGGTATACCATTTTTGCCCGTTTATCACGTAATCATTTCCATCTTTGACTGCCGTAGTTTCGAGCATTGTAGGATTTGAACCGGGCATATTGACTTCCGTCATTGAGAAACAACTCCGTATCTCTCCTCCAATGAGCCGTTGAAGATACCTCAGTTTCTGAGCGTCCGTTCCATGGAGGTGTAGGATCTCAATGTTCCCGGCGTCAGGCGCCTGACAGCCAAAAACGTAATGTCCGAGCGGTGATCTTCCCAATGCCTCTGATACGAGCCCAAAATCCATCAGATCAAGTCCCATTCCTCCATATTCCTCTGGATGAGGTGGCGCCCACAATTCCATTCTTTTAACCATTTCCCGTTTCTCATCTAAAACCAGGTTAAGGTCTTTGAAAGACAGATGAAAAAAATCCCTTTCAATTGGGATTACCTCTTTATCCATAAATTCATTCATCATCTCGATCACGGTCTGCATTTTTTCAGATACGTTGAAATCCATGAATCGCTCCTTTGGCTTGGTTGGACTGTCATCGATAAGTTATTAACTCTGGTTTGTTGAGCATTTCCAGATGAGCAATAGAATTGAAATATGACAGGATGAGGTTTCCTTCGTTCAGATGATAAACTGTTATTCCTGTATTGATGGTTTGTAGCGGCAAAAGCAAAGTTTGCTCATCATCAAGTCGCAAAGCCCGCTGCATGGCTATGGATATGGCCCCACCCGAAGTGAATACAGCCACGGTTTTATGGGCTGCGGCGTCTCTGCCAATCCTTTGGATACCTGATTGAACCCGGCGCACAAATTCACGCCATGTTTCCACGCCCGGAATGTGCCGTTCGCCCCTCATCCACCTGAGCATCGCCTTCTTGAAGATTAAGGTTAAGGATTTCCCATCAGAGGCGAAATTTACCGCCGCTTGGGCAACCCTGGGGTCTTCTTTTGTCATTTCAGGGATCTGATAACCTATTATTGAGTGGGCGTCATATTCGTTAAATTCAGGAAGGATAATCAGTCCTTCTTGATCAACGCCAAATAATGACTCAATCAGTGGCCGGGCTGTCTCTCTCTGTCGTTCCATCTCCCCCGAGTAGACCACGTCAAAAACTATTCCGAGCTTTTTGAGGTAATCCGCCAGAATAATCGATTGATAGTTTCCCAACGGTGACAGACGGTCATAATTGCTGCTACCGATTGACGCCTGAGCGTGCCTGATGAAGTAAATTTTGGTCATGGCATTATCTGGTTCAGAATATTCAAAGCCCGGTTCATCAAATTCAGTTAGGTAATCATTGATTACACAAGGCTGCCTCTGAGTCAATCTTTTTATAACGAGCGTTCGTTATAAAAGTGGCCTAGCCCCTCATGCCTATAGATCACCCTAAAAAAATAGACTGTGTTGATTGCCTCTTCATTATGCTCTTGGTAACCTCTCACACGAAAATGTATAATGGTTTGAACATCGACTGAATCGGTCCGGTCGTCGGAATCGAAGCCTCAAGTGAAATCGACAGGAATCGATCGCAGGGAAACTCCGTTTCAACTCCGACTGACCCCTTGATCGGATCTGACATCAGCTTGAAACAAATTTTTCTGCGTTGATACAGAAGATGCCTATGTTGATCTCTTTATTGCGACCGGAAAAGACTACACAAGGAGGATGATAGCTCTATGGAAAATAAAGTGTTGGAAGCGGCAAAGGAAGGGAACCTGGGGGAACTCAGAGGGTTGTTGACTGTTGGAGCGGGATTAGAAAAAAGAGACGAGATGGGTTGGACGCCTCTTATGTGGGCTGCCGCTATGGGTTTTCCGGATATCGTCAAGATGTTGCTCGATGGTGGGACTGATCCTAATCTTCGGGACCAGAACGGGGCTACAGCTCTTATGAAGGCTTGCAGGAGGGGATTTGCCGACATTGCCCAAGAGTTGATAGAGAACGGCTCAGATTTCAACGCAATTGATGATCATGGTGTGTCCAGCCTCATGCGCGCGGCTCGAGCTGGGCATTTGGACGTCGTAAAAATCCTGTTGGAAAACCCTGTGGAACTTGAAGTAATAGATGAGTATGGTTCCACGTCATTAATTATAGCGGCCTATCGCGGTCACGTAGACATAGTGAAAGAGTTGCTGGACGCAGGAGCGGAAATTCACGCCCAGGACAGGAACGGCTGGACAGCGATGGTCTGGGCGCTTTCTCGACGCCACAACGAAGTTGTTAACCTACTTAAACAATACAAGAAGAAATAAGGTCACCTACTCTTGGTGAGTGAAATTCAAATTAATGTTCTTAAGCCGCGTACTTTTTGCGGCTTAAGCGCGTTGTAATTTAACTCATCAGGAAATTCATATTTCTTATCCTTTGCCGATATTTGAGGAATTACATGACAAACTCATCGTTCAGCGCCCCAATTGATGACCGTTATTTCGAAGATTATGTAGATGGAGCGGTTCATGATTTTGGGTCAATTCCAGTCAAGGAATCTGAGGTGGTTGATTTTGCAAAGCGTTTCGATCCTCAGCCATTTCACATGAATCCTGAATTGGCCAAGCATTCTATATACGGCGGACTAATAGCGAGTGGATGGCATTCCGCGAGTTTGATGATGAGGCTATTTGTTGAGCACTATCTTTCTCACGTGGCAAGTTTGGGCTCGCCTGGGGTGGATGAACTGCGCTGGATCAAGCCGGTGCGACCTGGAGATGTACTGTCTCTAAGGGTAACTGTCTCGGAAACCAGCCGTTCCCGTTCAAAACCGGACCGGGGAATTGTTCACTCTTACGTGGAGACTCTTAATCAAAATGGAGAGGTAGTCATGACAATGAAGGCCCTCAATTTTCTGCTTTGCCGTAAAACCCTTTGAGAGAAAGCCGAGCTTTTTCCAGGATGAGCCGATAAACTTCATAGACTCAAACATCTCTCTTCTGGCTTTCTGTCAGAGCCATGCCCGCTTTCAGCAGACGGTCCACACAGAGGATTGTCCACATCACAGGCTACAACAATCTCTGTTTCTTCGATGCGAGAATCAATTCCGCTAAGATCTATCTCGGCTTCAGGAAAAACTTTCAGCATCCCCTTTTTCATGGCCCGAGCCACTTCAAGCGCTGCCAGACTCCCTTTGTATGAATCCGGGGCAATTAATATTCGTATCTTCTCTTCCTTGACTGGATAGCTAACAAGTTTTTTTCAAGCCTCCTATAGATAAAAACCTATTACTAAAAACTGACAAATGGTACATTTCTCACCAACATTCGCAATAGTCTTCAGAAAATCACAGGAATGGAGCATGCCGACTCTCTCCGAAAAGATTCATGATTTACTCTCACTTAGGTTCGAGGATAAAGAATTTGAAAAAGCCTTTCGTGTTTACTCCTTTGAGGAATCCTTAGTCCGAGTGAGATTGAGTTTATTGTTGGCAATAATCTTGTACGCCGCCTTTGGGATACTGGACGGCCAAATGATTCCCGATGTTAAACATGAAGCATGGATAATTCGTTATCTTGTTTTCTGTCCCATGGCTTTTGCCATCATTGTAATTTCCTACTTCAAGATATTCCGACGGATTTTTTTGATCTGTCTGGCCTTACTCGGGTTTGTCGGCGGAGCGGGAATCCTTGTCATGATTGCCTTGAGCTCACATCCAGGGAGTAATTTTTATTATGCGGGGCTTTTATTAACATCGATGTTCTATTTTGTTTTTTTGAGACTCAACTTTTTTATCGCCACTGCTTTGGCTTGGATAATATTTTGTCTTTATGTGTTTACCGCCATCTTCATAAAGCAAGTTTCCACCCCTGTTCTAATAAACAATTCCTTTTTCTTCATTGCCTTCAACATTACAGGCATGTGGGCATGTTATTCGATGGAAAGATATATGCGTCTGGATTTTGTCCAAAGACGCGAGATAACCGAACAGAAAGAAAAACTGGGGATGATTTTCGAAAACTCCCCGATAGGGATCCTACATTTTGACCCTGATGGAGTTATAACCGCATGTAATGAAAGTTTTACTGGAATCATCGGCAGCCCCAGACAAAGTCTTATCGGCTTGAACATGATTTCTGATCTGAAGAATGATCGTTTAATAGCAGCGGTAAGAGAGGCTCTCTCGGGAGGAGCGGGGAATTTCGAGGGGGAATATGTGTCTGTTACTGCGGGAAAGACCGTGACGGCAAAGGCCAGTTTCCGTACTATTATCTCCGATCAGGAAAATGTTTTAGGTGGAGTCGGCATAATCGAGGACATTTCCCTGAGAAAAAAATCCGAGATAGCTCTGCAAGAAAGCGAGAACAGATTTAGGGCTGTGTTCGAATCATCCCCTGATCCTGTGGCCGTTTACGACAAAGATGGGAACGTCACGTATTTGAACCCCGCATTCGAGAAGACTTTCGGTTGGTCACAAAAAGAATTGATTGGCAAGCGAATCGATTATGTTCCGGAGGATGAAGTTGCAAGGTCAATGGAAACAATCAGGATGCTTTATGAAGGCGTGCCGGTCTCCTCTTTTGAAACAAAGCGCCTGAAAAAAGATCGGACGCTTCTCGATATAAACATCAGCGCTGCGCTGGTGAGGGATAGAATGGGGAATCCTATTGGAAGCATGATAACCCTTCGTGACATCACCCAGCAAAAACTCGTCGAGAAGGAACTCAAATCGTCGGAAGAGAGATACAGGTTCCTTATAGAATCTTCTCCAATTGGCATAGGGATTATTCAGAATGGTAAATATGTTTACGCGAATTCGGCGCTCATTGAAATTTTAGGTTGTGGTGGATCCAATGAAATAGTCGGTCAGTCCCCTATGGCTTTCATGACGCACGAAGGTCTGGACATGTCTTCCGAAAAGAACCTCAACAATTCGGAAACGTCAGAAGCCATTCAAAATCATGAAACTGAAGGTTTTAAAAAAAATGGCGAAAGCTTCGACGCCGCAGTGTGGTCCAGACACATAGATTTTCAGGGGATGCCGGCTATCCTTTCTTTTGTCGTTGATGTGACTCAGGAAAAGAGTCTCAGGGCGCAGCTTCTACAAGCTCAAAAGCTGGAAGCTATTGGGACACTTGCAGGAGGAGTGGCCCACGATTTTAACAATCTTCTACAGGTGGTGATAGGATATTCCGAGGTCGTGCTCGCTAGAAAACAACAGTCGGACAGGGACTACACCGACATTCAGAAAATATGTGAAGCGGGGAAGCGTGGAGCGGAGCTTGTCAGGAGCCTGCTTATGTTCAGCCAGAAAATTGAGCCAAGACATGTTCCGGTGGACCTTAATCACGAGATACTTCAGATACGGGAACTGTTGGCGCATACTATTCCTAAAATGATCAGAATCGATCTTGATCTTTCCGATGATCTTAAAAACATTTACGCAGACCCGAGCCAAGTGGGACAGATCATCCTGAACCTTGCCGTAAATGCAAGAGACTCTATGCCGGATGGAGGAACTCTAACTATAAGTACTACCAATTCCGTGATATCCAAAGATCACAGTGAATTCAGTCGAGGGGTCAAAAAGGGTGAATACGTCCTGCTAACTGTTTCAGATACGGGACATGGCATTGACGACGAACTTATACCGCACATCTTCGAGCCGTTCTTCACCACCAAAGCGGTGGGCAAAGGAACTGGCCTGGGGCTTGCCACGGTATATGGCATCGTCAAACAGCATAATGGCCACATAACTTTTGATAGCAGAAGCGGGATCGGGACAACCTTCAACATTTATGTTCCTACTCTAATTACTGAAAAAGACACGGAAGAATTAATAGTTGAAACTCCACTCATTGGAGGAAATGAAACCCTCCTACTGGTCGAAGATGAGGAGTTGGTTCGAGATTTGGGTCGCGAAATCCTTGCCGGTTTTGGTTACGAAGTGATCATCGCTGAAAATGGGAAGTTGGCTTTGGATATATTTCAAGAACAAAAAGATAGGATTTCTCTGGTCATACTAGACCTTATCATGCCGGAAATGGATGGCAGACGGTGCCTGAAAGAAATACTTCAAATGGATCGTAGCGCCAATGTTCTTGTTGCGAGCGGTTATTCCGAAGATATCACATTCGATGACGAGATTCTGAGCACAGCAAAGGGCTTCATTCGAAAACCTTATGACATGCGAACGCTTCTCCAAACCGTAAGAAAGATATTGGACAAGGGTTCTTTCACTAATTTGAATTGGAAGTAGGGAAGATGGACATGATTAAGAACACAAATCTTAATTTCAAATCTATCAAAAGGAAAAGTCTTTTTCAGAGATATTGCCTTACAAAACAACGGCTTGAACCTATGGAACGTTTATTTCCAACTGACCATTCTGACTAAATACTCCTTCCTCTTCGAGTCAAGCAGGAGGCGCCTCATGTCAAGAAAGTTCGGCCTCACTAAATACCTGGGCATTTGGTATGTGCTGCTTTTCGTATTGATGGCTTTTTTGTTGGTCATACTGGTTGCCTGGCAAATGAAGAAACAGGCCCTCCATAACGCCGAGTCTCAGGCCCAGATGATCCTGGATCGGAACCTGGCGACCCACCAGTATTTTACACAGCAGCTCAAACCCAACATTTTCAAATGGACTGAACCTTTTAGGGACAAGGATTATTTTGACCCTTCATGGATGTCTTCCACTTACGCTGTAAGGGAAATAGACAAAATATTTCATCAATTCAATAAAGAACCCTATTATTACAAGGAAAGCGCAGTCAATGCCCGGTTTACGGAAACGGAGGCCGACCCAAGAGAAAAAGAATTTCTGACCGAATTACAAAAGGACCCGCACCTGAATACCAAGTCAGAAGTCCGGTATTTTGAAGGGCATCCTTATTTGACGGTCCTCAAAAGAGGAGAGGCGATGGATGCCTCGTGCTTGAGGTGCCATAGCAATCCAGAAGCGGCTCCCAAAGATCTGGTGAGTATTTATGGTTCTGAAAAAAGCTTTGGGCGATCTCTCGACGAAGTAGTTCAGGCTATCTCAATACGGATCTCGTTGGAAGCGGCTTATGCAAAGGGAAAACAGGCTACTTTGGAGCTTTCCGCATTGATGCTTTCATTTCTTCTGGCGGGTTTCGCTTTTTTGTTCTTCTTCACCAGGAAACAGATCGTTAATCCGATGGACAAGCTTACAGCGATGGCCTCTCTTATAGCCCAGGAGGGGAAACATCTTGGAATGACAATTCCGGAGTCTGAGAGACCAGAGTTGCAAGAGTTGGCTCGCGCTATAAACCTTCTCTCCACAAACCTCAAAAAGAGCAGGGACGAGCTTGAAGCCAGGGTAGCTGATCGAACAGCTGAACTATCTATAGCGAATGAAAGACTGGAAGAAGAAATAGCAATTAGAAGAGAAACCGAAACGGCGTTGGCAAAGAGCATGGAGAAATTTCGCCAGGTGTTTGAGCAAGTCCCGGTTGGCCTAAACATTCTGGAACTGGACGAAACTATTGCTGAAACGAATTCTCAGCTTTGTCAATTAGTCGGCATGGAACAAGCGGATATTATCGGGAGGAAGTTTTCCGATGTGATTGATTGGGCCGACAAATTAGATAACAAGCTCCCATTCGATGAAATCCTCGATCGAAAGATTGCAATCCATGAAAAAATAATACGTATAGTTTGCGCCGAAGGTAAACCGAAATGGATACATCTCACACTGGCGCCCCTGGTTGGAGATGGGGGCTTTTCAATATACCTTATAGCTATGCTCAAGGATATTGACGAGAAAATCCTCCAGGAACAGGCGCTCAAAGAATCTGAAACAAGAAACCGGCTCCTCATTGAACACTCTCCTGTGGGTATCTCCATCTTGGATGAAGGGATGGTGCATTACATCAACCCCTTAATCTTAGAAATTTTTGGCTATGATGATGTCCATGAGATTCTCGGTCGTCCAGCGGAAGATTTCTTTGCCCTTGAAAATAGAGAATTGATCACAAAGTGGCGCAAAAACCTGCTCTCTGGTGAACCGTCGCACAAGAATCATGACCTCAAAGGATTGAAGAAAAACGGTGAACTGGTGGATCTGAGTGTTTGGCCGACTATAATCAGTTTTGGCGGCAAACCCGCCATCCTGATATTTATTGCTGACAGGACAGAGGCGTCCGCTCTAAAGGCGCAACTTTTCCAGGCGCAGAAGATGGAGGCGGTCGGCACTCTAGCTGGTGGAGTGGCGCATGATTTCAACAACATTCTCCAGGTGATAACCGGCTACTGCGAATTGTTAATGCTTAGTACCCCCGAAGGGACCAAGAAACGTTCCGATCTCGAGATAATCTATCAATCCGCAAAAAAAGGAGCCGACCTGGTCCGGCGACTTCTCATGTTCAGTCGAAAAACCGAAGTCACGTTGAAACCATGCAATCTTAACAACATTGTTTTAGACACTCAGAAATTGATCAGTCGAATCATCCCCAAGATGATCAACATCGAGTTGCAACTTGCCGATCCTATAAAGAACATCAACGCTGACGCGGGGCAAATTGAACAGGTTCTATTAAACCTGGCCATTAACGCCAAAGACGCTATGCCCAAAGGTGGCGAATTAATTATACAGACTAGGGATATAACTGTTGACGAACGGTTTTCTCTTACACATCCCCAAATAAATCCTGGGGACTACGTCCTGTTAAGCGTGACCGACTCGGGAAAAGGAATGGAAAAGATGGTTCTTGAAAGAATTTTCGAACCATTTTTCACGACGAAGAAAATCGGCGAAGGTACGGGTCTAGGACTTGCGATGGTTTTTGGCATAGTCAACGCCCATAATGGTCGAATTTTTTGCAATAGCCAACCTGCCAAAGGCACTACATTTGAAATCTACATCCCGGTCATTGCAGTCCCTGGTATTTCAGAATTAAACCATGATGTGAAAATCCTCAGAAGTGGGGGCGGTACGATACTGGTCGTAGATGACGAACCGTCCATCATCGATTTTGAGAGAAGGATTTTAACTGAAGCCGGTTATAAAGTGGTTATCGCAACTAGTGCGGCGGAAGCGCTGCGTCTTTATTCCAAGGAGCGAGACAGCATAGACATGGTTATCCTCGATTACATGATGCCTGAGACAAGCGGCATTGAGTGTCTTGAGCGGTTGAAGGAAATCAACCCGGACATAAGGGCGGTATTTGCCAGCGGTTACTCGGTCGACACGCTGAAAAAGGAAATGGATAGGTTCGAAGTTTGCGGGTTCATCCCCAAACCTTTTGACGCGGGGACTTTTCTCCTGGTTGTGAGCGAGGCGCTTGAGAAAAAATAGACTGGAAAATGACGGAGGCAGGTAAACGATCTTGGACAATAATATAGTTATTCTGATTGTCGAGGCTGTAATACTCTACCTGCTGGTCCTTTGGGCCCATTCGCTGCGACACCGAGTTGGTCTGGCGCCTTTCTACGCTTTGCTGGGAGGGGTTACTGCGGTGATGTCGTGGGTGACGGACGCCGGTGTTCATGTAGAAGCTGGCGGGATCACGTTCATGGTTGGTTCCACGGTTTTCTACACTTCGATCCTGCTTGGAGTGTTTGTTGTATATGTGTTCGACGGGCCGCATTCTACGAGAATTGCGATTATTACGGTCGCCGGAGTGTCGATTATGGTACCGTTGATTGCTGTCGTCCTGCACGCTCAAATGAAGATATCCGGCCACGCCCCCGTTGGTTATGTTCCTCTCCCCAGCCTCCGGATCAACACCGCTTCTGTATTGGCCACCGTTGCGGACTTGATTTTCCTGGCTATGGCCTGGGAATTTCTTGGCAAGGCCAAGCTCCGTATAAGGATAGGGATCAGAGCTTTTCTCACTCTCCTTGGTGTAATGTGGCTGGATGTTTTGCTGTTCGCAACGGGCGCCTTTGCGGGAACCTCAAATTATTTGAGCATTATGGGAGGCACTCTGCTGAGTCGGCTCGTCATTTCCGTGTTTGCCTGGCCGTTCCTGTATGTATATCTGAACCGGCAGAATCGGAAAATGGGACACGTAATGGTCAACCGTCCAGTTTTAGCTATTCTGAAGGAAGTGTCGGAAGTTCGTGTCGAACTTGGCCTGGCGAAAGAAGAAATTGAGCGCCGCAAGAAGGTTGAAAACCAACTCAAAACATCCTACCACAGATTGAACCAGATCATCGACTTCTTGCCTGACCCCACCCTTGTCATTGACCAAAATAGTCAGATTGCAGCCTGGAACAAAGCGATGGAGGATTTAACCGGGGTAGCCGCCAAGGACATGATCGGCAAGGGTAATCATGAGTATTCCTTGCCTTTTTATGGAGAACTACGGCTGATCCTGGCGGACCTGGCCCTAAACTGGGACAAAAGATACGTTGAAAGATACGTTTCCGTAAAGAGGCTTCCAGACGGAGTGCTTCTTTCGGAATCCTATCACCGGCTGCTCAAAGGGGGAATCTTTCTCTCAGGCACGGCACGCGTGCTTTACGACGGCGAGGGTCGACCTGAGGGAGCGATAGAGTCCGTACGTGACATCACCCATGTGAAGATGGCAGAGAAAGCCCTCCGAGACAGCCAACGTCGGTTTGCTCAAATCATAGAGTTTCTCCCGGACGCCACTATGGTAATCGATGCGGAAGGAACACTGATAGCTTGGAACCAGGCGATGGAAAAGCTAACCGGCATACACGCTTCCGCCATGATTGGTAAGAGCGACTACGAATACGCCTTACCCTTCTACGGCCAGCGAAGACCGGTCATGCTGGATCTCGTGATGTTGGAAAATCAGCAAGTGGCGTCTGAATATCTCTACATTAGAAGAGAGGGAAACCGTCTGGTTTCTGAGACCTACCTGGCCAATTTTTGCGGTCGAGGCCCCACATGGCTTTGGAATGTGGCGGCGCCTCTTTATGATGATGACGGCAGAGTTGTCGGGGCTATTGAGGCCATACGCGACATCACCGACCGTAAGCAGGCCGAACAGGCTATGCTGCAGAGCGAGCGCTACAAGGCCGTAGTGGATCTTGCCTCAGGGGTAGCTCATAACTTTAACAACGTTCTCCAGATAATTCTGGGAAACGCCGACCTTGGGCTCTTACGTCTCAAGGCGGGTGACACAAGGCATCTCCAGAAAAATCTCAACGCAATTATCGAAATTTGTGACCAAGGAACTGAGACAGTTAAGCGACTCAACAGGTTTGCGCGTTTTGGAGACCTTTCCAAAGAAGAATTTCCCGATGAAGTATTTGATTTATCATTGGCGTTGGGAGAAGCGGTTGAGCTCACCAAGCCATGGTGGAGGTCTGACGCCAACAGACGCGGAGTCCCAATCGAGATGAATGTGAATCTTCAGGAAGGCTGTTTTGTCAAAGGCCGAAAAAGCCAAATGATCGAACTATCGGTCAATCTCGTAAAGAACGCCATCGAGGCAATGCCTGAGGGAGGTCAAATAGGCATTCAAACCGACGCGGATGAAAAGTGGGCGACAATAAGTGTTTCCGACACGGGTGTCGGGATTGCGCAAGACAAGATTGGAAACCTGTTTAATCCTTTTTACACGACCAACCCTGAATTGGGTAGAGGATTGGGGCTTTCTACTTGCATTAAGATTGTCGACGAACACGGTGGAGAAATCAAAGTGAAAAGTAATGAAGGAGATGGGACCGTTTTTACCGTTATACTTCCCCGGGCCACACCGTCTCCACAGGAAAGCAAAACCTATGATACACGCATGGTCAATCCCTTGCGCGTCCTGGCCATAGATGACATGCCGCGGATACTGGACATAATTAAACAAGGTCTATCCAATCTTGGCCACATGGTCATAACTGCTGAATCAGGAGAAGAAGCGCTTCAACTTCTCGACGCTCAGCCAATGGACGTGGCCATTTGCGACCTGGGCATGCCTGGGATGAACGGATGGCAAGTCGCCAAGGCCGTTAAGAATCAATCCGAAGATCGAGGCCACAAAAAACCTTTGTTCATATTACTTACCGGATGGGCGAACCAGGATTTGGACACAACTCGGACGGAGGAGTGCGGGGTCGATGCGATAGTTACCAAACCGGTCGACTTTGAATACCTGTCAAAGGTGATCGAGCGGCTTGGACAGACTTCGTAGCCTTACCCCTTAGATTGGTTTACCATGTAAATGCCTGTTCCAACTAGCGCCAAAGCCAGTAACAATGATTTAGTGATTGACTCGTCGAGTAGAAATCCACCCGCAAGCACACCGAAAATCGGAGTCAGAAAAGTAAATGACGCAAGTCTTGAGGCGGGGTAGTGGCGCAATAGCCAAAACCAAGCCAGGTAAGTTATCGTGGCAATCCATATAACCTGATATACAAGACTCGCCACAACAAGAGGCTCCAACGAAACAACTCCCGCCTCCCCCGCAGCGATGGAGGCTACCGGCAGGACAAGCGCGGACACTGCAAGTTGATATAGTAGTGTTTTACTTGAGGCTATTCCTGCGAGCGGACTCGCCTTGATCAGGACAGTGGTCGCCCCCCAAAGGACCGCCGCAACCGCCAGCATGGAGTCGCCAACAAGCATTCGGCTCGTAGGTAAATACATTGACTCGTAAAATGCGACAACGATACCAGTGAAGGCGGAACATAACCCCACTACCTGCATTAACCGGAGGCTTTCACCTGGGATGAACAATTGCGCCCCCAAAGCGACGACGAACGGTGACATGTAAAGAAAGATGACAGCGCGTGAAGCATTAGTGAAACCGAGTCCCAAGTAGATTAGAAGAAATTCTACGGCAAATAGAGTGCCCGCAGCTATCCCCCACCACAAAGTCCCGTCCCTGGCAAACATCGGTTCCCTACGTATCAACATCCACATGGCAACCAGGACAGTGGCCCCTATTGAACGTATCCCGGACTGCAGAATGGGCGAAATACCTTGGTTCGCAATTTTGATCGCGACCTGTTGAAGACCCCAACTAGCGCAAAGAACAACCAGGATAATCATTGCAGGAATGTCCAGGCTTTGCTTTTTACCGCCGAATTCGTACACCATAGGCAGCTGACCTGTTACAACTCTCGGAGATAGGGCTAATGCGGCGTAAGCCGTCATCACTTTTAGATCATTCGATCATCAGCGGCAACCAATAATGTTTTTCTCTTGACACTTTACTTCAAAGCGAATTATAGAAACGCAACTCATGTTTTTTCACATTGATTCATGATTGCATCCAGGGAGGCTCAAAAATGACAAAGGCTGAATTCGTCGATAAGCTTGCTGAGAAGGGTAAAATTACCAAAAAGCAGGCATCAGAAGCCATCGAATTGATTTTCACCACCGTAGCCGAGGGTTTGGTCGCAGGCGACGAAATCTCCATTCCGGGTTTTGGCAAATTCTCCGTTGCGCTTAGAAAAGCCCGAACAGGTCTGAACCCCCAGACAAAAGAGAAAATTAAAATTCCCGAAACTAAAGCTCCCAAGTTCTCAGCGGCGAAGGCTCTTAAAGATTCCATAAAATAACCTTGTTTCCTGACGAATTAGCGGACACGAGCCCCTCTGGGGCGTAATGAGATATCGATTAATGGAATAGCTTGACTCAAAATTGTCTAGCTGTTATTTGAACCGCTCATTGGGTAAATTGTCCTTTAGAGCGAGTTCCTTGACCCTGGCATCCCCCCCGTCAGGGTCTTTCTTTTTGTGAGCGCTGAAGCCAGTGGAGTTCGAGGCATCACTAGAATTTATGGATATTGTATGGAGGTCTTTTGATGAAACTCTCGGATATCAAACGTGTACTTGTCCTAGGGTCTGGAACAATGGGCGTGCAGATTGGTTTTCTTTGCGCATTGAAAGGTTATGAAGTCGTCTTTTATGATTTGTCTCGCAGAATCCTCGACGATACCCTCAAGGGCATTCACAGCCTTGGTCGATGGTTCATTGCAGACGGTCGGACCACCGCCGACGAACTGGAACGTGTTATCGAGCGCGTCCGCCTCACGACTGAAGCCGAGGAAGCGGCGGAGGAAGTGGATTTCATAAGCGAGTCTTTGCCAGAGGATCCAGTTATCAAGGCTCAGGTTTTTGGAAGGTTCAACAAACTCTGTCCGGAAAGAACCATCTTCACTACCAACACATCCATGCTCATTCCATCAATGTTTGCAAACGACACAGGTAGACCGGAAAAATTCGCCGCCCTGCATTTTCATGACGTACGTACGTCAAACGTCGTTGATGTCATGCCCCATCCGGGCACTGCTCAAGATGTAACAGAACTGGTTCAGGATTTTGCGGAAAGCCTAGGTCAGATTGTGATCATGCTAAAAAGAGAAAATAGCGGGTATGTATTCAATGCTATGCTCTCCTCACTTAATATGTCCGCTCTTACGCTCGCTTCCACGGGAGTAGCGTCAGTCCAAGATATTGACAGATCATGGATGGGGGTCATGAGGACCCCAATAGGGCCATTCGGAATTATGGACCAGGTGGGACTGTTGACAGTTTGGAGCATCATCGAATACTTTGCGAACAAAACAGGCGATCCCCAGGCTATTGCAAACGCAGCGTTTGTGAAACAATATGTGGACAAGGGCGCATTGGGATTCAAAACCATGCGGGGATTTTATTCTTATCCCAACCCTGAGTATTCAGACCCAAAATTCATTTCGGGTAAGACCGCAAATGTAGTAAGCATTTGAAACCATAACTATCATGTGTCAGTGATTGATCTTTTACAAATTGGACAAGGAAAACTGAAATGTCCCCCTTTGAAATCAGGTTCTTTCTAACGGTGAACTAATTTCCGGCGGAATTTGCCAATTAGGGGCTGTTTGCCATCATAAATTCATGTTGGAACAAAGATGACACAAGATATTTTCGGAACCAAACTGATGTCGGCGGAAGAAGCGGTTTCGAAGTTCATAAAGAACGGTGATCAATTAGCTCTAGGTGGGTTCACCGTTAACAGAAATCCTATGCTTCTGACCAGAGAGATCATCAAACAGGGAATTAGGGATTTACATGTTGTGTGCCACTCTCATGGTCAGGGTTTGGATCTGCTTATCGGCGCAGGCTGTGTGAGCTATCTGGAAATAGCCTACGGCGGCATGGGAAGGTTTGCTCCAACTTGTATCCGCTTCAGAAAAGCCGTATGCGAGGGTCTGATAAAAATAGACGATTATTCAAACTACCAGATGAGCCTAAGATTTCTGGGCGGAGCCATGGGGCTACCGTTTATGGTCACCAAGTCCGGCCTTGAAACTGATCTTGTAAAGATAGACGGTTTTTCCAAAGAGGATAGGGGTAAGGGGAAAATAGCGACAAAGAAACTTGAAATAACCCGGAACCCTTTTGGAAAAGAAAATGATAAAGTAGTGCTCTTGCCGTCATTGAACCCTAATGTGTCAATTATCCACGCCCAATATGTAGGCGAGGATGGAACTGTCAGAATCAAGGGTTTGACTTTTGCTGATCTAGAACAAGCCAATTCAGCGTCTAGAGTCATCGTCACCTGCGAAGAAATTCTTTCCAGGTCTGAAATCCGAAAGGACCCGGACCAGAACTCGCTGCCCCCTTTCCTGATCGACGCTGTGGTAAAGGCCCCTATGGCCGCTCATCCAACAGCGTGCCACTATTTCTACGATTATGATCCGGCTCACTTAAGGATGTACGCTAACATGGCGAGTGATGACGGCAAATTCGCGCGCTATCTCAAAGAATGGGTTTACGACATACCAGATCAGGCGGCCTACCTTGAAAAGGTTGGATCGTCGCAGTTGACGAAAATAAAGGCTGATCCCTTTTTGGGATACGCTCCTGGACTGGATCGCAAGTAAGAGATGGTTGACATAGGCGGATACTCCAAACTTGAAATGATGGCCATTGCCGCGGGAAGGTTCATTACCGATGGTGACGTGGTCTTTGCGGGAACCGGTATTTCCATGCTTGCGGCTACTGTCGCCAAACGCATACATGCTCCTAACTCAGTTATATTTTTCGAAACTGGTGGAATCGACCCATCTTTGGATGAATTACCACTGGCTGTAGCCGACCCTCGAGTCATGGCCGGCGCGTCAATGAACTCTGGACTCATTGAATCTTTCTCCCTTCTTTCCAGCCAAAGACTGAGGACAATAGCCTTCCTGGGGGCCGCTCAGATTGATCGGTACGGTAATTTGAACTCAACATGCCTGGGGGATTATCGTAACCCGGCTACCAGGTTCCCGGGGAGTGGCGGCGCCTGTGACGCCGCCTCACTGGCATCAGGATTCATCATTTTTATGGAGCACGAAAAGAGAAGATTTGTGGACAAACTGGATTATTTCACCAGCCCTGGGTGGCTTCATGGTAATGACTCAAGACAGAAGGCTGGTTTTAATCGAGGCGGACCCATGGCTGTGGTGACCAATCTGGGGATCATGACATTTCATCCGTCAACAAAGGAAATGGTCCTGTCTCAACATTATCCGGGGGTTTTTCCCGAAGATGTCGCGAAAAACACAGGATTCGACGTTGATTTGTCCAAAACGTCTGAAGTTCTACCTCCAACAGAACTGGAATTAAAAACGCTCAGGGATCAGGTGGATCCTCAAAGACTGCTCCTGGGTTGAATCAAAAGAATATCAACTTATGCGAATTGACTCCAATTCCTGTTGCGCTGACCCTGCATAGATTTCAAACAAGGAGAAGACGTGGCTCAAGTTATTTTGCCGATTGTCGCTTGCGCACTCCTGGTCGGCCTGTTATGGGCGGAAAAAACAGGAGGCTATGCGCTGATTTTACTTTTTAAGGCGCCGCTGTCGAGCCTGTTCGTTTTAACTGCAACGCTCAGACCTCATTTCTTTAAGCGTTATTACCATGTAGTGGTCGCCGGATTAATACTCGGCCTCGTCGGTGATATTTGCCTCGCGCTTCCGGGGAATATCGCATTCCGAGCGGGGTTGGCGGCTTTTCTAGTGGGCCATATCCTGTACGTTTTTGCTTTTACTCAACTGACTCGACGCACTGACTGGGTTCATCCGGTCAACTTTTTGATTCTTGCCGTCAGCGGGTACATATTCTGGAGGCTTTTCCCCCACCTTGGCGCCATGCTGATTCCCGTGGCCTTTTACATTGTGGTTATTAGCGTGATGGTGTCTGGCGCCTGGGCCGTGTTCCGCAATCCGAACATGAATAGAGTGGGAGCGTGGCTCATATTGTTTGGGGCGTTATTGTTTTACGTGTCAGACATCTTTGTCGCAAGGAATCGATTTATTGAGACCGAGTTTCTTAATCGACTCGTCGGCCTGCCGTTTTACTACATTGGCCAGTTTCTCCTGGCCTTTTCAGTGAGTTTTGTGAAGCCGGGACATGATAATAGAATTTGATGGAGGACAATGGATTTCTGATCTCGTGCGAGAGAGAGGCTGAAAGATGGCCCTCTTAAGCCATCCGTTCATGTTCCCTAATTTTTGATTCCATGGCTACTCGTTCACTGATATCGCGACATATTCCTATGAGCACCGGTCCTTCCCCCAAGTCCGCAGCCCTTGCTTTGACCTCCGTGGCCGAACGTTCAGGGAGCGCTCCGATACGCGAATACTGGATATGCCCCTCTGCGGGCCGCCCGGCTAGGACCCCCCAATAGGCATCCAAAAGACCCCTGCGACATTCAGGGGACACAAAAGAAAGGAAAGAACGCCCCAGGACATTGTCAATACTGGTTCCATGCATCCGGCAAAACGCCTGGTTGGCAAAAGTGATCCTTTGATCCTGCACAACAAAGTAACCGTCGTTGATTTCCTCAACCAAGGTCTTGTAACGTCGTTCACTCTTGCGCAAGGCGTCTTCATACTCAATTCTCTGAGTGATGTCCTCGCAGGTTACCAAGTAAGCCTTCTTATGGAGTTGAACGGGTCTAAAGTGAATGATTTTTTCGTTTCCGTCCCGGCAATGAACAGCAATTGTGCGGGGGACCTCTCCACCTTTTCCCAATCCTCTCATGTAACTTTTCCATTGAGCTAAGGGTTTTCGTGTGCGCAGAGGCTCAGTCTTATCAAAGTCCAACCCGGGCAGGGCCCCTCCACAACCGGATTCGTGGCCGAATAGTTCAACAAACTTTGGGTTTTGGTATTCGAAGGCGCCATCCTTGCCGATCATTACCACCCCGAAAGGCACGTTTTCACACAGCGACTGAAATCTTTTCTTCTCCGCTTTGATCGCTTTCTCAGCAATCTTGCGATCAGTAATGTCAATAAGAGAGCCAATGATAGCCGGAGCTCCCTCATATTCCATGCGGGAGCCGTAGGTCTGGATGTATATGACCGATTCGTCTTTTCTCAATCCCCTAAATTGGTAATTAATGGCTTCTATTTCACCGGAAATACGTTTCCTGAGGTTCTCCTCAAGCCGGCGCCGGTCTTCCTTGCACACCAAGTTCCAGGGAGATAGTTTGTCTATAATCTCTACTGGCTTGTACCCAAATATTTCGGCGAGCCTCGGGTTCACGTAACGAAAAAACCCACCCTGAATAAGGTAAACACCCACGACTGATCTCTCGGTAAGACTCCTGAATTTAGTTTCAGACTTTTCCAAGGCTCTCTCAAGGATTTCCTTGTTGACCTCCGAGGCTTCAAGTTTAGTTACTCTACGGCGTAATTCAGTTAGCTCTTCAACCAGTTCTTTTTTGGTTTTGTTGTTGTCGCCTTTCATCGGAACGCCTCTGGGGGAAGGCTTGTAAGCCGGGTAAACATCTTCGTGGAGTTATGGATTACCGCCGCTTATTTGGCGTGAAACCCTTTGTGTAGATCTGCGAGTCCATGTTACCCCAGGATCGTATCAATATCAAATTCAACAGACATTCACTCTGGACAGTTTATTTGGGCTCATATTTCAGAATTTGGTAAAAAACTCCAACTATCGCAGGCAGATGATAATCAAACGGAGAATGACAACAGGACAAAAAATAAAAAGAATGTTGATAATATGAACATCGAATCGAACGTCCCACTGGAACATGCGAATTCTCAGGTATCAGACGGCTCAGTAAGGACAAGTCCTTGAAAGTTTTAGTGGTTACAGTTATTAACCAAACCAACTGTTGCGCAAAATCAACTTTAATACGGCTTAACAGTTATTGACTAGGCCATCAGTATCACTGAAGGACATTTGCCCCACATTTGCATCATGCTAATTATTCAAGGTTTTGCGTTGCTAACCGCGTCCAGGGTTTCTTTTTATAGGCTGTAGTAAAAATGTCATATATTTTGTAAGAATTCCACGTAATCTATTAAATAAACGTTGTTTTTATTTCACAGTTATAGTAAAATAATATCTAAGCTTCGTCGTTCCCCTTGACGCTTGGGTTTACTATTCTACGCAGATTCCCGTCATGATAAACAACTCTGACGGGATTTCTGTTTTTATTGAGTTCCTTCCTCTCCATATCTTTCGCCTGTACGATGATCGCTACAAAGGCAACTACAAAGTTAGGGCTTCTCCTTTATAAACCAGTATTACTCCATTGCCTGCGCTCAGATCACCTATTCGACTATGACATAGACAATCATGGCCAGATATAGGCTTGCGCATGCTCTGATCATCAGATTGCGATTTGAATATCCTGATTAGTCAAGAACTCTCGCACAATTCCAAGGGTCTTGGTAAGCGCTTTGTGTTCCCTAAGTTCCAGGACCCACCAGTCGCACAACGGTAAGCTCATCAACAATTGTAGCCGGTCTTCAATATCCGATACACAATTTGGCGCCAAATGGCCGTCGCTGGTTTCCTCATGGTAAACATGGGCGTTCAAAATCCTTTCCGAGTGCGGAAGCGCAAAATCGGCGATTTCGTAAGCCCCACTAATCACGGCTTGACTTGCCTGCGCATGGCCTATATCAAGCGTGCCCCAACACGATGATTTCCTAAGGATCTTCTCGAAAAGGTCTGGTCTACTGGTCCAGCCCCAGGGAAGATTCTCGAGGCAGACCCGGAGCCCAAAACTCCTTGCAAAGTCGACCAGTCTTTTCGTATTGCTGAGGGTATCTTGCCACGAAATTTTACGAAGGGACGGTACGTCGTCCAACCCAACGTGGATGGTCACTGAACGTGCGCCCAGCCTCGAAAGGGTCCGGCAGGTTCGAAAAAAAACGCTTCCGTTGTTTTCCGCTTGCTTTGAATGCTCTTTTCCGATCTCATTTTTTACGAAGTAAAGGTGATAGCGAATTTCCAATGGCCTCAGCGACCACATTGTTCGAATCAGGCGCATCTCTTCTGAATCCGACGACGGGATATCTTCTGGGACTAGCGTCCAGTCTACTCCCTGGAAACCATAATCCATTGCGTATTCGCGTATCTCTGAGGGTTTTGTGAGGAAATTGCAACAGGCAAGTTTGGGGCCATTCATAAGTCGGCATCCGTCAGTGTAGTATAACACCCCATGACGAGGGTGTGCGCCGTTCGTACTAATATAGTATATCAATATAACCAATGTAACAAATAGATAATCACTATTTGTTGTGATTCCCGTCAAAAAACTTCGTTCAATAAATCCTCGAGAGAGCCTCTTGCCTGAAATTGAGGCGCACCTAAAGCGCTGACGATCTTTCCTTCTTTCATGACAAGAATATTGTCTGCAATCCTGCGTGCCTGGCCAATGCTATGTGAGACCGCAACAATTGTGTAATCTCTTTTGAGTTCTGAAAGTAAATTCTCTATTTTTTCAGACGCCTTGAAGTCCAGTGACGCTGTCGGTTCATCCAACAGAAGTATTTCCGGTTCCAAGGCTAGGGTTCTCGCGAGACAAAGCCGCTGCTGTTGGCCACCCGAAAGACTGAGCGCAGGTTCTTTGAGACGATTCTTAACTTCCGACCACAGATGTGCGACTATTAGAGCTTTCTCAATTCTGGCGCCAATTTCGCTGGATGTTACATTAAGGACCAATTTCAATGGCAGAGACAAATTCTTTTCAATACTCGTGGGTAGAGGGTGAGGGGTTTGAAAGACCATTCCTACTCGACGTCTCAATTCTTCTAGTCGGAAACTTTCCCTGTATATGTCCACCGTCCCGTCTTTAAAACTCAGCTTTACTGTTCCTTTGGTTCGAGAACCTGAAATTTCCTCGTTGAGGCGATTGAGCGACCTTAGAAATGTGCTCTTTCCCGCCCCTGATCTACCAACTATAACGGTTAAGTTTCGAGGAGGTATTTCCACTGACAAATCGTTCAAGACCTGATGTCCTGAGAAACTGACACTCAGATTACGGGCAATTACGGCGCAGGACGCTTTGCAGGTAGCCATCAACGCCAACCCTTAGCAATTCGTCCGTGAAGCCAGTTCGCCGCTTGAAACAAAACCGCAGTCAGTATTAGCAAAAGTAAAGCGGATCCGAATCCACGGTTTAATTCTTCGGCCGTCCGATGTTCAGCCGCTAGATAAAAGATACTAAAAGGCAGAGCTTCGAATTTGTCGGTCAAACTTCCGGGGAGTCCGGAATTGGCTACCACGCCCGTCAGCAATATGACTGCGGTGTCTTCGGCTGCCCGCCCTATTGCGAGTATCACTCCACTCAAAATACCGCGAGAAGCGTAAGGTAGAAGCACAAAAAATATATTTTGCCATTTTGTGAATCCCAGGCTGGCTCCAGTAAATCGCAGGGACAAGGGTAAACTTTCCAGAGCCGTTTGAGTTGTACGGATAATGTAGGGAAGCACGAGAAGCGCTATACAGGCCGAAGCCAGGAGCAAACAGGTTGTGGCTTGAGGAAACAGGCTGGCCCGCAAAAGCATGATCATGGCAAATCCGAAAAGGCCCATCACAATCGATGGCATGCCGGCCAAGAGATCAACTCCAAAGTTAATTGAAGATCTCCATCGGGAAATGGTTGCGTACTCGGAGAGAAAGACGCCGGCCGAAATGCCAACCGGCAAAGCAATTGCGCACGAGATAAAAACAAGAAAGGTGGTGCCAACCATCGCCGGCCAAACACCGTCCCAAACAGGTCTTCCTTCGAAAATCGCATCGTAAGGAGAGACATTTCCAAAGAGCAACCTCAAATTCAAAGTTTCTAAACCACGCCAAACGAGAAAACCCAGAAAGACCGCAAAAATCACTATAGTTAATAGGGACGACACATAAGACAAAACAATAATGGTTTTTTCCGCTAACCGTCTCATGAATCAAGACTTCCTGTCTATTGGGATCCTGCCCTTATGAACCTTAAACCTCCATTCACAAGAGCCGATACCCCGAACAACATGATTCCAGCGGCAAACAGGGAATTATATGCGGGACTACCGGCCTCTGTGGATACCACAAGAGCGATATGAGCAGTCAATGTCCGGATCGAATCCAGCATTGAATGTGGTATTTGGGGCGAGTTACCGGATACCATCAAGGAAATGATTGTATCTCCGATGGCGCGGCCGAACCCTAAAATTGCGGCGGCTAATAAACCCTTGTAGCTCGCAGGGATTACCACCCAGATGAGAAGTTTGATCGGGCTAAATCCAAGCGCTGTCGTAGCGAGTTTGATTTCTGGATCGAACAGTTCAAACTGTGTGTTAATAACAAGGGCTACAGTTGGTAACACCAAGAGGCTTAGTGTCAGTGTCGCTGCGAGCCACGAGAAACCGGACCCGTGATGAAAAAGTTCCCTCAAAGCCGGAATGAGAAGAAAGACTGAAACGAATCCATAGACAACGGTTGGAACGCTGGTCATCACACGCACAATCGCCATTGTAAGACCTGACAACCACCTGGGCCCCAATCCGTGGGCGAGGAAGCATACACCAACGCCCATGGGATACGCCAGAATCATTGAGGAAAACCCCAGGCCAACAGACCCCACTACCATAGGTAATATGCCGAACTGACCCTGGAACGGCCTCCAGTGCCATGAGAATATTAGCCAAAATTGATCCTCATAAAATATCGGCCATGAGAAATAAATTAGGAAAAATAAAATGGCTCCCACCGCAAAAATCGAAATCGTGGCCGCAACGAATAGCCAAGATTCGATTAATGTCTCCGTCAGGCGCCTCTTCGAATCATTTCGACAAAGGTATGTATCCATATTTTTGGATTATCTGGGTTCCGTCGGTAGAAAGAATATATTCTATGAAAGCTTGGGCTATGGGAGTGGGGGCGCCTTTCGTGTTCATGTACAATTTTCTTACAACGCCGTAGGTCCCATTGAGGGCATTTTCCTGACTAGCATTGGCCCCATCAATGCTTATTGGTTTAACACTCGCATCCACGTGTCCAATACTCATATATCCGATTGCTGAAGCATCCTGCGCAACAGCGACCTTCATAGCGCCATTGGAGGGAACGACATTGGCTTTGTCGGCAACAGGGCCCTTTTTCAGAAGTTTTTCCCAAAAGACCTCCCTGGTTCCGCTGGCTTCATCCCTAGTGTAAAGATGAATCTCCGCGTCTGCGCCCCCGACTTCCTTCCAGTTCTTGATTTCACCGGCGAATATTTTTGCCGCCTGGCTGGCTTTGAGATCTTTTATGGGGTTCTTCGGATGAACTATCACCGCCACGCCGTCAACAGCGAAAGGAAACGTTTTTAACCCATACTTTTCAATCTCCTGGTCTGTCAGTGGCCGTCCGGTATTACCAATCTGCACAAGGCCCTCGCCCACTTTCTGGACGCCAACCCCGGAACCACCGCCCGCTATTGTGATACGAATTTTGGGATTTTGGGCCATTATGTTCTGCGCCGCTTCCTTCATTACCGGGACATGAGCTGTGCCGCCAGCTATATCAAGCGTCCCGGTCAGTTTGGAGAATTGATCCAAATTCCCAGCATATATTGCGCCACATAATACCGAGACTAGAAACGCCGCAAAGGCGCCAACAAAAATTCTTCGATTGAGATTGGAAAACATATTTCTTCCTCCGTGTATAACATTACAATATATTTTAGGATAATCTCCTGATCGTTTGATGATGTTGAAAATTACGTCAACCGGCTGTATCCATTTCACCTAAAACCTGACAATATATACATAATCTTATTCGATAATGAACATCATAAATTGCTATATTTGTTGTTACCTCTGTGTCAAGTAAAAATAGGTCGGATGGGTTTGCAAATTTCAGGGCAAACAACTATTGTAAATCGCAGAAGTTCTCCACAGAAAATTGAGTTCAGCTTAACGTTGGTTGCGTATTCCGTAGAGAGCCGCTCCAAGAGCGCCTATCATATCCGGATCATCAGGGATCAAAACGCTCCCGGGGATTTCCCGCCTTACAAGTTCAGCTATGCATGGGTTTCTGGCGACTCCGCCGGAAAAGACTATCGGACCGTTTGTAGAAATTCTCCTGAGCATTGATATCGAACGCTTCACCACAGATAAGTGTAACGCGAATGCAATATCCGCCGGACGATTTCCTCGAGCCATGAGAGAGGTCGCCTCAGCCTCCGCAAATACCGTGCACATGCTGTTGATTTTAAGACCTTCGGCCCCGCCCAGGGCAAAACTGCCGAACTGTTCGATAGGGACCTGAAAACTCGTGGCCATAAACTCCAAAAACTTGCCGGTGCCTGCTGCGCAGCGGTCATTCATTTCGAATTTTTGAACTTTCCCCTTTGAGTCCAAGGAAATTGCTTTGGTATCCTGACCGCCGATATCCAGAATGGCCCGACATTCGGAAAACCAATGTTTTGCGCCCACTGCGTGCGCCTGAATTTCAGTTATTGAATCACCGCCAAAATGTTCTAGGGCGAGTTTTCTGCCATAACCTGTAGCAATGAGCCTTTCCGGTCTGATTTCATTAATCAGCCTTGAGGCCTGTTCCAAAGGATTGAAGGTGGTTTCAACTCTTTTAGACACTATTACTTCGAGATCTTCGGCGTTTACACTAACTATTTTAATAGTTCTGGACCCTATGTCGATTCCTGTAACAATCAATTTCAACCCCTGAATTTAAGGCGTCCACAATCGTCTATAAATTAAAAGGGAGAGGCTGTGAGTTGTCCTCAGGCCTCTCCTCTATGACGAACTATGGTGAGGCTCAATTAACTTATGCGTTCTACGAAAGCCTCCACCCGGGTTTTGAGTTGCTCAACGTCTTCCATGCTGTAATCCGTGTCTATTCGTAGCGTCGGAATCCCTGCGTCTTCCAGGTTGCGCTCCACAGGCATCGCCTCCATCTGGTAAGGTTGACAGAACTGCAACCCGTAATGAATGACCCCGTTTGCGTTGTACGCCGTGGTCATATCCTTGACATGCTGGAGTCTGTCAGGGTTCGGAGTAAATATGGCGCAATCTACCTGATAATATCTATCGACAATCGCATCCATCAATTGATCAACTGTTGATCCGGAGTCATCGACTAGATTTCGAGTTCCTCTTTCGCCTACGCAAGATTCTTCTCCAACTATTACAGCCCCACTGGTTTCCACTACCCAGGGCAATTTCCAATTTGGGACCGCCATTGGACATCCTGAGAGCAGTATTCTGGGTGAGCCCTTCGGGATTGGACCGGAGCCGGTTTTTATTCTGTCCTCAAGCTCGTCGCAGATTTTGTTCACAGAGTCAGTGAACCGGATGGGATCATCATAGAAGAAGACCTGATTGATGAGTAAGGCGTCCAAACCTGATATGGGCGCTGGGTCGGCTTTTCTTAACTGTGAAAGTCTGTGAACCGCGCGACGTTTATTGTTAACAATCTCGATACCTTTTTTTAGCTTAGCCAGGTCAATTTTTATTCCGGTAAGTTGTTCAACTTGATCCTTGAATTTGGCATACTCGGCTTTAAGTAATGACTTGCCTTCCGGACTCTTCATTTGAGGAAGGTCCATGACATAAAGATTGGGAACTAATTCCCCCAGAGACTCATAAGACTTTTTCTTGCCGTCACAGGTGTTTTCTCCGACGATCATATCCGCAGATTCTATGTAAGGGCAAACTTTCCCTAGTTTGAATCCAAAGGCGGATTTGATTAGCGAACAAGTATTTCTCGGAAGAATTTTTTCGACTTCTTCAGTGGCAAAGTCCGCGCCAGTGCATAACCCTACCAGAGTCGCGTCTGCGGCTCTCACTATTTCTTCTGGAACAAACACACAAAACGAACCAACGACCTTTTTACCTTCCTTTTTTCCATCGAGCAATTCTTTGATTCTCAGACCATGAACTTCGCTCATTACGAAGTTGAAGTAATCCATACCCTGCGGTCGGGATTTTTGAGCCAGGAATATGTCTTGGTATCCCTTGCCGAGAACCTGCAGCAACATGTCGTGCGCAGCCAAGTCAAGTCCCAGATCTTTCCACATAGATTCATAATTTACGGTCATGCCATTCTCCTCACTTAATCGGGAATTTTGTCAGGTAACATCAAAATACCCTATTCATTGAATTGATGTTACCTATTCATGAACCTACAAATCATGTCAAGAAAAATAACGCTGTTAAATGCGTGACCAGCCTTTTGTCGTGCCGGACCTATGATTATTTCAACTGAAAACGATAAATACCTGCCTCTGTAATGCGGATATGGTGATTACACGCCGCCTGCCCTTGTTGATATTGCATGAAATATTAAACAAAACGAATTGACATATTATATATTCCGATGTTAACTATTCCCATGGACTGTTGGCTAATCTCTCATTAGGAGTACGTTCATGTACAAGTTTTTCGGCTACACATGAGGTTGCCTGATCCGGGCGACCCGTGTTTGGTTCGCCTTGGGCTAGGCCGAAAGACTCTTGTTATGCCATCCCATTTTCTAAGACTTTCCCAGCAAGATTCTTCTCAGTCCGGCTCAAAGGCCGCGATCATTAACTAAGGGGGCAATGGTACTGGGTACCCCGCGGGCTGCAAACCCGTTGGCTCGATCTAATAAATCGGGAGGAGGTTCGATTCCCCTTGCCCTCTCCACACCCAAATACGCTTGCTCGGGTCAATATGAAGCTTGGCGCCGCCTCAGTCACAATGGTTGCTCCATGAGCCGCTGGCTATTGACTGAGCGTCATTGATGAAGAGTTAGGTTACAAAAAAGAAACGGAGAGCCATGGACAAGTTCATCACCGTAGGAGTAGCGGGACACGTGGACCACGGGAAGACCAGTTTGGTTAAAGTTCTTACAGGCATCGACACTGATCGTCTTGGAGAGGAAAAAAGACGGGGTCTTTCAATTGAGCCAAGCGTTGCGCCGTGGCGGCTTCCATCAGGCAAAAGGATAGCCCTGGTGGATGTGCCCGGTCACAGCGATTTTCTTAAGAACACCATTCGAGGTTTGAGCAGTGTCGACATGGCGATACTGATTGTTGCGGCTGATCACGGGGTAATGCCTCAGACCAGGGATCATTTGGCGGTTTTGAATTTCTTTGACGCTAAAGGCGGTTTCATTGTCTTGAGCAAGACCGATCTTGTGGATCAAGAAACTATATCAATCGCTGAATCGGAAATTCGCGAGATAGTTGAGAACTCCTTCTTAAATGGGAAGCCAATTGTACAATTCTCCGCAAATGACCAAAGAGGGATTGATCAAATTGTTAACGTCGCTGAATCCGAATCAGAGAGGATAGCAGGTAAGAGGCGGCACAGCCCATTTCGCCTATGGATTGATCAAGTTCGGAGTTTTAGTGGTTTTGGCACGGTAGTTAGCGGAACAGTGTTTTCAGGTCAGATCACGCATAATGACACCGTTCAAATACTACCATCCGGAAAGGACGCAAAAGTCAGGTTTCTGGAAGTTCATCACGAAAGAGTGAGTCGGGCAGTCGCTGGTCAAAGGGTTGGGGTTAACATCCAGGGAATATCGGTTCAGGAAGTCAACGCAGGTATGGCGCTTATTGCCCCGGGCCCTTACATGCCCGCCGGCATGCTCAATGCGAAACTGTCGATTTTGCAAAGGGTCCGGGCACCGCTTGTCAACCAACAACGGATCAATCTCTACATAGGGACACAATGTGTAAAGGCTTTGGTAGTGATAATGGAGCAGGATCGCTTCAGGCCGGGTGAGTCGGGGCTGGTTCAGTTTAGGCTCCAAGAACCCTTGCCAGTCCTCCCTGGCGATCCTTATGTGATTTCCGGACTTAACTCCGTCGGCATCATGGGCGGCGGGAATATTCTGGAAACAACCAGAGAAAAGTTTAGAGCAGTAAAGAAGGAAAACATTATGTCCTATCTGAGGGCTCTTGGAGAAAAAGACGTCGGGAAGGTCACCGAACTCTTCCTCTTGAAATATGCAAACCGTCCGGTAAGCGCTGAAGAAATTGCTTCCAGTGGTCTTCCTATCGAGAAAATTGAGGCGGCGGTCAAGTCAGGGGTAAAAACCCGAAAATTGATTGTGTTGGAAGGCCGGGGTTACTTTCCCAGGAATGACTACGAGGCCTTAATAGCCCGACTGATGGACGTGACAAAAGAAATTTTGGAGGAAAACTCTTACAAAATGGTGGTCAAGGCAAATGAAATTCGTTATCGCCTGGACCCGGCGCTCGATGAATCTCTTTTTGAGAGAATGCTCCGCGATCTATGCGCAGAAGGCAAACTCCTCAGATGCGATGGGGGGTATCAAGTTCCTACCCTTGTGGGTAAATTATCTCCAAATAAGAGACAACTGATAGAAAAACTGAAGGAATTCGCCGCTAGTCAGGGCTATTCGTCTTTCTCCGCAGGAACATTCTACAAGCTACACGGCGAAGACATTCAATGGAGAGATGTCCAAAAAGCGCTCGATTACCTTCATGCCCGGAAAAAAATCGCTCGACTTAACGACGGGCGTTACTTAACTTGCGAAGCCCTCCAGGAGATAGGCGAAAAAGTCCGAACATTGATCCAGCGTAAGGGGAGTCTAACTATCAAGGACGCCACTGAAATTCTTGGGTATGGCAGATTCAGAACCGTGCCTGTGCTTGATTACCTTGACACTATTGGACTGACCCGACGCGTGGCAGATTCACGAGTCTTGAAGTCGGGGGACAATACGATGCCTGAACGATACGGCATGAAAGGGCGGGTTCCAAATGTTTGCTGATATGTCTGATTCAGAAGCCATTTGGTTCAAGAGTTCACTACTGTGTTGAACACATTTGGACGAATATCACTTACAGGGCGAATTTAGGTTCGTAAGACAATCGGCTATTGAGGCGGAAACCTTTTATGACAATAAGCATCTACACTAACAAACGATGTTGATGAACTTCAAAGAAAGGAGTTCGAGCCATGACAAGAAATAATTACGCATTAACTGTTGTAGCCCTGTTTATAGGTGTCCTGCTTACAAATTTTGGCCTATTTATAGCGCCTGCAATTTCATCCGAAAGTGTGGACCAAGACCGAACAGTATGTTTAAGCAGGTGTAATAACCCAACAGGATCCCAGATGTACTTTAGAGGCGGTGGCGGCGGTGACAATGGTCTATGGCGACTCCGTTCCATTTGTATTGAAAATTGTGAAAAAAGGTTTTGGAAGGAATGGCAGAAACAAATGGACCAAATTGGCAACGATTAGAACGACCAACTACTCATTAAAAACGCTGTTGCGGTGGGGAAGCATGGAACGAACAGGTTTAGTTAAGACAGCCGTGACAGCGCTAACGTACTCAAGCAGCGTGGCGCCTCACTCTCATATCAGGCAGGGAGGTTGAAAAGGGATAGACCGGATCTGTATGAAGATGTGAACCATTATCAAGCCTTTTTATCCGTTTCAATTATTGATATCGCTATTTTGGCAGCCTCTTGGGCGCATCTTTGGCATCTAACCCAGATATTATTTACCTTGAAGTAATTTTGACCTTCGGGAGTATTTAAGTCACAGCCTGTCAAGACACTACAGTTAGTAGAACCAAAGGCTTCCTCAAATCTATCTATAAACTTTTGAACTGGAATGTAAGTATTTATTGCTGGCTCATTGGGCAAACTTCTACCCATTAACAAACCTATAGCCATGACACCCCCGGTTACAGCTCCACACACACTTGATGTTCGAGAAATCCCCGCACAAAGGCCAGTGGCTATTCTGGGTATCAAATCTGATTGAATATCATAGACTTCAGCTACTGTGAGAAGAACGCTTTCAGCGCAGTAGTATCCAGAATCGAAGAGTTGTTTGATTCTTTGAGATACGGTATCAGTCATAGTTACTCAACTTTCGCAGTTGACTCAGATGGTAAAAAGCTAAATAAAACGGCAGAATAGTCTCGCGAAGGGACGTCCAACGTGCTATCAAAGTATTGGAAACAAAATATCGTATAAGAAAGGACGCCCACAAGGAGAGTTACTTCATTTGAGTTAGAGGATCAAGACCTTCGAGATCGGATCGACGCATTTATGGCCCAGTTCAAGGCTGGCACCCTTCTAAACCGAGACGGGATCAGATGGAAAACGATGGGAGATGAGAAACGAGATCGGATCGACGCATTTATGGCCCAGTTCAAGGCTGGCACCCTTCTAAACCGAGACGGGATCAGATGGAAAACGATGGGAGATCGAGGTGTTTTTCAAAACAGCCAAACACTATCTCAAATTGGACTCCGAGGTACAAGTCCCCGATTTCGACTGAGACGATTACCTCAACACCGGAGCCTACTTTAGAGGCTTCTCCTTTTTTCAACATGATATCTGTAACATCTTCTCGTTTACTACCTTCTGGTTTATAGCATCGTGCTAATGTTTCGCTGTTTTTGAATAGCCCGATTGCCAGATCCAAACCAAGGACCGATTAAACCACCATAAAGAGGCTGAGACTTGACAACCTTTAGGGGTAGTAATATGATTTACCAGAAAATACGCCAAAAACTCATTATTAAGATAATATATCAATAATTTAAGATGCCAGAAAATTTACCAGAAAATACGTCCAAAAATACAATATCGCTTAGTATATTAGTAGGTTAAGATGCCAGAACAAAAAGGCTACGAAAATTCACATCCTTGGTTAACTTTTTCCGCCAATGTTGGCGAACTATCCTATGAGTTGTGGGCCAAGCTTGGAGAGTGCCAATCCAAATGTGAGCATGTTAGAGATGTTCCGATTCTGCCAGATACAAGAAAAAAACTCACCCGACTCTATCTTGCAAAGGGGATACATGCCACGACAGCTATTGAGGGAAACCCACTAACTGAACAAGAGGTTTTGGGTCTCCTAGACGGGGAACTAAAACTACCTGAATCGAGGGAGTATCAGGCTCGTGAGGTAGAAAATGTAGTAAAAATTTGTAACGACATTTTAGGTATCATTCAAAGGGGCTCAACGCCACCTTTAGATGTAGAAAGCATCAAGACATTAAACAGGAGAATATTAAATGGCTTAATAACCGTTGAAGACCATGTCACTCCTGGAGAGTTAAGGGAGGTGTCAGTTACTGTTTTGAGGTATTTGGGAGCCCCGGCAAAAGATTGTGAATATCTTCTTGGGCGACTATGTAATTGGTTGAATAGCTCTTACTTTGATGCTCCCCATTCTAGTATGGTCTTTGTTTTTGCAATTATTAAAGCGATAATAGCTCACCTTTATATTGCATGGATACATCCTTTTGGTGACGGAAATGGGAGAACAGCTAGGCTGTTAGAGTTTATTATTCTTATTTCATCGGGTATACCAGCGACCGCCGCACATTTACTGAGCGACCATTATAACCGGACAAGAACACGATATTACATCGAACTTGATAAGGCTAGCAAGTCAAAGCCGACAGGAAATATTATCCCTTTCTTGGAATACGCCATTCAAGGTCTACTGGATGGGCTAAAAGAGCAAGTAAACGCTATTCAAAAACAACAATGGGAAGTGGTATGGCGAGATTATGTTTCTAATGCTGTGAGAGGTAAATCCATTGGCGTTAAGACCAGAAAACAGACACTCGTCTTTGTTATCTCAGCCGAGACGACTTCCATGTCTATAGGTGAGATTACAGAGTTACCACGATTAGTAAGGGCGTATCCGAACCTTAAATCTACGGCTCTAAGACATGATATTGATGAACTTGTCCAGGAGGGGCTCCTTGTACGGGAAAAAGGAAAAATCATGGCTAATTTTGACGCTATCTCTGGCTTTAAGAATATAACGGCTGTGTAATCGATCAGGAGCTAACCAAGAAACCGGGCGCACCAGTTGGGAATACAAATGTTGCAAAGGAAAAAAAACAAATGCTGATATTATCAGTACATATTGATCAGTCAGTATTTTAGGAGGGGAACATGCCTCAGACTCAAATCGATTCTACAGAAACAAACCAGCCGGTTCACTATGCCGGATTTTGGATACGTGTCGCAGCGGCGATTATTGATGCGATAATCTTATCTGGTGTTAATTTCGTTGTTAACGCCATTTTTCGTTTGTTTATGCTGGATACCAATTTGGGTCCGCATGCTCAGGTCAATGTAACATATAAAGTCGCAACGTTTCTGACGTCAGTCGCAGGGCCCATATTTTATGAATGTTATTTTTTGGCTTCTTCGTGGATGGGCACTCCTGGCATGAAGTTAGCTGGAATCAAAATCGTGGATTATGCCGGGGATCGAATATCATTGGGCCGTGCGTTCATCCGCTATCTATCTCAAATTTTGTCGGCGGTCATTTTATTCATCGGTTACTTTATGATAGCCTTCGACAGGCGGAAACAAGGTCTACACGATAAACTTGCAAAAACCCTTGTGATTTATAGGTAGTAATTTCCAAAAAAAAGCCTAGATGATGCTCTAGGCTAGGTGTGACTTGGTACGCCCGAAGAGATTCGAACTCCCGACCTTCTGATCCGTAGTCAGATACCAATGCCTTACGACTGCCGTTCTCAGTTAACGCTATGATGCATCTTAATTAATGATAACAGCTTGTTGTATTGCTATGGCGGTTCTTGGTTAACATTGAATCACCGCGTTGTTAGCCACCAATATAGACACCAGTGGACACCTATATGGACACCAAAAATCGACTACTCTTCCATCTATATACGTTCACCGAACCATTCGTAATTGTGATCTTTCAAAACCCAAAACAATTTAGCGACATTTCAGAAGACTCTACGCACATTATATGTGACTAATATCTGCGGGTGCATCCCCGAGGGTGATTAGTATATTTTCGCGGCGTTCAAGCCTAACCCACGCTATGTGCTCATTGAAGTCCCCGTCATTCAAGAATCTAAATCGATTCTTCCCAACCTTGACCAAAGTCTACGAGCGGCCTGATATCCTTTATTTCAAAAGTTCAACGCAGCGTGTATCATTTTGTTGGCTACATCCGGTCCGGCTTTTTCGGCGATAGCTGCTCGTATTTGATCGAGTTTTTGCCCCGAAGTTTCATGTTCTTTCATTTCCACGTAAATACGAACACCCTTCCAATCGTTGAGGGTTTTGCCGGGTTCCATGATCAAAAACACACCATTAGGATTTTCAAGCAAATTTGAATACGTACGATTTTTCCCAGTGCCCATTACGATGGTTTTTTCATCAACCATACGAGGTGACCCAAAATATGCGCAATCAACGTTCCCTTTAATGTCCGCCGTGCTTAGTGTCCCTAACCTAGGCTGTTTATTAAAGTATTCCATAAGATACTTTGGCATTCATAACTCCTTTTTCCCGGCAAAAACTTATAAGTGTCTATTTTGGATATACCATCAGGGTTCGAATTTGGGCAAATATCGGGGCAGTCCTTACAGTATATTAAGGCTGCTCGGGTGTATCCCCAGAAATCCTAGCGAGTAACCTAACCTATTTCGACACTTTCCACACACCAGGACGCCCCCGCACCAATTTAGCTACACTCGGGTAGTTTTCTATTCATAAGCAATTCTGCTACTAAAATATGTGCGTCGATTAGCCTTTTGCATCCAACTCCTCAGAAATCCTCCCGACAGTCGAGAATTGAACACACGGCCCACAAAATGACTTGACATAGATATACGACCGGTCTAGTATTTCTGAAGTGTTAAGTTGAGGTGCCATGGCCAAGCAAAACACCAAGCATAGGATTTTGGAACATGCCGGTAGGCTGGTTCGCTTGAAAGGATTCAACCATACTGGAATTCAAGAGATTCTCGAAAGCGCAGATGTTCCTAAAGGATCATTCTACTTTTATTTCAGGAGTAAGGATGATCTGGGGTTGGAGCTGATCAATTACTATGCGGAACTTTTGGCCCAAAAGGCCAATTCTTTGTTCGACGATGCCGAAGGTTCGCCATTGGAAAAGCTTTTGGCGTTTTTTCAGGGCATGCGCAAACTCTTTGAAGAAGATGAATGGAGGAGCGGCTGCCCCATTGGCAACCTTTCACAGGAAATGAGTCTTCTCAATGAGACATTTCGCTCCAATTTGCAGCGGGTCTTCAACATAATTCAGGGTAATATCAAGGATTATGTCGAACAGGGCCTAGCTCAAGGAGACATTGATCCTCACTTCGATCCCAATGACCTGGCGCAGTTCATTTTGGACAGCTGGGAAGGGGCGCTGCTTCGAATGAAAGTCGAGCAGAGCACTCAGCCTTTGCTTATATTTGAGAAAATGATATTCGATCACATGCTGAACCCCTAATTTTTTTACTCTATAACTATTAGACCGGTCTAATGAATAGAAGTCAGAAATTCGCCCGAATTTGGAATTCGGGCTCATGTCGAAAGGCATCGGAAAATAAACAAGGAGGGAAGGTTATGTCACTTATCCAAACGACACCACCGGAAAAGGCGGAAGGAAAGCTCGCGGAGCTTTATGCGGAAGTTGAGCAAGCTTTTGGTATGGTTCCCAACAACGCACGGACGCTGGGGATCAGCCCAGCAATTCTTGAGAATCAAATCCAGCTAATCGGGTACTGATATGGGGCACCCCACTTTGAGCACCCCACTGCTGGCCATGATACGTATGCTGGTGTCAAAGTCATGTAAGTCCCCTTATTGTCAGCGACTGAATACCGGCTTGCTGAACAAGGCTGGTTTCAGCATGGAGCAAATTTTGGCTATGCAAGCTGACCCCAATGAGGCCCCCTTAGATCCAAAAAATAAGGCTTTGCTTCTTTTTGTGCTCAAGGCCTGCGACGATCCTCATTCGGTCACTGCCGATGACATGGATCGTTTAAGGAATCTGGGATGGGCGGATCAAGACATTTTCGAAGCCGTGGCCCACGGTGCGAGAATGGTCGGCACTAATATCATTTTTGACACATTCAAGATCGACCTTGACTAAGGAGATGGACGCACGGTGAACCTGGGTAAGTTCGGACAGAAGCCGGATCATGCCCAGGTTTACCCATGGTCCTTTATTAAGAAAGAGACCTGGGATGGCATGCGATCGCCGAGATTCTAGTTTCATTTTTTTCTGCCTGAGCTCAGGACCGGCAAATCTGTGATCGTGGTAGTTTTATTTGTATAATTTGCCGCAGGGTTCCGATACCGAAACAAATTGTCTCGATATTATTAGCAGCACCTTTTGCTGCGTCAAAATGAGCGTATCCAGCCTTCGGTTAGTCCCCATGAGAATAAAAGGGAGAATAACCCATGCTATAAGAATCCATGCTATACCCACAACGATAGCAACGATAGCAACAATGGCTATGCCTCCAAATGCTTCCATAATAAGCTCCTTTTTGAGATTAAAACTAACACCCTATCAAAGGAGAGTCCTTTTCGCCTTAGTTCATCACAGATGATTCTCTCTGTGACTATCCCCTTGCCCTTCGTACGCCACATCTCATCGCTCCGACAAGGAATGAAGACTGATACGGGTGTGACCAAGAGTTCATCTACTCACCCATCACCTTGAATAGGGTCACAGGTTCCGGGAATCCTGCCAACACGACCTCAGGAATGGAAACGGTCTCGATCTTGCCAGCAATTCTGGAATAGACGTCGGGACTAATTATTATCTCGCCCGGTCCGGCCTTTTTCTCCATTCGGAAGGCCATGTTTATCGGGGTTCCCACCGCTCCGTATTTTTTTCTCTCCCTCACACCCAATGTTTCCCACGATCAGATTGCCGCAGTTTATGGCTATCCCCATTTTCAGTGGCAGCACGGGCGAAGAGGTTCCTGGAGTTCCTTCGGGAGGGTGGAGAGACAGGGGGGACTGCACAAGGTCAGGGTATGGTACGCATCAGATCTTCGTTCAGCTCAGGCATCGCTCGACGCATCTCCATAGCGCACAGGATAGCTTGCCACTGAGAATCGGCAATGCGGTGAGGCGCACCGAAAAAGGCCAGTATGCCGTCACCCGTAAACTCATCGATTGTCCCTTGATGTCTCAAAATTATGCGAACCATTCTTTCGAGGTAGAGGTTCAGGATCTCTTACCACGATCGCCGGGTCTAGCGCCGCAACCAACGGAGTGAATCCCCGCAGGTCCGACACCAGGACGGTAACCTCCCGCAACTCACCGCTAAGGTTCATTCCCTGTGGGGAAGCGAGAATTTCCTCAACTACGTGCGGACTTAGATAGCTTCCGAATGTGTCCCTGATCGAGTCTCTTTCTCTCAAACCCGCCGCCATTCGATTGAATCCGTCGCTCACATTGCCGATTTCGTCATTTAAAAGGACAGGAATCCGAACGTCGAGATCGCCCTGTCTAATCCTATCCATGGCTACGCGTAAGTCCTTGAGCGGGCAGGAGATGCTGTTAGCCACAAAGACCGAAAGCCATACAGCCACGACCACAGCGAGCCCCAGAAGAAAACCGATCACTCCGGGCATCTGCGACAGGAAGCTGGTAATGGATTGGCGACCCGCCTCTACGGCATGAATCTGGCTGAGAGTGATGTAGCTGATAATCGAGACCGGTATTGTTCCTATCATGAGCGATACTACAAGCATCTTCGGCAACACGTTTATCCTAATACTGCGAGGGATTGTGTCAGCCAGGCCTGTTGGAAATACTTCCGGAATCTTTTTCCTGCAGCAGCCACTCCAACACGAAATAGAGAGAAACCACTGTAAAAGGGGCTCCCACCATCATGTTTCCGACAAATATCCGCAGACCCTCGTGCCATCCATCCGCGGTCGTAGAAAGATAGAAAGCGCTCACACAAGCATAAAAAATCGCTGCTCCTAACCATCCTAAGAGACTGATTCCCGCTGCCATCAGTGGTTCGTTCATCAATCTCGCTTTCAGAATTTCTCGTGCATCGTCGGGCATCTCTTCCAATTTGTGCCAAGAGGCTCGATAATTTGGACGGAGAAGCTTCAAATGCAAAGCTACTATACCTACCATCAGTATTATCATCACAGCGACAAAGAGCACGGGGGAAGTTTCCAGACGGTTTCCCGCTGTTGGTCGCGTCAGTCCTGATTCCACAAAGGCAAAATAGGTGTAAGTGAGTGTAGCGCCAATGGTATTTATCAATATGGTCAGTGCAATCGACGCTATCAGCCATTTCCTAGGAGTCGGGTGGGCAGCGGCTGTCATTAGTTTCTCCTGCTAAACCGATATATAGACTGATTAACTAAGTCTATTCTTATAATACTCAATGTTGCAATAAGTTATCGCCAGCACTAAATGTTAACAGATTATTTTATATTGTGTTATTGAGATCTTAAGAGAGAAGATAATGAATTCATAATGGTTTTCAGGGAAGCTAAACACTTCTCTGCGTGGTATAGGCCCCAGACGCAACAACCATTGCGGCATAATCAATGTGTTTCATGTACTGATCCCCCAGATGCAGTTACAGTTGGTTAAAAAAATATCAGGAATTGGGATTAGTCCCAAGTGAAAAGCATACCCCTGTAAGCATACCCCTATTTATTTTTTTTGATAAAGACACCCGAGCACTTCTTCACTCCCCCAGATTTCCCCTAGATTTTACTAACGCATTATCGACAAATCAAACCCTCTCCCGTCTCAGGGATTGTAACATACGGGGTAGTCACAGACAGTACCCGAGCACAATTTGCAAGTTTGTAGAGTATAGGGACAATAAACAATTCCCAACATGGTTTAAGACTGTAGAAATCAAAAGGCTCAAGACCACAACTTAAGCCCCCGTGGGTTGAAATGGCTACTTGAAACTGAGTAGCACGAAGTCTATAACCAGAGAGCGATGAACCGAAAGGCTAAGGTTCTAGGTAATTTAGGGGGATGCCTAAATCTGCCCCTAAGAACCACGTGGCTGGCCGATCATTTAAACCAAAGTCTTCTCTCCGTTCTGACTCAAAAGATCCCCTGTACGTGTAACTACAGCGAACATGAAGAGAAATGTCCGCTGCCTTTTGAATGTGCTGGGGGCTCTGGGGGCCCCACGCCGCCTAGACGTGTATATATTTCAGGCAGTTGAGCACATAATATCAACCTAAAACTATAATTACCTTATCTATTCAACTAATTGATATCGCATTATATTCAACGCAATTTAAAGTAAGGCTTTAGCAAACCATCAAGTAGACTATAGACAATCCAGCTAACTAACTGCTGTGATATCAATGGGTTATGCCTGATCTATGGGCTTCTGTTGGCATGGTTGTGGCTATATAGCAATTATGGTGCCATCTAATGTGTTTTCTGTGATTAATATTGTCAGTATCTGTGACGACTATATGCATAATCCATACCTATAATGTATATTTCCACGACCATGCAAAAATAAATACCCTATCCACGTAAATAGGTCCTATCTAAGCTTCTAACATCAGCTACCATCAGTAATTGTAAGTTATACTATTAGGTTAGGCTCGTGTGCTACGATTCTAGTCGGTTTTTCTTTGGGGTATCCGAATACGATTGCTAAGTTATATACGCGGTACAAAATAATATCTTACAGTAGCATTTTTTACTTGACACTAATTTTTCAATGTACTACAGGACTATTAATAAGATAAACCGATAGGAACAAGGCAATGAAAGTCGCTGGGTACATCAGAGTGAGCGGGCTCAGTCAGGTAGATGGCACAAGTCTAGATGTTCAGAGAAGTCAGATTGAAACCTACTGTATGTTGAAGAGCATGGAACTCACCCACATATTCTGCGACGCAGCTATCTCTGGTGGTAAACCGATTGAGGAAAGACCTGAGGGTTCAAGACTAATGGAAGCCATAAGGTCTAATGAGGCACATGGTATTTGTATTACAAAATTGGACAGAGGATTCCGCAGCACGGTCGATTGCCTTCAGACTGTTGATATACTTGATCGGATAGGCGCTTCGCTTCACATTATAGACTTGGGCGGAAGCTCTGTTGATAGCCAGTCCCCGGCGGGACGTTTCATGCTGACAGTCCTTGCTGCGGCTGCTGAAATGGAACGGGGTCAGATTAAAGTCCGATGCGCATCTGGGAGAGAGAAACATCGGAGTGAAGGAAAAATCGTAGGTGCCTTACCTTTCGGTTACGACCTAGCAGGAGACACTAAAACACTGGTCAAGAATCCAGTCCAACAAGAAGCGTTAAATCTAATCCGGGAGTTAAAAGCGTCTCGTTATTCTCTAAGAGCAATCGCCGCCGAGCTTAATGCTAAAGGATTTCTCAAACAAAAAACGGAGGAACGTGGACTCACGGGCACATACAGGGGATTTTAAGAAGAGTGGCGTAATTAGACTTATATCTGATCAAATACTGGGACGAGAGTCCTCAGAAAGGGAGCTAAGCATGAGAGACATT
>CAWEPY010000010.1:0-530752 GCA_963811075.1 uncultured delta proteobacterium
ACAGACTGAGGGAATCAAATCCATGATGTGGTTTTCACGAGGAGCAGGAATGAACGGACAGAGAGCGGCTTGTAATGGAGATGATCCCATGACATGTCCCAAATGCGGTCATGACATTCGCGAAACAGTGAAGTTCCGGCAGAGAACTACTGAGATCTCGGTTTATGTGTGACTTCGTAGGAAGGGCATGGCCTAAAATATGAAGAGCGTAAGACAAGTCAGGAATTAGATTCCGAGTTCTTTGGCGAACTCATCAAAAGGGCGTATCTCTCCTCTCACCAAGGCTTCGGCTATCGCCTCGGATGCAGCGCAGTAGTCAAGATAGTCTTCGCTCGCTTCCTCGGTAGCGAATTCCACCGGCGGGGCCTCTTCAAGTTCAATGGCTTGTGACATTGTTTTGTTCTTTCCCATAAGAAAATCCCAGCATAGTAGACATCCGAAGACACTTGTTAGTTCAAGCTTGCTCAGATGCGTTCGCTGATGTCAATTTCAAGATCCTATTGCTGCCGACTTCTCCCGACCCTTTGCTCTACATTATAACATATTGAAATCATTATTCGCAAAAGAGGGAAAAAATATGCAACAGGAGGGGCAAGAATAAAAAAAGCCAGAACTGCTCTTAGCTAACTGCTTGGGTTAATTATTTTTTTACGGGCCGTCGGGGAGGTCGAACCCCAAACCTACTGATTAATTAATAGTGCTTCCCTCCAATTATTAAGGACAACTGACTATACATCAGTTGTTCCATCTGCTAAATGCCTTGTCCAGAGCGGTTTTGCGAGACTTAGTTGAAATATATCTTAGCATATTTTAACATGCTAGAATTATTAAACAAATTGATGTTTCAACCAAAGAATAGAGATGCGAAACCAAGCTAAAAAGGTGGTAAGTTGTTGATATTACGCAGTTCAAAAAATAAAATCGCTTAAAATCGTAACCAATTGAATTTGTTGCAGTCCCAACCGGTTTCGAACCGGTGTCTCTGCCTTGAGAGGGGCGTGTCCCGTTGATTAAATCAAATACGAATCAAGAAACCTGGTTTCTGTTTGGCATGGCCGACGGGGAATTGCAGCCCGAACTTACTGACAACCAGTCAGTAGACTAGATTGGAATCATAGATGAAATACTAGTTGGAGGGCATTTTGGAGGGCACTGACATGTCGTGATTTACCTAAAATGTTATAACATCCTGAAATCATTAGCGGTGAAAGGGTGGAAAAAGAACGGAAGGGAGATCTAGGAACAAAAAAAGCCAGAACTGCTCCTGGCTAACTACTTGGGTTAATTATAGTTTGGTGGGCCGTCGGGGGCTCGAACCCCAAACCTACTGATTAAGAGTCAGTTGCTCTACCAATTGAGCTAACGGCCCACTGGAAATTCTAAATTTACCTTTTGGAGCATCTCATGTCAAGAATTAAACGGATTTGGAAATCCAACTATGCCCCAGTGGCCGCTATATAGTTTTATAGGTTGTTTTTATGGGCAATAGTGGTTACAGAACAATGTAATGAAATGATGAGAAGGTTCAAATGGTCAATAAAGCAATAGTGTCAGTAACGAGAACCAAGCCTGAAACCGTGCTTCAAGACATAAAGACAACCATGGAGAGGGCGCGTTTAACAGAGTTTCTGGACCCTTCCCGTACCGTAATTCTGAAAGACAACATATCGTGGCATTTTCCCTTTCTAAGCGCCAACACCACACCGTGGCAGCTCGAAGGAGTCATAATCGCACTGAGGGAGTCGGGATACAACGACATCGTATGTGTTCAGAACGAAACAGTCGTTACGGACGCGTTCAAGGGCGAGAAACTCAACAAATACGTGCCGATATTCGCAAAATATAAAATACCGGTACTTTATAATTTTCGCGAATCCGACATTAGGTGGGTCAAGTATAAACCCAAAGCGAAGATGAGAGTCTTGGACGACATTTTTCCTGAAGGCATAAGCATCCCGGAATATTTCCTGGGGAAAAATATCATTCATCTGCCCACGGTGAAATGTCACATATATACAGGCACAACAGGTTCGATGAAAAATGCGTTCGGAGGTTTACTGAACACCAAGAGACATTATACTCATTCAGTAATTCATGAAACCTTGAATGACCTTCTTGACATACAAAAGGAGATTCATTCAGGAATATTTACGGTGATGGATGGAACTGTCGCCGGTAGTGGACCTGGGCCCAGAACAATGACACCCGTTGAGAAGGATCTCATGCTCGCTTCCGGCGATAGTACGGCTATCGACGCCGTGGCGGCCAAACTTATGGGATTTGACCCTATGAGCCTGGATTTCATCCGTATAGCGCATGAATCCAATCTTGGAATTGGGAAAATCGACGAAATAGAAATAATTGGAGAAGATGTTTCAAAAGAGAATTGGGGTTTTACTGTTGGGAACAATGCGGCTTCCGCTGTGGGGAAATTTATTTGGTTTGGGCCGTTGAAGCCAGTTCAGAAGTTGTTTTTCAGAACACCGCTGGTATATCTTTTTGTTTTTGGGTCATTTTTTTACCATGATTATGTATACTGGCCCTTTAAGGCACGGCCTCAGATCGAACAATTCAAGAAGACCTCAAAATGGGGAAGACTTTTTGATTCCTATCCGGAGTAATGGCGCCGTGGGGACATTTGTTTTATACAGGCTCTGCTGGTTTGGCGCCTTTGATGATCCGAAAATATTCACATGCGAGAACTGGCGCTGGCCATAGAGCCAAACGCCGTCCACGCCTATGATTAAAGATCGGCGATAGGAAAGAGCGCCAGTTTAAAATTTACCGTCGCTTCTCATGGAAAAATTCCGATTTCAGATGCTGATTGAGTTCAATTCGGACCTCGGCTCTTACTGTCTTTAGCGCCTTTTTCCATGCCTCGATTTTTTCAAGCGCCTCGATTTCCCACGGAAGACGATTTTCCTGGGCTTTTGCGAGGATATCACGTTCGAGTTCTGGTGGGACTGGCGGTTCGAGTAATGATTCACATCTCGATTTAATGCGCCTGATCAGCTTTAGGAGGCGGAGGAGGTCATCTCGGGAGAGATTTTCGGGCGGTTTTTCGGGAGAATTCTTGGGTATGAGGTTTAGCTGATCTAAAGCGATACCATTTTTAATGGCTGTGTTAATGGTCTTTTTTAGTTGACGATAATTGCTCTCGAAGTCGCCGGGAGGTTCGGGAACTCCAATCGCGGCATCGGAATAGGGAAACAACATCTCCATACCTCCTACTTGAAAAATAAAGTCCGAAAGGCGTCCGATATAGCGCCTCCCAGAAAATACTGCGGAGATAGCACGGGATCTTTCGTTAGTCAACAAATAGTTTATATTTTTTTATTATTGTATTGACTAAATAGGCGAAAGTATAAGCGGTGAGAATAAATATCAATAGAATTACATACACTTGGCTTAAAGCGCGGTATAAATTTCAATTTGATTTTTATTTCATTAAGTTCATCCAATAATAACAGTTACGTGATTGAATTATCTATTTAATCGCTTTGAAAGGTTTGAATGTCTCTATGTCATCAAAGAAGATAGTGATTCGCGGAGCGCGTGAACACAACCTGAAAAATATTGATCTTGAAATTCCACGGGACCAACTGGTCGTCATTACCGGTCTTTCTGGGTCTGGAAAGTCCACACTGGCGTTTGACACAATCTACGCTGAAGGCCAAAGGCGTTACGTGGAATCGCTTTCAGCATACGCCAGGCAGTTTCTTGAGATGATGGACAAGCCTGATGTGGACCTTATAGAAGGCCTGTCACCGGCCATAAGCATCGAACAGAAAACCACCTCAAAAAATCCGAGGTCAACCGTTGGAACAGTCACCGAAATATACGACTATCTTAGGCTGCTCTACGCTCGCGTTGGTATTCCCCATTGCTGGGAATGCGGCAAACCAATCAGTTCCATGACGATTCAACAAATGGTCGATCAGGTCATGGCTTTTCCGGAAAACTCGAGAATTCATGTTCTTGGCCCGATAATTAAAGGTAGGAAGGGAGAGTACCGGTCGGAGCTCACAAAGCTGCTTCGTGATGGTTTCATCAGGGCAAAGATTGACGGAAATTTGGTAGATTTGTCCACCGAGGTTCGGTTAGAAAAAAATAAGAAGCATGACATTGATGTAGTCGTCGACCGACTTGTAATTAGGCCGGGAGTGGAACGAAGACTGGCTGATTCTCTGGAGATAGCGGCCCATCTTGGGCAGGGCGTGGTCGTTCTGGAGGATCAGGATGGAAAGACATACCTTTTCAGTGAAAACCTCTCTTGTCCGGAACATGGGGTTTCCATTGGCGAACTCTCCCCTAGACTGTTTTCATTTAATAATCCTTATGGCGCTTGCGAGATTTGCGGGGGGCTGGGAGTAAAGAGGCGTTTTGATCCTGACCTGGTTGTTCCTGACCCAGAGCTTTCACTTCTCGATGGCGCCATAGCTCCATGGAAAAAGACCAGCTCCATATTTCTCAAACAGACTCTAATGTCGCTAGCTAATCATTATGCGTTTGACACAAGTTTGTCCTTTGGGAAATTGCCGGCGAAGGTCCAGAACATGGTTCTGTATGGATCAGGCGACGAGGAAATAGATTTCAACTATGAGAGAGACGGCAGACGACATTATTTTCGAAAGCCGTTCGAAGGCGTGATCCCAAACATGGAAAGACGCCAGCTCGAAACCCAGAGTGAAGACGTGGTGGAGGAGTTTGGAGCGTTTCTTAGTGAAATACCTTGCCCATCATGTCAGGGGGCAAGACTTAAAAGAGAGGCCAGAAGCGTTTTCATTGGTGGGATCCCTATCCATGAACTGACCTCCATGTCGGTTAGGCAGGCCTCCAAATTTATGGAGAATCTGATCCTCACCCCAAGAAGTGTAGAGATAGCCAGGAGGGTAATAAAGGAAATACGCTCCAGGCTTGGTTTTCTGGAAAAGGTCGGTTTGCGCTACCTGACGCTGGACAGGAGCGCCGCTACGCTTTCGGGAGGAGAATCCCAGCGAATTAGACTTGCGACTCAGGTGGGATCATCTCTCGTTGGAGTTCTTTACATTCTGGATGAGCCAAGTATCGGGCTTCATCAAAGAGACAATCAGAAGCTCCTGTCTACTCTGACAGACCTGAGGGATCAAGGGAACACAGTCATTGTCGTTGAACACGACCCGGAGACAATAACGCACGCCGATTTTGTGATTGATATGGGGCCTGGAGCAGGAAGACTAGGCGGTGAAGTCATTTTTGCCGGCGCTCCGGCGGAATTGCTCAAATGTCAAAAGTCAATAACGGGCAGGTACCTTTCAGGCGCTGAGATCATTCCGGTTCCAGAGAAACGCAGGAAACCGACAAAGGAAAAGATAACAATCAGAGGAGCCAGGGCTAACAATCTGAAGAACATAGACGTGACTATTCCATTACGGGTACTGACCTGTGTGACAGGTGTTTCCGGATCAGGAAAAAGCACCCTGGTCATTGAGGTCCTTCGAAAAGCCTTGCAAACCAAAACTCAGCGGAATCTGGAAAAACTGAATTTTGTAGACAAGATAGAAGGCTTGTGGCAGGTCGACAAGGTGATTGAAATAGACCAGAGTCCAATTGGACGCACCCCTCGTTCCAATCCCGCTACCTATACTGGGGTATTTGGTTACATCCGGGAACTTTTCTCAACCCTGCCTGAATCCAAGATGAGAGGTTACAAACCTGGACGTTACAGTTTTAATGTCAAAGGAGGAAGATGTGAAGCCTGCCACGGTGATGGGGTGATAAAGATTGAAATGCACTTTCTTCCGGATGTTTACGTGAAATGTGACATATGTGGCGGCAAGAGATACAATCGGGAGACACTGGAAATCAAATTCAAAGGCAAGAGTATAACCGACGTCCTGGATATGACCGTGAATCAGGCCGCAGAGTTCATGGAGAACATACCTTCCGTTTACAACAAGCTCAGGACATTGGAGGAAGTCGGACTCGATTATATCAAGCTGGGACAGCCTGCAACGACGCTTTCGGGAGGCGAGGCCCAAAGAATCAAACTATCAAAAGAACTCTCACGTAGAAGCACAGGCAAGACTCTTTATATTCTTGACGAACCGACAACAGGTCTCCATTTTGCGGACGTCAAGAAATTGTTGGATGTCCTCACAAGTTTGGTGGACGCCGGCAACACGGTCCTTGTAATTGAACATAATATGGATGTGATAAAAGTAGCGGACTATATCATCGATTTGGGACCCGAGGGAGGGGATGAAGGTGGGGAGGTCATAGTTCAGGGGACACCGGAGAAAGTCGCTGAAACCCAACGGTCGTATACTGGTCTTTTCCTTAAGGAAGCGCTCGGCAATCAAAAGGGATACAGATCATTAATAGCCGGGGCGGCCTAGGTCCATGATATTGGAAATACCAGTAAGTAATCTGGGATAACCCCATAAATTCCTTACTAGTATTTAAGCCTGAGAAATTTCTATATCAGCCAAATTCGTCTTGGCAAGTTTTACAGAGTGGATCGTTCCGCCTAGTCTTTTTTGACCTTGGACGTTTCCTGATCCATCTTTTTGAGCTCTTTTCTCAAGATCTTGCCCACAGCGCTCTTGGGGAGTTCGGCAACGAATTCGACATATTTTGGCACTTTGTATTTAACAAGGTTGTCCTTGCAGTAGTCAATAATTTCAATTGGTGTAGATGTTTCACCGGGTTTCAAGACAACATAGGCCTTAACCCGTTCCCCTGAATACTGGTCGGGGACACCAATCGCGCACGCTTCAAGGACCTTCGGATGAGTAAACAGCACTTCGTCAACATCCCGGGGATAGATGTTGAATCCACCGGATATGATCATGTCCTTTTTCCTGTCCACGATGCTGAAATACCCTTCTTCATCCACCACAGCGATGTCGCCCGTCAGCAGCCAACCATCCCTAAGTGTCAGTTCAGTTTCGTCGGGTCTGTTATTATAACCTTTCATGACCTGGGGACCTTTGATGCAAAGTTCTCCCGGTTCGTTGACCGCTGTTATTTCCTGGTAGTAGTCGTCTACCCCAACTAGCTTGGCCTCCGTGTTCGGCAAGGGAAGGCCGATTGAACCTGGCTTTCTATTGCCGCCCAAGGGATTAATCGTAGCCACAGGAGTGGTTTCGGTTAGTCCATACCCTTCGCAAATCTGGGCCCCGGTCAGTTCTTCAAACTTGCGTATAGTTTCAAGTGGCAATGGCGCTCCGCCTGAAAAACATCCACGAATGGAGGAAATATCGTATTTCTTTAAGTCGGGGAAGTTGATCATGCCGTTATAAAGAGTTGGAACGGCCGGAATGTATGAGGCTTTAAACTTTTGAATGGATTCGAGAATCGACTTAGGGTCAGGTTTAGGAATAAGGATATCAGCGTATCCATAATAAATTGCCATGTTCATTGCTGTTGTAAGGCCGAAAGAATGAAAGAAAGGCAAACAGCCAACGACAGTTTCGGCTCCGTCAGTGAAAGCGTAAAACCAGGCTCTACACTGTTGTACGTTGCTAGACAAGTTTGCGTGAGTCAGTTGAACACCCTTTGAAACACCTGTAGTGCCTCCTGTGAACAATAAAAGGGCTGTATCTTGCCAGTCACCCTTGTGTGTGCTCTGTATAGGCTCGTATTTCTTGATGAGGTCCGTGAATTCATAGATGTCCTTGCCGTTCGGCGTCTTAAGATGCATACCTTTTCTGACGAATGGGAATAACTGTTTGAGAGGGAAGGGCAGGTAATCACGAATATGACATGAAACGATTTTAGTAATGTTTGTCTTTGACCTCAACGCCGCCATTCGAGGCACAAGAAGATCCAGACATATCAAAAGCTTCGCGTTAGAGTCGTTATATTGATGTTCCAATTCCCTGTCAGTGTAGAGAGGATTATTGAGAGCGCATATCGCTCCAGCCCTCAAAGCCCCGTATACGGCTACCACCATCTGAACGATGTTTGGAAGAAGCGTTGCGACTGAATCTCCTGGTTTGATCCCTAGGTCCACGAGGGCGGAAGCGAAACGAGAAACCATATCATCGAGTTTTTTGAAACTAATTTTGGTTCCCTGAAATATCAGGGCCGTATTGTCCGGGAACCTTTTGGCTGTGCGAGCCAAAGCCTCCGGTGGGTTGATTTTTTCAATTTCTATTTGGGTCGGCACTTCCGGCGAATATGACTTCAGCCAAATCTTATCCATGAAATCCTCCTAGAATTGGACAAATCAGAAAATGTAGATTTTCTCAAATGAGGTAATCGATTAACGATGCGATTAAAGTATAACTTATAACAAGCAGCTCTTCAAAGAAAAAAGGTCTCTTTTTTTCGAGAGATTGTTCACCGATGTAATTCTGATGCTATAATGACTTTATGATCAAAATAGTTGTTAGAGAAATTTTGGTATTTGTTCTCTCAATCGCCATATTTCCTGCGACTCTTATGTTGTTGATGTTACGTGGAGATCTGGATCGTTACGGACTAATGATGATTTCCCGTGAATTGCTTACTGCGGGGTCGTCGTTTCTTGAGTCGATATTGTTGATAGTGGCCAGGTTGCTTGCTCCATACGCTTTGATACAGGCCCTCAGGGCTTATCAATGGTCTCGACAGGGAGCAGAGCCCAGAAGATGGGCCTACCTTTACTATGCCGTATTGTCAGGCCTGGTTGGGGCGTGGTTTGGCTGGAAATCGATGGATCTGTTGTACTTCATGTTTCAACTGGGGGACATTCCGGGGGAACTCGCACAGTTCTTGAGGCTGGAATATGGGCATCTGTTAGTGGGCCTGTCGGGGATCTATGTCTCCATCCGATGCCTGCGCATATCTCTCAAATCAACCCAAATCAAATCTTAAAGTATGTTGAGTTTCTCGTTTATGAGACGTAGCATTGCGATGTTTTCAGCGTGTCCGGTCTGCCTCGCAATGATTTTTCCCACTATAGGCCGTCCCAAAAGGTAAAAGTCACCTAAAATGTCGAGAATTTTGTGCCTCACAAATTCATCCTCGAAACGTAATGGCGGATTGACGACCTTGTCTTCGTCCACCAGGACTACGTTGGACAGCTTTCCTCCACCAGCCAGCCCCATCTCATCCATCATTCTCATATCTTTGACAAAACCAAAGGTTCTAGCCGGGGCTATCTCAGACTTGAAATGGGCAATTTCAGACAACCTGAACGACATGCTCATCTTGCCGATGGGTTGAGGATAATCCATCTGGTATTCGATCTCGAGCACTTCTGATGGCTCGATCCTCATAAACTTGAGGCTTCCTTCCGGTAAAGGGATTTCTAAAGGTTGATCTATGACAATTGTCTCGACAATCTCATCCTGAGTTATGATTTCAGCGCTTTCCACCAAGTTACAGAATTCCAACGCAGAACCATCCATAATGGGGACTTCGCCTGATATCTTAACCAGAAGATTCGTCAGGCCATATACATGGAAAACGGCCATCAGGTGTTCTATGGTTCTTGCGAGCGCTCCGTTTCCTCGAAGACTGGTGCAAAAGTCAGTGGATTCAACGTGACTCAACAAAGCTGGAACTGTCCCTCCGGATGTTATATGGCCAAAGTTTATCCCTGAAGAAGGCGGGAGTGGAGTAATAGTAAGTCCAGTCTTTTGGCCGGAATGAAGTCCCAGTCCGTATATTACCACCTTACCGCGAAGGGTCCGCTGGTGAATAATTTTATTTTCTGCGCCGATATCCGACCATGTCTCCCCCTGTAGAGGTTGTTTCAAGCGCGCAGAAACCGACACTGAAGATCGTTGTCCTCTCTGCGTTGAAGGAGACTGAATTTCGTTTTCTTTTCCAAGAAGGCCTTCAAGAGTAGGCAGCAATAGTTCGTTTATAGTCAAGGTCTGGCCTGAGGCGTTCATCACTGAATGCTCAACCAATATTTTCAGTTCTTTTATGTTGCCCGGCCAAGAGTATTGATTCAATTTTAACAGGGCGTCGTCTTCTATCCCGACTATCTCCTTGTCAAATTCTCGAGACGCTTCCGCCAGAAAATGCCTGACCAGCAAAGGTATGTCTTCCGGGCGTTCCCTTAGAGGTGGAGTTCTGATAATCCTGTGTCCAAGCATGCTGACAATATTGCTGGGAAACCCGTTGGCCACCATCTCATCCGGAGATTTTTTCGAAGTTGACACAAACCGAATTGGTTTCCGAGCCGCTGCGTTTCCCTCCTGCCTTCCCGTAATTTCTCTGAGAATCAAGAGGAGCGTTGATTCAAGACCTACAGCCAAACGATCGATTCCCACGAACAAAAGAGTTACATTGTTTACAGGGCCCCCTCTGGCCAGTTTTGACGAATGGTTCTCAGCGAGTTTCCCGAGTATAGTATCCCTTATGCTTTCTTGTTTTAGTTCGTCACAAGATATTTTTATCAGTTTCTGCCTGTCTTGTCCGGACAAGAAATGGGTCATTCTCGCCAGAAATTCTTTCCCCGCTCCCTTTTCCCCGTAAATCCATACGGAGCCCGTTTCCTGAGCCGCATTCTCAAGCGATCGCCGTATATTGGACGCAAGTTGAGACGCTCCGATCAACGGTCCGGGGTTGCCTGCTGAAAAGTCTATCACTTCAGGCCTAATATTTCGCGACGAGATTGCCTTCTCGACTAGGTGGAGCGTATCTTCAAGATTCAAGGGCTTTTCGAGGTAATCTTCAGCGCCAAGCTTGATCGCCTTTACCGCCGTCTCAATTGTTCCATGACCACTCATCATTATGACGTGGCACTGAGGAGCGATACGTTTAATCGCCTTTAGGGTTTGCATGCCGTCGATGCCCGGTATCCATATGTCGAGAAAAACTATGTCGGGTGAATCACTCTGAACAGCGTGTAGGGCCTCCTGTCCATCATGAGCTTTCAGCACATCATGACCCTCATCTCCCAGTATGGCGCCGAGCGAGGTCAGTATCTCCTCCTGGTCGTCCACTATCAGGACTCGAGCCTTTTCCATCATATCTAGAACTCACCGTAAGTCATTCGCTGATCCGAGAAACTCTTGTTTCGGATGGTTGGGACTATATCCGCTTGATGCAATATTATCAACCCGCATTCACACTTGGCGCGTATCAGTTGGCGACTAATCAAGGTTAAACTTTATTGAATGTTGGAGTCGGGTGACTTTGGCCGGCAGGGATTATCTAGTCGGTTATGATCGAGATCTCAGAGGGTCATCTTCGAACTTCATCTATCGGTAATGCGCCCGATACAAACTCTTTGGTCAGAGGGGAACTGATGAGTTAGTCTTTAATAACCCTTCCAGTCAATTCCTCTTTTAATGAACGAATTTTCATGTCGGTCTTAGAGGACGATTCAAACCCCTGACGATCCTTTGTGGACAGAGAGGCCCTCAAGGGAATATCCGCGCTCTGGCTCTTTTGAGGGGCAATACCTGAACAGAACGGAGAATCGTCAAGTATATGAGAAACTTGTTGGTTGGCTATTATAGAACACGTCTGGTCTGATGCGAAGGTCAAGGTAGATAGGTTAAACAAAACAAGTAAGACAAAGCCTAAAACAATGTAGGACTTCATACCCTTTACTCCTCAAGTTTACAAAACAAAGCGCCGACAGGCGCCTAATTCAATCTAGATGGTTCATAACACATTTTTCACAATAATTAAAGCAAATTATTATGGATTTCGTAAGGGGATGATATGCTAAACTGGTTTTTGTTGCTGGGACCTATTAGTTGGTGTGGCGTTCTTCTCTGATTCGGGCCAGAGCATCCGTCAGCTCCTTGTTATTGATGGGTTTGGAAATGTAGTCGTCCATGCCCGCTTCGAGGCACCTTTCTCTGTCTCCTTTCATGGCGTGAGCTGTTAGAGCCACTATTGGCGTGCGACTTCCCGATTCCTTTTCTGCCACGCGTATGAGCTCAGTCGCTTCGAAACCATCCATGACGGGCATTTGAACGTCCATCAGTATCACGTCAAAATTGCCGGCCCTGAATTTGTCCAACGCCTCCTGTCCATTCGCAGCGATAACTACCTTGTGCCCGAGGTTGGTAAGCATGTACGTCGCCAATTTTTGATTAATCAAATTGTCTTCTGCGACGAGGATTTCCATTTTACCTGAAGTCTCCTTCGAATGCTCTGATTTGTGATTACTGCAGGGTTTTGAATCATCGGCCGAATGTGGGTCCAAAGACTTGAGCAGGCCTTTAATCAACTCATCAGGCCCTATTGGTTTGGAAATGAATCCGACAACGTTAAGTTTCTGAAAATTTTCCCCCTCATAACTAAAGTCTTTGGGAACCAAGAATATGATCTTGGACAGAGGCGCAACATTCCAGTTCTTTATCTCTCGAGCCAACTCAGTTCCTGTTTCTTCATGGAGCGACATGTCGATGAGAATAAAATCAAAGGTTTCTCCGTTTTGTTTTGCGGTAGAGAGAATTGACATGGCCCCTGTGCCGTCATTCGCTAGCTGGACGATCATTCCGGTTTTGGTGAGCGTCTGTTCCAAGAGCCTTCGATTCGTGGCGTTGTATTCGATGACCAAGGCTGAAAGACCTTTTAGCGGATTCGGACTAAGTGGTCGAGAAGACGAAGTTGTTGTTTCAGGCTCGAATCCCATAGTTACTGTAAAATAAAACACGCTTCCTTTATCGATTTGACTTTGGACCCAAATTTTTCCACCCATCATCTGACAAAGCTGCGAAGAAACCGCAAGTCCCAGTCCCGTACCACCAAATCTCCTGGTTGACGAACTGTCCACCTGTTCGAATGCCTGGAATATGGTAGCCAACTTCTCTTCAGGGATTCCGACTCCTGTGTCCCGGACTTCAAAATAAAGCTTAAGTTTGGAATCCAGCAATTGTTCCGCCTTGACTGATACCAAAACTTCTCCCTGTTCTGTGAACTTTATAGCGTTACCGAGAAGGTTTATTAAGACCTGTTTCAAACGTCCCGAATCTCCCACAATTCGATCTGGGGCGCCATCCTCTACTTCGTAAATCAATTCCAAACCCTTGGCCTGCGCCTGAACAGTCATGTTGGAGATAACCGTGGAAACGGAATCTCTAAGGTTGAATGGAGCTGCGAATAGAGACATCTTGCCGGCTTCAATCTTTGAAAAATCCAATATGTCGTTTATGATCCGTATTAAATCCTGAGAAGAGACCTTGATTGATTCTATATATTCCCTTTGCTGTTCACTCAAAGGGGTTTCCAGGGCAAGTCCCGCCATGCCGACGATGCCATTCAATGGAGTCCTAATTTCATGGCTCATGTTGGCCAGGAATTGTCCCTTCGCCCTGTTGGCCTGTTCCGTTTGTTCCTTTGCCTTAACAAAATCACTTACATCTAGAACACTTAGAATAACCCCTTTATAAGTGTCCTCTTCAAAGATAGGCTGAACATGCATGGAAAGGTTACGATCTTGCAATTCTCGATCTATTGAAACCCGCTTGCGTGACATCCCTCTCTTGAATTTAGATATTATATCTCGTGCGTGTTCCAAATGACGTCCGCTCTCGTGGACATTCCATATAGTTTTGCCCAAAACTTCCGATCGCTTTGTTCCGAATAGTTCAGCAAATCTGCTATTGATTTCTGTGATCACGTCGTTTTCATCCGCAAAGACTATCCCGGCGTCCAGGCATTCGATCAAGGTACGGAGTTTGTTAGCCTCGGCTGAAACCATTTCATTGGCTCGAGTCAGTTCGGCGTTGCTTTGAACCAATTCATGGTAATTCTGAACCGCTGTTTCATAAGAAGACAGCAACAGGTCTACAATCTGTATACGGTCAGCCGCCAGGAAATGCTTTCTCCCCGCGAAAAAGATTTCAATTCCCATGCCCGCGCTGGATTTAGATCTTATTTCCCTGTTAACAATTATGTACTGGATTCTGGAAACCAGGAGTTTCTCCTGGTATGGTTTTGTAATAAAATTGTCAGCTCCGACTTCCAGGCCCCTAATTATGTCTTCCGGATCGGAGAGAGATGTCAGAAGAATAACGGGAATGTCCTTCAGACTTTCATCATCCTTGATACGTTTGCAGAGCTCATAACCATCCATTTCCGGCATGATTACATCACTAATTATTATCGTGGGATGATTACTTTCCAGGTATTGGAGCGCCGCCTTGCCATTATTAGAAACCGCTACTTCGAACCCTCTTGTTTCCAGAATGTGTTGCAGGCGAATAGCCTGGGTGGGGCTATCCTCGACTACAAGGATTTTCATGTTGTTGTTTTCGCCGAGGTTTAAAAATTCCTGAGGATGTCCAGTCGTCATTTGTTCGCCCCCGCTCCAACTAGTCTCATGAGCAAACCAACAATTCTGTCCGGAGAGGCAATGTGGGAAGCTCCGCCAATTTTAATGGCCTCTCCTGGCATACCGTGTATGACTGATGTTTCCTTATCTTGAGCTATGGTAATTGCGCCTTTGTCTCTAAGCGTCTTAAGTTCATTTGCCCCATCTCTGCCCATCCCTGTAAGTAGAATCCCCAAGGCTTTTTGCCCGAAAACCTCGGCGACGGACCTGAAAAGATAAGAAACCGATGGTTTTAAACCATTTTCAGGTGGATCATCGGTCAGAATTATATGGCCGTAGAGATCAACTTTCATCTGAAGGCCGTCTGGAGCCACATAAACAGTTCCGGCCTCCAATCTCTCCCTATTTTTTGCAACCCTGACTTTCAGAGCTGAAGATCGATCTAGCCATTCTACAAGACCCGCTGTAAAATTTCTAGCAATGTGCTGAACAATTACGATGGGAGCTAAAAAAGTTGCAGGCAATGCCTCAAGCAATTCTTTAATGACTGGAGGGCCACCGGTGGAAGCCCCCACAGCAACTATCTGATAACGGGGCAGGGATATGCTATTTTCTACCTTGTCGGATGGAATGTTTGCGCTCAGGCCCTTTTGCTTTGTTGCCCATCGACGCACCACTTTTACCTGTGACATTAGTCTCACAGTGTCAACGATATTTTTCGAGTTATTTCTATAATTTTCTTCAGTTGAATATCGCGGTTTTTCGACAGCAGCGACTGCTCCCGCCTCCATCGCCTGCCAGGTCTTATTGAGATCGCTAGGGTCCCAGCTAGCCGTCACAATGACTATGGGAACCGGATTTTTCTGCATGATTTGACGAGTGGCGTCGAAGCCATTGAGGCGCGGCATGTTAATGTCCATGGTTATGACATCGGGTTTGTTTCGCGCCACAAATTCAACCGCTTCCTGGCCATCCTTTGCTTCCCCGATGACAACCATTTCGTTCTCTAAAGTCAGTATGTGCTTGAGAAGGTCCCTCACGACAGGGGAATCATCCACTACAAGGACTTTGATCATGGTAATGACCTTGAACCTACAAGAGACGTTTGACCACGGACAGAAGATTGTTTTGTTCAAATCCGCTTTTCACTATATACGCGTTTGCTCCTACATCAATACCTCGTTCCCGATCTTCACGGGATTCAAGAGATGTCACTATCACCACCGGCATACTCTTGAGATCTTCCTGACTTCGAATTTTTGCAGTCAACTCGAATCCGTCCATGTGAGGCATTTCCACGTCCGAAACCACAAGGTCGAAATTCGCGGTCTTCAGTGTGGACCATGCGTCAGCGCCGTCCACTGCTGTTTGAACTTCATAACCTGCAGATTCTAGAATATTTTTGAGCAACATTCTAGAAGTGATGGAGTCTTCTACCACTAGAATTGATTTAGTCTTCTCTTCATTTTCCGGTCTTTGGGTATGAGCAACTAGTCCAACACCAGAAATTCTCATAGCCGAAAGTATCAAGTCTGATACATTTAGGATAAGCGCTACCTGACCAGAGCCGAGAACTGTAGCGGCCGAAACGTTACGAACCCTTGACAGTTGACGTCCGAGACTTTTTACGAGGACCTCCTGCTCATTAAGTATGGCATTTACACTGAAAGCGATTTTTTGATCTGAGGCTCCCAATATCAAGACGGTAACGAACTCAGAGGCTTGATCCAGTTTGGGTTCACTTTTAATTTCCAGTACGTCGGCCAATCTCACCAATGGTAACACACGACCCTTCATTGTGATTGTGTCCCTGTTTTCAACTGTGCCGATCGAATCTCTTCTAACGCGACTTACTCGAATTACATTTGAAGTGGGGACAATGAACAGCTCTGTCCCAACTTGAACCAGGGTTCCCCGGAAAGTAGCCAAAGTTACGGGTAGTTGAATACGAAAGACGGTTCCAATCCCCAATCTTGATTCTACCGTTACCGTTCCGCCAAGCTTTTCTACCTTCTCTCTCACTATAGCTAGGCCCAAACCTCTACCCGACAAGTCCGTGATGATCGGACTCGTTGATATCTCTGATTTGAAAATCAGCGCCGTGGTTTCTTCGGGGTTGAGGCCTCTCAATTCCTGTTCGGTTATAAGATTCTTTATGATGGCAGCCTGTTTGACTTTTTCGACATCAATTCCTGCGCCATCGTCGGCAACCAATATTTCAACTTTTTTCGCGCCGAGCTGGACAATGGATATGGCTAGGGATCCTTCCTCCGTCTTTCCCCTTCGAGTTCGATCAGTCGGCTTTTCTAGTCCATGGTCAATTGAGTTCCTTGCTAGATGAATCAAGGGATCTTTCATTTCCTCAAGAATTCTTCGGTCTATTTCGGTGTCTCCCCCTTTAATGGTGAGCTTGATCTTTTTACCCTGGTCTCGGGCCAAGTCCCTGACAAGCCTGGGAAAAATCTCTAACAACGTGGATGATGGCAACATCAGCACGCTTTTCATATCATCCAGAAGATCATTCACCATCGAGGCGGCCTGTCGAGAATCGTTCTCTGCCATCAAGTTGATGGTCTTCAGCTTTGATTCTAGTCCTTTTATGGTGTCCTCGTTTGCCTCGAGGAAATCAATCATCTTCAACAGGTAAGGTCTGGATGTTCCCCAAGCATCCCTGGCTTCAAGAGTTTCTACAAAATTCCTCAGAATCCTTACTTCAGGATATATTTTAAGCCACTGTTTCTTTTGTGAATCCAGGCTCAATTTGAGGTTTCTTAAATCTGAGGCCCTCTGATTCGCCGCCATTTTAATAGACACCATCTCCTCAACTTGATAAAGGAGCGAATCCAGCTTGGACGTTCTAATTCTTATGGTTTCTGATTGGCCCAATCTTTTGGGCTCACTGGGAGCGCCAGGAACGCATGCGTGAGGGTTGAAATTAGGTTGAGATTGGGCGGCTAAAGTTCCTTTAATCGAAGCTTGTGGAGTCAGGACGACAATTTCGGGTTCCTTTCTTTGAGAAACTTCTTTCTCAGCGTCAAAAGTCTTATTCTCAGGATCTGAAATCTTAGTTTTCGAGTTGTTGTATATGACCTCAGTTCCATTACTCACGGTGGGATGGTTCAGATTGGTCGCAACATCGCTTGAGGGAAAGTCTTTTTTGACGTCCTCAAGTTCATTTTGAGATTCAGCCGAGTTTTCAATTATTTGGGACAGACGCTGGAGTAGTTCCCCTATTGGTATAGCCTCTTCAGATGTCACCAGTTTGGACGCTCCTTCGATAGAGTCCATCAAAACGTCCAGGATCCAAGATTCCGCCTGTATTTCATCTTTTTTCAACATAGAGAAAACAGTCTCCATTGCCTGACAGACTTTTTCAACATCTCTCATGCCAACTGCTCGGGCGGCCCCTTTTAGGCTATGCGCCTCTCGATATATCGTTTCCAGAATTTGAGCCTTATCCTGCGGACTGGGGTTCTTGTCTAGGTTAAGGAGACCTGAAGAAATAGTCTGTACGTGCTCATCAGACTCAATCCTGAAGGTGTTTTTCAATCTCTTGAGGAATTCTTCTTCCCTATTTTCCATTTCAATCGTCCTCAGACCTTGAATCTGTTTACAAAGTCTTTAAGTCTTTGACCAAGTTGTTCAAGATTCCTCGCCGCTGTCTCCAGCATTATAGACACAGAGGGAAATGGCGCGACCATTTTAGCCGGAAGGCTTGGGCAGAGAATTTGATCATTCCAGTTTTGCTCAACGAAACAAGGCCATGAATGCGACATGAACTAAAATGTCAAACAATCTCGTCAACAATTATGGACTTGTCGGAAAGGAAATTTTCCACGTTCAGTATCGTAAGTCTGTCGGAGACAATTCCATATAAATACTTTTCATTGATCCCGATGAGAGTTGGAATATCCTCCTGGATTTCAGATATTTTAACGTGATTGACTCCGAAAACGTCATCCGCAAGAATCCCTACTTCCATGTCTTCGAATCCAATTATTATGACCTTTTCCTGATTTTGGGATTTCGCTTCGGGCAGGTTCAAGAGCCGTCTAATGTCTAAAATTGAGAAAATCTTTCCTCTCACATTAATGATTCCCATCACAAAAGGTGGAACGCATGGTATTCTAGTAATCTGTCTCACAGGACAAACTTCCCTAACGGTTTCTGATCCTACGCCGTATCGTTCGGAACCCAGAGAGAAGACCAGAACCTCAATCGATTCAGATTCTTTTTCGGTCTTGTCCTGTCGAGCTGCAAGGGCGACGGCCCTCTGTCTAAGAATGGCCGCTTTGTCGCTCGTCCCTGTGGGGTGATTGGCATCCTTGATCCTGTCCGGTTGATCCTTCATTCATTAATCTCCGGCGTTTTTATAGGTCTCAGCAAAATGACCTAAAGAAAATAACCATCACGTCATGTTCAGAATGGCGGACTTTACCATTTCTCTTATGTGAACCGCTGTGGCTCCATCAGAATCCGGAACTATCTCTTCGGCTGCAAGTTGATCGAGGAGCGTGATGGCGTTTCGCATGTATCTGAGAGCTTCAGTCTGGTTATTTAGACCACTCTGAATTGTACCCAGCGTTACGTTCGCCATGACGTGGTCAGGGTCCAGGAAAAGAACTCGCTGAAGTCTCTCCATGGCTTCTTGGTTCATGTTTCTAGCCTGCAAAATTGAGGCGAATATATGGTGATACGCGGGATTCAGTTTGTCTAACTGGAGAGCCGCCTCAATCGATTCCTGAGCCTCGTTCAACAATCCCAGATTGGCCCAAGCCCTCGCGAGCGTGAATTGGCGGTCTCCCAAGAGGGTGGGATCAGCCTCTCTGTCTGGACGGCCTTTTAGCAATTCTATAGTTTTTCTGTAATCCGAAACGGCGAGCGCTTCTTTTGCCAGTTCGAGATGATTTTCAAGACTTGGGGAGTGGGGTTTGGTTCGAGGTAGAACAGCGAGGTCCTTGAGTGTAGAAGTTTTAGGAACAATGGCAGTTGAGGGCTCAGGCTTCTTTGCAATCCACCAGTCCTTGTTTCTGTCTTGGATGGTTTCAACCGACATGGAGAGGGATAATTTTCCCATTCCCTTTTTCCTGCGGAAAAACACAGCGCCCGGCAAGGTCACAAGCTCAAGTTTTGGATTCGATACGTGAGGAATTTCGCTTGGACTAAGTATCAACCAACCATCTTCATTCAACCACAAAAGCATTCGGTCGATGATTCTGTTCCTTAAATCAGCGGTAAAATACATCATGGTGTTTCGACAAAGGATTATATCCAAAGGCGTAAAACCTTGAAGTCCAGTCGAATAGTCCAGTGAGACCATATTCAGATAACGAAACTCGACCATGGATATAACGGATGGATCGAGCTGATATCCCCCGCCGGTCTTTGCGAAAAAGTCTTTCTTCAGCCACTGGGGAGCCCCTCTGAATGACCACTCTTTATAAAATCCTTTCATGGATTTCTCGAGTGATTCTTTGTTTACGTCGGTTCCCAAAATTCGAAACTGAAGTCCATTATGATTATAACATAACCTTTTGAAAAGAATCGCTAGTGAGTAAGGTTCCTCCCCAGTCGAACAACCAGCGCTCCAGACGCTGAGGGGCGATGAATCTGAACGCTTCGATTTTATGAAGTCTGGAATGATTACGCGTTCAATACCCTCAAAGGTCTTAAAGTCTCTGAAAAAAAAGGTTTCTCCAATAGTCAGAATATTGGCCAGAATATCAATCTTACTGTTTTGATCGTGAACATCCACAAGCCACTTCACAAAATCAGAGGTCGTTTCAAACCCGCGAGACAAGGACACCCTTGAGAGAGTACGTCTGAGCGAAGGCCAATTCTTGGGAACAAAGTCCAGCCCGACCAAGTTCCTGACGAAATCGGAAAACTTCTGCAGTTCTGAGTCAGTCATTTGGTTGCCGCATGCCTAATCAGTGAGAGTCGCTGGAATAAAAGCATTTGTGTTATCTGAAATCGAGAGAAGTCGTTCTAGGTTAATAACCAGAACTAATGAATCGCCCAACCTAGCCACATCTGTAACGATTCCTGAAAATTTTGAGTTGGTTTTTAATGGTCGCGCCTCCTGTACAGAAAGCTCATAAACACCTGGCACGGAGTCGGCTACCAGTATAAGCTTTCGATTAGCGCTTTTTGAAATGACAAACTGGTCAGAAAGATCAATTTCTTTATCAGGCGCATCAAGTATGCTTCTGGTGTTGAAAACCTGCACAACTTCTCCTTGAACATCCACTACGCCCAGAACATGTTTGTCGTTGGATGGAAGGCGAGTAATCTGGACCGCCCTCACAACCCTTTCGACATTCAAGAGACTCAATGCGTAGTCCTGATCATCAACTTTAAATATGACGAAATGGTTCGAAGAGGTTTCCATAAATAACCCTTGCTGAAACTCGCTTTAGGCCATTTTTATCAAAGATGGCAAAAATGGAATCTGGTGGCTTGGGTCTGCCGGACTCTACAAAGACAAAATTGCTGGGTTCAACCACGCCGATGCCCATTTAAGCCTAGCATATAATTGACTAAACATCAAATATTATGGAAATAAACGGGCAGAATAAACCTTTTCCCATTTGTTAGTCGCAGGCAACAGTTGGACGTACGGTAGAGAAAGTTTCCCTTGCAAATCCACGGTTCAAGGGGTAGAGTTCATTCAACCGCTTAATAATCCCTTAGAGATTTTTACCTTTTTTGAGGTTAACCGATTGCGTCAAGAGTCATCTCAATCGACGCCTTCCGAAAAGTCAACCACTTAGCAGGGCCAGGTCTACAATGAATCTGCACGAATTCCAGTCCAAGAGAATTTTAATGGAAAAGGGCGTGAATGTGCCTCGGGGAACCGTGGTGTACGATGCCCTAGAAGCTTTGGTAGCAGCCAGGAATCTCAAGACGGATAAAATAGTCCTCAAAGCGCAGGCTCATTCTGGAGGTCGCGGAAAAGCTGGGGGAATATCCGTTCTCTCCGTTGACGACGATGTGAAAAAGGTGGCCGATCGAATTCTTCAGATGACTCTGGTTACAAATCAGACAGGACCGCAGGGCAAACCCGTGAGCGCTCTCCTTGTTGAAGAAGCCCCACGGATTGATGAAGAGCTGTACCTCGGTGTGGTCCTTGATCGGAATCATGGTGAAGTCACGATCATGGCCAGCCCCGCAGGAGGGATGGACATAGAAACCATAGCCAAGGAAGCTCCGGAAAAAATATTCACTGTCAAGGTCAATCCATTGAGAGGCCTATGCCCATTTCAAGCTAGAGGTTTGGCTTACAAACTCACAGATAAGAAACGTACTGGCCAACCAGATAGCTAATGCGGTAAAAGCCCTTTATGACATTTTTGTCGGCTATGATTGTACCCTGGCTGAGATCAATCCTCTCGTGGTTTCGGGCGAAACGCTTCTGGCCCTCGACGCAAAGATCAACCTGGATGACCACGCATTGTTTCGCCGACCCCAAATGGCGGCTTTGAGGGATAGGTCTCAGGAGGATCCGGTGGAACTGTCCGCACGACTGGCGGGCCTCAGTTATATAAGACTCGAAGGGGACATAGGCTGCATGGTCAACGGAGCGGGCCTGGCCATGGCGACTCTTGACCTCATATCGATACATGGCGGTTCCCCCGCCAACTTTCTTGATGTCGGGGGTGGAGCCAGCGAACAAGTAGTTGCTGACGCTATGAATATTCTTCTTGACGATAAACGGGTTAAAGTTGTTTTCATCAATATCTTTGGCGGAATCCTGCGATGTGATGTCCTGGCCCGAGGGGTTATCAAGGCCATCAAGGAAAGAGGCCTTGAGCTACCGGTTGTTGCTCGCATAGAGGGCACAAACATTGAGTTGGGCCGGAAATTGTTTGCGGATTCGGGCCTTCCAATTCAGATGATGTCTTCGTTGGATGAAGCGGCGCAACTGGTTGTCGCAAAAGCTAAAGAACTCAGTGGAAATTGAATAATGGGGTAAGAAAATGGCCATCCTCGTAAACAGGGAGTCGCGTATAATCTGCCAGGGTATAACCGGGCGTAATGGCACTTTTCACTCACTCGCATGCAGGGAGTATGGATCGAATCTGGTAGGAGGAGTTACTCCAGGCAAAAAAGGCGCCTTTGTTGACGGGATACCTGTTTTCAACACTGTCGAGGAAGCGGTTCAGGAAACAGGAGCTAACGTGTCCCTGATTTTTATCCCAGCCGCTCATGCCAAAGACCCGATCCTAGAAGCGGTTGACGCCGGCATCGAGGTCATAGTTTGTATAACGGAGGGTATTCCTCCGCTAGACACAGCTTCGGCGCTCTTCACCGTCAAAGAAAAGGGCAGAGTGCTTGTTGGCCCCAACACACCTGGAATCATTTCTCCACCCGAAAAATGCAAAGTTGGCATAATGCCTGGTTACATACATTCACCTGGACCAGTAGGGGTGATTTCACGATCCGGCACACTAACCTATGAAGTCGTCGATCAACTGACGAAAGCCGGTATGGGGCAAAGCACCTGTTTGGGATTGGGGGGTGATCCGGTTGTCGGGCTCAGTTTTGTGGATTGCCTGAGACTGTTTCGCGATGATCCTAATACGGAAGCGGTAGTCCTCATAGGGGAAATCGGGGGATCCGCCGAGGAGCAAGCTGCGGATTATATTAAAGCTGAATTTCAGAAACCTGTCATAGCCTATGTAGCCGGCCGACTTGCGCCCCCTGGAAAGAGAATGGGACACGCTGGAGCAATAATTTCCGGCGGTTCAGGCACAGCGCAAGGAAAGATCAAAGCTCTGAAGGACGTTGGAGTTGAAGTCGTGGAAAATCTTACCAAGGTTGGTCAGGTCGTTAGAGAAGTTCTCAATTGAGTTTGAAATGATTAATCACTGAAGAGGAGTCTTAGATGTCAATTATCGATGAAAAATTCCTCGAACTGGAGAGAAGACTTGAGGAAGCTGACCAGGCTGGAGGCCCAGACAAGGTAGCGAAACATCACAAAGCCGGAAAAATGACAGCACGGGAAAGGGTCCTTCAGCTTGTCGATCAAGGATCATTTGAAGAAATAGACAAATTTGTGGCGCATCGTTGTACAGACTTTGGAATGGATAAAACTCACATTCCTGGAGAGGGAGTTGTCACTGGTTTTGGAAGAATAAATGGCCGTGGAGTCTATGTCTACGCTCAGGATTTCACGGTTTTCGGTGGAAGTCTTTCTTTCACTCACGCCCAAAAGATGTGCAAAGTAATGGATCTAGCCTACAGGAATGGCTTGCCTTTGATAGGAATAAACGATTCAGGCGGCGCAAGAATTCAGGAGGGCGTGGAGAGTTTGGGGGGATATGGAGAGGTCTTTTACAGAAACGTAAGAGCCTCGGGTGTTGTGCCTCAGATTTCAGTCATCATGGGGCCGTGCGCCGGCGGCGCAGTCTATTCGCCGGCTGTAACGGACTTCATATTTATGACTGAGAAGACCAGCTACATGTTTATTACTGGTCCTCAGGTTATCAAGCAGGTCACGAGTGAAGACATCGACTCGGAGAGCCTGGGAGGGGCAAGAGTCCACGGCAGGGTATCTGGGGTGTGCCATTTCCATTTTCCCACGGAAGCCGAGACGATTGAAAGAGTCAGGGAACTCCATTCTTTTATTCCCGACAGCAACAGAGACAAAGTCCCATTGGTGATTTCGAATGATTCTCCTGATCGCGTAGTTACGGAACTCGATGCCGTAATTCCCGAAAACTCGAGAAAACCTTACGACATGAAGAAGATCATCGTCCCCACCCTTGATGATCAAAAATTCTTTGAAGTTCACGCTCACTATGCTCGCAATCTGATCACCGGATTTGGCCGACTCAACGGAGCCACGATTGGTATCGTAGCAAATCAACCAAACTGGATGGCAGGATGCCTTGACATTGAAGCGTCAGTCAAATGCGCGAGGTTCGTACGTTTCTGCGATTCCTTCAACATACCTATATGGACCTTGCTAGACGTCCCAGGTTATCTGCCCGGCACACAACAGGAACATGGGGGTATTATCAAGCATGGAGCCAAAATACTTTACGCTTACGCCGAAGCTACAGTGCCCAAGGTGACACTCATTACTAGGAAAGCCTATGGAGGCGCTTACGTAGTCATGTCGAGCAAACACTTGCGGGCTGACATAAATCTTGCCTATCCAACGGCTGAGATTGCGGTCATGGGTCCAGAGGGCGCTATTCAGATTCTGTTCCGTAAAGAGATTCAGGAAGCTGAGGACCCTGCGGCTCGTAGGAGTGAGTTGATCCGAGAATACATAGATCGTTTCGCAAGTCCTTATCGTGCGGCTGAGCTTGGATTTATAGATCAGGTGATCTATCCTCGCGACACAAGAATAAAATTGATAAAAGCTTTTGCGCAATTGGAAAACAAGGTGGATGAAAAGCCGAGAAGAAAACATGGGAATATACCATTGTAAATGATTTATGGGCCAGAGGTGGTTTCATGGAAAAAAAGATCAGAGTTGTTGTGGCGAAGCCAGGATTGGACGGTCACGACAGAGGAGCCAAAGTTGTCGCAAGAGCGCTGAGAGATGCTGGAATGGAAGTTATCTACACTGGCTTGCGTCAAACTCCTGAAGCTATTTTTCAAACCTGTCTTCAGGAGGACGCTGACGTTCTATGTTTGAGTTCACTTTCTGGAGCCCACGACTATCTGTTCCCGAGAGTTGCAAATCTCTTCAAAGAGAAAAACGTGGATAATGTACTTATCCTTGGTGGAGGCATAATTCCTGAAGAGGATGTTCCCAGCCTCAAAGACGCCGGAGTCACAGAGATTTTCGGACCGGGAACTCGAACGGATGATATTGTCAATTATATCAAAACGCATGTTGGAAAATCAGTATGACACCAATCAAACTGTGAATAAAATGATCAAATGCGATATCCGTTTCTTGTGACGAATTAATGTCCCGGGTTTTATATCTGAGCTCAACTTAAAGAAAAGTATGATTTTTTCTGATGCGATTGGCTTTGTGGTCTTTGATGTGGGTCTTGCAAGGAAGGGTTGATTTTTTGAATTAATTTTACTAATACAATTACTGCCGATGACACATAGAATAGAGGTTTCACCAGGAGAAAATTAGATGACTCTGCAAGAGATTAGAATAAAAGCAAGGGGATTGGGAATCAAGAACATCAGTAAATTCAAAAAAGACGCACTGATCAGACAGGTCCAACAGGCAGAAGGCAACTCACCCTGCTTTAGGGGAATTGAGAATTGCGGTGAACTTGATTGCGCTTGGCGAGATGAATGTCAGTCCTAGATTGGTCGATATGAAAGAAAATTATCGAGGCGCGATTCTGAGCCATTTCTGAAACAGGTATCAGGATCGCTTCTCGCTCCCTAGTTTTAATACTCGAATTGGCGCACTTCTCTCTCTGGCTTTTTGAAGCTATTTCACTCACCGATAACTCAAACGGTTCTTTATCTTCCGCATTGACTAAAAAATTTCTTTTTGCCAAAAGAATCTATTGACCATCTGATTTGATTTTAACAGAATCACAGTTTTGGATGGAATTCTCGTTTAATTTGACCAAAAGTTAACTCAACAAGAAAAAGGGAGCAGCCATGGCAAAGATCACCATTCAGACATTGAGGGAAAAGAAGGCAAAAGGAGAGAAAATGACGTTCCTGACCGCCTATGATTATCCTTTTGCGATATTAGAGCAAAAAGCGGGAATAGATGTAATTCTGGTGGGAGACTCAATGGGGATGGTTGTTCTGGGTTATGATTCTACTCTTCCAGTCACTATGGATCTGATGATCCCTCATGTTAAGGCGGTCCGCCTGGGAGCGCCTGATGTGTACCTTGTTGGGGACATGCCGTACATGAGTTACCAGGTTTCCCAATCAGAGGCCATAAAAAATGGGGGCCGTTTCATGGCGGAGGCTGGATGTGACGCAGTCAAACTTGAGGGCGGCCGGGAAATGTCCGGAACCATCAAAGCCATGACTAACGCAACAATTCCGGTGATGGCGCATATAGGTCTCACGCCTCAAGCCGCTGCTCAACTTGGAGGTTTTAAGGCTCAAGGACGAGACATTAAGACAGCTCAGAGGCTTGTCGAAGACGCCAAAATCCTCGAAGACGCAGGGGTTTGCAGTCTTCTTATGGAGGGTGTCCCGGCGGAACTGGCTGAAATCATAACTGAACGTTGCTCTGTGCCAACTTTTGGCATAGGGGCTGGGCCTCATTGTGATGGCCAGGTCTTGGTCATTCACGATATGATCGGAATGTTTGACAGGTATACCCCAAAATTTGTCAAGAAGTTTCGGGAGATTGGTAAAGAAATAGTAATTGCTCTTGAAGATTTCAAGAAAGAAGTGACCGAAGGAAAATTTCCGGCCAAAGAACATTGCTACGCAATGCCTGAGGAAGTGGCCGAGGAACTTCGCCGACTTTATAAGTAATCTGTGGATCAAAAGATCAAGTTTGGCGAGATGATATGACAAATTATCTCTAGTAGTTATCGAAATTAATTCTGGAAGGAATTTCCTGATAGGTTAGGATGCGTTTATGAAAATAGCAATCGTGGGCGCTGGAGCCCTTGGGTCAGTTATCGGATCGTTACTCTGGGAAGCCGGATTGGATCCAGTTCTCATCGAACGTAATCCCGAGGAGGTTGAGCACGCAAGAACGAACGGCGTCTTTATTGAAGGTGTTTCCGGTGATAGGAATGTTCGGCCTAGAATTTATAATGAGGACGCTGGAATTGGAGAAATCGACCTTGTTATCGTTCTGGTAAAATCCTATGATACTAAAGGCGCTTGTTCCACCATTCAAAAGATACTGTCCGAAGACGGTTCCATCCTTACTATTCAGAACGGTGTCGGCAATTTCGAAATTCTGAACGAAGAATTTCCTGGAAGAGTCCTAGCCGGTGTTACTACGATGGGGGCAATGACCATAGCCAGAGGCAGAGTACGCCACACCGGTTTTGGTCCTACTCATTTGGGAGAAGTGAATGGACAGATTTCAGCGCGCGTAATCTCAATACGTGACACTCTAAGGTTAATGAATGGAGGTCCTGTTCACGAAAGTGACAACGCTCTCGGTCTAGTGTGGTCAAAGTTGATCATTAATGCGGCGATAAATGCTCCTGCTACTTTGCTCAGACTTAGAAATGGCGATCTTCCTACAACTGAGTCAGGTCGTCAATTGATACAAAGGATTGTTCATGAGTGTGTGGCTGTAGTAGAAGCAAAGGGGATCAAACTCATCTTTCAGGAACCGGAAAGAGAGATTTTCAAGGTCTGCACAGGCACTTCCGGGAATTTGAATTCAATGTTTCAGGACATACTCGCAGGCAGAAGAACAGAAATCGATTTCATCAATGGGGCTATAGCCGTTCATGCCCGATCGCTCGGGCTGGAGGCTCCCGTAAACGAGACCCTCACAATGTTGATTCGTTCTTTGGAGGCCACCGGAGATGTCCGGCTCCCCAATGAGTTATAGAGACTGATCCGAAGGCTTCTTGAAAAAGGACGTTGCGTGCGGTGGCAAACAACGTCCTTTTTTGATCACACGTTAATATAATCTAGAAGAGTGAACTGATGAAGGCAAAGGGCAGACCGATTATTTCAGCGGCCGTAGACAGTAGATCTGGCCCGGAGGAATAATCCTCCCTTTGGTCGACCGTGTAAGGATTGGGGGCCATAACAGGAGCGCTGGCCGGGGCGAGTTTTATGGTAATGCCGTCCCTGACGATCCTGTCATTGGGTGTGAACGATCCCATAGACGCTCTTGGGGCGGATGTCACGTAATTCGGAACCGGGCCGTTGGTCGAGGACATACTTGGGACTGAGAAATTCGATGGAGCGAAAGGCTCATTTGCCCGAGGGACAGGTCGATAGTCGTGTGCGCCCGCTGGCAACTGCCACGAATTCTGAGATATTGGGCGAACCTTCCGGATTGGCTTCGGTGAAGAGGCGTATTGATGGGTTGGCGGCGCTTTCTTCACTTTGGTCACGTTGTTTTTGTTCGCTATTTTTTGAATAGGCTCAACTGAAGTAGGTTTCCCTGCGGCGGGCTTGTTTTGAGTTACAACAGGTTTGGCCTCAATTTCTCTCACAGATTCACTTTTTTGAGGCGGAGGTGATAGAACCAAGTCTTTCTCCAGGTCACCCTCGAGATCCAGGGTATCCTGTTTGGCTTCCGCTACAAGATTAGATCGACCAATCCCAACCGCTTCGACGTGAGGGGGAGGCGCCATAGCCGCCGCTGACTTAGGTTTGAACGCTATGGCTGGCCGTGCGCTGAATTTCTGATCTGAATTCGCCGCTACAGGTTCAGCTTTGAGATTCGTCGGTGATACATCTTCATCTGATATGGTTTTAAGGCCTGATCTGTATTCAGCTTTGATAAGCGATCCTGGTTTAACGTAAAGGGGGGTAGGAGCGTTTCCTGCCGCCGCGTCCGCAAGCGCCCCCAGATTACCGGCGCAAACCCACGACGCCGTCAACACCAAGATTGCCGCGGTAAATGAGATTTTTTTCAACATGAGAATGTCTCCTTTCGCCAGATGTCCTTTAAGGATGATCTTTTGAAACGTTTGGATTTTTGACGGGTGGGTTGAATCTCCCTCCTTCCCGATCGTTAGATGCGGCATAGCATCAAAAAAGTGCTTTGTCAACAGAATGTTATATTAAAAATATAATGTAATATATTAGGAAAACACGATCGACCCTTGAAAGTTTATATTAATGTTGTATGAATACTATGAGTGCCGTTGATGGAAGCAGCTTTAAAAGATTTACCGGACTCCGGTCAAGCCTAATGACATTATATTATAGATATAAATATATGATATAAAGTCATAAAAACAGCATAGTATGTTAAATAGATCGATTTGAAATCTCAACAGCCGATCATACGATGGATGGTCGGCTAGCGTGTAAAACGCGTTTCTCATATAACCGCGCAAGAAAATCCAATACTATAAACATACAGTAATTCAGCTACATATACATATTAGATTAACTTAATTACATAAAAAAATAACGGGTGGAATTTCACCTACCTAGCGTTCGGCTGGTTTGCGAGTAGTCATTTTGTTCTTGACACACTATATGTTGTGGTATTAAGAGTTAGCTCCACAAAATGAAGCGTTCATGGCTTGAGTGAGCCAGACTAAAAGGCGAGCTTTCAAGGAGTTCGAGGAATTAATTGAGTCATTTTAGTTGTTGAACGTATTCAAGTCTGTAAAAACTGGATTAGATAAATAGCAAAAATAGTATGTCTTCTTCTGAAGGCTTATGCTTATATATGGTACATTAGTTGGTATAAAGCTGATAATAAATTGTTATAACAAGTTGTTTTAACCCATGAAAGGGGAATGGCATGGCCAGTGTAACAGAATTGAAAGAGTTTAGAAAAGAGAGCGCCAGACGACACGAGACCACCGACATGGCTTTGTTTGTACGAACCTCGAGCGAGGCTATGGATGGTTGGGATCCAAGTCGTATCGTCGACGCTCTGCTCCGGGAAACTTATATTGACGAGGGCACGGCTGAAGACATCAGCCTTGAGGTGGAAAACGACATCAAAAGGAGCGGAATCAAAGTTATAACTGCTCCTTTAGTCCGCGAAATGGTTAACGCCAAACTGTTGGAGAGGGGACTCGAATCGGTTAGGAGGCTCCATACGCGACTTGGGTCACCGCTTTATGATGTAGATCAACTCATAACCAGACCCAACAAAGAGAACGCCAATGTTCCCCATGGTCCGGAGGCCACGAATTTGACGTTGGCCGAGAATATCAAGAAGGAATACGCTTTGTTGACCGTTTTTGACCAGACGGTAGGCGACGCTCATATGCGAGGGGACATACATCTTCATGACCTAGGATTTATCGACAGGCCGTATTGTTCGGGCCAGTCGTTGGAGTACATAAAGAAATTCGGTCTTAACCTTCCTAATTCTTTGGCCATGGCAAGGCCAGCGAAACATCCGGAGGTCCTACTTGCTCACATGGTCAAATTTGCGGCGGCTCTCCAGAGTCATTTTGCCGGAGCCATCGGCTGGGATGCCGTGAACCTGTTTTTTGCCCCCTACTTGAGGGGACTCTCAGAAACCGAGATTAGACAACTTGCCCAAATGCTCATATTTGAATTTTCCCAACAGGCTGTAGCTAGAGGCGGACAGGCAATCTTTACGGATATTAATCTGTACTGGGAAATTCCCAGGCATTTCGAGAATGTGCCTGCCATAGGCCCTGGTGGCGAATTTACCGGCCTAACTTATGCGGATTACCTACCGGAGGCCCAGCAGTTTGTGTGGACTTTATTTGATGTATATCGCGAAGGGGACGGGGCAGGCAGGCCATTTTTCTTCCCTAAACCTTTAGTTCACATCACGGAGAAATTTTTCTCGACACCCGGCCATGAGAAATTTCTGCGGCACATTTGCGACATAGCGTCGGAAAAGGGCAACACCTATTTTGTTTTTGATAGGGGTGAAACAGCCAAAATATCGGAGTGTTGTCGATTGTCATTTAAGCTCGAAAAAAGCGATTTGGAAGACGCCAAACAGCCATGGAAAATGCGGTATTCAGCCTTGCAAAACGTTACGGTGAATCTTCCACGAATCGCTTATGAAGCCAAGGGCGATGATTCCAAGCTTTTTTCGATCTTGACGGAGAGAATTTGTGTGTCAGCTCAGGCTCACCTTGAGAAAAAAAGGTTCATAGAGAGGTTGCTCGCTCTTGGACAAACCGGACCTCTAGCGCTTCTCACCATGGACAGGGATGGTGAATCTTATTTAAGAATGCGCAGAGTGACCTACTTGATAGGCATGGTGGGTTTGAACGAGATGGTTCAGTTTCATACGGGCGAAGAGCTACATGAAAGTGATGAGGCGCTAAAATTTGGTTTGAAAGTTATAGCCCATATGAATCTCACGTCGTCTAGACTAGGACGCCAATACAACATGAGATTTGTTCTCGAGCAGACTCCAGCTGAAAGTACTGCTTACAGATTCGCGAAGCTTGACATGAAACAATTCCGCGAAGCGGAGTCGGTTGTAAAGGGAAACCTGAAAACAGAAGAAATTTACTACACCAATTCGACGCTTTTTAACGTGTCAGCGCCAATGGACGCAATCTCAAGAGTCAAGAGGGAAGGTCTATTTCACCCCCTGATCGAGGCTGGTTCCCTGACGCATATCTGGTTGGGAGAGTCCAGGCCCGATCCGGATTCACTGGCCAATTTTGTCAGAAAAATATTCCGGAACACCCAGAACGATCAGGTTGCCTTCTCTCCAGAACTTACCACTTGCGTTTCCTGTGGAAGAACCATGAGGGGTCTTCATGATTCCTGTCAGTATTGTGATTCAAAAGAGGTCGAACAGATTACCAGAATTACGGGATATTTTACTAAGGTATCCAGCTGGAACAAGGGGAAAAGAGGCGAACTTAAGGATCGTCATCGAAACAGACTTGTAGAATGACGTGGCTCAAGGACAGGAGAATAGAACAAATTGCGGGCGTCTATTACGGCGATGAATGGAGATTGGGGCTCCGCAGGTTAGGCCTAACCTTTTAAAGAATATGGAGGCGGATAGTGACATACCTATTTACAAAACAGGGATGTGTGAAATGCGATTGGGTCAAGGAGCAAGTTGACTTGAAGAGCATATCGGATGTTCAGGTGATGCAGTTGGATTCGGAAAATTCCGAGGCCCTTGCGCTCTTAGCCTATTACGAGTGTGTCGCTCTTTCAGAGAAAAAGCTTCCCATATTGGTCTCGGATGACAGCGGGATTATTACGAGTGTGGGCGACATCAAGAATTATCTGGTGAGCAGAGACTAATAATCGTTTTCTAATTTGGTCGATGAGTGGGATTTGATCAGATATTGAATCCCACTATGTAAATAAGAAGTCTCAAATAAAATCAGTTGGTTCAACAAATGAAATTACCCAAGATCAAGGGTTTTTTACCGGTTTCTATGCTTGATTGGCCCGGAAAAGTTTGTTCAGTTATATTTCTTGGAGGATGTTCTTTTCGGTGTCCAGCCTGCCACAATCATAAGCTTGTGTTGGCGCCTGAAGATTGTGAAGATATAGCCCTTTCACAGGTGACGAACTACCTTAGGGAAAAGTGTGGTTGGGTTGATGGAGTTACAGTTACCGGAGGGGAGCCGACTTGTCATTTGGGATTGCCGGAACTGGTTCGTCACTTCCGTGAACTAGGGTTTGATATCAAGATAGATACGAACGGATTTAACCCTTCTATGCTGGAAAGACTCATCAACGAGGGATTGATCGATGCGGTCTCAATGGACATTAAAGCCCCATTGGAGGCGAATATCTATTCCAGGCTGGCCGGAGTAGCAGTCAATCTGAACGACATAAGGAGGAGCATCGAAGTTATCAAGTCCTCTGGTATTCGTGCGTTTTTTAGAACCACCGCAATCCCCGGACTGGTCGGCGAAAAAGAATTACGCGCCATACGGGAAGAACTCGGGAAAGTGTGCATGTATTCGGTACAAAGGTTCAGAAACATGGAGACACTGGATCCTGAATTTGGAAAGATTCCTTCTCTGGACCTTGAGATTTTTGATTCGCTTCAATCGAAATTTCAGCATACAATGTCTGACCGTCCAAAGCAGCTAATAAACTGATCTTTCAGGACTGAACTTGTGGTTTAAATTCATCGGAACGCATGCGTCAAAATCAGCGCGTTGCGATTTTGGAAATGCTCACGAGCCCATTCTTTACATCCCCCATCCCCCTGTTACTTCCAAAACGGCCCCTGTAATATAGCTAGCTTCGTCCGACAATAGAAAGGCAATTGGTCGCGCTATTTCATCCGGATCGGCCATTCGGGCCAGTGGTGTGTCTCTTACAAAAGCTTCCTGATACTTGGGACTCATCATTTCTCTAATTGTGGGAGTATCTGTCAGGCCAGGCATTACCGCATTTACTCTGACTCCCTTGCTTCCAAATTCTCTGGCTAGGGACTTCGTCAGCCCAACGATGCCTGCCTTGGCGCAACAATACGGCGATTCACCCTTAGCTCCTACTTTTCCATATACAGACGACACATTCACTATCCTGCCATCACCTTTGTTGATCATGGTCGGCAGACATGCTCGAACACAATTCACCGTGCCGAGAACATGAATATTGAATACATCTGCGAAACTACTGTAGTCAATTTTAAGAAATCCGCCAGGCCGGTCCAAGCCGGCGTTGTTTACAAGAAGATCGATTTTACCTTGAAGCGCAATTACCTTGTCCACACACCGAGTTACGTGATCTGGTTTAGAAACATCCGCATGAAGCGCCATTCCCAAACCGCCTGATGACTGAACCATTTTGAGAGTCTTCTCAACAGTTTCAAGATTCCAGTCCAAGACGCCGACAAAAGCCCCTTCGGCAGCCAACCTTACCGCTACGGCGCGTCCGATGCCTTGACCCGCTCCGGTTACCAGAGCAAATTTGCCTTCCAGTCGCCCGGCGAGAACTCTTTGATTATTTGCATTGTTCATGTAAATAGATTCCTTGTGTCCAGAGGAGTTAAGTTCAACCCATTAATTAGCTTAGCCCTCAAGAGGCATCCATAATTAATCTTTTCTGACCCGAATTAGAGAGTTTATTATTTCAACGAACTATTGCCAACTCCTTATTTTTTGTTTCTTGACAACATCGTATCTGAATGTTTCAATAATTTGCTTTTAAAGGGGTTTCCATGACGGAGAAAGCATGAACATTCGGGAAATGGTCGAAGTGCTGAACGGAAAAATACTTGTCCAGAATCACGACCCGGATGAAGAATTGCCTCGTGGGGGGGCAGCGGATTTAATGAGCGATGTTCTCGCATTTGGGTCGGAAGGGATGGTTCTTCTCACCGGGCTGACTAATCCTCAGGTTGTCAGAACAGCGGAAATGGCGGGAATCAATGTCATAGTATTTGTGCGCGACAAAACTCCTCCACCAGAAACCCTTGAATTGGCGCGTGATTCCTGTATCTCCCTTATCAGGACTGGCTACACGATGTATGAAGCGTGTGGAAGACTTTACCAAGCAGGGCTACCCGGTCGCGGACCGGTAAGAATTGAAAACAATTCCTGGTGACATGTCAACTCAAGAAATCACTAAAGTCCAGGAACTGATTTACACGACCCGAGTTGAATCGGTTATGGCTTCTAACGTAATCGCTATTGATCCGTCTTTTACCATGAGTCAGGTGAAAGACCTGATGCGGGATAAACGCATTTCTGGAGCGCCTGTTGTAAAGGAAAAGCAAGTTATAGGGATTGTTACCATAAGCGACGTCATTCGGTCGATGGAGGAGGGCAAGCTCGATTTTCTTGTAACGGATCTCATGACCTCGGATGTAAGAACTGTCTCCAAAGACGCGATGGTGACCGATGTTGTGAACAATCTTGGGCGGCAGGGCTTCAGTCGGCTCCCGGTAGTTGATCAAGATGGGTCTCTTGTTGGAATAGTCACCACGGGAACTCTTATACGCTCCTTGCTTATGCAGATGGATAAGAGTTTCCAAAAGAACGAGGCTGAAAAGCTTTACACTTACAGGGCCAGTCACATATTCCAGGACATATCGTCAGATGATACCAGTCTCCTGTTGCGATATTTTGTTAATGAGCGGGATTTCGATAACGCGGGCAAGGCCTCAAGTTTGATTAAGAGGTCTTTGCAAAGGCTTATGTTGCTTCCTCAGATCGTCAGACGAGTCGGAGTGGCCGTTTACGAAGCCGAAATGAATTTGGTCATTCATACCGATATCGGTGGAGAAATCACAGTTGAAGTGAGGAAAGACAGGGTCAATGTTTCCACGGTAGATCATGGGCCGGGTATAGCCAATTTGAAACAGGTCCTCCAGCCAGGTTTCTCAACAGCTCCGGAGTGGATCAGGGACATGGGATTTGGCGCCGGAATGGGGCTCGCAAATATCAGGAGGGTCTCGGATGTCATGAAATTGACGTCGTCCCCTGGACAGGGAACACGACTGGAGATTGTATTTAATTTCCGAAATGACTCATTAGCCACTACTCGTAGTCCACAAAAAGCTTGACTGTTTGACAGCAATAATCTAGTGTCGTTTCCATTAACTTCTGATTCTGGAAGAATCACAAAACGTCAAAATAGGCTGATAAGAACTGAAATTTTGGTTGGGCTCCCCGGGGGAATCGGCTCTTAACGGAGAAGTCGGATGGTAGAGAGTTACGTTCCAATCCTTGTCACTTTCCTAGTTGCCACATTCATCGGTTCAGCTATAATCGTTCTTTCCACCGTGCTTGCCAAACGCAACCCTACGCCCATCAAGCTCATGCCTTACGAGTGCGGCATGGATCCCATTGGTGGGGCTAGGCAGAGATTCTCTGTGCGTTTCTTCATCATTGGTATGCTCTTCATTGTTTTTGACATCGAACTTATATTCTTATTCCCGTGGGCAAAAATATTCAATGAGCTAATGCCCTTCGGTTTTATTGAGATGCTCCTGTTTGTGCTAGTCCTTTTGGTTGGTCTAGTCTATGTCTGGAAAAAAGGTGCTCTTGAATGGGAATAGAAAATCACCTCGACAACACTGTTCATGTAACCAATCTAGAATGGTTTGTGAATTGGGCCAGAAAATCTTCCATGTGGCCACTTGGTTTTGGTTTGGCCTGCTGCGCTTTGGAGATGATAGCCACGTTCGTTAGCCGATACGACCTGTCGCGGTTTGGTATGGAAGTCGCTCGCCCTTCACCTAGGCACGCTGATCTGATGATAGTTTCGGGAACAGCCTCGAAGAAGATGCTGCCGGCTGTATTAAGGATTTATGAACAGATGGCGGATCCAAAATGGGTCATAGCAATGGGCGCTTGCGCTTGCTCTGGAGGCATATACAAGAATTATGCGGTGATCCAAGGAATAGACAGGCACTTACCTGTTGATGTTTATGTCCCAGGTTGTCCGCCTAGGCCAGAGGCGCTTCTTGATGGAATACTTCAACTTCATGCGAGGGTCATGAAAGAACAATCGATTCGTAACCCTAGACTGGGCGCTATAAAGGTGACTGGAAGATGAACCAGGATCGCATTAGGGAGAAACTTACCGAAAAGTTTGGATCGGACATATTAAGGTTCGATTCGACATTTGAGGGAATCAGCGTGGGTGTTCCACCTGAGAAAGTTCTAGATGTTTGTCATTACTTGAGAGACGAAGCGGAACTTAAATTTGACTTTCTGAGTTTTGTCGCGGGAATTGACCACTACCCGGCTCAACCTCGTTTCGAAGTTGTATACCAACTCTATTCTGTTAAAAACGTTCAACGAATGAGGTTAAAAGCTAAAATAGAAGACCAAAACGGTAACCCACCGAGCATTCAATCTGTTACTAAAATATGGCGGACAGCTGATTGGCACGAACGAGAGACAGCGGAGATGTTTGGAATAATCTTCTTGAATCACCCGGATCCGCGAAAATTGCTTTTGCCCGATGAGTGGCAGGCGCATCCTCTCAGAAAAGATTTTCCTTTAGAAGGGACGGAAGAGGACACTCCTGATTTGCCCTCTTAGAAAACTTTTTGAGGTAACATAGGTTATGGCGCGTGAACTGAACCTCAGGGCCGACATGAGAAGCGAGATAATGGAAATAAATCTGGGACCGCATCATCCCAGTACACACGGAGTTTTCCGCGCGGTAGTGGAACTTGATGGGGAAACTGTAATCAACATAGTCCCGTATCTTGGATATCTTCACCGGGGGTTCGAAAAAACCTGTGAAAACAAGAAATACCATCAGATCATTCCTTTGACGGAACGTTGCGATTATATGGGGGCTTCCAGTAATTCTCTAGCGTATTGCCTTACGGTTGAGAAGATGTTGGGTGTTGATATCCCGGAGAAAGCGCAAGTCATAAGAGTGATGATGGCGGAACTCTCCAGGATTTTTAGTCATTTGTTCTGGCTGGGGACTCACGGGCATGATATTGGAGCTATGACGCCGCTTTTTTACATGCTCCGAGAGCGAGAAGAGATCATGAACCTCTTCGAACTGACCGCCGGTGGTAGGCTCATGCCAAACTATCTGCGTATTGGGGGGGTGTCTCAGGATCTGGCGGAAGGTTTTATTGAAAAACTGAAGTCTTTTACGGATCACTTTGAGGCTAGAGTTGACGAATACGAGACCTTACTGACTAAGAATGCGATTTACATCGACAGAACAAGAGGAGTGGGATTTTTATCACTGGAAAATGCTATTCAGTTGGGTGTCAGCGGCCCCATGATAAGAGCTTCGGGAAAGGCGTGGGACATCAGAAAATCGGAACCCTATTCCGGATATGAACATTATGACTTTGATATTCCTGTCGAGAAAGGCTGCGACGTTTATTCAAGATATCTCGTCAGAGTAAATGAGATGCGTCAAAGCAACAAGATACTTAAACAAGCTATTAAGTTACTACCAGAAGGATCGATCAGAGCCACAGTTCCAGGAAAGATTTTTCCCATTCAGGAAGATATCTACACCAAAATGGAGTCGCTAATTCATCACTTCATGCTGGTTGTCGATGGATGCAGGGTTCCTGCTGGCGACTGCTACCAATGTATAGAATCTCCTAGAGGAGAGTTGGGTTGTTACATCGTCAGCGATGGAGGATCCAGCCCTTTCAGGCTCAAATGGAGGGCTCCGGCCTTCGTGAATTTGCAGTCATTGGCCGAGATGTGCAGAGGATGTCTCTTTGCCGATGTAATCGCGATACTTTCAAGCATTGATATAGTATTGGCCGAAGTGGATCGTTAAAGAAGGTTGTTCATGATTGAAATCAAGCTGGTGGATCTTGTTCAGGCTTTGGATCTAACAGTTAGCGCAGGCTCCCAGGAGTTGGAAAAGCCTGTTACCGGCGGCTATGCCAGTGATTTATTGAGCGATGTGATCGCAAATTCCAAAGAAGGTGACGTTTGGCTTACCCTGCAATTACATCAAAACATTGTAGCGGTCGCTTTCCTGAACAATTTGGCGGGTATCATTATTGTCAACGGGCGTCAGCCCGAAGAAGCTACAATACAAAAAGCCCAGGAACAGGGAGTGGTTGTGATGTGTAGCGCCTTTCCAACATACGAAGTTGCTGGACGACTATATCAGTTGGGTGTTGGCCGGTAATTTGACGACAGAAAGGCCATGAACCATCAACCACGTGCCCTGAGACTCGTTTGACGGGTGTGAGCCCTGAAGATTTTCAGAATTGATTTGCACATTCATACTACTCTCTCTCCATGCACTGAGCTAGGAGAGATGACGCCGAGAGCGATTGTAAGGTCGGTGATCGAAAAAGGCCTTTCTATGATAGGTATATGTGATCACAATTCATCCAGAAATTCCCAGGCTGCCATAAGGGCCGCACAAGGCGCTAGTGTTGTGGTTATACCTGGTCTTGAAATCACATCAAGTGAGGAAGTGCACATACTGGGTTTGTTTCCTTCAATTGAGGAAGCGCAGTTAGTTCAGGAGCATGTTTACGGTCATCTTCCGGGAACTAACGACGAAGAGGCTATAGGTTATCAGGTAGTGGTTGACGAGTTTGACATGGTGGATGACTTCGACCAAGCGCTGTTAATTGGGGCCACGACCTTAAACATCCAGAGGGTAGTGGATTTAATCCACGATCACCAGGGAATCGCAGTAGCGTCTCACGTTGATCGCTCCGGATTTGGAATATTCAGCCAGTTAGGTTTCATTCCAGATGGACTGCAACTGGATGCGCTGGAAATCTCCAAACACACTGACTGTGATTCTGCTAGAAAAAAGTTCACACAATGTTTGTATTATCCCCTGATTTCATCATCAGACGCCCATTCGCTCGCCGACATTGGGTCTGCTTTTACAGAGGTCGAGATGGCTGAGGCGTCATTCGAAGAATTGCGTATGGCTTTTAAAGCTATTCATGGGCGCAGAATTGTTGGGCCTTGTAGGCTCATCTGATGGGCAGAGATCTTGGATATGGAGGATTTATCGCTTCATATCCTCGATGTGGCTGAAAATGGTATAAGAGCTGGGGCTACACTGATAAAAATACTTGTTGATGAAAATCTGGAAGATGATCTGCTGACTATAGTGATTAAAGATAATGGTAAGGGAATGAGTACTGAGTTTCTGAACAATGTTTTGGACCCATTTGTTACTACTCGTACAACCCGTAGGGTAGGACTTGGGCTTTCTATGTTTCAGCAATCAGCTCTGGAGGCCCAGGGTAATCTTGAGGTTCAGTCCACTCCTGGAGTCGGGACGAAAGTTACAGTTACCATGCGTAACAGTCACATCGACAGAAAACCGATGGGCGATATGGTGTCGACCATACTCGCTCTTATCGAGGGCAATCCCAATGTTGACGTTGTTTATGATCACCGAAGGGGCCATGGTGAGTATGTATTGGATACCCGGGAAATCAGGGTCGAATTGGGAGATATTCCGATGAATTTTCCACAGGTGGTGTCTTTGTTGCAATGTAACCTATCGGAAGGGCTCAAAGAGCTTAACGTCATCTCATAGGGCTTAAATTTTACGGAGTTTTAAAAAGTGCAAGAAAGAGACGCATTATTAAAGAAAAAAGTTCAGGACAGCGTTGAGCAGATCCCATCGGATCAACTCGTGCTTTTAGATCCAATAATTGAAAAGTACCAAGGGTCGACGAGTTACTTGATTCCAGCCCTGAAGGAAGCCCAGGAAACATTCGGTTATCTTCCGATGGAGGTTCAACGAAAGCTTGCTAAAGGACTGAATATTCCAGCGCCGCATATCTACGGGGTAGTCACATTCTATTCTTTCTTCACAGTTACACCTCGTGGACGGCACACTATCCGACTGTGCTTGGGAACAGCCTGTTACGTGAAAGGCGCCAAGGACATGTTGAATATAATCGTGAAAGAAGTTGGAATTAACGTCGGAGAAACGTCCAAGGACGGTAGGTTTACTCTCGAGGCCGTCCGCTGCCTTGGAGCCTGCGGATTGGCTCCGGTCATGATGATAGGAGAGGATACCCACGGAAACATAATACCCTCTGCAACTTTGGGTATTCTGGAAGGATACCAGTAGGCGGTTTTCTTTTGATTGGGCGGCCTAGATAGAGATGTTTGAACCACGGCGCCGTGAATCTTTGGAGAGACAGGAGGGAACAAGGTGCCCAGGATTTCGATAGACGATCTCAAAAGGATCAAGGAAGAACAGACCGGTAAGATGATTCTTAGGGGAGGCCAGTTTCGAGCAAAGGTGACCGTTCACATGGGCACCTGCGGAATAGCGGCGGGAGCGCGTGAAGTGATGAACGTTTTCCGTGAGAATATAGCCGCAAGAGAGATTCAGGACGTTATCCTAACGAATTCAGGCTGTGCGGGACTGTGCGCTAAAGAACCGATGATCACGGTTGAAGTCGTTAATTCACCGCCTGTGAAATACATTCTTGTAGATAAAGAAAAGGCGAGAAAGATTTTTGAAGAGCACGTCTTAGGTGGAAAGGTAGTGGAAGATTACGCTTTGGCCATCGGAAGCGAGACTATGGCCACCTAGACTTAGGTTGTTGATTTTATTGTGGAGGCGTTTCAGCCCCAGTTTCTTATAGTCGTCGCCTTTTTTTGGAGAATAGGCAATGTGTGCTAGCCCTTATTATCGATTGCAGTTAATGATGTGCGCAGGTACAGGGTGTATAGCTAGTGGTTCCTTGGATGTCAGGGACGCATTGGAACGTGAATTAGCCAAGCGCAATCTACAGAACGAAGTTCAAATCATCATGACCGGTTGCAACGGTTTTTGCGCTATGGGGCCTCTAGTCGTTGTCTATCCGGACGGCATTTTTTACAACCAGGTTAGGCCTGAGCATGCGCCAATAATTGTAGAAGAGCACATTCTAAAGGGTCGAGTTGTTGAAAAACTGCTGTTTAAGGACGAGACAGTTAAGGGTCGCGTTCCACTTATGAAGGACATCGGCTTTTTCGGGCTGCAAAGGCTGATAGTCCTGCGAAACCGAGGCTTGATTGACGCTGAAAACATCGATGAGTACATAGCCCGTGATGGTTATGCGGGTCTTGCAAAGGCCCTCACGGAAATGACACCTGAACAGGTAATAGAGGAAGTTAAGAAGTCGGGTTTGAGGGGTCGAGGTGGTGGAGGTTTCCCTACCGGCATGAAGTGGGAAGAATGCCGTAGATATGATAATTTCCCCAAATATACCATTTGCAACGGAGACGAAGGTGACCCTGGGGCTTTCATGGACCGATCCGTAATGGAAGGTGATCCTCACTCGGTCCTCGAGGGGATGGCCATCTCAGGATATGCGATTGGGGCAGAGCAGGGCTATATATACGTTCGCGCCGAGTATCCCCTGGCTATTCAGAGATTACAGAAAGCTATTGAGGATGCCAGATCCTATGGATTGCTGGGGCAAGATGTTTTGGGCAAGGGTTTTAATTTTGACATAGGCATCGCTCCAGGAGCCGGAGCGTTCGTTTGTGGTGAATCCACTGCCCTTATGTATTCTATTGAAGGAAAGCGAGGTATGCCTCGCATCAAACCGCCTAGAAGCGCGGAAGCCGGGTTATGGAATCAACCAACTAATTTAAACAACGTAGAAACATTTGCCAATCTCAATCCACTCATTCTCAACGGCGGAGATTGGTTTGCGTCAATAGGGACAGAGAACAGCAAAGGGACAAAGGTATTCGCTCTTACTGGGGCTGTTAACAACGTAGGGCTGGTCGAGGTTCCGATGGGAACGAGCCTGAAGACGCTGATTTTCGATATCGGTGGGGGCATCCCCAAGAAGCGGAAATTTAAGGCCGCTCAGATCGGTGGTCCTTCTGGTGGGTGTATTCCGCTTGGTATGGAAGATGTAGAGATAGACTATGAGTCTCTGCAGGGTGTGGGCGCCATGATGGGATCCGGTGGCGTTGTCGTAATGGATGAAATGACCTGCATGGTGGACACCGCCCGATTCTTCACCAATTTCTCTGTTGATGAATCATGCGGAAAATGTACCCCATGCCGCGAAGGTCTTAAGGTCATGTTCGACAAACTGACCGATATTGTAGAGGGCAGGGGTCAGGAAGGCGATGTGGAATTTCTAATAGAGCTTGGCCATCACATCAACAACACATCGCACTGTGGACTTGGCAAGAGCGCCGCTAACCCGGTGCTCTCAACGATCCAGTATTTCAGAAACGAGTATGACGCTCACATCAGAGACAAGCACTGCCCTGCGCTAGTTTGTCCGGACCTCATAGATTTTGTGGTAATTGAAGAAAAATGTAAGATGTGCGGCCTTTGCTTTAAGAATTGTCCTTCCGACGCTATTGTTTGGGAAAAGAAGAAGATAGCTTGGATAGATAAATCCAAATGCACCCGGTGTAGAACATGTATCACGAACTGCAAATTTGGGGCGATTCGTTAAATTTAGCTATAAAAAGTATTGGAGTTGTTCCGGTTATACATGCGGCAGATTCCGATTCTCAATATCTAATTGCGAGTAAGATTCTATGGTTACTCTGACCATCGACGGTGTGAAAGTTACAGTGAAGAAGGGCAGCTCTATTCTGGAAGCTGCTCAACAGGCAGGCGTTCGGATTCCAACCCTTTGTCATGACAAACGGCTTATCCCCTACGGATCGTGTCGTTTGTGCATAGTTGAGGTAACAGCCAGAGGGCGTACTCGAACCATGCCCGCGTGTTTCAACCCGGCCCGTGACGGGATGGAAGTCGCGACAAACACCCCAAAATTGAGAGATAGCCGTAGATTGCAGCTAATGCTTTTGCTGAGGTCACACCCGTTGCTCTGCCCCAGTTGTGACGCGGGAGGTGACTGTCAACTCCAGAACCTTGTCTTTGATTATGAGGTCCCGGAACTAAGTTTTGGCCGTCAGTCGAGATATTTTCATACTGACAATGATTCGAATTTTATCCGTTTCAACATGAACCTATGTATCCGATGCGGCATGTGTGTGCGCATTTGTGAAGAGGTTCAGGGGCAGAGTGAGTTGAGTTTCGTAGGTCGAGGCATAGAATCCGAGGTATCAACCGATTTTGATCGGCCCCTGGATTGTGAATTTTGTGGGCAGTGCGCTTCAATCTGCCCGGTTGGAGCAATATCATCCAAGTGGCTGGTAGGTACCGGCCGCAGATTTGAGTTAAAAAACACCTCAACTGTTTGCGCATTCTGTAGTCTCGGATGTTCATTGACGCTAGGCGAAAAAGACGGAAAGACAGTTTATGTTACGTCTTCGGAAGATAGCGCGAACGAAGGTAATTTGTGTGTTAAGGGAAGATACGGTTGGCCTTTCGCCTACTCAGAATCACGGTTGACAAAGCCTTTGGTGCGTAAGAATGGGTCGTTGGTAGAAACCACTTGGGACGAGGCGATTCAAACCGTTGCAGAAAAGTTTGGGGCGATAAAAAAGAGTTTTGGGCCTGATAGTCTGGCGGCTCTCGGATCACAAAGGCTAACCAACGAAGAAGCTTTCGTATTTAACAGGTTGGTCAGGACAGTATTTGGGACCAACAATCTCGATCATGCTGGAGGTTATGCTTACCGATCCCTTACGGATGGTTTGGCTCCGATGTTGGGTTATGCCGCCTCTACCAACCAAATCCGTGAGATTAGAGACGCAAAGGCCGTGTTGTTACTGGGTGCGGACCTCACCGAAACCCACCCGATTGCAAAGAACGAAATTAACTTGGCCAGTGCGAGAAAAAAGGCCAAAGTTATAGTCGTTGATTCAATAAGAACAAAGCTGTCCTATCGTGAAGGATTCTTCCTTAGTGTTCCTCCTGGCTCAGAGGATTTGATTGTCAACTCGATGCTCAAGTTCATAATTGATGAGGGGCTTTTGGATCGTGCTTCAGTCGACTTTAGATCTGAAGGTTTTGAAGAACTTTTAGCTTCGCTTAAAGACTACGCTCCTGAAAACGTAGCAGCGGTATTGGGACTCGACGCCAACTTAATAAAGGCTGCAGCGACTGCTTATGCAAAAGCTGAAACAGGGGTAATAATCCTTTCTGAGGGACTTAATCGATATCACGACAACTCTCCGCTAAGCAAGGCTGCTGTCAATCTGGCCCTTGTTACAGGGCATATAGGTAAAGAGTCCTGCGGCGTTTATGTTTTCGGGGAAAAAGCGAACGCTCAGGGCGCTCTGGATATGGGGCTTACCCCTGAACTGCTTCCTGGTTATCATTCGGTTCGGGATGAAGCGGCTCGCGCAAAATTTGAGGCTCTGTGGAACGGGCAAATTCCGGCGAGTCCAGGAATGAGTGCTCAGGATATTTTCAAGGGAGCTGAAAATGGATCAGTGAAAGGTCTATATGTGGTGGGAGAAAATCCAGTCGACACCTACCCCAATCGTCAGCAGGTTGAAAATGCTCTTGGCAAACTTGAATTCTTAGTCGTTCAGGATATGTTTTTGTCATCGACAGCGAACATGGCTGATGTTGTCCTTCCTGTATCGGCTCCATACGAAAAGGCTGGGACGTTTACCAGTTCGGAACGTCGAATTCAAAAACTGAATCCGAGCTCTAAACCAATTCAAGGCAAACCTGATCTGGAAATATTCATGTCCCTGGCTGCCGGAATGGGTAAGCCGGAACTTTCCTATGCAGGATATTCCGAAGTCATGAATGAAATAGCCGGAGTGGCCCCCATTTACTCCGGTGTTTCCTATGAAAGGATTGGGGACAAAGGTTTGGTGTGGCCGTGTTTAGATGTTGAGGATTCCGGAACCCCCACACTTTACGAAGGAGGGTTTCCCATTGGTAAAGCTAGACTCGCTGCGGCTAGGCCGATTGGGACGGTTTCTCGATCATCAGGTTCTTTTAAATTAATACCTTGCGTCTTGAAATTTCACTCGGGCTCCTTTTCCGAATGGAGTCCGTCTCTTATGGAAGTGTGTCCGCCTGGCTTCGCCGAGATGAGTCGGGTCGACATGACTGACTTGGGATTGAATGACGGGGACGCCATAAATATTATCGGAAATAGCGGTCAGGCTATTAGCCTTAAGGCTAAAGAGTCTCGTCGGGCATTGCAAGGGATGGTTCTTGTTCCGTATCATTTTTCTAAGAATAAACTGAATTCCTTCACTGACTGGGGATCCACTGAAATAGTTATTCAAGTGGAAAAGGCATAAAAATCGAGAGAGGTTGATTTATGGAATCCGCCTTCCCTGTGGTTCTGGTAGTGATCAAGACACTTATAGTCCTGGCCGCTGTACTGACGTTTGTCGCCTATTTGACACTAATAGAAAGAAAAGTCCTCGGATGGATCCAAGTGCGAATTGGTCCTAACCGGGTCGGCCCGTGGGGGCTACTGCAGCCTTTGGCGGATGGAGCAAAGCTACTACTCAAGGAAGAAATAACAGTTTCTTCAGCCAACACTGTAGTGTACATTGCCGCTCCACTTATCGTAGTTGTTTGCGCTCTGATCCCCTTTGCGGTGATCCCCTTTGCAAAGGGGCTTGGTCTAGAAAGCCTATTGGGACCGGTTGCCGGCAAGTTTGATTTAAATACCGGGGTTATTGCAGACATAAACTTAGGAATTCTATATATTCTTGGAATTTCGTCACTTGGGGTTTATGGGGTCATTTTAGGAGGTTGGGCATCCAACAGCAAATATTCTCTGTTAGGATCGATTCGTGCCGCGGCCCAAATGATCAGTTACGAGCTTGGATTAAGTCTGTCCGTGGTGGGAGTGCTGATCTTGGCTGGGTCTTTGAGCCTTGTTCAGATTGTGGAAGCCCAGGACTCGGTCTACAAGTGGTTCGTATTTCGGCAGCCACTTGGTTTTCTGCTGTTTCTGATAGCCGGCAGCGCTGAGATAGCAAGGACCCCCTTTGACTTGATGGAATGCGAGAATGAGCTCGTCGCAGGTTACCAGACAGAATACAGTTCGATGAAGTTTGGGTTATTCTACCTAGGTGAGTATGCCCATTTACTTTTTCTCAGTTCCATGATGACCACTCTGTTTTTTGGTGGCTGGCAGGGACCGGTTTTGCCTCCAGTTGTCTGGTTTCTGGGAAAGACATTTTTCTTCGTATTCGTATTCGTCTGGATTAGAGGCACTTATCCGAGACTTCGGTACGATCGTGTAATGCAATTCGGCTGGAAGGCATTGCTGCCTGCCGGGTTGTTTAACGTTATGGCGACGGCGTTTGTCTACATGATTTGGGTCCAGTATGTGAGTAGATAGAACACGTACTGGGATTCACTGAAAAGTGTGACCTGAACTGCCTGTTTAACATTTTAGTTTGTCTGAGAGGTCAGGAAGATGCTAATCCCTTTGTTACAGGGACTAAAACTCACATTCTCGTATCTGTTCAAGAAGAAAATAACTCTTCAATATCCGGATGAGAAATGGGAAGTTGCGCCTAGGTGGAGAGGAAGACATGTGTTGACACGTCATGCGTCAGGCAAAATCAAGTGTGTTGCATGTATGCTATGCGCCACGGTTTGTCCGGCGGACTGCATCTATATAGAGGCGGCGACTGAACCTGATGGTAGACGATATCCGGAAAGATACAATATTGACTTAACAAGATGCATTTTCTGCGGCTATTGTGTCGAGGCTTGTCCCAAGGAAGCTATTGAGATGTCAGGGGCTTATGAGATTTCCGAATACACGAGGGAAGAGTTGCAATATGACAAGCAAAGATTATTGGAACCCCCGGTTCCCAGGTACGAACCGCAGAAGAAGGCAGGATAGTAGATATATATAGATTATGGCCTATTTGTTTCGGGAATCGGCCCGCCAGTTTGGGTGATGGAAAATGTGAATATATGGCTCTCGTCTCTGTCAATCCAAAATGTACGAGGTTTTTCACAACCATTTGTGGGCAGTTCGGGAATTGACGGCTATGAAGGACATCCTGTCGTAGTGTTCTAGTCGGAACTAATTTGGAGGTTTTGGGCGCTGATGGAAACCATCCTCTTCTATATTTTGGCCGTTGTGACTCTGTTGTCCGCAGTTTTTGTAGTCTTCTTGCGAAGGCCGATTCACAACGTGTTGTTCATGATTTTGACAATGATTGGGCTGGCTACTCTGTTCATCCTGTTGCATGCGGAGTTTATAGCCATGGTTCAGATCATTGTTTATGCGGGTGCTGTCATGGTACTTTTTTTATTTGTAATCATGTTGCTCAATCTGGAAGAGATAGATTTGCCCAGAGAGCCCAGGCCTCTGCGATGGGGGGTTGGAGTCATATTGTCACTGGCCCTTGTGGTTATGTTATTCCCGGTCTTCAAAAGTATAGCGCCTAACATCACGGGAGTTGCGCAAAATGGAGACTTGGCTGCCGCCTCAAACCTGGATCTGATTGCTAAAGAGCTTTTCACAACCTATCTATTGCCTTTCGAAATCGCGTCTTTTCTTCTCCTCGCGGCAATTATCGGTACAGTAGTGATAGGTCGGAAGTTGACTAAGAGCTGAACCATCGGAAAGCGCTTGAGCGTTAAAAATTCTGTGGCAGGGAAAAATAATGGTAACTTTAGAACATTATCTTGTGCTCTCCGCTCTGCTCTTTGCCTTGGGCATTGCGGGAGTAATGCTTCGTAGGAATTTGATTGTAATTCTGATGAGCCTAGAACTTATGATGAATGCGGTAAATCTGTCATTCGTCGCTTTTTCTCGTTATTTAGGATCGATAGAAGGGCAAATTTTTGTGCTTTTCGTGATGGTGGTCGCCGCTGCCGAGGTTGCTGTAGGATTGGCGATCGCCGTGGCTGTTTTTAAGCAACGCGGAACGATTAACATTAATGATATTAGCTTGTTAAAGTGGTAAGAATTGTTTGAATAAGACTCGAAGCGATATCGATTTGGGTTGAATATTTCCGAACATCAGATCCTGGAGCCTCGCATGATTGAACTAGTCTGGTTGATACCAATCTTTCCTTTGATAGGATTTCTGATTAACGGTCTTTTCGGAAGGCGTTTTTCAGAGAAAACAATTGGCTGGATTGGAGCGGGTTCGGTAGGGGCGTCTTTTGTGGTTGCCGTTTCAATCTTCTTTGAGATTCTGAAGTTAGCCCCAGGAAACAGATCGGTTGAGAAGATCGTATACTCGTGGATCTGGTCCGGAGATCTGAATGTCCCGATAGGTTTTTTAGTCGATCCACTCAGTCTGATTATGATTATGGTCGTTAGTGGAGTGGGATGCATTATTCATGTTTATTCAATAGGATATATGCATGGCGAGCTAGGGTTCAGGAGATATTTCGCTTACTTGAACCTGTTTGTATTTAACATGCTGATTCTTGTATCGGCAAACAATTTTCTTCTCATGTTTGTCGGATGGGAGGGTGTAGGCCTCTGTTCCTACCTTCTAATTGGATACTATTATGAAAAGAAGTCAGCTTCGGACGCCGGCAAGAAAGCTTTCATAGTCAACAGGATAGGAGATTTTGGGTTTCTCTTGGGAATGTTTCTGATATTTACGATATTCGGAACGTTCAATTTCGCCGACGTATTTAGCGCAGCCCCTGAAAAGCTCACGCAAGGCGGCGCAATTGTGACACTAATCACGATTCTACTTTTTGTTGGAGCTACGGGTAAGTCCGCTCAAATTCCTCTTTACACGTGGTTGCCGGACGCAATGGAGGGGCCAACCCCAGTCAGCGCATTGATTCATGCGGCAACTATGGTGACCGCCGGTGTTTACATGGTATCGAGATGCAGTGTGCTTTTTGCTATGGCGCCCGTTTCACTCACGGTCGTGGCAATAATTGGAGGAGCCACTGCGTTGTTCGCCGCAACAATCGGTATGACGCAATTCGACATCAAGCGAGTGCTCGCCTATTCGACCATCAGCCAACTTGGTTATATGTTCATGGCTTGTGGTGTGGGGGCTTTTGCGTCGGGAATATTTCATCTTATGACACACGCCTTTTTCAAGGCTCTTCTATTCATGGCCGCAGGAAGTGTAATGCACGCTATGTCAGGAGAGCTTGATATGAGGAAGATGGGGAATTTACGCAAGAAACTTCCCTATACTCACTTAACGTACCTTTTTGGAACATTGGCAATTGCCGGGATTTTCCCTTTCGCCGGGTTTTTCAGTAAAGATGAAATCCTGTTCTATTCATTCGAGAAACATATTGCTTTCTGGATACTGGGTGCTGTGGCGGCCGTGATGACATCCTTCTACATGTTTCGGTCTGTTTTCATGACTTTCTATGGAAAGTCGAGAGTTGAGAAGGATGTTGCGCACCATCTCCACGAGTCTCCACCGATGATGACAGTTCCTCTGATGGTCTTGGCCTTCTTGTCACTGGTTGGTGGGTTGGTGGGCATCCCGATGATAGAGGGTGGTCATGTTTTCGCGGATTTTGTTGGGCCGGTTTTTGCTCCGGCCAAAGCGATAATTGATCACGGGGTTCATCACGAAGGCCATCACAATGTTACCGCAGAGATAATCCTAATGGCTGTTTCCCTGGGTATAGCAATATTTGGTCTACTGGTGGCGAGGTTCATGTATATTACAAGCCCTGAGACCCCAGGCAGAATTGTGCAGAGGTTTTCCGGCTTACACAAGCTTGTATACAATAAATACTGGATCGACGAGCTTTACGATTTTCTTTTTGTCAATTCAATCGTCGAGTTTTCGAAACTCATTTGGAAGAAATTCGATGAGGCGGTGATCGATGGCGCCGTCAACGGAGTGGCCGCTGTTGTGAGGGCTTTTGGAAGCGTCCTGAGACTGCTTCAAACAGGCCTAGTTAAGGATTATGCCCTGTCGATACTGGTAGGGGCCATTGTCGTAATCGGTTACTTGCTATTGAGATAGGACATGGAGGCGTGGCGTTCATGGAAAATGTTTCGCATTTTTTGAGCCTTATCACGTTTGTTCCTCTGTTGGGCGCTCTGATCATTTTATTCATCAACAGGGAATGTTTAGAGACACTTCGATGGGTCACCCTCGTGACTATGCTGACGGACTTTGTTTTGAGTCTGTTCATTTACTTCGGGTTCGACCCTTCGGTTGGGTCTATGCAGTTTGTGGAGAATTATCCATGGGTCAAGGAGTGGGGAATCTCCTACAAGCTTGGAGTCGATGGAATCAGCCTATTTCTGGTTTTACTGACTACTTTTCTTGGCCCAATCCTGGTTCTGGCGTCATGGAAGGACATTACCGCAAGAGTCAAGGAATTTATGATTTGCCTTTTGTTTCTTCAGGTCGGAATGATCGGTGTCTTTGTCTCCCTTGACCTCTTTCTTTTCTATGTTTTCTGGGAGATCATGCTTATCCCCATGTATCTCCTGATAGGGGTTTGGGGTAATCCGGCTAGACGCCTGTACGCTGCAATCAAGTTTGTATTGTATACAATAGTTGGCAGCCTATTAATGCTGGTCGGTATACTGGTTCTGTATTTTATGGCCGGTAAGAGTTCAGGTGTATACACCTTTGATCTGCTCAAACTCTACGATTATGCGGTCCCATTGCAGGCTCAGTTCTGGCTGTTTCTTGCCTTTTTCCTGGCATTTGCCATCAAGGTGCCGATGTTTCCTTTTCACACATGGCTCCCCGATGCGCATACTGAAGCGCCGACCGTGGGTAGCGTAGTGCTGGCGGCGGTCCTGTTGAAGATGGGTACTTACGGGTTCATAAGATTTGCCATACCGCTCTTTCCAAATGCGGCTATCGATGCTGTCTGGTGGGTATGTCTCCTTGCCGTAATAGGCATCATATACGGGGCATGGGTCGCGATGGTTCAGGAGGACGTGAAGAGGTTAGTAGCTTTTTCTAGTGTTAGCCATCTGGGATTTGTCATGCTGGGGATGTTCGCTTTGAACTTCCAAGGAGTTCAGGGAAGCATTATCCAGATGATCAACCATGGACTAAGCACAGGGGCTCTCTTTCTAATCGTTGGAATGGTATACGAGAGAAGACATACTCGACTCATTTCGGAATTTGGAGGATTGTCCAAGGTGATGCCATTGTTTGCGGTATTCTTCATGATATTTACTTTATCCTCTATCGGATTGCCCGGCTTAAACGGCTTTATTGGAGAATTCCTCATCCTGCTCGGATCATTCAAAGTCCAGGCGTTAACATGGTATGCCGTTTTTGCGTGCTCGGGCGTCATCTTTGCCGCTGTCTACATGCTCTGGATGTTCCAGAGGGTTATGTTCGGTGAAGTTACAAATCCCAAGAACCTGAATCTGAAGGATATCGATGCTAGAGAAGTCGCGGTTCTCGTTCCAATACTGATCTTTGTAGTCTGGATAGGCGTTTATCCAAACACTTTTCTCAGGCCGATGGAGCCGTCCGTAAAGAACTTCATTCAGCATGTGGAAAAGAAAAGAGACGCAGTGATCGCCCTTGAGAAAACAGGGACACAAACATTGCCGAATCCGGAAAGAATCAGCCTGGTATACTCCGTCACGGATTCCGTGCCGAGAAATGAAAACTAGAAGTGGGAGCGATCGGGATGATCCCAGTGCCTGAAATTAATCTTGGAGGCGTCCTGCCGGCGCTGATTCTTGGCGTCGCTGGTTTGTTGGCTACGCTATTGGGCCTGTTTGTCCGAAAAGGCGCAGCCACGGTTGGAGCGATCATAGGGTTCACGGCGGTCCTGATAGCGCTAGCGGCCAACGCCCCATTACGTTTTATGAATACCCCGGCGTTTAGCGGTATGATTGTTCTGGACCCCTTCAGTTGGTTCTTCAATCTCCTGATTCTTCTTTCAGTAGGATTAACCATCCTGATTTCCATGAAATACCTTACAGATCAGGGGCTGGATCTTTACGAGTATTTTGCCATTCTACTATTCTCATCTGTTGGAATGATGTTTATGGTGTCAGGGAGCCATTTGCTGATGATTTTTGTCGGTCTTGAGACACTGTCGATAGGGGTCTATGTCCTAACGGGTGTCCTTCCAAAGAGTTCCAAGGCTTCCGAGGCCAGCCTCAAGTATTTGTTGTTAGGGTCTTTTTCCAGCGCCCTATTTCTTTATGGAGCGGCTCTTCTTTACGGGGCGAGTGGATCCTTGTCGTTGGCCGGCCTGGCCAAATATTTTCAATCAGGCTCCGTTAGTACTATGGGCTTGATAGGCATGGGGCTTTTGCTGGTAGGATTTTCCTTCAAAGTTGCGGCTGTGCCTTTTCATATGTGGACACCGGATGTTTACGACGGGGCGCCTTCTCCGATAACTGGATTTATGTCTGTTGGGGTCAAGGCGGCGGCATTCGCTGCTTTCCTAAGAGTTTTCTTCGAGTGTTTTGGCTCGGCGCAGGTTACCTGGTCACACATTCTGTGGATCTTGGCCGTATTAACAATGATTTTAGGGAACTTGGCGGCGTTGGTCCAGTCCAACATCAAGAGAATGCTGGCCTATTCCAGCATCGCTCACGCAGGATATATTCTTATAGGTATGGTAGCCGGAACTGCCATGGGCGCCGCTGGGATCCTCTATTATCTGTTGGCCTACATTTTTACGAACCTTGGAGCGTTTGCCGTAGTTACCATGGTGGGTAGAAAAGGAGAAGCAAACATAAGTATCGATGATTACAGAGGCTTGGGAAAATCCCATCCCGCTTTGGCTCTTGCAATGTCGATATTTCTTTTTTCGCTTGCAGGAATTCCTCCAACAGCCGGTTTCATTGGAAAGTTCACGATCTTCGGCGCCGCTATAGCTTCAGGCTATATCTGGCTTGTCATTATCGGTGTTCTTACAAGCGCAGCGTCAGTTTTCTATTATTTCAGAGTCGTAATGAAAATGTATATGGAAGCTCCGGAAGTTGAACCGGAAAGTCTTAAGTTCAGCCCATCAATGGCGCTTGCCTTGACCTTGACAGTAATGGTCGTTTTATATATAGGCATTTTCCCAACAACTTATTTGAATTTGGCTACAGAATCGGTTAAATCATTATTTTGAAAGATTGTTGATTCACAAAAGGATTAGGATGCCTTTAAATGCTTTGGTAGTGACCGGTCACGGAATTAACTGCGAAACAGAAACTCGGCGAGCTCTTGAGATTGTAGGCTTTAACGTAATCGACCTTGCGCATTTGAATTTCATAGTCGGTGGTGAAGTTGATTTAAGGTTGTACCAGGTTATAGTTTTCCCCGGGGGCTTTATGGACGGAGATGACCTGGGGGCGGCGCAGGCGTGCGCAAACAGGATACGCCATTCCAAGATTGATGGACTGAACCTAATTGATAGTTTGCTTGAGTTTGTCGCTAGGGGCGGTTTAATTCTAGGAATATGCAACGGGTTTCAGCTACTGGCCAAGCTGGGTCTTGTGCCCGCTTTTGAGTCGGTTTATTTGGAAAGAGATATCTCCCTTACAGCAAACGCTAGTGGACGATTTGAAGATCGTTGGGTGAGTTTGGCTGTAGACAAGCTTTCACCGTGTGTATTCACAAGTGGTCTCGAAAATTTGTATTTGCCTGTGAGGCATGGGGAAGGAAAGATTGTCGGCCGAGGATCGGAAGTTATCGACAAGCTGGTGTCTTCACACCAGGCGGCCCTTTACTATACCAAGCCTGGAGAGTCAGATCCGACGCTGGAATACCCTTTTAATCCCAATGGCTCGGCCCACGGAGTCGCTGGTGTTTGCGATCCAACGGGCCGTATCTTTGGCTTAATGCCTCATCCGGAATGTTACCTGGATAGAACCAATCACCCTCGATGGACCCGAGAAGAATTGGCCGAAGAAGGCATCGGACTTGGAATATTTAGGAACGCTAAGCGCTATATCCTGGAGTCATGAGCGCCCAGATTTCTCTGGGTAAATCGAAATAAGTAATCAGTATTCCATTTCAGCGTGACGAATACGCTGAATAGTTACACAGGAGGTATCGATGGCATTGTTGGATCCTACTAAAATGGCTGATTGGCAGGTAGCCGAAGAAGCCGAGAAATCAATGAAGACCGTTTACCAGTTGAGAGATGAATTGGGCCTTGCCGAGGAGGAACTCCTTCCTCACGGACACTATATCGGGAAAGTCGATTTTGCAAAGGCTCTGAACAGGCTGAAGGACAGACCAGACGGAAAATACATCGACGTGACCGCTATTACTCCCACGCCTTTGGGTGAAGGTAAATCCACGAGTTCTATGGGGTTGGTAGAGGGCCTTGGTAAACGAGGGAGAAAGGTGGTGGCGGCTATACGGCAGCCATCCGGTGGACCCACAATGAACATAAAGGGTTCAGCCGCAGGCGGTGGGTTGGCTCAGTGTATTCCACTGACACCATTCTCTCTTGGTTTGACCGGCGACATCAACGCGATTATGAATGCTCATAACCTAGCAATGGTGGCGCTGACCTCCAGAATGCAGCATGAATTCAATTATGACGATGCTGAACTGGCTAAGAGAAATCTGAAACGCCTGGACATAGATCCCCGTAACGTTGAATTCAACTGGATTATCGACTTTTGCGCACAGGCCCTTAGGAATATGATCATCGGAATCGGTGGAAAGATGGACGGTTTCATGATGAAATCCTCCTTCGCAATTGCCGTTTCCTCAGAGATCATGGCCATTCTCGCTGTTTCTACGGATCTCAAGGACATGCGGGAAAGAATGGGCAAGATCGTGGTGGCTTACAGCAAGAAGGGTGAACCTGTCACAACGAAAGACCTCGAAGTCGACGGCGCAATGACAGCGTGGATGGTGGAAGCGCTCAACCCAAACCTGCTGCAATCCATTGAAGGCCAACCGGTATTTGTCCATGCCGGACCTTTCGCTAACATCGCCATTGGGCAGAGTTCGATTATTGCAGATAGAATCGGCCTAAAATTGGCGGATTACCACGTTACGGAATCCGGATTCGGCGCTGACATCGGTTTCGAGAAATTCTGGAACCTGAAATGCCGCTTCTCAGGCCTAAAGCCAAACTGTGCTGTTATTGTGGCTACAATCAGAGCGCTGAAGTGCCACGGTGGCGCCCCGGTTCCAAGACCTGGACTGCCCATGCCAAAAGAATATGAGGGCGAAAATGTAGGCTGGGTGGAAGAAGGCTGCAAAAACCTGATTCATCACATCAAGACAGTCAAGAAAGCTGGCATCAATCCAGTCGTCTGTATCAATAGCTTCTACACCGACACCAAGAATGAAATCGCGGCGGTGAAGAGATTGTCTGAAGCCGCAGGCGCCCGTGCCGCTGTTTCCGAGCATTGGCTCAAAGGTGGCGACGGCGCGCTCGAATTTGCAGATGCGGTGGTTGACGCTTGCGAAGAAAAGAACGAGTTCAAGTTGCTCTATGAATTGAGCCTCCCGTTGCGCCAGCGCATCGAGTTGATTGCGAAAGAGGTTTATGGAGCTGATGGTGTTAGCTTCACTCCGGAAGCTGAGGCGAAAGCCAAGAAAATGGAAGCGGACCCCGAATTATCGAAACTTGGAACATGCATGGTTAAGACTCACCTCAGTCTGTCACACGATCCTAACCTGAAAGGAACTCCTAAGGGTTGGATCCTGCCTATCAGGGACGTGTTGACTTACAAGGGCGCCGGTTTCGTGGTTCCAGTTGCTGGAGCAATTTCACTCATGCCGGGCACTGGTTCCAATCCAGCCTTTAGAAGAGTTGATGTGGACGTTGAGACAGGAAAGGTCAAGGGAGTATTCTAGATCTTTTAGTCTCTAAAACGACTCAAGGCCGCAGAGCAATTCCTCTGCGGCTTTTCTAGTCCTTAATGGCCTTTTTTGTTGCGAGTATATTGCGTTTATACAGTATTCTTAGTCCTTCCATAGTCAGGTCGTCGTCCACTTCATCAACAAATTTTGTATGGGCGCAAATGACTTTTGCAAGTCCTCCTGTAGCCACTACTTTGGGCTTTGCTTTAAGTTCTTCAAACATACGACCAAGAATACCGTCCACTAATGAAGCGTAACCGAATATAATCCCAGATTGGATTGCCGATGCGGTATCCTTGGCGATGACTCTCGGAGGAGCGGTCAGCTCTACCCTGAAGAGTTTTGAAGCGCTATGAAAAAGAGCCTCAGCCGCAATTTTCACACCTGGTGTTATTGCGCCGCCTTCATATTCCCCGGCAGCGTTTATGTGATCAAACGTCGTAGCGGTTCCAAAATCCACGGCTATTAGTTCGCTCTTGAATTTCTCGTACGCTGCTACGGCATTGACAATCCTATCAGCGCCAACCTCCCTGGGATTGTCATACCTGATCGGCATGCCCGTCTTAATTCCCGGTCCTACGAAGAGAGGGGCGACACCGAGGAAGTTCACGGAAAGTTCCTCGAGCGCTCCTTTCAAAGAGGGAACAACGCAGGATATGATTAGGCCGTTAATTCCTTTAGTCTCCAGTCCCTGCCAGAACATAAGGTTTTTCAAGACAACCCACAATTCGTCAGCTGTCACATCTTCATTTGTGCGCACTCTCCATGATCCGAGTCTTACCTCATTCCTGTACAGACCAATCACGATGTTCGTGTTGCCCACATCAATAGCTAGCAACATTTTTGATTCCTTTCAAAAAATTGTGTGATGTCAAAAAATATTTATCTTAGAATACGAGTTTGACGTCGACAAGTGAAGAGAAACTTGCGCCGTAGTTATCATAAGCGGCGGAATGTCATCCCATGGTAAATTTATTGACTGAACCAAGGCCCGATGTTAAGCTAAATTAAAGGGATAGGCGTTTCTTCCGACCACTATGAGCAGCGACCCGGCTGTTTTCACTGCTCTCACTAATAACTTCCGGCGGTATCCATCATGAAACCCACTGGGCTGATTCGTAGCAAAATATACCTCAAACACAATATGGGGATGTATCATCCGGAGAGTCCGGAAAGATTAGAAGTCCTTTATCAAATGCTTGACCAGCTTGGAAGCGCCCTCAACTTTGACTATGTCGAACCGAGGCCTGCTTCTCCGGAAGAACTATCCGCCAACCATGATCCTCGATATGTTGATCGTATCATGAGTACAAGAGGATGCGAAACAGTCTTTCTCGATCCGGACACTTCGACATGCTGTGACACCTGGGAAGCATCGATTTCTGCTGTAGGCGGCCTTCTATGTCTGGTGGACGGGGTAATCGAGGGCACAATCAGAAACGGTTTTGCCTTGGTGCGGCCCCCTGGCCACCATGCCGAGAATAGGCGAGCAATGGGTTTCTGCATATTCAACAACATCGCTATAGCGGCTCATTATGCTTTGACTCGACACAACCTTGAGAGAGTGGCGATAGTTGATTGGGACCTACACCACGGGAATGGCACGCAGAATTCCTTTTATGAAGATCCACGTGTCCTGTTCGTGTCTACTCATCAGTATCCCCATTATCCAGGCACCGGTGGAATCCGTGAAATAGGCCATGGTCCAGGTGAGGGATACACTGTCAATGTTCCCCTGGCGGCAGGCGCAGGGGACGCCGAGTATATTGCGGTTTACGACCGCCTCGTGTACCCCTTGCTTGAAAGCTTTCAACCACAATTAATATTGGTCTCCGCTGGTTTCGACGCTCACGAAAAGGACCCTCTTGGCGGAATGAGCCTCACTGAAGATGGCTATGAGGCCATGCTGAAGATCCTGATGCGCTCTGCCTGGCAGACTTGTTCAGAAAGGTTGCTATTGGTGCTTGAAGGAGGTTATCAACTTGACGCTCTCAGAAATTCAGTGAAACGCGTCCTGCATTGCCTTTCCAACTATGATCCTTCAACGGAGTCTCCTGCAAAGTGCCCTGACATCAGTGCCCTTCCGTACACTTTCAAGGCGCGCCTTAGAGATATCCTTGCCTTTGTAGGCAAGTATTGGCCAACTCTCCCACAACTATGAGACTGATTGCTGAAAATATGGCTGTTTTTTCAACCACCCGTCTGCGCAGTCACATTTCCTTCGTATTCAGGGACATTAAATTCTCGTGGTCAATGGAATTCTGCTAATAGATAAGCCCGTAGGCATTACATCTAACAGGGCGGTGGGGATAGTTCGGCGTCGTTTAGGCCGCTCTGTGAAGGTAGGACATACGGGGACCCTCGATCCTGCCGCTTCAGGTTTGCTTGTGATCTTGGCGGGAACTGCAACCAGGGCGCTTGATTTCCTGGATGAAACCAAAAAGCGATACAAAGTCACCATTAGGTTAGGGGAAGAGAGCGACACGTGCGACAGCGAAGGAACAATAGCTGTTACTGGAAATCCAAGCAATTTGAGCGCTGAACAGATAGGCTGGTGTCTAAAAGAATTTGAAGGACCTATTGATCAACTCCCTCCGCATTTTTCCGCAATAAAAAAGGATGGCGTCCCTCTCTACAGGTTGGCGAGGAAGGGTATATTCCCCAATCTTGAAAAGAGAAAAGTGGAAATTTTCAAAATCTCGGTTATTGAATGGAGAGCGCCAGACCTGAATATCGATCTTATCTGCTCAAAAGGGACATATGCGCGATCCTTGGCACGAGACATCGGAATATGTCTAAGAGTCGGAGGAAGGGTGGAAACTCTAAGAAGAATAGCTTCTGGAAGTTTCGATGTGAACAGGGCCCATAGCATTGATTTTATCGAGAACGCTCCCTTGAATAGGTTGGTTGAATCGAGGATAGAGCTTACAGAGGCATTGAAGCACATTCCCCATTTGGATGTTTCCCAAGTAGACCTGGAAAAACTTGCTTGTGGGGTATGGGTTGACTATCGGCCTGAGTTCAGCGGTGATCAGGACGACAAGATTGCGCCTGGAGTCAGGCTATATAGGGTCCAGGATGCCGAGGGTCTATTGGTAATCATGGTTCGTGTCGATGTTACTGGGGAGTGTGTCAGATTGAAGCCGGTAAAAGTTTTCAACGCTTTTCCTCAGAGCGCTATTGAACAGAAGCACGAATAGTAGTAAAGTATATTGTAGATATAGATGGTAACATCAATAAAGGACTAGATTTAATACAAACTGTTGTTGGTTCAGACTTAATACGAAATTATGGTTGGATGCATGCTCTATTTTACGGAATTGCTGCTCGGAGTCAGGTCGAGATCAGAGTTGAGAGAAAATAACATGAAGAAATTCACAAAAATATTGATTTTGATGTTTTCGATTCTAATTGCAGTGTCTTCTGGTCATTGCGCAACTGATCCAGGCGATGCCAACGGCCAAAAACCGGAATCTCAGAAAAAAGAAACTGCGGTTTTGGAAGCGTCATCACTTTGGATTGTTGTAAACATGTTCACTGGCAGATCTTCAAAACAGGCGGTGATTGTTCAAGAGACTCTCGAAAGGCTAGGAGCTGACGGCCGAGGGATTGTGCTGCCTTTTTCTGAAATCACGGTAGAAAACATGAAAAAGTTGAAGCCGGCGTTTCTGGCATTGAGCCCGAACGGAATTCCATGGTGCAAATATAAAGGGAAGAATGGTCAAGACCTGGAAAATTTTTTCAAGGCGTTACGTATAATTGTAGAGGATCTGAAAGTTCCAGTCATAGGGGTCTGTGGAGGACATCAGGCGCTGGCTTTGGCCTTTGGGGGCAAAGTCGGGCCGATTCGAGGGGGAGAGGACGATTGTTTTCCTTATGGGCACAATCCAACAGAGAAGGGTAGGCATGATGTTTACGTTCTTCAAAGGGACCCATTATTTTTAGGCATGGAAAAGTCTCTGAACCTTGTTCAAAGCCATTATGATGAAGTCAAACGACTGCCCACAGGTTTTATCGCTCTTGCCGCTAATAAAATGTGTCCGTATCAGATAATCAGACATCCTGCGAGACCTGCTTATGGAGTCCAGGCTCACACGGAATACTATCTCAACTCCAGACCAGACGGAGGAATACTCTTGAGAAACTTTCTGAATATTGCCAGGACGCACAACAAAATTGTCCGTCACCCCAGTTCAGCGACTTCGACTTCACAAGTAATGGATAGAGACTACTCCATGTCTTCTGAAAAGGCATTATGGTAGAGTTTGTTTCAATCGCTGAGAATCAGTCCGGTAGCGATTCCAAGAATTAGAATTCAAGGGGGTTAAATTACCTTGAAAGATTTTAAGCCAAGCATTGACCATAAAGCGGAGCCTGTAAGATATGCGGCTGAAATCGTCGGTGGAGACCCATTTTCACGTTTTCTCGGGATCGTTGTTGAAGAAGTAAGGGATTCATACGCACTTGTGAGTTTGAAACTCAAGCCGGAATATTGCAATTCCACAGCTCGCAGTCACGGGGGAATAATATTTTCACTGGCTGATCAAGCGTTTGCGATAGCTTGCAATTCAAGAGGCTACATGGCTCTTGCGGCTGAAATGAAGATCAATTACTTCGAAGCCACTAAGGCAGGAGATACAGTGAGCGCCGAAGCCAAGCCTATAGATATTAGGAAGAGGATCAGTTTGTGGAATATTGAAGTTCGCAATCAGGACTCAAGTCTGGTTGCCGTGGCGCATGGACTGGCTTACCATTTTCTGAAGTGATTGATTATGAACGGAATTTCAAAACACTCTGGGCGCGTATTGGTGGTAGAGGACGACTTATTTAATGGCCCATATACTATAGAGCTCTTAAGGGGATCAGGATTCGACGCCAATCTTGCTGAGACGGCCGAGGAAGCTCTAAAATTTCTTGACGCCGGCGATAAACCGGAACCTGATTTAATTCTTTTGGACGTCAACCTGCCAGGTATGGATGGTCTGGAAATGGCCACAAAACTCAAGGCCCATAATGAATTTCAGTACATCCCGATAATCATATTCACCGTTCACGATTCTCTTGAATTCAAGATCCAGGGATTGAACAGCGGAGGGGATGATTATCTTACCAAACCCTTCGAATCTGACGAGCTGCTGGCTCGAGTGAACGCAATGATGAGGATTAGGCGGTTGTATAAGAGCCTAAAGAATGAACGGCTCGAGAACCGCAGGTTATCTGAAACCTTGGATAGCTCTGAGAAGCTGGCAAATCTTTTGGGGCGTTCCGAAAAAATGCGGAGTATATGCGACCTCATTCTGGATATATCGGGATCTGATTCAAACGTTCTTATTCAGGGAGAATCGGGTACCGGTAAAGAAGTTGTGGCCAAAGCCATTCACGGGCGCAGCACCCAAAAAGATGGGCCGTTTGTTGTTGTCAACTGCGCGGCCTACGCAGAGACACTTTTACAATCTGAGTTGTTTGGACATGACAAAGGAGCGTTTACCGGCGCAACAAAGTCAAAAAGAGGTAGGTTTGAACAGGCGGATGGAGGAACCATTTTTCTTGATGAGATAGGTGAAGTGAGTTTACCCATACAGGTTGTCCTCCTGAGGGTTATTCAGGAAAAGCGCTTTGAGAGAGTAGGTGGTGAGGCGACAATTTCTACCCATGCTAGGATTATAGCCGCCACCAACAGGGAGTTGAAGAAAGCCATGGCCCAGGGGACATTCAGGGAAGATCTATACTGGCGGTTAAATGTCATTAACATCTACATTCCATCATTGCGTGACAGGAAGGAAGACATTCCCCAGTTGGTGAACAAATTTATCGAAGTTTTCAATAAACGTTTAGGGAAGAAAGTAATCAGATTTAGCCAGGAGACCATGGATCTTATCTTCCGGTACCATTGGCCGGGTAACGTCAGGCAGCTTGAAAACGCGGTAGAGAGAGCAATGGTAATGTGCAAGCGGGAAGTTGTGCAACCGGAAGACCTACCCCAGGAATTGCGTCCGGGAGATTCACAATTATCCGGCTGGGGAGCCAAAGACACTTGCCTGGGGACCCTTGAGCGCGAACATATCCGATCAATACTGCAACAATGCAAATGGAACAAATTTAGAGCCGCTCAAATTATGGGAATAAGCAGGAGCACGCTTTACAGTAAAATGAAGAAACACGAATTATTAGCGCCGGTTTAAATGGAAAGCCTGATAGTGCAATTCTTCGAGGGGGGGTTACAGTCGGAAGACGGGCTGATAACACCTGTTGTGTGGGCATGCTCCACATTCGGGAACCGAATCCGCGCTGGTAACCAAGTGAGGGAAATTGAAGCGTCAGAACTCGGACAACTTGTGGGAGCAAATCTTGTGACCGTTGTGGACCTTGAAGGACTTGATTCAGATGATACCACTTATGTGGTTGATGCGATTTTGAAAGGCCGATATTGCCAGAGACCTGGAGTACGCGGGAAACTGGACGCTTCGTTGTACTTGCTAGTTAACGAGGCTTTGGGAGAACTCTTAAGACCAATACTTGACTGACGAAGCTTTGGAAAGTTTTAAGCGATAATTGAAGGTTTGGGCATTTTTCTTGACAGATCAAGGCAAGAGTATTATTTTGAGCGGATAAGACTTACGGATGTTATCCCAAGGGTCTTTCACAGCAAATTGGGCGGGTAGCTCAGCGGGAGAGCATCGGCCTTACAAGCCGAGGGTCACAGGTTCAAATCCTGTTCCGCCTACCAAGCCCGAAAGTAAACTACTGGGTGCGTAGTTCAGTTGGTTAGAACGCCGGCCTGTCACGCCGGAGGTCGCGGGTTCGAGTCCCGTCGCTCCCGCCAAAACCCCCTTTAATTACAGTCTGTTACATTTAGGTCGGCGGTGGTCGATAAAAAATCGGCGACGGTTGCCCCCGTTTTCTGAAATTGTCTAAAAAAATCATCATTAAACGCTTTGAATCTTTGAGCTGGTTGTTGAACAATCGGCGAAAATCGGCGGAGTTTTTTTAGCGCATCTTCAATGCTAAAATGGTTAGGTTTTCACCCGTAATTTGACGCTCTCATAATATAAGGAGGAAGCATCATGAAGGTACTCAACCTGTATTTTTCATCCACCGGGAATACCGAGAAGATTGCCAGGCAAATAGAAAAGGCCGCGCTAGAAGTTAATCATGAAGTGGAAACTGTGTTGGTCACTAAGGATAAGGAAGTTGACATTTTGGCCTATGACTTTGTTTTCATTGGATCAGGAGTTCATACCTGGCTCCCGCCAAAGACAATGATGGATTTTCTCAAACAGACCCGTGAACGCTACGGAGAATTAGGCGAAATAAAACCTAAGTCGCCACGAAGGTTAGGTAAAAGGGTGGTTGTGTATTCTTCTTTTGGAGGCGGCCATACTGGAATTAATGAGGCTGTGCCGGCAGTGAAGTATATGGGACAGTTGTTTGACCACCTGGGATATGAAATATTAAACGAGTGGTATTTTGTCGGAGAATTTCATGGGCGTTTACAGCACCTGTCAACAACCGGTCGTTTGGGAAATATTCAAGGGCGGCCAAATGAAGCTGATTTGATGGACGTTTACGAGAGAGTAATGGGGATACTCGAAGTTTGACGACACGGGGTTCCGATATGTACTGACCAATTCAGTAGCTGTGACTTAATGAAACGAAAAATACAAAACAGTAATGGTCGCTAAAGGTTTGGGACAGCACGGAGTACTTTTTCTTCTGACTGGTTTGAAGCAGCTTATTATCCATTTGAGCCAGTGTGCCTTTTGATAGCTTTAATGAAACAATATCGTATTGTTTTATATAAGGAAGCGCTCCCGCAGGGATAAAAAGTCCGGATAAATGCTGCTTCACAAATGCATCTATCATTTGGCCCAGGTCATGATAAGCAGTAATTTCACGCCCGATAGCTTCAGCAAAATCATTTGGTAATCCAAGATTATCGTCATATCCTATTTTAAATTTACTCGTCCTAACGAACTGGGCCTCGACATGTCCCACTGTCATTCCGCCCATCGCCGTGATGGCGGCCAATTCCCGCTCCTTTTAGAAACTCCCTGCGATTCTGGTCCATGGTGGTCCTCTTTGATTGTATGTTTTGGAAGGTAGATGATTGCCTTTGCTCAGTAACTTTATTCATGCAAGCATATTGTAAAAGTGTTTATTGAGGGTTTAAGCATTTGTAATAAATGAGATTCAACAACCGAGACGCAAAAAATGTAGGCAACCATCAGGAATATTTTCTTTTTTTTGTTAAAATGTGCATATTTAAACTATAGAGGAGTTTACTCCGAGCTAGCCTTTTTCGAAATAGAACTGGTTGAAAAAAGAAGTTGGCTCAACCATGACGATTTTCCCGAGAGTGTTGTCATTGGTCGGATGGTTCTGTGCCTTCCTATTATGGGCACAGGAATATTCTAAACTTGCGTATTTTACTCACAGTGTAACCTAAAACATTTGATAACAAGTTTGTCTTTAACCACAGACGGACCCCTTTGAATCTGCTATTACTTTTGGCGCTCGCGATAAGACACAACAAACTACTCTGCCTACGTCGGATAAAGAGCGTCGATCAATCTGGGGGTAAGACCATGTTTGGAACACAGAAGAGGAAGGAGAAAACAAAATGACGAACGTTCGACGAGAGACCGACAGCCTCGGTGAAGTCGAGGTTCCTTCCGACAAGCTCTGGGGAGCTCAGACTCAGCGCTCGCTTGAGCACTTCAGTATTGGCAAGGACCTGATCCCGCTAGAGATGATTACAGCGTACGCCATACTCAAAAAAGCCGCGGCCACCGCGAACCATACCGGCAAGCGTCTCGATGAGGAGCGATACAAACTAATCGTTCAGGTCTGTGATGAGATCCTGGCCGGCCAGCATCACGACATGTTCCCGCTGCACGTGTGGATGACAGGCAGCGGTACGCAGTTCAACATGAACGTGAACGAGGTGATCTCTAACCGCTGTTGCCAAATCGCCGGCACGCCGCTAGGGAGCAAGGCGCCGGTTCATCCCAACGATCACGTCAACATGGCGCAGTCGTCTAACGACTCATTTCCTTCCGCCATGTACATCGCCGCGGCCGTAAACGTGAAGCAGCGTCTGATTCCAGCCGTGAAGGCGCTACAAGAGGCGATCGAGGTAAAGTCAGTGGAGTGGAAAGACATCATCAAGATCGGCCGTACCCACATGCAGGACGCTACGCCGCTTACGCTTGGTCAGGAATGGTCGGGCTATGCTGGGGCGCTCGCTGACAATTTAGGGCGGATTGAAACAGCGCTGGGGGGTGTCTACCTCCTTGCGCTCGGTGGCACGGCGGTAGGCACCGGCATGAACTCGGCGCACGGTTTCGCTGAAGCGTCCGCAGCCGAGATCGCCAAACTCACGGGCCTGGCGTTTGTCACTGCGCCGAACAAGTTCACGGTTCAGGGCGCCCACGACGCTCTGGTGCAGCTTTCCGGCACGATGCGAACATTAGCCGTGTCACTCTACAAGATCGCAAATGACATCCGACTGATGTCGTGCGGCCCCCGGGCCGGCTTTTCCGAGCTTGTCATCCCTGAGAACGAGCCGGGTTCGTCTATCATGCCGGGTAAAGTGAACCCAACCCAGGCAGAGGCCCTGACCATGATCGCTGTGCAAGTGATGGCTAATGATGTGGCGGTGGGCTTCGGAGGCGCCGGCGGTTATCTCGAGATGAATGTCTACAAACCGTTGGTAATTTTCAATATCATGCATTCAATCACAATCATGACGGACGGGTGTACAAACTTCCGCAAGTTCTTGGTCGAGGGCACGCAGCCGAATCTGAAGAAGATCAAGGAGTATGTGGACCGCTCCCTGATGCTTGTGACAGCTCTCTCTCCTGTGATTGGCTACGACAAGGCGTCGAAAATAGCGCACTTCGCTATGGACAACGACCTCACGCTCAAGGACGCCGCACTGAAACTAGGCTTTGTGACAGAGGAGGAGTTCGACCGCATCGTCGATCCGGCTAAGATGGTCTCGCCATACGTCGCTACCGGAAATTAACGCAGGCCAACCACAAACCCTAACTAACGTCAGACTACAGAAAGGACGCCACCATGACTATCAGCCAAAAGCAGGGTCTGGACTTGCTTCAGGATTCATTGCTCAATAAATCGACCGCCTTCTCGGAAGCCGAAAAGCAGGCGCTCGGCCTTGTTGGCCTCGTACCCGACGTTACCGAGACCGAGGACTTGCAACTGCGCCGAGTTATGATGCAGCTAGGCCACAAGAACACGGATCTAGACCGCTATATCTATCTCGTCAATGTGCTAGACCACGACGAAACGCTCTTCTACCGGACCATTATGTCGGATCCGGCGCGCTTTTTACCGATTGTATACGATCCGACAATCGGCGAGGTCTGTCTCAAGTTCGGTCACATCTACCGTCAGACCCGTGGCATGTATATTTCAATTGAGCGCCGCGGAAAAGTAAAGGAGATTCTTAAAAACTGGCCGCAGAAGGACATTCGGTTCATCTGTGTTACTGATGGTGGCCGTATCCTCGGCCTAGGTGACCTGGGCGCCAACGGTATGGGCATCCCGATAGGCAAGCTCCAGCTCTACACGGCAGCAGCCGGCGTGCCGCCGCAGTACCTGTTGCCCATGTACCTAGACGCCGGCACCAACAACGAGCAGTATCTGAACGACCCCTTGTATTTGGGGTTGCGCAAGACGCGTCCACTAACAGCGGATCTGTTCTCGTTTGTCGACGAATTCGTTGAGGCTGTGCAGGAGGTGTTTCCGAAGTGCTGCATTCACTTCGAGGATTGGACGGGTGTGGACGCTGTGCATCTACTTGGGCGCTATCGCGACAAATACTGTGTTTATAACGACGACGTGCAAGGCACTGCCGGTATCACGCTGGCCGGCATGATCAATGCGACCAAGCTCAAGGGTACGAAGCTTAAGGACGAGAAGTACCTGTTCCTTGGCGCAGGCTCTGCCGGTATCGGCCTTGCCGACCTGCTTTGCTCGGCTCTCGTGACGCAAGGCATGACGCTCCAGGAGGCACAGGCAAGGGTCTATATGTTCGATGTAAATGGCCTGCTCGAGTCGACCCGTAAGGATCTCGTCGACTTCCAGAAGCCGTATGCCCATCAGCATGCGCCGACCAGGGATTTCTTAGCTGCCATCGAAAGCGTCAAGCCAACCACGATCATCGGCGTTAGCACAATTGGCGGCGCCTTCACGCAAAAGGTCGTCGAGAGCATGTCGCAGATCAACGAACGCCCGGTGATCCTGGCGTTGTCGAACCCGACCGAGCATGCCGAATGCACGGCCGAGCAGGCGTACACTTGGTCGAAAGGCAAGGCGATCTACGCTGCGGGCGTGCAGTTCGCCCCGGTCCAATATAACGGTCAAACGTTCCTGCCGGGTCAGGCCAACAACTTCTATATCTTCCCGGCGGTAGGTATGGCGATCTTTGCAACTCAGGCAAAACGCGTCTCAGACGAGATGTTCATCGAGGCAGCGCAGGCAGTGGCGGATCAGTTAACGCCCGAATTGCTCAAACAAGGACTTCTCTACCCGTTACAATCTAACATCCTAGAGGTCGAGATCCAGACGGCCGCAAGGGTGGCGAAGCTCGTCTTCGATTCGAGGCTAGCCCGTGTGGATCGTCCGACCGATATGGTGGAGTTTATCCGGCAGCACGTTTATAAGCCTGAGTATAAGAAGCTCGTCTGAGTGGAAGAATTTTGCTGGGATGTCGGTCGTAATGGCGCCGTCGCATTCAACCCTGGGGACCGGTGGCGCCTTTGGGTTACCGAATGTACGATGATCTGGACGAAAACAGGTTGCTCGTGACTTTTGTTGGCGGATAATTTGGCTAACCGAGCCTTTCCAGCCCCTGAATAACTATGGTACGGTTTCTTGTTTCAACGCAAAGTGGTCATTTGTCGGACTGCTCGGGTTTTCAGAAGCCACAGGTAAGTTTTTTGGAGTTTGACCCTTTGTAGACCTACTGGCCAAAGTAGTAAAGGCACCGTAAATTTCCGCTCTGGAGGAGAAGAACATGACTGAGGGGATTAACTCAGGTTTTGTCAGAGGTGGAGAAAGGATACATGACTGAACTTGAGTTAATTCTCGTGGGCGTCGCTGCGGTTGCAGGAGGAGCTGTAAATGCTCTGGCCGGTGGTGGGACCCTCATCACGTTTCCAATGCTTACCGCAGTGGGAATCCCAACGGTAACCGCTAATATCACCAACACTGTTGCGCTTTGTCCCGGGTACCTGGGGGCGACATTTGCTCAGATAAAAGACCTGAGTGTTAATAAAGGGAAACTGCGGCTTCTCGGCCTGACCGGGGCGCTAGGCGGCCTCGCTGGTGGTGTTTTGCTTCTAAACACCGATGAGAGGACATTTCGCACGCTCGTGCCATATCTGATTCTGCTTGCAACAGGGCTTCTAGCGGTTGAGGGCCCAATCCACAGATGGCGCACGCGAAAGGCTGGCGTTGCTGGAGTTGATAACGATCATGAGATATGGGCGGTTCTTTCGGTGTTTCTGGCCTCAATTTACGGGGGTTTCTTCGGTGGAGGGCTAAGTGTCATTGTGCTTGCGGCGCTTGCACTCCTAGCACACGACTCACTGACACGGCTCAATGCCCTAAAACAGTTCATCGCATTCAGTGTGAACATTTCAGCCGGGATTTTCTTTCTCTTCTCGGGCAAGGTGGTGTGGTCGGCCGCGGTGGTAATGGCAATTGGCGCCTTGGTAGGTGGGGTGTTGGGCGGAATGGTGGTAGGCAGGATCCGGCCGGAATTGCTACGTTGGATTGTTGTTGTGATGGGGGTGGCAATCTCAATCATTTACTTCGTTCGATAGCGAATTGTGGATTGAATGTCAAAACCAGAAATGGGGTATGGCGAGATGAAACAGCTTATCAATTGATGGTCTTTCCCAACTGTACAGGTGAAGACCATTGCACTTCCTCGCTGCGGTGGCCCCCGATCTGAGAGATGAATTTTAGACGATTGATGTTTTGGCGAAAATTTAGGCGGCAAAAAAGTTTTGAGGTTTTTCAAAAAACTGGGTTGCAGTTCAGAAAATAAAATTGGCGAAGATCGAAACCCACTGAAATGTTTGGCAGTCCCAACCGGTTTCGAACCGGTGTCTCCTCCGTGAGAGGGCTGTGTCCTATTGATTAAATCAAATACGAATCAAGAAACCTGGTTTCTGTTTGGCATTGCCGACGGGGAGTTGCAGCCCGAACTTACTGACAGCCAGTCAGTAGACCAGCTTGAAATCATGGAAGAAATACTAAGTGGAGGGCATTTTGGAGGGCACTGACTTGTTGTGATGTGCCTAACTACTTGGTTTAATTTTAGTTTGGTGGGCCGTCGGGGGCTCGAACCCCAAACCTACTGATTAAGAGTCAGTTGCTCTATTAGAGCCGTTCAAAAGAGTAATTAATAGATGGTTTGAAGTTAAAATGTAATGGTAGGGCCGGGTTTTGTGCAGACTTCATACGGAAACCTTTACAAGCTCACCGGAGCCTTTCTTCGGCCCTGTTATTTTTCAAATTATATGGACAGAAACGGCGTTATTTTCTAATGATATATTGACCTGAGGGGGAGAAATGTCAGAATAGATGGACTGATAGGGCGGTTGAATGACAACATTTTTGTGGAGCGTCTCTGTAAAGGGGGCGATTTCCGTTGTAAGAGGCAAATCATGAGGTCTTCCAAGGGCGAGCGCGGCGGGATTGTTGGCAGAGTTGCGGCGATGATAGCACTTCTAGTGATCACGCTGGTGGTGTATGTGCTTTGGAATGTCTTCACAGACATCACAAAACTACTAACAGAAAATAAGCAGTTAAGACTGGCGATTACGAACCTGACTCAAGAAGATACGATTGGATATGCAAAGGTGCTGTGGCAGGGGGAAAGGGATGGGAGCCCAGGAGTAAAATTCACTCGTCTAGTGTTCGTTGAAACAGATAGGAATAACAAAAGTAAAGAGGTCTTGAGAAAAGAATATGAGATCGAGGGCGATGTTATCCACTTCGATGCCCTCATCGTAAAATTTGGCAATAAAGTGGTAATGGATGGCAAGGAAAAAGCTCTATATCTGTGGCGTAGAGTCTATGGCGACCATATGCGCCCTGATCAAGGTTTTCCTATTGAGACTGACGGGGCTGAACCTGAGCGTTACTCGGGATTGTTGGATGAGAGTTCAAAGTCTCTGCCTAATTTCCAGCGGCTAGTAAGCCCACTTTTTGCAACACAGAAAGACAAGTTTTGGTCAGAGATTTGGAAGTTATCACATGATAAAGACAAGTTGAGCGACATAGGCGTCGCAGCAATATATGGAAATGTTGTTTACAACCAGCTCGTTCCAGGCAGGATTTACGTATTCAAAATTAGCCCCAACGGGAATCTATTCCCCGAAGAGATTCTAGATCCCTCACCACCACCGATACTGCAATCACCGCCACCACCGATACCGGCACTGCCTCCGCTGACAATCAAGCCATGGGGGGAAAGAATCTACGACAAAACCATTGAGGGGACAAAAACAGTAATTGAAAAAATAGATTCCTGGGTCCCAGTACCGACTGGCAAGTGAAGCCAATTTAGATATCACGTTGTGTAGATTCTCAAGTACCGCAAAAAGGCACTGTATGGGGAACTCAGAAAGCATCTGGGAAACATTGTTCGGGAATTAGTTGTGCAGAAAGACAGCGGAGGATTTCCTTGTTGGCACGTTGTTTTGATTGACTCAAGAGTCATCATCGCCTATAATGTCCAAAAAAACGTAGGTATATTCAAGTGTTCAGAATATTGTTTTTGGTATCGATTATATCGATCCTGGCTGAAGCCTTGGCTTTGGCTTGAGGTTGCAAGTAGACCTCAGGTTTGAGGTTTAAGCACCCGATTTTAACATCAGCAATCTTGGCATGCGCCTGTTTATAGAACTCAGGTCTACTATACAAGCTACAGGCCGTTTCTGAAGCTATTTTTAGGACTCAAGATCAATCTTTGATAGCCGAATCGTAAAAAAACTTGCCCTAATGAACGTAATTAAGGTCCGATGGGTCATTAAGGTTCAATGGTTTACTCTTGGATTTAGGTTGATTCCCTTTAGAACCGGGAGGTGTTCCAGGAACAGATTTAGTGTCATAGTCATTAATTTTTTTCATAAAATACTCCTAAGTTTTAATCATTTTTAATATTGTTCCGACCATAGCACCGGGTTGTTGTTAAAAAAGGAACTACCAATAAAGGAGCTGGTCTCGTAAAATTAATCATCATCATGATTTCGATCTGGATCTCTTGAACCCATAGAATTACCATCCCGATCCCGATAGTCACGCCTGTCACCATTTGTCACGCTGGACCCAATTGAATTGCCAAGTGAATCCCTATAGGTTCGCAGATCCCCGTTGTCCGACCAACTGCCCGATGTGTTGCCATCTTTGTCTCTGTAAGTGCCCTGGTCTGCGAAGGCGAAGGTCGCCAGTAATAGAAGCGTGCCGATTAATAGAATTATTTTCATAATATTGTCCTCTATTCGTTGCACGGGGTATATATCACGTTTTCGCGCGATTACCTTCATGCGTTCCAAAATGTCCAGTCAATCCGTCCTTAACCCTCTCAATCCAGCGGCACGGGAATTACCTGTTGGGCGTTCAACTTCAATTCGATTGTTTAAATTGTCAACATTTGTTTCCTCTGGCACACCTTTACAAACAAATGGATTATTATTCCCGCTTGCTGGCCCCTGTAAAACAGAGTCGATTAGTTTGACTCTTACTGCGCTCATGTACGAGTTTCTTGACCACCTGATAAAAATGCGAGTCCTTTATCTGAAAGCCTGTATTTCTGCTTACTGCTTTGAGGTTTATCAGGGATAGTCATTTCAATTAAGCCGGCTTCTATGAGAGGGTTCAATACTTGGCGCCCGCATGTGGCATGATTCCGTGACCTCTTGACGGACGTTTTCCTAGGCTCACCAACAATCCAGTCAGTTTGTTTAGGCCCCTCTCTATCCTCGGATAAAACGGGCGCTCGGAAGGTCACGTAAATGGACCCGGCCTGTTCCTCCCAAGAAGGCGTCGGGTTATTGTTTGCTTTGAGGCAATCGATAATATTGAGTGTGCCGCTGCCCCATCGTTCGATGATTCCAGCTCGGTAAAACACGTTGGCTATGATTGGATTCCATGGCCTAAATTCGTGAGGCTGAGTCAACTTTTCGGGTGTTATGCCGAATTGAAATGAGCCAGGGTTTGTGATCTCAAGGTGGTCATCATACATAGCTACGGATACTGCCCCGCCTGGGTTCACTGCCCTGTAGAAGTTAAAATTCAAGACGATCCGATTCCCCATCGGATACAAGCTTTTTCAATTCGCCAATGTTCATTCAGAAACCTGGTACATCAACTACACAGTTTTTAATCTTCCTCGCTGAAATCGAAATAGCTTACTTTAAGGTTCTGATTCAAGTAGTCTGGCTAAAAAGGTAACGTTTTTTGATACAATCCATTATTATAAAAAATAATAGATTCCAAAAATGCTTGAAGATATTACTGTAAATGGACGTGGTTGTTTGATTTGTTAGGCCTGTCACGCCGGAGGTCGCGGGTTCGAGTCCCGTCGCTCCCGCCAAAACCCCCTTTAATTACAGTCTGTTACATTTAGGTCGGCGGTGGTCGATAAAAAATCGGCGACGGTTGCCCCCGTTTTCTGAAATTGTCTAAAAAAATCATCATTAAACGCTTTGAATCTTTGAGCTGGTTGTTGAACAATCGGCGAAAATCGGCGGAGTTTTTTTAGCGCATCTTCAATGCTAAAATGGTTAGGTTTTCACCCGTAATTTGACGCTCTCATAATATAAGGAGGAAGCATCATGAAGGTACTCAACCTGTATTTTTCATCCACCGGGAATACCGAGAAGATTGCCAGGCAAATAGAAAAGGCCGCGCTAGAAGTTAATCATGAAGTGGAAACTGTGTTGGTCACTAAGGATAAGGAAGTTGACATTTTGGCCTATGACTTTGTTTTCATTGGATCAGGAGTTCATACCTGGCTCCCGCCAAAGACAATGATGGATTTTCTCAAACAGACCCGTGAACGCTACGGAGAATTAGGCGAAATAAAACCTAAGTCGCCACGAAGGTTAGGTAAAAGGGTGGTTGTGTATTCTTCTTTTGGAGGCGGCCATACTGGAATTAATGAGGCTGTGCCGGCAGTGAAGTATATGGGACAGTTGTTTGACCACCTGGGATATGAAATATTAAACGAGTGGTATTTTGTCGGAGAATTTCATGGGCGTTTACAGCACCTGTCAACAACCGGTCGTTTGGGAAATATTCAAGGGCGGCCAAATGAAGCTGATTTGATGGACGTTTACGAGAGAGTAATGGGGATACTCGAAGTTTGACGACACGGGGTTCCGATATGTACTGACCAATTCAGTAGCTGTGACTTAATGAAACGAAAAATACAAAACAGTAATGGTCTTGGGACAGTTCAACGCGAATTCTAGGTTATCGTACCAAACCCATTTTCTTAGCTTGGCTTAGAAGTTCGTCCCTGAATTGTGGAGCTGCAAGTTCAATTAGTGAGAGTGCCCGCTGGGAATTGGTCTTTCCTTTCAAGTTGGTCATGCCATGTTCGGTAACAATGTACATCGGTTCCATTCTTGAGTCTGTGACAGGCCCGGTGAGACGCGGGACGATCTTGGATATATGGTCATTTTTCGCTGTTGAATAAAAAGCCAGGAAGGACATCCCACCTTTTGAACGGAATGCGCCACTCATGAAATCTCTTTGACCTCCCACACCGCTGAATTCATGACCCGAAACGTATTCCGCGTTTACCTGACCGAGGAGATCGATTTCTATTATTGAGTTCACAGAGACGACATTATCATTTTGTTGAATCACCGAAGGATCGTTGGTGTGTGAACACGGGTAGCTTTCGACAGAAGGGTTGTCATCAATAAAATCATAAAGTTTCTTTGTACCCCAACAAAGCGAAAAAACTGTCTTTAAGCGGTGAATTGTTTTCTTCTCATTCGTTATAGCGCCCGCTTCATAGAGATCTACCACACTCGTGGTAAGCATTTCCGTGTGAATGCCAAGGTCTTTGTGATTTGTTAGGGATTTGGCGACAGCGTTAGGGATTCCGCCGATTCCAAATTGTAAACAGGCGCCATTGGGGACCATTTCGGTAATTCGGGTCCCTATCGATATATCTTTTGGGGTTAGTGGCCGTTCCTGTAGTTCCAGTAAAGGGGAGTGGTTCTCTACAATCGAGTGAACCTCGGAAACATGTATAAGGTTCTCTCCAAAAACACGTGGCATGTTTTTATTGACTTCAACTATTGTCATCTTGCATTTTCTTGCAACAGTTGAAGCAAAATCGCAGCTCGTCCCGAGGCTGAAATAACCGTGCTTGTCCATCGGTGAGACAGTGACCAAGAAAGCGTCTATCTGATTGAACTCTGATAATATCCTGGGGAGCTGCCATAGATAACATGGCATGTAATCGATTACTGCGCTTGTTCCAGCCTCTCGGATGAGGCCCCTATCCAGATCAGTCATGAAATTTGCGTGGAAGTAGAGACGATCGAGATATTTTGTTTTGAAAAGCGGTTTGGCCGCGTCCTTTGCGATTTGATAATATAGATGGATTTCATCAACATCTCCGGAATCGACCCGATCCGCCAGGCTAGCCAAGAGCGACGGCGGGTTAGAGGGACCAAGCCCGAATGACACATTACATTTTCGCGGAATCCTGGCTACAGCTTCTCTGGGAGTGGTATGTTTCTGCTGATAGATGCTGAGGACATCTTTCATTTGCCGCCTCCTTACCTATTCCGATATCCTGGAAATAACGTGAAACCACAAAGGCTCGCCGAGTTTTACCGGCTTAATAGACCTTCAAAACAGCCGGTCTTTTATAAAAGAAAGCTCTTGTTTCTTGATGATAATCAGTATTTTCCCAAAACTGACTCGCCGAATTCGCACATTACAAAATATCACCGTATTTATTGTCACGCGATCTATTCCACTGCAAGATAATAACGAGATATGTGACCCCGCCATTGGTCAGCGAAATAACCTTAGAGCTGACGAAGCGTTTGGTGACAATAGATTCTTTTCAATTGGCTCTATTACGGTTTATATAGGACAACACTTAAACTGCGGGACAAATCTAAGGCACTAGTTAAGACAAGCCCGGTGGCTTCTGCCATCTCAACGGATCTACGGAATTCTTTTTCAGCCACATGGAAACGTGGTTCGAGCATAAGAATTTTTGCTCCTGGCTTCATGACTCGGCACATGTCGTTGAAAAACGCCGGTGGGTCCCCAATTTCGTGTATCACGTACAGAGCTGTTACAAGATCCACGGAATCTTCTTTGATCTCTTGTTCGGAGCCTGCGGCAAGAAGCGTGATCCTGTCCGATAAACCAGTTCTCTGAGCCTTCCTGCGCAATCCATCTAGCATCTTTTCTTGGATATCCACGGCGATTACTTTTCCGCTTGGGCCCACCAAGCGAGCCAATGGTATTGTGAAAAACCCCATTCCGCATCCGTAGTCAATCACCGTCATACCATTACACACGAACGGAGCCAGCAACTTGTCAGGATTTTCAAAAATACGTCGCAGTGGGTTTGCCAGTAAATAGCCAACCCACCAGGGGCAAATGTGATTTGCCATTTCGTCGGACCTATCCTCTCTAAATAGAGCTGCAGAAAATTAGTGCAATTTGTAATCAGCTTAATTTTTTGCTTTATATCCTATTATAGCGGTTCCAGAAAATAATGACCGAAATATTTACCGTCTCCAAAAATAATACTTGGGACGATGTCCTCAAGAACAAAGCAGAGTTAATGAAATGGTGGATGCCTTTTCGCTTGAATTCGATCGTGGTGGACTGCTCAAAACAGACAAGTTCTTCAAATACTTATTGTCGGAGATTGGTGAAGACACATTCGAGAAACTTGCCATTCCCTTGGTTGTGGTTACGACGGACTTCTGGAGCGGTGAGGAAGTCGTTTTTGAAAAAGGTGAACTTCTTCCTGTGATAAAGGCCAGTATGGCTGTTCCTGGGGTTTTCGGATCTGTGTCGATAGGGGACAAAGTGCTTGTGGATGGGGGGTGTGAACTTGGTTCCATACGACCACATAATGGACCGATGTGATGTTTCGGTAGTAGTGAATGTTGCTAAGGCCCGAACGCCGGGCAGACTCTACTCTCCCACAGTTTTGGGAGTCAATCCTTGGAACTTTCGAGATCATGCAAATGGCGGCCCTTGCCGAGAGAATGAAACATCGGGAGCCGGATATCTACATCCGTCCTGAAATCAGCTAAGTGAAGATGTTCGATTTCAACAAAATAGAGGACGTTTTCCGACAATCCCAGTCGGCGATTGAGGAGCTGCGGACCCTTATCAGGAAGAAGATCCTGGAGAACGATTAATGGGAGGCAGCGCTGACATATAGTCTAAGCCTCCAGACCGAGTTCTTACTAGCTCATAATTAAAGGCAGGATTTACTGTCAGAGAGCCAAATCTCTTTCTGTCCATGATCGAAAGTCATCAAATCTATGGCTTTGATTAACTCCTAATCACTGATGTCGCCGTATGTCTCTGGGACCTTCCTTGTCCTATAACCATGCCCCATAATGGCCTCCCTTATCTCAGGATCCATACCAGAGCTTCGGGCATTGGTCTTCCACGTATGGCGCAAATCGTGAAACCGATGGGTGGGAGCGGGTCCCATATTCCCCACGCCCTTGCTCCAGGGATCTTTGAACAACACTCCAAGAAAACAGAACCACCGAAGGGACAAGGTGAAAATACACTCCTGGTTGATGATAAGCCCCGCTTGGTCGATATAGTTTCCCGCCAATTGGTGGGTTCCAATTACAGGGCAATAAAAGCTTCTAACGGTAATGAAGCTTTAAATCTTTATGAAGAACATCGGGAACAAATCTCGGTGATCATCCTGGATCTCCTGATGCCGGAGATGGACGGGAAACGATGCATTTATGCTTTGCAGGACATACCTCCCCAGTGTTAGGGCGCTTGTTGCCACTGGACATACCACACCGGGCATGGTTGGTGAGCTGGAGCAAGCGGAGGCGAAGGGGTTCATCCATAAGCCATTTGATACGTAACGACTCCTTGAGAAGATCCGGAAGATTATTGATGGGGCGTGACAGGCCGGCGGCCGGGTCCAGAACTTTCGTGAAGAAGGAGCGTTTTGCGATCGTCTATCAGAAGGTTAGGGAGCAACTGCCAAGGGCGCCGGAATCGCTGGTCAACAATTGGATTAAGGCGGCGCTGCGGTTTTAGAAAAGGGCGTAATACCAACCAGATATGAGGAGACCAGGGTAGGCCTCCCTCCCCTGGTTTCTTAGCCCAACAACTGCCCCTGATTTGCTGTCCGTGATTAAGAATTCGTTTCCTGGCGCCAAACCTATCAGCAATTTATCTCCTTTTCCATTGGTGGTTTCAGATCAAAAATTGACTGGGCTGACATCACTACTCGGTTAGACATATCTATCACATCTTCATCAGTTCCAAATTGACCAATATGTTGTAAAGTTGGATAGTCCAGCTTACAGAGGAATCCTCTGAGGGCTATAATTTCAGATTCACCATACGCTTTCATATTCCACTCCTGACCGCTTTAATTGTTTAATGTTTCGATTGTGAATTTGTCGAATCAGAGTGTCAACGCCTAAATGGAAAACCTTATGATAGCGTTAATTGAGATGCTTAAGTGAGGCCGTGGCAAGTTTATCTGCTCCGTTGCTCTGATGACAGTCTGTACTGCGGCGTAACAACGGATGTCGACCGCCGGTTACATGGAGCATAACCAGGGAGCAGGCGCCCGCTATGCGAGGCCCAGGCTCCCTGTAAGGCTAGTCTGGTCATCTGGCGAATTGAGCAAGTCAGGCGCTTTCAAAGAAGAGTACAGGATCAAGCGATTGAGTAAAGTTATGAAAAATGGAATCATTGATGGGGTCGTTTATTAGAAAAAAAGCCCTGGCGAAGAACGCCAAGGCTGATGGGAAAAATGTCTTCCACGATAGAAAATTTACCACCTATGGCTTCATGCGTTTCCACATGTGTAGAATATGCCCGGACCCCTCTTTGGTAGCGAACTCCTTGGGTGTTGCAACACCGGAAGGGTCGAAGGCAAATTTGAACTGGTCATTACCGTCGAACTCGTAAATTGCTGTTATTGTCTTACCCGCGCTTGGCCCGTTCTTTCGGATCAAGTTAAATTCTTTTGGGCTTTTCGTGGGGTCTATTTTTACGATATCAAAGATGATAGTTTCCTTGCTCTGATGGGGAGATGTGAGCTGACCCTGGTTCCCCTTATAAATTATTCTATTCTTACTCACGTCTTCATCTGCAATCTTCGTTCCCCCCCGTTCTCCTGATACCAAAATCCAAGTTCCCTGAAATTTGTTGAGTTCCGTGTCGACATTCTCTGCAATAACCTCAGAGACAAATGGAGACACAACGGAGCAAAAAACCAAGAGTCCAACGGCAAGCAATTTAGTGTTCGTGCGCATTATTAATCTCCCCTCAAGAATTGATGTATAAAAAATATCAATCTTTAAGTAGAAGTCAATTAGAGATAATCTCCAAAATCCATTACCCAACTTTTCAAATGTCTGTATCCGATAAAGGGAATTCAAACCCTGTTTCAGATCCAGTTGGACAAATTTGGGGGTGTTTACCGATTCGGCTGAAAGAATATTGTCTTCGATGCATGGATGGGCAGCGCCTTGGCCGTGGTTAAATCGGAGTTCCTTGAATCGGCCTAAAGAGGCTCGGCCGTAACTCACTGTTTAGTGTCTGTTTTGGCAGTCCCAACCGGTTTAGAACCCCTGTTTCCGCCGTGAGAGGGAGGTGTCCTGTTGTTTAAATCAAATACGAATCCAGAAACCGAGTTTTGGTTGAGGGTCGGAAAGTCGACCGACTAACCTTTGTCCATGCTCCGAAATCAAACAATTGAGAGAAAAGGCTAGTGGTTTGTGACAGGACGGAGTGATTTTTTCTTCTGACTGGATTGAAGCGGCGCATGCACTTAAGCCAGTGTCATTTTTTGCTAGACCTTTAATGTTGACTGAAAGGGGCTCAGCTATGTTGTGTCAGAGATCAGGCAATCGCCGCGGGCCAATTCTACTTTCTTCATATTTTTGATAGTCTTAAGGATTTGCTTGACAGGAGGAAATAGGGTTTGCTAGCTCAAACATACTAGTGTATACGCTTGTCAGTAAGGGGTTGGTCAGGATTTACCTTTGACCGTGGTTCGGGAAGGTCATACGGTGCCTTTTGGAGATCCAAGGAACCATTCCGCACCCGGGCGCTAATCCAAACACCCTCGGAATACCAAGCCTGCCGCATAATTCCTGTAAGAAAGTGCCGGCATATGGACCACTTTAGTAATGGCTGATAAAAAGGATAATAAGTTAGCCGAAATTAGTTTCGAAGGCCATTCGGACCAGACTCACACAAACCTGGATACAAGCGCTCTACAGAAAAGCATCAAGGATCAAGTCTTGACCGCATCTGATTCCGATTTCGAGAAGATTGCTCTTGATGTTTGGAACAAATATGGAGCAACTAACCGTCGGCCTCAATTGATTGTTCGCGTGGCAAACGAACAAGACGTGGCCGAGGCAGTCAATTACGCTAGATCACACAAACTGAAGGTCACGGTTCGCGGAGGTGGACACAACTGGTGCAATCCCTCACTGCGCAATGGTGGCATGATGATCGATCTGACCAGTCTCAATAAAGTCATTTCTATAGACGCCAAGTCGCACAAGGCTGTGGTTCAGCCAATAATCAGCAATCGCGAGATTCAACGTCACCTCAATGCTCAGAACTTGTCCTATCCTAGCGGACACTGCCCGCCTGTCAAATTGAGTGGGTATCTGCTGGGTGGAGGAATGTCATGGAATCAGGGTGTATGGGGAACTGGAATCGGCAGCGTCGAAGCAGTTGAGTTAGTCACTCCCAATGGAGACATCATTACTGCCGACAAAGATCAAAACACCGATTACTATTGGGCTGCTCGTGGTGCCGGACCAGGTTTCTTCGGGGTCGCTACGCACTACCACCTCAAACTCTATGATTTACCAAAAGCCATAACATGCAGCTCTTATTATTATCCAATCGGCGAAGTCGACACCGTTGCTCATTGGCTTGAATCCATAGCAAGCAAGTTGCCCCCGAACATGGAATTGAGTCTGTTCATGCTGTCCACGCCACCCGGGCTTGAGGAAAAACCCAAGCCCGATGCCGGCAAGGTATGTATGGTGGCTGCAACGATTTTTGCTGATTCGACGGAGGAGGCTAAGTCTTCGCTCAAACCTCTGGATGATTGCCCGATAATTGCGAAATGTCTCTCCAAGACGGTCGCGACTCCCTGCGACTTTGAGGCGTTGTTTGATGCATCCGGGGCCATGTGGCCTGCCGATCACCGCAACCAAGTTGAAGCGGTCTTCTCGAACTCAAATCTAGCGGACGTGTTCCGCTCAGTCCGAGACCATTTTCTGAAGACGCCGTCACCAAACACGCTCATCATGTTCGCAATCTTCACCGGCCCCAACATTCCAGCTCCACTTCCCGATGCCGCATTCTCTATGAGCGCCCATTATTATGGCGGACTATGGACGCAGTGGACGAAAGCGGAGGACGACGAAGCCAACACGCAATGGCACAGGAAGTGCCTGGAACTTCTTAAACCGTTTGTCGCCGGGTATTATATCGGCGAATCGGACACGGTCATGTATCCACACAAGGTTCAGGAATCATATACCGAGGCTAAGTGGAAACGCCTTCAAGAATTGCGAAAGAAATATGATCCGGATGGAGTTTTCTTCGATTATTGTGACGGGTTGAGTTGAGAGTAGCTGGGAGTCTCGATTTATGTCTCTTCCCCACAAGGATGCGGCAATTCCTCGATGACATACCCAACACGCTTCTGAAGCCGGTTTCAATCCGGAACGTGTAGAATAAAGGGCTCTGATCTGAATTCCACGTTGACTTCCGCATCGATAGCGAAGACCTTGCCGATACGGCGATCGGTATTAAACCCGATTATGTTTCCTCATTCTCTGTTAGCCATAGCGGCCGAAAGTTCGGTCCCAATGCGTTTAGGGCCGGTGAGTTTTAGGTCGTCCAAGAGCCATCTCTGTCACACAACGTAGCGCTTCTCAGCGTGACCAACTTTTGAGAGGAGGAACCGTCATGACCGGCGCCAACTGCGCGATCCGAGGAACTTTCTTCGACTTCATAGACGACCCGTGGAAGCACATCGGAAAGGAGCAGGACTCTGCCCGCTTCATCCGCGACGGGTTGCTCGTCGTCAAGGACGGAATCATAGTGGATTTTGGCGCCTTCGACGACATCTCGCCGCTCTACGCCGACTTTCCAGTTACCCATCTGCAAAACCGGCTCATCCTCCCAGGGTTCATCGACGGGCACATTCATTTTCCTCAGGTTCGGGTCCTCGGGGCATACGGTAACCAGTTGCTTGATTGGCTTCAAACCTGGATCTTTCCGGAAGAACTGAAGTATAGCGACCGCGACTACTCACGCACTGCTGCCAGGTATTTCTTCGACGCCCTGCTGGCCGGGGGCACAACAACATGCCTAACGTTTACCACCAGCAGCCCTGTCTCGACGGAGGAGTTCTTTGACGAGGCGGCTCGGCGTAACATGCGCGTGATCGCTGGCCTAACCGGAATCGACCGTTTCGCACCGGCCGAGGTCCTCATCACGCCGGATGAATTCTACCGCGAGTCCAAGCGGCTCATTGAACGCTACCACCGCAAGGGCCGCAATCTCTACGCCATCACGCCACGCTTCGCTGTGGGCTGCACGGGGGAAATGATGGACCGCTGCCGGCAGTTGAAGCAGGAGCACAATGACTGCTGGGTCAACACGCACATCTCCGAGAACCCGTCCGAGATTCGCACAGCGCACAACTACTTCCCCGGTTGCGAGGACTACACGCAGGTCCACCAAGAACACGGACTATTGGGACCGAAGTTCACCGCCGGCCACGGGGTCTGGCTCTCCAATGACGAGTTGCGCCGCTTCTCCAGGGCGGGCGCCGCGATTGCGTTCTGCCCGCTGTCGAACCTGTTCCTAGGCAGCGGCCTCTTCCGCCTGGGCCGCGCTACAGACCCCGAGTACCCCGTCCGCATAACTGTGGGGTGCGACATGGGCGGTGGCAACGCGTTCACCATCGTTCGCGTGCTCGAGGAAGCCTATAAGGTAGGCATGTGCAACAACACCATGCTAGACGGTTCCGTAAATCCGCGTGAGCAAGACCTGGCCGAGGCTGAACGGAACAAACTATCACCCTACCGAGCGTTTTACCTTGCCACTCTCGGGGGTGCCCACGCACTGTACCTCGACGACATGCTGGGCAACTTCGACAAGGGCAAAGAGGCCGACTTCGTCGCTGTCGACTGGAGCGCCGGGCAACTGGCAATGCGCTGGCGCCAGTCGCTCATCGTGGAGAGCGCCAGCCCGGAAACCATCGAGCAGGCGGCCCAGCTACTGTTCGGCGTCATGACGGTCGGCGACGACCGCAACATCGACGAGACGTGGGTAGCCGGCAAGCGCGCCTACAAGAAAGCTTCTGAAGGAGCGTAGGTGTAAATCAGCGGCCAGGTTGAGCCTTGAGCCCCGCTGCCTGTTTGCCGAACCGTGCGTGTTCAGATAACACAACATGAGGAGTTAAAGCTTGGAAGTGCATATCTCGCGGGCTTCCGCAGTTGTGGTTCAACAAGTCCCTGCTGTCCTTGCGGAATGGTTCATGGAGTGGCAGAGCGGAGTCACTGGCGCCGCCGAGGGTTTTGCCGGCTACCGCGGCACCGAGGTCTATCCTCCAGGCGACAACCAGCGAAACGAGTGGGTGGTGGTGATCCACTTCGACGACGAAAACTCACTTCAGGGATGGCTAGACTCGTCGGTTCGGGCGCAGTGGGTGGAGAAACTGAAAGCGCAGGTCGGCGACTTCGAACTGAAAAGGCTTCCGGGCGGCTTCGGCTCATGGTTCACGGGCCTTGCTCATGGTCCGGAACAGACGCCTCCGCCATCGTGGAAGATGGCCCTAACGGTGCTTCTCGGCCTCTATCCCACTGTTATGGCGCTCACGCTCTTTCCTGGGCCTTATATGGAGCCATTGGGACTGGCTATGGCCATGCTGATCGGCAACGCCTTGAGTGTATCGATTCTCCAGTGGGCCGTGATGCCCGGTACTGAACTCCTTACTCGCTCCTTGGCTCAAGGCGAATTCGGAAAAAGAGAGGGCTTTGTCTGCTGGAGGACTTTTGCTGATTCTTGTCCTTTTGACGGGCTTGGCCCTCCTGTTTCGTCAGGTGACGGGATAGAAGAACTCAGAGTGACACATCCATCATGATGGCCAGGTGATTGGCTCCGGCAGTTCATAATTCGCGGCGGAGCCAAAGTTACACACAAACGGGGGTCTAGTATGGATCTTAACACGGTTTCTGAAGTAGTTCGTCCCTCAACCAGGGATGATGTCCCCGACTGGCGCCACTCGGATGCCTGGCTGGCCGGAGGAACGTGGCTTTTCTCTGAACAGCAGCCTCGTGTGCGCCGACTCATTGATCTCGAAGGGCTTCGCTGGCCATCTCTGCAAGTTCATGAACCAGGTCTCGCAATTGCAGCGACGTGCAAAATCAGCCAGCTTTATTCCCTCTCTGCGCCTCCGGAGTGGAAAGCTGCGCCGCTGATCCAACAGTGCTGCCAGTCGCTACTGGCGTCGTTCAAAATCTGGAACACCGCTACCGTGGGCGGCAACATCTGCATGTCTCTGCCTGCCGGCGCGATGATCTCCCTGACTGCCGCTCTCGAAGGCGTTTGCACGATCTGGCAGCTCGACGGCAGCGAGCGGAGCGTGCGGGTCGTGGATTTCGTCACCGGAGTTCACCAGAATATTCTCGCCCCTGGCGATCTGCTTCGCAGCATCGACTTGCCGGCATCGGCCCTTCACAAGCGAACGAGCTTTCGCCGAATGTCCCTGACCCACATGGGCCGGTCCTCGGCGCTACTGATCGCCACCTTGTGCCCGCTCGACGGGAGTATGGCGCTCACCGTCACCGCTGCTACCGAGCGACCATTACGGATCGAGTTTTCTCGGGTCCCCGATGCCGATCAACTCCGAACCAAGCTTCGCGAAGCGATCCCGGATTCTTGGTATCTGGATGACGTGCATGGGACTCCCGCCTACCGCAAACACTTGACCTACTACTTCGCTGAGGACATCCGGAGAGAACTCTCGGCAGGAGGCAGCGCATGAACTATCACGTCAATGGCAGAACCTTCTCTGCGGAGCCTCGGCCCGGACAGTGCCTACGAAGCTTCTTGCGAGACCTGGGTTGGTTCGGAGTCAAGAAGGGATGCGATGCCGGCGATTGCGGAGCTTGTACAGTTTGGCTAGATGGTGTTCCCGTACACAGTTGCCTGGTGCCGGCCTTTCGTACTGCAGGCCGACAAGTGACGACGATCGAGGGACTCGCCAGCAAGGGGGAACCGCATCCCGTGCAGCAGGCGTTGATCGACGCACAGGGTTTTCAGTGCGGTTTCTGTACATCTGGGTTGACGATGACAGCGGCCAGCCTCAACGAGGAAGACCGCCAGGACCTTCCTCGCACGCTCAAGGGCAATCTATGCCGCTGCACTGGATATCGCTCGATCGAAGACGCAATCCGCGGGATCAAATCGATCGAGGAACCGAACCCAGGGGCTGCCGTCGGCAGTAGCGTCGCGGCGCCGGCATCCTCAGCAATCGTTACGGGAAAAGCTCGGTACACTCTCGACATGCACATCGACGGGCTACTGCACCTGAAACTGCTCCGGTCGCCTCACGCACACGCGCGGATTCTCTTCATTCAAAAGGACAGTGCCCTGGCGGTGCCCGGCGTCCATGAGGTCTTCACGTGGGAGGATGTCCCGCGGCTACTGTTTACCGCGGCCAATCACGACGATTATCACTCCGATCCCAACGACACGTATATTCTGGACAACGTAGTCCGTCACGTCGGTCAGCGCGTCGCTGCCGTGCTGGCGGACAGCGAAGGGGCTGCGGAGGAGGGATGCCGCCGCCTGGAGGTAGACTATCAATTGCTGCCCGCAGTTTTCGATCCCGAGGAAGCGATGAACGTCGGTGCGCCCATTATCCACGACAAAGGAGCGGAATCCCGCATCCAGCGTCCGGGCCGAAACATCCTGCTCGAACTCCACGGCGGCGTCGGGGATGTAGAGGTCGGCCTCGCGCAGGCGGATGTCATCCACGAAGCGACCTATTCGACGCACCGAGCCCAGCATGCTCATCTGGAGACGCACTGCACTATCTCGTGGATCGACGACGACCGTCGTCTGAACGTCCGCACCAGCACGCAGACCCCGTTCCTTACCAAGGCAAAGCTGTGCTATCTCTTTAGCCTGTATCCGGACAGCGTGCGCGTCTTCTGTGAGCGAGTCGGCGGCGGCTTCGGCGCGAAGCAGGAAATGGTGACAGAGGATATTTGCGCCTTTGCCTCGATCAAGACCGGCAGGCCGGTACAGCTTGAGTATACCAGGGAGGAGCAATTCTTCGGCGCCACAACGCGACATCCGATGAAGATCCATGTGAAGGCCGGGGCCAAACGCGACGGCACGCTGACTGCTCTCCAGTTGCGTATCGTTTCCAATACCGGTGCTTACGGCACGCATGGCGGCTCCACACTTTTCCATTCCACTGGCGAATCGGTTGCGGTTTATCGTTGCCCGAACAAGAAGATCGATGCTTACGCTGTTTATACGAACACGGTCCCTGCGGGGGCCTTTCGCGGTTACGGGTTGACGCAGACTATCTTTGCGGTCGAGTCGGCGATGGACGAACTGGCCCGGGGTTTGAACATGGCCCCCATCGAGTTCCGACATCGTAATGTCATACGCCCTTACGATCCGATGATGTCCCTGAGTAGGGAGCCACACGACTTGGACTACGGAAGCTATGGACTGGACCAGTGCCTCGATCTGGTTCGCGACGCTCTCGCTCGGGGCGAGGGACTGGCATGCCCCGAGGGAAACGAGTGGCTGATAGGGAAGGGTGTCGGGCTGGCAATGATTGGTTGCTCGCCGCCCACCGAGCATCGTTCCGAGGTATGTCTCAGTCTGGAAGGGGATGGTAATTACCACCTGACCATAGGGTCGCCGGAATTTGGCAACGGTTCAACCACGGTCCGCCACCAGATTGCGGCCACAGTGCTAGGCACTTTCCCGGAGTGTGTGATCTCAATCCAGTCTGACACCGATCGCACAGGTTATGATACCGGGCCGTTCGGCAGCACTGGGACGACCGTCGCCGGGAAGGCGGTGCATGAAGCGGCCAAATCCCTCCGTGAACGTATCCTGGATTTCGCTGCAGGGCATAGTGGCGTTGATGGCGACCAATGTCGACTGGAATCTGACGCTGTGGTTTGCGCCGGCGCACGGATTAGGCTGGTTGATCTTCACAAAGCTGCACTGCAGGCGGGGCAGCTTCTGCAGGTAATGCGCAAGGCCCATGGAACCCCGCGCACCGTAGCTTTCAACGTGCATGGTTTCTGGATCGCGGTCCATCGTATTACCGGGGAAATCAAGATTCTCCAGAGCGTTCAGGCAGTCGATGCTGGGGTCGTGATAAATCCGCAGCAGCTCAGAGGCCAAGTCGAAGGCGCTATCGCCCAGGGACTGGGATGGGCCTTGTACGAAAAAATGGTATTCGACAAAGAAGGACAGGTCGTGAACCCGACATTCCGTAACTACCGCATCCCGGCTTATGCCGACATCCCACGCAGCGAGGTCTATTTTGCCAAGACAACGGATGTCTTTGGCCCCCTGGGCGCCAAGAGCATGAGCGAAGCGCCGATCAACCCGGTGGCCCCGGCGCTGGCTAACGCTCTGGCCGATGCGACCGGCATCCGCTTTCATGATCTTCCACTAGCTCCTGATAGTATTTATAGCGCCATCCTGGCGGAACACCCACTAGGCCCGGCGTGCTGCTACGCCCGACAAGGGGGATCACCTGATGGGTAAGCGGCGGAACATACCAAGACGACCAAGCGGCCGGCAGATCGTTCCATTACTAGTTAGAGGATTAAATGTAAGCCGGGAATCGTATAAAATGCTACCGCCAGGACAGCAATCATTTAAGGCGGTGAAATTATAAAAAGACGCTTTTGCAAAAACTTTTGCGGTTTTTCAAAAAACCGGGTCTAACCAGGTCGCAGTTCAAAAAATAAAATCACTGAAAATCCTAGCCCATTAAAATCTTAGGCAGTCCCAACCGGTTTCGAACCGGTGTCTCCGCCGTGATAGGGCGGGGTCCTGTTGCTTAAATCAAATACGAATCCAGAAACCGATTTCTGGTTGAGGGTCGGAAAGTCGACTCACGAACCTACTGATCACGAATAAGTGACCTAGCTTGCAATCATTAAAGAAATTAAGAATTGGAGGGCATAGAGTTGAAGTGATTTGTTTAGCTCAGTGTAACATGTTGGAATCAGGACAGATAAAAGAGTGCGAAAAAGGAGGAAAAGGAGATGTAGGAACAAAAAAAGCCAGAGATCTCTCTGGCTGACTGACTGAATTAGTTAGGGTTTGGCACGCCAGACAGGGCTCGAACCTGTGGCCTACGGATTAGAAGTCATGCGAACATGTTTAAATTATGGAAGAAATAGGAAGTAATGGGCCATTGCGTGGGCCACGCAAAAACCTATGTTATTCCGACATTTTACAAAGTACGTTTATCTTTTCAACTATTGCTTTGAAGTGATATGTAAACACATGGACATATCTACTTGAAGTTTTGCAACTTGTATGACCGAGTATTTCCTGAACAGCCTCAATGTCGCCGGTGACTTGAAATATCTTGGCGGCAGACGTCTGTCTTATGCCATGAAAACGAAATAAAAACGAAATGAGGGCCAGACTCCAGCCTTCCATGCCGGTTACAGGTATAACCGCCCCGATTTAAGTTGCGCAATGACAAATATTAGCCATCGTTACTGTGGCCGATGGCACAGATATCGCAACATCTAATAGATTCCATTTCCACTCCAACTCAATTTGCGTCATTCTGGCGCTCAAGAGAGGCTGTGACGACGGCAAGAACACGGATATCATCATGGAGACGGGTCTTTTCAATCTGACACAAGATCAAACCGAAGCGCTTGTGCATTTCGGCAATGAGAAGACACAGAAATGGTTGTTGGTTCGACTTGATCAGCCGAAAAGCGACGAAAAGACGAAGTAAAGCGAAAAATAGTGCAAGTTGTAGACTAAGAGTGATTTAAGACGCATCCAAATTACGTAACCAAGTCGTCATTTCCGACACGGGTTAATATTCCCAACAACTAGAGGCTCTGCATGTCGTTGGAAGAGTTTGACAGCCTTCTTTCTGGGCCACATTTGTATAAAATCGAGTTAACTGACCCTCGGCTCCGCCGGGCCCTTGATGCGGTGGAGCGTGCTCTTTGCGACGGATTATGCAAATTGCACGACAATCCAGAAAAGCTTCGCTCAATGACCAACTTCGAATATCTCAACGTTCTAAGTTAAATAGCGAAATGGTATGAGACACAAGCTGCAATGGATCAACCTGCTCGTCATCTGGGTATCCGGCGCATACAAGACATCTTTCGAAAGAACAAAAGTAGGCTCTACTATTGGTCTGAAGACAGAAGAGTTCCTGCAGAGAACAACTTGGCAGAACGTGATTTACGACCGTCAGTGATTGCGCGTAAAGTCAGCTTTGGCTCTGTGAGTGACGCCGGCGCTAATACGAGAAGCGTCCTCCAGACTACCTTTAGTACGCTCAAAAAACGAGGTTTGGATTCGGAACAACAGGCTGCAATAGCGCTGGACAACTTAGCTCGCGACCCAACATTAGATGCATACTCTCTCTTATTTCCAACCAAAGATTAAAAATATCTCAGATGAGTCATATCCCCAAAGGCCCAGATTAATGCTCCCGGAACCTTGAGATATACTCGTGCCACCTTTTTGCTAAGAAACGCGAGTAACTGAGGGGTTACGCGAGAAAGAGAAATTTCACGGGCGAAAGGTTTTGGGCGAGAGGCTTCTATGTTTCAACAGTGGGTCTGGACGAGGACGGAGTGAAAAAACACATTCGAGAACAAGAAGCCGAAGACTCACGCCTCGAACAGCTAAATCTGATTCATAATGAGACGCCCCCTTCAGGGGGCGATGATGAAGCCCCCTGGGGGGTTAACAAGATTATGGTTCAAGTGACTTTGACTGATAACGATTACGGTTGTAGATTGTGCCCCTCCACTGTAAAGCGTCTCTGAAAATGATCTTCTTAATTATCACGACAAAAATCCAGATAAGCATTAAGTTTCCAAGTGAGAAGTAAAGCAAATACTTTTTCGGTAATCCTGCCTGATCAAGAAAGAACCATGGGATTATAACTAGTTGTAACAGGCAAGCCAATGGCAACAGGAACCACAAACTAGGCCAGAGTTCCATTGCCGACTCGGTATAGAGAAAAGTCCCTAGACCGAAAGAGGGCAAACCGACCAAGATATGCACGAATAAGTGTTTCAGCACCGTCAAGAGTTTGTAATTCATTGCCCCTGCTAGTATTCGTGTCCAACCGTTTAACACTTCTCGAAAACCGGAATACATCTTGGTTTGTAGAAGGTTTCGGCCATTGGCAAACAGTATGCCTAGGCCGGCGGCTTTAACCCTTTTCCCGATTCCAATATCTTCGACCGCAAGATCTTTTACACTACAATGGCCTCCGATTCTTTCATAAGCCATGCGACTGATAAGAAAAAACATTCCGTTAGCTGTTGCAACAGGACTACCGGGATCGTTGACCTTGGCCAGCGGAAATAGAATTGCCGCCATGGCGGCAAATATCGGAATAAGCGCTTTTTCCCAAAAAGTGTTCAGGATAAACTTGGGAGAAAGCGTTACAAAGTTTATCTTCCTTTGTATAGCCTCGTGTAAGCACTGCCTCAATGCGGCTTTATGCAATGAGCTGTCCGCATCCAGGAATGCCAGCCATTCACCTGAGGCGTATTTGACCCCTTCATAAAGAGCGTGACTCTTGCCGGTCCATCCGACAAGTAGCTCTGTTTTTGATATTAGGTGGCAATTTGTTCTTCCCTCAAATAGCTTTCCGACTATTTCAGCGGTCCGGTCCGTGGATCTATCATCAACACAAATTATTTCGAGGTTAGGGTAATCCTGATCAAGTATCGATCGCAAAGAGGCTCCAATCAAGGCTTCTTCGTTATTAGCCGGAACTATGACCGATATACGGGGCGGCGATTTGGGGAGGGATGTGTCCTCGTTAGGATCAAGGACTGGGACCCATCTCCAACTATCAGCTATCTCACGCATACGCATGGACCAAAAATAAACAATATACAATAGAATGGCCGATCCTAACGCTAGAGAAATATAATTCAAAAGAATGCCCTCATTAGAAATAAATAGAAATCACGCACCGAAGCCAAAGTCTTGGAAATCAACTGTTCAGAGCGACTATAGGTTCCTCGAATCTTGTTACCACCCTACCGGAATAAGACTGTCTTATCAAAGCGTTTCTAATCAAGCCCGCTGTAATCCACCGGCTTAAATATAAACCTGATCCCTGTCTTTATTCCTAATGCGTTGCCGATCCTCATATACTTCCAATAGGGCCCCTTTAAACGAAGGAGCCTACAGACACCAGCTATAGCCCCCGAAAAAGATAACATCTTTTCGTCGAAACCTAGATAAATTTCCGGACATATCGATGCGGCACGAAACATTTGGGAAACCGCCTCATCCAGGTCCAGGTCCTCAGACAAATACCACACCTGATCCAAAGGATTAGTCAATCCATTCACAAACCCTTGCTTTCCGGCGAGTCGCCACAGTGCTGTGTGTGGATAAAGGCGTACGCCAATAAAGAATTGCGCCACATGAGTAACTGGGCGTCCGTTTTTTCGCAGATTGTTGAGCACAAAATCCACGGATGTCTGAAGGGTCTCATTTGTCTCTCCCTGCCCTCCTATCATAAAAAACCACCAAACCGCAAATCCTGTTCGGTTTAAGGCCTCCGCCGCTCTAAAAACATCTTCGCTTTTGAAACCCTTCCTGTAATTGGCTAACATAGTGTCGGACGCGGATTCAGGAGTGATCATAAGAGACCCGAACCCGGCCCTCCACATCAAATCGAGATATTGCTTATCCAACCCTCTAGGGTGGACGCCCATGGCCGTGAATGGGGTTTTCCATGGTCGTTTTATTATTTCTTAAAAAATTGACATCGAATGATCAACCGGGTCATTGAAAACAGAGTCCACAAACTCAAATGTGTCAGGACCATATTTCTTGAGGGCATCCTCGATTTCATCCACTACGTCAATCGGGTCCCGTAAACGTAAACTGGCGCCTTCAAGCGATTGATTATACGTGCAATACACACAATGCCGCCTACATCCCCTTTTCGTTTGAATGTTGTAGGCCGCTCCAATTGTCTGGTACGGAGATGTGTCAACCCATCTCCCGATATCGGGCGTCTGACCGCCCAATTCAGTTAATATCGAAGCGGTTAAGTGGAAACAGCCATTTATTATTGAACCAACTCCAGGGATTTGTGATGGGTTCTTTTTGCTCTCAAGACATTCCAGTAGAACTCGAAAAGGTTCTTCACCATCAGATACAACTATGTAGTCAGCTTTTGACAGCCTCAGGAGAGCCTCCGGCGCTAAACTCACAGCAGATCCTCCTAGTACAATCGGGCAATGGGTGAGACGCCTAATCTCATTTATTAATTCTACTGCGTCCCGGAGATAAGAAATCGGATGCAACATGTTTACATTGTCTATATTCCTGACAGAAACACCTATGGTCTAGGGTTTAAATAATTGGATCGCTTTCCTAGTGTCGGAAACAATTTGCTTGCCCGAAAAACACAAGTCCAACACCTTTACACTGTGGCCTGCAGCCTCGGCAGCGTTCGCCACATAGCACAAACCGATAGGCGTAGCGGCTAGCATATATCCTTTTCTGTTGCTGTTAATTAGTAATACTTTCATTAAAATCTTTTCGCGATTCTATGAGAGACTAGGACAGGGGTCTGACGCCAGGCTACCGATATAGTCTATCTCATTAGGCATGGCGTGTAATCAAAAAATTCTGCAAGCAGAAAACTGGAATGTTTCCGCTAAGGTATTATAACGCTGATCCTTATAGCTGTTTAACTCTTAGATCCGATTGAAATGACATGATGCCGTGCGGTCCGACGTTAGACGGGTTTTAGTTTGTATACTACTGATTGTTAGGTTAAACTAATATTTTTAATTGGAATTTTTTCTGGGCAGAGCTTAACCGCCTGCGGAGGATCCATGTCCGATACTATGAATGTTCTTCTCACTGGTGGAACAGGATTCCTTGGAGAATACCTATTAGTTGAGCTACTAGACCGCGGACACAGTGTATGGGCGCACTACAGAAGCGAATCACGAAAACTGGACACCATAAGGTTTTTGAGCAGTCTGGGACTTCCTAGAAGCGCCGGATCTCTCAAATGGTTCAAAGGTGGAATACTGGAAGCTGACGAGCAGTGGGAACAATGGTGTCAAGAGTATAAAGGAATTGAGGAAGTTGACACATTACTGCACAGCGCGGCGTCTACCCGTTTACATATGGACGAAAACGGCGAACCTTTAAAAACAAATCTGGGGTCCACGATAAGTCTGAATAGGCTCGTGGAACGTAAGCCATTGAATGTCCACGTTATCAGCACCGCATACGTTTGCGGACTGATACATGGAGAGGTAGTTACGGAAGTTAATCATCCAAGAGGCGATTTCGTAAACGTTTACGAGGAAAGTAAGTGGGAAGCGGAACAAATCTGGATGGGCAAAGCCACCATTTTGAGACCGTCAATTATAATCGGGCACTCTGAGACCGGAAGATGCACTTCATTTGGAGGCTGGTATATACTGTTTCAGGCAGCGCAGCTTCTTGATAGACTTATGGCCGATTCGAAAAACCTCGACCGTTTAAATCTCAACATTGACATTCCCGCTAATTGTGATGGCGTGGCTAATGTTATACCCGTCGATTACGTGGCTAAGGCGGCCGTTAGAATCATGGAAAAACCTCAACATCATAACAATATATATCACCTAACGCACTCTAACCCGCCGACGCACGAATGGACCCTTTCACATGTTTGCAATAGATTCAATGTAGGCGGCATGAGATTCGCCGGGGCCGGGGCGTCTTTTATACAGCCCCGGAACATGATTGAGCGCATGGTTTGGCGTCAAATGCAGACTATTCTGTTACACTTCGCAAGTAATCCACTGTTTGATCGAACGAATACAGACTCTGTAAGTGGAGATCTTACAGTTCCCCCTATCACTTCCGATTATGTCGACAAAATAATTGATTACGGCATTGAAAAGGACTGGGGGCAATCGGGACAATAGAAATTAATCGCGCGATCTTTCATGCCTGAGGTGGTTAGCAATGGCTAAAGAAGTCGATTACAGCGTATTTCTGGAACGTAAAGCTGAACCCCCAACCTTTCCTGTCTTGCGTATCTCATTCATTAGTTTCCTCACTTGAGCGTTGGTCGTCTGCAAAACGATGCCACTATAGAACGAATTATCGACATCTCTATACGCCACACAGCTCATGGAATTATCAGCCTCCAGCGCCAGAGCCTATACTGACTACCTGGATTGTCCAAAATACACCTTTCAATGCTATCAAAGAGCAACCATTGTTCTTTAAAATGAGCCATTCATAGAGACAAGCACAACTTTTATGGATGATCCGGGTTTAGTTTAAGGATATTGGGTCGAAAACAGAAAATTGTATGGATCTTGATCCATATTTTGGGCAAGTTGATCAAGGGCTCGTTTTAGGCGATCCTCTACATCGGCGCCGCGCTTCTTTAACCTGGACACTACAGTGCTCAAGATACTTCGCGTCCTGGCCCCATTATCTGTTACAGATCCAAAACTCACCTTCCGCGCTACAACCGAGGGTCTGAGGTCTCTTTCAGCTAAGTTGTTGTTCGCTGGAACCGCTCTGTTAGTGGCCCAGTGGTATAATCTGGATTCGTTTTCTCTGAATATCTCCTGAATTCGACGAATGCCTAAATGCTTAGCGGGCTGCTCCATAACTGATTTGATTTCAGACTTAAGCTTCTAGGCTTCACGATAAAACTCTTCGTCCGTTATCGGTTAGCCTCGCAGTTCCATGGCCAAAGCAAGCATCGGAGCTACTACAGAAACAATACCCTTTCAGGTTTTGTCGAAGGTGTGTCAAGAAGGCTCCTCTGCTCTACTCCCTTTTTCTCGAGTTGATTGCCGCACTCAGGACATAACTCAGACTCGGCCTCAACTTCCACAATTCGGTCGACTTCCGGCCCATTATGGCTCTTGCGGCATGTTGCGTTGTGGCATACTCTTCCGCCCTTCGGCTTTTCCTCTTTTTCCTCCACGTTTGCTTTAACAGGTAGTTTGGATGAAGGAGTCGAAGACCCAAAAGCGCTGTTTTTCGTCTTGTCTTCGTTTCCCTAACGTCCGTTTGAGTCGATCAACCTCGTCTCCTAGCTGGTCAATTTTTCGCTGCTTTGCCAAACATAAAGAGCAATTGTTTATACCCATAAGCGTCGACCTCAGAGCAGTGTCGATGGACTTGCTACGTTCTCCCCCATCTCTAAAACATCTCTGAAATAATCGCGACAATAAAATTAAGTCCATGAAATTTTATTTGTTCTGGCCGCCCTTAACTGAATGGATACATCATATCAAATCGCATTTAATCGTAAAACGCCCTAAACAACTGTAAAATCCGGGTAACCTAATGATATTCGTTTGCACCGCCCTCTCACGGCGGAGACGCCGGTTCAAAACCGGTTGGGACTGCCAAAGATATCAGTGGGTTACAATTTGTGGCAATTTAATTTTCTGAACTGCGACCCGGTTTTTTGAAAAACCTCAAAATTTTTATCCCGCCTAAATTTTCGCAAAAGCGTCAAGTTTCTGAATTCTTCATCTATCTTGGGATGCGTCCCTAGGACTACATCGGCCTAATTGGGCTGGTCAATTCTAAGATACTTTTACGCGAAAAGCAGTTTCTTCGCTCAGCGACCTTTTGTCAGTTTTGGTGCATTTGTGTCATTTCCAATTTTTCATAACACCTATTTATTCTTTTCTGCCTGAGCACAGGGCCGGCAAATCTGTGATCGTGGCAGTTTTAGTTGTACAATTTGCCGAAGGGTTCCGATACCGAAACAAATACTACATGTCGACCGTCCGCACTTTTTGCAGATACCGCCCTGTAGCGTGTCGAATGCTCTCCCACAACTATGGCATTTCCAAGGAATTAATTGATTCATGGTTCTGACCTGTGATTTTGCCTTTCCGAATGACATATTTTCTTACAAGAATGGCGCGAGATTCAGGGCATGAGAAATAAGCCTTTTGATTCTAGCATGTCCGAACTGCAAACTGTTAAGAGGGATTGCATACGGTAAACCAACCGCTACCACAATAATTACGAAACCCCTTCTGATACTCACTCGATTCAAAATGCGCCAAATCTTAAAACGTGAAATGAATTAATCCATCCTATCTAAAACAGGTGTTGATTCTGAAGATCTAAGGGAGTATTTCTCGTTACGGGGTGTCATCATGTCCCCTCTGTTGTTTCCGATACATTAATGGAGGGGTAGACGAGTCTTCTCGAACCTTTTGGACGCCGTTTATCAAAGTTTCATGTCAATTCATCAATATCTAAAGTTCAGTGCTCTCAGTTAAGCAAAGGTGGCGCCAGCCTTCATGGCAGTGAGGTGAGGGTGTGAAGAGAAGAATCGGTTTAACATTGGGTGGTGGAGGGGTACGGGGTCTAGCTCATATCCCTATCCTGGAAACCCTCGATGAGTTTGACTGCAGGCCAAGCGTGATATCAGGAACCAGCATGGGCGCTGTTATCGGCGCCCTCTATGCGTCAGGAATGTCTGGAAAAACCATCAGGGGATTAATCAGGAGACATACCGTCTCAAAGAGTGATACTTGGCCGGATGTCCTCAAGAAGAAAGCGGAATTACTGAAATGGGTGGATGCTTTATCGCTTGAATTCGGGCGAGGTGGACTTATAAACACTGATAAATTCCTTAGCTACCTATTATCTGAGATCGGAGAAAAAACATTCGAAGAACTCAAGACACCCCTGCTCGTGGTTGCGACCGACTTCTGGGGTGGTGAGGAAGTCGTTATGGAAAAGGGGGAACTCCTTCCCGCGATAAAGGCCAGTATGGCCGTCCCCGGGGTTTTTGGGTCGGTATCAATCAGCGATAAAGTGCTTGTGGATGGGGGCGTTGTGAACTTGGTTCCATACGACCACATTATTGACCGATGCGACGTGTCGATTGTCGTCAACGTCGCCAAGGCCCGAACTCCAGGCAAACTCGACCCCCCTACAGTTTTGGAGTCAATCCTTGGAACTTTCGAGATCATGCAAATGGCGGCCCTTGCCGAGAAGATGAAGCATCGGGAGCCGGACATTTACATCCATCCTGAAATCAGCGACGTGAGGATGTTCGATTTCAACAAAATTGAGGATGTTTTCCGACAGACCCAGCCGGCAATTGAGGAGCTGCGGATGCTTATCAGAAAAAATATCTTAGAAAATGAATGAAGAGATGTATGAGCCAGTGTCAGAAAACAAGAACCTTCTCTCGACATTTCTAACACAGCGCAGGTAATCTTAACCGTAAGGTCTCCCAGCAATAAAAATAGGATAGAGCGTTTGGTGATAACGTTAATTTGGTACATTAAATCATTTTTTACTGTTCATTCTCAATGATTTCTCTTAGCAAGGCTAGCGCTAATAATCTCTCTCAAAAACCGAGATTTGGTTTTTTCTGTTTTCTCTGAAAGCTGTGTATTTTTTAAAAGTATCCTCATTAACCCTTAGTTTTAGTTGCTTTGTTAAATGTTTTCGTACTACGTACCTCGATGCATCTAAATCTCCGTATTCAATGAGAAAGTAACATTGACTTCTTCTATTCACATTTTTACGGGAATGGTATTGCCTCTTATTTTTATAATTGCAGCCACCACAATTGTCGCTACCACAGTCATTATTATAAGCCGTTTCACATCCGGCAAGGCTGCTCAAAGATTGACGGTCAAATGGGCTCAGCTTGTCCTCAGGTCGATGAGGATTTCGTGCTCTATTGAAAATACCACGAATATTGATTCAAGCGCTTTTTACATTATCACGCCTAATCATCAGTCGATTATGGATTTTCTACCGTTGTTATCTACATTGCCCATGCGTTTTCGATGGGTTCTGAAAAAAGAATTGCTGAGCATTCCGTTATTCGGATGGGGCCTGACATCCATCGGAGCTGTCTCCATAGACCGGTCCAGCCGCGGCAAGGCTCTCAATGCGATATTAGGCGCCTCGGAGAAACTCAATGATGGTTGGAGCCTCGTGGTTTATCCGGAAGGGACCACAACCCACGACGGGCTGATGCTCCCGTTTAAAAAGGGTCCATTTATATTGGCAATCAGGACCGGTGTTCCGATTCTTCCTGTAACTTGCAATGGCCCGTTTAAGATCATGCCCAGGGGTTCAAGGCTCATCAAGCCGGGGCATGTGAAAGTGATCATTGGTAACCCTATTATAACGACAGGTCTCGATGAAAAGGATGTGCCAGCTTTGATGGAAAAGACTCGAGCCGAAATGAAAAAACATCTCGATCCGGAATATGATCCTTTCAAACGGCGCTTCGCTCCTCGAATCAGCGCTGACTCAGTGGCACAACAAATGGAGAAAAAATGATCAACGAAGCTTAGACCATCTCTAGGAGGATATTTCGTGCAGGGAGGCTATGATTCAATCTACCTCGAATTAATCGCCAAGCTTTCGGAATGCGATTTCCATGAAAGCGCTGAACGTCTTGGTCTCGAATATGTTGACGGCGCTGTACAGGTATCTTTTTTGAAGAGAGAATATCGTATTGCCTTAGATGGCGTTGAGCCTCTGGACGGCCAACCGGTCAATGTGAATAACCGTAGTGTGCTTCTCTATTACCTTCTGTCCAAAGGGCGGGGAGACCCTGAAAACTCGTACATTCCATTTGAGAGTATTCCAAGAATTATTAGTGGGCTACCCGTACAAAGCCGGTTAATGAATGCTCCTCTGGAAAGATATTTCGGTAATGACTATGTCAAATTTAGCGAAGCAGCGGTAAAACTTGGTGGAATAGAAGAAGAGCCTCAAGTGGGCAAGCATCAGTGGAGATTTGACGTTCTTCCCAAGATCCCGTTGAAGATTGTCTTTTATGAGGCTGATGATGAGTTCCCTGTCGAAATACAACTCATGTTAGATAAAACAGCTCTTGAATTTTTGGAATTTGAATGTCTTGCTTTCATGGTGGGATGCTTTGTTCGAGCCCTAATTAAGACGGCGCAATACGGTGATGTTGTCGGTTGGGAACAGTAACATGAATTCTTGGTGCAATTCTCGTTGACTGGTTTCCCTTTCTTTGGCCAAACTCCCTTTCTCAAGCAATACCATTCACCTACCATCTAACGTCCACAGGTCCTCTGGATAACTCGACCAGAAGGCTGTTGATACAATTAGTTACCTCCCAGTTTTCAAGAGAGCGATGCATATTTCTCTATTTTGAGTCACTCCAAAACCCCAATGATATCAAGCCAAGCTATAAGATCTGGTAATCTTAGGAATAGTGGAAATGATCTTTATTTTAGGGGCTATATGTATAAACACATGTTGATAACGGTTTTTTAGAGTAGAGCTGGAATAATGAAAATCGCTAATACATGGCGCCGAAAATCTATCGCAGGAAAGGCTACTTCGCTGTATGTTGTGATTGCGGCCATCCTATTTTTCCCCCCAAGAGGAGCCTTGATCATGCCGGAACACGAGAAACAAATTTTCAGCCCCTCGCCTGAATCCACTGGAATACGACCTCAACAAATAATGGTTAAAGCAGTGATTGCTCGCGGTGGGAATAGCAGAGGCGTTTATTTGCTTCGGTCCCAATTGCCTGCTGACACAGCTTTGCGGGACAAAATAATTCTGGCCATCTTTGGTAGTCCTGATATTCGGGAAATTGACGGACTTGGCGGCGCCACTGTTCTGACCAGTAAAGTAGCGATTCTAGGCCCCTCCACCAGACCTGACGCTGATATAGATTATACCTTTGGTCAGGTATCAATAAATGAGGCTCACGTTGATTATTCAGGGAACTGTGGAAATATCTCTGCTGGAGTAGGCCCGGTTGCCATCCATCTGGGATTGATCGACAAAAAGGAACCTATTACCTCTGTTCGCATGCATTTGACCAATTTCAACCGTATACTCAAGGCCGATGTGCCTGTGATGAACGACGAAGTTTTGGTTGAAGGCGACTATCAAGTTGCAGGGGTTCCTGGAACCGGCGCAAGAATTGAACTCGATTTTTGTGATTCTGGTGGTGCAGCAACAGGTAAGATTTTGCCTACCGGTAATGTAAAAGACACTGTGAAAATAGATGGAATAGGAGATTTGGACGTTTCAATAATTGACGCGGGAAATCCGATAGTGTTTGTGAAAGCAAGTTCGATTGGATTGAAGGGGACGGAGAGCCCCAATGAAATCAAAAACTTGCCAGAGAAATTGAGCGTCCTGGAAAAAATTCGTTCGGTCGCCGCTCAAAAACTTGGATTTGTCGATGATTGGCGTAAGGCGACGGAAGATAGTCCTTTCATTCCTTTTGTGGTTTTTTTGAGTGCGCCGCAGAACTATATTTCATTCACCACGAAACAGGTAGTTACAGCCGATTCAATTGATATCGTGGCAAGACAAATGCTTGAGCAAAATATGCACGAAGCCTATGCTGGGACTGCGGCTGTTTGCACCGGTACGGCTGCCCGCATTCCTGGCACTCTGGTAAATGATCTTATTTCGAAATCTATATGCGCTACTGAACTCATACGTATTGGGAACCCCTCGGGGATCTTCCCTATTAACACCGTTGTCGAGGCCAATGGCGGTAGCATCCATCTAATCAAGGCAAGCTTTGGACGTACCGCTCGCATCATAATGGAGGGATACGTCTATGTCAGAAAGAGTTTATTGACCTGAACAAACATAGGATGGCGGAACAGGTATAAGGACATCAACAGTGTGCCCCATTTCGTCTTCCAGCGTCAGGAACATAACTCTTTTGTCGGACTTGGTCGGTGGTGTGTGAACCAAAATCAGCATTCCTGAAACTCTAACTGTTGCTCCACTGCGGGTGCGGCGCAAATCCTTGAACCTCACAACATTCTGCTTTCTCAAAATATTCCTCAGCGAAGTCAGAGGATACGGATGGCATTAGATACTCATTGACGTGGCCTCTATGTAGACCCGGGCTTTTGTCGGTGTCATTTTCCATGTGTTTGGTTCTATCAAGCATTATAAGCGTCCTGTATCAATACCCACTGGTAATCTTCGAGACCTTCGAAAGCCCCGGCGATAGCCAGAATATCCTCTATGCGTCTAGACGTTGGAACACGACCCAGAAACTCTTCCCGACTTATGAATGGTCCCAATCTATGGCGATTAGCTCTAATACGGCGGCCCATAGCAGGCCCAACTCCGTTTATAGCATCCAATGGGACCCTTATCCCCGTTCGTTCGGCCACATATTCAGAGTCGCTGGAATTAACATGCGGCGGGTATATGGGTATGCCCCTTCTCCGTGCTTCGTTTATTACTACTGAATGCGGATATGAGCCCACCTGTCCGGCGTTGAGCAGCCCAAGATAGAACGCCTGTGGATAATGAGCTTTCAGGTAAGCGCTTTGGTAGGTAATATGAGCGAATGAAGCGGCGTGGGCCTTACAAAACCCGTACGAAGCAAAGGCGGAAACGTGTGTAAAAACTCCTTCCGCTAGAGACCTGCGATGTCCCTGATCTATTGCGCCTTCAATGAATCTCTGTTTCAGAAGTTCCATTTTTCTGGATTTTCGATCTTTGGTCATGGCCCGTCGGAAAGCGTCGGCTTCGGCGTAAGAGAGGCCCGCAAAGAAACGGGCGATTCGCAAAACCTGTTCCTGAAAAAGAATAACTCCGTAAGTTTCTTTCAAGACTTCTGAAATGGTCTCATGTAAAAAAGGAACAGGCTCTTCCCCGTTTCGCCTCCGAATGTAAACATTCACCATGTCGCCTTCAACCGGCCCTGGTCTGAACAAGAGAAACTTCCGCCACTATGTCCTTGAACTCTATTGGCTGAAGACACCCTAAAAGGCCACGCTGTCCCGGAGATTCAAGCTGGAAAACGCCGATACTGTGAGTGCTGCAAAGCAGTGAATAAGTCCTTTTGTCATTAAGGGGAATGCGATCAAGATTGATTGTCTTTTCCTCTAATATTTCCAATGCCTTTCTGATCGCCGTGTGCATACGCAGGCCCAATATGTCCAGCTTGAGAAGGCCCAAAGCTTCGACATCGTCCTTGTCCAGTTGGCTCACGGGAATATCTCTTGGCGATTTACCCACCGGAGTCCACTCCCTGATGTCGCCCGGCGCTATTATTATCCCGCCTAAATGAACGGTGGTCTGAAAAGGAATACCGATCAGCCTTGAGGCCAAGTCCACAAGCTGAGTTTCCCTTTGAATTGGAGCGTCCCTTAATTCCGGTAATTCCAGCAGAGATAATTTCAGGTCGCGACCTCTAAGAGACCAGGGAAGGCATGAAGCAAGACGATTTATGTCGTTCAGAGGATAGCCCATTGCTCTTGCCGCCAAACGCACGGCGCTCCGGCATTTGAATTTATGGATTGTGCAGACCATTGCCGTTTGTTTTGGAAATAGCCCCAGAACGTAGTTGATAACCTCATCTCTGCGCTCGGAATCAAAGTCGATGTCTATATCCGGCATGTCTCCACGACCGTCATTGATAAAGCGTTCAAACAACAGATCATGAGCTACGGGGTCAACCCCGCCGAGGAGTAAATAGACCACTAGACTGCCTGCGGCCGAACCTCTAACACTGTGCCGGATGTTCCGGCTTCGGGCAAAGTCCACTACATTCCTGACCGCGGCCTTATAGAACCTGACAGCGCCATGCAGGGTGTAATCGGTTAGAGCGACAGCCCTTTGTCCCATTGAAGCCACAGCTTCAAGCAAATCTTCGGGGGCGAATGTTCCCCAAAGAAATGAGAAAGAGCTAAGGACTTCAAGATGAACGAAATTATCCATATTCATGAAAACATGATCACATCGAATTGACAGTTTGTTTGATCAGGCGCTTCGATCTGAAGCGGGACGATAATGGGCTCTAAGGATTTGCTCGTATGACGCCGATTAGTTTTCCCAGGATTTTTATCTTGGAGCGATCTTTTCCTTTAAAAACCAATGGCTCATAAAACTCGTTGGCAGGATGTAGTTCTATCTGGTCATTGTCGATCTTGAAGATTTTTAGTGTAGCCTCAGGTTCAATATCTTCTACAATAACCGCTACGGTAGAACCATTTTCCGCTTCCTGTTGAGGGCGAATTATTGCAAGATCTCCATCCTGTATATGGGCTTCGATCATTGAGTCGCCTTTAACTCTGAGGGCAAAAGCTTCGGATGAACCAAAAAACGATGGATTAATAGGTAATTCTTCCTCTTTATTCTCTTGAGCCAATATGGGGCGTCCTGCGGCGATTTGTCCAAAAAGGGGAATAAAAGCCTCTTTTTTATATGTCGGGTCAACAATTTTCCAGGCCCTTTTGCTGCCCGGCGTCCCTTTGATAAATCCCTTAGACTCCAGCGACCGGATATGCTTTATGAGGCTTCCGGTTGAAACAAGCCCCAGCGCCTTGCATATTTCTCTCAGGGAAGGGGGAAATCCTTCGCGTTCATGGAAAAGGTTTATGAAGTCGAGAATCTGTTTTTGTCGTGTGGTAACTGTCATATTTATAGTGTAGAAAGAACATGCTTTCCTTGCAAGAAAAAAGTGATAAGCCTTTTTCAAAAGTTTTTTTGGTTTTAAACATAGGTAATAGATGAGATTCACCGGTAGTCCTGTGGTATAGTGACCTGTCAAAACACTCGGACGGTTGAAAACAAAAATCAGGAGGTAACAATGGAAAATCCGGACCACCTTTACATTCTGTGGACAAACGCTGACCCGATCACAGCAGATAAGATGGTTTTTATGTACGGGTTGAACAGCCTCAAAAAAGGTTGGTGGGAAAATGTTACGCTGATTATTTGGGGGGCTACAGCGAAACTTTCAGCAGAAAATGTTGAGATTCAAAAGAAAATCAAAGAGCTGTTGTCGGCGGGGGTAAAAATTTCGGCGTGTAAGGCGTGCGCAGACCAACTGGGGGTTACCGAAATCTTGAAAAGTCTGGGAATCGAAGTAATATCCTGGGGGCAACCGTTAACAGACCTCATCAAATCCGAGAAAAATCTACTGACAGTTTAAACGATCGATGTTCAACAACAGAAAGAAAACAACATGATCAACGTTACCTGTTTCGGTCCGCCTAAGCAATCCTGTTCACTCGCAAGAGGAGCCTGAATCATGCAGGAACAGCAGAAATAGAGTTTCAGCCCGTTGACTGAATCAAATGGATTTTCCAGAAATAATTGGCGATGAACGGGCAGACCCGGAAGAATTTCTGAATGACTATTGTTCAGATGACGCAGAAGCTGAAAACGCTGCGAGGAAACACCTCGACTAACCATTATTCTAACCGCGATGTATCAATCAATATGCTGAGGAGTGGGGTCTCTTGCAAAATTCATAATAAATTACGAGTTGGAACCTTTCAAGATCCAGGTTGTCTCATATAATAATGCCGGAGATATCCGGTTGGAAGATAAGTTGTCAGGAGCCTGAAAGCTTCACAATCTGTCAATCTTCCCAAACTTCTTTCCGTAGTATTCTGCTATACCCGCTTACACAAGAGCGGGTTTAGCTTTTTATGAGATAAACTGAGTTTCGGTCCGGCCAAAAGAAACCTGTCCCCAAAGCTAATTCCTACCGTAATCTTTCCATGACACCCGCTACACCCTTGCCTTATAAAGCCGAAACTCATATTGTTGAGTTACAAAACCGTTTTTATCAAGGGAGGCGTGGACATGACAAAGGCTGAATTTGTGGATAAACTTTCGGAGAAGGGCGAGATAACCAAGAAACTCGCTTCAGATACCATTGATCTGGTTTTTTCATCCATTTCCGACGTGTTGGTCGCTGGTGAGGAAATCTCCATCCCTGGTTTCGGCAAATTCTCGGTCGCGACAAGAAAAGCCCGAACGGGCTTGAATCCTCAGACCAAAAAGAAAATCAAAATCCCGGAAACTAAAGTCCCAAAGTTTACATCTGCCAAGGCCCTGAAAGATTCAGTAAAGTAAATCGGCGCTATTAATATCTCAGATATTTAGGCATCAGATTAAACATTATTTTTTCTGCAAAAGATTGCTTGACTCTGCACGGCTAGCCTGATAATTGGATCGCCCATAGGTGACTCTCCCTAGAGGATGAGGCCCTTAGCCCTGGCATCCCCCCGCTAGGGTTTTTCTTTTTGGCCCTGGAGTTCCTGCTGATGTTTTTACAGTTTTGGCATCGAGAACTGAAATCATGGTAGGGACATGATAAGGGAGTCTAAATAAAAATAAACGTACTTGCGATCCTTGCTCATCCAGACCAGGACAGTTTCAATCATGCCATAGCCACAGCGGTGTGCGAAACTTGCAGGAACAACGGACAACGTGTGCTATTTTACGATCTGTACGCCGAGCAATTTGATCTACTGCTCACTAGGGCGGAAATCCCGGAACTAGGATTGGTCCCCGAGAGCATACAGCGTCATTGTGAAGAGTTGCGGTCTTCCGACGGTACAGTTATTGTCCACCCTAATAATGTAACTTGAAACGGGACAGGAGTTAAAAATGAACGGGACCGATTATATTCTAAAAGCGCTTGCTTCGGAAGGAATCGAAGCTCTTTTTTTTGTTCCAGGAGGTTTGATAGATCCTTTCTTGAGCGCATTTGAAAGCACGCCTCAGGTTAGGCCAATTGTTGCATGTCAAGAGGGCGGAGCATGCTACATGGCGGATGGATATTCTCGAGCAAGCGGTAATGTTGGCGCCTGCATGGCTATTGGAGGGCCCGGTCTGACAAACATGACAACTGCGGTTTCCGCCGCCTGGACTGATCTGTCTCCCGTGCTTGTCCTTAGCGGTGAAGTTTCCACTTCCATGGAAGGTCTGGGTCAGTTTCAAGACGCAAGCGCATCAAGTTTTAATGATACTAAAATTCTCGAACCAGTCACCGCAATGTCTCTCAGTATAGAGAATCCGCATTTGCTCAATCACCATTTCCGAAAGGCGCTCGCAACCATGTTTGGTCGCCGAAAGAGCCCCGTCCACTTAAGCTTGCCGCATGATGTTCAAGTGGCTGAGATCTCTGTCGCTCACGAGCCTTTGGACAGATCACTGAGAGAACCTAAAATACTTGACACTCGAGCGAAGGATCGTTTCTGGGCCAGAGTGGCTCCCGGAAGAGATTTCGATACAAGGGCTGAGAAGATTGCCATTCTTGCAGGACATGGTTCCGAAAACTCGGACGCATCAAAGGGATTGCTCAAATTTGCTGAGACCTTTCAGATCCCGGTCGCCACAACTCTTAGGGCAAAGGGAGTTTTTCCCGAGGATCACGAACTTTCTCTCGGAGTCTTCGGTTACGCAGGGACCAGGCACGCCTACACAGCGATTTTGTCTGACGAATTGGAATTACTTATAGTCTTGGGGTCAAGTCTTAATGAGAGAGACACGATGCACTGGAATTCAAAGCTTGTTCCCGATCGAGGTTTGTTTCAGATTGATGTGGCCCCCGACGAAATAAGCGCAGTAAACGGGGGAGGGGTCACGGTCGTAGGAGACGTAAGCTCCTTTCTCGAAAGAATAATGTCCGAACCTAACGAACTCCTACGTCACCTCGATGGTGGAAAAGCTATTCGCGAAGAATGGGTTAGAGGCATTCGGAAATGCCCTCGTCTTTATGACGCTGAGAATTGTTCGAGTGACTCAATTCCCATACACCCAGCACGTATTGTTGCCGAACTCAGAAAAGTGATGCCTCGAGAAACCGTCGCGCTTGTAGACAGCGGGGCTCATCGGGCTTTTGCAGGGCAGTATTGGGAAAGCTATGAGCCGAGAACTTATATCTCGGCAACAAATCTGGGTCCAATGGGGTGGGCTATTCCGGCTGGAGTTGGAGCAAAAATAGCCAGGCCAGACAGACCTTGCGTTGTAATAACCGGTGACGGTTGCATGCTGATGCACGGCCTAGAAATACAGACAGCGGCAAGATTCAATGTGGCAGTAATATATGTTGTGATAAACAACGCCGCCTTTGGAAACGTTTGGCTGCGGGCGGCGAAAATGGGGGCGATACCCTCTCAATTAACGTCACTGCCTGATCATGACTGGGCCGGGGTGGCCAGAGCGCTTGGCCTAAACAGCTTGACAGTGCGTAAGCCTGAAGAGTTGCCGTCAGCTTTCCAACAGGCCCTTGAATCAAACGCCGCTTTTCTCATTGATGTAAAGGCTGACAAGCGATTTGACACCCCTGTTGAGCCGTTTAAGGAATCTGTCAAATCCTGGAGTTACCACGAATAAAGGAGACATGCCATGTCCGGTTTACCTGACATGACTCGGAACCTGACTGTAGAAGCCAAGAAAATCTATGACGAGATTCTAGCGAGACGGTCAGCCCAAGGCGCTCGAGTAGGCGGGCTGTACTTACCCTTGATGAATCATCCCGAGTTGGCTCAACTTATCGAACATTTGGGATACTATCTGAAGTTTAACGGGAAACTACCCAGAGAAGTCTATCAATTTATTGTGTTGTCTATAGCCAGACGAATCGGAGTAGCTTTTGAGTGGATAGACCATCAGGAACATGCCCGGGCCGCAGGTTTGAGTGACTCTCTGATAGAAGCCATTTTAAAAGGCGATTGTGATTCAATACCTCATCCCTATTCCGTAATTCTCGACACAATTAATGTCACTTTTGAATACAAGTCCATCCCGCAGAATCTTCAGGATCAAATGATAAAACTTTATGGAGTGCAAGGTCTGATAGAAGTCGTAACACTCTGCGGATTCTACCAAATGGTTGGTGAGATAACGCAGGCATTTGATGTGCCACTGCCTGAAGGTACACGTGAGCCTTTCTGAGATTTCTTGATTCATATTTCTTCTGAACAATAATGGCTTGGGAGTAGCAACCAAATATAAAGCCCGCTCGGGAGATATACACAATGAGTAAGAAAGACGCTATACCTCGGGAAATCTAAGGAAGTGGTCGATAAGATCGTAGAAGATTTTAATGGATGACAAACATCATTGGTCTTGACCATAATCTAAGAGCGCATTACTAGTGTTATCACAATTCGATTGTCAAACTGTCAGCGGTTCGATTCACAGGAGAAATGACCATGTTCAAGGAATTTAGGGATTTTGCCATGAAGGGTAACGTGATAGACTTGGCGGTGGGAGTGATAATCGGGGTTGCCTTCGGGAAGATAGTCAGTTCCTTTGTCAGTGACATCCTGATGCCACCCATTGGTGTCTTGCTTGGCAGTGTGGACTTCTCAAACTTCTTTTTTAACTTATCGGTCACGTCCTACGACTCGCTCGCCAGTGCGAAAGCTGCTGGGGCTCCCACTGTAAATTACGGGCTGTTTATAAACAATGTCATCGACTTCATTATAGTGGCATTTGCAATTTTTATACTGGTACGGCAGATCAATCGTTTTAAGAGTCAACCAGCGCCTTCGATAAAAGAATGTCCATATTGTATTTCGAAAATTCCACTAAAGGCAAGCCGTTGCCCAAACTGTACTTCACAGCTCCAAGCGTGAAGTACAAGGATCAGAGAAACGCAACTTGAATTGATGAAACGGCCTGCTAATGGCGTAATTTGTTTGAAGGCGGCCATTGTTTGATTAAGCAATGGTCTAAAAATTTGGACCAGGCGAACAGGACTTTCAGGTGCAAGCTGCTTGTTCATGCTGCTAACCTCTGTTCGGACAGATACCTTCAGTAAACTTCATAAGGGGTTCTTCTGTCAAGGCTCTGATCGCATCGCTCCTGATTGTAAAACTTACGCTAGGCTTGGAGCGCCGCTCTGGCCTCTATTATTGATTTATGCAGTTTCAGGTAAACCTCTTCATATTTGTCGGTTCTCCATTAAGGCGCTGACACTCTGATTCGACCAATCCGAAATCGAAACCATTAAAGTGCCCAGGAGGGAAAGATGAAAGCGTATAGTGAAGTTGAAGTAATGGTCCTCAGAGAAAAATACGAACGGATTTTGACAGATTTAGAGAATAAGTTTCTATTCGTGAAAATGGTTCTTGTTTGTTAATCTTTTCATACGGCAAAGTATAAGCGCGATTCAGTAATTATGGTTCAAAATATCTTACAATAACCTTTTTCCTCCCGGCGATCCGCCGATACTCTTCGGCAGTGTGGCCGAGCGCCACCACGGCGTAAACTTTTTAATCAGTCGGGATACCGATTGAATTATGGATTTTGCCATCCCTTTTCATAGTTTTTACAGCCATACCGATCAGGCAGGTTGCAAGACCCATGCTGTGGGCGGCCAGCAGGGCGTCTTCTTTGGGTAATGTGGCGTTAGCCTTGCATCCCACTACAATGGCCGCCGGCGCTCCATGAAACAGCCTGTCAATTCCGGAACTGTCGAATTCCTCCAACCCCTCTTTAACAGTTTCATAGTATTCCCTGTAATACAGGGCAAGTTCAGGCTGCCCTATTAACCTCAAAAAAATGCGCAACAAACTGTTCTTGGCCAGATTGTTCAATTTCAGGTAGAAGCTTGAATATGTTTCGCAAAGGCCATTACAGCTTCCCGATTTGGCAAAATTGTAAAGGCCCATAGCTGGCAATTTGTATTGGAAGGCGCAGGACAAGTGACCTTTACAAGATCTTCGAGGACAGACCGGTCGACAGGTCTGTCGAGGAAATTACGACACGATCGCCTGGAGGCCATGAGTCGCACAAGTTGACCAGTGTTAAATTCACCGTAAGCAAGCCAATTACTATCACCCCGAAATGTGACATATTCGGACATGGTTTCGTCGATGGCCCCGACGGTAACAGCGCCTTCGGGGCAAATCGCTTGACAGAGTGCCCGCAGTTCAGCGATTGATCACCGGTAACTTGAGCCTTTCCGTTGACCATTGAAAGAATTCCGGCAGGGCACACCCGGATACACAGTCCGCAGCCAGTGCATAAATCTGGATCGATTGTTGTAGTGACTTTTTCCAGCATTTCCTTCCTCGCAGATCAGGATTCCCACAATATTGTTCTTCAGAGCTGGCCCTAAGAAATCAGTATTGAATCAATATCTTCCTAAGAACTATTCCTCCTAAACTATCATTTTCTCTTTCATAACTTTACTCAATCGCTTGATCCGGAACTCTTCTTTTAAAGCGTCCGACTTGGTCAATTCGCCGGACGACCAGACCAGCCTCACTGGAAGCCTCGTTCTCGTATAACGAGATCCCACTCCCTTGTGGTGTTCATGTAATCGGCGGTCTACGTCCGTTGTTACACCGCAGTACAGACTGTCGTCAGAGCAACGCAGCAAATAAACTATCCATGAGATCATAGAATTCCCTAAATTGGCCCTTTTATGCGGTTTTCCATTTAGGCGTTGACACTCCAATTTTCGCAATCCACAATCGTATTTATTAAATCATTAAACAAGCCGGGAGGTATAGATGAAAGCGTATGGTGAATCTGAAATTATAGCCCTCAGAGGATTCCTTTGTAAGCTGGACTATCCAACTTTACAACATATTGGTCAATTTGGAACCGATAAAGATGTGATAGATATGTCTAACCGGGTAATGATGTCTGCCCAGGCGCTTTTCGATGTAAAACCACCAATGGAAAGGGAGATAGTTTGCTGATAGCAAGTATTATCAGATTTGTCCAACTGGAACTGAAACATTATAAACGGTCTGCTTGTCTCATCTTTAGAATTAATGAGTGGTTCAATGAAGGAGAACTAATGAAAAAACTACTTTTGATAGGCTTGGGGCTGGTGATGCTCATAGCCTCTTTCGGTTATGCCGCGGACGAACCTGCAAAGGCTCCTGCAGCCGTTCCTTCGGCTCCTGTGGCCGGTTCTGAGACCTTAGTCTTGGGCGTAACGGTCACAGAGTTAACAAATGTGGTTAATGGTTGGAGCGTTAAGAAAAAAGTCTTGGGTAAGACAGTCTACAACGATAAGAAGGAAAAAGTTGGCACGGTGGATGATATTATCATCGCTCCTGACAAGGTCGTTACCTATGCGATAATTGGGGCAGGTGGATTTTTGGGCATGGACAAGCATGACGTCGCTATTCCCATCAAGCAATTTAAAGTGGTAGATGGAAGGTTTACATTGCCTGACGCAACAAAAGACGCCATCAAAAAAATGCCGGCCTTCAAATACGCAAAATAATTAAACTGGCCAAGTTTTAGTGCCAAAATCTCACAGACTCAGATTTGAGCCAGGCAAGATCATCATCATATGTCTGGCTCCGTCATCCTTACAGTTCAATTGACGCTTATTAAATTCATTCAAAGTGGAAAGCGCTATCGGAATTTGCAATATTTTAGACAGAGATTCGGCGACAATTCAGAGATTGAGCATTTAAACAACAATTAGTAGATTTGAAGATCTCTTATAGGTGGGGCTGAATATAGACAGATCAGTTTTGTCTTGGTTTTTTATAGTATCCCCATTTCAAGAACTTGATGATCATGTTCAATCACATGACAGGTCCGGCTAGAGTCTTTCGAGAAGCCCCTCGATAGAGTCTTCATTTAACTCTTACTGTTTTTGTACATATCATTCAGCTAGCGTGTAGTTCTATATTTTCAATTATTTCGAATAATTCTTGGGCATTGAGGGGCTTAGAAACGTATCCATCCATACCAGCTTCAAGACATCGATCTCGGTCACCTGCCATTGCATGTGCTGTGATGGCTATGATGGGAATACGTGGTCGACCGATCAAACTCTCTTTTGTACGAATAGCTTGAGTAGCCTCCAATCCATCCATTTCCGGCATCTGAACGTCCATCAGAATAATATCAAACTTCTCTGTTTCAATTGCCTCAAGCGCCTGTCTGCCGTTCAGCGCAATTGACACTTTATGCCCCATCCTCTGTATCAATCTAACAGCTAATTTCTGGTTTATCGGATTGTCTTCAGCTAACAGAATATTAAGGCTCCGTTCGCTTTCGCGGATTGAATGACGTGTCAAAAAGGAAGGCCCAGTTTTGTTAACGGCGTTTTTCTGTAATGAACCAGTGATTGTCTTCAAGAGCTGCTGTTGGTTAATTGGTTTTAGCAAGTAAGCTGATATTCCTAATTCTAGACACCTAGCGGCGTCACCACGCTGTCCAGCCGAAGTGAGCATTATCACTGTCGCATTGGCGATACTCGGGTCAGCCCTGATCTTTTCAGTCAATTCAAATCCGTCCATTCCAGGCATCATGTAATCAACAAGAACAATCGAAAAGGAGCGCCCCGATGTCTCAGCCTTTTTCATCTCCTCAATAGCCGCCCTCCCTCCATCCACCGAGGTTGTTATAATTCCCCAAGTTCTAAGATATTCTTCTAAGATACGTCTGTTTGTGGCATTATCATCCACAACCAACACGTTGATACCTTTAAGACTTGAGATATCCGATGGAATGCGCCTCGACACGGGTTCGGTGGAGCGTGACAGCCAGACCATGCAGTGGAAGACGCTTCCCTTACCCATTTCACTCTGGACCCAGATTCGTCCCTTCATCATCTCAACTAATAGGGCCGTAATTGACAGGCCCAGGCCAGTGCCGCCGTATTCCCTCGTAGTCGAGCCATCAGCTTGCTCAAAGGCGTTAAATATCTTATCTTGCTTTTCAGGTAAAATCCCTATACCCGTGTCGGCAATGGAAAAGCGTATACAAATTTCCTCATTTGTTTCTTCTTCCAATTTAGCGATGACGGCGACCTCTCCCTCCGCTGTAAATTTGATGGCGTTGCCAATCAGGTTGACGAGAATCTGACGTATTCGTCCAGGATCACCGATAACAGCGTCGGGAACGTTGGAAGGAATACTGTACATTAATTCTAAATTTTTATTGTCAGCCCCAATCGCCATAGTGGTCATGGTGTCCGCAATACAATCCCGTAAACTGAATTGCATTGGAACCAGTTCCAGCTTACCTGTTTCTATTTTGGAGAAATCCAATATATCGTTAATCAGTCCCAGAAGAGAATCGGCGGAAATCTTGACCGCCTGCAAGTAATCACGCTGCTCCTCAGTTAGTTCAGTGCTTAAAGCGAGTTCGGTCATACCAATGATTCCATTCATTGGTGTCCGAATTTCGTGACTCATGTTCGCAAGAAATTCACTCTTGGCTACACAGGCTTGCTCCGCAAGCTTTCGGGCCTCTATTAACTCCGTGACATCTATGAAAGATTCTATTCCTCCAATTATTCTTCCCTCATCATCTCTCTCTACAGAGGCATTTTCCAAAACAGTCAAGCCACGCCCGTCTTTGGTTAGTATGGAACACTGATGTCGCACAAGACGGTCCTTTGATCCCAATTGAAACGGAATAAAAGGCTCGTCGCTCTGTTCTTCCCGCAGAACGCTGGATGGTTTTCCTATTATGTCTTCTTTCTCGAATCCTGTAATCAAACTGAACTCTTCATTAACTCCCGTAACTACACCGCCGGAGTCGAGGGTGAATATGGCTGTTGCAGCTGTAGACAGTAGCCGTTGCTGTTCTTGGTTTGCACGAAGCAACCGGTCTTCCGCCTGTTTGCGGTCAGTTATGTCTCTCGCGATTGACTGGACTCCAACAATGGTCTCTTCAGCCATTATTATTTGAGTGCTTTGTCCTATCCACAAAGTTATGCCATGTTTGGTAACCATGGGGAACTCGTTGTAAGTGACCGGAAGTCTCTTTACGAATTGTCGGCCATAGAATTTCATAACTTTTTCCCTATGATCTGGACGAATCAACTCAGTAAAGTGTTTTCCAAGGATTTCTTTCTCAGTGTAGCCGGTTAATCGTAAAACCACAGGATTGACAAAAGTAAAGTATCCTCCGACATCGGCTTGGAAAATGATATCACTTGCATTTTCTACAAGTTGCCGGTAGCGTTCCCCGATTTCACAAGCCGCTGCTTCTTCAGACCGCTTGCGCTCGGTGATGTCCTGAAGTATGCAGTGGGTCTGTTTGAAACATCCCCCTTGGTCACGACCTACCTTTCCGTCAAAAGCCACAGGAATGATTGATCCATCTTTTCTGACGATCTCTAACTCTACACCGTGTAATTCTCCTGCTGCCTTGAATCGGGGAAAGTCAATCTTGAAATGGTCTTGATAGCTGATAGCCAAAAAATCACCGAACCATTTTCCTATAACTTCCTCACGGGAATAGCCCAAGGTGTCCAGCCATTCCTGGTTGACGGCCAAGAAGTAACCGTTTTCATCAAGGGATTGGTAACCGAGGGGTACATTCTCGGCGTCCACGGATGTAGTGTCAGCAGCTTCTAATTCTTCCACTCTGCTGCGCATCTCGTTCAATTCATCAATAAGCTGGTCTTGGGTTTTTTGCTGGTTTTGCATTAAAGTGTAACCTCATTAATCCTTGTCCAGGACCATCCTGCAAAGTTTTGTCATGTTGTAAGGTTTATGTATGAGGCCCTTTGCCCCGGTTTTTGTCGTCCGCCTGACCAGTTCATTGGACATAAAGATTCCGGTTGGTTTTAAAACGCAGCCGCGCCATCGAATCAATATTTAGACTCCGCCTTGATGTTCAGTGAATGGAACAAAGTATATCGCCGGATTCCATTAATCTCCATCAATAATCTTCCGTATCTCCTCGAGGAGCAGGCTAGAGTCAAATGGCTTCCGGATGAACCCCTTAGCCCCCGCTTGCCCCAGCTCACCAGCCATGCCCGGTGTAGTATGTCCAGTGGCAATGGGAACCCTGACGTTTGGATCTATGTCCCACAAAGCGTCAAGGCATCATCTCCCGTCCATCTCCGGCATCCAGAGATCCAGGATGACCAGCGAGATTTGTTCCCGATGTTTTTCATAAAGATCTCAACTTTCGCAGTTGATTAAGATGGCAAAAAGCTAACTAAATCGGTAGAATAGTCTCGCGAAGGGACGTCCAATGTGCTATCAAAGTATTGGAAACAAAAGATCGCACAGGAGGACGCCCCACAATGAGAGTTACCCCATTTGAGGTAGAGGATCAAGGCCTTAGAAGTCGGATCGATAAATTCATGACTCGGTTTAAGATCGGCACGCTTCTAAACCAAGCAGGGATCAGGAAGCTGCGAGGTGTAAGCCCACTTTTGGTTCTGAGAATCATCTTTGAGTTGGCTTTTGTGGGTAGAAACATCTTCACCGGGGTCCACAAGAATTCTACTTCCCATATGGGAAAAGACACTGTTTATCGATTTCTAAGCGCTCAAAGGCACAATTGGCGTCGATTGATTGGGTTTTTGTCCCATATGGATATGAAGGGTTTCCTGGAGCTTCTCTCGAAAGTGTACGATCATTGCGCCAAGAGATATCTCAACGGGTTCAGAATGCTGACTTTGGGGTGGTCGGACGGAGCTACATTTGTTCCTTGCGATCACGCTGTGCTCACTTCGCCGAAAGAGAAAAATCGAATCCAGGGAATCAAAAAGATCATGGACCTACGGACTTGTGGCGACAGGAAGCTCTTGCCTCTGATGATAGGACAATGGGAACCCCGTTTTTTGCCACTTTCGACGAAATTCACGACCTGTCTCTAACCTAAGCCCTAGTTCGTATCTTGGTGGTATGGAACAAAGTGCGCAAATTCTACTCAGAATCGGAACAATTAGTGTTGGAAATAATTGAAGCAACAATGAATGAGGCCCTAGCCCTCATCAGACCTGGTTTCATCGCCAAGTGCGAAAGTTGAGTTAAACTCAATTAGAGTTCGTTTCGATATTGTCAGACAGACCCTGTATTCTAAAACCGCACAATGATTTTCAATTAATGGGGCTGGAAGCAACCACGGCCCAGGGCTGTCACAGGAGGGTGGACAAGGACATGGCCAGAATCTGCCCAGAGGTAGCCATTGAGAAATAATCAGAAAAAATGCGGCCGCTGAATTGGTAAGGAGTGATCACATAATGCCTGTTGCCGGAGGAGCGACAGAGACTGAACCGCTTGCGGACGGTATCCCGATGTTATTTACGAACGCCTAGTTAGAATCAACCAAGCGACTGGGACCGAACGATCAATTACGAATAAATCCACTGGGACAAAGGATGATTGGTCCGCCCGAGATGGATGACGAAATACGATAAAAGACGCTGCGGGCATGCCTGTAGCACGGCAAGAAACATGCGATAGAGATCATAGGAAGGCATGGTCCGTGCCGGAGGATGTGCGAAACTCCGCGGTGTTTCCAACGAGCAATCTTAAACCTTTATAGCTCTGAGGAGAAGGTTGATCATCTGTTCCGTGCCCGCTATCGCTGGTTGTTTTTTGGAGAGCATCATGCGAGCGAGCGCCTCATGCTCGAACGCCCCTTGAACAAGATGCAGGTAATAGCTGATTTCGAAATCCTTGCGGAAATGACCGCTCTGTTGTCCGGCCTCCACCGTGCTTCTTATCAGTTTCCAGAAACGATGGGTGTTGCGATATTCTTGAGATTCATAAAATCTGGGATTCCTGTACAATTCCAAAATGAAAACACGAGTCTCCCATTCCCGAATCTGAAAATCCAGAGCCCACCTTCTCAGCAAATATAAGAGTCGTTCATACGGATTTAATTCGCCCGAAAAACAGCGCTCCAGCTCGTTAGCCAATTCTACAAACCAGGAGCCCAGGACCGAGAGAAGGAGTTGTTCTTTGCTCTTGAAATATTGATAAATGGAAGCGTCAGCTATGCCTACTTTACCGGCTATTTCGGAAATGGTGGCGCCGCCGTAACCTTTTTTGCCAAATACTTCCGAGGCCACTTCCATTATAGTACGCCGCCTAAGCTCGCCACGGGTAGGTTCGTCGCCATTTTCATTTCCAGCCGTCTGTTCGCGCTTCCATGTAGCTGCTTTTATTAGAGAGCACAGAGCATCCGCCGCCTCATTGGGGTCATAAGGATCGCCGAAAAAAAGCCATCGCAAAACAATGCTGTCGATCGCGCCGAAAATCATCTCCAGAACAAGAATGACCTCTATCTCAGGATCCACTTCTTGGTCCCGTATGCCCTCTCTAATGGCCTCAGCGGCAAAGACACTGTATTTTCGAATCATTTCATATGCCTGGGATTGGTAGAAAGCAGGTAACGTCCGGAGTTCACGTAGCAAAATTGAGGTGTAGTCCTTATTGACGGAGAGATCTCGAAGCTGATGCCAAATTAACTTCCTAATCTTGGACTCGGCCCCTTTCATTCCTTGAAGATGCTCAGTGATACCTGCCAGAGTCTCTGTTAGATGTCTTTCAGGAATGGTAACGATCAGATTTTCCTTGGTTTTGAAATATTGGAAGATAGACGCCTCATGTACCCCGGAATCATTTGAAATATCAGCGATAGTTGTATCGTGAAATCCTCGGTTGGCAAAGATACGCTCCGCTGATTCTATTATAAGCTGGCGCTTTCTATCTGCTGAAGGGCTTCTCTGTTTCGTGGAGGACACCCTTTTGATAGTGCTTTCGGGCAACCCATCACAATCCATATATAAACTCCGGAGAGCGGATACAATGATCACTATATCTTTGTTTAAAACCGAATACCACTCGCATGATAAGGAGTCAAGAACATTCTTGCATGCGTCGTGTGTAAAGTATTGAAATGTAGCGGTTTATCAGTAATATAGTTTTATAGTCGTTTTCCAAATGATGTTGGCCAGCGTTACGGATATCACACAAACTTTTCACTAAAATATAGACTTTCGGCAGTAAATTCAATACAAAAGGTGTTAGTGACAAAGTTGAAATAGGTTATGGGGCAATGCAAAAAGTCTTGACATGGGTTTTATATAAGTTATATTCGTATCAACGGTGGCGTCAAGTCTTGGTCTGTATAATTTTCAGAGCCCGGATACGGGGCTGAACGGATTTATTATACTTCAGGCCACCTCGATCGCAATATTATCTGAATAAGACTGGTTGGCTCATTAAGTGAATAGGAATTAAAACTTTTTTTGGTTGCAGGAGCGCTGAAGAGCGAGTAGCGAGTCGACTGTAAGGGGTAAACAATATGAGGTACGCTGAGACAGGATTCAATTTGGAAATCGACCTAACCCGCGGGAGTATCGAGAGGGTGGCAACCGACCCAAGAGACACCGAGCTTTATCTGGGGGGCCTGGGTACTAACGCCAAGATATTGTGGGATAGGGTTCCCCCTGAAACCGATCCCTTTTCCCCTGATAATTTACTCATATTCTCCACCGGTCTCCTGTGCGGCACACCCGCCACCGGTTGCAATCGTACTATTGTTTCTACAATTTCTCCGCAAACCTTGTTAATGGCATTTTCGATGATGGGTGGATTCTGGGCGCCGGAATTGAAATATGCAGGTTACGATAGGGTAATCCTTCGCGGCAAGTCCCCCAATCTGGTCTATTTGTGGATAAATAATGACAAAGTGGAAATCCGTGACGCTTCTCATTTGAAAGGCAAAGGCACCGTTGAAACGGCGGAACTTATTCGACAGGAGTTGCAGGAACCGAAGGCCCAAGTGGCTTCCATCGGCCTTGCCGGAGAAAACAGAGTCTATTTCGCTTCGATCGAGCAAGGGAGATCCAGCGCCAGCCGACAGGGGATAGGCGCAGTCATGGGAGACAAAGGGGTAAAGGCGATCGCTGTGCGTGGAACCAAGGATATTAACGTCGCCAAGCCGGCTGAGTTTATGGCGCTCTGCAACGAAGTCCTGAAATATATTAAATTCCGGAATGAAAATCCGATTCCGGGTGTCATGCCTATTTTAGCCGGACTCGGGTCCCCCCAAGAGATGAAAGTCCATGACGAAAAGTGGCATACCGAAAATTTTATGTGGGGAAATTCACGCGTCCGCAGAAAAGATTTCTGGAATGAAGAAATCGCAAGACAGTGGGCAGAGACTTTGGACAGTATGCGGACGAGGTTGATCAGTTGCTACAATTGCCCGATGACATGCGGCGCAACCATTTCTCCCCCCGGACTTCCAACCTATATGATGAAGTGCTTTTCGAAGCTAACTTATACCATGGCGGCATTCTCAGACCTTGAATTTGGTTTGGGTATCGCCCAAAGCGCCACTGAGTACGGGGTGGACGGATTCTCAACCCCGCAAGTCATGGCCTTTGCCCTTGAGCTTTACGAAAACGGTATACTAACTGACGATGACTTCCCGGGAATGCCGTCCGACAACGAGGGAAGATTTTACTGGTTGCTGGACAGAATCGTCCGTCGAGAAGGGATAGGGGATGTGTTGGCCAATGGGACTTACTGGGCGGCCAAACAGATTGGTAAGGGCGCAGAGGCCTATGCTCATAATAACATCAAGAAACATGAGCAGCTTCCTCTCAAACTATCAATGCTTAATCCCATTTATTTCCTCATGTATTCCACCGGTGAGAAGATAAACATTACCCAGATTGAAGGGCAATTCCCACAGGCGCCTTTTCTTACAATTGAAGAGAGAGAAGACTTTGTAAAGGATTGGATCCAGGTTCCTGATGACAAATTTAAGCAATATCTCCTGGATTGGGAACCACGAGGGGAAAAGTCAATGCCCTATTACCCGACTGTTCAAATGTGTTGTGATATTGTCGACTGGCAAGAGAGGATGCACTACTTAGATGATGCTCTAGGGATGTGCTCAGGTTTATCGTCATTCCCACTGAAACCCCCGTATCATATACATAATTACCCTAAATTTATCTCAGCGGGAGCCGGAATCGATATGGATGAAGACAAACTAACACAGGCGGCCAGGAGATACCGGACTTTGGTTAGAGCCAATAATATTAGAAGAGGCATGAGGAGGAAAGATGAAGCGCCTCCTCTGAACCATTGGAAGAAAAGATTTCCAGAGCTGGAAAAGGAACTCCTGGATACCTATTACAAATTCAAGGGATGGAACCAGCAGGGTATTCCAACCAAGGAGTCTTTGCATGAATTGGGTTTGGATTACGTAGCCGAAGACTTCGAGAGGAGAGGGATCTATTCAGATACTGAAGGCAATGCTTCCAGTGAGATTCTGTCGGAAGATAAAGAACAACTAAAGTGAGGGTGTAGTAACCGTCATGACTGAGAAAAAAAAGAAAATCGTTAAAACAATAAAGGTTAACGTTGATAAGTGCAATGGTTGCCGGGCTTGCGAGGTTGCCTGCTCAGCGTTTCACTCTACGCCGAAGTACAGCGGCAATAATCCGGCCAGGTCTCGTATTCGGGTTATTCGTGAACCGCTGAGAGACATATATATTCCTGTATACGCGGGTGAGTACGCTCCAGCCGAATGCATGGGCAGAGATAAATACGTGATTGATGGAAAGGAATACGAAGAATGCGCCTTCTGCCGAGCTTCATGCCCATCAAGGGATATTTTCAAAGAACCCGACTCCAAACTCCCTCTCAAATGCGATATGTGCCAAGACGATCCAACACTGGAAAAGCCCCTCTGTGTTCAGTGGTGCTTAGCCGAGGCCCTGACCTATGAAGAAAGGGAAGAAGAAGTAGAAGAAGAGGTGAAGCTGGAGGACGTAGAAATAGGACTGGAATCCATGATCGACAAGTATGGATTGGAGAAGGTCATGGACACCGTTTCACGTATGTCAGCGTCAAAGAAGGGCTGAAACATTAGGCCGAAAGAAGAGGAAGGAACACAGTGGAGACTGTAACCCCCTACAAAGAGATCATCGATGTCATTAAAGCGAGCGGCGGAGAAGCATTCAAGAGATGCTTCCAATGCGGTTTATGCGATACTGTTTGTCCTTGGAACAGGGTCACAACTTTCAGTATGCGCAAGCTGGTACGTGAGGCCACGTTTGGTTTGACCGAGATCGAAAGTGAAGATATCTGGCGTTGCACTACCTGCGGAAGATGCCCTCAACAGTGCCCCAGGGACGTAAAACAGATCGAATCGGGGATATCCTTACGACGGATTGCCAACGAATATGGGGTTTACCCCGCTACTGTCAAGACTGTCCGCACCATAAACGCAGGCCTCGTAGGTCAAGGAAATCCATTCGGCGAAGATCGACAAACGAGGGCGGCTTGGGCCGAAGGTTTTTCTGTAAAACCGTTCACCGAAGGGATGGAAATTCTCTATTTTCCTGGCTGCTATCTCTGCTATGACCCGAGGTTGAAAAAGGTGGCTAGAGCCACTGCCAATATTCTCAACTTTGCGGGGGTGGACTTCGGTATACTTGGAGCCAAAGAGAATTGCTGCGGAGAAAGCATTCGCAAGACGGGCGATGAGGAATTATTCAAGCGTCTGGCCAAAGAAAACATCAAGGCCTTTATCGATAACGGTGTCAAGAAGATCCTGGTTTCTTCTCCTCATTGTTACCATACCTTCAAAAACGAGTATCCGGAGTTCAAGGTGGACTTTGAAATAGTTCATATCTCCCAGTACCTGTTCGATTTGGTAAAAGACGGAAGGCTTCAGTTTAAGAAGGATTATCCGAAGAAAGTTACATATCACGACCCTTGTTACCTGGGCCGACATAACGGCGTATATGATGAGCCGCGAGAGGTCTTAAGGAAGATACCGGGCTTAGAGTTCAAAGAGCTTCTTGAGTCCCGCTCAGATAGTCTCTGCTGCGGAGGTGGAGGCGGAAGGGTTTGGATGGAAACCCTAAAGGGCGAGAGATTCAGCGATATCAGGATAGAACAGGCTCTTGAGGTTGGGGCTGACGTGCTGGCTACTTCCTGCCCCTATTGCATTACGATGCTTGAGGACAGCAAGGTAACCATGAATGTTGCCGAAAAGATCGAGGTGAAAGACATCACTGAGATCATCCAGGAATTGATTTAGTCAACCGAAGCGCCCTGAGGAGGTCATATAACGTGGAAATAGAACAAGTGGGAGAGCAGATGCTCAAGAGTTTCCAGAACAGTAATTTTGGAGACGTAATGGTTGTTGGTGGAGGAATCAGCGGCATTCAAGCCTCTCTTGATCTTGCCACGGCCGGGTTCAAGGTCTACCTGGTTGAAAAATCACCGAGCATTGGCGGCCACATGGCGCAGTTGGACAAGACCTTTCCCACCAATGATTGCAGCATGTGAATACTCTCACCAAAGCTGGTCGAGGTCGGCCGGCATCCAAATATAGAGGTCCTCACCTACACTGAAGTTAACAGTGTAGAAGGGGATGTGGGAAACTTCAAGGTAACCTTGACTAAAAAGCCAAGGTATATTCTTGAGGATAAATGCACGGGTTGCACTACCTGTGTAGAATATTGCCCGGCGAAATATCCTGACCAGTATAATCAGGAAATATCGATGAATAAAGCAGTCCATGTATACTTCGCTCAGGCCATTCCACTCATTACATACATTGATGAAAGCTGTCTTTACCTCAAAGAAAAGAAATGTCGGATTTGCGAAGGAGTGTGCAAGAATAACGCAATAGATTTGAACCAAACGCCTGAGAAAAAAGAAATACAGGTAGGGGCTATCATTCTGTCTGCCGGCCTTGAGCCCTTTGATCCAAAGGTCAAGAAGGAGTATCACTACGGAGAGTTTGCTAACGTCGTAACCAGCATGGACTATGAGCGGCTGTTGTGCTCCACTGGGCCGTATGAAGGAGACATTCTCCGTGCTTCAGACATGAAGCATCCTCATAAAATAGCCTGGATTCAATGCGTCGGTTCGAGACGGGTTACTCCGGGCGAAAACAGCTATTGTTCCGCCGTATGCTGCACCTATACCCAAAAACAGGTTATCGTGACAAAGGATCACGACGTGGATGCGGAGTGTACAATATTCCACAATGATGTCCGGTCCTATGGAAAGGATTTTGAGCGCTACTACGAACGGACGGAGAAACTTCCAGGGGTACGATTCATCAGAAGTTACACATCAATAGTGAGAGAAAACCCTGAAACCAAGAATGTCACTATTCGATATTCTACATACGAGGACGGTGTAAGAGAAGAAGAGTTCGACATGGTTGTATTGTCCGTTGGATTGAATCCTCCGGTTGATGTGAAGTCCATGGCTGACAAATTCGGCATAGAACTCAACGCGCACAACTTTTGCAGGATCAACACGGTCAATCCCACCTCCACCAGCAGACCAGGGATTTTTGTAAGTGGAGGCTTTCAGGGCCCTATTGATATCCCTGAGTCTGTCTTCAGCGCCAGCGGAGCGGGCTCCCAAATTGGTGAACTCCTTGACTACAGGCGAGGGAAACTTGCCGAAGAAAGGATATATCCGCCTGAAAGGGATGTCTCTGAGGAGGAGCCAAGGATAGGAGTCTTTGTATGTCATTGTGGGGCCAATATCGGAAGGATAGTCAATGTTCCTGAAACAGTAGAGTACTGCAAAACTCTACCGAATGTTGTCCATGCTCAGGAACAGCTATTTTCATGCGCTACGAATTCCGCCAAAGAAATAACCGACATGACGAAGGAAAAGGGGCTCAATCGAGTTATTGTCGCCGCATGCAGTCCGAGGACTCTTGAACCGCTTTTCCGGGACACCGTTCGTGAGGCGGGAATTAATCAGTATTACTGCGAAATGGCTAATATCAGGGAACACAACTCCTGGGTCCACTCGAAAGAAAAGGAGGAGGCCACACAGAAGGCAAAGGATATCATCCGCATGTCGGTAGCGCGGTCTTGCCTGTTGGAGCCGTTACAGGAGTTCGACCTGCCGGTCGACAAGTCGGCGCTGGTGGTCGGTGGAGGCATAGCCGGTATGAATTGCGCTCTCTCCATTGCCAACCAGGGGCATGATGTGTACTTGGTGGAAAAGAACACGGAGCTTGGGGGAATAGCGCGAAAGATTCATTCCACGCTGGATGGACTGGATGTCCAGGATTACCTGAGCGATCTCATAGCAAAGGTGTATCAACATCGCCTGATACATGTATATCATGATGCGACAATTACGGATACCAAAGGTTATGTCGGGAATTTCGTGACAGCGGTGAAGTCTGAAACAGGATTCACAGAGATAAAACATGGCGCAGCGATTCTTGCTATAGGCGCTGATCTATATACACCGACCGAATACCTTTATGGAGAAGATGACAGGGTCATGACCCACCTTGAGTTGGAGGAGCGGATCAATCAAGGAGACGAAAAGATAATTAACGCAAAAAGTCTCGTGATGATTCAATGCGTAGGCTGCAGAAATGAAGAAAGGAATTACTGTAGTCGGTTATGTTGCAGTCAGTCTATAAAGAACGCATTAAAACTCAAAGAAAAAAATCCGGAGATGGACGTATACATCCTCTTTCGGGATATGAGAACCTATGGTTTCAACGAGGATTATTACCGGGAGGCTTCAAACAAGGACATAAAGTTTATCCGCTATGAACCGCAGAATGAACCTCAGGTCGAGGCGGGCGAGTCGGACGAGGGGCAGCCTGTTTTAAAAATTGCCGTGACCGATTTTGTTTTAGGAAAGACTCTTCTACTGGACGCCGACATCGTTGCCTTGGCTGCCGCTGTGATTCCCTCCGCTGCGACCAAGGAAGTCGCCGGGTTATTCAAGGTAGCTTTGAACCCGGATGGCTTCTTCAAAGAAGCCCATGTCAAATTAAGGCCTGTTGAGTTTGCTACGGACGGCGTTTATCTCTGTGGACTGGCTCATTATCCCAAGTTTATACAGGAAACGATAAACCAGGCTTATGGAGCCGCAGGCAGGGCCTTAACGCTTCTCTCCCGTGATGTGGTGGTCGCCTCCGGTTCTGTGGCCCGGGTGGATGAGGACAAGTGTGTTTCGTGTGGCGCATGTATAACGGTATGTAACTATGGCGCTATAGAGTTTTATGAAACACCGAAGGGCAGAAAAGCCAGGGTTAACCCTGTCCTCTGTAAGGGAGACGGTCTGTGCAACACAAAGTGCGCAACCAATGCTATACAACTGAAGCACTTTACCGATGAAGAACTCTTAAGCGCAATTGATGCGGCGTTTCCAGAAGAAGAGTACATGCAGCCAATGGGCGCTGCGGTTGGACATGTTTAGAAATATTCGAATCAATAAAGCCGGGATTACCAATTAAGAGGTGAGAACATATGAGTGCGGGACTTAAATTCAAACCAAAGGTCCTAGGTTTTGTGTGCCATTGGTGAGCATACGGCGCCGCCGACTTAGCTGGAGTTTCCAGAAGTCAATATACAACTGAAATGAGACTTATCCGCGTCATGTGTTCCGGTCGAGTCGATATGGCGCATGTGTTCCGGGCTTTCTCTAAGGGAGTGGATGGGGTTTTCCTTGGCGCCTGTCACTTAAATGAATGCAACTATATTACTCATGGCAATTACCATGCATTAACGATGGTGAACCTAGCTAAGAAATTGCTCGAACATATAGGGCTGAACCCGGAGAGACTGAAAATAGAATTTATGTCCGGCAGTGAATCCAACCTTTTTGTTGAAGGGGTTAATGGTTTTGTCAAGAAGGTGAAGGAGCTAGGACCTCTTGGCCGAGGGGAAGGCATGGACGAAAAGGAATTGAAGTTCAAACTGGAAGCGGTCATCCAGCTTATCCCCTACATCAGACTTGTGGAAAGGGAAAGGCTGAGACTGCCTGCCATGCCGGAAGAGGAATACCGTAAATTCTTCGACAGTGACGAATTGAACCGCCTATTCGAGGAAACAGTCGCAGATAAATTGGCGATAGCGCAAATTGTTTCGCTTCTGCGGGACGGCCCCCTTTCGACTGCGGAAATTGCAAAAACTTTAAGCCTAACCCCCTCTAAAGTGTCAAAATACCTTAACGCCTCATCGAAGCAACGATTGGTCCGATACGATGAAAGCCAAAAGCGCTTTGCTCTTGCCTAAGGTGAAAAAACAGGCGGTGGATTAGAAGAAAGAAGAAGATTAGGACAGAGGCTATGGACAAAGACAGAATTGACCAGATAATTGATAAATACAACTGCGAACCCAGTTATCTCATTCAGGTGTTACTGGATATTCAGGCGGAAAATAACTGGCTTCCCAGGGAGGCGTTGGAGAGGGTCGCCGAAAGACTACAGGTTCCTCTGACCCAGATACAGCATATCGCTACCTTCTACAAAGCCTTTAGTTTGGTTCCTAAAGGACGCCATCAAATTCACATTTGTGTGGGAACGGCCTGCCATGTTCGGGGCGCGTCGCGTGTGCTCGACACGGTAGAAGGCCTCACAGGAATTAAACCGGGTGAAACAGACATGGATCTGAAGTTCAGCCTGGAGACTGTTAACTGCCTCGGCTGTTGCGCTTTAGGACCGGTGGTGGAAATCGATGGAAAGACTCACGGTAAGATGGCGCCGGTACAGACCGCAGACGTGTTAAAAAACTATGATTAAGGAAAGATTATGTCTCGGATAAATTCGCCTGCTGAATTGGAAGCTTTCAGAAGAAACCTCCTGTCGGAAAGAGACCCCAATAAAACCTGCATTACGCTCTGTTCCGGATCTGCTTGCCACGCTTCAGGTAGTAGGGAAGTTGCTGACAGTATCCAAAAGGAAATCCAAAAACAAGGTTTAAACGCTGATGTGGAATTCAGGAGGACCGGTTGCCACGGCTTTTGTGAGCGAGGCCCCATTATTGTTATTCGCCCTGAGGAAATATGCTATTTCCAGATAAAGCCTGAAGATGTTCCTGAAATTGTCTCCGAAACTGTAAAGGAGAAGAAGGTCGTAGAGCGTTTGCTCTACACCGACCCCTCCACCAATGAAAAGATAGTTCATGAATCTGATATCCCCTTCTACAAGAACCAGGGCCGCATTGTATTCGGTTCCAACGTCAGTGTTGATCCCAAGAATATCAATGACTATCTCGCAATTGGTGGTTACTCCGCTCTGGCTAAGGTTCTTTCCGGGATGACCCCCGACGAGGTATTACAGGAAGTTAAAAAATCTAACCTAAGAGGGAGGGGAGGCGGCGGCTTTCCCGCAGGTACCAAGTGGGAAGGATCCCGAAATGCCCCCGGCGACGTAAAGTATGTGATCGTCAATGCAGATGAAGGAGACCCTGGCGCTTATATGGACAGGAGCCTTCTCGAGGGGAATCCTCATTCAGTCCTCGAAGGTTTGACCATCGGCGCCTATGCCATCGGTTCGCACGAGGGCTATATTTATGTGCGGCAGGAATACCCCTTAGCAGTGGAGAATGTGAACATCGCCATCCAGCAGGCCGAAGAGTATGGCCTTCTCGGGAAAAACATCCTTGGATCAGGCTTTGATTTCATCGTTAAGGTGCATAGGGGAGCCGGCGCTTTCGTCTGTGGTGAATCAACAGCTCTAATGACGGCATTGGAAGGCAGGGCAGGAGAGCCCAGACCCAAATACATCCGGTCCAACGTCGTGGGACTCTGGGGCAAGCCCAGCGTCCTGAACAATGTCGAGACCTGGGCCAATGTGCCGCTCATCATCAACAACGGAGCCGACTGGTTTACTCAGTTTGGAACTGATAGCAGCAAGGGTACGAAGATTTTCTCCCTGGTCGGCAAAATAACCAACACCGGCCTCGTGGAAGTTCCAATGGGTACGACACTGAGAGATATTATCTACAAGATCGGCGGCGGAATCCCTGGAGGCAAGAAGTTCAAAGCAGTCCAGACAGGAGGACCGTCCGGCGGATGTCTCCCTGAGGAACTGTTGGATTTGCCGGTTGGTTTTGATGAACTCACCAAAGCCGGGTCAATGATGGGCTCAGGTGGGATGATCATATTGGACGAAGATACGTGCATGGTAGATGTCGCGAGGTACTTCCTCGAGTTCCTCACTGATGAATCGTGCGGTAAATGTGTTCCCTGCCGTGAAGGCATGAGACAAATGCTTAAGATTCTGACCAACATCACCAAAGGAAAAGGGAAAGAGGGCGATATTGAGCTTTTGGAGCAGCTATCCGAGACGGCCATAGAAGCGGCCCTTTGTGCTTTAGGTAAGAGTTCGCCTAACCCGTTTTTGAGCACGTTGAAATACTTTAGAGATGAGTATGAGGCCCACATCAAGGAGAAACGATGTCCGGCTCTATCCTGCAAGGAGCTTATCTCTTACTATATTGACCCGGAGAAATGTAAGGCTTGTACGGTTTGTGCTAGAAAATGCCCATCAGAGGCCATCATAGGTGGCAAGAACCTGATTCATATCGTTGACCAGGAGAAATGCACAAAGTGCGGAACCTGCTTTGAAGTGTGCCCTGCCCGTTATAACGCTGTTAGTAAAATTTCCGGCAAACCAGTTCCGCCTCCTATCGCTGAAGAAGCTCGAACTATAGCGAAAGAGAGAAAACAAAAATGAGCGAAGTCCCATTAATAATCGACGGAAAAGAAGTCAAGGCTAATCAGGAAATGACCATCTTAGAGGCGGCTCGAAGCGCGGGAATATCGATCCCCACGCTTTGTCACCACGAAAAACTGGAACCGTACGGGGCCTGCCGACTTTGTATAGTAGAAGTGGAAAGTCGCGGCTGGACAAAAATCGTTGTTTCATGCGTCTACCCGGTGGAAAAAAATATAATTGTAAGAACCAGATCTGAGAAGATAGATAGAATTCGCAAAATGATCTTAGAGCTCCAGATGGCGCATGCTCCGGATTCATTCATATTGCAGGATCTAGCTAAGGAATATGGAGCAGACAGAAACCGCTTTGAAAAAGAGCCCTCCTTTTGCATTCATTGTGGTCTCTGTGTAAGATACTGCGCTGAGGTCAAGAAAAAGAACGCTGTCGGATTTATAGACAGAGGAATCAGGAAAGAGATCTGTTTCATCCCGGAGATAGCCTCTAAAGAGTGCTGGAACTGCAAAGAATGTTTTCCCCTTTGTCCGACAGAGGCGCTACAAGCCGCTTACGTTTTAATAGAGGCCCTCGTGTCTCACCCCCCTTTATGCAAATGCGGGGCAGAGAAATAGGCAGCGGTTCATACTAGCCCAAGTCGGTATAAAGCTTTTCCCTTCCAGAAGGGTCTATAAACATAACGCCCGCAACAAAAGCAAAAAAACCATGTCGTAACATGACCTAACCGCTCAATATAACATGTAGGGGGGAGAGGCTTTGAACCGGCTTTGCCGGGATTCATTTAACTTTCATGCAGAGGCACGGCATGGTCAGGATGAGTTGATATGGTCTCGGTGACTCAGTCCTATGTCTCCCCATAATGGATTCGCCTTTACCTCCGAGGTTTACTAAACCTTGGTGGCTAGCTCAAGCAGTTTAGTTACAGCGACATAACCCATAGATCTAGCCCACCGCAACGCAGTCCATCCATTTCTATCGGCAGCGTTTGGATCGGATCCCCTATCTATAAGACATTTGACGACCTGAGTTTTAAACTCTGAAGCGGCGATTATTAAAGCCGTGGCGCCGTACTGATCGTGTTCTTCCGTGTTGGCTCCGTGGTCAAGCAAAACATTGACAATATCTACAAAGCCCTTTCTGCATGCCCTCATAAGAGGGGTCCATCCGTACTCATCTTTCGCGTTGACGTTTGCGCCTTTCCCAAGAAGGATTTTGACTACTTCACCATGCCCTCGTCTGCATGCTTTCATTAGCGGTGTGGCGCCGTACTGATCGCAAGCCTCCAGGTCAGCGCCTTTGTCGGCCAAAAGCCGTACCATCTCGTCATATCCCATTGAAGAAGCCCACAACAGTGAGGTCCATCCTGAAGTTGTCTTATCGTTGACATCCGCCCCTCGATCAAGCAAAAGTTTAGCGAGTTCCAACTTTCCTTCGGAAGAGGCAAGGAGTAGGGGAGTGTAGCCATATTCGTCGGCGCAATTAGGACTGACTCCCTTGTTGAGGAGAGCCAAAGCCTTCTCCACGTTTCCTTCAGCCGCGAATTTCAACAATTTATCATCCATAGAGATCTCCTGAGCAATTGCAAAACTTGGGATCAAATTGTTTTCTGCGCAATTCTAAAGGTCGCTATGGGCTTTCGAATCGCTAGTTAAGCCTTGTCAATGAAATCCTTGAGGATGTCGACAACACCAGAGTGTCTCATGGACTGGGCCCACATTAGAGCGGTCCAACTGTTTCGATCCATGGCTCGGGGATTGGCGCCTTTTTCAAGGAGCGTCTTCACTGTCTCAACATGCCCTTCGGAAGCAGACATAATAAGGGCTGTCGCTCCGTACTGATCGGCTTCCTCTACATCAGCGCCAAAATCGATAAGCAGTTTGACGACGTCTGAATATCCTCGTCTTGCTGCCCTCATGAGAGCTGTCCATCCGAATTCATCTTCCGCGTTCACTGATGCGCCGGCTTCCAAAAGCACTCTGACTACTTCCACGTGCCCCCTTCTGGAAGCTTTCATCAATGCCGTGGCGCCATATTGATCGACTGTGTCCAATTCGGCGCCACTCTGCGCAAGCAATCTTACCGCTTCGTGGAAACCCATAGAAGCCGACCACATCAAAGGAGTCCACCCAAAGGGATCCTTGACATTTAGATCGGGTCCCGAACTTAACAAAACCTGCAGTTCCGAGGTGTCTCCTGAAGTGGCGGCGCTCAGTATCTTGTCATTGAGCATGAGATTTCCTCCCAATGGGATGTCTGAAGGAGAATTAAATTTAGCCCCTGAAGCTAATTCAAACAGGCTGATTTGATCCTAAAATAGGTTCAAATTCAAGTCGAGTGTCCAAAAGAACAATCAGAGGTTTCGTAGCTTCGAGACTTATAAAAGTTTTGACGACTCTAACAGAATTTGAAACAGTGGTCGAGTAAAATCAAGGCCAAACGCATGCAAGGATATTTACTTCAGGCAGAGTGGGTAGATCATGAAAATGAGAGGTTCCGCAAATTGATTTTATAGTAGAGACTTTCCGGGGATTGAACTAGACGGCATGGACGGCAACGTGTATCCGGAAAGTCCCGGAAAGATCAATGCTACTGTCGCCAACCAGAGCCTTTGCCTCGACCGCCCCCACCTTGTCGATCGCCTCTGTCCCTATCTGTCTTGGGACGGGCTTCGTTCACCTTGATATTGCGACCCATGAAATCCTTGGAGTCCAGTTCCTGAATAGCCTTCAGTCCATCTTCACGTTCAGGCATCTTAACGAACCCAAAGCCACGCGGGCGTCCAGTAAATTTGTCGGATATTATAGTCGCTGATTCGACCTGTCCGTAGGCTTCGAAAAGCTCTCTAAGTTGTTCATCTCCAGTGTTAAAGGACAGATTCCCGACATAGATGTTAATAGCGGCCACTTTTTCTTCTCCTTATGATACAAAATCGCCCTCAGTCAATCCATGAGAGCTGGTTGGCACATTTAGGTCCCGTTTTTCGCAGATAGGTCATGTTGTTAGTGATTGTTGGCAAGAGCCACGAGCGTCAGATCCTAAAATAACTTCCTTGCTTCACGCCCGTAGTCCCCGATGAGGCCGCGGGGGGAAATGCAAGCGCCATTTTATTTATTATGAGAAAGCGCCGAACTTGTCAAGATAATTCAGGAAGCCGCGGGAAGGGAAGCATTTGGGAATGTTAACTAAAATTCGAATTTTACCTTCAAAATGAACAAGATTCACAACCGTCGCGTTGGTGTCAGTTGACTCGCTTCGCACTGTTTGTTAAATTTGAGTATTGCTAATAATCATGTTTCGGGGTGAAAAGATGGCGGATCTCGAAGGTTTTAGAGAGGCTGGAGAAGTGAAGGTGGGGTCTAGTTGTTGTGCTAACGATTTTTATTTAAAAGGCTGTAATCATCTTGACTGGGGAATGAAAAACCGTATGGCAAGGATCATCAAGCCTGATACAGGACGTACTGTAATGCTTGCGGTTGATCACGGATATTTTCAGGGACCTACTTCGGGGCTTGAAGTAATGGAAGAAACCCTTGCTCCTCTTGCGGGGCATGCCGATTGTTTGATGCTGACCAGAGGGATACTTAGGACTTCGGTCTCTCCTGGTGTGCAGGCCCCTATAGTGTTGAGGGTTTCCGGGGGACAAAGCGTACTGACGGAATTGTCCAATGAAACTCTGAACGTAGCGGTAGAAGACTGTGTAAGGCTTAATGTGTCGGGTATGGCCCTGTCCATATACGTTGGAGCTCCATACGAGCATCAAACACTGTTGGCGTTTGCAAAGTTGATTGACGCGGGGCATTCGGCCGGGATACCAATTCTAGCCGTTACAGCGGTTGGTCGAGACATGGCGCGTGACGCCCGATATTTAGCGCTTTCCTCACGTATCGCCGCCGAAATGGGAGCGAATATCGTGAAGACCTATTATTGCGAGAATTTTGAAAGAGTTACCCATACCTGCCCTGTTCCGATAGTCATGGCGGGTGGCAAGAAACTCCCTGAACTCGAGGCGCTGGAAATGGCCTATAATGCCGTCAAAAGAGGCGCTGTAGGTGTGGATATGGGACGGAACATATTCCAGTCTGATTGCCCAGTAGGCATGATCAAGGCGGTTAAATCGGTTGTTCACCATGAGGAAGAACCTCAAAAAGCCATCAAGATTTATGAGGACGAAAAGAAAACATTGAAGATCTGAACTTATTGAAGGCCGGCCACTTTGTCATTACACCACTGTGGAGAAACTCGTAACGCCGGGTGGAACAGGATCTTCCTGAAGTTCAAATTGGGGAGTGTTACCGAATGCGCGTCGCAATGTATTATAACAACCACGACATTAGGGTCGAAGAGAAACCATTACCCAAAATTGGGCCGGACGAGCTCTTGGTGAAAGTCTGGGCAAGTGGTGTTTGTGGAAGTGATGTCCTCGAATGGTACAGAGTTCCAAAAGCCCCATTAGTATTGGGGCATGAAATAGCCGGCGAAATAGCGGAAGTTGGTTCGCATGTCAACGATTGGAAAGTTGGGGCCCGAGTTTTCGTCTCTCATCATGTTCCTTGCAACATGTGCAGGCACTGCCTTTCGAACCATCATTCCGTATGCGATACCCTTGCAAAGACTAATTTTGACCCCGGAGGCTTCGCCGAATACCTCCGGGTTCCCTCCATAAATGTTAGAAACGGGGTTTTCCGATTACCGGAGACTATGTCTTATCATGAGGCGGTATTTATAGAGCCTCTTGCCTGCGTTTTTAGAGGTCAGCTTCATGCGGGATGGGCCCCTTCAAAACGTTTCCTCGTGATCGGGGCAGGCATAACAGGACTCCTGCATGTCAAGCTGGCTGACCGTGTTGGCGCTGGCCGCATAATAGCGGTGGACATTAACCGTAAAAGACTGACGTCAGCCGCTGAATGTGGAGCCGACTCCTCTATCGTCGCAGGGCCTGACCTTGTCGAACGGGTGATGGACGCCAATGATGGTCGACTCCCTGAAGTGGTGATAGTGGCTACGGGCGCTATTTCCGGTGTTTCTGAGGCTTTCAGGCTTGTTGATAAAGGGGGTCGCATACTATTTTTTGCTCCCACAGACCCCGGGCTGGAAGTTTCCATGCCTTTCAATGAACTGTGGCGCAAGGAAATTACCATGACTTCGTCCTACGCAGGAAGTCCAAGAGACATCGTTGCGGCCATTGAACTGATAGCTTCAAAGAAAATATTGGTTTCCGACATGATCACACATTTATTACCTCTTGAAAGAACACAGGAAGGTTTCTCTCTGGTAGCCGAAGCGGAGTCCTCTTTAAAGGTAATAATAGAACCGCAGTCGTGAACGCGTTAGCGCATGTGTCCCAAATTTACCAAGGATCGATTCGTCAACTCTCATCATTAAGACTACAAGAAATTGCGAGGTCTTTCTCCCCAATGCCGTCAGCGCCACGATCAGAAATACATCGCCGTATAAAAGCCTTTCAATCCAAGCTCGCTAGAAGTTCCGTAGACGCTGCCCTAATAGTTCAAAGGGCAGATCTCTATTATTTTTCCGGGACGGGTCAGGACGCACACCTTCTGATTCCTATTGACGGAATGCCGGTATTGATGGTGCGGAGGAGCTTTGAAAGGGCTATAGAAGATTCTCCATTGGACAACGTAGTCCCGTTGAGCAGTCTTTCGGAATTAAGTCATATTATCAAGGGGTTCTGTGACCGGCCAGTTGAGTACATTGGGAATGGAGCTGGATGTTCTGCCGGTCAACCAGTTCAACCAATACACGGGATTATTTCCTAGCGCTCAGATTGTAGATGTTTCCAAATTGATCCGTGAAACTAGAATGGTCAAGTCACAGTATGAAATTGGGCTGCAGAGACGAGCGGCTGAACTCAATGATGACATGTTCAATTCTGTGGGCGAGATCTTGAGGGAGGGAGTCTCGGAGATAGAACTTGCCGGTGTCCTGGAATCCTTTTATCGGCGGAGGGGACATCAGGGGTTAGTAAGGGTTAGGGGTTTTAATCAGGAGGTGTTTTACGGGCACATAATGTCAGGAGAAAACCTCGCTGTTCCAAGCTGTTCGGTCGGTCCGACAGGTGGGCCGGGACCAAACCCTTCAATGCCCCAGGGAGCGGGAATGAAAAAGATTCGTGCGGGGGAACCGGTCCAGATCGATTACGTGGGTATTGTGGAAGGATATATGGTCGATCAGGCAAGAACTTTTTTTATCGGAAACGCGCCGGAACAATTTCGCAGAATTCATTCGGTCGCTCTCGAAATTCAGGAAGCTATAATCCGGAACAGTAAGCCTGGAGTATCAACAGAAGGACTTTACGATCTGGCCGTCGAGATGTCGCAAGCTGTTGGGGAGTCCGCCCATTTTATGGGATATCCTTCGCCTGTGCCGTTTGTGGGGCATGGTGTAGGACTGGAACTCGATGAATTACCTGTGCTGGGTAGAAGGTCGCGATATGTTCTGGAAGAGGGTATGGTGCTGGCGCTTGAGCCTAAATTCATTATCCCTGGTAAAGGTCTTGCGGGTATCGAGAACACTTTTGTGGTCGGAAAAGACGGCATGGAAAAGCTGACAAACTTTGGGGACGAGCTTCATGTGATTGATTAGGTAAACGTGATGTATTGTGGCTCCTCTACGGAGCTAATACATTGACGGCATCAGGAATCAGCGGAAATTCTTTTTGTTGTGGTGCGCCCGAGACGACTCGAACGTCCGGCCTCAACATCCGGAGTGTTGCGCTCTATCCACCTGAGCTACGGGCGCACAACCAAAATGTAGTTTAAAGGGAGAGTCGTGTCAAATTCTTTGTTTTTAGGAGGAGTTTCATGGAAGTAAAGGTATTTGGAGTAGTAGGCGCCGGCCAGATGGGTAACGGTATAGCTCATGTGGCTGCCGCCGCCGGATTTGACGTCATAATGAATGACGTCAAAAAGGAGTTCGTGGACAAAGGGCTCAAGACGATTGAGAAAAACCTGGACCGAGTTGTTTCCAAAGGCAAGATGACTCCAGAAGACAAGTCTGCCATTCTTGGAAGAATACGCCCCAGTGTAGACCTCAAGGATTTTGAGGGGGCGGATTTTGTGGTGGAAGCGATAATCGAGAATCTTGGTCTCAAGAAACAAGTTTTCGAGAAACTTGATCAAGTAATGTCTCCAGGAAGGGTCATAGCCAGTAACACATCATCGATCTCAATAACAAAACTGGCGGCCTTCACCAATCGACCGGAAAAATTCATCGGAATGCATTTTATGAATCCTGTTCCAATCATGAAACTGGTAGAGGTGATCAACGGATTGGCCACTGACAGTGAGACAACCAACCTGACATTGGAGCTCTCCAAGAAATTTGGAAAGATCCCTGTCGAGGCTCAAGACTTTCCAGGGTTCATATCCAACCGAGTTCTTATGCCAATGATAAATGAGGCTATCTATGCTCTCTTCGAAGGGGTAGGGACGGTCCAAGCGATAGATGAGGTGATGAAGCTTGGTATGAACCATCCAATGGGGCCTTTGACACTGGCTGATTTTATCGGGCTCGATACGTGTCTGGCAATATTGAACGTACTTTACGAGGGGTTTGGGGACACTAAGTATAGACCGTGCCCGCTACTCAAGAAATATGTTGACGCAGGATACATGGGAAAAAAGAGTGGTAGAGGTTTTTACCAATATTAGGACGAGCTTTTTCAGAAACATTTTGGTGTATATTTCGACGAACCGGGGAGGCCAAGCTATATGAACCTCTGTCACCCCGATTCGTCAAAATCTTGCGCGGCTTGTTGCGGTCTTTACAATGTTATCGATGGAAGGCGTGAGGTCCTGAATTCCTTGCTCATCAACAGGACATTCGCTTTCAGGAATCTCTCCAGAACTATCGACGCGATATCTGATTTTTCTGAAGCCTCAAGGATTAGTTTAGGGATACGGCAATGGGACCCGGAGATTCATGTCTGCGAGTACACCGGTTTTGTAGACGATTCGTATAAGACTGTTGGGTGTATGCTCCATCCTCGGGCGCCAGGGAACAACGGAATAGATTACAGGGGGTTGTGTTATTATGGAAGCATGGCCTGCAAGGCATTTTTCTGTCCGGCGGCTTCTGAGATTGACGAAACTTACATTACAATTGTGAACGGGCTCATCACTGATTGGCACCTGTACGGACTGGTGGCTACGGACATCAATTTCCTGAATGCGCTGTTTGGTCTTATAGAAATGATGCTGGAAGGACCCATAGCCGCTGAAGCAATCCTTGGAGTAGAACCATCGGGAATGTTAATGAAATTCCTTGCCTGGAAGACATCGTGGCCCTTAGCGGAGAAATCTGCAAAAAGACGAAGCAGCTACTATTTGATGCGTTCAGACCAACCCAAGGATGAAGCTGGGCTGGTGAACAACATTGTTGACAGCCTGTGTTTCACATTTGACTTTTGTGTCAGTTCAAATGAGGCCCATGCCATGGTCAGGCGACGAATCCATACTTTGGTGGAAACTTACAAACATGAACTACGTGGAGATAAATAATCATATAAATTAGGCAATTGAATCAATTAAATAATCCTAAGCATAAAAAATCGATCACATGCTAGAAAACTTCTTGACTCTCACACAGACCTTCTGTATTCTGACAACATTCGTGTATTAATAAAATTTGCGTTTCTAATTCATCAGAGTTGAGTTCCGCGGCTATCTCATCTGATTTGAAGGTCACAAGTGACGTTCATGATGAAACTTGTTGTTATGTGGTTTGGTTTGGCTGTGATTTTGTGTATACCGGTGGTTTCCGCCGCATACATGCCTCCACCTGACCCCTGTGAAATGGCTCCAATGACCTATGGCCCCCCCAGTCCGCCCATTTGTGCTGGACCTCCTACCATTCCACCATGTACACCATGTCCTCCTGTAAGGTGTTATCCTAGAAAACTTGTTGGACCTCCGCCTCCGGCGATGACTATATGTAAATGTCCCCCGGAGCCTTGCCCCGCAACATACAGAGTTTGTCCCCCTCCTGCCTGTCCACCGCCCGCTTGTTCTGCGCCCCCCTGTGCGCCAGGTTCATTACGCTAGATCTGTTTTTTGAACCATTGATTAATCCTTCCTTATTTTGCGTTAATCTAAATATGCATGCAAAATATTTTGGTTGACACATTTCCCCCGATTGTTTAAAGGAGAAACGTCTTGTCCGAAAATCCTCAATGGCGGTCGGATGAAAGGTAAGTTCTACCTAGTTGTATATTTCTGCGCTTTTTTGTCGGTATCCTGTTCGTCCTTTTCCGGTGGCAACAGAGTAGGCTCGTCAGCATTGCGCGGGCTTGAGTCACAGTCCTGTACAGCAAAGTCTGAACGGGCGGTTAGGCCCGACAGACCTCCCGCTTGCCTTTCTAGCCTTATCTCTCAGACCTGTGAAGAAGGAGCGTTGGCCGGGTTTTTCAGTTCCAAGGCGAGGTTAGCCGGTAAGGTAAATTCCAATCTACCAATAAGGGAATTCAAGTTTCCAGTCACGTGTGGGGAATTGTCATCCCCGTTTGGTTACAGAAAAGGCGCGTACCACGCAGGAGTGGATGTCTCTGCGAAACGTGGTCATCCTGTGCTTGCTTGCGCGGACGGGTTGGTGCTAGCGGCAGGACGGCAAAAAGACCTTAAAGGATTGGGGCTGTTAGTTACAATTGATCATGACGGCGCCATTTCGACCGACTATGCTCACCTGAGTAAAGTTCTTGTCAGTCCGGGACAGAGAGTCAGACGGGGAGATCCTATAGGCCTTATAGGAAGCACCGGAAGGTCTACCAGTCCTCATTTGCATCTGCAGGTGAGAAGTGGGGCTCAGTTTTATGATCCTATGATTTTCTTTAACCAGTCACAGCTCACAGGCATACAGGTGGCGGAAAACTTTCTTGCTCCTGTTAGGGAGAGGCTCCCGAGAATTAGACAGCGTCTCGCTCGCTTACGTTATTGAACCCAAATCACACTTCCAAAGATTATTCAGTCGCACAATATCAGCCAATAAGCTTCAGAAGCCACTCAAACATATATAAAGCGGCCATTTCCCAAAGAGTCTGAATTAAATGGCTTGAAATTCGTCAAGGATCGTTCTAATTGTCTGACCAAAGAATATCCATGGAGGAGACTCTATGATCACATGGAAGAACTTCATCATTTTTGGAACAGTAATGATGTTCGTCTTAGTCAATGGGCAAGCTCCCGCACAAACCCCTCCGGGAGTTGTCACTAACGCAAATCACCCACAGGATGCCCCTGTGCGCCCAGGAATTCCGCAAGGGACTCTCCCTGACCTCGGTAATCAAGCATCAGGAACTCCGAATCCCGGCGCCGGTTTAGAGGCACAGCGACGCCAACAAGCAGAAAATGCTCAGTCGTGGCCCAATTATCCGTATTCTCATTACAATAACCCATACTACGACGGAGGATCGCCGGGAAACCTCATTTCGGGAGTTATTGATTGGGCGCTGGCGTTTCCATCGTCAACCTGGAATCGTCTATCGGAGTTTTTGGACAACAATCTTTTTCCCCGTTCGCCGGCTACCTATGGGGGTAAACCTACTGTCCAGCAGGTGGCTCCTAACAAAAAAAGCCAGGAATCACCTGAACTTCCCTCGGCTAGTCCTTATAATCCCGGCGGTCGATAATTTATTTTGCGTTTGTTCCTGAGTGTCTCAAATGAATCAAACACATGATTTTGATCTCGCTCGAGAACGTATGGTCCGACAACAGATTGAGGCTAGAGGTGTCTCCAGTCCTGTTGTTCTGGCGTTGATGAGAGAAGTTCCGCGGCATCTGTTCTTACCGGAAGCTTATCAGGCTCGAGCGTACGATGACTGTCCGTTGCCGATTGGCCATGGTCAGACAATAAGCCAGCCTTATATGGTTGCCGTAATGACGGAATTACTCAAGCTGAAAGGACACGAAAAGGTTCTGGAATTGGGTACGGGGTCTGGGTATCAGGCGGCCATTCTGGCTAGGCTGGCAAGATGGGTTTACACATTGGATCGAATCCCCGAGCTCAGTGAAAAAGCCCTTAGGAATACCGATGCTTGTGGTATCAGAAATTTAACATTCGTTGTGGCGGATGGAACCAAAGGTTGGCCTCATGAGGCTCCCTACGATGCCATATTGATTACCGCCGGGGCTCCAACAGTTCCAGAACCAGTGTTCGATCAGCTATCTGAGGGCGGGCGTATGGTCATACCTGTTGGTGACAGATTTTCGCAAACACTCAAAGTGGTGCAAAAGAAACAGGGGCTGAAGAAGGTGGAAAGTTATTTCGAATGCCGATTTGTCGACTTGGTTGGAGAGCATGGGTGGTCAGAGACCTAACTGCTTATTCAAACAGTGCCAATTCTCTCCGGCTGAAAGTTCGCCAGTTTTTAAATTTCTTCGAAACAACTACACGACTCCCCCCACTTGGCGCTAGACGCTCTCTTTTGGAATGATGAGAGTGCAATTTTTGTGGAAAAGGAAACCACCGCATCTTTTCAAATTTGAAAGCATTGCGAATAATTGTAACCTTATTATTGATTCTGACGATTGCAGCAACACCCGCATGTGTCAGGAGAGGCGATGACTGGCCGGTGGGAGAACGTCTGTCAAGGGATTCTGGTTTTACTGCTGGGTCGAAGAGATTGTACCATGTGGTGAATAAGGATGAGACGCTATCAGAGATTGCCTCGCGGTATCAAGTCAGTGTCCGGGACATTGCTCGGGAGAACCAACTGGAAAGTCCTTTCGTGATCAAAGAGGGATTAAGACTGGTCTTGCCAATTCATGCGGTTGATTCGCCGGCTCAAACAACTGACGACCAGGTTAAGAGAGAAATAGACCAGGAAAGTTCAGACTCCCTGTTATGCTTTCCGATTTCCACTAAAATCACACAGAAATTTGGGGAAGGAGACGAGGCGCACAGGAATGGTATAAGTTTTGAGGGATATGAGGGAGCGGAAGTGAAAGCTGCGGCAAGCGGAATCGTTGGACACGTCGGGGAAATTCCAGGACTTGGTAAAGTGGCGCTCATTGAACATGAGGATCATCTCGTTTCCGTCTATGCCCATTTGAATCATACAAAGGTCTCGACCGGTGAGAAAGTTACTCGAAATCAGATTATTGGTACGCTGGGTGGTTCTGGCAAAGGAGCAAACCCAACTTTATATTTTGAGGTTAGATCGCGAGCGAGGGCTGTTAACCCCATGAGATTCATGAAGACTAAGAAACAGTGATTTACAAAAAGATCCTTGATTGATAAACCAGAACAAAACAGAATTCAGTCATTCACGAAACGTCTCAGGGAAACACATGTTTCAAGTTCAATGGCCGTTTACGATACCTTCTGGAGTTGTTACCACTACCCCTGCTGTAATATCTAGAATTGCGCGTGAGATAGATGAAATTGGTTTTCTGACGACAAAAACCTTGAGTTTAGAGCCAAGGTCAGGTTATCGGGAACCTATAATTAACGAGTATCACCAAGGATGTTTTATAAATGCGGTTGGTTTACCCAGTCCAGGGGCGGAATGGTTTGCAAGAGCGATCAGACCGTTTTTGCCACTGTACAACTCCAAGCCACTGCTAATTTCAATTATGGGGGGCGATCCTGAGGAATTTCTAAAGTGCGCCGAAGTTCTTAACGATGTGGCCGACGCGTTTGAACTTAATCTATCGTGTCCTCACGTGAAGGCAGCGGGGCAAAGTATAGGCGGCGACCCTGAGATGGTAGAGCGTATCATCAGGTTGCTCTGCGAGAGGTTGGGGAAACCGATTATCGCAAAGCTCTCTCCGAACCTCTCAAATGTGGTGGAAATAGCCTCAATTTGTGAAAAAGCCGGCGCTGGAGGGCTGTCTCTAATTAACACTGTGGGCCCCGGTATGGCGGTGGACGATGACGGTAATCCGATTTTGTCGAATGTGGTCGGAGGAATTTCAGGCGCGGCGATCAAACCTATAGGTTTAAAAATAGTTCGGGATGTCGCTGCAAAAGTTAGAATTCCTATTATAGCTTCGGGAGGAATCAGTTCTTTCGGGGATGTGGACGCCTATCGTAAGGCTGGAGCCAGCTTCTTCGCCGTAGGTTCTGCTTTAGCCGGTATGAGCACTGCAGGAATAAAAATATTTTTTAGGTCGATGGGGAATTGTTACCGATCCAAGAAACTTAAGATCAAAGCCAAGGCTACAAGGGGCTCACTGCCGACCACGGCGTATTCAAAAACTGAAGTTGTCAGTAACCGACAAGTTTCTTCAAACATGTTCATGCTTGAACTGGAAGCTGGCGCAGCATGTCGGCCCGGTCAGTTTTTTTTTCTTAGGATTCCGAATTTTGGAGAAAAACCATTCTCGCCGATGACCGATTTGAAACCGGTTTATTTGATACGTGCTGTAGGTCCGTTCACTCAAAAGCTTTCCATTTTGGAGAAAGGCGACGCTGTCTACGTGCGAGGTCCTTACGGAAATGGTTTTAAGGAGCCTAATCCAGGAGAAAAGCTGATTCTATTAGGAGGAGGCACAGGCGCCGCTCCTATCATCATGGCGGCTTCAAAATGGTCGTCGAGTGTGTTGAGGACTTACCTTGGTTTTTCCTGCAAGATTGAAGGAAGATTTGAAAGACGAATTAGATCTTTGACGCCGGGTGTGGAAATTTTAATTGATGGCCCTGGACGCGTAGGACTTGCCGTAGAATACATTGAAAGCAAAATAGAGGCCTCTTATAAAGGTAGTGCAAACATTGATGTGTACCTGTGTGGACCCCGATCAATGATGAAAAGGGCAGGGGAGGTATTCTCGAGATTTACTCGACCTGACAGGATATACATTGCCCGTGAAGATGTCATGAGATGCGGAATAGGTCTATGTGGAAGCTGCGGAACGGAAAACGGCCTGCGATCATGTGTGGACGGTCCGATTCTGACTATGAAAGATTGATTTGATCAAGCTGGTTAAGAGGCGGTGAAATCTTATATAGGCCTCCAACGAAATTTGGTCTTAGAAACATTAATTTGAGCGGTTACTGAGGGTCTGAATACAGTATTATATACCAACAAGGCACGCTTTTAGATCAAACCGGCTAACTAACTAGTCAGTAATAAAAAATCGTTGACACTTGAATCGAAAGGACGTAACAATTAAGCACAATGAAGCAGAAAAAACTTTCATCAGAGGATAGGAAAACGCAAGTTCTGGCGGCGGCAAGGTCTCTCTTCGCCAGAGGAGGATTCGCGGAAGTCACTCTGGATGACATAGCGGCGATGGTTGGTATAAGCAGGCCTAGGGTCATTCAGCTTTTTGGTTCCAAACGAAATATTTATGAAGCGATAGCCGAGACAGCTTATAGGTCGCATCCGATGGATCGCGATCTTGCCGGACCTATGGAGCGAAAGGATGACTTCGGTGTTTTTAAAGCCTTTGCCTATCATATTTTGAAGCATACGGTTAACCGGGAGGATCGGGAAATCTTCAAGATCCTCATGTATGCAAGGCTGAGAGAAGACAGTTTTCACGAGAAGCACTTTAATTCCAAGGACACACTTATGATAAATCGGTTAGCCGATTATGTTGATGGACGAATTAATGAAGGGGTGTTCAGGAAAATTGATCCCAGGACCATAATATTCTGTTACCAGGGTATGATTTCCAATCTTGCCATATACAAGAATGTTATGAAAAGAATGGAATTCACAACCATTGACGCTCTGAGTGAAGAATGCGCACGAATATTCCTTCAGGGCGTTGTCGCCCAAGAGGATTCTAATGCGTGAAAGGCGTTTTGTTGACTTGAGTGTAGCGATTGAGTCCGGGCTTCCCTGTGATCCGCCGATGATGATACCGGAGGTTAATTATGTGGATCATGTCAAGGGGGCTCAACAGATGATCGAATTCTTTCCAGGTCTAAAGAAGGAACAATTGCCGAATGGTTTGGGCTGGGCAATGGAATTCTTGACGATAACGACTCACAGCGGAACTCATATGGACGCTCCGTATCACTACCATCCGACCATGGACAAGGGAAAGAAGGCTCTCACAATCGATGAAGTGCCTCTGGATTGGTGTTTTGGGGACGGTGTTGTACTGGATTTCTGTCACAAAGCCGATGGTGAAAGAATTACGGTCGAGGATCTCAAGACAGAACTTGGCAGGATTAAATACGACATCAAACCACTGGATATTGTCTTGATCCATACCGGGGCGGATTTAAAGTGGGGCAGTCCTGAATATCTTGTAGCCGGGGCGGGTATGGACAAAGAAAGCACTCTGTATCTGACCAAAAAAGGTGTCAGGGTTGTTGGAATTGACGCTTGGAGTTGGGATCGGCCTTTATCCTATCTTGCCAGGGAATTTGCCCAGACCAAAGATCCCAAAGTTGTCTGGGAAGCTCATTTTGCGGGTATAGAAATCGGCTATTGCCACATGGAGAAGATGGCCAATCTGTCGGCTATTGGCAGGTCCAGTGGATTTACCGTCTGCTGTTTTCCCGTAAAAATCAAAGGCGCCAGCGCTGGCTGGGTAAGACCTGTAGCCATAGTTGACTGATACAGTTTTTTCTCGCCATTCGAACCATCTCAGATTCAAGCCCGTTTAGAATCAATCGACTGTTTGAGATTCCGAATAACGTTCTAGGTTGCGCAATATGCTTAAAGGTATCGGAGTGGAAAAGCGTTTCGGTGGGCTCACGGCCGTTACAAGTCTCGATTTCGAAATATTCGATGGAGAAATCGTTGGCATGATAGGCCCAAACGGTTCCGGTAAGACCACCTTGTTCAATCTAATATCAGGCTTGCTCAAACTGGATAAAGGGGCGATAGATTTTCAAGGCTTTAGGATTTCAGGTCTTCCCCCGTACAAAGTTGCCAAGTTGGGAATTGGCCGGACTTTTCAGATTGTCAGGCCGCTGATGGAGTTGAGTTTACTCGAAAATGTAACCACAGCGGTTCTTTACGGCAGTTCTGGTTTGTATAAAGTGGATGTCGCCCGCGACATGGCGATGAACATTCTCAAATTCACTGGTCTTGATTCAAAGTTCCGTAACTTTCCTGGCGAACTTGGGATTGAAGGACGCAAGCGTTTGGAAATTGCCAGGGCTTTGGGCTCAAAGCCCAAGATCCTTCTCCTCGACGAGGTCTTTGCCGGCATGAACTCGAAAGAAATCGAGGGCGCCATAGAATTGACGTTTAAAATCAGAGATGAATACAGAATAACCGTATTTATGATCGAACATGTGATGAAGGCTATTATGGCAGCTTGTGATAGGGTCATTGCTTTAAGACATGGGGTCAAGATAGCCGACGGCACACCCGAGCAGGTGGCCAACGATCCTGAAGTGATCCGAGCTTACCTGGGTGAGAGTTATGCTAAGAATTGACGCAATCACTGCTAAGTATCAGGAGCTTGCGGCCCTAACAGATGTTTCCATAGACATTGAGGAGGGGAAGATCACAGCGCTGATTGGTTCAAATGGTTCTGGCAAAACAACTCTATTGAATGCGGTCTCGGGTCTAAAACAGTTGTTCTCAGGGAGAATCTACTGGAATGGCGAAATCATTTCGGGCTCTTCTCCAGACAAAATAGCCGCCCGGGGCGTGATCCAGGTCCCGGAGGGACGTAAACTGTTTCCTCGCATGACAGTTCAAGAGAACCTTCAGATAGGGGCTTTCCTTCCTGGTCCAAGAAGCGAGGCCGAAAAGACTCAAAAGAGGGTTTTTGAACTCTTCCCTAGATTAGAAGAGAGAAAAGGCCAGTACGCAGGCAGTCTTTCGGGGGGAGAGCAACAAATGGTAGCTGTTGGAAGAGCCCTGATGTCTATGCCCAAGCTTCTCATGCTCGATGAACCCTCGTTAGGTTTGGCTCCGATAGTCACCTATGAGATTTTCAAAATAATTAAAGAACTCAATGGACAGGGCCTCACCTTGCTAATAGTGTCTCAGGAAGTATTGCAGACCCTGTCTATTTCTGACGAGGCTTATCTGCTCGAACACGGAAAAATTGTTATGAGACGCAACGCTCAGGATATGTTGTCTGACCCGAAAGTAAAGGAGTCGTACCTGGGAATTTAGCTTTCCTGTGTGCGGCAGGTAACGGCGTTCAATTTTGGAGTCTGATCATCAAAGGGAGGACGAAATGATGACAAGAAAAATGGGTTTTCTGAAAGCTTCAGGAGAATTTGTAGGCGCAATCCTTTCTGTGTTGTTGATGTGCGTCGTCGTAACTGCGGATAGCAAACCAATCGTCATTGGAGGATCTCTGCCGCTGACGGGTCAATACGCGGAAACCGGGCAGTGGATTGAACGTGGCATGAAGTTTTGGGCAAAGGAAATGAATCAAAAAGGTGGGCTTCTTGGACGGACCGTGGAATTCAAGATTTATGATGACGAATCCAATGTGAACAAGGCCGTAACATTTGCTGAAAAGGCCATAACAGTTGATAAAGTGGACCTCCTGTTTGGAGGGTACCCTGGAACCGCCGCTCGTGCGGTAATGCCGGTAGCTGAAAAGCACAAATTTGTTTACGTTTCCATGGGCGGTCATATGAAGAGTTTTGAACAGGGATACACTTACTCATTTGGAGGCCCACCCCTGATGGGAGAGTGGTGGTATGAGGGGTTCTTTCAATGGCTTGAAACAGTTCCTGCGGACAAGAGGCCCAAGAAGGCCGCTGTATATACCATGAACAATCCCATCGGACTTTCTCTGATGGATTCGATCGTTAGATGGACCAAGAAACTGGGTATTGAAATCGTTGTGGATGAAAAATACAACCTGCCGCTTCCCGATGCTACCCCTTTAATCGTCAAGGCAAAACAGATGGATTGCGACATACTTTGTTCTAACGGAGTGTTCCCGGATGGAGTTATGACCATTAGGGCGGCTAAGGCGCTCGGGTACAATCCTAAAGCCATACTTCAGGGTATTGGGTCAGTGTTGCCGGCTTGGAGTAAAGAGCTTGGAGCGGATGGCGACTTCGTTTTCTCAGGGACTTCATTACATAACAAACTGAAATTCCCGGGAAATGATAAGCTAAATGAATTTGTAAAGAAAGAATATCAACTTGATGATTATCCTTTATATTTTGGGTTCGGTTATTGTTGGATGCAAACCCTGGCTCAGGCGGTGGAAGGGGCCAAAAGCCTTGACCAGAACAAGATGAGAGACTGGCTGAAATCCAACACAGTTAATACAATTGCCGGACCGATGAAATTTGACGCCAAGGGTCTGCCTGATCCAATCAATTTTTGTACACAAGTTATCAACGGAAAAGCCGAACTTGTTTGGCCAGCGGAAGTCCGCACCGCCGAACCTGTGTTCCCGAAACCGGCTTGGAAATGAGCCAAATGGTTCTTTAGCCGAAGATCTAAGGAATTCACTAATGAATTTAACGCTGACGCTTCAGTCATTGATCAGCGGAATAATGATGGGGGCTGTATATGCCCTACTGGGAATTGGTTTTTCGCTGACCTGGGGGGTCATGAGGGTTATAAATGTATCCCACGCAACGTTTGGTCTCCTGTCAGCTTTTGTGTCATATTCGCTTTTCAAGACATTTGGAATCGATCCTATCGCGTCATTGGTCTTAACTCTTCCTGCGATGTTCGGATTAGGCTGTATTATTTACTGGCTGCTCATTAATCCGATAACAAGGGCAAAGGCGGTCATAGTGTCTTCCATGATCCTAACCTTCGGTATAGCGATAATACTGGAGAATCTGATTCTACTTATGTGGGGGGCCGATCCGAGACTTCTCACCACATCGTATACGAATAAGGTGTATGTAATCGGTCCCTTATATTTTCAATATCCAAGGCTGCTCGGATTTGTCATGGCTCTAGTGGGGGTAAGCGCTGTTCAGTTCTTTTTGAAAAGAACACTCACTGGTAAAGCCGTGAGAGCCGCTTGGCAACAGCCGGAGGCCTCTCAACTGTGCGGCATAAACCTGAAAAAGATCAGCATGATCACCTTCGGTGTAGCCATAGCCTGCTCTGGGGCAGGAGGGGTTGGAATGGCTATGCTATACTCATTTGAGCCACATTCTCACAATCTATGGTTAATCTATCTGTTTCTTGTCGTTATTGTCGGTGGTGTAGGAAACATTCTTGGCGCAGCGGCGGGAGGCATGATAATTGGTATAATAACCGGACTATCCATGGCTTTTATGCCTTACCAGTGGGTCAACCTGCTGACCTTTGGTCTACTCATGGTGATATTGGTAATCCGTCCTCAGGGACTTTTCCAAAGTGAGGTGTGAGTGGCTCACGGAAATGATCGGTCAGGCTTCTACAGGGTCAAGTTGATCCTTGTAGGGATAATTTGTCTCCTTGGCGTCTATCCGTGGCTTGGCCCACCCGTATATTTTATTTCGTTTGCGTTCAATGTGCTTACTTACATCACGCTCGCAACATCTTGGAACATTATAGGCGGTTACACTGGGTATCTGTCTTTTGGGCACGTTGCTTTTTTTGGAATTGGGGCTTATGCAACCGCTGTATTGGGAGCACGGCTTGATTTGGGGCCTGCCCTTGTCATTCTCGCCTCTCTTCCCGCCGGCGTCGTTTCTGCTCTGGTAGCCGTGGTAATTGGATACCCCTGCCTAAGGTTACGAGGCCCGTATTTCGCAGTCATTACTTTGTGTTTTGCTTTTGTCACTGAGATTACGGTTCGAAATCTTGATTTTATGGGAGGGGCTGATGGTTTGTGGATAAAGGGACTGGCAATGCCGATCGAGACAAGCAGGTCAATATTTCTTGAATTGATGCTGGTGTTGACTGTAGTATGCGTTTCCTCGGCCCACTGGATAGAGACATCCCGTTTTGGAGCAGGTCTCAGAGCAATCAGGGAAGACGAAGAAGTTGCGCAGACAATGGCGATAAATACACCAAAGCTCAAGATAATGGCTTTCGCTGTATCAGCTTTCTTTCCCGGTGTCGCCGGGGGCATTTACGGATGCTATCTTACTTACATTCACCCTGACATTGTTTTTGACGTTAATATTTCTATCCTTATCGTTCTCATGGCCCTGTTCGGTGGAGGGGCCTCATGGGTAGGGCCTCTCGTCGGGGCCACCCTACTCACGTTCGTCAATGAGGGCCTGTCAACTTTCGTGAAAGCGGAGTTTGCACGAATAATATATGGTTGCCTTTTTATTGTCGTAATAATTTTTATGCCCAACGGGATAGTGGAATTCCTGAAGAACCTTGTTGTGAAGCGTTCGCTACGAACTAAATTTGTAAAAAATGGGCCAAGTAACCTACTTAGCTGATTAGCCTAACGCTTTCATGAGTTTAAGGTATTTCCACGGCCGACAAATTGACAAAATATAGAGAATTTAGAGCCACTTCATTTGTTCAAGGGAGATTCAGAAATGCCGCGATGGAAGATTACCCCCCTAGTTTTTGGTACTATTGACGTCAAGAAGGAACAGTTGACAACCGGCCTGGATATAGGACTCCCGATAACGATCCCGTACCTGGGTTTTTATCTTACCGACGGCAAAGCGCATCTACTAGTCGATAACGGAATTAATTCAAAATATATCGTTGATGGTAAGGCTTGGGCAGGCAGCCCGGCAGTTGGTGGGCAGGAATTTGTAATAAATGCGCTTGCCGGTGTAGGCATAGAGCCCGCCCAAATCGAGACGGTGATTTACACTCATCTTCACAACGATCATGCCGGAAACTGTCACCTGTTTCCTGGGGCGACACACGTCTTTCAGGAGGCAGAATGGAAGGAACTTCTAGATCCTTTGCCCTCCATGAAAATTCGAGGGGACTATGACCAGGGGCTTATCCCTGATTTAAGGGGATTGCGTTGCCTGAAAGTTGTGGGTGATACCGAAATCCTTGATGGTATAAAGCTGACCCATACTCCTGGGCACACAGCGGGAAGCCATTGCTTGATGGTTGAAACTAAAGATGGAGTTTTCAATATTGCGGGAGACACTGTGCATATTCTTGCGATAGCCTTTCCACAAATGGATACAATGATTCTAATGGACCGAACTAGTCTTGCCATAACTCCTGCGCCATCAAACTGGGGACCGGCGGTTCCCTCAAGCCTTGTCTACGATCACTACGCATGGTTCAGATCGATTTATAGGATCAAGTCTACCTTGAGAGGACCGGAGTTCTTGCTGCCCGGACATGAACCATCTCTTGTGGGAAAGACTTTTGGTTAAACAATTAGCGTCGTGGAGAAGAAATTCACACTGTCCAATGAAATCTTGACTATAAATTGTATTTTCTGACGCTCCGAGCCGAGGAAAGGACTCGTTCTTAAGGAGCAATTATTAGGAGAACATTATGGATAAGCTCATTATTACGGCGGCAATTACAGGGGCTGCAACAGTACCCTCTCTCACTCCCTATCTTCCTATAACACCCAAACAGATTGCGGACTCGGCCATTGAAGCGGCAAGTGCCGGCGCAGCCGTAGTCCATGTGCATGCTCGGAGGCCGGAGGATGGTTTTCCTTCATCAGATCCCGAACATTTTAGGGAAATATTGACCAGGATAAGAGAAAAGTCAGATGTCGTTGTATGCGTTACCACTGGTGGATCAGCGATGATGACGGTTGAGGAGAGGGCCGCTGTAGTGCCTCTTTTCAAGCCGGAAATGTGTTCTTTCAATATGGGTTCAATAAATTTTGCTTTACACCCGGCATTAAGAAGTATCAAAGAATTTAAATATCCTTGGGAAAAACAGTACCTTGAGATGAGCAAAGATTTCGTCTTTAAGAACACGTTTAAAGATTTTGAATATTTATGCGATGTTACCTCGGCCAACAATACCAAACCAGAACTTGAAATCTACGATGTTGGGCATCTATACAATCTGGATTATCTGGTGTCAGAGAAACTCATGAAATTGCCAGCGCATATGCAGTTTGTAATGGGGGTTCTCGGAGCGATAAGGGGGACTCCCGAGGACCTGACATATTTGGTAACTAAAGCGACGATTCTATTCGGGAAAGAAAATTTTACTTGGTCGGTTATTGGAGTTGGGGCAGCTGAAATAAACCTTTCGACCATGGCCATTCACATGGGTGGTCACGTCAGGGTTGGGTTAGAAGACAACATTTACATTAGAAAAGGTGTTCTTGCCAAGAGTAACGCCGAGTTGGTGGAGAAGGTAGTCGGCCTGGCTGATATTCTACACAGAGACGTTGCGACACCCGTAGAAGCTAGACGTATTCTACAACTTAAAGGACTTGAAAACGTGAATTTCTAGGAAAGCTTTTTTGGAAAAGAGAAAGCCTAAATTTGGAGAGGATTAAAATTCAGGAAGTAGTTTCAAGAATCTGTCAATTTATTGGAGGAGGGAGGGGGCTGGATAACATATAAAAACCTCGCCTTTCGAACTGGGCGAGAATGTTCAGCCTCGAAAGGCATACCAGCCAGGAGACATTTTCTCTAAACCGAGGAAACTGCGCATTCCACCCAGATAAAAAACCGCAGCCAATGGGAACAAAAAATTTTGTATTGCTATAACAAGCGAAGTTGGCAAAACTCCGCGGAGAACTATCATCAAATAGCCCGAGGCAATGAGACATCCTCCCAGGGTCCATTGGCCGAACCCGGGGAAGGTCTTCTGGCCGAGATAAAAGAAAACCAACGTAAGGGCGAGAAAACCGGTGAGAGCAGTTGCTGTTATCACTATTAGTTCCATGAATAAGCTATCTCCAATTCAAGCGCTCAAATTCAATGACTAAACATCAACATTAGCCCCAGGCCTATAATATGCGGGATTCACAAAGGTCGTTTGGCTTTTTGCCAACTTCAGAAGCAATGGTAATAATTGAGGAAAGCTGAACGTGATTGTTAAATGCAAGCTGCTTGTTCATGGCGATGTCCGTTGTTGGGGTAGGTTACCCAAGCGCATCTCATGTCGGGTGTCGCAGTCAAGGCCCTGATTATGACCCTTATAGTTGTAAAACTCAATAAAAAGCCTTGAGATCGTCTCTGGCCGACTTTATGGATTCATAAGCATTCAGTTAGCAACTTCTTCTTACGTGCGTCCCCAACTGTCCTACAGAAAGCTAGTCAACTCTCCGCAACTGGCGATTAACCGTGGCTGTCAGCGACCTTTGCGAACATTCTCATAAGTCCAACGCAGAGTATGAAGATGGATTCAATGTTCAGATTGGCTTCTGCTGTACTATCCACGAGCACCTTCAAAAAAGATTCGAGACCGTCTTCTGGTTTCCAGTAACATATGAGAATGGGAAGCCTTGGCAGAGGTTGCAAAGCGATAGAAATATCAGCGCCAATGGGCGAGGGTTCGTAATGTCCATTAAAAATCTGGACCATCGTCTCAAACAATTCGGGATTGGCATCTGCGATGTGTTTCAGGGGGATCTCGAATTGGTCCGCAAAGAGCTGTCCCCAGGATACCCCGTCTTTAAGTTCCCGGAAAGGGAACCATTTTCCTGATGGGGTCTTTCCAGAACACGAAACAACATAGTTGAGCAAAGGCACGGTGATCCACGCGTGTACGTGACATGCGGAAACAACCGTCCCATCCGGAGAAACTTGAAAGTCCTTGCCGAGTGATCTAATTACCAGCTTGTCTCCAGAAAGCGACGCTCCAAGCCTCTCTGATGATGATGGAAAATCAACTTTGGCAACATCTCGTTTCAATGGTTCCAGAGCATCTTGATACTCCTGTTCCATCATCAGCCAATTAGGAAATTGCCCTTCATATTGGTCAAGTATGCTGCCATCCAGACAGGGGCAGTCTCTCAAACGCCGGTCACCTTTGAATGCAGCGACAGCAAAGGCTAAACACGTAGGGACCATGCACTTTCCACAATTTGTCCCTGGCAGTAGCTTGAAAACCTCCATAGCATTCTTGAATTGCTTCATGGAAAATACTCTTTTTGTCCTCTTTCAGTATGGTGGTTAGCCATCTCCAAGGTCTTTACCCAAGATGTCCGTGGTCTATGCATGCCAAGAAATAAGCTTATTACTTCCTGAAAGTGAGATATACTCCCCTCACGACAAAAGCGAATAGGACCATAGCTCCAGAAAGGAAAACTACATCAGGCACAGCCCTGAGCCATGCGAATGTTTTCATGATTGTCCCCGATGCGATTTCCGGGCTCCTAGCGTACCAGACACCATGTTTAATCGCAAAATAGATTTGGTAGAAACCCGAGGGAATGAGGCTAAATACAGTCATCGTTATGAGGCCTATATTGAGACCCCAGAAGCTCCACTTCAACATGCGATCGGACCAAGCATGCCTCGCTATAATGTGACGGAGCGAAAAAAGCATCAGAGCGATGGCAAGGAATCCATACACTCCAAACAGAGCCGTGTGAGCATGAATAGGAGTCGTGTTCATTCCCTGGATGTAATAAAGCACGATTGGAGGGTTGATAAGGAATCCAAACACCCCTGCCCCCACCACGTTCCAAAAGGCAACAGCGACGAAGAAATATATGGGCCATTTGTAGGCGTAGTTCTCTCCGCTCTTTTCAACTGCGCTCAAATTTTGGGCCGCCTCAAACCCGAGCAGTGCGAGGGGTACCACCTCCAGTGCTGAAAAGACACCACCAAGAGCCATAATCGGAATAGGGGCGCCTGTCCAATAGAGATGATGGAATGTCCCGATGATACCGCCGCTAAGGTAAAGAAAAACGCTCGCGTACACGGTGACTAAGGCATATCGTTCAGAAACAACTCCAATCCTCGACAGAATGAACGCAAGCACGACAGTCGCAAATACCTCAAAGAAACCTTCCACCCACAGATGGACAACCCACCAACGCCAATATTCGGCGTCAGAAAGGTGACTGCCTTTTCCATATAAAAGAGCGGCCATGTAGAACAAAGGAATAGCCACGGAACTGTAAAGAAGCATATGGGTCAATCCGCCCTTGTCATCTTCTGTCTTTAGGGCGGGAGCAATCGACCGAAACACTAACACGAGCCAAATGATCATACCCACAGAGAGAAGGATCTGCCAAAGACGCCCGAGTTCTATAAATTCGTACCCCTGGTGACCAAAAAGAAAACCGTCTCCGTCAAAGAAACCCTGAACAGAAGCCCACGTGCCAACTAAAGTACCTACAACCACAACCACAATAGCGGCAAAGAGAATCACGACCCACTGCCATTGGCCTTTTGGCTCCTTGCCAACAAAAGGACCGACGAAGAGACCCGTTGCAAGAAAACATGTGGCAATCCAAAAGATCGCAAGTTGCAGGTGCCACGTTCTAGTAGCGGCGTATGGGAAATATTCACCGAGCGGTATTCCAAAAAATCCCGTTCCTTCAACAGTAAAATGTCCGGTTATTGAACCCATGCCGATCTGAAGCAAGAATAAGGCCATTGCTGTAACAAAATAGGGCAGAACCGCCTTCTGGCTACCAGTGGGTTCTGGTTCAGGAAATGGCTTTTGCTCAATCACATAATCATCGTCACCGATATAGCGTCTGTAGAAAAACAGAACAGCGGCAATCGCCAGAATCAAAAATACGACGCTGACAATAGACCATATCAGAGCGCTCGGGAGCGGTTCGTTCCCAACGAGTGGATCAAATGGCCAGTTGCTAGTATATGTCACATCGTCATTAAGACGGTTAGTGCCAGCCGCCCATGCAAGCCATGCAAAGAAGCTCGTCAAAAGATGACCTTCTTTGTCGCTCCGCACGATACCAGGCTGAAGTCCCATGTCCTCACGTCCGTTCCTGAAGAGGTCTGTGTAATATTTTGTCAAGACTGCGAAAGCCTCTTTTTGATTGGACGTAAACGTCAGTTCATCTTTCGTCGGGTCGTAACGATTTTGTTTTAACTCTTTCCTCACGTGGGCCTTCAAGGTAGCCTGTGTGATTTCGTCCAAAGAATCAAAATCCTTCTGTGAAAAATTGGCGGCTTGGTCAGGACTCAGGCCTTGATGCCGCGCAGCCAGATACAAACCCATCCGGTGCAAGAAATCGGCGGACCAATCAGGCGCTAAATAAGAGCCATGGCCCCAAATCGTGCCGATATGCTGGCCCCCTCTACTAAAGTAGTAGTTCTGGCCATTGACTACATCGTCATGAGAAAAAATCATCTCTCCGTGAGGTGATTTGACGGCTGAAGGAATGGGTGGTTTGTCTCTGTTGATGAGATAACCGCCAAAAAGAAGCACTCCAAAGGATAAGACGAGGAGAAACAAGAAAATCGCACGAGTCTTAGGAGATAACAGGACATTTTTCATCTCTTGATCCTTTTTCAAATTCTTCAAGCCTCTTCGTGGGAAGTCTTGATTGAGTGGTTCTTTTTGTTATTCCATCTAGAAGACAAATTCCTTGACTTAGGTCAAGTTTGAACAATTAATTCTGCAGCCACTGCGAAGATCTGGCGTGTAGCGCTTTTATCAGTTTAAAGTGGTATATGCGCTCACGTCACCATTTGTTTGCGAAGAATTAACACCTATAAAAAATATAGGTCCGTAAATTTACGGGCCGACTGAAAGATTAGGGGTTTAGTTTTTGAGCGGGTAAAAAACATATTATGGAGCTGTCGTAAGTCGTGCTACTCGGATACTGAAATACAATGTGATCTCAAAATTTTAGAACTAGCATCTCTCAATACAATCTCTCTTCAAATTAAATCAAATGATGTTCCATGACTTGAATATGATTGTTTCGCCGGCCGCTTGACCTACCGGCCTAACCGACTGCGGAGCAAGGCTCAAACCATTATTAAGTTTGACGGAACTCTGCCCCATTTACGGCTACCTTCAAACTAATCCGGGTCACAATGTCCATTTTCCAAACATGTAGGCGTTTTGAACACGTTTTGCTTCGTTCTGCGCCTATGATTCAAGCCCGAATTTCTTCGTTGTCCTGGCCAGCGAAAAGAAAGCACTCGAAACACGGTAATCCACATGGAGATGTCAGGCGTTCGTAATCCATAAAAATCCCACCCTTCGGTTTATCAATCTCTGTCCCGTATGGTTTCGCCGAACATGTCGGTAGTATTCCTCGGTTCTGATTAGTGGAAGTAGTGCGAGAATAATCCCAATAATAATAACTGGAGCCTTGATACCGCTTTACAAAAAGTGAGCGTTACAAATGAAATTTGTCAGTTACCTTGGTGGGGTATGAAGAGTCTCCGGAAAACCACGGACAAAAGTGCTTATTTCATCACGTACCCTGCGGTAGTGCTTCAATGCCTCTTCCTCCGTGGTCTCCTGAGCCGCGAGCGCCGGAGGATCATCGAAGGCCACATGTATTACCGATGTCCTGGCGGGGAAAAACGGACAGGCTTCCTGAGCATGACTGCATAGGGTCACCACATAGTCAAATTGCATGTCCTGAAGTGTGTCAACGTTCTTTGACTCCTGTCCGGAGATGTCTACCCCTGCCTCCATCATTACCTGGATGGCAAATGGATCGACCCCGCGAGCTTCTACGCCCGCTGAATACGGATCAAATGTTCCCCCCTTGAGCTCTCGTGTCCAAGCCTCAGCCATTTGGCTTCTGCATGAATTACCCGTACACAGGAAAAGTATCCTGAGCTTACCTGGCATGGTCGAATCCTCCAGAAGAAAAGCAACAAATAGACATGCAAACCTAAGTCAAGAGTTGTTGGCTGAAATCAATATCCATAGTTTGGTTGGGTCCGGTTTTTCACAGGTGTCCCTTCACCTCAACCTGTGTTTCAGCACAGTTGATTGATTTGCGATTAACGGATTTACACGGTCATCTTAACCAATCTTTAGCCCCAGGCGGTTCATAGTTGATTCTGACAGCTTTTTGCGGCGATTTCCAACCATTGGTCTATGGTAATTCCGCAAGCGCAATGGTCTGGTCTCGGATTCAAATCGGAACATTCCTCAAAAATGGCTTCTCTTGTGACGAAACATACCGGCCAACCCGGAACGTGATGCTTATGTCCCTTGCAATGATTGATCCGGTACACCACAAAACACTCTGAATTCAAAGTCATACGATAGCAATCTCCTCCAAGTTCAACATTGAGGTCCCGCCGGTCGATGCCCAATTCGTTGAATCTGCGTCTGATCGCTTCCAATGCTTCAGAGGGAGTCATTTTATCACCCAAATGAAGTGAGTTTATCATTATTGAATGTTTCCAAATGTGTGATGGTGGCGTTTCCAAAAATCTTGTACCGTGAATTTGTGACATTGAGTTCCCTGGCACTCGACTCCGAAACTGGCTGATACAGTCCCCATACGAGCAGCTTCTACGATTGATTTTCCAGAAACCAGCCCCTTGATCAACCCAGCCCGAAAGGCGTCGCCTGCCCCAGTTGGATCGCTCACCTTGTCGGGAATAGCTGCGGGAATAACGTATTCTCCCTCAAGTGTAGTTACCACTGATCCCTTTTCTCCCAGGGTTGTGATAATTGTGGAAGTTTCTTCAAGCATGTCTTGCTTGGTGACTCCAATCGCCCTTGTTACCATTTCAAGTTCGTAGTCATTCGATATGAAAATCGTTGAACCACGAAGTCCTTGTAGTATCTTCTCCGGTCCCAAAGCTGGAATGGACTGTCCCGGGTCGAAAATAAAGGGTATTCCTCTCGCACGAAAGAGTGCAGGATAAGTGGACATATCATCCAGGTTGCCTGGCGCAACTATAGCAATGGTGTCACTTGGGTCGAACCTTTCTATATCCTGATTGCATGGTTCTTTCATGGCGCCGGGATTGAAACCGGTGATTTGGTTGTCGGACAGGTCCGTAGTAATATATGCCCCTGCGGTAAATTCGTGTGGTACCCTGCGGATGGACTCCAGTGGAAGACCAAGACTCATCAGCCACTTTTCGTAGGAATCGAAATCCTTACCGGCGCTCGCCAGTATCAGCGGACGTTCTTCCAACAGGGCCAAATTATAAGCTATGTTTCCCGCTGTGCCTCCAAACAGTTCCCTGAGCCCATTAACCATAAAGCATACGTTGAGAATGTGAATCTTGTCAGGTAATATATGATTCGAGAATTTATCAGGAAAATCCATAATTCGATCGTAAGCTAGTGAACCCAAAACCAGTATATTCATTGATTACCTCTTGTTATTAGCGCCGGTGGTTGGATATTCGACTGAAAACTTACGTTACGCAAAGAGGTCCTCACTGTCAAGTTTGAGTTCTGTTTACGGATCAGAGCCTATAGCCTGATGCCAAAAGCGATGTGAACAGTCAGATTTACCGTCATTATGGAAAAATATTTTCGAGATGAATCAAAATCCCTGGATAGGAGTCTACAGTAATTAATTACGTTAAACTCCAAGGAGTGATTTATGACAACGTGTTCCCTTACAACGACGGATGAATCGAAACAATGGCCGGAAGGTGTAATCTCTGTGAAACTCACGATGAATCCATATTTGTTGGCCTTTGCTGAGGAAAAGTCCATGCAGGCAGGCGTAAAAGTATGGGAGTTTATCAATCTGGCATTGTGGGAAAAGCTTGGCAAGCCTGCGGAGCAAGAATTACTCGATTTCGCAAGTTCAATAGAGGTTGACGACCTTGAGCCGAAATGGAAGAAAAGACTCAAGTTGACTGCCAGGCACGAACGGGAAGTTAGAGAGGCTTTGAAACATGTAAACTCATGTAAAGGATTCGTGGAGTCTCATTCAGAAGACCACCAAGTCTAACCTAGCTACAACAAAACAAAAGGACTGTGGAGGAAAAATGCCAATTCTAAACTATATATGCTCTGATTGTGGAAACAAATTCTCAAAAATATTTGTGGACGAGCAGAATGCTCCAAAGGTGTGTCCAGTATGCGACTCTGGTCGGATAACAGAACAGGGATCCGCATTTTCCGCGGATGTAACGGCATTTGCGAGGTTATCCTGTGAGTCATGTGGAACTTGTGAGTCATGTGAAACCTCGCATGACAACCGTTGCGATGGCGCCTGAAGGTTCAAAGCAGGGGATAGACCTCATAAGCTTAGGAGGTCCACTCCTTGATTTTATTTTTTGCGTCTTCTAGTATAGGTTTAGACATTGGGCGATTTGATCACCGCTATTTTATGCGTTGACCAATACGCTTAAATTTTTGTTTTAGGTTCGCGAGGGTTCAAAATGCGCAAGTTTTTATGGGTAGTGTTGTCACTCGTTGTTTTAGCTCAAGGGTATGCAATCGCCCAACCCACGGTAGACGAAAAAAGTGGAGATTTATTGGCTACGGTAGGTAATCAAAAAATAACCCGTGAAATGCTGGACAACATAATTGCGACAATTCCCGAGGAAAACAGAGTGCCATTTCTGACTCCGGATGGACGAAAGAAAATTCTAGACGAAGTGGTTAATTTTGAATTGTTCGCTCAAGCTGCCAAGGATTCAAAAATTGAGGGTGAGTCCGCCATAAAAACGAGACTGCAATATGAAGAGGCACAATATCTGGCCAGAGAATATTTCAGGCGAATGCAGGCGCGCCAAGCGCCAATACCTGAGGATACGATAAAAGATTTTTACAAGAGTCACGTGAATGAATTTACCCCGCCTGAAGAGATTCAAGCCCGTCATGTTCTGGTTAAGACCGAAGTTGAGGCTAACAAGATACTTGAAGAATTGAAGAATGGAACTGATTTCGCAGAGCTTGCCAAAAAGAAATCCATAGATCCAGCGGCACAGAAAGGCGGCAAGCTGGAACTCATGGATGGCAAGGACTGGCTGCCAAGAGGGTCTTTTGAGAAATCTTTTGAGTATGTTCTTTTTAAGATTCCCAAAGGCCAAACAGGAGGACCAGTCAAATCTCAGTTTGGGTGGCACATTCTGAAAGTAGACGACCGTCGCCAACCTGAGCCACCAAGCTTTGTTCAGGTCAGAAGTATGATTAAGAATAGATTAGAAAACGAAAGAAACTCTGAGCTTCATAAAAAGGTCACGGAGGATCTTAAAACCAAGATTCCAGTAGTGATAAAATAAGACTATCGATGTCAGACTCTTTCCTGGGGGAAAAGACGCTGAAAAAGCGCACGACTACGTCCTTGAACAAATTTGGGGTGTTTATGTCATGCTGCCATAGACTGGCAGTGGATTACTCAAATCTCTTTTGAATGGTGGCCTTGAAAATATGTCAGTAGCGTTTACGACAATGTTAGTAGGATCGAATAATGATTGTACAGGACTGAAGCCTCTTTTATACCGGGGTTTTTGTCTGCGTTTATTACTCTGGTCATTCGCCATGGTGTTTCTTGTCCTGTGTCCAGGAATTTCCAAAAATTGCAAGGCATCGAATGGAGATGAAAAATCCAATTCTAAGGAGCAAGCTTCAGATAGGATTCATGTAAGCCCAGAGAAACTTTATGAAGCTGTTTCCGGATATATGGAGGGAATTCATCGTTCTAGGTCGAAGTCGGGGTCCATCGATAATAAGCCTCACAAACAAAACCGGGATCCCAAAAGGATTGTTATAAGTAAATCTGACAAATCGGCAATGATAGAGTCTGACTTAAATCTGTCGAGACGCCGGACCCAACGCGGGGAATTTGAACTGGCTTCAATATCTCTCAGTAGGGCTTTTAAGATCGCTAGCTCAACCCATGACGACAAAATAAAGTCCTTGAAGGAAAGGCTGGAAGACCTCAAACGAGGAGTGGCTGAACCGGGACGACTCGAGGAGACCTACACATCTGAAATTAATAACTCGATTGGTATGAAAATGGTGTTGCTGCCTGGGGGAACTTTTAAGATGGGAAGCTCCACGGCCGAGGTCCGTAGAGTAAGGGCCACCTGGAACATCCCCGAAAACCTGGCGGATTCTGAAACTCCAGCCCATTCAGTGGAATTGTCGAGGCCGTTCCTAATTGGGAAGTATGGCGTCACGGTAGGCGAATTCAAGCAGTTTGTTAATGAAACCGGATACAAGACGGTAGCTGAAGTCCAGGGATGGGGATGGGGATATGACAGTTCAAAAAAGCACTGGTCGAAGAAAACCGGCCTATCATGGATGACCCCGGGATATCAGGTTTCTGACGATTATCCAGTCACCATGGTATGTCATGTGGACGCGGAGTCCTTTTGTAGTTGGATGAGCAAACGGGAGGGACACAAGTATACACTTCCAACCGAGGCCCAATGGGAATATGCGGCGAGAGGGGGAAGGGATAGCCTGACTTATCCATGGGGAAATTATTATCCTGATGGCAAGAAAATGAATTTTGCCGATCGGAGTTCAGATTTACCGTGGGCAGATAGATCTGTAGTTGACCTTCACGTTTTTGCTGCGCCAGTTGGGAACTACGAGCCAAACGATTTCAAGCTTTATGACATGGCTGGCAACACTTGGCAGCTGTGTTCAGACTATTTCGACCCCAAAGAATATAAAAGACGGGAAAACGGACGCACGGTTGATCCTACCGGCCCGAAGAATGGTAAGACCAAGGTGGTCAGGGGCGGCAGCTGGGCTTTTGACGCTTGCGAGGCTCGAAATGCGTTTCGTTTCGGAGTCGATCCCAAGCTGTGCGTAGACGTGAGTGGTTTTAGGGTAGTCAGAAGCAGTGAACTCGGAGATCGGAACCAGCAAGCTTCTGATACCGAGGTCAGACCCGTTGCGCCTCTTAGCGATGAACATGTGAAAGCTCTGTTTAGAAGAGTAAAAGAAATGGTTGAATCGGGCAAGAGGCTGCAAGCTAGAAGTTTTGTTGACAGAGTATCGGATCAACAAACGCCTGATAAAAAATGTCTCGAGGACTCAACAGGTTTTGTAAGAAATGTTCTAGAGAATCTTATAGATCAAAGCGCAAACAAGACTTCGGAACTGTTCACCAACTCGTTAGGCATGAAGATGTCGAGAATCCCCGAAGGATCATTCGTCATGGGTAGTTCAGAAGCCGACATAGCGTGGGCCATGAATGTGCTTGCGGCAGGTCAGCCGGTTTCGTTAGAAAACGAATATCCATTCCACAAGGTCAGAATCTCTAGGCCATTTTTCATTTCGCAAACCCCTGTGACAGTGGCCCAGTTCAAAGCTTTTGTTGACGAGACCGGTTATGTGACGGACGCGGAAGAAGAAAACGGCGGAGAAGTTTTTGACATCAAAAACAATAGATTTGTTAAGAAAGATGGAAGTTCATGGCGTAACCCCGGGTGGCAAACAGAACCTAATCAGCCAGTTACCATGATTACATACCATGACGCGTCGGCGTTCTGCGAATGGCTAACAGCCAAAGAGCGCATGCCTTATAAATTACCCACTGAAGCGCAATGGGAATACGCGGCCAGGGGAGGAATTCCTATGGGCCAATTTCCCTGGGGTGATCAACTCGTTGATGGTAGAAGGGCAAATTACGCCGATAAAAATACCGAATTTGAATGGCGGGACAGAGACTCTGATGATGGGCACAAATTCGTAGCCACTGTGGGAAGCTATGAGCCTAATGGATACGGTCTTTATGATATGGCGGGCAATGTGCTTCAGTGGGTAAGAGATTATTACGTAGAGGATTATTATAGGTTCTCGCCTGAGATTGACCCGGAAGGACCAGGGCAGGGCGAAAACAGGGTGATGAAGGGTGGTGATTGGACATCAGGTCCCGTCGGCCTCAGATGCGCGTTCAGGGGATGGGCTCGTCCGGATCTCGCTCTTTACAACGGCGGTTTCAGGGTCATAGTGGACGCTTCGTCAACCCAGCGCCCTTATCATTTCAGCGAGAACTTTCTTACACAGGAATGGGTTCCCAATCCGGATCAAAGGGAGGTGGCCAAGGCTGTCGCCAAAGAGAAGGAGCGGACCGCCAAACTAGACGACAGGCCCAAGAACTTGAAGAAAAGCGCTCCACCTGAAATTGTAACTTCCGGCGTCCTGATAATGGATTTCACGCCTAAATCCGACGCAAAAAAATCGGGATTTCTCAAAGGGGATGTAATTATCGAGTATGATGGCCTCACAGATTTAAATTCCGGCCGGTTGATAGCTGCTACAGCTAAAACCAAAAAAGAACGAAAAAGGGCCATGATTAAATTTGTCAGAGATGGTTATGAATATTCAGTAAATGTGCCGCCAGGATCTTTGGGTATTTCGATCATGGACACCGTCTTGAAGGGGCCGTTCAAGCGCCAGGATCTCGACGAGAGTGATAGTCCTTCGCTTGAACGTGACAACAAGGGGAAAAAGAAGCAATGGACTTGAGTTGATCTGAGTAAAAACAAATTTGGAAAAGACGTAAATTAATTTTTCGTAGCGTTTGGGGAAAAAATGAATCAATTTAACTATGCAAAAAATGCTGGATTTTAAGATAAAATGTGATAGAGGAAAACAAATTTTCAACTGGGAGACGCCTATGAAAAAGGCCTTTTTTCTGTTTTTGACTCTAATGCTGGTTCTTGTGGTCGTTGGAAACTCAGGAGCCGAAAACAAGAGAGCCCAACTAATACCTGTAAGACCCCCAACAATCGAGGCCCCCTCAAGCGTGCAAAATGTTGATTCAGGGATGAATTCTGATACGCAATATGCTGATCCAGCTCCTAGGGATCAACTTTACGTGTTTTGGATTCTGGGCAAGGTCATTAGCTATCCGATTGACAAGATTGAATCCTATATTTCCAGGAGAATCAACTCCGTACAACAGCCCAAAACTGTGCCCGCCGCAGCGCCTGGGAGAGTTTATAATCCTTTTGATTCTCTAAATTGGCGGGAGATTCCACCAGCGCCCCCAGTTGAGCAAAGGAACACCCATAATAGATGAGAGCGGAAATTCTTCGTAAAGCAGCCTTTTTAGGTCTTCTTCGTTTTACATTTTGGACATTGCAGAAAAGATCCTTCATTTTTTGATACTTTCTCTTCCATGATCAAAGAGTCGCAATCAGGGTTAGGACATTCAGCTGCCGTAGGTTTGCTCCACATTGAGAAATCGCATTCAGGATACCTATTACATCCGTAAAACATCCTCCCTCTTTTAGTTCTTTTCTGAATAACATCCCCCTTGCCGCACTTGGGGCATAGAACCCCCGTAGAAATCGGGCTGGAACTCTTGCATTCCGGATATCGTGAACATGCTAGAAAAGGACCGGACCTCCCCTTTCTTAGTACCATGGAAGCTCCACACGAACAAACCTTGTCGGTAGGAACTGGCGTCGAATCAGAAGAGGCTTCTGAAGACAATTTTTGAGTATAAGAACATTCCGGATAAGATGAACAACCTAAAAATAGCCCATATCTACCTGCTCTTATCATTACTGATTTTCCGCATAAAGGACAATGTTCCTTGGTTAGTATGCCATCCCTCTTGATGCTTTTCATGCTTTTTTTTGCCTCAACAAAAGCAGAGTTGAAAGGCTCGTAGAATTTCTCGAGGGCGTTTGGCATCGTTTCAGAGCCTTCCTCGATAAGATCGAGAGAAGATTCCATTTCCGCCGTGAACTGTGGGTTAACAAGATCCGGAAAACTTTCCACCAGTAATGAGGCGATGATCCGCCCGAGAACTGTAGGCTGAAATTTCTTGTCAACTATTTCAACATATTTCCTTTTTTGAATGGTGGTAACGATCTCAGCGTATGTTGAAGGTCGGCCAATTCCTCGGTCTTCGAGTTCTTTTATCAATGAAGCCTCATTGAAGGCTGGGAGGGGTTGAGTGAATCTCTGGCGAGGCAGAAGCTGCTTGAGGAGCAGTAGGTCACCCTCTTTGAAATCAGGGAGAATCATACCCGGATTGTCTTTTTCGTCCTGCCCATTTCCAGAATCCTCTTCCGACGAAACAGCATAGATTCGTGTGAATCCGTCGAACTTCATGACAGAACCGGATACTCGAAACAAAAGGTCGCCAGCAACTATATTGGCGGTAGTCATATAAAATAATGCCGGCGCCGCCTGGCTTGCCAGGAAACGATTCCAAATAAGTGTGTACAGATCCTTTTGCTGTTTATCCAGGAAAGGGGTTACTCGTTCGGGTGTAAATTCCAAAGATGTTGGCCTTATCGCCTCATGAGCCTCCTGTGCGCCCTTTTTGCTCTTATACAAGTTTGGTTTTACCGGGACATACTGTGGTCCATACCTTTCTGAAATAAATTTTCTGACTGCTTCAATGGCCTCTGGAGCTACCCGTGGATCATCCGTTCTCATGTAGGTTATGAGTCCAATTGAGCCGTGCTGGCCAAGTTCAATGCCTTCATAGAGTTGTTGTGCGATCCGCATTGCTCTGTTGGGAGAGATTCGAAGTTTTCTCGAAGCCTCTTGCTGGAGAGTCGAAGTTATGAAAGGGGGAAGAGGCCTTCGATTTCTCTCCTTGCGCTTTACCTCACTGACAGTAAATATCTGATTGGAAGCGTGTTGCGTAATTTCACTAGCTCTGACCCAATGCGGGATCTCGGCCTTACCCTTATCCGTTTGGACTAGTTTGGCTTCAAAAGGCGCCGAATTGGATCTAGCCAGTTGGGCCGAAACAGTCCAGAATTCGGTTGGCACGAATGTTTCTATTTCCAGGTTTCGGTCAACAATTAGTCTTAAAGCAACTGATTGGACACGACCAGCGCTTAAACCATATTGAACTTTGTCCCACAACAACGGACTTATCTGATATCCAACTATTCTGTCTAGTATTCTTCGGGTTTGCTGTGCGTTGTACCTGTTTGCGTCGAGTTGGGACGGATTAGCTACAGCCTTTTTGATGGCCTTTTCTGTGAGTTCGTTGAAACGAACTCTAAAAATCGATTTTTGGGGTGTCCCCAGTTCCTCACTCAGGTGCCACGCAATTGCTTCGCCTTCTCTGTCAGGGTCTGTAGCCAACATCACGCGCGACACTTTTTGAGCTATGTTTCTGAGTTCGGTAATAACCTTCTCTTTTCCTGGTATGATTTCGTAATAGGGTTTGAATCCGGCTGTCACATCCACGCCCAGAACCGGGCCGTTCCACTTGACTTGACCGTCTGGTTTTTCTTTTGATTTAGTCGCAGTCTGGGGAAGGTCCTTTACATGCCCAATTGATGCTTTCACCTCGAAATTGGAGCCCAAATATTTTTTTATAGTTTTAGCTTTCGCCGGCGATTCAACGACCAACAATGTTTTATCCGCTGTATCTTTCATTCTACCGCCTATAAAGGATCCTTAAACGAAAAAGACTTAAGTTCAATCACCCGAAGTGTCAACTAAATTAATTCGCTGAAGTCCAAAATCCTGAATGAAATTGTTTGTAATCCGTTGTTATCATGTTGTAACTATCAACGTCCATCCTGTTTCGGTAAACTTAAAGAAACAAATCAAACACGAACTCTAGAAAACATTTTCCCTGGACTCTGTTTCACCAACCCGAGCAATTCGAGTTCAAGTAAGGAACCCAACAGCCGCCCAGGCTCGATTTTCATGCTTTCACACATTAAATCAATTGGCGTTGGATCAAGATCAAGGAAGTCTAGAATAATTTGAGCTGTTTCGGATACTTTTTCGTCACGGGGGGCCTCTTGGAATGATGAAAAGCAACCGCTAACGTTTCCCACCTCGGAAGTAATTAACGAAGCTAAAATATCGTCCGCAGATTCAACCAAGCCGGCTCCCTGCTTGATAAGATGGTGCGGCCCGCGTGATCTTTCGTTAGTAATATTCCCTGGGACAGCGAACACATCACGGTTTTGGTCCAATGCGTGAGATGCGGTAATCAATGAACCGCTCTTCTTAGACGCCTGCACAACAACCACAGCCCTTGAGAGTCCGGAGACGATTCTGTTCCTTCTGAAAAAATTGGTTTTCAGCGGAGCAATTCCAGGCCTGAACTCACTGATTACAGCTCCGGACCCAACGATTCGCTCTACTAGGTTATCGTTTTCCCGGGGATATGATATGTCCAATCCGCATCCGAGAACGGCAATTGTTCTGCCTCCTGCTTTAAGCGCCGACTGATGGGATGTAGTGTCGATTCCTCTGGCCAACCCGCTGATTATAGTGAAATCGGATCGAACGAGATCACTGGTTATGGATTTTGCAAACTCGACACCATATCCAGTCGGATTCCTAGTTCCGACCATGGCGACTGCCCGGGAGTCTTTGGGTAAAAGCGAGCCCCTTACAAACAATAGAGCAGGGGGGTCATAGATGTCTTTTAGGTTTTCGGGATAATCCTCATCCCATCGTGTAACGATACGAACTTTTAATCTTTCAAGAGTTGTGAGATCTTTTTCGATCTCAGAGATTACGGGCTTGAAACAGGAAATGGAATTTGACAAACGTTCAGAAATTCCTGATCTCTCACGAATGGAGCGTGCGTTTGCCTTAAGGATTTTCTCCGGGCAGCCGAAAGCTTCAATAAGTTTCGCAATGGTGAGTGGCCCAACCAATGGGATCCTTTCCAGCGTCAACCATTCTCGGACATTCTTATTGGATACTGATGTTGTTTCAATCACTCGTGAATTCCCCCCTCTTATGATTTGTTGTTGGTTTCTAAATGAGCGCAGTCTGAGAAATGTTTCCGATTTACAAAGTTCACAATGGGACAGCGGAAACAGGATCCAGATATTTTCTATTTATGCCTATTTTTAGGTCACACCTGGAAATTCTTCCTTACATTTTGATATGTCAGCGGGAGCGCTTGATCGATCGAGGGCATCTATTTAACATATTTAGGAATTAAACAATTCAGCTTTGTCAGCCCTGCCCGGAATATTTAATCGACCGCTATCCAGAGAATTTTGTTGCTCAATGCCAATCCTAGAAAATCTGACTATTCTGTAACCCTTAAGAATCTCGGCACGGCAATCGATTATTATTCCTAAGACAAGATCCGAACCGACAGAGGTAATTTCAATCTTTCCGACAATCTTTGATTCTGGATCTGGACGGTCCTGATTTATGTTCAGTTGAGAATGTAATGAAGGATGGGCCAAGATTTCGAAGCGGTCGCCTTCTCTAACAAATTCATGCTTTTCTTTGCAACATCTTATATATACAAGATCCCTGACTCTGAACAATTCTTTTGGGAGTAAAGGTGAATCAACTATCTTGCCCCATAGTTGACCATCCAAAAACTCATGGTTTGCAGGTTGCATCCTTGTGAAATCTCCCTCGCAAAAGATGTGGCATCCAGGCACGCTGTTATCCCTGACATTACCAGACGGTCCAGAGAAGAGTTGGATTTGGGATAGTGTTTTCATGGGGAGTCTGGAACCAGTATTGTTTTGGAATCCGGAAACATATTGAAACAGGAACAGCAATATGCAAGACATCAGACAGCAGGAAATCAAGCACAACCTGATCTTCTTTTTCGAAGCATTCAGACCTGTTTCCCGGGAAATCGCGTCATGTTTGAGGGGCTGGAAGATTAGTCGTGACAAGTTAACATTCATGATATAAATGTCTTTTAAATATATATTATTATATTAATAAGTTAAATTAACATTTAACTTAAATTACACAACAAATTGATTATATATTTAAAATTTAGTTGAGTCAAGGCCATTGCTTGCGGTGTAGGTGAGGGGGGTGAGATTCGAAGGGGCTCTAAATTTTTAGCTATTGACAATGTTGATGATCGAAGGCGCGGGACAATTATGCCCGCGCCAAATATCTGAAACAAGACGCTAGCAGGACATTGAAAGTACTAAAGATTCTATAGGCGATAGCACGAGTTCTCTGGGTGTGACTCGCGCAATAAAATCCGCCATTGAGCATGAACTGTTTTGTTCCTGGAGTTTTTCCACAACGTCATGAAATCGGCCCCCGAGAGCTCTCAGTGTGTTCGTTTTCTGGGAGATTGTAGCATCTGGGACGAAATCTACATGAAATAGAGCTAGATAGCGGCATTCACCAGAATCGTCGCTAAACATGGGTAAGACCAATAAACTTTCTTTTCCGCCTTTTCCAGAACTCCAGACGGCTCTACGCAGTCTTAGCGCCGTTCTTTTGCTGCCACCCACAGGATTGGGTTGGTCATACAGAGACGGTTTCCCCTCAGAAAAACCGAATCGAGCCACGACGTGGATGGGAAGGAATTCTCTGGTTAGAGCGGTTGGTTTTGAAGCAGTCCCAACACCGTAAAGCATGCCGCCTTTCACATCATGAATAACTTGAGCGATGACCTTGAGGACGCGCTTGTCCTGTTCTTTTATCCATCCGGGATGAGCGCCGAGAAGTTCAATCGCTTTCAATAAGAGTGAAGGTAACGAGTCTTGGGGACGCGAAATCCCCACTGTGACTGTTTTAGCTTGATGTCTTATCGAGTCTATGGGCCGAGTCATTTCTTCTATAGCCTTGCTAATGATTACTATTCCTTCCTTGACAAGCAGTTCTCTGTCTTCCGCTGTTTCTGCGCTCAAAGCCAATTTGCCGGTATAAAGCGCCATGGCCGCGGCTGTTGAAGCCGGCAAGGCAGCGTTCATTTCACCATCTGCTATCGACTTCAGAGTTGAATCCAGCGTGTTTTGAAGTTGCAAACGATCCCATGCCTGTGGATCCTCTAGGAATGTTGTGAGCGTGGAGCGAATTTCTCTTAACCGATTGGCCTGTTCGTCAATTGCCTTAGCCGTGTAGAATCCCCATAGATGACCCGCTACTGTCGCCAGAACAAATCCAAGGCCACCGCCGGAAATTGGTAATTCTAGAATGCTTTGCGCATGGTCATCAAATCGTTTTTCTCCCTCGGAGCAAAAAACCAGAGGTTTTCCTGAATGAGCCTTGAATATGGCGACTTCCTTGGCCGTGTCCTGAACTATTTGATCGGGGAGGTCATTTGCGATTACCAGCGTGAGTGGTTCTGTTGAAAGATCGATATGTTTCTTGTCCTCGGTGATATCACACGGTATGGACTTGTAGCAGAGTTCGCTGAGCTTGATTCGAATTTCGTCGGCGGCGATCTTGTTGGGGCCATTGCCCACTACAGCCCAGTTTCTGCTGCCTGGACCATAAAGTTCAGCCATGAGTCTAATTGAGGGGCCTTTCTTTAGAACAGACCCAATCAGTTCCGGCAGTTCCTCCAGGCAACAAATTTCGTCGTAGAACTGATCATCTGAGAGGTTGCCAAATTCTCTCCCTAAGACAATGGCTGTAAGTTTTCCTGCGGCTATCTGAGAGTAAAACGCTTTTGTTGAAGCAACCGCCATTTCAACATCCCGACCATCGCTTGTGTAAAAATGTGAATTGGATTTTGCCACCAATGGCGAGTTGCGACGGTTTACTATAGCGTGCGCCCATGCGCCCTGTGCGCACGCAACATCTACAGTTCTATTTGTGTCAGTCGTTGTGCCGCTTTGGGAAATGGCTATCAGTAGCATGTCATCGAGAGACTGATCCGGCAAAAACCCCGATAATTCAGACGCTTGGCATGACGTTATAGCCACACCTTTTCCTTCGAGGGCTTTTTCAATGAGATACGCCACGCCTTTAGCTGCAACAGCGGCGGTCCCTTGACCTATGACGGTGATTCTTCGAATAGGTTTCTGAGTTGAGTCTCTTAACCTTCCAACTAAAGTCGTAAATGTGCTAGGCCCTACGTCAACAAATTTTATAATCTTGCCCTTTTTATAATATTTCCCCTTGATGGTTTTCGATATACTCAAGGGCGCCTCATGAATTTCTTTTTCAAAATAGTATGCAAAATCGCCTCTAAAAATGTCGCGAGAGTGAATATAAATCGGTTCTTTCTTTATATCGTAGACTTCCCCATCCTCAAGAAAACACGAATTGAGTGTTCCTCCGTCACTGGAGGAAATTACCACTTCAGTCCCACCTTTTTCCAGGCCGGACAGAGCCAGGCAACTTCTTGTCCATGCAGCTAGCCCATAAACTTCTGACGCCAATATGAAACCATCTGCGGGAGTTCCCACGAAAAGACTTTGGCCACTACCCTTCTGGCCCATTATCAGTTCATCTGGAGACTGTGGGTTTTGCATGACTATAGCTAGTGAACCTTCGCAACTATTCATCAATTCGGCAAATCGTCTCAAGGGTGCCTGGGAGAGGCTGGTTCCCAAGCGGTAGAACACCGGAAGTATTTTTGCGTCAGTTGTGACTGAAGGGTCTATTCGGTAGCCTCGAGCATGGACTGTATTTTCAACGAGATCATGATAATTGTCGACATCACCATTCAAAACGAATTGACATTCTTTGTCATAGATTGATTCATTTTCTTCATTTTCAAATAATTCACCGTCCACAGGGTGACAGTTCGCGAGACTGATGATTCCATTGGAGGCCCATCTCGTATGGGCTATTATATTTAATTCTTGAGTGAAACCAGCGATTTTCCACAACTCTCGATCGTTTCTTATAGCGGACCTCAAGAGTCGCGTGTTGTCACCCAGATGACCTACCAGATTCGCAACCTTGTAAACAAAGGTTACAACCAGCTTTCTGGAATGGAGGTCAATTCCACGATAGCTAATTTTAACGCCATCTTCTGTTCTGGAACGTTTTTCCAAGACCCATTCCAGGCCGGCTTCGTTTATGGCAGGGACCAAAGGCTCGCGATCGACTAGGCACTGAATGGAAATTCCAGCGGAGTCGCGACCCCGGACCTCCAATCTGTCAATATTTTCGAGAACCTTTTCAATCGACCATGCTACGAACAATTGAGGGCGATTTATCGTCATGGTCGTTAGATGAGGAGCGATGAGATGATTAGTCCGTGTGACGTTGTCGAGGATTTCAGCCCTGATTTGCCATATAAAATCCATGAGTTCTTGACGAAGAGATTCATTTGCTTCGGAGGCTGGTTCATCGGAAATTAAGCTGACCGCTCTTTGCATTAGAATGGCAAGATTTTCAACTAGGGCAAAAAATTTGGAATCCGAAACAAGTTGAAAATGAAAAGAGAACCTCATCAATTCGTCAAACTTCATGGTCAGCCTATTTACAGGATCTCGCAACTTGGAAAAATCTTCCCGTTCGTTGACAATTCTCAAGATCGAGTTGTGAATTTCTTCAACCCATTCTGTTTCAACGTCGACTTTCCATTTTTCATTGCTGAGAAAGCCAGCTATTCCGCACATTATTTTTGCCTCCAGAGAAATATCAATTTCTACAGACCACATAAATTGGCATAGTTTAGTTAACAGAATTAGAAGGAAAAAGGCCAGTCCTTCGGAATCGGTGAGACATTAAAGCCTGGAAAAGTGTAAAAGTTCTTGAAACTAAACTTCATCCCAATGACCAGTTATGAGCATTTGCCTTTTGTCTCCGGTCTTTTTGTCTGCTATGATAGCCTGTAAAAAATTGACCGGTGATCTCATCTTAATCTCAGGAACTACTACACGCCTCCCAGGATATTTTCATCCTTACTCATGGCAGTTTCAGGAAATATGTTGTTGGAACTTGCCCTAAACTCTGACTTCGAAAGGAGTGTTCATAATTGATAGATTTTCATACCCATACCATTTTCAGCGACGGAGTTCTAGTCCCCAGCGAGTTGGTGAGAAGAGCCCGGGTAATTGGATACACGGCTATTGGATTGACCGATCATGTAGACGCGTCAAACTTAGAATTCGTTGCGCCTCGAATCATTCGAGTTGCACGTGAATTGAACAAGCACCAGGAGGTGTTCGTAATTCCTGGCGTTGAAATCACACACGCTCCTCCCTCTCAGATTGAAGAATTGGTTCAGGAAGCCAGAAACTTTGGCATAGTTCTGGTGGTAGTTCACGGAGAGTCTCCCGTGGAACCAGTGATGTCGGGAACTAACCATGCCGCAATAATCTCAGGAGCTGACATATTGGCTCATCCGGGTCTAATATCCAGGGAGGACGCAGTATCTGCGAGAGAGAAACATGTGTTTCTCGAAATAACCTGTCGATTAGGCCACAGTCTTACCAATGGGCACGTTTATAAAATGGCTTCTGACTCTGGCGCCCAAATGGTCATCAGTACGGACACTCATATTCCGGAAAACCTTGCAACTCACGAAAAGGCCGAAATGGTTCTTAGAGGGGCTGGGATGAATTCTTTGGAGTCTGCCAATGTTTTTGATTCAAACCAAAAACTTCTGGAAATTCTCAAAGCCAGAATGGATTGGTGAGTCATTTTGAAACATCCGAGCTTGCTGGACTAATCTCCCCAAATGTCTTACTATTGGGGCCCCTTTATTTTTTTGATAAGTTTTGACTCTCGCATCTTTATGAGTTGTTGCTGAGGGTACCTAAATATGCGATTTAGATGGGTAAGGTTATCATGAAAAAATCTAGGCTTGGTGTTTCCATAATATTTCTAATAATCCTAATGATTATTTTCGTCGGAATGGTGTTTACGTTTTCAAGATTCTTTGACAGTGATGAACGGTCGTCCCGAATGGTTGAATTCCTAGATTATGGGAATAGAATCGGAGTCATCCCAATCGAGGGAACGATAATTAGTTCTGACGAGACCCTTAAGGATCTAAGAAGGTTTAGCAAGAAATCCTCAATTCGCGCAATCGTTCTCAGGATAAATTCCCCAGGGGGGACTGTAGCGCCAGCCCAGGAAATTTATCGGGAGATCGAAAAAATAAGGAAGAATAAGCCGGTTGTTGCTTCGATCGAAACGGTGGGAGCCTCTGCCGCTTATTACATCGCCTCAAGCTCAGACAGAATTGTGTGCTCTAAGGGGTCGATAACCGGAAGTATTGGCGTGATAATGATGTTGCCGGATCTTCACAAGGTCATTGAAAAAATAGGAGTCAATGTTAATGTCATAAAGGCCGGGGCATTCAAAGACATAGGAACAGGAGTAAAGCCCCTGAATGACAAGGAACGAGAAATACTTCAAAACTTTGCGACCGAGGTGCATGAGCAGTTTATCTCAGATGTCCTTGAGGGTCGCAAAGGAAAGATTGAGGAAACCAAATTGCGAGAAATAGCTGATGGTAGATTTTTTACCGGAAGCACAGCGAAGGAACTGGGATTGGTTGATTCAATGGGCAATTTCTATGACGCTACAAACTTGGCTGCCCGTCTGGGTGAGGTCAAAGGTGAGCCGCAACTTGAATATCCGAGGAAGAAATGGAACAGCTATATGGATATTTTTATGGATTCAGCGTCCCGCAATGTTGTTAAAGGATTGGAATACGCAGGGAGAGTTCAAGACAGGGCCCCTGATATTCGTTAAAGCTTTTTTCTCTTTGTCTTTGATTGTTTAGAAATATTTTTTGAATCGTCTTGTCATACTTTTTTGGCTCCAAGTGAGTAGTGAGCCCCAGGAAAAGAATGAATTGACGCTCAATATTTTATGGAGAATTTTTAATGGTCGTTCAAGAATCGCTAACCTTTGATGATGTTTTCCTGGTTCCCTGCTATTCTGAGTTATTGCCATCAGAAGTCGACGTCCAAACTAGGCTGACCAACACGATCAGTTTGAAGATTCCGATTGTAAGCGCAGCCATGGACACGGTCACTGAATCTGAGATGGCCATAAGTCTGGCTCGCCAGGGAGGGATAGGGATAGTTCATCGCAATCTTAGTATCCCCGACCAGGTAAGAGAGGTTGATCGTGTGAAGAGGTCGGAGTCAGGAATGATTGTGGATCCTATCACAATTCATCCCGATCAGAAGATTCTGGACGCCCTTCAGATAATGAAAAAATATCATATTTCTGGAGTTCCAGTTACGGTCAACGGTTATCTAAAGGGAATACTGACCAATCGGGACCTTCGTTTTGTTGAAGACCTGGATTTAAGAGTGGAAGAGGTCATGACGAAGGACAACCTTGTCACTGTCGACGAAAAAATAGGGATAGAAGAATCCAAGGCATTACTTCACAAGCATAGAATTGAGAAATTGGTCGTTGTAGATAAGGAAAACCGCGTGAAAGGCCTGATAACAATCAAGGATATTCAAAAAGCGATAATGTATCCAAATTCGGCAAAGGATGCGTTCGGCCGTCTGCGGGTTGGGGCGGGCGTTGGTGTTGGCGCTGACAGGGAAGAGAGAGTCGAAGCCCTGATCAGGAGGGGCGTGGACGTCATTGTCGTGGATACTTCACATGGACATTCGAAAAACGTCATGGATACTATAAGGGAAATAAAGACCAATTATGAGAATTGTCAAGTCATAGGCGGAAACATTGCTACCCCTGAAGCCGTACGTGACCTAGTTAGAGCCGGAGCGGACGGGGTCAAGCTCGGGGTTGGCCCTGGTTCGATCTGCACTACGAGGATTGTAGCAGGAGTCGGAGTCCCTCAAATTTCCGCCATACTAGAATGCTCCAAGGTTGCTGCAGAGCTGGGTATCCCGATAATCGCAGACGGAGGAATCAAGTTTTCTGGAGATGTTACCAAGGCCCTGGCTGCAGGAGCGGACACAATCATGGTTGGAGGTCTTTTGGCTGGAACGGACGAGAGTCCCGGTGAGACGGTGTTGTATCAGGGGCGATCTTACAAGTCTTATCGTGGGATGGGGTCCCTCGAGGCAATGAGGGAAGGCTCTCGCGATAGATATGGTCAGCATGAAGGAGTGGCGGAACACAAGTTGGTGCCGGAAGGTATAGTGGGCATGGTCCCAGCCAAAGGTCCGGTTGCCGATTCAATAACCCAGCTTATCGGAGGGCTCAAGGCCGGGATGGGATACCTGGGAGCGAGCACCCTTAGTGAACTCAGAGTTAAGGCAAAATTCGTCAAGGTCACGTCCGCCGGTCTCAAAGAGTCCCATGTGCACGATGTTGTAATTACCAAAGAAGCTCCCAACTATAGGCGAGAGTCTTAGAGGGGATTCCAATCTAAAATGATAAGGGCGATAATATTTGGAGCAACAGGATACACCGGATTAGAGCTGATTAGAATACTTTCAGGTCATCCTGATGTTTGCGTCATTGGAGGCAGTTCGCGGACTTGGGCCAATAAGAAAGCGAGCGAGGTTCTAGTTTATCTTCCTCAGGACAAAGACTTTCCTCTTGTTTGCATTGATGAGCTAATTCTAACCAAAGAAGCTGATGTGGCCTTTTTGGCTTTGCCGCATGGCGATTCAGCATCGGTAGCGCGTCGCTTACTTGAAAAGGGAATAAAGGTCATAGACTTATCGGCGGATTTTAGGTTGAAGGATCTAGGAACTTACGAATCATGGTATGGAAATCACAAGGACCCAGACTTACTAGCTAACGCCGTATACGGTTTACCTGAGATACACAGGCAGGAGATTAAGAAAGCGGCGCTAGTGGCCAATCCGGGTTGTTATCCATCTACAGTAGTTTTGGGAATTGCGCCTATAATAAATTTGCCTGAATTCGAAACAACATGCGTAATTGCCGATTCAAAGTCTGGAATATCGGGCGCAGGGAGAGGGGCCAAACTTAATACCAGCTTCTGTGAAGCGGGAGAAGGATTCAAACCGTATGGTGTCATTGGACATAGGCACATTCCTGAGATGGAGCAAGAACTTTCCCTTTTGGCAGGTAGAAGTGTCAAGGTAAGATTTACTCCGCATCTAATTCCTATCAGCCGAGGCATGGTGAGCACAATTTATGTAAGGACCCGGTCTGGAGCACACCCCGAGATGTTTAGGCAAGCGTATAGAGACTTTTACAGGCATGAATCATTCGTAAGGGTTCTGGACGGCGGTGTTTTTCCGGATACTGTAAAGGTTAGAGGTTCTAACTTTGCTCATATTTCCTTTGAAATAGACGCGAGGACAGACTACGGCATAATAATGGTGGCCATTGACAACCTTGTCAAAGGGGCGTCCGGGTGTGCGGTGCAAAACATGAACATCATGTTTAATCTTGAAGAAACGTTGGCCTTGACTGGCCTTTCACTCTTTCCCTAAAACGTTGATTTGCAATTAGCCTATCGCAACAATTGTAAGGTGATCGACATGAGTCTTAGGAAGAAAGAAGTTGGCGTAGACATGGGGTTGACCGACGACGAAAAGAGAGAGCTTCTTGATCTAGTCAAAACCACGGTCGAATCCAAAGCAAGAGGGCTGAAACCACCCAAGTTTGAGCCAGTTTCAGAAAAGCTTAACGAAAATAGGGGAGTTTTTGTCACTATCCATAAAAGAGAGATGCTTCGTGGATGTATAGGATGGCTTCAAGCCAGTGAACCCCTTTATAAAACTGTTACGAACATGGCGGAGGCGGCAGCCTTCAAGGATCCCAGGTTCAGGCCTGTTTCGAAGGATGAACTCGACTTCCTTGAATACGAAATATCTGTATTGACTCCTTTTCAGAAGGTTCAAGATATAGACGAAATCCAGGTTGGAACTCACGGATTACTCTTGCGCAATGGAGGACGTTCAGGATTGCTACTTCCTCAGGTAGCAGCTGACCGTAGTTGGGATAGGATCACGTTTCTGGAAGAGACCTGCAGAAAGGCTGGGCTCTCTCGTGAGACCTGGAAAGATCCCGAAACAGAGATTTTCATTTTCTCAGCTGACGTTTTCTAGACATTCATTTAAAGGAACTTATCAACCTTTCTAATTCTAAAGCTAGCGGATCGAGGATGACTTGTGATTTGTCGTAAATGCGGAAAAGATTTTGACCCAGCGTCCAGCATGACTGAACTATGCTCTGAATGCTCTCAAAGTGCTCCTCGGGATGAGCATGACATGGCATACGATCAATCTGTATCTCGTCTGCCCGGTTTTAAGGAAACCAGCGATGAATATAGTCCATGGGAAGATGAACAACAAATCGGTTTCTTTCGGGGACTTTTTCTAACACTGAGACAGTCGCTTTTTCAGCCAACGAATTTTTTCAGACGCATCCCTTTACATGGTGGATACAAGTTGCCTTTTCTGTACGCTCTCATAATTTACACCATGTCAATTGTCGCCGCTTATTTTGCCACTGCTATTGATGACTCGAGAAGTATGCCCATGTCCGTGCCTCAGGGAATGCTTTTTGCGGGACCAGGAATCGGTAGTCTCATTTACGTATTGCTTGTAGTCACATTGGAAATTTTTATTAAGCCTGTCATTCTATTTATTTGTCTACTCGTCTTGGGGGTTAGAAATTCTTCTTTGGAGGCAACATTCAGGATTAGCTGTTACTCAAGTGGACCTGGGTTGCTCAACATACTGCCATTCTATGGATCCTTGTTAGCGGGAATATGGGAATTTGTCATTCTTGTAATAGGTCTCAGGGAGGGATTCAAAATAAGTACAGGAAGAGCGATCCTGGCGATCCTGGCACCGTTATTGGCCACGATAATCTTAATTCTTGCTGTTGCCATGCTTCTCGTAGGCCGGTTGTTTTCACTTGCGCTTTTTAATTAACAAGTTGGTATGATTCTCGTCTGAAATGTGAATAGTTTCCGATAGTCCTTTTTTATGATGGATGATCAGAGACATTTTCCCCGATGAGTGTTCCTCCAAATACAATGAAGGAATTTGCTCACTATCATTTCGCATGCTACGCATTATCCAACAGAAAGTCGTTGGCAGTTCCACTCTGGTATTAAATTTCACAGAGTAAGCAGGACGGTCCACTCCACTCCAGGAAACCCATCCCGAATGTGGTTTAATGGATCCTAAAAAATACTCGATGTCTGACGTAGCGCTTGGCGACATCTTCTGAATCAGCATCTTTCCGGAATGACTCGACGCCACGACTAATTGCTTGTCTTGAGATTCTACCTTTTCAACTTCGGCAGAGAATTGCCACCGGTGAGCCACATCATGGATACCTGAACCATCTATGTGGTCAAGCAGCGCCCAGAATGAGTTCTTCAATAGCAACAGTGTCCTCCTACAGAAAAGCCTATTGGAGTCCCCATCGATAAATTCTTCTGATTCGCCGGTTACCCCCAGGAAATCAAGACATTGAAGCTTTTTTACTCTCTTTCTGGCTGATTTGATCTTTTCGGACGTGGGTAGCTGAGATCTATCCGGTTCAACTCCGTCCACGACAAATATGTTGTGGGAACCGGCAGATCTGTAATAGTCGGTCATCGCTGTGGGAGCATACGCGGAGATTCCGGGATCGACCAGCCATTTTGTGTTGTTATCAAAAAGTTCAACTGACAACAGATCACTGTGAATGTGGAATGCGCCTGGTGCCCCAGCTCTTAACATAGCCCATTGCCCGTTGTAGGTTTCAGTTCTTCTGATTACGCATATACCTGAGTCTTTAAATACTCGAACGCCGCTCCGGAGAGGTTTCCCGTGTTTGCCTTTTGAAGCGATCCACAAATATTCGGGTCTTCTGTTCAGAATATATATCTTTTGAAAAAGCTGGCTGTAATCTCTTGCAATGCTTCCTGAATCATTTATCGATGGCCAAGTAAAATCGGGTCTCATAATTTCCATCAAGTATTTAATGCCTTTGTCAAGAAGCTCAACAAATGTGTTGGGAAGAGCCAATTCATTGGCGTAAGCTACATGCTGAACCTCTAGAATAGCGTTTAAGCAAATTGATTGATAAAGAGGTGAAATTTCAAAATGGCTTCCGTCGCGGAAGAATTGCAAATAAAAGGCTTTCTTAATTCGGTTTATTCCAGTTTCCCACCACTCGCCTGATTCACGGAATTCTGGGAATAAAGCTCCTGTGATCGCTAGTGCCGCTGATTCTACAATGATCCAGTTGTTCGGGTGTCCCTGATGGTCCACCAGGCTTCTGGCGTGATCCCATACCGACCTAAGCATCAACCTTACGGCATCGTACGGAAAGAGACCGGTCGGCCACAGTATTCCCTTGATCCAGAACCACTCTCTCAACCTCCAAGCAACGGTCAAGGTTTCCCATGTGGGTCCCGCTCCTCCATTTGAATCGACAGGCGCTGGGCACTCCCGAATCCAACCGGTGACTATCGAGGAGACCTTGTCCATCAGCGCCATATCTCTGGTTCGAGCATATTCACGAATTAGGGTCCTTAAGAAGTGATGTCGATTCAGAAAATGCGTCCACTCTAGTTCCCCCAATGGGTTAGCGTTCCATGGGATTTTGCATGAAATGTGCTGCCCCATGATTTTCCCGTGCATGATCTCTTGGGCGTTTTCCTCAGGATAGCTATGAGGCGCAGGAATGCTTAAGCCAGGATCATTTTCGGAAAAAGGAGTCACAAGACCTTTGTTGGGACGGCGCTGCGCTGAATTCAGATCGTGCAAAATTGTGTTTCTTGAGAAGATCGAGTTTCCACTCACTGGTTCTGTGATCAAGCTTTCCAGGCCAAAGGAAGTTAGTCTTGGCCCATTTGGCCTGGAGCTTCTCCGAAATTCCGCGCCACGGATTGCCACACTAAAAATTTTGGCGCCGGTGAAGAATTTCTCGGTTGAAATACTGATACTGACATCGATTATGTGTTTCCATCCATTTGGTCTGCCGTAAATACCGAAACACTCCATGGGAAATTCGAGATGAGCGGGTAAGAGAGGGGGAATGGGTTCTCTGCCCCCAGAAAAGGATGTTGCCATTTTGTGTTCCGGCGAGTCGTTGCTCCCGTGCCTTATTATAACTCCCACAAGGAGAGGAACGTCTGATAGGTTTTGCATGGACAGGCTTAATCTATTGTAAAGCGAGAGATCTTGAGAATTCGGTCTGATGGTTGTCGAAAAAGTTTTGGTTGAGGAAATTATGATATTGTTTTCGACTAGTTTAACGCCCGGTAAACCAACCAGACTATTCAGATCGAACTGAATGGATCCGGCAAGGGGTCGGTCGCGTTTGAATTTCGTTTCATCTAGCCCGGGATCCTTCATTGGCCTGCAATTTTTCCTCTTAAATCGAACTCGGAAAGAGATTTTTGCACTAAGACACGGGGGGCCTCATCTGTTACGATGGGCGCTTTGGGCATCCGATTGGTTAGGCTGGCAAGATCTTGAAATGTATTCGAGAGTCCTCCGGATTTAGAAAGGATTCCAATAATGTTCTTTTCAGATAATTCATCAAAAGCAATGGTGAATTCATTGAGGGTCCCTATGCCACCCCCGATAAAGATACAAATGTCGGCGCTCTGAACCAGTATTACGTTTCGTCCTTTATTCCCCATGCCGGTAAAAATCATCACATCACTGTCAACCGGATAACCATACCTTTGGGCATGCTCTGTTCTACTGGCGCCCGGGGAGACCGCCACAGTTAGGCCGTTAGTTGCTCTTGCCCCTGACGCCGCCATGTGAGGCAGGCCTGGACATCCTCCTGTCAGGAGTATTCCACCGATTGATCCAATCTCTTGGCCAAGTTCAAACGCCAGTTGTGCGACTGGAGAATTATCAGCTTCACACGCTGAACCAAGAACAGCAAATTTTGGGGCATGTGAGATCAATTGATCAACCTCCAAATTTTATGACAATGAGATGATCATAGCCTGAAAAAGACTAAAATCAACACAATCAAATCATGATTCACCTCGGCGTGCAGAGAACGCCCAAAAGTAAAACTGACTCAGTTGCGGTAAGTAACGCAAGAGTTTTCCGAACTGGCGCAGACTTAAGTATGCGCTCAGATTTGAATGAGTATAATAGTTGAGCTTGTCAATTAACCTTGACACTTCATAGACAAAGAATATAGTTTTTTTGCTGACTCATTCTCAGATTGGATATCATAAAATATGGAACGATATGGCGCAGTAATCCTTGCCGCCGGCAAAGGGACGCGTATGAAGTCCAACTATTGCAAAGTGCTTCATGCTGTGGCCGGGAGGCCTATGCTCGGCTATGTCCTTGAAGCTGTGAGAAATTTACGGCTCGAAAAAATATGTGTAGTAGTTGGTCATCAGGCCGACGATGTTGTTCATCGCTTCGATTTCTCTGATCTGAATTTTGTAATTCAAGAACCTCAGATGGGAACCGGGCATGCTGTTAAGCAATGTTCCAAGCTGTTTCAGGGATTCAGTGGCCACGTTCTAATCATGTGTGGTGATACCCCTCTCGTAACACCTCAATTACTGTCCGATTTCATAAGTTTCCACGAAAGCCGCTCCAGCAAGCTTACTGTGTTGACGACCAGGCTTGAAAATCCGTACGGATATGGACGAGTTGACGTGGATGATCATGGAATCGTATTGCGGATAGTTGAAGAAAGGGATTCCGACCAGGTTGAGAAATTAATCAACGAGATAAATACCGGCATTTATCTTGTTCAATCCCAACTTCTGTTTGACCTGCTCGAAAATCTTAAGACTGACAATGATCAGAACGAATATTATCTCACAGACCTTATTTCAGAAGCCCATCGAGCAAATGTTAGACCACTGGCGTGTCATACCGAGCAGGATACGGTGGTCGTAGGGGTAAACAGCCGCAATGACCTAGCAAGAGTTAACACCCTGATGTGGAATAGAATACGAAGCCGGCTCATGTCTGAAGGAGTGACGCTTTTGGATCCTGCGACATTTTACCCGGACGATGCTGTCACTATTGGATTTGACACCACTATTTGTCCGAATGTCATGATTTCTGGAAGCTCATCAATTGGAGAAGAATGTTATATAGAACCTGGGTGTGTTATAAATGATTCCACGATTGGAAATCGAGTCAGGATACTTTCTGGGTCAAAGCTTGATAAAGTCGAAGTGGACAGTGATGTCTTCATAGGACCTATGGCTCATCTGCGTCCTGAAACGAAGATTGGCAGTAGAGTAAAAATCGGCAACTTTGTAGAAATAAAAAAGAGCATAGTTGGGGTTGGTTCAAAGGCTTCCCATCTGACTTACCTCGGAGACAGCCAGATAGGTGAGAACGTAAACATAGGCTGTGGGACAATCACATGTAACTATGATGGAAAGACCAAGCATCCAACAATAATCGAAGACAGGTGCTTTGTTGGATCGGATGTTCAGTTTGTGGCGCCTGTAAGGGTTGGTTCAGGCAGTGTAATTGGAGCCGGCAGCACAATAACAAAGGATGTTCCGAAGAATTCTCTGGCAGTTGCCAGGTCTAAGCAAAAGATCTTCCCCCTTCGTTTTGGACAAGGCTTGGCTACCAAGAATGAAGATAGGTAATCTGGAGCTCGACGGCGCTGTTTTTATGGCGCCGATGGCGGGGATAACTGACCCTCCATATAGAAGGGTGGTTCAAGAATTTGGAGTTTCAGCTCTGTGGACGGAAATGATCAGTTCGCACGCAGTCGTAAAGGCTCATAAAGTTCTTCCTACGATGGATATTGCGAACCACAGACTTCCAGTCATCTTTCAAGTTATAGGTAAAGATCCCGAAATAATGGCTGAGTGCGCCCGGATTGTTGAAGGTTTCGGAGCTGCGGCTATTGACATCAACATGGGTTGTCCAGCAAGACAGGTGGTGGGCGCCGGTGGAGGCGCAGCTCTTATGCGTGACCCTGATCTCGCTAAACAGGTTGTAAGAGAGGTAAGAAGGGCTGTCTCCATCCCATTGACCGTTAAGATGCGGGCTGGTTGGGATGAAAAAAGGCTTAATGCGCCTGAGGTAGCAGGCATAGTTGAGAAGGAGGGCGCAGACGCCATCGTTATCCACGGAAGGAGTCGTAGCGCAGCCCATTCTGGACCAGTCTCGTTGGAATTGATCAGGCAGGTTTGCGAAACAGTTTCCATACCTGTGATTGGCAATGGAAGTGTTTCGGACATTACAACAGCGGTTAACATGTTTCAGGAAACCGGATGTCGAGGAATAATGGTCGGCAGAGGCGTTTTGGGACGACCATGGTTTCCACAAAAAATCTTGGAATCGATTTTTGGATTTCCGGTGTATAATCCGGGCTCTTCTTTAGGGGGTATAGTGAGATCACATTTTGAAGATCAGTTGAGTTGTTCGGGAGTCTTACAAGGAATACGGAAAATGAGGAAACACTTGGGATGGTACTCTCGGGGGTTTGCCGGCGCGTCCGAATTTAGGTCAAGTGTGTTTACAGAGAATGATCCTAAACGGGTAGTGGGTTCCATAGACAATTTCTTCGGAAAGGTCGTTGTTCCATGAAATCGGCGCGAGGAAACACCAATCTGGGGTCAGATATTGAGGGGGTAGCCATCGAAGACAGTAGCCCTGGAACAATTTCTAAATACAATATTGGTGATTCATTGGATTCTCTTGTCGAATATCTGGTTGACAACAATGTTGAGGGGATTCATCCGCTCATAATGGGTGAAGTGGAGAAAAGGCTTATCATAAAGGTTCTGGAAAGAAGCCGCGGTAACAAACTGAAAGCTGCAAAAAGTCTTGGTTTGAGTAGAAATACATTCCATCGCAAAGTTCTAAAGCTCAAGGAGTCTTTTGAGATACTGGGAATTGAGTCGGATTCTTGATTTTAGAAATGATTACTCCTCTATTACTTTCCAGTTGATGGTTGTGGAAAGAGCTGTAGATCGACTCCCCCGCCTTTGTTGTTCGCCGATAACATACGAATGTAGATTGATTCGGAAACGGTGATCCAGAGGAAAGCCATTAAATTATAGTTGGTTAGGTTTTGGGACTATAGCTGCTGGCAAGCCAGATATATCTTGACACCTTAGCCCAATAAAATATAATTACACTTGCTAGTCGAATTTTCAGGAGTGTCTTAGACCATCTGATTAATTTGTTGTTAACCATGGACCAGTTCAAGATAGCTTAATCATCAAAGGATTCTATTAAGATTCAAGGCGAGAGTTAAGCTTGTAAATGTAGATAGAGAATTACCAAAGCAGGAGAGTTAGAAACATTTTTACGGTTGGTTCAACTACACAAAAATTTGATAGACGGATAAACAGACCGCATTACAAATGAACTGGAGGCTTTGATCTGAAAGAAGGTCACAGAGTAAGTTCAAGAGTCCTGAAGACAGAAAACAGGCCGGACGCTCTAACCATTAATGTGACACTATTTGGACGACAATACAGCGTTCGAGGTCAAGGGTCGAAAGAATACATAGATAGCCTTGTAGAGTTTATAAACGCCCGAGTTTTAAAGATCAAAGAAAAGACACAGGTTGTAACCACTCTGGATTTGGCTATTCTCACTTTGCTCAATGTAACGGATGAACTTTTTGAATGTCGGCTTGCGATTCAAGAAGGAATCGAGAAAGTTGAGGAAAAAAACAGCGGTCTCTTGGAGCCCAGTGATCTGAGAGAGATCGATTGTGAGGTTCCCCTGCGCGGCTCGTGAGGGGTAGAAAATTTTTGAGCCAACACTCGAAAATTGGGAACCGTCCTCGATTGTGGTGAGCAAGCCTGCCATCGAAGCAGGAAGCCTTAAGCAGTCGTATTGGATCCCACCTGGGAAACCAGGTTCAAAAGTTCTATTTCCACGGCCGATTGCGGGGGAGCCAACCCTAAACATCAGGCGCTTACTTATTTTAACCCGATAACCGGGATGTGCGACGAAGCCTCTGGATGGCAATTCGGGGATGAATATATAGAGTTGGAATTGTCTTAATTGTCAGCTTGTCACTGTAGCCCGCGGACAATGAATCATTGTCCCTCATCCGTTATGGTTTCTACGCCTGAAACGTCCCGCTAAATAAAATGATACGGAGGGGGTTGTGGGATCGATTCCCTTTTTAATCTACGCTCTTTTTGCAACTATTTTGGGATTGGGGGCCGGGTATGCGGTTGCTAGAGTTCTTGACAACAGACGAATCGACTCGTCGAAATCTAATGCTGAACAGATTGTCAAGGATGCCCAAAAGGAAGCGGAAACAATAAAAAAGGAGGCTCTGCTCCAGACCAAGGATCAACTGTTCCAGGCTAGGGCGGAGTTGGAAAATGAAATAAGAGAGAGAAGGTCGGAACTCTCTGCGCGAGAGGCGCGACTACTCAAGAAAGACGAAAATCTTGAAAGAAAATCTGTTCAACTGGAGCAGAAAGAGGCTCAACTGGCAAAGCACGAGAGAGAGATTGAGGCTGGCCAGAAGAGGGTCAAAGACAAGGAACGTGAAGCGGATGGACTTGTAAAAAAACAGCATGAAAAACTCGAGGCGCTGGCAGGACTATCTAATGCAGAGGCTCGTGATATGCTGCTAAAGAAAGTTGAAGATGAAACTCGTATAGAAAGCGCTCGTATCATAAGGCAAATAGAAGAAGACACTATTGCCCAGTCTGACAAGAAAGCCAAAGAGATAGTTTCAACTGCCATTGGCCGATATGCGGCAGATTTCGTGGCCGAGAGAACCGTTTCGGTTGTGAGTCTCCCCAACGAGGAGATGAAGGGCAGGATCATAGGTAGGGAAGGCCGCAACATTAGGGCCATAGAGGCCGCTACTGGCGTAGACTTGATAATTGATGACACTCCGGAAGCGGTTATCCTCTCCGGTTATAATTCTATTCGGCGTGAGATAGCACGTATTGCTCTGGAAAGACTTGTAAATGATGGAAGAATCCATCCTGCCAGAATAGAAGAAATTGTGAAGAAAGTTACTCAGGAGATGGAAGAGGCAATTGTCGAAGCGGGAGAACAAGCCAGTTTCGATGTCGGTGTTCACGGTATTAATCCTGAACTTATTAAATTGATTGGAAAACTTAAGTACAGAACTTCATTTGCCCAAAACGTTTATCAGCATTCAATAGAAGTAGCGTTTCTTTGCGGCATAATGGCGGCCGAGTTGGGGTTAAATCAGAAGAAAGCTAAAAGGGCTGGTTTGCTCCACGACATCGGCAAGGCCATCGATCACGAAGTTGAGGGAGCCCACGCTATAATTGGCTCGGACATTGCTAGACGTTTCGGGGAATCTCCCCTCATTGTAAACGCAATCGCATCCCATCATGGAGACGAGGACCCCACCAGCGCCATTGCAGTTCTTGTGCAGGCGGCGGACACACTTTCGGCTGCCCGACCAGGCGCACGGCGTGAAATGCTGGAGAACTACGTGAAGCGGCTTGAAGATCTTGAAAGAATCGCCGACTCTTTCAAGGGGGTGAGTAAGTCTTTTGCTATCCAGGCTGGTCGAGAAATTAGGATTATAGTAGAGAATTCAAACATCCGAGACGAACAGCTGACGTTGCTTGCAAGAGATATACGAAAGAAGATAGAGAAGGAATTGTCGTACCCGGGGCAGATCAAGATAGTAGTGATTCGGGAGAGTCGTGCGGTAGAATACGCCCGATAGTTGATATCTCAAGATTTGCTCTATGTCGAAACAGGAAGATGAAGGTTTTTTGAGGAAAGAAATAGTGCGGATTTGAATGATCTACTTCACTACGTCGTTTGGTGTCAAAATTGACGAGTCTGAAGGTTTCATGACTATAGGTTGATTTATGATTGAATGTCAGACGTTACTCGACGAAGAGTTGCTGCTGTTGACAACTTTTCCAGAGCTTATAGGAGGGTTGGCTCACGAAGTCGCCCAGCCCCTCAATGCTTTGTCATTAATATGTGAAGTGTTGAGATTAAAGGTGGATAGGCTGGAACTTAGTAAGAATGACGCGAAATTTTTTGGCGATAAACTTGAAAACATAAAGAATCAAGTCTTGAGAGCAACTGAAACTGTTCAAGGGGTTAGAAGATATGTTTCTCCAATAGATGATTCGACCCCCGGCAATATGGAGAATTCTCTCAGGACCATTGGGGGGCTGCTGAGACAGCAATTTATTTCCCGAGGGATTGACTTTGACTTCGACATTCAGGGAGAGTTTCATCCCGTGAATTTAGAGTCCATATTGCTTGATCTAATGGTGGCGCAGTGTTTGGTATTTGCCCGAACCAGAGTTGAGGCGCTGGATCTTAAACATAGACAGAACGGTTTAAAATATTCGAGGAAAATTCAAGCCATTCTATCATCAGTTGAAGGGAAAGATTTGCTGCTTGTTAAATGGGACCAGGGAACACTCGAAGAGATGGATTGGAAACAGGGTCTACCCGCAACTTTATTTGTAGGGCTAAAGGCCTCCGAATTGCTGGCCGGCAAATCAGACGGCAAGATGGAAATTAACACGGGATCTATATCTCTGAATTTACACCGTAAATAATGAGATTCTTGTCTAATACGCCAGCCTGAACTTCACCCAAGCGCATAATTATGTTAAAATTTGAAAAGTTTAGAATTAGAAGGAATTCTGTCATCCCTGTCACTGCCTACGCCTTTCATTTTTAAGAAGGTCGTATCAAATATGGAGACATTATTGCGCTACCCTTTTATCCGTGAAAACGGTTCTTTGGAATGGAAGTCGCTTTTTGTGTCTGCATTCTTTAAGATTGGTTTTGTGGGGTTTATGCTAGTCAATTTATGCGGTTGCGGAACTTCATCCAGCTTAGTCAAGAAGGACAGCTTCAAATCCTTACCATTTTCAAACGCATTCGCCAGAGCCCTGAACCTTGGCCAAGAAAAGTCTCAAATTGAGTCAAGTAAGCCTGGTAACTACCCTCCCATACCTTTGGAAGCGAACGAACCGAGAGTAAGAAAATTCCTTAGGGAATACGCCTATGAGAGGCGAAACACAACCCGAAGCTATTTGGCTCAGTCGGAAAAGTATTTACCAATGGTCATTGAACAGACCCGCAAGCATGGGTTACCCCAGGAACTGGCCTATCTTTTTCTCATTGAATCCGGAGCGAATCCTGACGCAAGGTCCCCCGCAAACGCCCTAGGTATGTGGCAGTTTATGCCTGCTACCGCCAGAAGTTATGGGCTACGCGTAGACAGTTATGTTGATGAACGGCTTGATCCCGACAAATCCACCAACGCCGCTCTAATTTATCTGAAAGATTTGTACGGCATGTTTGGCTGCTGGAGACTTGCTCTGAGCGGATATAATTCGGGAGAAAACAAGCTGGACAGAGTCCTTTGTAAAGAAGACGCGAACGAGTACGAAGATATTTGCTCTAGTCGAATGCTAAAACGCGAAACCAAGGAGTTTTTGCCTCGTTTCCAGGCTATTTCGATAATTGCCAAGAACCCCAAGGCTTACGGCTTTATGCCCTTGTCTGCTAACCGTAACGACTCAAGAGCGGAAGTCGTCGCTGTCCGGGGAAGTTATTCATTGGACAAATTAGCCCGGCTCTTGAATATTTCTTATCCTGAACTCTTGGAACTTAATCCGGCTTTAGTCAGAGGAATCACCCCACCGGAAGGTACGCCCTATTCACTTAGGGTCCCGATAGGAAAAAAGGAAATCCTACTTGCGGGACTCGAAAAGATCCAGGAAGAATCGCCCCAAAACCACATCGTTCATGTGGTCAAAAAAGGCGACACTTTGATGAAAATAACCAAGAAATACGGGGTTTCAAAAGAGATGTTGGCTCAACTCAACCCTGATGTTAATCTATCCCGAAGAATCAAATGGGGAGTAAAGATGAATGTTCCAAGAATTTCCACAGCCAAGAAAGTTGTATCGAAAACCAACGGATCAAAACAAAAAGCTAAGAGCAAACCCAATATAGCCGCCAAGAAGTCTTAATAGCGCTATTGACACTTCTGCCTTGCTGACTCAAATCATTCTATGAACGATAATCCGCATTTATTTCCACATATTCTTCAGAAAGATCACAAGTAAGAATGGAGGCTTCGCAGGGTCCTTCCTTAAGGTCTATTGTCACAGAGAATTCTGAATTAGCCATCTCCCGTTTGGATTGTGTTTCCCAATCCCCGTCTATTAATCTGCCTGATCGGACTATTTGTACAGCCCCTATCCAGAGGTCTATTCTTGATGGATCGAAGGATACCCCGGCCGAACCAGCGGCGCAGACTATCCTGCCCCAATTCGGGTCTTCACCATGAAACGCAGTCTTGACTAATGGTGATTCGGCTATTCTCCTAGCCACTTTTTCGGCGGAGGCTTCATCGTATGTTCCCCTGACTTTGATATCTACTACCTTAGTGGCCCCTTCTCCATCTTTGACTATTTGGTTTGCCAGACTTGAACAAACATCAAACAAAGCTTCAGAAAAAATCTCCAGATCGGATATGTCGGTCTTTAACTCCATAGGGAAGGCTGATCCTCCGGACAAGACCAAAGCGGTATCATTTGTGCTGGTGTCTCCATCGATGGTGACTCTGTTGAACGTTAATCGGTTGGCGTCAATAAATGCGTTTTGAAGGACCGATCTTTCTACAAGCACGTCGACAAGTATTACGGCCAGCATTGTAGCCATGTTCGGCGCTATCATTCCTGCGCCCTTGGCCATGCCAATGATTTTCATAGGGCCGTTGCTGAGTGTTTTTGCTGAAGAGGCTATTTTGGGTTTGGTGTCTGTTGTCATAATTGCCGATGCTACGCGTTCAAACTTGGACGCGTGCAATGACTTGACCAATTCGGGAAGCTTTTTCTGCATGCGACCCAACGGGAGAGGTTGGCCTATAACCCCTGTGGACATGGGTATGACTAACTCTTCGTTTATAGAAAGCAAGGTGGCGACGTCAGAGGCCAACGCCAAAGAATCTCTGATTCCTGACTCGCCGGTGTACGCATTGGCGTTTCCAGAATTAATCAAGACTGCCTGCGAAAGGCCCCCGAGGAGTCGCTGTCTTGTGACTGTGACTGGAGCCGCGCAGACCAAATTCGTTGTGGTGACACCTACAGTTACAGCGGCATGATCCGAAAAAATTAACGCAAAATCCGGCCTTACTAAGTCAGGTCGTTTTATACCTGCGCTGACTGCAGAAAACCTGAAACCCTCGATTTCAAAACCACCATTACTCAACTGATTGTCTCCGTGAGATAGATAGCGTAAATAAACCCAATTGATTCAACTCATCTAACAATGAATCAAAATCAGTAAACAAAATAGCGTTTATGCCGATAGCCTTGGCCGCCGTGACATTTTCGTCCAGGTCATCAATGAATACAGCCTGCTCCGCTCTTATACCGAATAACTCGATTGCCTTGGTAAAAAAAACCGTTTCAGGTTTTTTGGAGCCCAACTCGTAGGACAAGGCAGCCTTCTTGAAAAAAAGAATTTGGGGAAAATTGTCAACTATATAAGTATAATGGGCTTCATTAGTGTTGGAGGCTAACCAGACATTATAGCGACTCGCTAGCTCCTTTCCCAACTCGACGACATTCGCGTTGAGTTTGAAAATTTCGCTCCAAGTCTTACGAAAACCATCCTCAGAAATGTTCAATCCAGTTCTAGAAGCCACAAGGCCATGAAATTGACGGAAATCTATGGCCCCTATTTCCAGAAGATCTACGAGATCTCCTATAACCGACAAGAACACTTGAGGATTATTTTGGGCTTTACCGAGTTCCTTTGGAAATTGCCCCGCAAGCCTTTGAAGGGCGATCCCCCAATCAAACGGAACAAGCACTTTCCCCAAATCAAAAATTACATCCGTAATCAACATCAGGATTCACTAAAGTCACAAAAAAAGACTTACAAAATGGTGTGTATCAGAACCGTCTATTTTTCTTCATACAGCTTAATTGAGAATGAATGTTGTTTTCCCATTCTTCTACAAAGGATGTAACGATATGTTTCAGCGAATGTCCGGAGATTTCAGCTTCCAGCCTTAAAGATTCCCAGAATTCGGTGATCTGTGGCATTATTTCTTCTGTAATGGAAACTACCAGCGTATTTCCACAGGAGCAATTTCTGTAAACCATTGTAAACGATTTGCCCATGATCTCGCCAACGTCTTCCATCGTCTGAGCCTTAGCTTCAGTATCGCAAATGTAGTGATGCAGACTTTCGTATTCCTTACCACATGTCCTGCATTTTTTAGGAAAAACACCTTTATGACTGTTAACAGAACAGAAATGTTCTATGAAAGCATCGAAAAGTTGTTTTCTTGGATTGTCAGGCTCTTTTGATTCTGGCCCCGTTTCCATTAATCCTCCGAGTAATAATCGATTACCAGAATAGTGTTCGGCCATACTGGCCATGCAAATGGTGGCCAGTATAGATTAATCCACAATGATCCAACATGGTCAAGGGCGACAGTCCCAAGAAAACAAAACCACACATACTATCGACTCTCTGAATGTTTTCGCCTGATCCATTCTTCAATACGCCCACGTTGGTAGAAGACAAGAACAAATATCGCGCCGCAAGCGACTGCTAGGATTAGGATGGATGTCCAGTCTCCATCATAAATCGCAGAGCCACTCAAACTTAACATAATAGTTCCTGGGATTCTTCCTAGAAAACTGACCCAGAAAAAAGTCAGAAATCCCATAGGGCTAAGACCTAAAATATAAGAGAGTATATCTTTTGGCACACCCGGAATGGCGAACAAAACCAACGAAATTATAGCGCCCTTACGTTCAGTAAGAAAATGGAACTTATTTAGGTGCTCGTCGCTCACAAAGAATTTTACCAAGGGCATCCCAATAATCTTGGACGCCATGAACGCCAACATGGATCCAATGGTCAGGCCTATTGTAGAATAAATCACATTCGGCCACACTCCGAAGATGAATCCGCCTACCGCTCCTGTAAATTCTCCAGGTATCGGAGCTATTAAAACCTGCAGGATCTGAATCATGATAAACGCCAAGGGAGCTAAAGTCCCCCAACTTTCCACATAGCTCCGGAGTGTGTTCCTATTTTCAAAAACCTGCATCATTTGTGAACACATTGAAGCTAGATGCCCTGATATCGCGAGGTAAGTTATAATTAGAGCAATAACTATCAAAGATCCGACCGCTACATGGAGCCTTTTCCTGTCATTGGGATCAAGTTCTTTCATCGGTCAGGCTCCTGACGCCACGGTGTCAACATCCTTGTTATCTAGCTCCAATTCTAAACGCTTGAGAATTTCGTCTTCCACGCGTTCAATAAGCCTGTGGAATGTTCTTGAATCTAATGCGGATAATGCCAACCCCCCGTATGATGTGCATAAGTTGGATACCACCTCTGCGTCCGCCAAGTCAATCTTGTTAAAAACCCTTATGATCGTCTTATCAGAAAGACTGAGTCTATCAAGAAGGCTCTCAACAGCTTCAAGTTGATTCTCAACGTTGGGGTTTGCGCTGTCGATGACGTGTAGTAAAATATCCGCGTCAGCCAATTCATCCAGAGTCGCCGCAAAAGCTTTGACTAGGGTTTCCGGCAAGTCTTTTATGAAACCAACGGTATCGGTAATTATCACTTGAGTTTCACGTGGGAATCGCAATCTTCGACTTGTAGGATCCAGCGTTGCAAATAGTTTGTCCTCCACTAAGACCTTAGATCTGGTCAGGTTGTTTAGCAAGGTGGACTTTCCAGCGTTGGTATAACCAACTATAGAAACGATCGGGACTTTTCTCCTAGAGCGCAGGCTGCGCCTAATCAGTCTTGCCTTTCCGACCTGGGCTGTCTGACGCTCAAGAAAGCCAATCCGGCTACGAATTCTACGCCGGTCAATTTCGAGACGAGTTTCCCCAGGGCCTCTGCCCCCAATGCCTCCAGTGAGTCTCGACAAAGCGTCATCTTTTTCCGAAAGTTTAGGAAGAGCGTAACGCAATTGAGCAAGTTCAACCTGTAATTTTCCTTCGCTGGATTTGGCCCTCTGCGCAAAAATATCTAGAATAATCTGGGACCTGTCCAAGACTTTTATTTCAGTAAATTCGGAAATAGCCTTCACTTGGGCTGCTGTCAATTCGGTGTCAAATACTAGCACATCAGCGCCTTTTTGAAGAGCGTCAATAACAATCTCCTTAAGTTTGCCCCTTCCAACCAAATAACGAGGATCCGCAGATGCCCTGTTTTGTATGCATGTTGCCACAACATCCAATCCACAGGATTTGACAAGTTCGGCAAGTTCATCAAGTGATTCGTTTTTTTCCCATTCGTTGCCGTTTACTCTGCCGATCAAATAGGCTCTTTCAATTTCAGCGCCGATACGTTTACCTTTTAGTGTTCGCGAAATTTCATCCTCGAGAGATTTCACGAAAACAAGAAAATCTAGGTCCAATTGGGAGGGAGGCGCCGGTTCCAGGAATTCCCATACTTGATTCTTGGGATTCGGTGGCAGGAGATAGGCAATCCTCATCAGAGTTGGAAGACCATATTCATCGACCCCAATCGTGGAGACAATGTCGAACCTTAGTAAAGCTAGATCCGACAAATCCTCAGAGGACAAAGGTTCATCCTTTAAGTGCGTATGGATGAGCCTGAGGCCTCTCAATCTTCCTGCGCCTACACGCCAGCCGGAAAGTCTAGGAATGAGAATTGATCGGGCATCGCCAACTATGATTCTCTGAAGCCGTCCCTTTCGATCTATCAACAAACCGAGTTGCCGGTTGATCTCGAAAGACAGATCAGTGAGACTCTTTGCGAGTTCATGCGTAATTACCATATTTGCGGGAACACGCCGCTTTGCAAATTTCTCGAGCCTGGTTACCTGCGACGGCTTTAAACCGAGCGTGGACCCTGAAATGAAGCTCAAATAATCCTCCAGCCCAAATGTCGGCGTCCATATTGTGCAACGCCGACCAATCCAGGGAATCCGGTTGGTTGAATGCTGACTTTGATATGGGATGTTCCCAGTGTCTCAGTATTCAGTCAACCAATCTTCCTGTCCTAGAATACGACCTATAAAATCTATTTCGCGTTATCTTCGGGAAGAATCTTCATAACTACCCGTTTCTGTGGATCAAGATATTTTTTGGCCACTCTCAAAACATCCTCGGGTCTGACTTCGGAGATCTTCTTGATGTATTCTTCCTCGTAATTCCAGCCTAGCCCGTATAAGGTGTTGAGACCATAGTTTTCGGCTCTGGCCCATGAGCTTTGAAGGGCAATCTCATGATTTCCTATCAGATTGGTGACAGCGTCTTTAACATCTTTCTCCGAGATGGTGTCGGATCTTATTTTGTCAATTTCACTTAATAATCCTGATAGGGCTTTGTCCACTTTTGGAGCGTCGCACGCAATATAAAATCCGAATACGCCGGGCTGCAAATTTGGTCTGACGAAAGACGCCACTGTATATGCCAGTGACTCCTTATCTCTTAATTCAAGGAATAGTTTGCCTCCTTGCCCGGAAAGCAGATTGCTCAACACTTCAAGAGGATATCTGTCGGGATCCGTCATACTTACGGCCTTAAAGCCTATCGCTATGTGCGCTTTGGCCCGAGGAATTGAAATAGTTTTGTCCCGTGGTTTCTCAATCGGAGTTTCCTCCGGTACAGCGGGCGCGTCGAATGGCGTAGCCGGCTCCACTCCAAAAAGATTATCCAGGATCTTGAGTGTCTTTTCGGGATCTATAGCTCCGACTATAGAAATTACAGTGTTAGATGGAGTCGAATACTTTCGATAACATTCGATGAGATCCTTATTGGAAAATTTGGCGACTGTGTCGAGAGTGCCTTCTTTGTCAAAACCGTAAGGATGTTTCTCAAAGAGTGCCCTGTTCAAGCAATTTATTGCAAATTGCACCGGTCGATCCGGTTCGGTCTTGATCCTATTGATAATTAGTTGTCGTTCCCTTTCCATTATTTCCGCAGAAAACGCCGGGTTTTTATAGATTGTTTCGAGGAGCTTTAATCCATCTTCGAGATAACGACTGAAAAAGCTAGTCGAAAGTCCGAAAGAATCATATCCGGAAAACCCAGACAATCGACCTCCCATATCTTCAATTTTTCGAGAGATGTCGAACTCTGAAAGGTCCCCGGCGCCCTTTGGCAACATCTGTGCCACAAAATTCATTATTCCCTCGGTTTCTGTGGTTTCATATCTCTTACCGCCCAAGTGGGCTATTTTTACTGAGATAACGGGGTTTGAAGCGTCTGGAACAAGCGTTACCCTCATTCCGTTTGACAATTTTGTAAAAATCGGCTTTTTGTCTTCGGCCTTCTGGCCGGCGGGCGATCTTTTTTCTGGCTCAAATGAGTCTATGATCTTTGCCTGAGTGTCTATCTTGAAGTCCTTGGACCCATCTTCAGGTGAAAGAACAGAGATGGTGGCGTTTGATGGCTTCATATACATTCTTACCACTTCGGATACTTCTTCGGGAGTGACTGCCCTGTTAAGGATGAGATACTTTTCTTCGTAATTGGGGTCCCCAACGTCAGCTCTGGAGCTTCCAATACTCCTTGCAACTCCCTGTACCGTTTCCAGCGAATAAACATGCTGGGATTCCAAGTTGACCTTGGCTCGATCCAATTCTGAGACCGTAGGAGGTTCTTTGGCGAGTCTGGTTATTTCTTCCATTATGCCTTCAGTGACCGCATTTATATTGGCAAGGTCCAATGTAGCGGAAACCACCATTACACCAGGATCCTTTGGCGTCATCGCATAAGCTGAGATCGAATGAACCAATCCTTTTTCCTTTTTCAATGACTTCACCAAACGTGAACTTTCCCGGCCTCCAAGAATATCCGCTGCCAGATCGAGAGGATTAACATCTACAGATATTCCGGCCGGAACATGGAAAACCAAATGCATTCTGGTTTCGCGTGAATTTCTGTCAGCTAGGTAGGATGTTCGGATGTTCTTTTGAGTAGGTTCAATCGCCCTGGGCGGCCTGAAAAATCCAAGGGGTTTGAGATCATCTGTCAGTTTATTAATTTCTCTTAGTACCGAAGGTGTATCAACATCTCCTACCACCAGGAAAAACATGTTTTCAGGCACATACCATTTCTTTCGGAATGCCAATATGTCATCTCTGGAAAGTTTCTCGACAACATCTTTGTAGCCGATAACCGGATATTTATAAGGGCTGGACACATAGGCCGTATCAAAAAGAAGTTGTGAGGATTTTCTTTCAGGCCTTTCCGCTGATTCGAGTATTTCTTCCAATACAACCTGTTTTTCCTTTGAAAGCTCTTGAGGGTCTAATGCCGGGTGAAGCACAGCATCTGTAAGGATTTCTAAAGATTGACCAATGGCTGTCGATGGCCCAGTGATATGAAATACGGTTTCATCCCAACTCGTGTATGCGTTAATTTCTCCGCCAAGGGCCTCAACCTCGGACGCTATTTGTCCCAATCCTCTCTTGGCGGTACCCTTGAATGCCATGTGTTCAATCAGGTGGCTGATTCCTCTCTCCGTGGAATCCTCATCCGCACTGCCCACCATAACCCACAATTGGGCTGTGGCCACTTTCTTTGCGTGATCCTCCTGGATTAATACTTCCAGACCATTTGGTAACGTGTGACGCGTCAACTTTTCCTCCTTGGCATCAACATTTCTAGCAGTAAATGCTACTAAAAAAACACATAAAAGAATCGTAACAATCAATAAGCGCTTTGAATCGTGAATCATTCGAATCCCCTTTCAGGATATGTACAATGTTCGGGTCAGCCTTGAGATTTCACCGACATTATCTAATGACAAGGACAAAACGATTTCGTTTCTGAGAAACGACTTGGCGTGCAACATTAATTGTACGGTCGATTAGGCAATCTTGGAGAAATTCTCCAGATCATTCTTAAGTCTCACCAGGTCAAGAATGGCTTCTTCACCGGGAGTCAGGTCTAGTATAATTTTTATATATATATCAGCCTGCCGTCTGAGAATGTTTCGAAGCGCCTCACGGCGCTGATCATCAATCCGTTGAGCAATATCTCGGAGTATGTCGATTATCTTTAGTTTCAATAACCACTTGGGAATGAACGGAACAATTACCGTGTTCAGTGCTACGTCAAGGAGAGTCAACCCTCCACCGATGGTAATCTCCGCTGTGATCAGGAACAGTGACCACAAAGTGTAAGAACCATATAATTTGATTTCATCAAGAGTGGAAAGGCCGTCCTTGAATTTCTCGAACTCGGCCTCAAGCAAATGTTCAACTTCCGGAAAGGCATTTTGGTAAAATGTTTCGATTTGTTCTGAGGTGAACCGGGGGCACGAGTCGGACACTATTCGCCTAAAATCAGAAAACTCTTCTGTTGATAAAAGAATTTCGGCAACTCTGAGGTTGAGTTTTGCGATGGATGCGTCAAGCTGTGGTAAAGGTCCCCCACAATCGTTCTGAGCAAACTTTCCGATAAGACGCATGGTGTCCGATTGACTGGTGTCGCTTTCCATTTGGGGAAAAAATACCGATGATCGAACCGTCGAAAAGATCTTTTCAACAGCACTCCTCAATGCCGCTCTAGGTACGTACAGAACATCATACTTACGTAGAATATCGCCGAGGCGAATTTGAATCTTTTGTTCCACCTCGTGAGACGGTGAAACCTGAAGTCTGGATTCCATTTCTTCTGTAACCTGAGTCAACGCATCCTGTATTTGGACGATAGCGTTCGCTACCCTATCCCGGAGGAGTTGAAGCTCTGTTGCCGTCGCGTTTATGGACTTCAGCACGCTTGATCTTAATCGATACAACTCGATTGTTCGCAGTTTGGAAGTTTCGTCTGAAGACTTAAACCTGGAAATCAGCGAGACCAGTGGTTCAATCTGAGCGCTGCTATCCAATATCTCCGGAATTCCTGGGACCCGACCGATCTTCACCACTTCGAGTTGACCGAATTCATTGTTGAGACCCTTGGAAAAATCGTTGAAAGCGGTTTCGGTCATTGACTTGTTGAGGACAATTCCAACTTCCTTTCCCCACTCCAATGATCTCCTGATGACATTGCGACCCAACAAATCGGCATATTTCTCCTCAGACGCGACAAATAGAATCACATCCGACAAAATGAAGAATCTGTCTGAAATGATGACGTTGTCCTTTTCAACGCTATCAAAATCAGGAGTATCCACCAGTATGATGTTTGCGAGATACTCGCGATCGGAATTTACTATCCTGGTGGTCCCATCAACAGCCCACTCCTTTCCCAATTCCCTTAAGATGTTAACGGATGATGTTGGGGAGCATATTACTGCGCCTCGAGTGCAAGGTCTCCTGACACCCACTTCACTGAATCTTGAGCCCACAAGCGAATTGAAGAGGAGGCTCTTTCCCGCCCCTGTTCCCCCTATTATGCAAATGAAAATTGGAAAGTCGGGACGCAGATGCTTTTTCATCTCATAGGCTTGCAATAACTCGTTAGTAACGGTGATTTTGTTTATAAGCGCAAGACAATTATTAAGTCGTGTGTCCAAAGTATATTCAATCTTGCGCGGTTTAGAAGTCAAATTTGAAACCCCATTCTTTTACTCGTGTAACAACGCAACAACCTACGAAGTAAATCTGAAATAATTTTGTCGTTCCAGTAAAGGGCTGATGAAGTTTTACCAGAGCGATGAATATATTATACGTCGAAGAGCGGGGGGAACAAAGATGGCTTCTAAATCAAAGCGTCCTAGGGACTTAGCCAGCAACTTGATTTTTCTTTTCTTGGAGTCATTTTTGTCTATCAGAATGAGATGATCTTTGTCCAATCTGCAGTACCCGCCACTGGATCTGAACGGCCCCTTGGCCAGATTTTCGTAACGTAGTTTTACGCCCAGACGATCAGCCAGATCTTCAAGCTTTGACAACACGTCGGAATCATTCATACTGATAATCCAAGACCTTGATAGGATTTTACCCGATTAGGTTGAATTTGGACTGTTGTCAAGCAAAAATCCCAACAATCGGCGCCGTAAGAGCGACAATTTATTTCGCGATCGTTTGTAGCGAGAGTTGCGGTTACCGTCCAACAAGCAACTAATCTTTCGTTTCAGAAAAATATATAAAGTTTTGCTGTTAATCCCACAGATCCGCAATAATCAGGGTGAGTCCGACATTACGCGCTATGCCAGCTCTCGGCACGACCGAACGCTGCTTCCGGGATGGGCCGCTCAATAGGTGGCCTATGCCCCAGGAACTCCCAAACATAATCAAGATAGCCGTAGCGGCAGGTTCACCAGATTTTTAGCGTCATCGGCAAGTCAAGAGTAAGAACCAAGGAGAATGATTAGCGCGTCAAAGAGTAAGACCAATAAAAATGACGTTGGCCATCATTCGCATGGCGTTGGTCATCACCTCAGCGAGCCTGCGAGAGAAGCGCTGGACGAGTAGACCTAAGATCAACGGCCATGGCATTTCTTAAACTTGAGACCACTACCGCATGGGCATGGTTCGTTGCGGCCCAATTTGGAGAAAGCCTCCGCCTGTTTGGCATATTCCTGATCCAGGACCTGCATGACCTGCGCAGCCGGAGACCCGCTACGAATAAACTGGGCCATGATCTGCGCCGGTTTGTCGATATGTTGAAAAAACGCTTTGTAGCCATGGCACAGGTAATTTAGTCCGAACTCCCCATCCTTTGTGGTGAGAAATCGGTTCTTAGGACATTCCCCATGGCAGGCAAAACTTACCTCGCATTGTCGACAGGAAAGCGGCAGCGTGTCGAATTTATCCCGGCCAAACTTTCTTTGCCGCTTTGAGCCAACTAGGTCGATCATGTGCTGTCCGAGTATGTTGCCCAGCAAATACGCTGGCTCGACAAAGTGGTCGCAGGAGTAAAGATCGCCGTTATGCTCGAGGACCAGCCCGTGACCGCATACGGGATCGAAAACGCACATGCCGGATGAACCCATACCCACCCAGTTGCGAATAGCGGCTTCGAAGGTTTGCACGAATATCTTGCCGACATCCCGCCGAACCCATTCGTCGAAAACGGCAATCAGGAAATTTCCCCACTGTTCCGCCTCTACCGAGCGATCTGAGACGGTCGTCCCCTGCTGGCACATGGTGACGGATCCTTCGGTTAGGCGCTCGATTGCCGGAATGAACTGCATCCAAGTGGCGCCAGCCTCGTCACGCAAAAACTGGTAGACCTCGAGAGGGTGATTCGCGTTTACATGATTGATGGTGACCAAAACGTTGTATTCGACACGATGCTTCTGTAATAGCCGCAGTCCTTTCATCACTCTGTCAAAGGTTGGCGCCCCTGTCCTGTCCATCCGGTGCGCATCGTGCAGTTCCCGGGGACCGTCGATGCTGATGCCGATGAGGAAGTCGTTCTCACGAAAGAACTCGCACCATTCGTCGTTCAGTAGGGTACCATTTGTCTGAAGAGTGTTTTCGAAAGTCATGCCCGGCCTGCCATACTTTTCCTGTAGCTCGATGGCCCGTCGGTAGAAGTCGACGCCCATGAGGGTCGGCTCGCCGCCCTGCCAGGCAACCGTGACTTGATCGGAGCGATGGGACTCAATTAGTTGGCGTATGTAGTTCTCCAACACCTCATCGCTCATCCGAAAATTACCGCCGGGGTAGAGAAGTTCTTTTTTGAGATAGAAACAATAGGAGCAATTTAGGTTGCAAGTCGAACCAGTCGGCTTGGCCAACACATGAATTCGCGAGGGATTTGTCTTCGGGGTCATGACGCCAACTTCGTTCATAATTTTAACGTATAAAGGACTTCTAGGAAGGGTTTGAATCCTCCATCATTCTTGGGGGCCCGTGGATTTTTGTCAAGGCTGCAACGCTGATAGGGTAACGCTGCACTCGGGAACGCTACTGATCTTGACAATTCCTATGATTGTCTATAACATGGGCGAATCCGTGTTATTTGTAACATATTGAATAGATTCTAATTTGTTTGGAGGTGATTTGGTGAGGACATCCGAAGTAGTAGATTTTGTGGCTCAAGAAGCCGGCATAACCAAGAAGGCTGCTTCAGTAGCCATTAAGACGGTGGTAAAGGCAATACAGGATTCTCTGAATACGAAGGATGGCATGATCCGCATACCCGATCTGGGTACATTCAAAGTTCTAATGAGGAAGGAAAGGATGGGCACTAATCCAAAAACAGGCGCAAAGATAAAAATACCTGGTGGAAAAGCTCCTAAATTTAGCGCATCCTCAACTTTGAAGAAAATTGTAGCCCAAGGAGGATGATTCTATCCAACGCTCTTGGATCATAAATATTGCGTTGTTTGTAGTGACATTGTGTACGACAACTGTGGCAGGCACGCTTTATGCCAACCAGGAGTTCGTTTCCTGGGCTTCTTTCTTTTTGAATGGACTAATTTTCTCCGTTCCGCTGATGTCAATTCTTCTGGTTCATGAGATGGGACATTTCCTGGCGGGTAGACGTCGCCATTTAGATGTGACGCCCCCCTATTTTATCCCCGCTATACCACCAGTAGGAACTTTTGGGGCGTTTATAAAGATCAGGTCTCTTATTCCTGATCGCCAGGCGCTAATTGAAGTTGGAGCCGCTGGGCCTATTTCAGGCGCGATTTTAGCCATTCCTTTGCTGTTTGTAGGTATCTGCCTGTCTGATTTTCGTATGGGGCCGCAGCCTGATGGTAGTGGTCTTTCCTTTGGAACTTCGATCATACTGGAATTGGCTTGCCTGATTTGGTTTGGAAAATTCTCGTTCGAATCGGTGATAATTCTTCATCCGATAGCTATTGCGGCCTGGTTTGGCCTGTTTGTAACTGCGATGAACCTCCTTCCTATGGGGCAACTCGATGGTGGGCACGTAGTCTACGCTCTGTTCGGCCCCAAAGTTGCCAGATATGTCAGTTATGGTGTATTTGCAGTTCTTTTGCCTCTAGGCTATTTTACATGGCCTGGATGGATAATGTTTTCAGCGCTAACACTTATTATTGGTTTGAAACATCCACCACCGATTGACAGCTATACTCCGCCATCCGCTCAGGGGCGGGCGCTGGCATGGACCGCCATAGCGCTATTTATTCTCACATTTGTGCCTACGCCTATTACAGTTTTCTAGTTCATTTTCTACATTGTTGACAGGTTTTTAATGTTAGGTTACAGTTAGTTACAGAGACGATAGGCCACATGAAAAATATTTACGCGGAATCAAACAATATTCTCGTACGGCAAAAAAGCGTTTTGAACGCCGGGAACAAGACTGAGTCGGGTTTTCTTTTTTATTGGTGGCGCCACTCACCGATGACGGTGTGGTCTGCCCTGGATTTTTCAGGCTAACTGTTTTTCGTATACAGAAAACAAGACCCACCTTCATGAGACGGTGGGTCTTTTGTTTTTGGAAAAAGGGATCAAGCTGTGAAAGTTCTCAAAGCAATGTCAAAACAATTACTGTCAGACCTCGAAACTCCTGTCTCAGTTTATCTAAAACTTTGCGCATGCGAGGAAGTGTCTTTCTTGTTTGAAAGCAGTGAAAATGTTGAATCTATTGGGCGGTACTCGATCATCGCATGGGATCCTTTAGTCTCTGTGTCGTTGTCGGGAAATGGAACCGAGGTCACATCTTTTGGCCAAACTACCTTATTCCCAACGGATGATTTCTTTCCAACCGCGCGTGATATTCTGCGCAAGATTAATTGCGCCGATTTGCCCGGGCTTCCTTTTGTAGGATCATTTGCTGGATACATTGGTTATGACGCCGTAAGGTTGATCGAGAAACTGCCCAAAGCCATCCCCTCCGAACTTCCAACTGCGCAACTGTGCTATCCGGCAAGGTTCGTAATATTCGATCACCTGTTGAGAAACATGACAATTTGCGCAATCGGAGAGAACGATACTGAATGCGAGTTGAAGCTAGCTGATACTCAAAAAAGACTCGAACAAAAACTTTCTTTTGATGTTGGAGGGGGAAAGTTCTCGGTGTCTTGTCCCGCAGAAGATCGCTTTATGAAATCAGTGATGAAAGCAAAAGAGCATATAATCGCCGGCGATATATTTCAGGTTGTTCTTTCAGATCAAATCACAGGTGAGATCGATTTTAATCCTTTTGAGGTCTATAGGTGGATGCGAGTTAACAGTTCGTCTCCATATATGTTTTTCCTAAAATTCGGAGATCTTAGACTCGCAGGGGCTTCTCCCGAGACTCTGGTAAAGTTGGAGAACGGCAAAGTGCTGATCAGGCCCATTGCCGGGACAAGGGGGCGGTCATCCGATCCGGTCGAAGATAAGGCTTTGGAGAAGGAACTCCTGGAATCGGACAAAGAGTGCGCGGAACATGTAATGCTGGTTGACTTGGCCAGAAACGATGTCGGCCGAGTCTGTCGTTATGGTTCGGTTCATGTCGATCCATTCATGATTGTGGAACGTTACAGTCATGTTATGCATATTGTGTCCCAGGTTACCGGCGATTTGCTGGAAGGTTTGGACGCATGGGACGCTTTTAGGGCCGGTTTCCCTGCAGGCACAGTTTCAGGAGCGCCAAAGATCAGAGCAATGGAAATTATTGATGACCTGGAAAGTGAGCCAAGGGGACCTTATGGAGGGGCCGTTGGCTATTGGGGGCCTGGTCTCTTAATGGACACCTGTATAGCCATACGCATGATCCGATTTTACAAGAACAGATTTGTTTTGCAGGCTGGCGCAGGTATTGTAGCTGATTCGTCTCCAGTGTTCGAATACGAAGAGATAATGAGAAAGGCGGCGCATGGCATAGCTTCTATCAAGGCAGCCGCTGGAGTTTCGCAATGATTCTGATAATTGATAATTACGATTCGTTCACATTTAACGTAGCTCATGCGTTGGGAACACTCGGCAAGGAAGTCAAGGTTGTGAGAAACAATCACCTTGCTGTCGAGGAGATCGAGGACTTTGCCCCTGAAGCCATTGTAATATCTCCGGGGCCAGGCAGGCCTGAAGATTCAGGGATTACTTGTGAGGCGATAAGAGTTTATGCGGGCAAGATTCCAATCCTTGGGATCTGTCTGGGACATCAGGCAATAGGTCATGTTTTTGGCGCAACCGTGACCCGAGCCAAGCGCCCAGTTCATGGAAAAGTTTCTGAGATTTTTCATGATTCTTTAGGAATGTTTGCTGATTTACCAAATCCCTTTCCTGCAACCAGATACCATTCTTTGATCGTTCAGCGTGACACGATAACTGAACCACTTGCTGTAACTGCTGAAACATCAGAGGGCGAGGTGATGGGAATCAGGAGCCTGGAAATGAAAATTGAAGGAGTTCAGTTTCATCCCGAGTCGATAGCGACCGAGCATGGCGCAAAGCTGTTCCAAAACTTTCTGGCTACTCATCTCGCAAAGGGAAATAGGATATGAGACTGAGAGGTTCTTTTGCGCCTCCGGGTGACAAGTCGATTTCACATCGTGTGGCCTTGTTGTCGCTTCTTGCAAGAGGCGGATGCGAAGTTCGAAATTACTCTACAGCGCAAGACTGCATGACTTCTGTGAGGTCAGTCAAACTGCTTGGCGGTTCAGTTGGTTTTAGTGGCGGGAAATTGCAGCTGGTCGGTTCAAACCGACGTTTGGTGGACAGAGCCGACATTGACTGTCAAAATTCGGGAACTACTATGCGGCTACTCATGGGAATCCTCGCCGGTTCGAAAGGTCCATATGTGCTAACGGGCGATGATTCTTTGATGAAGCGGCCCATGGACAAGAATTGCAAAACCCTTGGTGGAGATGGGAGCGCGAATTTGTTGTAACGAACGAGGAACCCCCCCTGTGAAAGTAACTGGCGGCGATCTTGTGGGCATTGACTATTTAATGCCGGTTGCGAGCGCCCAATTGAAGAGCGCTATACTGCTTGCCGGTTTACAGGCGGATGGGGTGACTAGGGTTATCGAGCAAGTCAAGAGTCGAGATCATACTGAACTGATGCTCAGGCAATTTGGGGGTGACATCTTTTTGGAAGATGGCGCATGGGTTGTAAGGAAGTCGGATTTAGAACTGCCGAAATTCTTTGATGTCCCCGGTGATCCTTCTTCCGCTGCGTTTCTTATATGCGCCGCAGCCATGTTACCGGGGAGCGACATTGTGGCTGAGAGGATCTTGCTGAATGTCACCCGTTCAAAATTCCTAGACAAATTGACCAGTATGGGCGCTGAAATCAAGGTTGAACCGCAGGGGGATTACCCGGAACCCTGGGGCGCCGTTAGATGCGCTTACTCCCAAAGACTTACGGAGTGCGAAGTTACGGCAGATGAATTACCTCAGCTAATTGATGAAATCCCTATACTGGCTTTAATTGCGACACAGTCCGAGGGTGTTTCTGTTTTTCATCAGATTGGAGAATTGAGGATCAAGGAATCGGACCGAGTGGCTGCGCTGGTTTCGGAATTGGGTAAAATGGGGGCCAGACTCGAAATCAAGAATGACGACTTGGTGATTTATGGTCCCACGCCTTTGAAACCCGCTCGTGATTTGCAGAGTTTTGGAGACCACAGAATTGCGATGACGCTTGCAATTGCCTGTATGATTGCGAATACAGCTATAAACATCGAGGACATTGGGTGTATTGCTGTGTCATTCCCAAATTTCCTGACTATTCTGGGAGAATTACGCCAATGAGAGTGTATTGCGTAATTGGCGATAATCGAGTGGTAAAGTCTCAATCTCCCCGAATGCATAATTCTGTTTTTGCGGAAAGCTTCCCTGATTCAAAGTATGTGGCTTTCAGTGTCGAGCAACGCAATTTGAGGGAAGCTGTCAATGGGATCAAGGCCTTCGGAATTGCCGGCGCCAATGTAACTGTCCCACATAAAGAGGCGATCGCTCATTTTCTTGACGGGTTATCCAGTGAAGCTGAAACCATAGGAGCTGTAAACACAATTGTTCCTGACGGCGATACGCTGATCGGACACAATACGGATGTTGGCGGTTTTAACGATTTGCTGGAGTTTGCGAATTTTTCCAGTAAGGGATCAAATGTTTTGGTCCTGGGCGCAGGCGGAGCGACAAGGGCCGTCTTGAGTTCTCTAATTGGTCAGGGCTCGCACAAAGTATTTGTAGCTAACCGCACTTACGAAAAATGCCTGGTCTTAACTCAAAAACTTGGTGGAATCCCTATTTCTCTTGAACATACCTCGGATGTGTTACACGATGTAGATCTTCTGGTAAATACCACGAGTGTGTCAAGTTTTCAGGAAGCTTCAGGCATGACTGGTATAACGGGCATAGTGACGGACAGATTAAGAAGATTGAAACTGGTCATTGATATAAATTATGGAAGAGACACAAACATTTGGTCTGATATGGCGGCTTTGAACAAGACGCGTTTCCTCGATGGACTGTACATGCTGGCGGCTCAGGGCAGAAGGAGCTACGAATTGTGGACAGGTCAAACAGTTCCTATAGATGACTATCTCAGGCCACTGGGTTTGTAAATGAATGGCAACATTTACATCACAGGTTTTATGGGAGTCGGCAAGTCCACGGTTGGAAAGGCCCTGTCAAAATTGTTGAAAAGACCCCTGATAGATATGGATGAAGTGATCTCGAGGAAAAGTGGATTGTCTATCAGTTCTTATTTTAAGCAATTAGGGGAAGAAAGATTCAGAGGGGCTGAAACCGAACTGTTGAAAGATATTGCTTCGAACGAGAGGCTCGTCGTTGCGACAGGAGGTGGGCTTCCGGTAAATCCTGAGAATAGGGCTATCATGCGCTCCTCGGGAAAGGTTATCCATCTGGACATGCCGCTAGACAATTATTTTATGCGGCTGGGAAATGGATCGAATCTGTCCAGACCAAAGTGGACGGACAGGGATTCAGTCGAGGCCTTGTACAATCAACGGGCTCCGATGTACGAGGACTGTGATTACACAATAGATGTTTCCAGCAAGCTACCAGGTGATTGCGTCTGGGAAATCTGTGAACGGCTTCATGCCAATGAATCCATAGATGTTAAGTTGGGTTCCTCAAGCCATGGCCTCAGTATTTCGTGGAGAGCTCCGGAGGAGCTTCCAGCGCTCATTGGGGCACGAAAGGTTTTTGTAGTCACTGACCGCAAGGTGGCAAAACTGCATCTCAGCCGTTACGTTCCATTCATGTGTGGATCTACAGTTGTTACATTGCCCGTGGGCGAACGCAGCAAGAGCCTTAATACCGCTAAACGTCTTTATGAATCCATGCTTAAGGAAAACATAGGCAGAGACGACATTCTAGTAGCTATCGGAGGAGGTGTGGTCACTGACCTCTGCGCGTTCGTGGCGTCGACGTACAAAAGGGGCATCCCCTTTATTCTTATTTCAACCTCCCTGGTAGGTTGTGTGGATGCCGCGATAGGTGGGAAGGCCGCTGTGGATTTAAACCAGCTTAAGAACTCGGTGGGATGCTTCAGCTCGCCATCGGCGGTCCTGCTTGATCTGCGAGCGTTGTCCACTCTTCCTATATCCTGCAGATCAGAGGGTTTGGTAGAGGCTTACAAGACCGGACTGGCGGTCAACCCGGACTTGGCTAAGATTATTGAAAAGAACCTGGAGAACCTCCTGCTCGGCGATGCGCTTCTGTTGGCCATGATCGTTAAACTGTCCGCTTCGGCAAAAGTGGAAATCGTTGACCAGGATTTTACGGAGAAAGGCCTCAGGCGGATTCTCAACTTTGGCCATACTTACGGACATGCGGTCGAAAGCTTCAATGACTATAAGATAAGCCACGGAATGGCGGTGGCCGTCGGCATTATGGCCGCCGTTTCGCTCTCTGAGAATCGTGGATTCCTGGACGACGAAATGTCCTCAAGGATACAAATGACTCTGAACAGATTCATCCGGGGAAAAGTCAACCTGCCTAGCGCGCAAGATGCGTGGGAGATAATGATGAATGACAAGAAGAATCGCTCCGGTAGGATAGGTTTTGTATTACTCGAGGGGTTGGGTTCTCCTGTGTTCGTGGAAGACGTTCAGCCTGACGAACTTACTCAGGCAATCCATGTAGTAAGAGGTTTGCTCAATGGGTAGTGTTTACGGCAGATGCTTCAAGGTATCGACTTTTGGGGAATCTCATGGTCCAGCGGTCGGTGTAATTGTGGATGGTGTTCCGCCGGGCTTGGAGTTGGATAAACAGATCATTCAATATGAATTGGACAAACGTAGACCAGGGACCGGTAAATTCGTTTCACAGCGGCGGGAGTCCGACACCGTTGAGATACTGTCCGGCGTTGATGGGAAGGGAAAGACCCTGGGGACGCCAATATGCATGGTTGTCAGGAACACGGATTCCAGGTCCAAAGATTATGAGTCCATTGCGGATATGTTCCGACCAGGGCATGCGGATTACACGTATTTCAGAAAATATGGGGTGGCGCCCCAACCGGGCGGTGGCCGCTCTTCCGGGCGGGAGACTGTTGCCAGAGTGGCTGCAGGGGCGTTGGCAAAGATAATTCTGGCCAAGATTGGCGTCAGTCTGACCGCTTACAGCGTCAGAATTGGAAGTGTCAGGGCTCAAAAGGTGGAAATAGGTTTTGCCATAGAGGACCCGCTACGGTGTGCGGACCCGGATAAAGCGGAACAGATGCAGGCTGAAATTACTAAGGCAATCTCGGATGGCGATTCCATCGGAGGCATAGTTGAAGTGATTGCGGATGGCGTCCCTCCGGGTCTCGGAGATCCTGTCTTCGATAAACTTGACGCAATGCTGGCGGCGTCCATGTTGTCGATAGGTGGAGTCAAGGGAATTGAATTTGGAGAAGGATTCCATGCGGCGCAATTGAGTGGGTCCGAAAACAATGATCAAATGGGATCAGAAGGTTTTCTGTCTAATCATGCGGGCGGAATACTTGGGGGGATATCTACCGGTCAACCAATAGTGATGCGACTTGCTGTTAAACCTACGGCATCCATCTCAATTGAACAGCAAACGTTGGATACCGCCGGAAAGTCGTGTAGAATTTCCGTCAAAGGGAGGCACGATCCGTGCCTGTGTCCAAGGATTGCGCCCGTAGCGGAATCTATGGCGGCTATAACACTTGCTGACGCATGGCTCTTCCATAGAGCTTTTCAAGGAATATTTTCATGAAATTATATGTGATCAACGGACCGAATCTGAACAGGCTGGGAACAAGAGAGCCTGAACTCTACGGTAAAAAGACGCTGAAGGAAATAGAAGTTGAACTCATGCAACTTGGATCGGAACTGGGAATTGAGATCATGTGTTTTCAGTCCAATTTCGAGGGTGAGATAGTTTCTCTGATACAGGCGGCGAGTGATGAATCCGACGGGATTGTGTTGAACGCTGCGGCTTACACGCACACGAGTGTGGCCATCAGGGACGCTGTGCTGTGTTGTGTGATTCCCGTTGTGGAAGTCCATTTAACGAATCCGAATGGACGGGAGTCGTTCAGGAAGGATTCTCTCCTCTCAGATGCGTGTGATGGTCTCATTGCCGGATTTGGGTGGCGGTCATACTGCCTGGCGGTTTTCTGGTTTGGTAAATATCGTCGAGATTAATGATAATTGAAGTCAGCCTGGAAAGTGAACGAATAATTTCTTGACAACACTCGGCGCCTGCTGTAAGAATGATTGAACTTTATGCAAGGAACGGTTTATGGGTTCTCAGATTAATAATACCGCTAAGATCAACGTCGAGTTTAATAACGGCGTGTATTTTTATTTTTGGCGATATTATTATTCGTCTGTCTACCCGTTGCCGGAGGGCTATAGAGACTAAAAGAATTTAGACAGAAAGCAACAAGGCCATGGGTAGACAGCGAATCCGCCCATGGCCTTTTTTATTTTTGGGCCTTGGGCGTAAAACCCAGGGCCCTCTTCGTTTGTGAAAGGAGCGTTTCAGATGATTCAGACAAGCATACCGATGATCAAGGCGGTTGGGCCAGTTGCGACCGCAGAGGCTTGCCTTATGCCGCCCACAAGAAACGGCTTCATAAGCCGCGATTTTAAGGCGGAAGACACGATCATCCGTGTAGGAGAGGCCGTAATTGGCGGAGGGTCGTTCGCCGTTATAGCCGGCCCGTGCTCGGTAGAAACACTTCAGCAACTTGTTGACACGGCTTTCGCAGTCAAGGAATCCGGGGCTGTGATACTTCGCGGAGGGGCTTTCAAGCCTCGTACTAGTCCTTACAGTTTTCAAGGATTGGGCGAGGAAGGGCTGAAACTCCTGTCTCTCGCCAGAGAAATTACCGGTCTTCCGGTAGTGACTGAAGTCATGGACACTGCTGATGTTGAGCTTGTTGAAGATTATGCCGATATGCTCCAAGTAGGCGCCAGGAACGTGCAAAACTTCTCTTTGCTGAAGAAAGTCGGCAGGTGCCAAAAGCCCATAATCCTGAAAAGGGGACTTATGACGACGATAGATGAGTTCCTGTCCTCCGCCGAATACATTATGGCGGCTGGAAACCCCGAAGTGGTCCTCTGTGAACGTGGGATAAGGACTTTCGAAACGGCGACCAGAAACACTCTGGATTTGAGCGCTGTGTGTGTCTTGAAGGAGAGGACTCATTTACCGGTCATCGTGGACCCCAGTCATGCGGTAGGCTTGAGACGTTTTGTGCAACCCCTGGCGCGAGCTGCGGTTGCGGTTGGAGCCGATGGAGTCATGGTTGAGGTCCACTGCTCGCCTGAAACAGCTCTTTGTGACGGTGATCAATCTCTCCGTCCTGAAGATTTCTCTCATCTTATGAGGGACCTGGCGGTCATGGGGAAAGCCATGACCCTCCTGTCTTGATTAAGTGAACACTCCGCAACTGGAATCTGGAAAGAGGAATTGATGCGATTATCTGAATCCCAGAAAAATAATGAGGCTAATAGTGATTCGAATTTGATGCCTGACGCCTCGATTCAAGCCATACGGGAGAAAATTGATAAAATCGACATGGATTTGCTGAGGCTTGTTAATGAAAGAGCGCTTCACGCTCTGAGCATAGCCGAATTGAGGAACTCAGCCAATGTTACGAATTTCTCACCGGACAGGGAACTTACTATTATAAAGGCGTTATGTGAATCAAATATGGGACCTCTGTCAAAGTCCGCTGTAGCAAATGTATTCTCTGAAATAATATCAGCCTGCAGAAGCGCCAAGCGCCCTCTTAGGGTCGCTTTCTTGGGGCCGGAGGGAACATTCAGTCATCTTGTGGCCCTACGGAGATTCGGCAATTCCGCTACGTACATTCCTCAATTGTCTATTGATGACATATTTGTTGAGATAGAAAAAGGCTCTGCCGACGTTGGGATCGCCCCGGTCGAAAACTCTACTGAAGGCTCCGTGACCGCCACCATGGACCGGTTTATAGATTCAGACGTCAATATATGCGGAGAGATCTTTTCAAGAATACGCCACGTATTGATGTCCACGGAACCATCGATGGAGACTGTGTCTGTTGTATATTCTCATCCTCAGGCTCTTAACCAGTGCAGGCAGTGGTTGCGAACCAATCTTCCATCAGTTTCTCTGGTTCCAGAGTCCAGCACGGCTGAGGCCGCTAGAATAGCCTTGTCCATTCCAGGGGCGGCTTCTGTGGGAAATGAAATTACAGCCACACGTAATGGCCTAAAAATACTAGCGAATGACATTCAGGATAGCGTCAGTAATACCACGCGGTTCCTGCTTCTCGGAAAAAACAAGAGCGCTCCGACCGCTTCCGATAAAACATCCCTACTTTTTTCTGCGGCGCACAAGCCGGGATCTTTGCACTCGGCCCTCGAACATTTTGCAAAGAGATCCGTTAATCTGACCCGTATCGAATCTCGACCTCGAAAAGACAGGAATTGGGAGTACTTTTTCTTTCTTGATGTGGAAGGTCACCAGGAATCTTCCATCGTAAGGGAAGCTATTGAAAGTTTGAGATCGGATGTGGAGTTCCTGAAAATACTTGGGTCATATCCCGTTGGTAATGTTGAATCAACTGATTCCTAGTCAGTTACTGAGAAAGTATTTGTTAACAATTATGAGTTCAAGAGTTTTCGAGAAATCCAATATCTGTGTTATCGGTGGAAAAGGCCGTATGGGCCGTTGGTTTGAGGCCCGTTTCAGAGAAGCGGGCATGAAGCCGGTGGTTTTGGATCTCGAAGATTTCCCTGTTTCGGAAAAGGTCCTTCAAACCTTTGACATCATTTTTCTGGCTGTGCCAATCGGCGCGGTGGAAGATGTTATGATGTCAATTGGTCAATACTTGAGGCCTGATGCGGTAGTAATGGACATTACATCCATCAAGATCAAGCCATTGAGTTCTATGCTCAAGCATTCCCGAAGCGAAGTGATAGGTTCTCACCCCCTGTTCGGTCCTTCCGCCAAATCCCTTGACGGTCAGACGGTATTCTTATGCCCAGTAAGGACGAGCCTGTGGATGGAGCCTGTTAGAGCTTTCCTGGAGGCCGGCGGGGTCAAAGTAGTGGAAATTGACGGGGAAAAGCACGACAGACTAATGGCGTGTTTTCAGACCTTGAGACATTTGATGCTGACGGCTCTTGGAAGAACTCTTATCGATATCAATATTGAACCTGAGATTGCCACAGTTTTTGCGGGACCATGGTTTGGTAGGTTGCTTGAAATGTTACGGCATCAATCTCTACAACCAGCGGAACTATACGCTGATCTTGCAATCGGAAACGAGTTTGCCCCCGAGACACTTGAAGTTTTTCGGAACAATTTTGGTGAACTGGCCGCTTTTGTGTCCAATCGAGATAAATCAGGACTTTTAAATTTAATGGATGAAGTAGCCCAAACCTGCTCGAATGATGGAAAACTTTCCGAAGATTGCTTTTGGGGTTGGTGGCGCGACATAGGAGGAGATTCGCGGCATCCGGACGTCTGACTCAAAGACCGAAACAATAAGACTACAGAAGGCCGTGAATCGAAATTCCACAAGATTCACGGCCTTTTTATTTTTTGAAATTAAAGAATGGAGGCAAAAATGATTCAGGAATCTATTGAAAAGGCGGTATCGGGAATAAATATTCCAGAGGCCCAAATGATTGAGACTATGGAAGAAATCATGGAAGGAAAGGCGACTCAAGCCCAGATTGGCGCTCTACTGGTAGCGTTACGAATGAAGGGTGAGACAGTGGACGAGATAACCGGCGCTGCAAGGGTAATGCGTTCCAAAAGCGCACAGATTCCTTACGAACTCCAGGATGGTGAATTTCTTATAGACACCTGCGGAACAGGGGGGGACTGCTCAAACACATTCAATGTGTCCACTACGGCGGCCTTTGTGGCCGCAGGAGCTGGGGTAAGGGTTGCAAAGCATGGAAATAGGTCGGTCTCGAGCAAGTGCGGGAGCGCAGACTTGATGGAAGCTCTCGGGTTGCCTTTGGATCTTACGCCTGAACAGGTAGCCCTGTGCATCCAGGAGGTTGGTATAGGTTTTCTGTTCGCCCCTGTGATGCACAAAGCGATGAAGCATGCTATAGGACCACGTCGGGAGATTGGGTTACGCACTATTTTTAATCTCCTGGGACCGCTGACTAACCCAGCAGGGGCTCAGGTTCAGGTCATGGGGGTCTATGACGATCAGATGGTCGAACCACTTACTCATGTGATTGCCCGCCTGGGTGTTAAGAAAGCCTTTGTAGTACATGGCCACGGGGGACTCGATGAAATAAGCCTAAGCGGTCCAACTCTCATGGGGACGGCCCAGGACGGCGAGGTCTCCTTCACCTACATGGATCCTTCAGATTTTGGAGTCCAAGCCAGACCTTCCTTTGGGATTGCAGGTGGCAACGCAAAAGAAAATGCGGAGCTGACCCGGTCCGTTCTCAACGGAGATCCTGGTGAGCACAGAGACATGTCGCTTGTCAACGCCGCTGCCGCGCTGGTAGCCGCTGAAAGGGCGGTGACATTCATAGAGGGCATGTCTCTCGCAGCCTATTCAATCGATTCAGGGGCAGCCAGGAGAAAATTGGAGCATCTTATCAAATTCGCCCGCCTGCTCAAGGACGGAGGGCACTAAATTGGAAACATCGACAGAATTCTTTCTGGACCGAGTGGTTCAATATAAACGCAGGGAAATAAACGATCTCAAGTGTATCGGGCTCAAGAAACTTCGGGGACTTGCGGAAGCGGCTCCCTGTCCCAAAGATTTTCTCTCGAGCGTTAGGACCAATGCCGTCACTCCGATAATTGCGGAAATTAAGAAAGCGGCGCCTTCCTGGGGAACATTGCGTAAGGAAGTTGATGTTGTGGGCCTGGCGAAAACATATCAATCTAATGGCGCTGCGGCAATCTCAGTCCTAACGGATATAACCTTTTTTGGAGGTTGTATGGAAGACCTTGAGTCGGTTAGGACTGAAGTCGCCATTCCTATCTTGAGAAAAGATTTTATGATGAGTGTTGAACAACTGTGCCAGGCTAGGGCGGCTGGAGCTGACGCTGTTCTTCTCATTGTAGCCGCTTTGGATGGAGGGGATTTGAGCGATCTTTACAATGTCTCAAGAGAACTGGGAATGACCCCACTCTTGGAAGTTCATGACGAAAATGAGTTAAACAGAGCTCTTTGTTTAAATCCTGAGATCATCGGAATCAACAACCGTAACCTGAAGACACTACAGGTTGATTTAAAGGTTTCCGAGGCGCTTAGACGGAAGATTCCTGAGGATGTAACAGTTGTGGCGGAGAGCGGAGTTTCAAGTCTTACTGATATCAAGAGACTTCTGGAAGCGGGTATTGACGGCTTTCTTGTCGGAACAAGCCTCATGAAGTCATTTGATCCCGGCACGACGCTTCTTTCTTTTGTCAACACAGGGAGGGCATGATGGTACGTGTGAAGATTTGTGGAATCACCAATAAGGAGGACGCTCTGTGCGCTTTTACCGCAGGCGCTGATGCCCTCGGTTTTGTCTTTGCCGCAAGTCCGAGGAAGGTTTCTATTGATCAGGCTTTTGAGATCATAAGGCTCCTGCCTCCTTTTGTACAGACGGTAGGTGTTTTTGCAGATAGTGAAATTGAGGAAGTTATCTTTTTTCGAAACCACTTGAAACTTGATCTGATTCAATTGAGTGGCAATGAAGATAACGATTATGTTAGAGCGATCGGTCCACGCGTAATCAAGTCGGTGCACGTGACCAATGGGACTGAGCCAGTTCTGGATGCGCATGAGTCCGCAACGATACTTTTTGATACTTCATGCAGGGGGCTAAAAGGAGGAACGGGCACGACCTTCGACTGGGGACTAGCGGCTAAAGCCGCTGTTTCGAGACCCGTAATTCTTGCGGGAGGACTCACCCCCGAGAATGTGGTTGACGCAATTACCAAAGTTAGACCCTACGCAGTGGATGTTTCTACTGGAGTCGAAATAAAACCGGGCAGGAAAGATCATGAGAAAATTAAGTGTTTTATACAAAGAGCAAAGACAGCAGGTTTTGATGCCTGACAACAGGGGTTATTTCGGGAGGTTTGGAGGACGTTTCGTCCCGGAAACCTTGATGCCGGCGCTAGAGGAGCTTACAGATGTTTATAACAGGATAAAAGAAGATGAAACATTCCAGTCGGAGTTGAATGACCTCCTCAAGAACTACGCAGGCAGGGAAACCCCCTTGTACTATGCGCGGCGATTGTCCGAAAACCTTGGAGGGGCACGGATTTTCCTAAAACGTGAAGACCTCACACACACTGGAGCGCATAAGATCAACAATGCTCTTGGTCAGGTCCTGTTGGCGTTGAAGATGGGTAAAACCCGAATAATCGCCGAAACAGGGGCAGGGCAGCACGGTGTGGCCACCGCCACAGCCGCAGCGCTCATGGGGCTGGAATGTGTCGTCTATATGGGTAGTCTCGATATTGAGAGGCAGGCCCTCAATGTGACGCGTATGAAGATGCTCGGGGCCACGGTCGTGCCGGTCAATGACGGTAGCTGTTCGCTCAAAGATTCGGTAAACGCTGCCATCCGCGACTGGGTTACGAATGTAAAGAATACACACTATATAATCGGGTCAGTAATCGGACCTCATCCTTATCCTCTTATTGTGAGGGACTTTCAGTCTGTTATAGGCAAAGAAGCCCGGAAGCAGATGCTCGAACAGGCCCAAAAGCTTCCCGATGTAGCCATTGCGTGCGTGGGAGCGGGGAGTAACGCTATCGGTCTCTTTCATGCGTTTCTGAATGATCCGGTTCGTCTGATCGGGGTCGAATCGGCTGGTTACGGTCTCGACACTGGACGTCATGCGGCCAGTTTGTGCGCGGGAAGTCCCGGAGTACTGCACGGAGCGATGCTATTCCTCTTGCAGGATGAGAACGGGCAAATCACCGAAGCCCACTCAATAGCTGCGGGCCTCGATTATCCGGGCGTGGGCCCTGAACATGGAATGTTGAAGGACACGAACAGAGTCACTTACGTTTCAGTAACGGATAGGGAGGCAGTTAAGGGCTTTATGGATCTTGCAAGGATGGAAGGGATCATACCTGCGCTTGAAAGCGCTCACGCCATAGCGTATCTGGGGAAATTCGCAGGGACCATGACCAGGGATGAGACTATTCTGGTTTGTCTTTCAGGCCGTGGAGACAAGGACGTGTCTCAAGTTTCGGATTATTTGGAAATAAATCAAGTTGATTAACAGACATATCAACCTCCTAATTAGTTTTTTCAGGGGGTCAGGAGTAGTGGTTATGGTTTCGAAAATTACTTCAGGTTTTGAAAAGGCTTCGAAGGCAAACAGGGCGGCCTACATTCCTTTCATAATGGGGGGATTCCCAAACAAGGGAACATTTGTGAGTTTGCTTAAAACCTTGGACGATGGTGGCGCGGATATCATAGAGGTAGGCATCCCGTTTTCCGACCCACTTGCTGATGGACCAACGATACAGAAGGCAGGACAGATAGCGTTAGAAAAAGGCGCTAATCTTGTGAATATACTTCAAACGCTTCGCGAGGATTTGCCATTACGTGCGCCCTTGGTTCTAATGAGCTACTGGAACCCGATACTCAGGATGGGAATAGAGAAGTTTGGCAGTGAAACAAAGGCTTCGAATGTCTCGGGGGTCATTATTCCTGACTTGCCTCCGGAAGAGGCCGGACAGTGGATTGAGATTGCTGAGACCTATGGAATTGACACTGTCTTCATGGTGGCCCCGACGACCACAGCGACGAGACTGGAGAGCATCGTCAACTTATCTAAGGGTTTTGTCTATGTGGTTTCCATGACGGGTGTCACGGGTAGCGCATTGGTGGTCGGGCAGGAGTTACTCGACACCATTGCTAATGTTAAGAGAATTTCATCGCTGCCTGTAGCGGTAGGTTTTGGCGTGTCAAACCCGGATCAGGCCGCCTCTCTTTCCGAAGTCGCTGATGGAGTAATAGTTGGCAGCGCTTTGATCAAGAAATGCCTGGAGGCCCTCGACTATGACCGAGCAATTGAGGATGTTGGAGCCCTTTCCAGAGGTATAATGAAACGATTGGGCAAAAATAGATCAAACCTTCATGGAAAAGTCCGCCAATGTTGACAGGATGCCATCCCTTGTTCTATTTTGATTGATAGTGTGGTGACTGACGTTAACACGCTAAACGGCGCCGGGGTAGCTCAGTGGTAGAGCAGATGATTCGTAATCATCAGGCCGTGGGTTCAACTCCCATCCTCGGCTCCACAGTACTCCTTGAATTTCTTTCCGCTACCACACGGGCAAGGATCGGAATGAACCCTAACAATTATCGGTTTCTTCTCGGATCCTAATTTTGCCATTTGTTGCCCAGTTTTTCCTGCCTTCATATAAGCATGAGATACGTTGAAACCGAGCCTTTTATCATACTGCAACCGACCAACTACGATCCAGGGCGCAATACTTATTGATTCAGCAAACTAGGAGATTGAACTCCAGAATGTCGAACCTCGCAAAAAGATTGCATAAGGGCCACACTCGTCCGTTACCTCCACTGTGACCTATAAATCGGACAGTTTATTAGACTGGATTCGCCCAATTAAAACATCGTAGACAAGTTTGGTTTCATAAGCTAGCATCTGAGTTTAACAGATCTGGTAAAGTTCGAAATTATGACACTTTCATTCTGACTCAGAGCAAATTTAACTCGTGAAGGAATTTGCTATTGCCTGACTATTTTGAGATCACACCCTGTCTCGCTGATCCTGTCACTATTTCACCATGGGTCAGTTCACACATCTTTGAAGACCAATTGCTCGTATTTTCTGAACGGAGCCAGACCATTTTTGAACTTAATCCTTCGGCAGCGTTCATTTGGCTTTGTTGTGAAAAAGGAATGGCCCTAGCTGACATAACGAGAGAAATGTGTGAAGCGTTCAGCGTCAGCGCCATGACGGCTGAATCCGACTTGAAGGCAGTTGTCAGTCAGTGGATGTCGATGGAACTTCTTGAAAAAGGACTGGGCGAGGAAATTGTCCCTCTGGTTATACAGGAAACAGAGGCATCAGAAAATAACCCACTGGTGGGCCAGTGCTATGACCTAGCTTTGGTCCCTTACAAAAGTTTTTGTCTGCGTCTTGCCGGCTTCGATTTTCTTATGCGTTTTTCTCATCAAGAAATTGAAGAATTAGTCACACCTGTTTTTTTTCATCTGGAATGCTCCTTTATACACCAACCAATAATGTTCGTTATTGTCAAGACAGACAATCAGTTCTTGATAGTTAATGATGGCTTAATCGTTGATGTATTCTCAAACCCGGCGGAAATTACGCCCAGGCTCAGTTATTATGTAATTGATTCAGCTTACCGGAAGATTGATTTCCTTATAGCTATCCATGCCGCCGCTCTGAGTCTTGGAAATGGTTGCGTGGTGTTCCCTGGTAATTGCGGAGTTGGCAAGACAACCCTTTCAGCGGCCTTAATAAAAGATGGATTCAAATACTTCACTGACGACACGGCTATCCTTGATCGTAAAACACGCAGTGTCGTAGCTGTTCCGGTAAGCTTGAGAATTAAAGAGGGTTCGTGGGAAACAGTTGAAAAAATGTTCCAGGAATCGTTCGCTGTTACTGTTCATGGTTCCAGTGATGGTCGTAAAATTAGATACCTTGCGCCACCTCAAGACAGCCTGACGGAAGGCAAGGTAGCCGTTGACTTTGTCAAGGCGCTAGTATTTCCAAAATATTTCCCAGAATGCAGAACATCCATTCACCCTATCTCCAGGTTAGATGCAATCTATCGTCTTCAGGAATGTGGTTATGATGTTGGCGCATGCCTGAACAAAGCAAAGGTTGTTGAACTGTTGGACTGGATCAAGGATGTTGATTGTTATGAAATGAGTATCGGTTCGTTGTCTGAGGCTACATCCATCGTTAGGAGGCTTCTGGATTGAATGCAAGTCTCCAGAGTTTTTTAGTTCTGTGTCAATTCCTTGCTGTGAACCAAGGCCCAGAAACTATTGAAAGGTTACGTCATCAGATCAAGATGGACGCTGTCGATTGGGAATCTATAGTTAAAATCGCCAACCAACAGCTTGTGAGTCCAGCTCTCTGGGTCTCTCTTATGAACAAAGGCCTTGATGAGGATTTGCCCGATGAGCTTAAGTGTTATTTGTCAGGGTTACACAACCTGAACCTCCAGAGAAACGTCCTAATAAAACAACAAGCTGAAGAGATCATAAGGAACCTCAACAGGGTGGGAATTGAGCCGATCTTACTGAAGGGCGCTGCTCTTCTATTTACAAATGCTTTCACTGATTCTGGAACCCGCATTCAGGCGGATCTCGACATAATGGTATTAGAGGCAGATGTCGAAAAGTCATGGCAAATTCTTTCGGCGCTAGGATACAAAACCCATGAACCTGATGCACCGGTGGACACATGGGCCCATCATCAGCCCCCCATGCTGCGTGACGGTGAACCTGCTGCCACAGAACTGCACACACAACTTTTCAGCAGATATGATGGCAAAATGGTTCTAACAGCAGCAGATTGTTTTGAGGAAGCCGTAACAATTAAGACAAAATCCCTTTGCTTCAAGATTTTGTCTCCTACTCATTTCATTATTCACAACATCGTTCACAGTGAGGTTCATCACAGGCACTTTTATTCTGGAATAATCTCGCTCCGAAGGTTGCTCGACCTTGCTGTCATATCTGATGTTCAGCCAAATGCGATCGATTGGAAATCCATAGATGATAAAATGGAAGAACACGGTATCAGACACATTTATAGATCATATATTCACGTGGCTGCCACTTTGCTGGATGTTTCGGTTCCAGGTGACTCTGGTCCTACAATTGTCAGTAAGCTGCACCTTAAAAGGTGTCTCTTAATTTATGGATCAGATCACCTACATGCCCTAATTTGGAAGTGGACAGATCGTGTAAGATTATGTCAAATAGTTGGACAAAATTTGACTGTTGAGAGACTGAAAATACGGTTCGGTTGTTCGGACGGAATAGTGGATCTGAACAAGACTCGGCTTAAATATTTGTTTTACCTAGTTAGGAAATATGGGTTAAACAAGAGATAATATTCTTTGCGCAATTGCAGAATTACCATGATGATCATGCTTACCGCTAACCACTAATTAACAGATGGGAGACAAATACGATGATAGATGAAAAAAAGACACCAGGAAGTGAAGTGGAAATTAATCCGTCAGAAGTGTCAGATGAGCGCAGGGAGTTTTTGAAGAAATGTGGAAAATTTGCTGCATATACGGCCCCTGCGATAGCCACTTTACTGTTATTTGACAAAAAGAAGGCCCATGCGGTCTCTCAGTAAAATTAATTTACGCACGAATTCGTTCGAGGAATTGTTCCGAAAAGAGAGGGGAGCGGGTTTCGTCAATAAGGTGCTAGCGTTCGGCCAACAATCCCCAATGTTCTCCGTCCCTCTGGATCTCAATCATCGAGTCATGGAGCTAACCAGCCTAGTATCTTAAAATCATCTGACGTTTGATTCTATATTTGATAAAATACGCAACCTTCGCAAGGAGGTTACCAAAACCTCCCGCTATTACTTTGTAGATGCTGGTGTGCGTAATGCGCTCATTCGTTCCTTTGTCCCGCTCTCGGTACGTAACGACGTGGGAGAGCTTTTCGAAAACTGGTTCGTGATGGAGCGAATCAAGCTGGCCAATAACCACCGGCGCTTTACTGGATTCTACTTCTGGCGCACGTATGATCAACACGAGATTGATCTTGTGGAGGATCTGGATGGGCGACTCATGGGGTTTGAGTGCAAGTGGTCGCCCAAATCCAGAGTAAAGGCCCCCAAAGATTGGCTGGAAATCTACCCCGACGCCGGTTTCGAGGTGGTGTCTCGGGTTAATTGGACGGGGTTCCTGGAAGATAAAATTTAAACTTTCAAATTGTTCATATTTTACTCTTTTGAATTTACACAGTTTGTACCATCGAAAAAGCGATGGCCATTCATGAAATTTCTGAAATCCCCGAGGCTGTTCTTCATCACATCATAAACGAGTTTACGATCGGCAATGTTTAAGAACATAATGATAAATCTATAGCCGCCGGAATGTATCGGAGGGAGCTTGATTTCGGGACCTGAAAAAAGCTACGGTATCGCATGAAAATGAGGGATTGCGAATTCGAGCAGATCAACTCTCCATACAACCCACAGTTCGCTGAGCTCTTGCGGCAGAACAACAACTTCTTTCTAAGGTCAGGGGTCGAACAGCAGATATATCGGGCCGCTAAATTCGGCCCAACACTACCTACGCAGACGAAGAGAATCAAACATGAGTTACACAATCAAAGTTTTTTTATTTGCCTTGTGCTTGTTTTTAGGGATGTTGCTTTTAATGGAGGTCGGCCGGTGGATAGGAATCCGGCGCAAGGCCGTTGACCCTGAGGGCGCTTCTGCAGGAGTGGGCGCCATAGAAGGCGCGGTTTTTGCTCTCCTGGGTCTACTCATAGCGTTCACATTTTCAGGGGCCGCGTCCAGATTGGAAACTCGCCGGCAATTGATTGTCGACGACGCCAACGCAATAGGGACGGCCTATCTCCGAATCGACCTGCTGGATGGACAGTCTGCGGATCAACTTCGTGAAGACTTTAGGCGTTATGTGAAGACTAGCCTGGAAGCGGTTCGAAAGCTTCCAGATGTCGATGCGGCCAAACAGAAGCTGGAAGAGGCCACCTCGATACAGGGGGAAATCTGGAATCGGGCTGTCACGGCCTGTCGAGAGCAAAACTTTCAACCAGCGACCATGCTTCTCTTGCCTGCCTTGAACCAGATGATAGACATCCGAGCCACTCGAAATATGTCAAAACAATTGCACCCTCCTTTAATCATTTTTGCCATGCTCACCATACTGGCGCTTACTAGCGCTTTGGTTGCCGGTTACGGCATGACAGGAGGGAAATCGCACAGTTGGATACACATAATCGGTTTCTCAGCCATCACGGCGGCCACGATTTACGTCATTCTGGATCTCGAGTACCCTCGCCTGGGGTTAATTCAGATCGAACACACCGATAGCGCTCTAGCTGATTTGCTGAAAATCATGAAATGAGAGGGACCTATGATCGCAATCCGATTACCATTAGTTTTCTTTGCGCTATTGGCGGCGATTACTTTAGTTATTCTAAATTGGGGCGTATGCGTTAGCTTGGAGCCCCTGGCCGATCCCGGTAAGATTTCGCCGACCGGTTCTTATACCGGCTCGGCTAGTTGCCGCAAGTGCCATGAGAAATTTTATCAGTTATGGGCGCCTTCGCATCATGGACTGGCAATGCAGCCGTATACCGCTGAATTAGCGGGCGCCAAGCTGTCTCCCCAGACCGAGGACATCGTTATTGGAGATGCCCTCTATCGTGCAGACATCGGAGGCGACACGGGGTGGGTTGTAGAACGAGGTCCCCAAGGCGAGAAGAAATACCGTATAGACCATGTGATGGGCGGTAAGAACGTGTATTACTTTCTCACCTCTATGGATCGTGGTCGTCTCCAGACTCTGCCGGTGGCGTTCGACGTGAACAAGAAGGAATGGTTCGACATGGCGGCGAGCGGTGTGCGTCACTTTCCGGGTCATACGGACGAACCGATAAACTGGAAGGACTGGCAGTACACATTCAACACAGCGTGTTACGGATGCCACGTGAGTCAGATATCTACCAACTATGACTTGAAGACGGACACATATCGCACGGCATGGAAAGAGCCTGGCATCAACTGCGAAGCGTGCCACGGCCCCGCTGATGAGCATATTCGTGTCTGTGAGGCGGCCCCAAAGGGAACCGTCCCCAAGGACCTGAAACTAACACGCGGTGGGCGTAACTTTTCCAAGGAGCAGAACAACGCGACATGCTCCAGTTGTCATGCCAAGGCTGTTGTGCTCACGGATACCTTCCAGCCTGGGGACAGGTTCTTCGATCATTTTGGTCTGGTCACTCTCGAAAACCCCGACTATTACCCGGATGGACGTGATCTGGGAGAGAATTACACATACACCTCCTGGCTGATGAGCCCCTGCGTAAAGTCGGGAAAACTCGATTGCCTCCATTGCCACACTTCCAGCGGACGATACAAGTTCAAGTCCGAGGACAAGGCCAACCAGGCTTGTATGCCCTGCCATAAAGACAAGGTCGACAATGCAACAGAGCACACGCTTCACAAGACCGACAGTCCGGGAAACAATTGCATCGCTTGTCACATGCCCACAACCGAATTTGCTCGCATGCGTAGGACCGATCACTCAATGCTGCCTCCCACTCCAGCGGCTACCTTAGCCTTCAACTCGCCAAACGCTTGCAACCTCTGCCACAAGGACCAAACACCTGAGTGGGCTGACGAATGGGTCCGCAAGTGGCGAGTCCGGGATTACCAGGCGCCTTTGATCAGGAGAGCGTCTCTTGTCGAAGCCGCGCGTAAGCATGACTGGAGCAAACTGCAAGAGATGTTGGACTACGTTACCAGCAAAGATCGGGATGAAATCTTTGCAACGTCACTCATACGATTAGTTCAGACTTCCGGGGACCTACGAGTGGCGCCGGCGTTGCTCAAGGCGATCAAGGACCCGTCGCCGCTAATACGTTCTGCGGCAGCCACAGCCCTGCAAAACGTCCTGACTGAAGAATCCCTTTTAGCGCTAGTGGAGGCTGCCGGGGATGACTACCGGCTTGTTCGAGTGCGAGCCGCGGCGTCGCTCGCCGGTCACAAGAACCTCCCTCTGACGGATGCGGACAAGAAAAAAGTCCAAGCCGCAAACAAGGAATACCTGAATTCAATCCTGTCGAGGCCGGACCAATGGGATTCCCATTACAATCTGGGCAACTACCATCTCGATCGCCGTGATTTCAAGCAGGCGGTTGATTCGTATGAGCAGGCCCTCAAGATAGAGCCCCGCGGGGTGCTGGCCATGGTTAACGAAGCGATGGCCTATGCCCGCATGGGAGAAAACCAAAAAGCCAATGACTCCTTGCAGAAGGCATTGAAAGTAGCCCCGGATAACGCTGCCGCAAACTTTAACATGGGCCTCCTCAAGGCCGAAGAGAATGATCTCGTCACAGCGGAGAAGCACCTTAGAGCAGCCCTCAAATCCGATCCGCAGATGGCTCAGGCGGCGTATAACCTGTGCGTAATTCTCTCGAAGGACCGTCTCGACGAGGCGGTGGACTTCTGCAGGAAGGCTGTGGAAGCGCGATCCGACGCTCCAAGGTATGCTTTTACTCTGGCCTTTTACCAGCAACAAAAGGGTGACCTCGTCGGCGCCGCAAGCGTGCTGGATGGCCTCATTAAGAAGTATCCGGCATATGCCGACGCGTACGTTCTTCTTGGCTCCATCTATGAGAAACAGGAAAAGAAAGCGCAAGCCGAAGGCGTGTATAGGAAAGGACTGGCCGTGGAGGGCATGCCGGACAATTACAAGGTTCGAATGAAGTCTCGCCTTGGCGCCCTGAAGGGTAGTCCTCCAGGCGTACAACAGAAGTGAATCTCTTAGAAACCGGATGAAAGAATAAGAGACTGAGTCGAAGAAGTCCTGTTTTGATACGATCCCATGATCTTGTCGTGGCCCGCATCAAGGACAAGCTTCCGACAAACGTATACTAACGCTGGTAGAGTTGTTTGTGAAAAAGAACGGACCATGGAAACGACTATCGGATGGACACCGGAAACGGCGCCTCTCAAGGCGCTGTCCTGAGTCCGTTGTTGTCCAATATCTGCCTTGGACCGCTTGATTACTTTGTGGCCTAAAATTCTGCCAATATGGTGAAATACGCCGATGACTCGCCCATTGAGTGTCGCTAGGATAAGCGATTTCTTCTTGACAGGGTTGACCTCATTAGTCAAACTCAACATAATTAATCTTGATTGTTCCGGTGGGGTATTATTTGTCGATATAAGAACTGGGGTCGGGTCACTCCTGAATTGTTTTGTAGGTCGTTTGGTTTTCAATTTGTTACGTTTCAGACGGGGTTGTTCGTACGTCAACATTCAAGGCAGTTCCGATCTGCAATTTACCGCTCCGATAGGGACTGCTTCGAGGGACGTAAACATCACAAACACTCAATACGGCTAAGCGGGTGGAGCCACCTTCTCGCTGGTTTTCTGACACTTGGCTCAATAAACATCAGCGTTGTAAAACCAATTTTCTAATTTGCCATAGATCCGATATGTTAGATGGCAAATTTCTCTGGCGTCTCGTCATTAGCGGAGGATGAGGAATGAATAGACAAGCAATCTTAGCGTTAATACTGGGGTTGAGTGTTTCGGCGCTGTTTATTTCAGCGCCCGGAGAGGCCCAACAAACCACAGGGACGCCGGGTTCTCCCGACGCAACCACAACGATCGACGGCCGTTACATCCCATCGCCGCCCCAGCCGTTCAGGGGGCAAATAGAGTTGAACGCCGCGCAGTCAAAGCCGGCTTGGCCCATGCGGGTGGTACCACCGCAGGAGGCTCCGAATATCCTGCTGATCATGACCGACGATGTGGGCTTCGCTGCCCCATCCACTTTTGGTGGCGTGATCCCCACGCCGGCGTTAGACCGAATAGCTAATTCCGGGCTGCGGTACACCAATTTCCATTCCACATCGCTTTGCTCGCCTACACGAGCAGCGCTGATCACTGGTCGCAACCACCACTCGGTGGGATTCGGTGTCATCTCCGAGGCGGCAAGCGGTTTTCCCGGCTACAACAGCGTGATCGGCAAGGACAATGTAACGATTGGTCGGATCCTGCTGGACAATGGCTATCGTACATCCTGGTTTGGCAAGGACCACAACACCCCGGAGTGGAACGCCAGTCAGGCCGGGCCATTCGACCAGTGGCCGACCGGCATGGGCTTCGATTACTTCTATGGATTCGTAGGGGGTGACACCAGTCAGTGGCAGCCGAACCTCTTCCGCAACACAACAGCGATCCATCCTTATGTCGGCAATCCGAAATGGAACTTGACCACGGCGATGGCCGATGACGCCATCCGGTGGATGAATGAACTCAACGACATCAATCCATCGATACCATTCTTTCTGCACTACGTCCCCGGTGGTACCCACGCTCCGCACCACGCAACGCCGGAGTGGATCAAAAAGATCAGCGACATGCATTTGTTCGACAAAGGTTGGAACGCCCTGCGAGATCAAATCTTCGCCAACCAGAAAAAACTAGGCGTGATCCCCCAGGACGCCAAGCTGACGCCGTGGCCGGACAAGCTGCTGAGGCAATGGGACTCGCTCACGGCCGAAGAGAAGAAGCTCTTTATCCGCCAGGCCGATGTCTACGCTGCCTTTCTCGCTTACACAGATCATGAGATTGGTCGTGTGATCCAGGCGGTTGAAGACATGGGTAAGCTCGACAACACTTTGATCATTTATATTAGCGGCGACAACGGCTCGAGCGCCGAAGGCTCGCCCAACGGCACACCCAGCGAGGTGCTGCAGTTCAACGGGATAGAACTGCCAGTCGCCGAGCAGATGAAGTGGTATGACGTTTGGGGGTCCGACCAGACATATAACCACATGGCGGTTGGATGGACCTGGGCTTTTGACACTCCATTCAAGTGGACAAAGCAGGTCCCGTCTTTCTTCGGCGGAACACGACAGGGCATGGCGATTTCATGGCCTAAAGTGATCAAGGACAACGGTAGTATCCGCCATCAGTTCCACCACGTCATCGACGTCGTGCCGACGCTTCTCGAAGTCACCGGTATCCCAGCGCCTGTGATGGTAGACGGAGTGGCCCAGAAGCCGATCGAAGGCGTGAGCATGGCCTATACTTTCGACAAGGCCAACGCCAACGCTCGGTCTACCCACCGCACTCAGTATTTCGAGATGATGGGCGTGCAAGGCCTTTACAATGACGGCTGGATGCTGAGCGCTATTCCCATTCGTCCGCCGTGGCAATTGCTAGGCTCCGCCATCCAGGATCCAGCCAGCGCGTTCAATTTCGAGCTTTACGACATCCGTAACGACTGGACTCAGTTCACCGACGTCTCTGCAGCCCATCCCGGTAAGATGCTGGAAATGAGAGACCTGATGTTCGCCGAATTTGGGAAATACCAGGTATTGCCGCTCGATGCCTCAGTGGCGACCCGCATGGTCACTCCGAGGCCTTCGCTGTCAGCGGGGCGGTCAGTTTTCACCTATTCGGGCAAGCCGGTGACCGGCATACCGCGGGGCACAGCGCCTAGTGTTCTGAACACATCCTACACAATCACCGCAGAAGTTGACGTGCCGCAAGGCGGTGTCGAGGGCATGATCGTGACCGACGGCGGCCGTTTTGGAGGCTATGGGTTGTATCTCTTAAAGGGCAAGCCGGTATTCATGTGGAATCTACTCGACCTAAAGCGGGTGCGCTGGGAGGGGGTGGAGGCTCTCTCGCCTGGTAAGCACACACTCGAATTCGATTTCAAGTATGACGGGCTCGGTTTCGGGACGCTGGCCTTCAACAGCGTCAGCGGACTCGGGAGGCCTGGCACGGGAACCTTCAAGGTTGACGGGAAGGCAATCGCCCCCCAGCAACTGGATCACACAGTTCCATTGACCTTGCAGTGGGATGAAACCTTTGACATCGGATCAGATACGGGCACTCCGGTTGACGACCGAGACTACCAGGTACCATTCAAATTCACGGGCAAAATCGACAAGCTGACGATAGCTATTGACAGACCGCAACTATCACCTGAGGACGTGAAGAAGTTGAAGGAAGCCGAAGCGAAGGCGGTAGACGGAAGATAAAGGCTGGAGTCTTGAGTCTCTTGTTGGAGGAGGCTGTTACGATCACGAGGATTTGCTCAATATCAATTTTAGCGGCCTTTCTTCTCTGTATATCTGGAGGAGACATTAGCGCTGGCCAACAGGCGCATCCGCTTGCGCCGCCTGATCGTTCAAGTCCAAGGGCAACCCTTCAGACCTTCCTTAATGACATGAATATGGCGGTAGAAGCCTACAATGAAGGTCAAAGGAAACGGGCGATTACACTTGTATTTCGTGCCATGAGATGCTTAGACCTTACAGCGGAGCCACCTGCTCTGAGGGATCCGCTGGGCGTACATGCCGCCCTGTATCTCAAGGAAACCCTAGACCGAATTGAGATTCCTCCGTATGATCAAATTCCTGATGCACAGGAAGTTCAAACTAAGAAAATCTCAAGTTGGACACTACCGTACACAGAGATCAAGATAGCTGCTGAATCAAAGGGGAGTCTTGAAGGAGATTTCCTCTTCACAAATAATACGGTCAGAAGTTCTGAAACTTTCTTCAATAAGGTTAAGAACCTGCCACCTAGAAATGGATTGGGAAGTGGAACCCTGTATGACCAACTTAGTTCGTCGGGTGATCTGATTGTCCCCAACCGCTTGGTCCGTCACTTGCCGGGGTGGGCGTTGGAAATTATCCTGGGACAAGCCGTTTGGCAATGGATTGGACTTGTTTTGTATCTGGTAGTTGGAGCGACAGCGGTTATGCTGACCTCCAGAATCTCCCGGTACGCTTTTCAAGCCTTGGACCGTAAGTTCGATTCTACTCTCAGTTACACGCTGGGTGGGCTTGTTTTGCCCATAACTTTGATATTCTTCGCGAAGATCGGCCTTTGGTTTGTAACGTATGATTTGCGCTTTTTTAATGTGGACGCTTATGTGCCCATAGCGCTTGCTTTTTTGTTAATAACCTACACTGGCGTACTATGGTTAATAGGCGCAATTTTGAATCGAATCGCAGCTACGGTGATTGGAATGGGGGGATTCATCCGCGGCAGCATAGACACTCAACTCATCCGATTCAGTTTTGAACTGGTCACGTTCATTATCATTGGCGTCATGGTCCTGCAATTGGGCGCCAGCCTTGGGCTCCCCACTTATTCCATAGTTACTGGACTGGGGATTGGAGGCCTTGCCATAGCTTTAGCGGGTCGGGATGCGTTGTCAAATCTTATCGGAACCGTCATGATTCTCTTGGATCGGCCCTTTAAACTAGGCGACTATATTCTCTTAGGTAACGGAGTACAGGGTTCAGTGACGGAAATAGGCCTTCGCAGCACGCGTATTCTCACACTCAACGGGCTATTGGTCTCAGTTCCAAACTCGAAAGTGGCGAACATGGAAATCACCAACGAGAGCGCTCCCGTTTCTAAGTCTCGAATCAATATACCTGTAGGAGTCGCTTATGGTTCGGATCCACGGGAGGTCGAACAAACATTGCTACGCGCCTCCAAAAAGAGTGAATTCGTCACCGTAGACCCAGAGCCCTCAGTAAGATTTGTCGGGTTTGGCGACTCAGCCCTCCAGTTTGAATTGTTGGTCTGGATCGTTCAACCCCAGATCAAGGCCAACGCCATCTCTCAACTAAATATGGCTATTTACGAGGAATGCAAACAAAATGGAATCGAGATGCCCTTTCCTCAGCGAGATGTCCATATTCGGACGGCCACATAGGGTCCTTATGCTCATGTTGGAACTCTTGCCTCAGGTTAGAATTTGTGCCTCACTCATTGGGGCCGATTTAGGCTGAAAGGATAGGAGAATGAGTCGAAGACTACCAAAGATTTTACTGGCCATTGGTGTGCTCTTTGTCGCGCTTGCGTTGGTGACTGGTCCAACTTTTGCGCAAGACAAGAAACCCAACATCCTCGTAATATGGGGCGATGACATAGGCATCAACAACATCAGCGTCTACAACCTTGGCGTGATGGGATACAAGACCCCAAACATTGATCGCATCGCAAAGGAGGGGGCGCTATTCACAGACGCCTACGCGCAGCAAAGTTGCACGGCAGGCCGCGCTTCGTTCATTCTCGGACAGCATCCGTTCCGCACCGGGTTACTCACCATCGGCATGCCTGGTTCACCGCAAGGCATTCCCGATTGGGCTCCCACTATCGCAGACCTGCTGAAGAACCAGGGGTACGCCACCGGCCAATTCGGCAAGAACCACTTGGGGGACCGCGACTCTCACTTGCCGACAGTACACGGATTCGATGAGTTCCTAGGCAATCTCTATCACCTGAATGCAGAAGAAGAGCCCGAAACCTACTACTATCCCAAGGACCCTGAGTTCAGGAAGAAATACGGTCCGCGTGGCTTGCTCCATTCATGGTCGGACGGCAAGGGTGGACAGAAGATCGAGGACACCGGAGCGCTAAGCAGCGAGCGCATGTCAACTGTGGACCTCGAGATTTACGACGCCGCCAACAAGTTCATCAACGGCGCGGTAAAGGAGAAAATGCCGTTCTTCGTGTGGTTCAACACTACACGTATGCACGTCTGGACTCATCTTAAGCAGTCAGCGCAGGGAAGGACTGGGGTCGGGCTCTACCCCGACGGCATGGTGGAACACGATGACATGGTGGGAGCTCTACTCAAACGGCTCGATGAACTGGGTATCACTGACAACACCATCGTTGTGTATGGGACCGACAACGGCGCTGAGACCGGGACTTGGCCGGACGGTGGGACAACGCCATACCACAGCGAGAAGGGCACGACTTGGGAGGGAGGCTTCCGCGTTCCGATGCTCGTACGTTGGCCGGGTGTGATCAAGCAGGGCACGATCATCAACGACATCTTCTCACAAGAAGACTGGTTGCCGACGCTACTGGCGGCTGCGGGAGAACCAGACATCGTCGAGAAGATCAAGAAGGGCTATCAGGCCAACGGGAAAACTTGGAAAGCCCATCTCGATGGGTACAACTTCCTGCCGTACTTCAGTGGCGAGGCTAAGAAGGGCCCTCGCGAAGAGATTTATTACTTCGGTCAGGGTGGCGAGCTGAACGCCGTCCGCTGGAACGACTGGAAAGTTCACTTCGCTGTGACCAATGGAAACATCGCCTCGGCCACCAGGGAAGTGCCCAATTGGCCAGTCATCGTCAATCTAAGGGCCGATCCCTATGAGAAGGCTCCACACGAGTCCGGACTGTACTTCCGCTGGTATGCTGACAACATCTGGCTCTTCATACCGGTTCAGGAAAAACTGAAAGGGTTTCTCTCGACGCTGCCGGAATATCCATTCCAGCAGGGTAGTAGCCTGAACGCCGCGGGCATCAACTACAACTCACTTCAAGCGATGCAGGCATTGAAACGCCTGAAGGAATTGGAGAGTCTCTCCGTTCCATTTAACTAACCTGGGACGGCAGGTTTACTCAGGCGTAAGACTGTATGAAAGCTTTTGAAGGGAGGTGTGTCCAGTCAAGACAAGCAGGTGATCGAGTCACTGTGTGGGTCACAAAACTTCTGATAAACCTCATAAAGGGAAAGGCGCAAAACAAAGAAAGTGGACCGATACATAGGAATTGTAGAAAATGCGTCTCTCTCATTTTTCTCTCATCAAGCTTTAGAAAGGATAGTGGAATGAAGAGGGAATGTCGAATTGTTATAATGGCCATTGCCGCTCTCTTTGTCGCTCTGGCGTTGATGGCCGGTCCGACGTTTGCGCAAGACAAGAAACCCAACATTTTGTTCATCATGGGAGACGACATCGGCTGGATGCAGCCGGGCATCTACCACCGGGGTTTGATGGTAGGTGAGACCCCGAACATCGACCGCATCGGGAGCGAGGGAGCGATTTTCATGGACTATGTCGCCATGCAGAGCTGCACCTCCGGGCGCAACGCGTTCTTCACCGGTATGTACCCCCTCCGCACCGGCATGATCCCACCTCAGCTTCCTGGTAGTCCATCCTGGCTCCGGCAGGGTACTCCGGCGATAGCCAAGTTCCTTCTGGATCTTGGCTACACCACTGGGGAGTTTGGCAAGAACCACCTGGGAGACCACACCGAGGCTCTTCCTACGGCTCACGGGTTCCAGGAGTTCTGGGGATACCTTTACCACCTCGACGCGATGCAGCAGGTGAGCTTCCCAGACATAAACAAGAGCCCGACCGAGCAGGGCATCTGCCGGCCTTGCAAGAATACTCCTATACCCGGCTTAGGGGAAGTGCCGGGCGCAATTGACCCCAAAACCGGCGTATGCCTGACGCCACCACGTCCGTGCCTCTGGTGCAAGTCATCCGACGGTACTATGAAAAATCAGATGTGCAAGGACGAAGGCCCTCTAACCCTTGAGCGCTCAAAGACGGTGGATGAGGAGATCTCGGCCAAGGTCATAGACTTCCTCGACCGGAACGACCCCAAGAAGACAGGCAAGCCCTTCTTTGTCTGGTACAACCCCGCGCGAATGCATGTGACGACCATGCTGTCGGACAAGTACCTGGGCATGGTGGGTGAGCCGGGCGGCAAGGATTGGGGAGTCAATGAAGCGGGGATGAAGCAGATGGATGACAACATCGGCTACGTCCTGAAGAAGCTTGAGGACATGGGCCAGCTCGACAACACCGTAGTTGTTTTCACCACGGACAATGGCGCAGAAGCGATCAGCTTCCCCGACGGCGGTGTCACTCCGTTCAAGGGCCAGAAGGGTGAGGCATGGGAAGGTGGCTACCGCGCTCCCTGTGTCGTTCGCTGGCCGGAGCGCATCAAGCCGGGTACGGTTAAGAACCAATTGTTCGCAGCGCTGGACTGGCTACCCACACTCGTGGAAATCGCTGGTGGTCCGAAAGGTGACGAGTTAAAGAAGCAAATCGAGGCTGGGAAGTATCCCGGCATCGTCAAGACGACGCTCGACGGCGTGAATCAACGTGACTATCTCGAAGGCAAGTCGGAAAAGTCGGCGCGTGACTACTTCTACTACTTCTCAGGAGCGACGCCGTCCGCTGTGCGGTACAAGAATTGGAAGATGTACTTTACCATGTCACAACCTGGGGCGGAAGGTTGGGTAATGCCACTCATACCATTCCACTTTACTCTGGTTCAGAACATTAAGAGAGACCCCTTCGAGCAGGCCGTCGGCTTATCTCAGAAGAGCGTTATGAGCATGGGAGGCGCTCTTGGAGCTCCAGCCACAGCCTTCTTGTACGACTGGAACATGCTGCCCATCGGCCAGCAACTGTGGGAGAAGCACCTCATGACTTACAAGGAGTTCCCGCCGCTGCAAGCGCCGGAGACCTACAACCTCGAGGGTATCTTAAAGCAAGTTCAGCAGGCGAACCACCCAGGTGATTAGCTGAAGGAGACGGGCGTTATAAGACGAAGCGGGCGGCTCAAGAGGTCGCCCGTTATTATTTATTACGGAGAAACCACCCATGAAAAATCTCATACGTTCATTTTTTAGCGTTGCCCACGTAGTTGCGCTGGTCGTGCTGCTCTCGTTGGGCGCTTCAGCGCATGCAGTAACCGATCCTCTTCCTTCCTGGAACGATGGACCAGCCAAGCAGGCGATCCTCAAGTTCGTGCAGGAAACCACTGACCAGGCTAGCCCAAAGTTCGTGCCGCCCGAGGAGCGAATTGCCACCTTCGACCAGGATGGCACGTTATGGGTGGAGCATCCCATGTACACGCAGGTAATGTACTGCCTGGAGCGGGTCCCGGCGGTCGTGAAGGCGAAGCCGGAACTGAAGAATGTCGAGCCTTTCAAAACCGTGTTATCTGGTAATCATGGGGCGATAGCGAAGCTTTCGATGAAGGATCTGGAGAAGATCCTCGCTGCCACGCTCACCGGCATGACGGTGGACGAGTTCAACGCTGAAGTGAAGAAGTGGATCGAAACCGCCAAGGATTCGCGCTGGAAAAGACCTTATACCGAGCTTGTTTACCAGCCGATGCTGGAGGTTCTAGGTTACCTGCGCTCCAACGGCTACAAGACCTATATCGTGACTGGCGGCGGCCAGGATTTTGTGCGCGTTTACGCTGAGCGGGTTTATGGAATACCGCCCGAGCAGGTGGTGGGGTCAGCGGTTGGAACGAAATATGGCTACGCCAAGGACGGCAAGCCGTTCCTGACTAAGGAACCCAAACTTCTGCTCAACGACAACAACGCCGGAAAGCCCGAGGGGATTCACCTGATGATCGGGCGCAGGCCCCACGCCGCATTTGGCAACTCGACCGGCGACAAGCAGATGCTTGAGTACACGAAGGCCGGCGACGGGGCGCGACTGTCAATGATTGTGCTTCACGACGACGCTAAGCGGGAGTATGCTTATGGCCCAGCCCAGGGGCTCCCCGATACCAATGTTGGCGCCTTTACCCAGGCTCTGTACGACGAGGCAAAGAAGCAGGACTGGACAATCATCAGTATGAAGAATGACTGGAAACGTATCTTCTCTTTCGAGCAATAGAGGCAAAGAGGCAGAATCAGCCATCCCCATTTGCACGCGGAAGTAACATTACTCCAGAACAGTTGGCCTGAACGAAGATTTGACGACTCGGGTTTGTGTCTTGCGTTTTGAAACTGCTCATTCTAATATACGTCGGATTTGACCAGCTTTGATACGCAAACCTATTCTTGGTTTTCGTATATAGTGCAGCAGGAGAGAACGAATTTGACCGAAGACGAAGGAAAGATGTCTTTTCTCGATCATCTCGAAGAACTCAGGAAAAGGTTGATCCGAGGAGTTATTGCGGTTGCCATCGCTTTTGTAATTTGTCTGGCTTTCTCTGAGTATTTGTTCAGTTTCTGGGCTGCCCCTGTAATAAGGCTTCTTCCCAAGGATTCATCTCTGGTTTTTACTGGTCTGCCTGATCCATTCTTTGTATATCTCAAGGTTGATTTTATCACGGCCCTTTTTATTGCGCTGCCATTTGTTTTGTATCAGGTCTGGCTATTTATTTCCCCCGGCCTGTTGGAGAAAGAGCGCAAATTGGCCGTGCCTTTTGTCTTTACAGCTACTTTCCTGTTCTATCTGGGCGCTGCCTTTGCTTATTTCATTGTATTTCCTGCAGCGTTCAATTTCTTTCTGGGGTATTCAACTCCGGAACTCAAACCAATGATTGCCATCAGGGAATACATATCACTGGTAATGCTGTTGATGCTGTCGTTTGGTTTGGTTTTTGAAACGCCCATTATTATCGTATTCTTGGGCTTGCTGGGGGTAGTTGATAGCGCATACCTGAAGAAAGGACGGCGTTACTTTGTTGTGCTTGCCTTTATAATAGGCGCAATTTTGACTCCTACTCCAGACGTGATTAATCAGTCTCTAATGGCCATTCCCCTTCTACTGTTCTATGAGACAGGGATAATTGCCCTGCGTTTCATGGAGAAAAGAAGGGAACGTGAAGCTAAATTAGAAGAGACGGAAACAGATACGACCGAAGACTGATCAACATTTCAGAAGGATTGTTTCTTGGCGTCCACTATTTCTAGAAGCGGTGGCCTTTATATAAACGCCTCATCGTCAGGCAGCAGGTTCAAAAGGTTTTCCAGCCTTTTGAGGGCCCTTGTCGTGCGCGATGTGACCAGCCGGTACAGGCGCTCGTCTCTGGGAATGTGGTGGGCTTTCATTCAGCCATTGGTGCTTATGTTGCTTTTCACTATGCTGAGAGGCTTCGTTGACATTCCAAGCGATGGCGTGCCTTACCTTCTTTTCAGTTACGTTGGTCTTGTTCCCTGGACGTTTTTCACCAATGCCGTTTCGGCATGTGGTCCAAGCATCATACAGAACGCTGAAATAATAAAAAAAATATCGATGCCCAAGGAAGTCTTCCCGCTCGCCGCCGTTGTTGCGACTCTTTTCGATCTCGCAATGTCCGCTGTTGTCTTGGCGATTCTCATGATTTATTATAAGGTTCCGATAGGGCCAGCCATTCTGTGGATTCCCGTCCTTTCCCTTCTGATGGTTGGGACAGCGTTCGCCATCGGAATCCTGCTTGCCGGACTTGGAACGTTCAGGAAGGATTTCATCTTCGCAACACCTTTTCTGACACAGGCGTGGCTGTTTATAACGCCTGTAATCTATCCCTTAAGCAGTGTACCCGAAGAGTGGAGATCAATATACATGTTGAACCCCATGGTCGGGGTGATCGAAGGCTTTCGGGCAGTCCTTATCAAAGGTCAGTCTCCTGAACTGCAACCCTTAATATTTTCGGCTCTAATGATGGTAGTCATCTTGAGCATTTCCTGGCCCCTTTTCCGAAAGCTTTCGGATTATTTCGCAGATGTGTTGTGACCTCTAAATGTCGAATGATGTGACGATCAGAATAGATGGTTTATGGAAGAGATACGGATTACCCTTCCCGCGTTTTCTGCGTAAAGGCCTGAACCTGATCAAGGGTCGTGGATTTGCTTGTGAAGATGATGACCGGTGGGCCCTGAAGGATATTAATCTTGAAGTGAAAAGAGGAGAGACCCTTGGTATAGTTGGCCGAAACGGGGCCGGCAAAAGCACGCTGCTTAAAGTCCTGGCAGGTGTGACCGCTCCAACCAAGGGTAGGGTGGAAATCCTCGGCCGCATTTTCCCTATGATAGAATTGAACGCAGGCCTGAACACGGAATTGACCGGGAGGGAAAATGTTCGACTACTGGGAGCTATTATGGGCCTTTCGAGTTGCGAGGTAGAGCGAATATTGCCGGATGTCGAAGATTTCACAGAACTTGGCGACTGGTTTGATCAGCCGGTGCGAATGTACTCTAGCGGAATGTTGAGTCGACTGGGTTTTGGTGTCGCCGTGAACATCAAGAGCGACGTGGTGCTCATTGATGAGACTTTTGCTGTAGGGGACCTGAAGTTTCAGAACAAGAGTTTCGCCAAGGTAAAAGAAATGCGGGAAAGTGGAGCTACGATTTTACTCGTAAGTCATAGCCTTGAAACGCTTCAGTTCGTTGCAAAAAGTGGAATATTACTCGAAAATGGCTCTCTACTTTTCAACGGATCAGCCTTAAAGGCCATCAATGCCTATGAAACGCTGGTGTTTCATTCGGAACAGAAGAGATTGGAGCATAGGGTCAGGAGCCGTATCACCAGTGAAGACGTAAATATTTTTGGAGCAAGGCTGTTTGATGAGAAAGGGGATACCCTTACTGAGGTCACGGCCGGTAGGCCTTTCGGTATAGAAGTGGACCTTCAGATAAACAGGTATCTGGAGCACCCCATGTTTTCGCTTGGTATCCTTAACGCAGCAGGGATTCTTTGCAAGTGGAATGTGTCTAAAGAGGATGGTCTTGTCGGCCCAGGTCCTCAAAATCATTACATACTTCAGGCATGGTACCCGGAAAACAGGTTGTCCACAGGGGCTTACGAGGCCCACTTTGCGGCCAGGGACGCAGCCTCATTTGAAACCCTCGAAAGAATAGCCGGTATAGTAAGTTTTGCCGTGACTGGACCAGAGAGGTCCAGAGGAATAGTCAGAGGGAAAGTCGATTGGTGTTTGATTCCTTTTGATGAAGTGAGAGGAAAGCCGACGGGCCTGAATTTATATCCTGAAACAGGTGTGGAGGAATCGACCACTGGCTGAATCGCTTGTACAATCATGGAACCGTTTGATGAAATGGAGAGGAGAATGCTTCTCACGATTTGGCGCCGTGCAGAATCTTCCACTCAAGAATCCTCACGAGGAGATACTGTCGTTACTTCGCCCCGGAAGCAGGGTCCTCGATATAGGAGCAGGGGCTCACAAACCTTTTCAAAAGGCAGTAATGTCTGTTACATCATTTTATTATTGTCTGGACACGGACCCGGACGGGACATTTGATTTTCGGTCTTTCTCGGAAATTCCGGGAGGGTTGAGTTTTGATTTGGCGATTGCCAATCAGGTCTTGGAACATGTGGCTGTTCCAGATGCTCTCGATCTTGTCGAAAAAAGCTTTTTGAAGCTATCAAACGGGGGAAAATTGCTTGTGACGGTTCCCAACGCCGCACACCCCGTAAGGCAAAGGGACATCTCCCACGTAACTCCCTGGGCCGCCAATGATCTTTACAGTCTTCTCAAGTGCGCCGGTTTTGGAATTGAAGATATGGGCCGTTACAACAAGCATCCCCTCACAACTGATCCATTGAAACGCTGGATTGTGGAAACAGTTTGCCAGGAATTTAGAATAGACTGGTGCGATAGCATAATCATTGTGGGTGTCAAGCGGCCCGGAGAAGAGATTTCCGCGGAGAAAAACTGAATGCCCCTGTCCACCGAACTGGTTGAACTGATAATTGACGGGAGGGTTTATGCGGTTGAGGTACTACGAAGAAAGAATGAGCGTCCTGATGCTCCGCGTCTCATCATAATTTCTCACATGATCAACGATGCAGGGAGGGACATTCTTCGGGCCTGCCTTGATGGGGTGCGGTATTTTACATCAGACCCACATGAAGTCTGGGTGGTGGATAATAATTCCCCGAGGGAGAATCTCAATTGGTTGTTTGAGAGAGACGAGATCAACCTCGCTCTGAATCGGGTGGAACCCTTTCCTCCGGATGTCCTCGAATCAGGATTTCCAAGTATGGATGACCAGAAACAATGGGGAAGCTATGCCAACGCAATTGGACTGGAAATTGGTATCAGGCTTATTGACCAGTCGTGCCGATATGTCATGACAATGCACATGGACACCTTTCCCTGTGATAGGAACTGGTTGTCTTTCCTGAGTTCAAAGATCGATGGTCGGGTTAAAGCTTCAGGGGTTCGCCTGGATAGGGCAAGGGACCCTGAAGGCGTGCTTCATGTTCTGGGGTACATGGTAGATTACCAGATGTTCAGGAAAATGAAACTGGATTTTTTTCCGGAGCTTCCCAAAATGGACGTTGGGGACAAGGTTACAATCCTGCTCAGGGAAGCAGGATATGAAGTGTTTTCATGCCGGAACACATTATGGGAGCCAGAACTCGACAATCAAATACCTATTACTTCGCCGCTAAAAGGGTTTAGAGTGGACCGGGCCTTTGATGAAGAAGGTAATGTAATCTTCCTGCATTTAGGCCGAGGCGTACGAAAATCAACAGGAGATCACACCTCTGGGGTTTCACTCAACACTTGGCTGGATCTCATCTACAATTCCTTGATTGGAACAGCTTCAAACCCATTGGCTGTTCCAGGAATCTCACGAAACTAATTGTTTCCGTCAGGGTCTATCATACGATAATGAATAGTCTGATAGGTAAAGATCAAGCTAGAGACATCTCGTATTCCTTGAGACGTTATTACGTCGACGAGTTTCATCTGAGGCAGGTTGCTAAGCTTGAACCAGGTTCCGTGGTTCTAGACCTGGGAGGCAATCGACTGGGAAAAAGAGGAACATTTGACCTGGATAGATTCGGACTCGTGGTAACTTACGCGAACCTGTCACTCGCAAAAAAGCCCGATGTGCAGTCTGACGCTACGGCGCTTCCTTTTCAGGAAAGCGTTTTTGATTGTGTAATTTGTTCCGAGCTTCTGGAGCATGTTCCGGACCCCGTGAGGGTGATCGCTGAAATCCGCCGTGTGCTCAAGAAGTCTGGAGCGGCGCTGATATGCGTTCCATTCAGTTTTCCGATACATGCGGATCCTAGCGACTATGGCCGGTACACCGGTTTCTACTGGAACGAGGTAATGGGGTCTCAGGGTTTTGGACAAATTCTGATCGAGAATCAGGGCGGGTTCTGGAGTGTTTTAGTTGATATGATTCGTTACTATACTTACTCGCGAACGAAAATGTGGGGAGCGGAAAGGGCCAAGACACTTGAGGTTATTGGTAGGCTCCTTGGTATGCTGAAGCAAGGAGCTATCAATAGTGACGGGCGAAACAAAAAAACCAGTCAAGAGAACTTGATTGGATACACTACAGGATTTGGAGTCAGAGCTTGCAAGCTGTGAACAAGGTAAAAGTTTTTTTGACAGGAGGCGACGGCATCGGCTGGGCGCTGGACGAAGACCTCAGACTTGTCTCTAATGCGATTAAAGGGGTCGTTGATCTCGTCGGTCTGGAAGACTGTCAAATAATTCATACAGTTTGGTGGGAAGGGTTGAATCTAATCCCTCGGGAAACAGTGGCCGGGAAATGGATCGTCTGTCACGTTCCTGGGGAACCCTTTCGATATTTCTCGGTTCCCGCTCATCGCCATATTGTTCCTTTAGTTTCCACATGGATCTCGCGTAGTTCTCAGGCCAGGAACCAGCTTGCCTCGGTTGGAATCAAAAGCGAGATGGTCCCATACGTTATAGATACGAATTCATTTCGACCCATATGGCCAAGTGATCCTGCATTGGGACAACTAAGAAATGACTACGCCATACCCACAGATTCCTATCTTATAGGATCCTTTCAAAGAGACACCGAGGGCAGCGATCTAAAGTCACCTAAAATGGTCAAGGGACCTGACATCTTTCTGGAAATTCTTACGATCCTCAAGAGAAGAGGATTGAACTTTCACGTTTTACTGGCTGGGCCAAGGCGTCAATGGTTGATTGGCCAGCTTCGGTCACGTCAGATCCCCTTTACTTACGTGGGACAAGAGACGCAAACCGACGACATGAATCTGAACTCACTTGCTCGGGAAACCCTCAATATTTTATACAACCTTCTAGACCTGTATGTGGTAAGCAGCAGGTCCGAAGGAGGGCCACATTCAATTCTTGAGGCAGGCGCCTCAAAGTGTAAAGTCATAAGTTCCAAAGTAGGACTTGCGCCGGATGCTCTGGAACCGGCATGTATCTACAAAGACCCCATAGAGGCGGCCAACATTATTGAATATGACATTAGGGAGAGTTTTCTCACTGAAATGGTGAGTGGCCTTTACGAAAGGGTTTTGGACAAGCATTCTCCGGATTCAGTTGTTAATGACTTTACCGGGATATACGCTCGCATAAACGAGGCATTGGTTGGTTCTAAAAATACAGCGAATCAATTTGTGTCAAAAGGTGTCGGGGATGTCTTTCCGAAAACGGAAGCCAGCAGATTGAAAGCTAAGTCAGATTTTACAGTGTGTCTCTGGCACAGCTTTTTTAAGCCCCCTTATGGAGGAGGCAATCAGTTCATGCTGGCCCTTAAAAAGGCCTTTTTGAAACTTGGCGTCAATGTGCGAGAAAATGAGCTTGACGAAAGAATAGACGCATACATCCTCAACTCCATCCATTTTGATGTCGACAGGTTTCTCGAATTTAGCAAGAAAAACAGGTTGAACGTGGTTCACAGAATCGACGGGCCGATTCATCTGATCCGGGGATATGACAGGGAAAAGGATGAACTTTGCTTCGAACTGAATCAGAAATTCGCTTCATCTACTGTGCTGCAGTCAACTTGGACTTATCAGCGAATCGTCGACATGGGATATAAACCGATCCAGCCGGTGATAATTAACAATGCGGTTGACGGTGACATTTTCCATCCGAATGGCAGAATAGACTTTAGCCGAAACCGCAAAGTCAAGCTCATCTCGACAAGTTGGTCGAATAATCCTAGAAAAGGCGGACCGCTTTATAAATGGATCGAAAATAATCTGGACTGGAGTCAGTTCGAATATACTTTTGTTGGAAACGTTTCAGAGAAGTTCCAACAAATAAAACATGTTCCTCCGGTCCCTTCAGAGCAATTAGCGGGCTTGCTGCGCAACCACGACATTTATATTACAGCCAGCAAAAATGATCCTTGTTCCAATGCGCTCATCGAAGCTCTGTCTTGCGGACTTCCTGCGATATATTATGAAGACGGAGGACATCCTGAACTTGTTAAGGCCGGCGGACTTGCGTTCCGCACGGAAGAAGAAATTCTGCCCCAACTTGACAACATGGTTGAAAACTACGAAACCTTCCAAAATCTGATATCAGTTTCAAAGCTGGATGATGTAGCCGGAAAGTACATTCAAATAGCTAGAGAAATAGCGTCATGAATTTTCATTTGGGACTCTTTTTCACAAGAGGGGTTTCATTGAAGACCTGGGACATTGTCGGAAATCTTGACCGGGAAATGGCGATCTACAGAAGAATGGTCGATGCAGGGAATAAGGTTACTTTCTTCACTTATGGCGACGAGGGAGATCTAAAATATCTTGACCGGTTGAAGGATATTGGAATTTGCCCCAACAAAGACGATCTTAGCCTTGAAGATTATGAGTCCGTTTTGCCAATAATTCATGAAAAAACTCTTGAGCGCTTGGATGTTATCAAGACGAACCAGAGTTATGGAGCTGAATTGGCTTTAGACGTCGCGAATAGATTGGGGAAACCTCTGGTTGTTCGTTGCGGATACATGTGGTCTCAAAATGCTGTTCGTGAGCATGGAGCCGACTCAGCAATTGCAAGAGAAGCCTTCCGAGTCGAAGAAAAAGTTTTCTCTGGAGCAGACAGTATAATAGTCACCACGGCTGCTATGAAATATGACGTTGTTTCAAGGCTTCCAGAGGCTAAAAGGAAATTGGTCGTAATCCCCAATTATGTAGACACAAGCCTCTTTCGTCCTATGGATGTTCCCAAGAACCACACCTCAATTGTTTTTGTTGGCAGAATAGCTCCTGAGAAAAACCTCGTTTCTCTGATTGAAGCGATACGCGATCTAGACGTGACCTTGACAATCGTAGGGGAAGGAAATTTGAGACCTGCGCTCCAGGATAAGTTCACGGATCTCGCGTCGAAACTTACATGGGAAGGCGGAGTTCCAAACTCTGAGCTTCCGGAACTTATGAATCGCTCCGGAGTATTTGTACTGCCCTCACTCTATGAAGGTCATCCAAAATCCCTGATAGAGGCAATGGCCTGCGGTATTCCTGTAATAGGATGTGATTCTCCGGGCATTCGGGAAATTATAAGTCATGGAAACAATGGACTGTTGTGTTCTCCGGACGCCAAAAGTTTAAAAAAGACCATAAGGATGGTGATTAGTGATAGCGCACTGGCTGAACACATCGCCTCGAATGCAATGAAGTTCGTGGAGCGGAATTTCTCCCTTGATGTCATCGCAGATCTTGAGATACCATCAATTTCTGAGATTTCTGAACGGGAGCGAGCTCTGCATGCTTAAACCACTCGACAATCGACTTGAACCTGTTTCTAACAAAATTGTCTTCTCGTGATCTTACGATAAACCAATGCCAAGTCCCAAAGTCACCGTACTGATGTCGGTTTTCAACGGTTCAGCTCATCTGCGACCTTCTGTGGAAAGCATACTAAATCAGACTCTTTCAGATTTTGAATTCCTGATCATTGACGATGGTTCGTCGGAACCTGTCAGTGAGATCATCCTCGATTACCAAGATGATAGAATTAGACTCGTGAGACAAGAGAACAGCGGCCTCACAAGGTCGCTCAACAAAGGACTCAACCTGGCTAGATCTCCCTTTATAGCCAGGATGGACGCAGATGATATAAGCCTTCCCGAAAGGCTTGAAATCGAATTTGAAGTGTTTACCAAAAACCAGGAACTGGATTTTGTAGGAACTTTCTTCGATGTTATTGACGAATACGAAAATTTGGTCCAGAAAAAAGAATTAATTAGTGACCCTGTCTATAGGTTGTGGAGGTTGATGTTCCATAACAACTATGGTCACGGAAGCATGCTGTTCAGAAAATCGGTGGTTATAAATGCCGGCATGTACGACGTTTCCCTTAGATTCGCCCAGGATTATGATTTGTGGTCAAGGATCTCAAAAAAGAATAACAACACAATTATTCCAGAGTATCTTTACCGCTACAGGATGAATGCAAATGGAAGTCAATCGTCGATAAAAAATTATGAGGACCAGCTAAACTCGGCCATATGGATCAGCGATAGAAACCTAAAACACTGCAATCCGGACCTTGATGAGCGCGACTTAATCGACCTTCGTTCTCTTTATTGGGAGTTTCAGTTGCCCAAAGTTTCGCATCGAGCGCCGGATCTAGCGCTGCAGACCGTAGAAAAGTTTTTGGATAAATATGGCGTGGATTTTGATGATCGGATGCTTTTGAGAAACAGGGTCCTTAAAGACATTTCACAAGCTTTCAAATGATTGTTTTTCGGAACATACTTTTATTGCATGGGTCAATAGAGTAGTTTAAGAAATATGTTTAAATTCCTTGTTTGAATGACTTTGGAGCGAACAGAATGTTGTTAAAAAATGGATTCGGAAAAGTTCAGTCCTTTTTTCACAAGATCATGAGTGGCAATGGCAATGGCAACGGCAATGGTGACATGGAATTGCTGAAGCAGGAAATAGAGATCCTCAGAAATGAAATGCAAGACAACATCGCAGCGATACACAGGCTTGAAATCCTGACGCTTTCTTCGAGAATGGATCTCCTGAGCGCATTCGGGAAAGCCCTGCCGCCTACGGTTCCCGGTAGAACCAGAAGATCGCACAAACCCCAGGGTTTTAGTTTCGGGATAATTACTAACGGCATGCGACCTGAAAAGTTGTCCAAGTTAATTGATTCGATAAAATTCCAGAAATTGTATCCGGACTATTATGAAATCATGGTGGCTGGATGCACATCTGGTCTTAATGGTTCCGATGGGATCAGGGCGTTTCCCATGGAGGACGCCGCACATCAAGGGAGACTAGGCGCAATGAGAAACGTGTTGGCCGAGTCGGCCAGGTTTAACAAGTTTGTCTGTTTGGACGACGACTTTCTCCTGCATCCGAATTGGGCTGAATCCGTCAACGACGTGAAGGGAGATTTTGATGTAGCCACAGGGATTATCTTGAACCCTGATATCTCCAGGTATTGCGATTGGGTTAACATAATTGAAAATTATACTTTTCTAAGGACCTACGACCAAACTTTTGACAAGTGTCAATACGTTACCGGTGGGTACGGAATTTATAAGGACTACATTTTTGATGAACATTCGTGGAATGATGACCTTGGTTTCTATCAGGGAGAGGATGTATCTTTTTCTCGAAGACTCTTTGACGCAGGTTATCAGTTAAAGTTTATCCCCAAGGCCATAGTAATGCATGACGACGAGCGTTATCGGCAGAAAGGATACGGGGTTGTAAGGCTGAAACCCGCCGATAGACGTGTTGTGGATCCCAATCTCAGCATGAAGATGGAAAAGCTTTGCCCACGCACACTAACATGATCCATCCTATTGGCGCGGTCAAAACAAGACGGAATTTCTATACTTGGAAATTGTGAGGCGCTTTCGACGGAAATTTCTTTGACGCGACGGAAAACCTGATTCCGCCGCGTTTCGTTTTTGGATGTGAGGTTGAAGCAATTGCCAATCAGAAGCCCGCATCGATCGAGTTATTTCACTTGCAGGTTCTTGAAGAATTGTCTTCCAGGGGGCTTTGAATGACCATTCTAATCACAGTAGTTTTTCTTACCATCTTCATTATAGCTTTTGCTTCTCTGCTTGAGGCGGTGCTTTATTCCACCAGGCTTGGGACGCTTGAGGTTGCTGCAAATACGGCCAGTAGTTCCAAGTTGGCCCAAAAGTTCATAGCGATGAAGAAATCAATAGCGGAACCACTTTCTTCAATATTAATTCTTGGCTCGGGAGTTAATACTGCGGGCGCTGTTCTGTCGGGATATTACGCGAATGAGGTGCTGGGCCCGACCGCCATGCCGGTATTCTCAGGCCTTATGATGATTGCCATATTGTTCGTAGGGGAGATTGCGCCAAAGACTTTGGGGGCTCTTTACTGGAGAAATTTGTGGCAGTTAGTCGTGTGGCCTGTAAGTTGGCTTACATTTATAATGTACCCGATGGTGAGAGCTATTAAGTTTTTTACAAATATTCTGACCCGAGGTCACATCTCGCCCACAGTTACAGAAGACGAGATCCTTGCAGTGGTTCGCAGAGGAGTTCATGAGGGTGAAATAACCGCCGGTGAAAGCGCTCTTGTCCACAATATAATCAGCCTTGAAAATAAAGCCATTCGCGAGATTATGACTCCGCGAACGGTCGTATTTTCTCTGGATGGTGGAATGACCATAGAGCAGGCGACAAGAGCCATGGATCAGAAAGGGTTTACCAGGATCCCGGTCTACGAAACTGATAGGGAAAACATTATAGGATACATCATGATTCATGATCTCGTCTCGGTTAAAAGTCATTCCAACCCGACTGCTCCCATAAAGACATTGGCTAAACCGATTTCATTTGTTCCGGAAACGACGAATTCCCTGGCTCTGCTTACAAGATTTCTCAAAAATAGAAGACACATAGCGATTGTGGTGGATGAGTATGGGGGCGTTGCTGGTTTGGTCACCCTGGAGGATCTCATAGAGACCCTCCTTGGTGATGAGATAGTTGATGAGACGGATAAGGTTGTGGATTTACAGGAACGCGCAAGGCAAATTAAGCGCCAGCTTCCCAGTGAATAAACGCAAGTTCCATTTGATCAGATCAGCCCCATACCCTTCAGGACAGACAGCATTACCGACGCAGCCATTACGGACCCTATTTGGCCTCCGGTGTTAGCGCCCATGGCATGCATGAGGAGGTAATTTCTCTTGTCGTACTCACGGCCAACTGTCTGAACCACTCTAGCAGCCATTGGATAAGCCGAGATTCCCGCCGCTCCAAGCAACGGATTAATTTTCTTGCCTGACATAACATACATGAGCTTCCCAAAGAGCACGCCCGCTACGGTATCCAGGCATATTGCAAGGAATCCCAGTCCGAAGATGGCAATGGTTTGCGGTTTCAGAAAAGCGTGCCCCTCCATTGTCCCGCCAATCGCCAGGCCAAGAAAAAGGGTCACAATATTCGCGAGTTCATTCTCTGACGCGCCGGTGAGTCTCTGAACAACTCCGCTTTCTTTCATGAAATTGCCAAACATAATCATTCCCATTAGTGGAAGACCTTTCGGCGCAATCAAACCGGTGACTAGCGTCACTATTATTGGGAAGAGCAGTTTGGTTTGGGACGAAACATTGGATTTAGCGACGTCCATTTTAACCACTGCCTCTTTCTTGGTTACCAGAAGTCTCATCAGTGGCGGCTGAATTATTGGGACGAGGGCCATATAGGAATATGCGGCGACCGAAACCGCCCCGAGCAGGTGAGGCGCATACTGGGATGTGACGTAGATTGCCGTTGGACCGTCGCAAGCCCCGATGACACCTATGCAGACGGATTCAAGTTGTGTGAAACCCAACGCCAGGGCCAGTAGTAGAGTGAGGAATATGCCCAATTGGCCTGCTGCCCCAAAGAGGAGAATCTTTGGATTTTCAAGCAGTGGGGTAAAATCGGTCATTGCTCCAATACCGATGAATATGATGAGAGGAAATACTTCGGTTATTATTCCAATATCATAGAAGAACCTTATTATGCCCCCCTCGTGCATCAGTTCACTGAGAGGCATATTTACGAGAATGCAACCGAATGCGATGGGGAGCAAAAGCAGGGGCTCAACGCCCTTTTTTATGGCAAGATACAGCAATATTGCCGCAATGATGAGCATTATGATGTTGGGACCGCCAGATGTGACGATATACCTTGCCCCAAGTGACAACCCCGACAGGCCGCTTACTAAGCTTTCCAACATTTTGGCTCCTCCTATGCTTTCTTGTCTGCGATGTTGGATTGCTCAACATGCTTAAGGGGAAAAATCCGTTTGAGTACATTCATTGAAAGAATTAGACTCGCCATCGTTATAAATGTACCTGTAACCCCGACCAGAGTCATGGTCAGACCGAACGTCCATTGATCCATAATTAGAACTCCGCTCAATAAGATATTACTTCAGATCTTGATAGAAACCCGAAATTCTTTCCAGCTTTTTAACTTTTCATGGCAGTGTAATAGCATTTTATTTATTTTGGAACACCTAAACCTAACTCTTTTAAGGAAAAAAGAACATTTTGATCTTGCGTTTGATCTGTGAGATGCTCAGAATCTGAGTGGATCATGAAAAAACGGTGATTCAAGGAGAAACGTCAATGGTACCTAAAAAAATTCTTTTCTGTACGGATTTTTCGGGAAACTCGCTTCTTGCGAGAGCTTACGCTGTTGATTTTGCAAAGGCGTTCGATGCGAGCCTGTATTTCCTCCATGTTGTGAATTCTTCGCGTCTTGGTTATCCTGCGTTTGAGGCAGGGGTTCCTTTTGACCTTCAGTCCGTTTTACTGAATATAGAGGGATCAGTTCAGACAGCTTTTGAGGAAATCAAGTCGGAGTACAAAGACCAACTTAAGGAGATAACTACTACCTCCAGAGTTGGTGTGCCCGCTGCTGAAATTACGCGATTCGCTGAAGAAAACGCAATTGATCTTATAGTTATGGGAACCCACGGTTGGACAGGTTTCAGGCTTCTGATACTGGGAAGCACGGCGGAGAATGTGGTGAGGACCGCCAAGTGCCCTGTTCTGACGGTCAAGTCATCTCATCCGGATGATAAAGAATCATGATCCTTCGAAGGCGCTTAAGTTGACTCTTGACGAGAAAAAATTATAATAAGAAGGTTATACTCTTTAATGGAGCCAACCCCTTATGAAATTCTGGCGGCTACCACTTGACTCTGAGGCTCATTCAATCCCGCACGGCACGGTGCGCATTATCGAAAACCGTTGCAAGGGATGCGGCTTTTGCATTGAGTTCTGTCCTAACGGTTGTCTTAAGCAGAGCAAACGTTTTAACCCAAAGGGATACCATCCCCCGGAAGTTGTTTCTCATGCTGAAGATTGCGCCGATTGCGGACTTTGCAGCTTGATTTGTCCTGAGTTCGCTATTTTTACAGAACTCGACGAGGCTAAGAAAATAACAGAAAACGACATTCTCAAAGTATCCACAAGATATTCCCGTAAAGATAAAAGGTATGTGAAAAGTTAACTAACGGATTCGTTTTCGGATCGTCTGAACATTCTTGTTTTGAACCATTCGAAGAATTTGGCTTTTCCCCACTTGCACAGTTTTTATGGGACCCTTCTCAAGTTTCTGAGAAGGGTTATTAGTATAAGGACACGTATAAATGGGCAAAGAGGTCTTGACCGGAGAACACTTCATTCATGGTGACGCAGCTTGCGCGGAGGGCGGAATTGCGGCTGGATGTCGATTTTTTGCGGGATATCCGATAACACCGGCTACCGAAGTGGCTGAGCGCATGGCCCGAAGGCTACCTGAGGTGGGCGGAATTTACATCCAAATGGAAGATGAAATTGCGTCGATGGCAGCCATCCTTGGGGCATCCTGGGGTGGTGTGAAATCGATGACCGCCACTTCAGGACCTGGATTCTCGTTGATGATGGAAAATATAGGCCTTGGAATGATGACGGAAACGCCATGCGTGGTCATAAACGTTCAGAGAGGTGGACCATCCACGGGTCTCCCCACACTTGTCGGCCAGGCGGACGTTATGCAGGCGAGATGGGGATCTCATGGTGACTATGGCTGCATTGCGCTTGCTCCGTCATCGCCTCAGGAATGTTTTGATCTGACCGTGGCTGCCTTCAATTTCTCCGAGATATACCGTCTTCCAGTGTTTGTCCTCGCCGATGAGATGATTGGCCACATGAGTGAACGGGTCGTTATCCCAAAGAAAGCGGATGTTGTAATAGTAGATCGCCCACAGCCCAAGGTAGGCAAGGATCAATATCTCCCTTTCGAAAGTTCATCCGATATGCCGGCGCCTATGGCGGTAACAGGACAGGGTTATCACGTCCATGTCACAGGCCTGACCCACGATGAGCGAGGCTACCCTGTCATAACAGATACCGTTCAGGAGAGAAATGTTCGCCACCTTGTCGATAAGATCAGGAAAAACGCTCAGAAAATCATACGTGTTGAAACGGTTGGGATAGAGGACGCAACGGTTGTAGTGGTCGCTTATGGCTGTACAGCGCGTGTGGCCAGGCAAGCTGTGGAGAACTTGAGGGAAAGAGGCCACAAAGTTGGACTTTTGAGATTGATCACCATTTGGCCGTTCCCTTCATCGCTGATTCGATCAATAGCCGGTAGAGTAAAGGCATTTGTCGTACCGGAAATCAATTATGGACAGATCGCTTACGAGGTGGAGAGAACTGCAGGTGGGGCAGCGGAGGTTCTTTTGCTGGCTCTCATGGGAGGTTCAATTCATTCACCCGAAGAGATCGAAGAAGGAGTAGTGGAGTTTTTGTAAGCGCCAAGTCACGTCAAGTTTAACATCCAAAGACAGGATATTCTAAAAATCACTAGGAACAATGATGAGAGTACGTTGCAGGAAACTTCAGCCATTCAATAAGGAAGCCGCGGACGACGTGATTCAGAAAGATCATGGTCTTCATCCGGACGACAAGTATCTTAAACCGGGTAGAATTCCTCACATCTGGTGTCCTGGATGTGGGCTGGGGGTTGTGCTAACCACATTCATTGAAGCCATTCGCAGGAAAGGTTTGCCGATCGACAAATGCGCTGTTGTCTCAGGAATTGGCTGTACGGGTCGGGTCGCGGGCTACCTTGACATGGACACCTATCACACAACCCATGGAAGGGCTATTCCATTTGCCACCGGCCTGGCTCTTGCAAAACCCGACACATGCGTGACTGTTTTCTCGGGTGATGGTGACCTGTTTGCAATAGGCGGCAACCATTTGATCCATGCAGCGCGCAGAAATGTCAATATCAAGGTGATTTGCGTAAACAATTTCAATTTTGGTATGACTGGTGGGCAGGTAGCGCCAACAACACCATTAGAAGCTAAAACATCCACAACCCCAACGGGTAACGCTGAGGCGCCGTTCAATCTTCCCGCCGTAGCTCACGCCGCTGGAGCCGTATATGTTGCGAGATGGACCACCTTTCATCCTCGACAGCTCGTTCACTCAATTTCACAAAGCCTGGACAAAAAAGGCTTCACATTCATCGAGGCTATCGCCCCCTGTCCAACAGGCTATGGGAGGCCAAACAAACTAGGCAGCGGCCTGGAAGAGATGAGATTTTACAGAGAAAACTCTGAAATCAGGAACGGAATTGATCCGGGCCTCGCTGAGATTAAACTCAGGGGTAAAATTGTGGTTGGGACTTTTTCGGATGTGGAACGCCCGGATTTTCTTCAAAACTACCAGACTAATGTTGTTTCCAAGGTTTTAGCAAAAGGTGACAAGCCAGGTAAGGGGAGAGCCGCCTGATGGCAAAGAAAGAAATAAGACTGGCGGGATTCGGAGGACAGGGTATCATTTTGTCAGGCCAAATATTGGGCAAGGCGGCGGCTATTCATGAAGGCAAGAATGCTGTATTCACTCAGAGTTACGGTCCTGAGGCCAGAGGAGGGTCGTGCAGCGCAGACGTTGTAATATCAGAATGCGCAATTCACTATCCTAAGGTGGTGGAACCGGATGTTCTGGTTCTTATGAGTCAGGGCGCATGGGGTTCCTACGGGGGTGTCATTAAGAGTGGAGGAGTTCTGATTCTCGATGAGGACCTTGTCAAGATTGAAGAAGATCCTGAAGGATTGAAGGTTTACAGAGTGCCGGCAACAAGAATCGCTGAAGGGCTCGGTCGTCGCATCGTGGCTAACATTGTGATTCTTGGATCATTGGCGGCACTGGGTGAGGTTGTGGAATACGAATCCCTGAAGCAGGCAGTTTTGGCTTCAATTCCGAAAGGCACGGAAGATTTTAACCTTACCGCGTTTGACAAAGGCTTTGAATACGGACAGTCATTACTGGGCAAAAATTGATATCTGAAACGTTAAGTCTGAAATCGCCGCGAGGAGACATCTGAATTGAAACAGGCGCTGGACGATATGGATAAAAAGGCAAATTCCCCGGCGGATCTGCGTGTAGGGGTTTATGTTTGCCACTGCGGGAAGAACATCGGTAATACGGTTGACTGTGAAGCCGTGGCTCAATTCGCAAGCACACTTCCACATGTCACCCTGGCGAAGGATTCCCTATATACCTGTTCCGAACCAGGACAAGAGCAGATTAAGACTGATATCCGCGAACAGAAACTTAACCGAGTGGTGGTGGCTTCCTGCACTCCAAGGCTTCATGAACCTACGTTCAGGGCCGCCTGTGAGAGCGCAGGCTTGAACCCGTACCTGCTGGAAATGGCAAATATCCGGGAGCACTGCTCCTGGGTTCACCTCCATGACAGAGAGGCGGCTACATCAAAAGCCAAAGATCTGGTAGCCATGGCTGTCGCCAGAGCGGTGAGGCTTGAGCCACAGTTTGAACTTTCAGTTCCTGTAAAACGTTCGTCACTGGTAATTGGAGGCGGAGTCGCCGGAATCCAGGCTGCGCTGGACATGGCTGACGCTGGCTACCAGGTTTACCTGGTGGAAAAAAGCGGCAGCATTGGTGGTAGGATGGCGCAGATAGACAAAACATTCCCTACAATGGATTGCTCTATTTGTATCCTTGCTCCTAAAATGAGTGAGGTAGGTCGCCATGCCAATATTCAAATGCTCACTCTTTCAGAAATTAAAGAGGTAACAGGCCATATCGGAAATTTCAAGGTGAAAATTCTCAAAAAGGCCCGTTATGTTACAGATGGGTGCACGGCATGTGGCGATTGTATTCAGGCGTGCCCCCAACTGGCGCCCGACGAATTCAACGCAGGCTTGTCCATAAGAAGGGCAATATATATACCATTCGCTCAGGCTGTTCCTTCAAGGTACCTCGTTGACATGGGCCTCTGCCTCAATAATCAGGGAATTGTGGCTTGTGATAGATGCTTTCAGGCATGCACGAGGAAATGTATTGATTTTGCCGATCAAGACAAGATGTTAGAAATCGAGGTTGGGACAATAGTGGTTGCAACCGGTGTTGATGTCTATGATCCGACAGCCCTCACAGAACTCGGATATGGACGTTTCCCAAATGTCATCACTACATTGGAATTTGAGAGACTGATCAACGCTGGTGGACCTTCCTCCGGTGAACTTATACGGCCCTCCGACAGGAAAAGGCCTAAGAACATAGCTTTTCTGCAGTGTATAGGCTCCAGGAGCAAACGAAGCAATCCCTATTGCAGTAACGTATGCTGTATGAATACTATCAAGGACGCTCTGCTCATAAAGGAACACTGGCCTGACACAGAAGTATTTGTCTTTTATATAGATATCAGGGCATTCGGAAAAGGATTCGAAGACCTTTTCCAAAGAGCGAGAAGGGAAGGGGTAACATTTATCCGGGGAATACCGGGTGAGATCATAGAGGACATAAGCAATGGAAATCTAACCCTTTTAGGCGAGAATACTCTCCTCGGGACTCAATATCGGTACACCATGAATATGGTGATTCTGTCTGTGGGGATAAAACCCAGAAGCGACGCTCCAATAGTTCAAAGGCTTCTCAATCTGTCTACGGACACTGACGGTTTTTATATGGAGGCTCATCCCAAACTAAGACCAGTTGACACCACAACTGGTGGGGTCTTTCTGGCGGGCGCGGCGGAAGGTCCGAAAGATATCAAGGACTCTGTGACTCAAGCCTCCGCAGCGGCGTCAAGAGCCAACATCCTCATGAGTAAGGGTGAAGTAAAGATTCCCGCTGTAACGGCCAGGATCAATACTGACAAGTGCGTGGCCTGTGGTTTGTGCGCGAAAGTCTGTCCTTACCATGCGATCGAAGGAAGCAAAGAACTCGGATATTACAGGGTCGTTGAGGCAATGTGCCAGGGATGCGGCGCTTGTGTTCCGGAATGCAAGTTTGGCGCTCTTGATCAGGCTCACTTTTCTGACGCACAGATAGTGAGCCAGATACATGAAGCGCTGGCCAATGAGCCGGAGCGCAAGATCGTTGCGTTTGCCTGTAACTGGTGTTCTTACGCCGGAGCTGACTTCGCAGGAGTTTCGAGGATTCAGTATCCAGATAACGTTAGAATTATCAGGACCATGTGTTCGGCAAGAGTGGCTCCTGAATGGATCGAACTGGCTTTTTCCATGGGTGCCGGAGCTGTATTGGTTTCCGGATGTCATCCATCGGACTGCCATTACAATAACGCTAACCAGAATACAGCTCGACGTGTTGAAAAGTTCTGGAAGCGACTGGATAAACTGGGCCTAAACAAGGATCGGCTCCGCTTGGCATGGGTTTCCGCGGCTGAAGGGGCGCAGTTCGCCAAAGTGATTAAGGAAATGGAACAGGGACTGAGAGAACTTACCCCTGATCAAATCCTTGAAACCAAACAGAAACTGGCCAAACGCGTGCCCAGAAAGGGAGAGCCGGTATGACGGTAAAAATATGGAATTTCTTCCCACGGGAAGCACTGTATGAATGTTACCAATGCGCTCGTTGCACCGGTTCATGTCCTGCTCTTGAGGTAGCGTCGGCGCTAGGGCCTCGGGAAACTATTCTTAAGTGCCTCAACCTTGGACACGACGAAGTTGTGGAAGATGAGAGACTTTGGGTTTGTTGCACGTGCAACGTTTGTGAAGATCGGTGTCCTCAGAAAATCCCCATTTCGGATTTGCTGGTCGCTTTGAGAAATTCAGCCGCAAGACGCGGCAATATACCCGACAAACTCCAAATAGCTATCGAACTGCTGGCAAAAACGGGAAGGTCGATGATAGTCCATCAGCTTGATGAAATGAGAGCCCATCACGGTCTGGCCCCTTTAATGCCTGTTCCGATTGACGAGGTCCGTGAAGTTTTGAAAAAGACTAAACTTGATGATGTCATAGAATTTTAATATCCGGGTGGACCATATAACCCTTTGTATTGCAAGGATACCATGAAATACGCTCTGTTTTTGGGATGCGCCATCCCAATCAAATATCCTGGGTTCGAAGCTGCAACCCGTAGGGTTTGCGAACGGCTGGGAATAGAACTTGTCGACATGCCTTTTGCGTGCTGTCCGCCCCCTACGAGTCTCAAGATGGTGCATTATGATTCCTGGCTAGCGCTGGCGGCCCTGAATCTATGTCGCGCCGAAGAAGCTGGACTTGATCTCTTAACTCTGTGTTCCGGATGTGTCAACACGCTTAAAGAAGCCAATCACACCCTCAAAAAGAGTGATTCAAAGAGGCGCAAAATAAACCGGATACTTGAAGACCAGAACCATCATTATAAAGGGACGATTGAAGTCACACACATTCTGGATGTCCTTTACCAGGACAGTGTTGTTGAGAAGCTTATAAAGGAAATGTCTCTGGAATTGCCGATGAAGATTGGATGCCACTATGGATGCCATTATTTTAGGCCTCCCAAAATCATGTATCCGGATGAATTGTCTGATTCCGAGTCATACGTTCCGGTCAAAATGGATCATCTTCTATCAATCATAGGTATGGAGCCTACAGAGTATTCAAGAAAATTTCTCTGTTGTGGTTCCCCGCTTGGAGCGAACGCCGACCAGGACGCCGGTTACGCCATAGTCAAAGAAAAACTGGGGCACATTCGGGAAAGACATATAGATGCGCTCTCCGTAATTTGCCCATCGTGTTTTGAGCAGTTTGATATGGGGCAGATAGCGCTGTCTAGAAAATTCAAGGATCAATCAAAGATTCCCATATTCTACCTTACACAACTTGTGGGATTGTCTATGGGAATGACTCCAAAAGAAGTGGGTCTTGATGTTCACAGGGTGAAATCGAAGAAATTGCTCGAGAGCATAGGGATCTCCTGATTTAGAAACGGGAAGTTGAGATGATGGAAAAAAGAAAACCACCTTTAACTAAAGAACAGATCGAGGAACTTCGCGAAGACCTCAAGCTGGCTGATACTCTTACCAGGATCGAAAACACTTTGCTGGTGCTGTCTGGGAAAGGCGGCGTCGGTAAGAGCACGGTAGCGGTAAACCTCGCTGCGGCGCTCGCCGCTGCGGACATGGAAGTTGGCCTGCTTGACATTGATATCCACGGTCCCAGCGTGCCAACGCTACTAAAACTTGAAGGGGCGGAAGTCAAGCACGGACTTGGAGGAGGCCTGGAACCAATTAAGGTCTCCAAGAATCTTAAGGTCATGTCAATGGAATTCGTTATGCGGGAAAACAAAGACCAGGCAGTCATCTGGCGTGGTCCCATGAAACATCGGATGATTCATGAATTCCTCTCAGAAGTTGACTGGGGAAACCTCGATTTCCTCATTGTAGACGCCCCTCCCGGAACGGGCGATGAACCTCTCTCTATTTGTCAGATGGCCCCGCCGAGATCGCAGGCCCTTATTGTAACAACCCCACAGAAAGTTGCTATTAGGGACGTAAGAAAATCGATAAATTTCTGCAAGAGTCTTGAAATGCCGATATTTGGAATAATTGAGAATATGAGCGGTTTTGTCTGTCCATCCTGTGGCGTGACCCATCAACTCTTCAAGACGGGAGGCGGAGAAAACCTGGCGAGGGAAACAGGGTACCGATTTCTCGGAAGTATTCCTATCGACCCACAAATTGTTTCAGCGTCTGATGACGGAAAACCATTCGTAACAGAGTTTCCTACTTCTCCAAGTTCAAGGGCCTTTGAACAAATCATAGGTCCAATTTTGTCGTTGTCGACTCCCCGACTCAAGAAACATTAGTAATTGAAGATGGAAAATATGAACGAGCCTCGAAATGGCATGTTTTTAAACGTAAACCGCCATCATGCGCATGCAGGGTAAACGCCTACGCCCAGCTTGAGCGACGACAATCCTTCCACAAGTTTTCCCATGGGGCCGGTTTCTGATTCCAGGAGTGTCCCCCATGGGGATCTGCTCCCAGGGACCTTTGTTCGTGTGATCCTTTTTTGTTATACTGAACACAAAGATGATCGCCTGCTGGAAACTTGTTTCTGTTTCTTCAGATGGAGCTGAAAAAGGAAGACTGTAGGATGTTGCTTGAGTCGCTTCTAACCATTTATCTAAAACGTAATTTCGCAAGTAGCCTGAGCTTCAACGAATTTGAAGACGTAGCCCCGCCTGCCCCCAATAACGACACTGACTATCTTATATATGTTCATATTCCCTTCTGTGAGGAACTGTGCCCTTACTGTTCATTCAACCGATATGTTTTTGAGGAAACTCTTGCTAAAAGATACTTCAAGGCTTTAGATGCGGAAATTGAAATGTACAGGAGATTGGGTTATGATTTTAAGTCCGTGTATGTAGGGGGCGGGACCCCGACCGTTATTCCTGGGGAAATTGGTTTATTGTTGAACAAGCTTACCAGGAATTTTGGCATAAAAGAAATTTCCCTTGAGACCAATCCAAATCACCTGACTGACGACATAGTTCAGATTCTGGTCGACTCCGGAGTGAATCGCCTATCCGTGGGTGTTCAAAGTTTCGATGATTCAATGTTGAAGCAAATGAGTCGGTATCATAAATACGGTTCAGGCGATGAAATAAAGGAAAGACTGGCCATGGTCCAGGGCCGGTTCGACACCCTGAATGTTGACATGATATTCAATTTCCCAACTCAAACCATTGATATGTTGAGGAAAGACATCGCTGTAATCAAGGAGATCAGGGCTGACCAAGCGACATTCTATCCTCTCATGGTATCGGACATGACTCGAAAAGAGTTGTCAAAACGTTTTGGGAGAATAAGTTACCGACAGGAGAAACAATTTTATCATGAGATATATAATTTGCTTGGCGATGATTACTCTATAGGCACGGCATGGTGTTTTTCAAAAAAGAAGTCAATGATTGACGAATATATTGTAGATTATAGTGAGTACGTGGGCGTTGGCAGCGGATCATTCGGTTATGTCAAGGGCCAGTGCCTTGCGAACACTTTTTCTGTTACGGACTACATCGACCAGATAGGAACAGAAAAGTTTCCACTAATGGCCAAGAAAGAGTTTGATCTACTCGAGAGGGCCAGATATTATTTTATGATGGGGCTTTTCAGCTCATCGCTTGATCTTGAGATTGCTGAAACTGTTTTCAAGGGTAAATTTCAAAAAACGCTTTGGAAGGAAATATTGGGTTTTCAGACTGTTGGAGCTTTACAACGGGATGGTAAAGTTCTTAGACTGACACCCAAAGGATTGTACCTTTGGGTGGTGATGATGAGAGAGTTTTTCACGGGAGTCAATAACTTCAGGGAAATTTGTAGGGCCTCTGGGACTCTCTAGGCCATGAAGGAAGGTAATTTGTCATATTGGTATGAACATAGTCTTTTCGCGATTTGGGAGATCGAAGGATGACCAAACCGACTTACGAAGAGTTGGAGACACGAGTTACAGAGTTGGAACTCCTTACAGGTCAACTCATTGATAACGCAATGGATGAGGAAAACCATGAACTCTTTGATCTGGCTGTTATATGCAATATATCACAGGCCCTTGTGTCTACAACGGACCTTGATCAACTGCTGCTGATTGTAATTGATGAAGTTAACAAGTCCTTGCTCACTGAAGGTAGTGGTGTGCTTTTATATGATGAAAACAGGGGAGACCTGTATTGGAGGCAGGTAAAAGACTCCATGAAGATCCTGGCCCCCCAGACGGAAGACCTTAGATTTCCTATGGACAGCAGTATAGCAGGGTGGGTTTATCAGAACAACAAATCGGCCATCGTGAATGACACATCAAAAGATCCCCGTTATTACCCCGGAATTTCTGCCAAGAGTGGCTTTGAGATCAGGAAAGTTCTGCAGGTCCCGCTTCGTACACCAGAAAAAACTATCGGCGTTCTGATGGCCATGAACAAGATCGGTGGTGATTTCACAGAGCAAGATGAGGCTCTGTTGAGTTCCATGGCCTCCAGCGTAGCTCTGGCGGTTGAGAACGCCACATTCTACAAGAAAATCAAACAATCCAAGGATGCTCTGGAAATGTTGTACAGATCGAGCATGGCTATTACCACAACCATGGACCTCGATCACCTTCTGGAAGTTATCATTACGGATCTAAGAAACGCGATGGAGACAGAGGCCGGGGGAGTCCTTCTTCATGATGAACGGAGAAATGATCTCTACTGGAGAGAGGTACAGGATAACAGAGGATTGATAAATCCTTCCGGGTCCGACATGAGACTACCCATCGAAGGTAGCATCAGCGGCCAGGTATTCCAGACCGGAGAAGGCGCTCTCATCAATAATCCCAACGATAACCCTCTGTTCTTCAAGACTTTTGAGAAAATAACGGGGCTTGTCATACGAAACGAAATTATTGTTCCTCTTAACACCCGCGAGGAAACAATCGGATGCCTTGTCGTCATGAATAAGAAGGAGGGTCGCTTTACCCAGGATGACGTTCAGTTGCTGACATCCCTTGCCGGTGTAGTGGCGCTTGCCGTAGAAAACGCAACGTTTTTTCAGGAAATGATGAATTCGTATCGAGACCTGGAAAACATGAACCGGGTCAAGTCGAAAGTCCTGAACCATCTTTCGCATGAGCTGAGAACTCCTCTGGCGATAATCCGTGGTACTCTGATCAACATGGAAAAGAAACTATTGGAGAAGGGAATTTCTGATTTTGACAACGCCATGTCGAGAATGAACCGGCATTTGCAGAGCCTGAACCGGCTTGAAACGCAGGTTGAGAGTATAATTATGACCGGGTACTCTTGGGAAAAGAGGTACATAACCGGTTTCCTGCAGTCAGCCCTGGACCTCATGGATGTACAGTCGGAATGGACCCCGGAAATCAAGAACGCAGCGGCGGTTATTCACAAGTGGCTTGAGAAGACTTTCCCGACAAGACATGACCGCCTTGATCTGATTGACATGAAACAATTCGGGGTTTCCATTGCCCAGTTTGTTCGGGTAAAGGCCGATGGACAAAAGAGGGATGTGGGAATAACTTTTGACATGGAACCAGGGAATTTGCTCATACCTACACATGTCCTACAGGCCATAATGGAGGGTTTGATCCGGAACGCGATAGAGGCGACCCCGGATGGATGTGAGGTGAGCGTTGTCGGTAAGATCAAGGGCTCCAGGTATATACTATCAGTGAAAGACACTGGCGTAGGGATACCGGATAAGGATAAGGAACTGATCTTTGAAGGTTTTTATCCTGTTCAGGATACCGAAAACTATTCCAGTCGAAGGCCTTACTCCTTCAACGCAGGCGGGAAGGGCATAGACCTTCTCCGCATAAGAATGTTCTCTGAACTTTATGGGTTTAGACTTTCATTTTCCACCAAACGATGTCCTAACCTTACGGAGAAGGGTATTGAGACATCGGATGTTGCGGAGACGTGCTCAAATTGCAAGAATCGAGGTTCGTGTCCTGGGGGCGGATCAGAGTTCATAGTCGATTTTGCCTTGGCAAACGATGAACAAATCGAAAACAACAAATCCGGAAAAACAGATTAAGGCTAATAGTCTGAGTGTTCCGGAAGACACTTCCCCTGGAAGGGCCGACAGATCTCTGACTGATATCCTGTCCGGACAGATAAGTCGGTCTTCTCTGGCCCGGATGATCAGGCAGGGGCAAGTTCTGGTGGACGGTCAACGGATAAGGCCGTCAACAATCATTAGGCCAGGGCAGTTGGTAATAATTGAGCCAGGGGAGGAAGCCCAGGATATCGAGGCGACCTCTTTCGATGATCCTGAGCCCAATATTCTCTTTGAGGATAACGATATCATAGTTGTTGATAAACCGGCGGGACTAGTCGTCCATCCCGGGGCAGGAACGAGAACTCCCACTCTGATGGACTTTCTTGTCAAATCAAGGCCGGAGATGATCGGCATAGGGGAACCTGGTCGGTGGGGGATTGTTCACCGACTCGATAAGGATACCACAGGAGTCATGGTGGTCGCCAAAACTCCGATTGCTCATCAGGAACTCTCTGAACAGTTTCGCAAACATTCAATTGAGCGGGTATATCTGGCGCTGGTCCGAGGGAATCCGAAGCTGGATTCGGGCTCGATTGAAAAAGAACTGGGCAGAAGCAGAACCGACCGGAAGAAAATCTCTACCGTTACGAGAAAAGGCAGATCTGCCGTCAGTCACTGGATGGTCACAAATCGGTATGGACCAGTTTCGCTACTCGAGGTCCGGCCTCAGACCGGCAGGACTCACCAGATTCGGGTGCATCTGGCTTCGATCGGTTTACCGATTCTTGGCGACCGGGTTTACGGAATAAGGAGCAGGAGACAGAAATCGAGGGACCCGATTATCAGCAGGGTAGTGTTAGTTCTTAAAAGGCAGGCTCTGCACGCTGCCTTTCTGGCTATCATACACCCGGCATCCAGACAGGCGCTTGAGTTTTCGTCTGATTTGCCGGAGGATATGCAGGCTGCCATAAAAGCCTTGATCTCAAAACTCCCGGAATCTTAAAATTTGATCTGCCTTCCAAAACAGAAGGCGGAATTATCAAGATTAAGTGGGCGGTCGTGGAGCGCTCAGGCACAGACCTACCAGATCATCTATCACAGCCGTTCCCATGCACATTACGGTATCAGCCCCACCCCAATAGATCTTCACCGTGCCGTCGTCCTCGGGGATTGCTCCACAAGTGAAAACAACGTTGTGGACATAACCCGTCACCTCCCATGGGTCCTCGGGTTGAAGAATCCACTCGTCAGCTACTCCAAGAATCTTTGAAGGATCTTTTAGATCGTGCAGAGCCACGCCCAGCCTATAAACAGCTCCATCCATGGTCTGGAAGACCCCATGATAGATATGAAGCCAGCCTCTGGATGTCCGAAAAGGCGTCGCTCCTGGGCCGACTTTCATCTGGTCCCAATGATAAGGGACCGGCTTCATGATCACTCTAGAATCACCCCAGTGAACAAGGTCAGGGGAAAATGAAATCCACACAGACCAAGGAGATATTTCGGTGTGCGGACGATCGAGACGGGCAAATCGTCCCTGAAACTTGCAGGGAAAGATCACGACATTGCGGCAATCAGGCTGAGTGATCAGTGCTACTCGTTCAACAGATTTGAAATCAGAGGTTTTAGCGAGACCTATTCTTACCCCATGCCTGGAATAAGCGCTGTAAGTTATGAAAAATTCACTGTCGATTTGACATATACGTGGATCCTCAACTCCGAATTCCTCATACTCAGCGAAAACGCCTTCTCGCACAGGCGTCATGAAGGGTTCGGGGTCAACCGAGAAATTGCAGCCGTCTTTGCTTCTTGCCAATCCCAGTATGGAACGACCATTCCTGAGATGTGAACGGAAAACCAGTATATATTCGCCCCGAGTTTTGACTGCCGCCGCATTGTGGACTGTCACAACCGGGTAAGGCACATTATCCTTTGTGAGGATCGGGTTTCCTTCGAAGCGGCGTACTATTGGGTTCCTGGAATAAATGGTCATTAAATATACTCCTACACCCGGCCAAAATCGTCTTCAAAACGTTCTATGTCATCTTCACCAAAGTAATCGCCTGTTTGTACTTCCACGAAAACCACATCATCAGGACCAGGGTTGAAGATGCGGTGCGTCGCCAGCTTGGGAATCTGGATAGAATCCACTGGATTTAACTGGATCTGTTCAGCGTCCAGCGTAACTATGGGGTGGCCGCTTACTATGGTCCAATTCTCGCTGCGGCGCCGATGGCGTTGCAAACTCAGCCTCTTTCCCGGATAGACGACAATACGTTTAACCTTGAGATCCGAGAGGTCTGATAGGACCTCATAATATCCCCATGGACAGTGATCAACTGTTTTTGTTTCTTCCACGATTCGGTCGTACACTTTCAGATAATCGTCCACCATGCGATCTCTCGAGAATCGTTTTTCAGCGACTTCCCTGCAAGCGTGACGGGATATGCTGTGGATCCTTTCCACGGCATCGACCGCCTCTGACACGGTTGATACAAGGAAACCATTAACACCCTCTGTTATGATTTCCGGCATGGAGCCCCGGGAGAAGGCTATTACCGGGGTACCACACGCATTGGCCTCAACGATGGACAAACCGAAAGGCTCATTAAAGTATATTGGATGTAAAAGGCACTCTGCCTCGCCAAGAATAATGTCCCGACGCTCGGGGCCGACGCTTCCCACATACTTTATCCGGCTGCCGTTCAGGTGCGGCTTAATTTCGGTTTCGAAATATTGCTCGTCCTGAATTATTCCTGCGATCAACAAATCCCTGTTCGCCAGTTGAGCTATCTGAATCGCTTCCCGGACACCTTTGTCAGGATGAATTCTGCCGAAGAATAGGAGGTATTGTCCACCTAACGGGTTGAAATTGAACGCTTCCAGGTCTATCCCATGGTGAATGGTTGCTATATAGGTAAGTTCGGGGGACCGATCGGAGTCGCTAATTGACACATAATAACTCTTTTTGTCGTATTTTTTGTAAACCGGCAGGATCTTTTCAGAGGAGAAGCCGTGTATCGTGGTGAGCACTGGCCTTTTCACAAGACCGGAGTATGTGAGAGGCAGGAAATCAAAATGATTGTGTATTAAGTCAAAATCCTGGGCTTTCTCGAAAACCTCGCTAATATGTAGCGATTCCCAGACTTTTGGAACCAGATTCTTGTCTTCCTCGTACGGTCTAGGAGCAATTGCATGGATTTTCCCGTTTGTTTCCGAATCCGCCGTAGCAAAAAGTGTTACATCAACGCCTCTTGAGACAAGGCCTTCCGTGAGAAGGGAGACAACCCGTTCCCATGGTCCGTAGTGTCGAGGGGGAGTTCGCCAAGCAATCGGGGCCAACATTGCAATACGCATACTAAATCCTCAGTCCTAAAGGCTTTTTGTCATTATGTCGCCGTGTTTGCCTTGTCACAAGAAACAAACATTTCTCATAAACATTAAGGCGCTTATTCTAATGCAATTCAGTATTTGTCTGTAAGTCGCGTAATGTCAAGGCCCTGCCACTGCGAGAATTCGGCGGTGAACTTTTCGCTCCTGAGCTGGGCTTGACAAAAACTATCCAATGTTCGAAGAATATTCCACCTTCAAGCCACAGGAGCTCAACAGGATTACTTAATTAATGAATTGAATCATGGATGAGCGAGGCGTTCTAATCAAGAGAACAGATTATGCGGGAGCAGGTGTGAGAAGAATCAAACTGGAAAAGCCTATATTGGTGTCAGATCTCGACGTAGTTTATGTTGGGACATTCGTGCCGAAAGCGTGCGGGATTGCGACATTCGCCAACGACCTGAGTATGTCCATCGCACAGGAAATGGGAGACAAGCCATATCGCGTCGTAGCCATCACTGATAGGGCAGGAGGGTACGATTACCCGCCTGAGGTTACGTTTGAGATCCGAAAAAACGTGATTCGTGATTATGCTCGCGCAGCCGAATATATTAACGGTTCATCTGCACAGATAGTCAGTCTGCAGCACGAATTTGGGATCTTTGGGGGCGACGCCGGCAAGTACCTTTCAGTGCTGCTGTCTCATTTGAAAAAGCCCGTAATAACAACCTTGCATACGATCCTAGAAAATCCTCCCAGCGATTACCGGGAAGCCATGGAGGACATCATAAACTGCTCCCAGCGACTTGTTACAATGAGCCAAAGGGGGGCCAGGATGCTGGAGGAGATATATGGTGTTCCCCAGGACAAGATCTCAATCATACACCATGGCGTTCCCGACGTTCCTTTTGTTGATTCCAACTTCTATAAGGAACAGTTCAATGTGGAAGGCCTGACGGTTCTCCTTACTTTTGGGCTGATCGGTCCCAACAAGGGTATTGAAACGGCGCTTGAAGCCCTGCCTTATGTTGTGGAGAAACACCCGAACACTGTCTACATCATTCTCGGCGCAACGCATCCTGAAGTTAAGAAGATATTCGGCGAACAGTACCGCTTATCACTTGAACGAAAAGCCATTGATCTAAAAATAGCGGACAATGTGGTGTTCCAGAACAGATTCGTAGATCTGCAGGAACTAACGGAATATATGTCTTGTTGTGATGTTTATTTGACTCCGTATTTGGCCAAAGAACAAATAACTTCCGGCACTCTCGCCTACGCCGTGGGGATGGGAAAGGCTGTAGTGTCCACACCCTATTGGTATGCGGAGGAACTGCTCTCGGATTCACGAGGAGTGTTGGTAGATTTCAGCGATGTGAATGGAATGGCCAACGCCCTGAACGACCTGATCGGCGATTCCCTGCAGCGAAATAGAATTCGCAAGTCGGCTTACGAGTACGGGCGCACAATGGTGTGGAGGGAGGTAGGGCGTCAGTACGTTGAAATGTTTTTACAAATGCTCAGCGAGAGGAAAAACCTCGAGGTGCAGTCGGTCTGGAAGCAAAAGATGCTTCCCCTGATTACTCTCCCGGATATTAAGCTCGATCACTTGATGGCGCTATCAGACGATGTAGGTCTGCTGCAACACGCGAGCTTCGGTATACCGGATCGTGATCATGGGTACAGCGCCGACGATGTCGGCCGTGGACTTGCTGCGCTAATGACTTTTTATAATCAGCAGAAAGAAGAACAAGTCCTTCCTATCATCCGAACCTACATAAGTTTTTTGAATCACTCGCAGACTGAAACAGGCCATTTCCACAATTTCATGTCTTATGATCGAAGATTTCTGGATGATCAAGGAAGCGATGAAACCCTGGGCAGAGTCGTTTGGGGGCTAGGAACTGTAGTGAGATGGGGCCCAAAAGAGCAAATACGGGCACTCGCCCAAAATATGATGGCAAAGGTCGCTCCGAGAATGCTCGAACTTGATGCGCCAAGGGCCAAATCCGATGCCATTGTGGGAATGTATCATCTTCTGCAAAAATTCGTGGGAGCGAGCCAGTTCAAGCGGCTTCTGATCCAGTTGGCTGACGATCTTGTTGGTCTGTACAAAGAGAACCACAGTCAGGACTGGCAGTGGTTCGAGGAAGTAATAACTTACGGAAACGCTAAAATCCCTGAGGCATTGCTGCGTGCCTACCAGGTAACCCAGAATAAAGAATACCTTGATGTTGCGCTGGAATCGCTTGATTTTCTAACCAAAGAGCAGTGGAATGGAGTTTATTTCGAGCTTGTCGGCAATGAAGGTTGGTACCCAAAAGGTGGCGAAAGAGCGCTCTTTGGACAACAACCCGTTGACGCTGCCTATCTTGTGGAAGCATACGTCGCTGCTTCAGAAGTAACGAACATGAGCAAGTTTCTGGAACTCGCCCGGCTTGCTTTTGACTGGTTCCTGGGCAGAAACAGACTGAATACGGCGCTCTATGATTTTGCCGACGGTTCGGTGGCCGACGGGATCGACTCCAACGGAATCAGTGCCAATCAGGGAGCGGAATCCGTTGTGTGCTATCTTCTTGCAGTTCTCGGTCTTTCTGAACTCAAGGCTCAAAGAATCCTGCCTCCGAAATAGAACCGAATCATTTCCCTCCTGTCTTGTTGATTGCTCTGACGAAGGTTCACTTTCTTTGTCGGTTGCAAAAGAGGATTCGTTAAGGTAAAACGCCAGTGAACGGACAGGATAGGCGCAACCGGCATAAGACGCCCCTGGCAGAACTAACCTGTATATACCAACGTTCGGGCGAATCAACGTGCCTTGGACGTGAAGAAAAGGACTTTTGATGAGTGATTCAGACCCTATAGTCATTATTTCAAGCTATCCTCCACGCCTGTGTGGAATCGCTACCTTTGCTGAGGAAGCGAGAGAATTTATCCAGAAGGCCAATCCAAACCGGGAAGTGCTGGTAATAAGCCACACAGACGGCCAGGGAGAAGGCGTGTTTCCTCTCATTGACATGTCCAAGAGGGACTGGTGGAAGACTGTCGCGATAAAAGTGCATGAATTGCATCCTTACGCAGTCCATCTGGAACACGAATACGGTCTGTACGAGTATTATGACTCGAGAGGCCATGGAGATGGAAACGAAGGGTTCCTAGATTTGCTCGACGCAATTAATGAATTTCCCACTATTGTCGAACCGCATACCGTCCACGGTAGGCTGACAAGTTTTGAGGCCAATTTCATTTACCAGATGTGTGAACGGGCACGGGTAGTACTATTCAAGTGCCATTATCAAAAATGGCGCCTAGACTGGAATTTCGTAGGACAAGGCTGGCGAACCCCCAGAAACGTCATGGTGGTTCCTCATGGGGCCAGGCCCGATCGACGTTGGGCCATCAAGGATGTTCCTGTCCTCAAGGAAGAGTTGGTTTTAGACCAGATCCCATACTTGCGTAATCGTCTCGTGGGTATGGTCGGATGGATACAGTCCAATAAGCGTTGGGATATCCTGACTTCCATGTGGGAAGATATTCATGCGGAAATACTGGAACGGACGGGCCAGGAATGGGACCTTTTGGCGGCGGGATCCATGAGAGATCCGAATCACTTGACGGATTACGAAAAATACCTGGAGCAGTTAGCGGGCCTGGAGAAAAAGGGTCTGGCTCACTACTTCGAGTTTATTCCACGCGGAGAAATTTATTACAAAGTTATGGCGGTTTGTGACTTCATCGTTTTGCCCTCGACCGATGAAACTCAGTCCGGAACACTTGCACGAATCATTGCGCTCAATAAGCCATATATCACGACAGCCCCCATGGAAGGACTGACCGCTCAGACGCTGGAAAGTGAAGGCGGACTGCTATTTACCACTAAGAAAATGTTGAGGGACCAGGTTATCAGGATGGCCTGTGACGAAGAACTCAGGTTGAAACTCGGAGAAAACCTCAAAAAATACCTTGATCAGGTAGTTTCCTGGGACCTTGTGGCCGAACAATATAACGAGGCTTACGAATTGGCTCGCCAATCCATTGCGTCAGGACACGCGGTTGTGCTCCCGCTTGAATTCTGACGGGAAGAAATAAGGACACCCGACACATGAAACATGATTCTGACAACTGTTATCATACGCTGTTCAAAAGATATGAGGCGAACCCTATCCTTTCCTGTCAAGACTGGCCGTATCCTGTAAATTCGGTGTTCAATCCTGGCGCTGCAATGGTGAATGGTCGCTGCCTGCTGTTGGTGAGAGTGGAAGATCGTCGGGGATTTTCACATTTATGCGCCGCACACAGCGCCAATGGAGTCTCCGATTGGGAAATCGATCCGCAACCCACACTTGCGCCGCAGTCTGAAAAATACCCTGAAGAGACCTGGGGTATAGAAGATCCTCGAATAACGTGGCTAGAGGACCCGGGACTGTGGGCTATCGCCTATACTGCCTATTCAAAGGCTGGGCCTTTGGTCTCCCTTGCCACAACCAGGGATTTCGTCAGCTTCGAGAGGCTTGGTCCTGTCATGCCTCCCGAGGACAAAGACGCCGCCCTTTTCCCTGTCAAGTTCAAGGGCAGATATGCAATGCTCCATAGGCCCGTGCCGGGCCCAAGCTTTGGAAGGCATATCTGGATATCTTTTTCACCTGACCTTAAGCACTGGGGAGATCATCAAGTCCTAATACCAGCGCGCAACGGCGCCTGGTGGGACGCCAACAAAATTGGACTCTCGCCACCGCCCCTTGAGACCTCTGAAGGCTGGCTGGTCATGTACCACGGCGTGAGAGAGACTGTCGGTGGTTGCCTTTACCGACTTGGGCTTGCGCTTCTGGACAAGGAAGATCCAACCCTTGTGATAAGACGGTCCGATCAGTGGATATTTGGCCCCGAGGAAGCTTATGAAAAAAATGGTGACGTTGGAAATGTAGTCTTCCCTTGCGGCTGGATTCTCCAGGGCGATGAACTCCGAATATATTACGGAGGCGGAGACAGTTGCGTGGCGGTTGCTTCCGCGAGTCTGAGAGATATATTAGCCTTTCTCAAGGACTGCCAAATCCCCTTGTAATCGGTTAGTAATCATAGCGTAGAAGCAAAATCATTGTTGTTCATCAATGCAAGGATCGTTGATACTCTCACCCGTTTGTCAAACACGTGGGGCATTATTTTCATGATAAACCTTGAGCGTTCCATGTTGGAGGAAACCAGCAAAGTGGCAAGTCGCACGGCAAATAGCAGGCGATAAATGAACTTTACAGGATCGGCCTGATTCGGACGTTTCCAGAAATCGGTATCCCAATAATAATGAAGCTTTGTCAATATCGAGTCAAAAGAATAAACTGATTTCACGACCTTCCTATAGCCCTGCAATAAATCGTCTGGAGACATCCTGGCGGGCATAAAGACTACATGTTGCGTGTCATATTTGCTCCAGTCTCTGTTCAGGATCCTTCCCTCTTCTTCAAGACGTTTGAACAACATCGTTCCGGGCAATGGAGTGAGAATATTGATCAAAGGCATGAGAAGGTGCGACTCCTCAATGAAATTTATGAGTTCATCAAATGTAGACTTTGAATCAAAATCGTAACCCACGATGAATGAGCTATGAACCAGCATTCCGTAGGATTGTATCTTTCTGATCGCTTCCATATATTCATAACGTTGATTAATTCCCTTATGCATCATTGAAAGGTTCTTTTCGCATATTGATTCCAGGCCCACGAAAATTGCCCCACAACCACTGTTCCTCATTAATTCGAGTAGTTCGCCCTCTCGTGAAATATTGATAGACGCCTGACACATCCAGTTGATGTTGCACGGTTGGAGAGCTTGAAAAAGTTTTCTGGAGAATGTCCTGTTGGCTATGATGTTGTCGTCGGCAAAGAATATGGAAGTTTTCTTTTTATATCTGGCATGAAAACTATTGATACCCTGGATTTCAGTGATGACCTGTTCGACGGTTTTGCTTCTTATCTTCTGCCCGTCAAACGCGTGTACTGAGCAAAATTCGCAGTGGAACGGGCAGCCTTTTGTTGTCTGAACAATATCCAGGAGGTATTTTTGTTTCGAAAGTGATGATCTGTCGGGGATGGGGGCCGCCTTGAGATCGGCAAACTTCTCCGCTTTGTAAAGTCGCTTGAGTTGGCCGTTTTCGGCATCCCGCAGGACTGCATGCCACGTCTCTTCAGCCTCTCCGACGACAACGCTGTCACAGTGCAACAGGGCGTCCTCCGGACACATGGAAGGATGTATGCCTCCCATGACGGTTCTTATTCCTCTGGCCCTGAATTCCTCAGATATTTCATAGGCTCTGTTGGCAAACATCGTCCTCGCTGTTATACCTACAAGGTCAGCTCCCCAAGTATAATCTATATCTTCAATATTTTGGTCGAAAACCCTAATCTCATGTTGTGGCGGTGTAAGCGATATAAGGCTGGGGATAGCCAGAAGATAGGAAATATGCTTTCTGGAAAGGAGAAATTTGGTTCCAAACTTAAAATCATAGAAACTTCTTTCAGATTCAGAGCTGATTCCTGGAATTACCAAGGCTATTTTCATTCTTTTATTTGTACTGTCTCCATCGAGATTTTTCCTTCTGCTCCAATTTGGTTGGTATTGAGACTCCAAACTCATTGGCAGTGGTTATCTCGAACACTGAAGGCCCTTCCGTTTTGTGATCAGGACCGCACGCCAAATACGATTTGCGCCGTCTGTGTATGATAAACCAATCTGACAAAGTTTCAAGGGGGCGCAGCATCGTATGGGCTATTCGAAATCCGGACGTTACAAATCTGAATACAAACTCATTCTGGTGATGACGCATCGGACGCAGTTGATTTTGAAGAAAATAGCAGTATTATTAATGATAAAGATTTGATGTCCAGGAGAGCTTTATGAAAATTAAACAAATTCTCGGTCTTTTCATCTTTGTCGTTTGTGTTCTCTCCACTGTTGTCGCTTACGCTGTTGACGACAGTTGGATTGTGATCAAGGATAAAGACAACGTCTGTAGGATTATCAAGGCTAATGACAAGACGGCCGATACGATTGCCGGGCCCTTTTCTCGCAAAGAGCTGGCGGAAGAAGCAATGTCCAAAGCCTGTCCAAAGAGCACAGTTGAGAAGCTAAAGGAGAAGGCCTGCTGAAGGGATAGAAAAGGTGAAATCCGAGGCGGAAAAGCTAAAGGAAAAGGCAGGCCCCGGCATTGAAAAGGCCAAAGACGCCGCTGAGAAATTAAAAGAAAAGGCTGGGGAGGGGGTCGACAAAGCAAGGGAAATGATAAAGGAACACATGCCGGAAAAAAAGAATTGATTTGATGGTGTATAGATTCGACCGTTTGCAGTAGTTTGGCATGGCTACCCCGAAGCGGTTTCAAATCCACTCCCTTCTTTTGACGGAAATGGCCGGGGGGAGATTCCGCGGGGCGGTTACAAATTGTAGGGCCGCTAGCGACCCCTACGTTCGGTTAGCAAACTATAATCAGAGGAAAACGTCTAAAGCTTTTCCACCAGAAGTTCAGAGAGATCCATCACCTTCAACTCGCCGGACTTTCCCATAACGTTGCACGAATCTTCCAGCATGGTGATACAATATGGACACGCTGTTACTAGAGTGGCCGCTCCTGCGTCCAGAGCCTCAGAAATTCTGAGTTCAGCGAAACGCTCCCCCGCCTTGGTTTCCATCCAGACACGTCCGCCGCCTCCGCCGCAGCAAAGGCTGTTTTTCCTGTTTCGGGAAAGCTCCTTGAGTTCAGCGCCGGGAAGTGATTCTATTATCTGGCGAGGTTGATCATAAATGTCGTTATGTCTGCCCAAATAACACGGATCATGCAAAGCAACCGGCCCCACAGAGTCTCCCGCTGGTGAGATCTTGCCTGCCTTCAATGCGTCGGCTAGAATCTCAGTGTAATGGTAAACTTCCCAATTGCCGCCAAGCTCCGGATACTCGTTCTTGAAGGAGTACAGGCAGTGCGGAGAAGTAACTATGATCTTTTTTACGCCTTTGCCGTTATAAAGGTTGATGTTCGACTCGGCAAGTTTCTGGAAGAGGGCTTCATCTCCAACTTTTCTGATGGATTCCCCACAGCAGCTTTCCTCATTGCCGATTATGCCAAAACTGACACCTGCAGCTTCAAGCGCCTTTGCCACGGATTTTGCAATCTTCCGGCTACGGATGTCGTAACAGGATGTGCAACACACGAAGAGAAAATACTCCGTGTCTGGCGAAAATATCGGTATATTGAGACCTTCGGTCCATTCTGTACGTTTCTCCGGGGGGCCGGACCACGGGTTACCCTGGGAATGCAGGCTGCCTACAATGGGCTTCAGGCTTCCCGGGATTGTCCCAACCTCTGCGAGCATGCTTCGCATTCCCCTGACGTTACCTATGATGTCGACCCCACGTGGACATCTGTCAACGCAGGTTCGGCAGGTTGTGCAGGCATAAAGGCAATTCTCGGATTCAAAACCCTCAAGGCCGAGTTGTCCCATACGTTGAACCAATCTAATGTTAAACTGTTCAGAAGCTTCTCCCGGCACCAGCCTCCACGGACAGGATCCCGAGCAAAGTCCGCATTGCATGCACCAGTAAAGCGTTTCAGCTCCTGACATTACTATAGCGTCACTGACTTCAAGGAATGGTATTTTAGTTTCCATTGTGTATCCTTCGTTTAGAAGCCCTTGTATGGGTTGGGGCCGAGTTCTTCAAGTCTTGCGGTGAATTCCTCAAGGATTTGGGGAATTCTATAATAGTCGTCTATAGAGATCTGTTCCAGCCTTATTCGGTCTGACTCCAGGACAAGACGATCAAGGGTCTCCTTGATTTTGCTCATTCTTGTGTCGGCCAGTTCACTTCCCTGGATAAAGTGGCACTGATAGTCATCCCCAAACTTGCATCCAAAGAGGACTATTCCGTCAATGCCTTTTGACAGGGCGTCGGCGATCCATACCAGGTTGATTGAACCGAGACATCGCAAGGGTATGAAACGGACCCAAGGAGGATATTGCATTTTATTGAGACCGACCATGTCCACTGCAGGAAATGCGTCATTCTCGCAGATCAACCCAATAATGCGAGGTTTTTCATCGTATTCATCCGGAACGCTGACCGATTTTATCATTGACCCGATCATGTCAACCGAATAATTATTGAACGATATGATCCTTTCAGGACATGACCCCATGCAGATGGCGCAACGCCTACATCTTGTGGGATGAGGCAACGGGGTGCCTTTGATGTCCTCGTTGTACATGCCGAATGGACATTCTTCTGTACAGCGTTTGCACTGGGTGCACCTCTGGATGAACAGCTCGGGATAGGACATGTCACCGGCACGGGGATGTACCGCTTTCCCCTGAGAGGAAAGTTCAACGCATTGTATCGCCTTTAGCGCAGCCCCTGTTCCATCGTTTGTAGCCCTGCCCGCTGTCATGGGTTGTCTGACGCATCCAGCGGTATAAATTCCTGTTCGCCTCGTTTCGTACGGGAAACAGACAAAATGGGAGTCTGGGAAACCGTATTTGAGCTCGGGTAAAGCCGGTCCTTGCCGATATTCAAGATTCAATATGGGATTGTCAATGACTGCAGGCTGCATACCAGTCGCTAGGACCGCTAGGTCGACTTCCATCTGTATCGGTTCTCCAAGAAGCTCATCCATGGCTTCTATGGCAAGTTTGTGTTCAGATCCTTCAGTTATCGAAATCTTTGATGTGTCGGTCTTTACAAAAATTACACCATTTTTCTGCACTTGTTTGTAAAATTCCTCAGCCTGTTCCGGGGTCCTCATATCCTTGTAGAAGATGATGACTTTGGTTTCTTCGTTTTGCTCCTTGAAATACATCGCCTGTTTGAGAGACACCCGGCAGCATACTGCGCTGCAATAGGGCAGGTGGTCCTGATCTCGCGATCCGGCGCACTGGATGAATGCGACCACGGAAGGAGCTGAACCATCGGATGGACAGGCCAGTGACCCGGATTTAGCCATTTCTTCAATCTGAACGTTAGTGACTACGTCTGGGAATTGGCCAAATCCAAGGCTTCCGAGTTTTGTCGCGTCGTAGGGTTTCCATCCGGCGGCAAGGACTATGGAGCCGACCTTAAAGGCTCCCGCTCCATTTTTCAAAGTGACGTCAAACATGCCTGGAGCGCCTCCGATCTTCTCTATTTCGGCTCCAGTAAACAGTTCGATGTTTTGGTGGTTTTTGATTTCATCAACCGTAGAAGACAGGTTGATGTCTTCGATGTCATGGTAAGGGGGTATAGTGGGAGTGTTCTTGAACCACTTCAGCATGTGGCCCCCGAGTTCAGTTTCCTTTTCGACCAGTTTTACGCTGTAGCCAGCTAAAGCCGCGTCCAATGCGGCCTGCATACCCGCAACGCCGCCGCCTACGACTAGAATGGTCTTGTCAAGGGCTTCCAGGTATGGAGTGGGTAGGGTAGATTTCTGGACCCTAATGATTCCCATCCGGAGATAGTCTTCAGCCATGGCCTGAGTGTCTTCATTGCCGGCCGGCTGGCACCATACGACATGCTCCCTGAGATTTACCCTCTCCACGATTGTATTCATGAGGTCGAAGTCAAAAACTTCGGATTTAACACGACCCGAACAGGCGCCAAGTACGACACAGTTAACATCCCCACTGGCCAGATCATCCTTGATGATTTTAGCCCCCTCCGGTCCGCAAAAACAATCATGGCTGACAATTCTGGATACGCCAAGTTCCTCGCCGACAGCTGGCAGAGCTTCAATGTCGATCGCGTCTCCAATACCGCAGCCTGAACACAAATAAACACCAATATTTTGATCCATTGGGATTACCTCCGCCTTGCCACTTGAATCGCCTTGAGGGCGGCGGCAGTTGAATCTTGAACAGACGCCGCAACTTCCATTGGCGCCTTAACACATCCGGCAGGAATTATTCCTGATGGCCCAGAACCAGTAACGAATCCAAAATCATCGTAAGCCATCTCGAGTTCCGGTTTGATTCTGGCTGTCCCGGGAGTCATGCCAACCGCAAGGACTACCAGATCTACGACCTGGCTAACTCTGGCGCCAGCCGTGATATCTTCACCCTCGACAAGAAGTCCACCGGAATCTGTGTCTTCACTGACTCGAGCTATCTTGCCTTTAATTAGGGAGACGTTTTCGTCCTTTTGGACTTTGGTGTAAAAGTCCTCGTACTTGCCCATAGCCCTCACGTCGATGTAGTAAATAAACGCTTTACTGTCCGGCACTCTTTCTCTGATGTATGTAGAATGCTTCAGGGAAGCCAGGCAGCATACTCCGGAACAGTAAGGTAGATGATTGTCATCTCTTGAACCGGCGCACTGGACAAATGCGACCGTTTTAACTTCCTTTCCGTCTGAAGGTCTCAGGAATTTGCCTCTGGTGGGGCCACTAAAAGAGGCGAGTCTCTCGAACATAACGCTTGTCAGGACGTTTGGGAACCTGCCAAAACCCAGATAGTCCACCTTTTCCACTTCATACGGATCCCATCCCGTTGCCCAAATGATAGCCCCAACCTGTAAAGTGACAGTCTCAGGCTTCATTTCAAGGTCTATTGCCCCGTAATGGCAAGCTTCGGCGCATTTCTTCGCTTCCTCTGTGCCTATTATTTCCTCGGCAATTACGTACTTGAAAGGATAGGCCATGCCTAGCGGAAGATAGGCGGCTTTAACAGAATCCATTCCGTAATTCAGAGTGCTGGGAATTGTTGCTTCACAGACCTCTGCGCATTTGCCGCAGCAGGTGCAATTATCGTTGACATATCTGGGGTTTACCTGTATCGTGACTTGGTAATCTCCAGGCTGGCCTGTCATTGAGATGACTTCAGATTGAGTGAAAAAGCTGATCCTGGGATTGTTTTTGATTCTGCGAAAGTTTATCTCAAGACCACATGTTGGTGGGCACAGTTTAGGGAAGTACTGATTCAGTTGAGCCACACGGCCACCCAAATAAGGATTCTTCTCCACTATGACCACATTAGCGCCTGTTTCAGCGGCTTCGATAGCGGCTGTAATTCCGCTGATCCCGCCACCTACGACTAGAATCTTTTGATCTTCATCGCCCATAGGCAACCTCCGTGTTTACAATCGAAAACGACGACAAAACATCGTCGGGATAAATCCTAACAAGTCCTTTGTAACTGAACTTCCTGGATGTGTTCAAACTATTTCATGACTATTTCTTCAACGAGATTTGTATTCCTTCGTGATTCTTTATCGACCTGACAGCTTCATTGTATGTTTTAGCAATGTGTACAAAATTTCTGATAAGCATGCCTCCGTCAGGTCTGAATCCCATGAAGCTCTCGGGATGTCCCTGGATTCCGTAGACGGGCTTAAAAGGGTGACGAATAATCTGGTTGGCGCTGATTTTTTCAGAGGCCAGTAGCAGGAATCCGGGAGGAAGCGCCTTTACTTCATCATAATGACTCTCAATTATACTGATTTTGTCGTCCAATCCAGCAAAAATGGGATCACGGGTATGTTGGCTCAGCTGAGTGACACCCGATTGCCGATCTCTCAAATATGGCATGCAATCATCTTCTCCGGCGCGTATGGGGCCCACTTTTCCTCCAAACGCCAATGCAATAGCCTGGTGGCCTCCGCAGATTCCAAGAATTGGTATATCAAGCTGTTCTGTAATCTGTGGGATCATCCAGAAAAAATTCTGCAACGCGACTCCAGTAGAACCGGTATATCGGCACCAGGGAGTGCCTTGAGGACTCAAAACGATAAACTCCGGGTTCAGGTCTGAAATAGTATCAAGTGTTGCGGTTTTTAAATCCAGCGTGACTACGTTTTTATTCCCACTGATTTCGCTGATGACTGAACGAACACGCCTGCAGCCGCCCGAGCAACCATTAGGAGAGAGTCCAACCATTATCCATGGCCTCTGAGGAGCTTCTGTAAGAATTTCCTGCGCGCCTGAACAGTCCGTATAGATAACGCCTGTGATAAGCAGAAAGAAGCAGACAACTTTGGGGTTGAAGTACCAACTCCGCAACTGTCCTTCACATTTACGTGAAAACAACATAGGCCGTTTCCCATAACCAAAATAGGTGCAGACCCATATTTATATCTCACCTTGTAGCTAGTAGGCAACAGGCCAAATCTAGAATTAGACAATTTAATCGAGCAAGATGAATTCAAATGATCTTTTTCGCTCGTTCTTTTTCGCTGTAAACGCAGCCGCAATACTTCTGACGATAAAGGCCGAGTTTTCTATATTTTTTGACCCCTTCATTCCATCCGGTTCTCCAGTCGTGATATATAAACGGAATTCTGTGTCTCTCAGAAATAACCTCACAGGTTTCTTTCAAAAGTTCATGTTTTTGGAAACGGCTATAAAGCAGAGTGGTGGAAAACGCGTCGAAACCTTTCGCTTCAGCTAGGCGCGCAACTAAATTTATTCTGAAGTTGAAGCAAACCTTGCACCTCTGAGTTTCTCTAAACACTATTTCTTGAAACCAATCCTCCATTTCAACACCGGATTCATCATTGATAACCCTGATGTGGTTAGTTTCAGTGTAGGATAGGAATGCGTCGAGTCGCCTCAAGTTTTCACTGTACGGATGAATGTTGGGGTTGAAGAAAAATGCCGTGACCTCATGACCCTGGTTCGAGAGGTCGTCATAGGGAACAACAAGGCAGGGGGCGCAACACGCATGCAGGAGTATCTTCATTAATCGGGTTGTCTCCTTTCTAGAGTCATGATAGTTTCTATAGGTAAATCTCGGAAAACATTATAGGGAACTTTGATTTGACATTAATGGTTGCATGCCGAAAGTGTATATTTGTAATAGTTGCAGTCATCGCAATGACGGGGCTATCGCTCGGGTATGACGAGGCTGCGGTCATTGAAGCGTTCTCGCAGGCAGCTACAGCCTATGCCAATGACTCTTTTTTGTTGTTGGGCATGGTTGGAGACCAGTTTGTCTCTGGAATATTCAGCCAGGAATCTGCAATTAGCACAGTCGCAGGTGTTCAAAAGAGAATCCGTATAATCAGATCCAAGATAAACCTGACGCGTGGTATGGCCAAAACCGAACGAGACAGGAAATGGCTCAAGATGCTTAATGGAATTTATATCTGTCTTGATCAACAGGCTTGGGCCATGAGCAAATATGTAAACGAAAAGACACCGGCAAACGCCAAGCGTTTTGACGATTTGAGAAACAATTGCCTTGAAAAACTGAATCTTCTGGAACAATATCACGTGTCTTTGGGGTTTTCTAAAGAACTGCCGGCTCCCCTCAGCACCCGCTGATCCCCGACTCGGAGAGTTACTTTCTCGCGGTCAAAATATTCAAGAAGAGGGATGTTATATTTCCTGGAAGACCCGGTTATCTCCTGAAAACCGGAGGGGGTTATGGAGCCTTGCTTCTTCAGATGAGCGACGAGGGTTCCTCTAACATTTTTTATGAAATCAGATGAAAAATACATCTCTTCTTTAATTTTTACAATCTTGCCTTCTTTTTCAAGCACTGAAAGAAGGCTCTTGACCTGTTTGAGTTCAGCGCCAACCGAGGATATCAATTCCTTGAGGACCGGCGGAGCGCTCAAATCCTTGTTTATAGCTCCGAAAAGTTTTTCCTTGATGTGCCTCTCGTCATCCTTCAATTTTATAGAATGCTTGGCCGATTTTATCGTGTTTACCTGATCCACCAATGTTCCTGAGGAAATTAAATCGTCCAGGGCTATCTTGAAAAGGCGGTCGCTACCGGGAGTCATCGAACGTAACTCCTGTTTTGAAATGCCTTCTTTCAGGGGATTATCATTGTGAAACCGGACCAGTTTATCCGAGATTTTCCTTTGGACCAGATCCAGAAAATCCCTGTGAACGAGTCTACGTTCCGTTGAATCCAGTTGAATTATTGTCCTCTTGGTCCTGAGTTTGTCCAAAGTTTTGTCAAGTCGGGTTGACGAAAAAGATGACATCCCCATCAGTTCATTCCTGTTCACACCATTAACTCCAGACCCCTTGATCAATGACGAGATCAGACCGGGGTCGTCTTCCCTCTCAGTTTCCAGGAAAGTCTTCACAGACCTTGCCCGGAGTTTGGGAGCTCTCGGATTGATTATGACCCCACCGCCGAGGGTCACTGAAGGGGAAATGGCGCGCACGACAAATCGATCACCTGTCGCTGGAACTATTGGGGAAGATGTTCGCAACTGAGCCATGACCTCATCGCCTGGTTCCAAGACGTCTCTGTCGGCAAGCGCTATGGTAGCTTCAACATCTGTTGTGTAATGGTGCAGCCTCAATTTCTTGAGGTTTGTCAGTTTGATGGGACTCCTGTTGAGCGATGTGAAGTTTACGTCGACAATATAAGAAGGACGGAATTCTCCATTGTGGGTCAGGACGTTACCCCGGTGGACATCAGCCTGCTCTATCCCCCTAAGGTTTACAGCGACTCGTTCCCCTGGAAATGATCGCTGTTCGAATCGATTATGCGACTCTATAGACCTCACAGAAGAACGGATGCCCTGTGGCAGGATTTCTACATCATCCCCGACTGAAATTGTTCCGGAAATCAGAGTCCCTGCAACCACGGTCCCGTGCCCCTTCAGCGTGAATACCCGGTCTATCGGTAGTCTCAAAAGGCCGTGCACGGATTTATCGCCAACTTTTTCGCTGAGGCTTAAAATAACGCTCTTGATTGCTTCAATTCCCTCACCCGTCTTGGATGAAACCCTTACCATTGGAGCATTCTCAAGGAAGGTGCCACGAACAAGCTCCTTGGCGTATTCTTCAGCCAAAAGCGCAAATTCATCGTCGACAAGGTCCAGTTTTGTAAGTACAACTAGGCCATGCTTGATCCCAAGCAGAGACAAAATGTCCAGATGTTCAACTGTCTGCGGCATCACGCCTTCATCGAGGGCGATAACAAGAGCGGCTATATCTATCCCACCGGCGCCGGCCACCATCTGTCTGACAAATCTTTCGTGTCCAGGAACGTCCACTATACCGACTCGAACATCAGAGCCCAGATCAAGATAGGCAAAACCAAGTTCGATACTTATTCCTCTCTCTTTTTCTTCCTTGAGCCTATCGGTGTCTATGCCGGTAAGGGCCTGAACAAGCTGGGTCTTGCCATGATCTATATGTCCTGCGGTTCCGAGAATTATCCGTTTCATACAAACTATCCTTGGATTTCCATTAACTGCGGAAAACTATTTCTCTTCTATCGCCGCTGCGCTTTGTGATTTTTTGCCACTGCTCTTTTTCTGGGGTTTTGCCTGTGGTTGGTTCGAAGACGCATTCTTCCTGATACCCTCAACATCAAGCTCTCCCAGTATGTCAATGCTCCTGACTTCAATAATACTGTCGTCAGACAGTTTGAGTAGAACAGTTTCCTCCAGCGGATTGTGTTTAACTACAAAGCCATCCCCTTTAGTGGTTGACACAAGTTTTCCAACCTTGGGCAGGCTTTTAATAAATTCCTCGTAAACATCATGCTCATAACTCAGACAGCACATCAGACGTCCGCAGACGCCTGATATCTTCGTGGGATTCAGAGAGAGATTCTGGTTTTTAGCCATCTTGACTGAAACCGGCCTGAAGTCGGTAAGAAATCGTGAGCAACAAAGTTCCTGTCCACAACACGCAATCCCTCCCGTCATTTTAGCTTCATGGCGAACACCTATCTGTCTCATCTCTATGCGAACAGGGAATCTTGCTACCAGGGATTTGACCAGTTCCCTGAAGTCGACCCTTCCTTCAGAAGTAAAATAAAAGACATATTTGGAACAGTCAAAAAAGCACTCCACAGAAACAAGTTTCATGGGAAGTTGGAGTTCATCAATCCTGTCAATGCAGTAGGTGTAAGCTTCCGACTCTCTCTGGCAGCATCGTTCCCTCTGATCAATGTCAACCTTGGTTCCTTTGCGTATGATCCTTCTAAGAGATTCAGACTGAACCGAATCGATTACTCTTTCAAACGGGGGAATCGCTACCTGACCCAATCCCAATCCCTTTTCCGTTTTTACTACAACCCATTCACCATAGGCGATTTCCATGTCCCCTGAGTCAAAATGATAGACTTTGCAAGCATAGCCAAATCGTATACCCGCGAGCCTGACCCGAACGGCCCCTGCTGGATCCTCCACAATCTCGCCGACACACGATCCGAGATCATTATCGGTCGCATCTTCAATAACATGGCAATGATCGAGTGAGGGTTCGAGAGAATCAAGTTCTTCCAATGATTCCGCCAATTCCGTCGCAACCGTTTCATCAATATCAGCGGAGCCTATCTGAGTCGCGGCATCCTTTGACTCCAAAAGGTGATCATAAAGCTGACCTGTCTCAGCCGTTTCCGAGGTAGCCTGATTGTCCTGCTTGGTCCCGGTTAGAGGAGGACGTTTTGAATTATCCAAAGATCGATGACGTTTCCTGGGTTTCCTTCCCGGTCCTCTGCCGTATGAACGAGGCATGTATGAAGTCTCTTCACTATTTTTACCGTCTGCCATTTTTTAAGCCCTCGCTATTTGCGCATTGAGATAACTACACAAATTTCCCGCTCATTGTCTGACGTATCCGAAGAAACATGACGTCAGAAAGAAGATTTCTGTTGATGTTTGTCTCGGAGTCGACCAACGCCAATCCGTTGGACATCAAATCTCGGATTGTAAGCAGTTTCTCAATGGAGTAATGTTGGGCCGACGACCTTAAAATGTCAATGAGGTCCGTGTTGATGACGCTGGAATGTAGACCGCCCAATTTAATCGTCATCAAGTCTCTTATCCATGTCATACCAAATTCAATCGCATCAAACAATTTGCGCTGGTCCACGCTTACCTGTGCGGAGAGTTCCAAAAGGGGCGCAAGGCCGAACTCGGGTCCTGCATAAAAAAAATCCATTACTGATTTTCTCAGGTTAGTAACTCCCGCCGAATGAAGTTCCAGGGCACGACCCAGACTTCCGGACGAAAGACCGGCAATGGTTTGGGCTTCCTCCACACTGATGTTTTTGATCCTTACGAGTTCCTTCGTTATAACGGACCTAGTCAGTGGAGAGAACATGACCTTTCTTAACCTGGATCGGACTGTAGGAAGCAAATGGGACGACCTTGATGTTACAAGTATCATCAGGCTGTATGCGGGGGGCTCTTCGAGTGTTTTGAGCAGGGCGTTCTGGGCGGCTCGATTAATCAAGTGCGCATCGTCAATTATTATTACGCGGAAAGGCGCCTCGACAGGAGAATATTTCAAAAAGCTCTGGAGATAACGTACCCTATCGATTTTTACAGATCCCTTGATGGGGGTTTCAATTCGAACGTCGGGATGGTTCCCTTTCCTGATTCTGTCACATATTCCGCATTCTAAATGATCTGTTGGAGAATAGCGGGGGCAGTTGAGCATGCAGGCAAACTCAATTGCTACATGGAGTTTGCCTATACCTTCCTTGCCGGAAAAAAGATAAGATTGAGCGATTTGCCTGTCAGTCGATGACTTCTCAAGAACATCAAATACTTTTTTGTGCCCCAGGATATCAGTCATTGTGGAATTTTAACAAGCCCTTCTGACGAAAGGATTTGACGAGACCACAAATATTACAATAACATTGTGTCAGCGACTTTATGTGATGCAAAGCCCTAATGGTTTGTTGCTCGGTGGAAGGCCGCTTGTCCGGTGACGATACCGTGTCTCAATGAAATTCAGAACACGATATTATGTTGCCGGTTAGAGGCCTTCCGAAATTGAACTACCCTCGTTTGACGGGTATGTATTTGTCAATCGCAAGGATCAAGGGCGACGCTACGAAAATCGAGGAATAGGTTCCGAAAAGGATTCCTATAAGAAGGGCCCATGCAAAGTCTTTCAACACATTCGTCCCAAAAATTAGCAGCGATATAACCACGAGCAACGTGAAACCAGAGGTAAGAAGCGTCCGGGATAGGGTCTGATTTATGGATGTATTGAGAACCTCAACAAGAGGTTGTTTGCGCATTGTTTTAAGGTTCTCCCGAATCCGGTCGCAAACTACTATGGTATCATTAATATCATACCCTATGCAGGTCAGCATGGCGGCCAGGATAGTCAAGTTAAACTCTTTACCTGTCCACACAAAGAATCCGTAAATTATTATCAAATCATGAACCAGGCAAAAAACAGCTCCAAGCCCCATACTAAGAGTGAAGCGAAAAGCCATGTAAACCAGTAACATGGATAGAGCCACAATCGTCGCCCAGATTGCGGCCTGCTGCAGATCATGGCCTACCTTGGGGCCAACAAGTTCAAAACCCCTTATTTCAACATTACCTTTGCCAAAAGAACTATCCAAAAGACTTTGTAGCTCGTTAGAGAATTTTTCCTGGCCTTCGTCCGGAGCTTCCAGTCTTATGATGTAATCTTCTCCCTCTCCTCCCGCGGAGAAACGCTGAACTGTAGCGTTCTCGCTGATCGGTTGAAGGGCTTTTCTGATGTGTTCCGTATCTACCGGTTTCTTGAATTTTACCTGGATCATGACGCCACCGGTAAAATCAATCCCGAGGTTGATCCACCCTTTTACGGGATAGGACAGAAGAGACAGGACGATCATCACAGTCGTAAACGCGTAAGCGTAAATCCTTTTACCCATGAAATCTATTTTGGTATTTGGCGGTATGAGTTCCACTGCTGAATCCTTACTTCAACTAGAAGATCGCAAGTTCAATAACTTTCATTTCAAACGCTAAAAGTCTTGATGCGCCTGACCAGGAAAGCATAATCAAAGATGGCTCTTGTCACAAATAGCGCAGTGAACATAGAGGCTAACAATCCTATACAAAGAGTCACTGCAAATCCCTTGATCGGCCCTGTGCCAAATTGGATCAACGGGAGCGCCGACAGTATTGTTGTCAGGTTGGAGTCAAGTATTGTTGAGAACGCCTTGGCGTAGCCATTTTCAAGAGCGCTCCTGGGGGTTCTTCCCGCACGCAATTCTTCCCTGATTCGTTCGAAAATCAGGATATTTGCGTCGATTGCCATACCAATGGTTAGAGCGACTCCAGCAAGTCCGGGCAGAGTCAGTGTGGCCCGCAGGCCAGGTGAAACCATCACAGCAAAAATCAGCAGGAGATTGAAAAGCAACGCAATATTGGCTACTAACCCGGACAGCCTGTAATATACGGCCATGCCTATTGCAATCAGGAGCATGCCTAAGATAATGGCGTTTCTACCTGACCTTATCGAATCCTCTCCCAAAGACGGGCCAACTGAACGATTTTCCAGAATCTTCACTGGAGCAGGCAGCGAGCCAGCTCTCAGAACCAAAGCCAGATCGTGGGCTTCATCGGGAGAAAACATTCCTTCTATAATCGCCGATCCGCCGGAAATTCGATCCTTTATAACAGGCGCTGAGTAAACCCGATTATCCAGAACAATCGCCAGTCTTTCCCGAACGTGCTCGCCAGTTATCCTCTCAAACTGTTGTGCCCCAAGCCGATTAAAATCCATTCCGATTATCATGCGGCCCGTTTGGTCAGGTGTAACTCTGGCGTCTGTGAGTAAATCACCAGTTAGAAGAACCTGCTTTTTTACGAGAAATGGCGTTCTGCCTACTGCTCCTGTTCGAGGGTTTTTGTCAAGCTGATAAAGGATTTCAGAACCTTGTGGAACGTTACCTTTAAGGGCTGCGGACAAGTCTCCCTTTTCGTCGACAAGACGAAACTCCAAACGGGCTGTCCGTCTGATTATGTCAATCGCCCTGTTGACATCTTCTTTCAATCCAGGCAATTGAACCACAATCCTGTCTGTGCCCTGTATCACCACATCAGGTTCAGCCACACCAAAAGCGTCTACACGGTTTCTGATGGTGTCTACAGCCTGCTTAACCGCCTTTTGTTTTATAGAATCCACTGTCTTGGGGTCAAGTTGAAGTTCAGTTTCAAATCCCTTTTCAGATGGGCCACCAGAAATTTTTTTGAAGGTTGCAATCTTTTCGAGAACTTTTTCATCAAAAAGTGTTGCCTGATCGGCGTCCTTGAAGTCAATGACGAAGGAATCGGTATTCTTTCTAAGAATGTCGATGTACCTGATCCGTTCATCCTTCATAAGACCCGAAACTTCAAGCATGGTTTGATCAACGGCGGCTTCTACGGCTTTTTCAACTTGAACCTCAAGGACAAGGTAGAGGCCACCCTGGAGGTCGAGTCCCAACCTGACAGGGCTATCCGGCAAATACTTGGACCATATCGCTGGAACAGGGCCTATCGATGGGTAGATCAGAAAAAGACTGACAGCAAGAACGGCAAAAATTATGATGAATCGCGTCTTGAGGCTTTCAATCATCTATAATGTCTCCTCAGGCGTTAGGTTCAGAAGGGGGCGGAGGGGTTGAGGCGAGGCCGGCAATGTATGGCCTGGCAACACGAATTTTGACCTTATCCGCAATCTCAAGAATGACAATCTGATCCTGAATTGCAGCGATTTTCCCGTAAACACCTCCCTGGGTGATCACATTATCGCCTTTTTTAAGGTTTTCCAGGATCGCCTTGTGTTCCTTCGCCTTTTTTTGCTGAGGTCTGATGAGCAGGAAGTAAAAAACCACGAAGATAAGCACAATAGGCAGAAATTGAATTAAAGACTGGATCCCGTCACCGCCTGCCTGACCGGGTTGCGGCCCCATGGCGTAGGCCATATCAATCATTGATTTCCTCCGTTTGGGATGAATATTGTTTTACCATAGAATTCAATCGGTTTTCTCTGATGGCGCATTTAATATCAGACATGAGCCGGAAATAAAAGTTCAGATTGTGTAAGGTGGCGAGAGTGAACCCGAAAATTTCCCGCTCCTGAAAAAGATGTCTCAAATAAGCCCTGGAATAATTGCGGCAAAGAGCGCATCCACAATCTGAATCAACGGGGCTTTGATCCTCGCGATATTTCGCGTTACGAATATTCAGCGTGCCTGTTGATGTGAACAGATTTGCGTTTCGAGCATTTCTCGTTGGCAGAACACAGTCAAACAAATCTACACCCCTGATGATCGACTCCAGTATATCTTGCGGCTTGCCGACTCCCATAAGGTACCGGGGTTTGGTCGTGGGCAGATATGGGGTAGTCGCGTCAATCATTTCGACCATCAGTTCGTGTGGTTCCCCCACACTCAGGCCGCCGATCGCATATCCATCAAACCCCAGGGAGTGAAGTCCTTCAGCGCTAATCCTCCTGAGGTCAGGGAACATCGAACCTTGTACTATGGCAAACAATGCAGGGTCAACTTTTTTTTTGGCCGTAATCGTTCTAGAGGCCCATTCAGTTGTTCGATTTACAGCGTCCCTTGCTTCCGACTCTGTTGCAGGGTAACCTCGGACATCGTCGAGACACATGATTATGTCCGCTCCCAGCGCCTCTTGGACGGATAAGCTCAATTCCGGCGTAAACAGGCGCCTTGATCCGTCTATATGAGACTGGAAAACGACTCCTTGGTCGTCTATTTTCCTCAGCTTGGCGAGACTAAAGACCTGAAAACCACCACTGTCCGTGAGTATTCCTCCTGGCCAGTTCATGAATTCGTGCAAGCCTCCACATTTGGCGATCAATTCGTGCCCCGGTCTTAGGTAAAGATGGTAAGCGTTCGCAAGGATGAGCCTGTAGCCAATATCCCACGCGCTTTCAGGAGATATTGCCTTGATTGATCCAAGTGTTCCTACCGGCATGAAAGCGGGAGTCTCAAGTTCTCCGTGGGAAAGTTTCAATACTCCGGTTCTGGCCTTTGATCCGGCGTCGTAATGGGTGATCGAAAAACTAAAAGCCATGAATTATAACAACCAGCCTTCAAACAAATGAGTTTCTAACTAAGTGACGCGAGAAATACCTGACTTCCCGTGAAACCAATGGCTGAAATCTCTCAGTTGAGGTTCTCCATAATTCCGAGTTCATTCCGACAGCCATTTGTTAGGTTTTTGTGCATTCAAAAACAAAAAAGGATTGGGGAAACCGGATATTTCATCCGACTTACCACAATCCTTGGCAAATTCGGGTTTTTTAGTGATGAACCATAGCCAATCGATGGATCACTCTATTATCTGTTCGCTTTCTTTAATCCCAAAGCGTCGGTTGCAATTATCATTTTCATGATGTTGGAGGCGCCTTCTAGGATTTTGTAGACTTTTCCATCCCTCAATATACGTGCAATTGGATACTCGTTGGAATATCCGTAGGCGCTGAGGACTTCCAGCGCCAGGTTGGGGACCTCATCCGCCGCGCGGCAAGCGTAAAACTTGGCAACCACCGTTTCTCGCATGTTATTGACCAGGCCTCTATCTTTCTGAATAGCGCATCGCCATACCAAAGCCCTTGCCGCCTCAGTCTCTACAACCATTCTGGCGATGACTTCCTGTACCATCTGGAATTCGCCTATGGACTTGCCAAATTGGCGCCTCTCGTTGGCATATTTTATAGCTTCATCAAGGGCCGCCTGGCACGTCCCTACTGCTCCAGCGGCAGCGGAGAGCCTCGTGCTAATTAGTTCTTTCATAAGGTATCCAAATCCTTTGCCTTCTTCACCAAGCAGATTCGACGCAGGAATGCGGACGTCTTCCATGCTGATTTCACCGGTAGGGCATGCCCATATGCCCAGTTTTTCCTTGATGGCTTTCGTTGAGACACCCGGAGTGTCCATGTCCATCAAAAACACGCTCATCCCTTTATGCTTGGCCTTCTTGTCGGTCATGGCGAAGATTATTGACATGTCCGCGACGGGCGACCATGTTATCCACATTTTCTGTCCGTTCAAGATGTATTCATTCCCGTCACGAACCGCAGTTGTAGCCATTGAAGCAGTGTCGGAACCTGAGTCAGGTTCCGTTATACCAAAGCATCCTAGGATTTCGGCAGACATCAATGCGGGAATATACTTTCTCTTAAGTTCTTCGCTTCCCCACTTCATGATTGACATCGCAGTGCCCATAGTCTGCATGTTGAAGGCCACCCTGAGTGATCCCGAGGCTCTGCCGATCTCTTCGGTAACTATTGCGTGAGCAAGATATCCCATTCCGTTTCCACCATATTCTTCCGGAACGGGGCAACCGAAAAGACCGAGTTCGGCCATCTTTGACACCAGTTCCCTTTGAAACCGGTGTTCATTTTCATCATTTTCCACAACAGGAGCGATTTCATTGGCTGCAAATTTTCGCACCATGTCGCGCAGCATTATATGTTCTTCAGTTAGTTCAACATCGTATTCGTCACTCATCGGGTCCGCTCCTACGAAAATAGAATTGCCTTCCCACAATATGGGAATGGTTTGGAATTAGTTCGGAATCCGGGCAATAATTACTGCCCCCTGGGTATCTCGCCCTAAACGTTGTTCTGCATTGTAATCAGAGATAATAAGTGACCATCATTGGAATATGAAGACAATAGCAGAATTAACGAGGCTCAGTCAACACCTGTAAGAGCTTCGTCCAAATTGGAATAGTTCACTATGGTGTACATCCTGAAGGCAGTTTTTTCTTTCTGAAAGAAAGGAGGTAAACACTGACTAAAACCCCAACAGCAATGGCGTACCATAACGTGCAAACCCTAATGAGCAAAACAGCCGGCAATCCGTTAGAATATGGTATTCCCAAATAATTAAACAGCGCCATCATCGCCGCTTCAGTCCCTCCTATTCCTCCGGGAAGCATGGAGACTGCGCCTAGTATAGTTGAGAAGCAGTAGACGAAATTTGCTTCAGACAATGTTCCTGGAAGCTCGAATCCCCTCATTACTATATAAAGGGAGACGGATTCCATGCCCCACGCGATGACGGAAACGAACATCCCGACAATAAAGATGCGCGGTTTCATGAGGTCCTTTGCAGAGAGCAGAATTCCAAGGGTCTTTACCGCTATCCACGACACTCTAGGCAGTCTGGACATCCATTCCAGGACAGGCCTGTAGATATTTTCCATGCAAAGAAACATGCCGGATATTATGACAATTCCCGCAAGACCGAGAAAAAGATTTCGCCAACCTTCAAAGATCAGGAGTGAAAATGATCCCAGCAAGAGAATGGCGAAAAGGTCCATCAGTCTCTCGACTACCACTATGCCGACCACTCTGGTTACAGAAACTCCGTAGTCTCTTTTGAGAAAAACTCCCTTCATGGCTTCGCCAACTTTGCCTGGCGTCCCTGTAAGCGCGAAACCCGCCAGAAAAGACATGGTGGAATAGATAAACGGGACATTCTCTTCAACCTTTAGAAGGTAATAATGAAAACGCCAACCCCTTATGAGCCAACCCACAGTAACTAGAGACAGGACAAGCCCGAGACGCCCCAGGGGAAACAATGAGAAAGCATGAAGCGTACGTTGGTAATCAGACGCGAATGTCGCAAAGGCGTATAGAATTACACCGGCCAAAGAGAAAATGAATATGGAACTAAGGATGCGATTTAGTGAATAGTGGCTATCGTTTTGAAACGTTTCCCGGTGGGAAGCGTTTTCTTCAGGCGCATCGGCTGGCCTCGCCGTGGGATTTGGCACCTTTCTAACGGTGATTCGGAAAATAAACGCATCTTCCGCTGAAATCGGCCCAAGCGGCGTCAAGGCGCATCTTCATGTGGTTCACATAGTTTGCCATCTGGGCGTATTGGGGATCACTAGGATTCATCATGCGTGTTTGATTGTACAGTTGATAATAAGTTTGCCAAAGATTTTTCCAGTTCTTTTCCAGATTGAGGCACTCTCCATATTCAGGATTCGAGAGATTGGGACGGAAGGCGTATTCAAAAGGTTGTTGAGGCTGTTGATTTGGCTGGAGTTGGCGCCCCATAGTTGGTCCCTGTGGGTAAGGCTGTGTAGCCGGGTACTGGGCGTAAGGGAAATCTAGGCCCAGAAACAATATTGAGAAAAGCACAGAGATGACTACAAACGCAGTCCCGTGGAGTTTGACAAATCTATAAATCATGGCAGCCTCTGATAGGCATATTGGAATTATCAAGGATTATATATAAATAACCAGTTTTAATCAACTGTAGATTTAATACACTTATTCTCTGTCAACGGCCGGGATCTTAAAAACACAGAAATATAGCCAGACAATGATTGATAACACAATGACCGCTGACCACAAAGTATCAGACAGATAGTGGGCGCCTTGGGCCATTCTGGCGAAGCTCCCTAACGCGCCGAAAGCTAACCCAACCCCTAGAAACAATCCGGCGATGGCCGGATAATATGGGAAGAAAGCGACTCCGGACGACACTGCGAAGGCGTTGGCGCAATGACCGCATACGAAAGATTTTCCTGCGCCTGGTCCTCCTGGGTTTATGAAACTTCTCTCCGGATAGGGCCCACCAAAAATGACTGTGTCTGCAGGTCTAGGACGTCCCCAACAATTCTTGAGAAGTCCATTAACCGCCAATCCCGGACCTAGGATAACCGTCAGGACTATCACTAAACACGGTTTCGAGCAAGTGGCCGGCAATTTTCCCGCTTTTGTAAGCAGGAAGATTGCAAAAGCAATGATTGCCATTATTACCGCTGGATATTCTCCGTAGCGGTAAAATTGGATCCAGGGTGAATCCTTGCCAATGAGCCAGCCTGTTTCTCCCAGGCTGGAATCGTGAAGCGCACGGGCTATTCTAAAATCCAGACCATATATGTGAATTACAAAACTTATCGCTACAGAGGATAGTCCTAGGACCAGGAGAATGGCTATACCTATTCGTTTACACTTTAATTCGGTCATTAACTACCACTCGGAATCGATCTGGAGCAGCGTTCAACTATAACCAAGAGTTGTATAACTAAGAAATTCAATAAACGCCAGAGGCACGGGGTGAACTTATAATCGGCGCCGGCATAAATCTTACCCTGTAGAGGGACAAGGTTGTTGACATTATGGCAAGCCGTATTTTTTTAGGCATCCTATTGACACTACTAATGCGATGTGTTTTATTCATAAGACGGCGTCGCGATGGGGCTTTGTTAGCTAGTCAGTAGACGCCTGACGAGAGATAGGACAAAGCCTCCAAAATAGGCGGGCCGTTAACTCAGGGGTAGAGTATCTGCCTTTTAAGCAGAGAGTCGCTGGTTCGATCCCAGCACGGCCTACCAAAACGAATCAACCGAGACGCTATTGCTAATATAATCTGCGTCCCCATCGTCTAGCCCGGCCTAGGACACAGGCCTTTCACGCCTGCGACAGGGGTTCGAATCCCCTTGGGGACGCCAATAATTCTATCGATCCGGATTCTCCCAATTCAAAATAGTCACCTCGTTAAAATCTCGAGTCCACATAAAAATTAGGCGGTTCTTATTGTCTGAAGGAGGATGGAAATGCCGGGAAGCGCGCTGCATGAACAAGCCGGTTTCATTTATGATGATTTAAGGCTGAGAAGTCAACCAATTGCCGTCAAATTTCTAGACAAGGCCGAGTTTCCGGAAAAAACCAGGAGGCCATCACAAGTTCTTGGTAAGAGAGTCACGATCTGTCAGGGAGTGACAATGGCCAGAACCTATGGCTGGTCTGTGGGATTGGGCCGAGAAGATCTTATCTGTGTGCCGGCAATGATCGCTTTTGGATTTACACCAGCGACGGATCAAAAAGGGGTAATGCGTAAATTGCTTTGCAACGTGACCCTTTCTTCCGGTATGGATACCGCCGGTCTCGAGACCGATTCCATGTTCATTCTCGATAAGAACCCCGGCAAGGGGATATATCTGGCCCCACTGGCTCGATCTTCAATGGAGCCCGACACTGTAGTGATCTTTGGGAACCCTGCTCAGATAATGCGACTCATCCAGGCATGGGTCTATGTGAAAGGGACTAGGATTTCTGGCAATTTTGGTGGCAAAATAGAGTGCACTGAATATTTGATTGGGCCTTTCATGGAAAAAACACCGCGCGTAGCTATCCCTGGCAATGGAGACAGGATATTTTCGATGACGCAAGACGATGAATTGGCTTTTGCCATGCCTGCCCAAGGCCTGGATATATTAATTGAAGGGTTGCAAAAAGCGGGGAAAGCCCTTGGAGCACGGTATCCAGTCACGTTCTATCAAAATTTCCAACCAGAATTCCCGAAATATTACAAGGAGCTCGGCTCAGAGCTCGGGATATGACTTTTTTCAGCGCTGTTTAAAGAATCGCCTCGATCCGGATCATTTCCTTTTGCCAATTTTTCATGGATTCCCGGCATTGCTATGGCTGGTTGACGATATTAGATTGAAGGTTAAAAATTATTACGATGGTCCCGTTTCATAAAACTGGCATAATGACAATCTGGGAGGCTTACGCCGCGACACAAACCGGATGTCACACGGGCTGGCGCATTTACGGCGAGCCTTATTACAAAGTCTTTTCAGGAGAGTGTGTAACATGAAGATCAACATTGACAAAAACTTGGTGGAGTTTACTCCCGAGAATGCGGAGGAAACTTCTAAACTTCAGCAACTATGGCGTTTAATGGTTGACTGCGCGCGATTCAACAAGAAAATGGTGCCCGTTGGCGAATACATTCCGACACAAAGCGCGTTTGCAAGGTTCGCGATTGAAGGACTCGAAACCAAGGGAGCTTCAGATTTCCCGGAAATTCACGTTGACAATGATTGCCGCTGCTATTGCCAGACCTGTAACAAATACGTCGAACTCAAAAAGGGCGATCGCATTCCTCCATGCTGTGGAAAACTTATGGAGGTCATGGATTGAAATGGCTTCAGTCGGGCGGAAAGGCCCGCCCGACTATATCTTTGCTCAGTCGATCTACGGCCGGTTGGCTACGCAGAAGTTCTCAAGATTAAAACGACGTGGAAAATGGAACTTCAAATTTACCTCCCAATGTGAAGCTTGATCGGTAGTATAAGAAATCCACGGAGTTCGCCGTCACTGAAGGAGGTATGGCTCCATCTCTTCTCTCAAGATTCATGGTGCATGTCCCTCGAAACATATCCCATGTCAGGAATGCGGCGGCATCAAAACCCAGGAATTTATTTAGGCCGAATTCTCCTTTTATTTCCACAAAATATCCGTCACTTATGTTCTGATTACCTACGTGAGCGAAGGGTATTCCCGCATTGTTGCAGGTATTGAAGTGCTGGAGAGAGGCTAACATGACGGGGAAACCAATCAGTTGGAGGAGCGCTCGACTGCTGTTTCCAATGGACTGGTTAATCCTCAATCCTAAGAATGGTTGATATATTGCGACAGAAAGCCCTGATTCCATGTCGGCGACGGTAAAAGGATAATCTGGATTCGGATTTCCAAACGTTGTGTCAAGGGATTCCCAGCGAATCCCTGCCATTAGTGAGCATGTGTTGTCTATTGGATATAGAAGCTCTCCCTGAACGTTGTAAAAACAGGAGCGAGTCCAGGCCCACCGCCGCGTCCCCGGAGGCATTGTAAGCCATGTGATGTCTTGGTCGGCGCCGCTGCTCATGGTGAAAAGATATAACCCCTCCAATTGAGCGGAGATTTTACCCGGCAGTTCCAGAGGGATAGAAACCGCCAAAGAAATTCCTCTCAAGTTATAGTCAAAATATGAAGACACACATGTCCCTGGAAGTACGAGACCTGTGTAACCAGCTCGCAATCCTCTTTCAGAACCCATGTACCCAATGTAAATAGATGGTTTGTCAATGAATCCTGATAATGGTCCAGCCTTATACTCAGGTAGAAAATTCCCATCATTGTTTTTCAGAATTGGACCTTGAAATTGTTCAAACCCTCCTTGCGTTGTTCCTGGAAAGAAACATCCGATCACGCAAAGGCTTAGAATGCAGAAAGTGATAGAGGATAAAGATGATTTCATTTCTTGACCTCATGTGGAGATTAAAATTGAAACATTCAATCGGGCCCGAGAACAGAGCAATCCAAAAGTTTTTGACGTTCTTGATGGACAAAAACAATAGATGCCAGAGCTGATTTAAAGTCGACGAGAACAGATTATTTGACATCTTATTCATTCGGGCCACATGTAGTCAATTCTATTCGTGAGGCGTACGCCAAATAGGTGACTTGATCTTGCGTCTTTTTGCGCAAAGCCCTATCAAGGGAGCCGTCTTTGTTCACCGTTGAATTTCTGTAGGCCCCGCTGACCTATTGCCATACGTCATGCTTTGATATAAATAAAAACCAGATTCTGATTACAACCGTGGAATTGGATTAAATAGAAAATTTGACTCGCTGTTTAAAGAATTAGCTCAAAGCAGTTGTCTGGCGGCAAGGAGAGACTTCATCGTAAAATTCATCAAGAAAACCATAATAGTCTTATTATATGTGATTTTTCTCGTCACCGCCGTACTTGGCGTATTGGGTGGTATAGAATGGCTTTCAAAGTTTGCTTTGAGCAAGTCCTATCTGGGAGAGGTTTATTCACATGATTTCGACTTTGTGCGAAAGGACGCTATAGAGCCTGTAACTCATTATGACTACGATTTCTCGCCTGGCGCATGCCTCGAATACAATGTTCTGAAGGGCAACAGTTACGAACATGCGAATAACGCCGGTTTCAGGGATCCTCGACACATTGAGTTAGAAAAACCCGCGGATGAGTTTAGAATCTTCATTACCGGCGGTTCCACTGCATTTGGCCTTGGTCCAATAGGCGAAGCTTCACAGGCGATGAATTTTTATAGTATCCAGTTCATTGAGACCATCGCCCATTATATGGAGAAGATCCTGAATTCAAGCGCCCTCATCGAAGGCAAGAAAATACGAGTGTATAATGCCGCCGTGTGGGGGCATGCTTTTCAGCACCTGTTAATTCGATATCCTACAAAGTTGAGACGATATCAGCCCGATTTGGTTATTTCGCTTGATGGCGCCAATGAGTTGCCCCTCGTAAGCAAACTCGACACAAACTGGGATTATTATCATGAAGGTCAGTACAATAACATCTTGCGGGATGTGTTTTCTTACAGTCCGTCGGGGCTTTCTTCATACCTAACTCTCTGGCTGAAAAACAACACGTACCTTATGACCTACCTCTGGGCGGGCAAGGATTTGTTTCAGGAAATGAATGTTATGCCCCGATCTCATAAGGGGGTGGCGGTCTCTGCTCAAGAAGCGCAAAAGGAACGGAGCGAATTTACTGTTGATGAGACTTCCCGTCTTCTTGATAGAAATATCGCTACAGTTGTCAGGACCGTCGAAGATTACAGCGCATTGTTGCAAAATGACGGGGTTCCGCACATTTTGGCATTGCAGCCCTGGTTCTATCTTAGCAAGAAGCCATTAAGCGCCAGGGAGAAAACCATAGACAAGATTGAGGGCTATCGCAAGTATTATGAACTACCATCAGACAAAGTATATAAAGTTTTAATTGATAAAATTGTTGAAAGCGCACGTAATAAGGGGTATTTTCTTGTAGATTTTTCCGAGTACTTTGACGATGTCTCTGAATGGGTTTTTACCGATTGGTGCCATCTAACCGCCGGGGCAAACTACTTGCTGGCCAAGGAACTCTCAAACCTTGTAAAAGAGCATTTTTTGGGCAAGCAGTTGGGGCCAGGGGATTCAATGGCCAATAAGGACAGTTTTTTTTGGGATTTGGTGGCTGGCAGCCAGATTATAAGCGCCCCTCCAGCTAAAGACCCTATGAATGGTCCTGAGAATTTTAAAAAGGGTTACCCCGGAGAAGCGCTCTATGAGTCATCCAAGATCGAAGGCGAAGAGATTCCCGAGGTATTGTTGGACCTAAAGCAGACCCATCCAATGAGTCGATTGAGACTAGTTTGGGGAGATGAAGAATCCATCCCGGAAAGATGGACAATAGAGGTTTCGACAGACAACATTCACTGGAGTATGTTTTACGAGGGGAACAATACGGACACCGACAATTACTCTCGTTGGCCCGGCTTTGAATATTACGCGTCCGAGCCTGTTGATGCCAGGTTTGTAAGATACAGGCAATCTAAAGGGCGTGAACCTGTTATAAAATTAAGGACTTGGAATTTGTACAGGTAGGTTTAAATGAATATCCTTGGTATATCGGCTTTTTACCATGACAGCGCAGCCTGTTTGGTTAAGGATGGCGTCATAGTCGCAGCGGCCCAGCAGGAAAGGTTCTCGAGAATCAAGCATGATCATCGTTTTCCGCATGACGCGATAAATTTCTGCCTGAATTTCGCGAAAATCACCGCAACAGATCTGAATTACGTGGTGTTTTACGATAAACCCTTGATCAAATTTGAGCGAATTCTGGAGACATACCTCTCTTACGCTCCTCGTGGCTGGGCGTCTTTCTTGATGGCTATGCCTCTATGGCTCAAGCAGAAACTTCATCTGCCGACGCTCATAAAGAAAAGCATGGGTTACGAGGGCAAGATCCTGTTTCCTGAGCATCACGAGTCCCACGCCGCCAGCGCATTCTTCCCTTCACCGTTTACTAGGGCCGCGTTTCTTACAATGGACGGTGTTGGAGAGTGGACGACTACGAGTTTTGGTGTTGGAGAGGGAAACAAGGTCAGGATCGATTCTGAAATAAAGTTCCCCCACTCTTTAGGACTTCTCTATTCGGCTTTTACATATTTTACCGGCTTCAAAGTAAATTCGGGCGAGTACAAGGTTATGGGGTTGGCGCCTTATGGCGAGCCCAAGTATGTCGAAACGATCCTACGGAACCTCATTGATCTAAAAGAAGATGGCTCTTTTAGGCTCAACATGGATTATTTCACTTATCCGTATGGACTAACCATGACAGGCTCGGCCTTTGAGAAAATATTCGGAGGCCCTGCCCGTAAACCGGAGAGTAAACTCACCCAGAGGGAAATGGACATAGCCAAGTCTGTTCAGGTTGTCACCGAAGAAGTGATGTTGAGGACATCTAGACATATCCACAAAGTTACCGGCGAAAAGAATTTGTGTCTGGCCGGTGGGGTCGCTCTGAACTGTGTCGGCAATGGACGCATATTGAGGGAAGGACCATTTGAAAACATCTGGATTCAGCCGGCGTCCGGTGACGCCGGAGGCGCTCTTGGGGCGGCGTTATTCACTTGGTATCAGTTGCTGGGCAATGAGCGGCCGGCTGATGACACACATGATCTTCAGTTCGGGTCATATCTTGGACCGGAATTCTCAGATAAAGAAATAAACTCCTTTTTGGAACAAAAGGGCTATCCTTACCGCTACCTTGGGAATGGATCAACCGGTTCGACGGTAGCGGACTTGATCGCTGAAGGTAAAGTCATAGGCTGGTTTAATGGCCGTATGGAATTTGGACCAAGAGCCCTGGGAGGCCGCTCAATTATCGGAGACCCCAGGAATCCCCAAATGCAAAGCCAGATGAATCTGAAGATTAAGTACAGGGAAAGCTTCAGACCTTTTGCTCCGTCAGTACTTATGGAGCAGGCCAGCGAATTTTTTGAACTTGACTGTGCGTCACCATACATGTTGCTGGTTGCAGATGTGGACAAGAGAATTAGACGCAAAATGTCAGGGGAAGAGGAAAAGCTTTGGGGTATAGACAAGCTCAACGTTTCCCGATCCGAGATACCCGCCGTAACTCACGTAGACTATTCGGCGAGAATTCAGACTGTTCATAAAGAAACTAATCCGATGTATCATGAAGTAATATCAAAATTTTATGAAAAAACCGGTTGTCCGGTAATTGTCAACACGTCATTCAATGTTCGTGGAGAGCCGATAGTGATGAGTCCGGAACACGCGTATCTTTGTTTTATGCGTACTGAGATGGACTATCTGGTTCTGGGGTCATATATCCTCGACAAGAAAGATCAGCCTCCACTGAAGGATGACGCTGACTGGCGCTCTGAATATGAACTTGATTAGACTGAAGAGCCTAATTTGGAGTTAGTAAATAGAAATGAACATTATAAAAGAGATCCGAGATGAAATTAAAGCCGCATACAGCGAGCCTACCAATCGGGACCTAAATACGCTTGCGTTGATATTCCTGATGCTTCCATGCGTTATCGGTCTTTACCTGCTTTACTGGAAAGGGTCATCCAATGGATATGTGTGGATAGGGTTTGGAACGGCTCTTTTTGTGACCAGGTTGGCGCCCTCTCTGTTCAGGCTGATTTACAGGGCATGGATAACCTTTTCTATTATTCTGGGATATTTTGTTTCGAGGGTCATTCTGACCTTGATATTCCTTTTCGTAATTACGCCGACCGGTTTGTTGATGCGTTTATTCGCAAAAGACCCAATGGAGAGGAAGTTGGACCCGAATAAGGCTACCTACTGGCAGAAAAGGGAACAGCCTTCCGAAACCAGTGTCGAGAGATACGAGAGACAATTTTAGTGTTGGGGTGGATGAAGTAAATTGACAACTATAGTGACCGCTGAGAAGAACTACCCAAGTTCAATTTGGCCAGTGGAAGAGATTTAAGGAGGAAACAGCAATGTCATTAATAAAAGAATTTTGGGATTTTATGAAAGTTAGAAAGAAATTCTGGTTGGCGCCTATACTCATCGTGCTTGTGATTCTCTCAGGTTTCATTGTTCTTGCTTCACTGTCGCCAGCGGCGGCTCCATTCATTTATACTCTTTTTTAAGAAGGGCGCCGACAGCATTTTGTCGTTGAATCGAGTTGTTATAATTACAGTGGGTCTTTGTAAAAATCCCCGGTTTTTTGGGATAGATTTATAAGGCGTCTCTGTCGGTACGTTCCTAAATTTATCGAGAGCGCCTTTAAAAATAATTATCTTTTAATAAGAGAATGCGAATTGAGTTCAATAGAAGAAAATAAACCCAAGGGCTTGATAAGAAAATCTATTTTTGTAACGTTGTACATAGTGTTTGTCCTGGCGATTATCGTTGGAGTGGTTGGCGGGATAGAATACTACGCTTACCTTAAAATCAAGAACTCGCCCATGGGCCAGGCTTACACAGGCAGGGACATGGACCTTGCCAGGAGAAGCTCCCAGACGGTCGCTCCCCAATACGGATATGAACCAACCCCGGGCTTTGCCGCGGTGCGAAACACCAAGTTGGGAAATGCCTTTGAATACATTAACGAACAAAGTTTTAAAGACTTCGAAGATATTCCCATAGACAAACCAAAAGACGAATATAGAGTCATAGTGACCGGAGCTTCAGTCGTTTACGGTAGAGGGCCGGTACCTCCTTCCGACGCTATCTGCGATTACTACGAAGTTACATTCAGGTGGACCATCCCTCATATTATTCAGGAACTAATGAATTCTGACCCTGAAATTAGGCAGAAACTCGACGGGAAAAAGGTTCGCGTCATTAACGCCGGCGTAGCGGGCTTCGTTTACCAGAACAATCTCATGCGGTATCTCGCAAAGCTTCGTCTATACAATCCTGATCTGATAATTTCTCTTGACGGCGCAAATGAAGTTCACACAGTCGCCCGTCCTCTGAAGGACTGGAATTACTTCTCAGAGGGGCCCTATTTCGAAGTTATCACTGAGGTCATGGACATGGGGCCCAAGGGTTTGTTGAATTACGTCACCCTTTGGCTAAAACGGAACACATACTTTTTTACCTGGCTCGCGATGAACAAGGGCGAAGGACCGGGTATTCTCATGGAGAACAGGGGATTCGCAGCGCACCCTCAGGATCCCACATCGGAAATGATGGAATATTTGAGAAGTAATGTCCGACAGGTCTCGGATGTAATGGCTATTTACCATTCTACCCTGGTCTCTGATAAGGTCCCTCATGTGTTCGCTCTCCAGCCGATGTTCAGGAATTGCAAGAAAGAACGCACGCCTATAGAACAGGAAATAGAAAAAATAACAGGCATGGAGAAAATAGGATTCTATGACGCTCGAATGACCTACAATGAACTGGTGAATCAGGTTAAGACAAGAGGAAAAGAGATAAACTTTGAAGTTGTCGATCTGTCTACGATTTTTGACAAGACACATGAGTGGGTGTTCACTGATTGGTGTCATCTTACCAACGGAGCCAACTATGTAATCGCCAAGGCATTGGTAAACGAAGTGAAGCAACGTATCTTCGGCTTGTCTCTGAATCCTTCCGACAAACTGGTTGATCCTCTTGATTCATACTTCGCTGATTACGCCAAAGAATCGAAGGTAACGGTATCAGGGAAACCTAGAGACGACGGTATGAACATTCTGAAAGGCTATCCTAGTGACAGGGGTATGAAAATTGATCCCGTTCCCGACGGGGTTGTGGTGGATCTTGGCAAGGCGCTCCCCGTTTCCCGCTTAAGAATAGTATGGGGAAGCGCACAGGCGGTTCCAAAGTCCTGGAAGGTCGAAATTTCCGAGGATGGCAAGAATTGGAAGGACTGGCTCAAGGTAAATGAAACGAATACCGATCCTTACGACCAATGGCCCGGTTTCGAGTATTACGCAGGCATTGAAACCCCGGCCAGATTCGTAAGGTATTTGCAGGAACCGGATGGAAATGAAATATATTTGAGGCAATTAAGTCTCTTCAGATAGCTGTTCAAAGAAATGGACGTTTTCAGTGTATGCAATTGATTTTCACATCCATGTTGGTAAACGTGAACATCTTAATGCGGCTTTTCTTGACTATTTCATTGCGCAATATGGAATGACGGCTCTTGAAGCCATGGATGCCCTGACTCCTGAAAGTTTCTCAGCATTTCTCGATTCACAGGAGGTCAGTAAGGCTGTGTTGCTTTCTGAATATTCTCCTGAAGTCACAGGGATAGTTCCAGTTGAGTTTACAGTCAAGTTCGCAGGCGATAGCGGGAAACTCATACCTTTCGGGTCCGTAAACATAAATTCTGATGTGGATACAGGCGCACAGGCGGAACACGCTCTAGCCACACTTGGTTGCAAAGGGCTCAAGCTATTGCCTTCTTACGGGTTTTACTACCCCTACGATCGCCGCCTTTACGGAGCGTACGAAACGGCTTCAAGGTTGAAAGCCGTGGCAATGTTCCACACTGGAACATCATTGTTTCCACAAACCAGAATTCGCTATGCCAATCCTCTTCTATTGGATGATGTCGCCAATGACTTTCCTAACCTCAAAATAGTCATGTCTCACGGAGGAAGACCGTTCTGGTATGCCGAAGCTGAATGGTTGCTAAGGCGTCACTCAAATATGTTCATTGACATTTCCGGGATTCCGCCTTTACAACTGCCGAGAAATTTCCCAAAACTTGAAAGACTTTATGATAGGTTCGTTTTTGGTAGTGACTGGCCTAACATCATTTCAATAAAGGATCAGATTGATCAGGTGAGCCGACTTCCTTACAAAGCGGAAACAATAGAGGCCATCCTATATCGAAACGCTGCCAGATTGCTTAATATCGATTGTTTCTAAACACGGAACCAAGTCCTATTCCGCCGCAATGTAACTTATCCGTAAGCGAAATATTAAGATATGAGATTATGAGCGTATGACGTCAGTTTCATGTTGGCCATGGCCTGGACTTCTGCGACTCGTAAGGCTTTCCACTCCAGACGCTAAGTTCATCCGACCGCTAGAGCTTTCAGGTTAATATCCAAATATTTTGGCGGGGTAGTTTCCTTGACAGCCCTTTTCATGATTTCCATGTCGAAAGGAAGAACTCCTTCCCTTGTCAGTCTGCCTAGCAAAACTACATTTGCGCTTTCGGACAACCCAAGTTCCTTAGCTTTTTGGCTGGCGTCCACAGCAATGACTTTCTCAGTCACTTGGACCAGTTCGTTTATGATTGCGTCAATTGCAGGATATTGCTCTATTCCAAGTCTCACCGATAGGGGTTGAAATCTCTGGGTGTTAAATACGATAGTACCGTTACGTTTAAGATATGGCATGGCCCTAAGGGCTTCTAGAGGCTCAAGAGCAATCACGACATCTGAAGAACCACGAATAATGAGAGGGCTTCCACAGATGTTCTTTCCTATCCTGAGGGTTGAGACTACCACGCCACCACGCTGAGCGAGTCCATGAGTTTCAGATCCAACAGCTTCCAGCCCGTTAAGTTGAGCGGCATGTGACAGGATGCGCGTCACTGAACCAATCCCAAAACCACCGACCCCACAGACATATATTCCAAACGCAGATTCCCTCATTGCTCAAACCCTTTTGAAATCTTCTATTCTTTTCATCGGCTTATCTTTTAGCGGGCATGTTTGCACGCAACTTGCGCAGCCGATACACAAGTCGGTATTGATATAGACTTTCTGTTCGTCAGTGTTTTCTATTGCCGGACAGGAGAATCCTTTGAGACAATTCTTGACATTCTTACACACTTCTAAATCTATGCGTAACGGATTGGCCAAGATTCCCTTTTTTCGTTCAATTCTTGACCTTCGCAGTGCGCAAGGTTCTTCCTGTATGACTACAGCTACCCCTCCATCGGGGGATTGCGCATAATCGAAGGCCTTTTTCAGCGCCTCTTCGACTTTCGCACAATCGTAAGAAGGTACTCGTTCCACAAATTTAACGCCGAAGGCTTTAAGAATTTCATCAATCGATATCTTTGGAGTTGCTCCACTGGCCCCGAAACCACTGTTGGGGTTTGGTTGATGACCTGTCATAGCTGTTATGCCATTATCCATGACCATGATTACCTGGCGATGTTTGTTGTACACCGCATTGACTATCCCTGGCATCGCCGCGTGGAAGAATGTCGAGTCTCCTACAAAACTGATCACGGGTTCCGAGGGAAATGCCCTGGAAACTGCGCTTGCCGCAGGGGCCCCGGACCCCATGCAATAAAGAAGATTTCCGAGATTATAAGGGGGCAGGAAGCCCAGGGAATAACACCCTATGTCGGCCATGGAAAACGCTTCCTTGTTTTTCCCCATTGCCTTTTTTGTAGCGTAAAATGCCGTTCGGTGACCACAACCGGGACACAATTGAGGCGACCTCACGGGGACCTGTATGGAGCTTTCGCAAAAATCGGGATTTGTACTGATTTCGAGTCGTTCGGAAAGTATGGACGTCACCCTTGTGGGATCATATTCACCGATCATGAGTTCAAGTTCGTCAGGTAATCCGGACTTACCCACTATTTTTGTATGGAGTCCGAGTTCATAGCAGAGAACCTTGGTTTCATTCTCCAGAATAGGATCTAATTCTTCCAGGACGTGAACTTCTTTGGAAACGCCCAGAAAACTTTCTCACGTCGTCTTTTGGGAACGGATGGGTTATCCCTAGCTTAAGTATTTCGGCGCTTACTCCAAGGTAGTCCAGGGCGCTCACGGTTGATTGAAACGTATGGCCATAAGTGATTATTCTAATTCTTGGTTCGCCTGTTCCCAAACGGACGGTCTTGTTGAAACCGAGCGAGTTAAACTCAGTTCCAATTTGGGCAAGCTTTTCAAGCGCCTTGCGTTTCATGGGAGAGAAGGTCCCGGGCAATGGAATATAGCCACCGTCTCGGCGCATTGTCTCGTTATCCCACTTGAGTTCTATGCTGGAAACGCCCCTCTCTCCAAAAGTTACGGGTCCAGTCTGGTGACAGTTACGAGTTGTGGCCCTGACAAAAACAGGGGCCTGGTATTTCTGGGACACTCTCATCGCAGTAACAAAAAAGTCCTTGGCCTCTTGAGGGTCAGAAGGCTCAATGAAAGGGACGTAGGCAAGGCGTCCGTAATAGCGGTTATCCTGCTCATTCTGTGAACTGAGATGTCCAGGATCATCTCCCAGAATTACTACGAGTCCACCGGGCATTGTCATATATGAGAGCTGGACCGCTGTGTCGGCGGCAACATTCAATCCCACCGACTTCATCCAACATACTGAGGGCCTGCCAATAATCGCTGATGTGGCAGCGATTTCCAGCGCTACCTTTTCATTGGTTGAGATTTCGAAGTAAATACCGGCTTTCGAAGCGATTTCCAACAAGGCGTTAGCCATCTCAGCGGTAGGGCTACCCGGGTAACATGTCGCAACTTGAACTCCACTTTCGATCATGCCTCTTACGAAAGCGTAATTACCAAGTAAATTTGCCTTAGTCCCTGATTCCGCCAGTAGAATGTCGTATTCTGACATGCCAGTTCTTAACCATCCTTTTAGTTACGTCAAATCTTGAAAAGGCTTTGTGAAAGAGTATCATGCCCAGAAGTCTTCATGTCAAGAGCGTTATAGAAGCCAACTTCTAACTTTCATGAACGACGCCCCTGAATATTGACACGATTTCCTCCGCTGATTTTTCCCACGAAAAATGTCTAGACCTTTCGAGCCCCTTCTCGATAAAAGAAGATCTTGCAAATTGGTCTTTTACCATTGTAGTCATGGCCTTTGAGATCTCGTCAACATTTTCAGGGTCCACGATAACCGATGCGTTTCCCGAGATCTCGGCCAGAGAACCTCTGGTTGAGGTTACAACCGGGCATCCGCAGGCCATTGCCTCAACAATGGGCAGCCCAAAACCCTCAAACAAGGAAGGGAAAATTAAGGCAGTGGCTGACCTGAACAGGGCTACTACGGCCTCATCATCCACGGATCCTAGAAAATTAATTCTTTCCCCTAGTCCGGGCACTGCCGAATGGCGCCTGATCGAGTCAGTAAAAGCGCTCTTCCTCCCGACTATGACCAGATTTTGGTTTGACGTCCCAGCGATCTTTATGAACGCTTCTATCACTCTTGGTGTGTTTTTGTAGGGCTTACCGTTCGTTACATGCAGGAAGAAACCGTGTTTTGTGAGACCGAATTTTTGTATCAGTTCATTAACTTGACGCTCTTCGGCAAAACTTGTGAAAGACTTATCGATGCCATGGTAGATCACACGGCAGTCGCATTCCCTGTGAGGCCAAAATCGTGCCAAGTCATCTAAAGTCGAACGTGAAGGAACGATTATCTTGCAGGCCCGTCTCGCTGAAAGTTCCACCAAAGTCCTGAAATAAATCTTGCCAACGAGCATTCTGATCGGTCTGCCCTGGGCCTGAGTCCAAACTCTGTCAAACCACATGGTGTCATGCAGAGTTATGACCCCCGGTGTTTTCATCCTTATGGGCTGAAGCATGAAAGGGCTGAAAAAAAGGTCCGCTTCAAACTTGTCCACTATTGGACCAAGCCCAAAGACGGTGTAAGGGTGAATGTGCCGGTATGGAATGTCAACCATTTCGGCATGTCCCCTGAGCTTATTTCTAATAGTCTCTGAGAGGTCGGTTCGGACCAATACGGTTAAGGATAGCTTGTGTTTTCTATCTGAGATGGATCTAATGATATTGATGGCCGCGCGACCAGTGCCATCAATCTGATTTGGTATGCATCTACCATCTATAACGACCCGCATTACTTACCTACCCACTTGTTTCAGGAGTAAATAGCTTGGGGTTTGGGTATCAGTGGCGTGAAACAAGAAACTCACGCCCTGATTTTTTTATGGAAATATTTGTTAACAGCCCGCTACAGGTTTCTTGGGGGCCTGTTTCCTTGGTGTCGATGTGTCCAATGGCTTCGACTTCGGTTGTTCCTTGACAGCGGAGGCTGATTCTGGGACCTCAGTTACCCTGCCATGGCTTTGAGTCGATTCAATACCGCCGTAAAGGACTTTTATAGGTCTGGACGTCTTTTGAGCCAGGATCCCGCCTATGGCCATCGCGATAGTTCCGTCACGGTCTATCAAAATCAAAGGGCCTACACCAACCAGGTAAGCCGGATCTGTGGACACATCCGCTGGATCTCCATGAATAGCCCCTGGCAGGGTCTTTTCTCTGAATTGTTCTTCCGGTCTGATATCTACAAGTGTAAATGTCCCGGGAAGATCCTTTATCAGACGCTTGAGCTCCTCTGATGACATACGCTCAGGCAGGGAAACCTGCTTCTTGGGGGTGACGTTTGCCTGGCTGGACCCTCCAGATTTCGTAGCCTCTATAACTGGCAATCCGGCATTGATCCAGGCTTCGCTCCCGCCATCGAGACTTTGCGCTTTATTAAATCCCTCTCGTTCCAGTATCCCTACAGCTAGGCTTGACCGGTAAGCTGAATTGCATACCACCATTACGGGTTGGTCCGGATCAAGCTGACTCGAGAGACTAGCCAGTTTATTTAGCGGCAGATTCAGAACAGCGCCTATACGCATCGCCATCCATTCGGATGGTAAGCGCACATCTACTATTAAGGGGGATTCTCCATTTTGCATGAGGCCGTAAAGTTCCTTTGGGAGTCCTCAGTTTACCGACAGTTACAGGTAGCCCGGCTTTTTCCCACGAGTCGAATTTGATTACATCGGCCGAATATCCTACACGGTGAAGTCTGTGAAGGCTTTCCTTTAATTCGGCTTCGTCGCCAACAAGCGCGAGTTTTGAGCCCCATGGGCACTATTGTTCCCACCCATGATTCAAGACGACCTCTTGCGGCAATGTTGACCGAATTTGGAATATGGGCCTTGGCGTATGACTGAGCGTCTCTGACGTCCACAAGGAAATATTTGTCCGGCTGGGACAATTCAATCGTAGGTTTTAGCTCGGAAGGCAAGCCGCTGTCCACTTTTACCAAAGGTGGCCCCTCACGATTCATCTTGGCGTTGTGTTTGAAATATTGCGGGGCTTCCGGCAAACCTTGAAGGACGGCGGCTATAAATTCAAATTTCTTGGTAAATTGGAGATACGGGTTTGATACCCTCTCCTGGCCGATGGTGGACTTGGGTTCGTCACTGAGGTGCGCCCCACACAAAGATCCTGCTCCGTGAGCCGGAAAAATTACGACGCTATCAGGAAGCTTGGAGATTTTGTTTGTCCATGAATCATATAATGCGGCGGCAAGCCAGGCGGCCGATATAGTCCCCTCGAGAAGGTCGGGACGCCCTACGCTCCCAACAAAAAGCACGTCCCCTGTGAAAAGCGCTTCCGGAGACTTTTTCTGGTCACTCCCGTAAACAGCGCAGCACATTCCGTCTGGAGTATGCCCGGGGTGTCCATAAACTTAAGCGTTGCTTTCCCAATATTTACATCCGAATTTTCATCAACAGCCCTGAACGGATAGGATACACCGGATTTGTGACTTTGGTATATGGGACAACCGAGGAGATTCACAACCTCCATGTGGCCGGCAACGAAATCAGCGTGAGAATGAGTCAGATAAACTCCTTTGATTGCAACCCCTTCCTTTTTAGCTGTTTCAATGTAAACAGAAACATCCCTCACTGGATCTATCAACAGCGCTTCTCCATTGCTGACCAGGATGTAAGAATAAATTGAAAGCACCGGCAAAGTGAATTGTATAACTTTAAATCCTGGAAAACTGTATGTGTCCACAATGCTGGAGGAAGAAGAATCAGCACCGTGTGTTTGAGATTCTGTGTCCTTTGTTTGATCGCCTTGAGCAACGCACACAACACTAAGCAAAATCAGACAGATTGCTGGAAAAACGAACAATCGTTTCATATCTCAATTAGTCTCCCTTCAGTTTTTAAACAAAATTCACTACCATCACTAATATGATAGGCTAATAATCTGGAATTGCAACAGCTACTAGCCTTGGCCCTGTTGCGCCATTCACAAACAATTTGTGGGATAATGACAAATTATGGTCTGGGAACTTCCGGCCTTTAAACAACTTATGAGTCTATTCAGACCTTTCGTTTAGGTTTCTTTGAATCTCAAGCGCTTCTTGTTCAGTGGAGGTTCGAAAAACGCAAATTTCTGTGTTAGTCGACGGCCTAAATCTGATTATGTTTCCATCTATTTTCAACCCGATAACCGCTCTCTTCGAAAATCTGGTGGAATAGGGCGATGAACCGAAATAGCCAGTTAGAATGGTAGATACTGCAATGACTAGGAACAAACCGATAGCGCTGAGTATCACGACCCACATAAGGTTGACCCCTGTTCCTGGGCACAGCATAGAATAGGCCACGAAGCAGATATTGGTCATCATCATTGCAGTAATCAACCATAGGAGTATTTTAAAAAACGGCGCCGTGTGCTGCCTGCCTTCCAGAATTATCGAATCCCCATCTATTTTGAGTTTCCCTTTTCCTTTAAGACCCAGCCCGTCCCTTTTCCATTTGCCGCCAAAACTCACTTTTGATTCCAATTTCCACTCCTGGGTTTGACCTACTCAGATATAATCTTTTTTCTACCTCAAACATCCTTAAAGGTTGTAATATTTTATTCGATCTATAGGGTTCTTAACAAATAAAGAATTTTTGCCAAATTAAAAGCATTGATCAATGATTACGATGTTTCATGAAATATGCAATGGAACCGAAATCTAACAACAAACACGAGTTCGCAGTCAATGAGGATGACGCATTTATTATGCCGATTGACGGGATCCTTGATCTCCATACGTTTTCGCCCAGAGACCTGGAGAATCTCATTGATGACTATTTCGAAGCATGTTTGCACGCCTCCATATTTGAACTTAGAATCATCCATGGTAAAGGCAAGGGTGTCCTCAGGAAACGAGTTTACTCAATCCTGGAGCGGCATCAAATGGTTGATCGGTTTGAGCAGGCCTCCGAAAATAGTGGTGGTTGGGGGGCGGTATTGATACACTTGAAGAGGCCTGCAGCGTAAACGACAAGTTCTTTAATGTGAATTTAGTCACGGATAAGTGACCTCTTGGTAGCCCTAACCTCATATTCAATGACAAGGGTTTAGTTACAACGCTCGGTTCCACTTCTTAACGGGAGTCGAAAATGAATCCGTCACGTGCAGCACATTTCAGAATCCTGTTTCTATTGCTTCTGTCCCTAGCCATTTTTGGCTGTGATCACAAACGTCAGGTACGTGAACTTCCGACGCCTGAAGTTACGATCAGCCAGCCGATTGAAAAAGAAGTCACTGATTTCCTTGAACTAGCAGGTACCTCTGCCGCTATCGAGTCAGTGGAGATCAGGGCCCGAGTTAAAGGTTGGCTTGAAAGTGTTGATTTTGTTCCGGGCTCTAAAGTCAAGAAGGGTGATCTGCTTTTCACGATAGATCCCAGGATGTTCAAGGCTCAGGTCAACCAGTATCAAGCACAACTCGAGGGAAAGAAGGCGGAGGACATCCTTAGAGACACAAATTTGAAGCGCGCTCAGGAATTATTGTCAACGGGGTCAATCAGTCAGCTGAAGTACGATGAACAAAAAGCGGACAAGGGTGTTGCGGTAGCTCAGGTAGGCATATCTGAAGCAGACCTGGAAAAGGCAAAACTGGATCTTGATTATTGCAGGATAACGGCCCCAATTAATGGTCGGATTGGCCGGAACATGGTCGATGTCGGCAACCTTGTAGGGGCCTCAAACGAGACTTTGCTGACCCAACTGGTAAATGACGAATCGATATATGTTTATTTCAATCTCAGTGAGCGAGATGTTCTGACGCTCTTGAGCGCCGCCACGCCGGAAAGTGTAAAATCCGAAAAGAGAAACACCAACATCCCCGCCTACCTTTCGCTGAGCAATGAAACTGGGTTTCCTCACAGGGGGTTCGTTGATTTCTGGGACCCTGAACTCGATTCCAAGACCGGAACTTTGCAGGCTCGGGCTATATTTTCGAACGAAGACGGGAAACTGATGCCAGGTATGTTCGGCAGGATCAGGATTCCCGTTAAGAAACGGAAGGCGTTACTCGTTCCCGAAGTAGCTGTTGGATTCTCTCAGGCGGGTTCGTATGTGATGGTGGTAAATAATGATAACGTAGTCGAACAAAGGATAGTTAAAACAGGCCAGTTGGACAACGCAATGTGGGTTATAGACGAAGGGCTAGTAAGAGACGACTGGGTAATTGTTAATGGTATTCAGCGGGCAAGACCGGCAGGCAGAGTTATCCCACAAAAGATCAGCGATCAGGAGAAGGCAGCCCCAAAGTCTGGATCAAAAAAACCTATAACCCCAAAGTAGTGGAGATCCACTCATGTTGAGCCGTTTTTTTATTAATAGGCCGATATTCGCATCAGTAGTTTCAATCCTTATTGTGCTTGTTGGAGCTATGTCGATATTTGTTTTGCCGATTGCGCAATATCCTGACATTGTTCCGCCGGTCGTGCAGGTCACAGCGTCATATCCTGGCGCTGATCCGAATGTCATCGCCGAAACAGTCGCCGCTCCAATAGAACAACAGGTGAATGGCGTCGACAACATGCTCTACATGTCGAGCCAGAGCGCAGCGGACGGATCTTATACACTCAATGTGACATTCGCACTGGGCACGAATATAGATATGAACACTGTTCTGACGCAGAACCGTGTTTCCGCTGCGATGGCGCAACTGCCTGAGCAGGTCCAGCGTCAGGGAGTCACAACAAAAAAAGTCTCCAGTTCTCTTGTCATGATCCTGACCTTGTATTCACCGGACGGGAAATACGACGACCTGTTCGTGACAAATTACGTGACTATCTACATCAAGGATGTTCTGAGCCGTGTTCCAGGGGTTGGAAACATAAACCTGTACCCTAGTAAAGATTATTCGATGAGAGTGTGGCTGGATCCAGATAAACTGGAATCTCGAAATCTTACGGTTGATAGTGTAGTCAACGCTATCAAGAATCAGAATGTTCAGGTAGCTGCCGGTCAACTCGGTCAACCCCCTGTTCCCAAGGGGCAAATGCTTCAGCTTTCTGTAAACACTCTTGGAAGACTTGCCGATGTAAAACAGTTTGAAGACATAATCGTAAAGACTGGCGAAGGGACTCGTGTCACCCGAGTAAAAGACGTCGCTCAAGTTGAATTGGGCGGAAAAGCCTATGATTTCCTGTCTTTTTACCAAGGCAAACCAGCCGCTACTATGATGATTTACCAGTCCCCCGGTTCTAACGCGATGGATGTCACCAATCAGCTTCACGCCGCAATAGAACAACTGAGGAAAGATTTCCCCCAAGGGCTGAAAGATCAGATTGTTTACGAAGTGGCGGATTTTGTGCGGGCTTCTGTAAAAGAAGTCGTGATAACACTTCTCGAAGCTTTTGCGCTGGTTGTCTTGGTGGTTTTCATCTTCCTTCAGAACTGGCGTGCCACAATCATCCCGGTAATCACGATCCCAGTATCTATAATAGGAACATTTGCGGTGATGTCCCTCTTCGGATTCTCAATCAACATGATAACTTTGTTTGGGCTGGTTCTGGCAATTGGTTTAGTCGTGGACGACGCAATAGTGGTTGTTGAGAATGTCGAGCGTAACATGACTGAATTAGGACTGTCGTCCAAAGACGCGGCCATCCGGGCCATGAATGAAATTACCGGAGCCATAGTTGGAATCACGTGCGTGCTCATGGCGGTTTTTCTTCCACCCGCTTTTCTTGGTGGGATTACCGGGGAACTTTTTAGGCAGTTTTCGCTAACCATAGCCGTGACGGTTCTTCTTAGCGCCGTGAATGCTCTTACCCTGAGTCCTGCTCTTTGTTCAATAATGTTACGCCCGAGACAAAGCCAAAAAAATTGGTTGTTCGAGAAATTTAACAGCTTTTTTGGACTAGTGACCGATTCATACTCTAAAATAGTGTCGATAAGCGTCCGTAAGGTTGCAATCGCCACCGTTCTATTCATTGGTCTGGTGGGGTTGAGTGGGATCAGTCTAATGAAGGTGCCTTTAGGTTTTCTCCCCCTGGAGGATGACGGTTTGATCCTTGTCAACATCCAGATGCCGGACGGAGCAAGTTTAGAACGAACGACCGATGTGGTTCACCGGGTTGCGGGCATAGTTGAAAAGACTCAAGGGATAAAGTCGTGGTGCGCTCTAGTGGGTTTCTCCGTTATAGATGCGGCCAGATCAAATCTCGCCACTATGTTGATTCCGCTCAAACCGTGGGAAGAAAGAGACAAGCACGGGTTAGGCCGAGAATCGATAATGAAGGCACTATCCGACCAGTTTGCAAAAATACAGGATGGAGTCGTTTTCCCTTTCACTTTTCCGCCGATTCTCGGGCTGGGAACAGGGGGAGGATTTGAGATGCAATTGCTGGATAAAGCCTCACTTGGATTTGAAGCCCTTGGACAGGCCGGTTCCCAATTGGCGCAGGCTGCAAATTCGCAGCCGGACCTTCAGTCAGTCCATGCCACTTTCCGCGCCTCATATCCTAACATTTTTCTGGACATTGACCGAACCCAGGTCATGACGCTAAAAATTCCCTTACAAAGCGTCTTTGAAACTTTACAAACTTATCTTGGTTCGACTTACGTAAACGACTTCAACAAATTCAGCCGGACATGGCAGGTTAGGGTCCAGGCTGAAAGTTTTTTTAGACGATCGCCGGAAGACATCTCCAGGCTTTATATAAGAAATCTGGAAGGCTCCATGATTCCGCTCGGCACAGTATTGAGCGCTCGTTTTGATGTAGGCCCTATGCGCGTGGACAGGTACAATATGTTCCCTACGGCCAAGATTATGGGGGAGGCTGCCCCGGGATACAGTTCTGGCCAGGCTTTGGATGCCATGCAGGATCTCGCAAAGGAGATATTGCCACCAGGGATGGGTTATGATTGGACCAATATGGCATTTCAGGAAATTAAGGCGGCGGGAAAAGGTACTATGACATTTGTGATGGCGATTCTAGTCGTAATTCTGATTCTGGCCGCTCTTTATGAGAGCTGGATTGACCCCATAGCAGTCGTTCTTACCGTTCCACTTGCTGTTTTAGGAGCTGCCATCGGGCTTATGATTCGGGGCATGGACAACAACATATACACGCAGGTAGGTCTGGTCCTTTTGGTGGCTTTGGCCGCGAAAAACGCCATCCTTATAGTGGAATTTGTCAGGGATGAAAGAGCGAAAGGTATGGGGCTACTTGAGGCCGCTGTTGAGGGGGCAAAAATTCGTTTTAGACCAATTATCATGACTTCGTTTGCTTTTATTCTGGGGGTTTACCCCCTTGTGGTCGCGTCCGGAGCGGGAGCTGTAAGTCGTAGATCCGTTGGGACGGCAGTGTTCTCGGGAATGTTGGGAGTAACGCTACTCGGAGTTTTTTTTATCCCCGTGCTGTACGTGCTAATGCAGGGCAGAAAACGTTCTCAAGCTGTTTCTTCGAAACCGGAAAACAGTTCCACAGATATCCCACAATCCTGACAAAGAATCTGGACCAGCAAACGCCGAGCGGTCTAAATTTTAATGAAACCTATCAAATTAGGCCTCTAGCCTTTGCCTACCAAGAGAAGCTTTCGATTCCGTCGCCTTTCAAGGAATAGGAAATGAAGCTGTTAATAATCGGCAATCCGATAGCTGGAATGGGATACTCAAGGCGGCGTGTTGAAGAGTTGGCCGGATTACTCTCACGCAATGGGCATAGCCTTGAAATATTCCTTACCGAAAAACCAGGAGACGCATCGATGCGGGCTGCTGGAACAGATAACCGTTTTGACAGGATAGTGGTGGTGGGTGGCGATGGCACTCTTAACGAAGTCCTGAATGGACTTAAAGATCCCTCGGCCACCCCCATTGTTCATGCGCCATCGGGAACCGCCAACATGCTTGCAAGGGAATTAGGGATTCCAACTAGGATTCCAGATGTGGCGAGTCTGGTGGAAAGTGGCATGACAAAACTCATCGACATGGGGATTGCTTCCGGTATACGATTCATTCTAGTAGCGGGAGTTGGTTTCGATTCATTTGTCACGATGCACGTCAAGGCAATGCGGGCCCGCACTCTCGGATATCGTGGATATGTGAAACCCGTTCTAAAGGCTGGTCATGCCTATCATCCGATCAATTTGAACGTATGGGTAGATGAGCAGGGGCCGATTCCAGGCCAGATGGTCATGGTTCTCAAGACCCGATATTATGGGGGAGTTTTCATTTTTGCCGCCGATGCCAGACCTGACTCAGGTTTTTTCCACATCAGAATTTTTCCGCGAGGAACAAGATCAGCGATCCTCAAATACGGTATAATGGGTCTTGCGAGAAAAGTTTCTCTCCTAAAGGATGTAATTTCTATCAAGGGAAAGAAATTAAAGATAGAGGCCGAGGCCCCAGCGCCGCTTCAAGTCGATGGTGACCACGCTGGCTGGACTCCTGTGGAAATCGAAATTCTGCCCAGCGTGATCCCTATTGTCGTTCCGGTAGGGAAGGGGGGTTCTCTTCATTCCGTGGCCAGGATGAGATGAAACTAAAATGAACTGTGTCTTTTTCTCAAGGAGTCGAAAATCTGCTCTGCACGTTCAGCGTTTGTTTCAACCCAAATTAGCAATTCGCCTTTTTCAAAAACACAACCGAATTCCTTCTCCAGAGATTCCAAATACTTGATAGTTAGAGTCTTGGGATTTATTCCCAAGGCTTCTATGACGGTCCCGTGACGTTCATTTCCTTCGTCCTTGTTGCAAAAAACCATTTTATTCCCTCTGTCACTCAGCGTGTAAAAAGTCCGCAACCTCGAATAGTCTCTCATAAATCATGCATTTTCTGCGCCACAAGATTCGTAGGCATTGTTCAATATCAAAGATCTCACGTGAGAGCATTGCGTAGGACAACGTGGTGGGATGTTATGTCATGGCGCCTACAAAATGGTATGTTCATGATGTAAAGTCATACCAAAATGTCATCGTTAGCGTTGTGGATTTTATGATAAAATTCTTGGGGAATCGGGGTTGACCATGCTGGGGGAAGTGCGATATGGTAAATTAAAGGTTTTGCATAAAACAATTAACGCCGGGGGACAGTGGTTTTGGCCGGCGGGCTAAAAGAAGTTTCCACTGCCGATTCAGAGGGTGTCAAATGAAAAAGATTCTAATCACAGTAATTATGTGCGTTCTTTTACTTTGTCAAACAGGTTGGGGATGTCAAGACGAGCCACAAGATTTCGTAGGAGGACTTGTTGACATCGTTTTAGACGTAGTGACCATGCCATGCAGTCTGCTTGCGACTTGTCTAGGTTTGGACGCCGGCCCTGCGCGTCTCAACAATGTCCTATACCTTGTTGCGCTGCGTCACACGGTTGCTATCGGTGTCCCTGCTGTGGCGCCCGATGAAATCAATGGTTTCACTTCGGTTCCCGTGGCCCGACCATTTTTCTCACAAGAGCAAATCTGAACCAGCAAAGTCTGTGGAGCCTCTGATCCCGGTCAAGAAGTCGGGAACTGAAACTCAAACTCCTGCTGTAAATAGATCATTCCCTGAACCGGCAAGGTTTGCTGAACCAAAAGCTCAAACAGCGGCTCCTACGGCTCCAGAAATGTCCAGCGCTCCTTCGACTGCAAGCGGAATGGTGGCTGCGCCTCCGGAGCCTCTACCCCCAAGGGCGCCCGAAACGGAAACCGCTCCACCAAGGGTTGAAATACGGCCAAAACTTCCTGACGTTGTCCCCTTAGCGCCGGACAATTTTATTTCTAAGCCAAAAGAGGAGATCCAAGAAGTCAGGAAACCTGTTGCTTCGGAACATGGAGTGGCGGAAGCCAAGGTCGAGAATCCGCTGCCTGCGCCGGAAGTGGTTGAGCCAAAGAGCGTTCCAGAAAGCAAAGAAAGCGTGAAAGAGAAGCCAAAGCAGCGTTCAAAGACTCACAAGAGTCCTTGCACTCCTGTTTATCCAACGCCATGTGGACCGAGGTTTTTCTATCGTTGACCCCGGATTGATTTTTCTGAACGCGAAGGCCAGCCACTGATTTTATCGGGTAAGACGTTTTCTCAGCCGGATGTTGAGCATCTCGACGCACACAGAAAAGGCCATAGCAAAGTAAATGTAGCCTTTGGGAACGTGATTCCCAAAACCGTCCGCTATGAGCACAACCCCCACTACCACCAGAAAAGACAAGGCGAGCATCTTGATGGTTGGATGACCTGAAACAAATTCGCCAATCGCTGAGGCGAATACCATCATCAGCCCTACGGAAACGACGACAGCGGAAATCATTACCGGCAAGTTGATTTACCATCCCCACGGCGGTGATAATTGAGTCGAGCGAGAATATCAGATCTATCACGTATTATCTGAACTATTACCCCGATGAAACTGGCTGCGACCACTTTCGCGACATCGTGGCCTTCCCTCTCAAGCATTTGATGAATCTCTTTGGTGCTTTTCCAGAGAAGAAACAATCCACCACTGATCAAAATGAAATCACTTCCGGAAATTTCGTTCCCCAGCACGCAGAACCACGGAGCGGTTAGGCCGATGAGCCAGGATAAAACCGACAGCAACCCTATCCTCATGAACATTGCGAAGAAAAGACCGATTCGTCTTGCAATCCCTCGTCTGTTTTCGGGCAGCCTCTCAACAACAATCGAGATGAAGATTATGTTGTCGATCCCCAAAACAAGTTCAAGTGCCGTCAGCGTAACAAAAGCTATCCAGACGTCGGCGCTGGTCAATAGTTCTAGCATTGTCAACCTCTATGTAATTCGGCTTAAAGATATGCGCCGTGAGACTTTATTGTAATCCTGAAACAATCCTTTACGGAATTACTTCCATAACGGTAACGGCCTGCCTATAATTGTAGCAGAACATCATCAAATGGAGGAACCTTAAATGCCCGGCCTCTTTGATAGCTTTACCATCAAGTCCATAACCCTTCGCAATAGAATCGGAGTTTCACCGATGTGTCAATATGTGTCCAATGATGGCATGGCGACTGATTGGCATCTCGTCCACCTTGGGGCCAGGGCTGTTGGGGGGGCGGGGCTAATCATTGCTGAAGCCACCGCTGTAGAACCCCGAGGCAGAATCTCACCGAAAGACGCCGGCCTATGGTCTGACGAACACATTGGTCCTCTTTCCCGAATCACCAGCTTCATGTCGAGACATGGGAGCGTTCCCGGCGTACAGTTGGCTCATGCCGGCCGTAAGGCGAGCGTATCCAGACCCTGGGAAGGGGACAACTCTCTAAAAGACGAAGAAGGCGGCTGGGAAACTTTAGCGCCAAGCGCTCTTGCTTTTGGAGGTAAGGTTTGGCGGATCCCTGAAGAAATGACCCACGAGGACATCCAGGATGTTCAGAATGCCTTTGTCGCCGCTACCACGAGGGCCATTGAGGCTGGGTACAAATGGCTGGAATTGCACGCTGCCCATGGATATCTCCTTCATAGTTTCTATTCACCTTTATCCAATGCACGGACTGACGAGTATGGTGGCAGTTTTGAAAACAGGATCCGATTCACGGTCGAAACGCTTGAACGTATTAGGGGCGTTTGGCCTGAGAGTCTTCCTCTAGCTGTTCGATTGTCCTGTTCTGATTGGGTTGACGGCGGATGGACTCTGGAAGAGTCGATTGAACTGGCCAGGAAGCTCAAGAAGGTAGGGGCTGATCTGATAGATTGCAGTTCGGGTTTTGGAAGCCCTGATCACAAGAATTACCCATTCGGGCCGGGATGGCAGGTCCACTTTTCTGAAGCCATCCGAAGAGAGGTTGGGATAGCCACTGCGGCGGTCGGGCTTATTACGGAACCTTCCCAAGCTAATGACATCATAGCTGATGGCAAGGCCGACATTGTTCTGCTCGCGCGACAAATGCTCAAAGACCCTTATTGGCCACAACAAGCGGCAAAGGCGCTTAACCACGACCTAACGAGTATTGTGCCCGATCCTTACCTTCGTTGGATATAAGATTCATCACGGAATTTCTTGTGCGCATGGGGATCGGCCTCCATCCCACGCATTAGTATTCTAAAAGATCTATATTCGACCGAGGCCGAATTGGTGGCATGGACACCGCCGTCACCACTCAGAGGAAGCATGTGCTTACACCAAGGATCTGGTACAATTTTACAGAGCCGTCAATGCCTTTGAGTTCCGCCTCCTTTTCCGGCCCGGCCACGACTTCGGAAGAGACCTGTTGATATACCGATTCAGTTGCAAGGATTTCGCCTCCTGCGGTCAGGGCTTGAACTCGAAAGGCTACGTTTATGGGGCTGCCCACTGCTCCGTATTTCTTGCGTTTTTGCGACCCGATATTTCCCACTACCAGTTCTCCAGCATTTATACCTATCCCCATTTTCAATTCAGGTAGCCCGAGATTGAGACTTTCCCGGTTGAATTCAGCCATCACGTTTTGCATTTCAATCGCGCACAACACGGCACGTCTCGCATGGTCCGTAAATGTCCGAGGGGCTCCGAAAAAAACGAGAATCCCATCCCCGGTAAATTCGTCTATCGTCCCGCTATAATGGAGGATAATGTCGGTCATCCGTTCCAGATAACGATTTAACAGGAGTAGAAGATCGCTCGAATTCATGGATTCAGTGATCCGCGTAAATCCTCTGAGGTCCGACACGAGGATAGTGATGTCCCTCAATTCTCCACCCAGTTTTATCCCGCCTGGAGACTCGAGTATTTCGCTAACAACTTCATCACTTAAATATGAACCAAAGGTTTCAAGGACAAAAACCTTCCGAGCTCTCTCCTGTTCAAATTTTTGTTCGGTCAGCTTGCGTGTGGTAATGTCGACCACGATCCCTTCAAAGTGCGTAATGCTGCCCTTATCGTTTCGGACAATCCACATTCGTTCGTCGAGCCAGCGTGTTTCTCCTGATCCGGTAATAATCCTGTATTCCTGGCTGAAACCGCCCTGCCTTGTCTCAGCCCCCGCTTCCTGCCGTAACTTTTCCATGACAGTCTCTTTGTCTTCGGGGTGAACAAGCTCAAACAAGTTGATCCGACCCGATAAAAGATCATTGGCGGAATATCCCAGTTGACTCACATTGTCAGAAACGAACTCCACTGGCCAACCCGGCTCCACCCTAAATCTAAAGGCTATCGACGGACTCCTTCTGACTATCTGCTCCAGTATCCCGACAGGTTTCGTGATGAGCCGCACAAACAGGACGGCTACGATGCCGGCAATAATTACAGCAGCAACGACCGTTATTCCGACAACCAACATCGTAGTCCGGAATGAGTTTTGGATCCTTGCGTCTATCGATTCCTGCCGAATATTTATAACTTCCCTTGCGCTCTCGACGTTATTCGAAATTTTAGTGGTAGCAATCCTGAAGAAATTCTGGAGGACATTTCTCTCCTTGTCTATCTGTTGGAGCCTTTTTTCGTCTATCGAACTCGCCGGAATGATCTGGTCCCGGGTCTTGTCAAGTTTCTTCAGTTGTTCAAAATTTATCGAGAATCTTTCGAGTATATTATCCACCCGGCCAAGAATTTCCTTTATTTCCTGTATGGAACTCGAACTGTTCGCCCGCTGCGCCATGCGTCTGGTTAGGGCCAATCGATAGTCAATGTCCCAGGCTGATTGCATGTCGCGATAGTTCAGGTAACTCGTGAAAGCGCCGTCGAGCAGCAGAATGTTTGACCCTATATCATACGCCGCCGCTGTATGTCGCGCCAATGAACTGTAATGATTTGCTCCGTCGACAGCCTCGACCAGGGCAAGATAACCCACTCCCGCTGTAAGTATGATCAAGGCCACCATAAGCACAAAGCCTGTGATGACCGTCAGTTTTATACTGTTCTTCACTGCGTTCCTGATCCAATTACAAATTTTTCTGAATAAAAATCATTGCTCCTAAAAAGGATATTTTACCATGTTGGCCCTTGTTACATCTATCCAGCCTTTGCCAAAAAAGAGGTTAGATTTGCTCTGATCCACCCTAATGCTCTGATATCCTGTTGCTCCAAGGTCGGTTCCATTATGGATATTCAGGCCTTTGAGGATCATCAGAGCGGCCATGTTCATGGCATAGCCCGCGTCCGCAGGGTCCCAGAAACTGATCGCCTTTATTGAACCCGCTTCAAGATAGCTCCTGCATGCCGAGGTGAGAGATACGCCAACAACGTTGACAGTGTCCTCGCGGCCTGTAATCTCAACGGCAAGGGCCGCCGATGGAGACGAAACCATTGTAAGACCGAGTATGCCACGTAGGTCAGGAAATTTTTCCAGCAGTTCCTGTGTTCGCGCAAATGAACGGGCGGGATTGTCATGATCCTCAATGGCGTCCGATATCAGCTTCATATCGGGATATTTTTCAAGTTGACGGGAGATTGCGGCATCCAGCCATTCCATGTGCGACTGACTGCCGTAGTTGCCGAGAATAACGGCGTAAGGGCCTTGATGTTTCATGTACATCGAGAGTTCATCCATCAGGTGGATTCCCCAGGCCCTGTTGTCGAACGGCTCCAGGATGATATCTGCGTTGACCATGTTGGAAGCTTCATGGGCCACTATAACGATCCCTTTTTCTCTTGCTCGCTTCAGCGCCGACTCCACCGCCGGAACAGAAAAAGGGACAATGCATATTGCGTCCACTCCCTGTTGAATCAATTCGTCGATCATTTGAGCCTGTAGAGTCCCATCCGCCCTCGCAGGCCCAACCATGAAAGCGTCCTGACCTTTGTCCTGAGCAAATCGCATGACGCCGGTCCTCATCCTGGCGAACCACGGGATGCCATCGACTTTTACAAGCGTGGCTATCTTGTATTTTTTCTCGAGGTTATTAGTTTCAGCCTGTTTTGGCGATCGCGTGTTGGAATCGCAAGCGGCTACACAAAATAATATCAATGGTATCAGCAGAATGCGGTTCAATGTTTTGTAATCTATGCCCATGTTTGTTTTTCTTGACTTTGAGGTCGGTATTGATACGCTCGACTTGGCGTTACTGAACTTTTCCATTTGAATGTCACAAAGGAGAAGATAACATGTCTGAAGCTCCGAAAACAGACCAGAATCAGGTAATGGATATTTCAACCATCCTTAACAATCCCCAGATTCAGAAATTATACGTAAACAGAACGGTCGTGGGAAACACAATTAGTGACATGTTCGTAATCGCTCAGTCCACTGGGACACAACCTGTGGTAATCCATATGTCATTTATCACAGCCAAAACCCTGGCTGACGACCTCCTTAAAATGATTAAGGAATTCGAAGACAAAACAGGCCAGAAAATCCTCTCAATGAAGGACATTCAGGGGAAACTCTCCAAGCAGTTCAGTGGGGCGCCAATGTAATTGGGATCAGGAGCAGCGCTGATTGATTATTATTTAGTCTTGAAAATGATACCTCCTTTCCCTGACTATGACATTGTCCCAACACAAGTTCCCCCTCGGCATTGAGTAACGAATCTTTTCATGCTAATAAACAAGTTTAATGAGTTCGGACTGCTGGTCCGGCAATGTCTCATAAATGGAGAAGCGTAACGAATGGTAGCACAACTAACCCTATATTTTACATACATAATTGAACAAATGGGATACTGGGGCGCTGCGTTTCTTATGGCTCTGGAGAGTATGATTGCGCCTGTCCCCAGCGAACTGGTCATGCCCTTTGTCGGATTTTTGGCCGCCGAAGGAAAGTTCTCAATACCTATGGCAATCGTTTTTACCTCAATTGGCTCCCTAGTCGGTTCATTGATCTCATATTACTTGGGTTTGTTGGGAGGACGACCTCTTGTATTGAAAGCTGGACGTTATCTTTTCCTGAATCATGAACATCTCGAGTGGACCGAGAGATGGTTTGCAAAGAACGGCTCATGGACGATATTCGTAAGTCGATTCATTCCCGTAGTTCGTCACCTGATTTCAATCCCCGCTGGTTTGGGTCGCATGAATGTGTGGCGTTTCTCTATTTTTACCCTAGTGGGCGCAACAATCTGGAATACCTTTCTCCTTTATTGCGGTTACAAACTCCGGCAGAACTGGACACTTGTCCAACGGTATTCTCATGAACTAGACATAGTGGTCGGTTTGCTTGGAGTTACAGCCCTTGGAATTTGGGCGGGCGTCAGGTATTTTCGGAAGAGGCGGACCACCTCCATGAAAAAGGCGTTATAGAATTAAGGTGGTGGGCGATCTGACTAAGAAACACGTTCCAATGCAAATCACTTCATGGTTTCTAGGATGCGACCGAGATTTCTTACGGATCCAGAAAACTGATTTGTGAAAATACGTCCTCTCATATGCTCCTTTGAAAAACGAAAACGGATGTGACATCCGTGGTGCATCATCTCCCCCAATTTGTCATCGCCGGTCTAACTACGGGAAGCATCTACGCACCAATAGCCCTCGGGTTTTGCATCATTCATAACTCCACAGGAATAGTGAACTTTACACAAGTGGATTTTGTTTCTCTTGGGGGCTGATGATGTATACGCTTTTCCTGGGACTAGGTCTGCCATTGATCCTGGCTTTTATTCTGGCGGTCACGGCAACATGAGCCCTGGTGGAAAGGCTGGCGATACGTCCCGCAAGGTCCCGAGCCGTGATTATTCTTGGTGTAGGCTGGGCACATGATAGACGCTACGTTTGTTTAAGCGCCGCGTCAGCGGAACAACCGAGAAGAGAACGCCACCATCAAATTGGGGAAAACACCTCAAGAGTTGGGCCAGACCCCCAACAAGCTTCGTCAAAACGATACTGACGCACGTTGGGCGAGGTAGAATCAAGAGAGGGACATTTCGGCTACAAGAACCATATTATTGCCGACCAGACCAACAAGTTGGTTCAGAGCTTCGTTGTGAGCAATGCGGCTGTCCATGACAGCCAAGCATTTGAAGAACTTCTTGACCAGACAATTGATCCCGGGGGTAAAAAGCGCCAGATATACCAGACATCGCATATCGTTCAAAAGACGAAGAAGAGAGTTGGGCTGGTAATGGTTTTGAAAGTCAGATTCATGAAAAAAGGACTCACTGCCATCCTCTGACCGATGAACAAAAGGCCTCAAATCGTATCAAGTCAAAGACTCGGGCTCGGGTGGAACACGTATTTGGGACGCAGCACGCAATTGGAGGCCAAATCGTTAGCGCTATTGGCATAGTTCGCGCAAGAGTCAAGATTGGCATGATGAACCTTGTTTACAACATGAGGCGTCTGGTCCAATTGATCAAACGTGACGCCATAAAGGCGAGTCCTCCAGAAGACGCCATCAGGATAAGTGCGTCCTTGGCAGCGTAAGAAGGCTAGATTCAGCCGAAAAAGACAATTTATAAACGTATCATGATTAGAATTCTGCTCATATTATGGGGAATTGTGGAATTGTGGGAAATCTAAAGACAGAGAAACCAATTTATAGTACATATGAAAATGGGGAATGCAGTTTCCATTATTACCCGTCTGAAGAAACAGGGAGGTAGGCTATGAGAAAAGGTCTGGCGATGTTTGTCGCCGTAGTCATGTCGGTCATGTTCTTAGTTTCTAGTGTGTCAAGCTTTGCGGCCGGAGAAATAAAGGTTGGGATCATCGACACCTATAGCGGACCTCCGAGCAGCTATGCGCTGGACGTTTTGGACGGATTCAAGCTGGCCTTGAATAAAATCAACGCTGATGGTGGTGTTGTTGGAAAAAAAATAGTTTTTGTCACTCGGGATGACAAGTTTAAAGTAGATCTTGGACTCACAGCAGCTAAGGAACTCATAATGAGAGAGAATGTCACCATTCTCATGGGAACCATCAATAGCGCAGTTTCTTTGGCTGTTTCGGATTTGGCCAAAAAAGAGAAGATACCGTTTCTTGTGACTTATGGAAAAAGCTCCAACATAACAGGGGCAAAAGGCCACAAGTATGTCTTTTCGATGAATGAAAACACTGAAATGATAGGTAAGGCCTCCGCTATTGGTCTCTCAAAGCGCCCATTTGTAAATTACTGGATCGCCGGGGATGATTATGAATACGGACACGCTATAGCTGACGCTGTCTGGAACCATCTCAAGAAGATTAAGCCCGACGTGCAGTTAATGGGCCAGTCATGGTGGAAGGTGGGAGAACCTGATTTTACACCCTACATAACTTCCATACTTTCCTCAAAACCTGATGCGGTAATTGTGGCGACGGGCGGAGCCGGCTGCATTCCGTTCCTTAAAGCCGCAAAAAACACCGGGTTTACAAGCAAGGTTCCGATCTACATGCATACAGGAACGGAACTTTCTACACTTAGGCCTTTGGGGCTTGACGCTCCCGAAGGGGTGATAGGGACCTCAAATTACTATTTTTATTATCCAGAAACTCCAGAGAACAAGATTTTTGTGGAAGAATTTAAGAAAGCGTATGACCGATACCCTTCCTTTGGGAGTCTCATCGGGTTGTATACAGCCAATTTCATTGCCAAGGCGTTTGAGAAGGCCGGCAAAGTTGATTCAGAAAAATTTGCGGAAGCCCTCTCTGGTTTAACCATTGATAGCCCTGTCGGAAAATTGACAGTTCGTGAGTTCGACAATCAGGTAATGCTGCCGATGTTCATGGGAGTAACAAAGAAGGCGCCCGGATTCGATTTTCTTATAGCGACCGACATAGTGACAATTCCAGCTGACGAGTTGATGCCTTCGATTGAAAACATCAAAACAATAAGAGAAAAATAGTTGGTTTTCTTGAATTAAGAGACATGGATTTTTCAACATCAATTACCTTCAATGGTCTCGTTCAACAATTCCTAATCGGATTGAGCAGGACTACTATTCTCTTTATTGTTTCATCCGGGTTGAGTCTTGTTCTTGGCGTCTTGAGGATCCCAAACGTCGCCCATGGTTCGCTCTACATGCTGGGAGCATTCCTTTGTTACACGATAGCAAGTTTTCTAGGAGCCAGTTCACTGGGATTCTGGCTGGCCATATTATTGGCGCCACTTGCTGTCGCTCTCGTGAGCCTTGCCGTGGAACGGGGTCTTTTCTGTCATCTTTATGATAGAGAGCACCTTATGTTGCTCTTGTTCACGTTTGCCCTGATGTTAATTTTCGGAGATGTTGTAAAAGCGGTTTGGGGATCTGAATATCGTTCTCTTTCCCCACCCGAAGTTTTTCAGGGATCACTGTCGATACTGGGAATGCCATTCCCTAAGTATAACCTGTTCCTCCTTTGCGCAGGCCCCTTGGTAGCTTTTGCTTTATGGTTTCTGACACAGAAAACCAAAATCGGAAAAATCGCCAGAGCCGCTGCCGTTGACCGGGATATGGTGGCTGCCGTTGGCATAAACGTCAGTTGGGTCTTTGCGTCCGTTTTTGTAATAGGTTGTTATTTGGCAGGGTTAGGTGGCGCCTTGGTGGCGCCTACTCAAAATATATCGCAGGGCATGGACCACACCATAATTATGGAAGCTTTCCTTATAGTAATTATTGGTGGTTTGGGCAATGTATGGGGGGCTCTTCTTGGCGCACTGATATTCGGACTTACCGCATCGATGGGAATATTGGTCTGGCCGCAGTTTTCAATCGTGTTTCCTTATGCCGCTGTAGTGATAGTGCTGGTCTTTAGGCCTAAGGGCCTACTTAAGGCGACATGGTGAAAAGATTGTCCACAAGATATGGAAAATCGTCTAGCTTGAAATCGCTCCTGGCGTTTTCCGTCATCATTTTGATCCTTGCATTGTGCCCTCAGTTCCTTCCACGTTTCTTTGTCTATTTGTTGGCGTTGATTCTAATTAGTGGTTTGCAGGCAACCAGCCTCAACGTTGCGCTGGGTTATGGGGGAATGTATCAGTTCCATCATGCGGTATTTTTTGGAATAGGGGCTTACACAGTATCAATCATGCTCATGAAAACAAATCTTCCGCCGGCGTTGAGTTTTTTGGCGGGGCCGATGGTAGCTGCCTTGCTGGGGTTTGTTATGGGCCTGATATGTGTACGTTTGTCCAAGTTGTATTTTGGAATGTTGCAACTCTCTCTTGGATCGCTGGTCTGGATAGTTGTGTTCAGGTGGTATTCATTCACAGGGGGAGATGATGGACTCCATGGAGTACCTGTGCCATCCTTGATCAGTTCTGTAAACGGTTCATACTATTTCGCCCTGATAGTTTCCATTGTATCTCTGTTTATGATGTATGTCATTCTCAACTCTCCCTTTGGTCGTATCCTTCAAGCCATTCGGGACAATCCTGAAAGGAGCGAAGGCGTAGGTGTAAGGGTAAAGCTTCATCAGCTTGTTACTCAGGTCATAGCGGCTTTTTTCGCAGGGGTTGCGGGAGTGCTGTTTGTCACGGTTGAGGGTTCAGCTTTCCCAGATCTATTATCCTGGACGCTTTCATTGGAATTCATAATAATGTGTCTTCTGGGTGGTTGGTTCACATTTCTTGGACCCATGTTAGGAGCGGCTATAATAGTTTCTTTGAGGACTCTGGTTGGCGTTTATACCGAATACTGGACCTTTGCTCTTGCCGTTATTCTAATGCTTCTCATTTTTTTCCTGCCGGAGGGGGTGCTTGGCTATTTCCAGAGATTTTCTCCGACCCCAGATCACTCGCCGTCGGAGGATAAATGAATGTTGAGGATTAGAAACGTTCAAAAGTCCTTCGGGGAGTTCCTGGCGGTGAAGAAGGCGAATCTCGATGTTGAAAAAGGTGAGATCGTCGCCGTGATAGGTCCCAACGGGGCGGGTAAGAGTACTTTGTTCAAATTGATAAGCGGGTATCTGACTCCTGACAAGGGAAGCATAATCTTCAAAGGTAGAGAGATTGGAGGCCTGGCACCCTACAGGATATGTAGGTTAGGTCTAGGTATGTCCTTTCAAATAGTCAATGTCTTCGACCGATTGACTGTGTTTGAAAATGTTCAGGTGTCAGTTCTGTCCCACCTGAGGCGAGCTTTTGACCTGGTTAGTCCCGCCGGTCGTGTGGCCGTAGAACAGACTATGGAAATTTTAGATAGTGTATATCTGTCTAATGTCAAAGACAGGGTAAGTGGTTCCCTCTCGCATGGAGAGAGGAAGGTTCTGGAGATTGCCATAGCGCTTGGGACTAATCCTGACCTGCTCATTCTGGATGAGCCGACTGCTGGAATGTCGCCTGATGAGACTTTTTCAACTATCCATTTGCTTGAGAAACTCAACGTGGGGCTTGGATTGACTATTCTCTTTTGTGAACACGACATGGATCTAGTTTTTTCTTTCGCTAAAAGAATCATGGTTATGCAGCAGGGATTATCAATTATTCAGGGCCCCCCAGAAGAGGTCAGGAATAATCAACAGGTCAAGGAAGCCTATCTGGGAGGAACTCGATAATGCTCCAGATAGAAGGCATTCACACTTTCTATGGGTTGAGCCACATCCTGTTCGATGTATCCCTTGAAGTGTCAAAAGGCGAGATTGTATGCATTCTGGGCCGCAATGGCGCAGGCAAGAGCACTGCCATGAAGAGTGTGATGGGGCTTGCTCCTCCAAGGCGGGGGAACATAAGATTCAAGAACCGTGACATCACAGGACTGAAACCCCATCTCATCGCTAGGATGGGCATGGGGTTCGTTCCTGATGACAGAAGGGTCTTTTTTGATTTGACAGTGGAGGAAAATCTCGAAATATCTGAAAGAGGCGTTGAAAAACCAAACTCGTGGGACCGACACAGGGTTTATGATTTCTTTCAACCTCTGAAACACATACGTTCCCGAAAGGCTGGGTTGCTTAGCGGTGGTGAGCAGCAGATGCTCACGATTGGCAGAGCCCTGGTCACGAACCCGGATCTGCTGCTTCTGGATGAGCCCACGGAGGGACTTGCCCCCATTCTGGTTGGCATGCTTGAGGAGCATATCCTGGCTCTGAAGAACTCTGGTCTGACAATTCTCCTGGCTGAACAGAACCAGAAAACGGCTTTAAGTTTAAGTGATCGAGGTTATATCCTCGACAATGGAGTGATACGGTACCAGGGAAAAATCGAAGAGCTACGCCAGAATGAAGATATTATGAGACGATACCTGCTTGTAGGGTAGCGGAAAAACAAGCTGAGTTCATAAGAGTTTCTTGGGCAATTCTAGGTCTTGTAGCGTTCCACCAATTCCTTCAGAGAAATGCCCAAATCTGAAATTTGTCTAGCGGCTTCCTCCAGTTGAGTCACGCCTGACACGTTTTGCCTCATAGCTTGATCTATATACGCTATTGCATTTGAAACCTGATCGACCCCCACTGTCTGTTGTTCGTTGGAAGATTGAATTACAGTCGCTGCGTCTGCAGAGTCCAACACGTTCTTCCCGAGAGACCGTATTGATTCACCGGCCAATTTGGACTGTTTGACCCCGGCCGCAACCGCCTTGTTGCCCTGTTCGGTAGCCATTACGACAGCGCCGATCCATTTTCTCGTATCTTCAAGAATGCCCCTTACTTGTTCTGTCGCTTCTCTTGACCTATCCGCCAAACTTTTTATCTCCACCGCTACAACAGCGAATCCTTTTCCCTGTTCACCAGCTTTAGCTGCTTCAATGGACGCGTTGACAGCGAGAAGATTGGATTGATCCGCGAGATCTCTAACAGAGTCAATTATGTCCTCAATGGACTGGCTTTGTTCGTTGAGTCTCTGAACTGTTTCTCCAATAGACTCCATTTCAATACGGATTGTGGACATTTTCTCCACAGTTTCTTCTATGGCTTTTTCGCCTTCATTAGAAGTCTGAACGGCAAAATGGGCGCTTTGAGCCACGTTCCTGGCTTTTTCCGTAGTCAATCTGGCCGTTTGAAGCAATTCTTCAACCGTGCTGACTGTTTCGGTAATACTTGATGACGTCTCCGTGGCGCTTGTGGCGATTTGAGTTACACTGGATGAGATCTGGGCGGCAGAGGACGCGAGGGTTCTAGCGCCTTCGGCGGTTTTCTTCAAATTGTCTCTCAAAGACACTACCATTTGGTTTAGAGCCTGACTCAATGTTCCAACCTCATCGTCACCTTTTGATTCCAATGTTCGGGAAAGGTTTCCCGCCGCTATGGCCTTAGCAAGATCCACCGCCTCAGCGAGAGGCCTGGTAATGGACCGAGGCACGAAGTAGCCAAGAGGCAAAGCTAAGACAACTACCAGTAGCGCTCCGAAAATGACTATTTTATAAATAATAGACGCAAAATCATGGACAGCCACCTTGCGTTCGGCCAAGGTTTGATTTTCCCTTGCCAGAACCTTTCCCATTATCTGGTGAAACTTATCCCAGTCATTGTTTTTATCTACTAACCGACGTGAACGGACTGAAGGCTCAACAACTTCTTTTTTCCAACTTTCCATGGCTTCCTGCGCGTCGGAGAACAAGTTCTTCTGATCGGTACTCGATATCTGCGTCCTAAGGAGATTAATTACGTTTGAGTATTCCTTTTCCATTTGTTTGATTTGCTCAAGAGACTCAACATTCTTTGACAACAAGTATGATTCCAGGGTTGCTCGTATATTCCGAGAGGTATTCTGGGCCTGCATAACAGCGATAACTGTTCTAAATGAGTCTTCAGCTCGATTTACCATGTTCATCAGCTCTTTGAGACACAGCAGACCTACCGTCGCAAGTATCAGAAAAAGAAAAATTGGGATCATTGCTGTTGCTGCGATTTTGGTCTTTAGTCTGAGGTCCGGGAATTTCATAAGAATCTCCAAAACATAGTGGAATACGATAGCCTGGCGTTCGATATTCGTATAAATACCTGTCAATCTTATAACATGTGGAAACTACATGTAAACAAGAATAAAGTGTGCCAGGGGACCGCTCATGATGCTTTCTCGCTCGCGTTATCATGCAGTTTTATGTTCGAGAGAGAACTCGTGTGCTACATGCTGTTCCCTTGCAAAATTCTTCGCAGGAAATATATAAGTAATGTAGAACTCTGTTTTTACTATACAAGTGTTCGAGATATGAAACCCTGGGATGAAACCGACATAATTGTTGTTGGGGCCGGCCACGCCGGGTGTGAGGCTGCGTTGGCGGCTGCCCGCAAAGGATTTAACGTTTGGATTTATTGTCTTAATGTTGATTCTGTTGGGCTAATGCCTTGTAATCCTTCAATCGGGGGGATAGGCAAAGGCCACCTGGTGAAAGAAGTTGACGCTCTGGGGGGCGAAATGGGGATTGTCGCAGACAAAAGCTGCATCCAGTACAAGCTACTCGGTGTCAGCAAGGGACCTGCGGTTCGCGGCTCCAGGATGCAATGCGACCGCCTTGATTACTCGATAGCGATGCGTACTGCCCTTGAAGCGCAAGACAACATCCTAATTAGGCAGGAAATGGTCGATCGTGTAATCGTCGAAAGCGGGATATGCGCAGGCATCGTCGAAAGGACAGGATACGAGGTTAAGTCCAGAGCGGTAATCCTGGCTACAGGCACGTTTCTTGACGGAACCATACATGTCGGTCCGGTGAGTTACAAGGCGGGAAGGGCGGGAGAATTCCCGTCTATCGGTCTTGCCGTTCAGTTAAGAGAGCTTGGATTCCCTTGCGGTCGTTTCAAGACTGGAACGCCTCCACGGGTCAAGAAGTCAAGCGTTGACTTCTCTGTGATGATGGAAGACAGAGGAGACCAGGAAGCTGTTCCTTTCTCTACAAAGACTCAATCTATCGACAGACCGACCAGGTCATGTTTCAAAACACACACCACTGAGAAAACCCGGGAATTTGTCTGGAAGCATTTGACAAAATCGTCATTGTATTCTGGGGCAATTCAAGGAATGCCTGCTCGATACTGTCCCTCGCTAGAAGATAAAATCGCCAGATTTCCAGAGCGTCACGGGCACCCCGTCGTTGCTGAGCCGGAGGGACTAAAATCTGCGGAAATATATCTGAAAGGCTTGGGGAATTCATTGCCGGCTGAATTGCAGTACGGATTACTTCATACCGTCCCAGGTTTGGAATCCGCTGAAATCATCCGCCCTGCCTATGCAATTGAATATGATTTCATAGACCCTAGGTGTCTTAATCTCACACTTGAAACAAAATCTGTGCAGAATCTGTACTTTGCAGGTCAAATAAATGGCACCTCGGGGTATGAAGAGGCTGCAGCTCAGGGCTTGATAGCAGGTGTCAACGCCGCTTTGAAATTGTCAGAAAAACCACCACTGGTTCTCGAGAGGTCCGAGGCATACATTGGAGTCATGATAGACGACCTCGTGACTCGAGGAGTTGTGGAACCCTATCGAATGTTTACGTCAAGGGCCGAACATAGGCTTATCCTCAGGGAAGATAACGCAATTGATCGACTCGCCCAAAAAGGCGCCTCAGTGGGACTGGTTTCCTTAGAATCATTGAGAATGGTTGAACAGAGAAGCCGGGAATTGCAAGACTTTATTAAGCAGCTCAATGAACTTAAAATAAAGCCTTCACGGGAAGTAAACGATTTGATCCGCTCTCGATGCGGTTCCGAGATGCGCGAGAGCATGTCTGCGTCCAAGATTCTTAGGAGGCCTGAAATTAGAATAGTTGATCTGGAGTCATTGGAAGCGTGGAACCTTGGTCATGTAGATCGATGGTTAGCCTCTCAGGTCGAAGTAGAATTAAAATACGAAGGATATATTGCCAGACAGAAACGTGAAGCTGAGCACTTTGCCAAGTTGCAGAATATCCGTATACCTGAAAGCTTCGTTTATGAATCGATCCCGGGGCTTTCTCGTGAGATCAAGGAGCGATTGAGCATGATACGTCCGACTTCCATAGGGCAGGCTTCCCGAATATCGGGTGTCACCCCGGCGGCCTTGACCGCAGTAATGGTAGCGCTCAAGGGCAGGGGGAGGGGCTCCTCAAGCGTTAGAAAAGAGGAAACGCTAATTTGCTCGGATAGATGACTTCTGTTTGGCTAGTCTATTTTTCCCGCCCCAGTTGGTCCAAGTCGATTCTTAACCTTCCAACGAATCCTCCGTCAAGTACGTAAATAACGGGTCTGTCAACATATGGCTCCACAATTGCGTAGATAGTTTGGGGAGTTCTCTGTCCGTCTTCTTTGTCGACCTTTTTATGTCCAGATGCCTCATTGGGTTGGCCGGGGTCTGAGTCTGAATCAATGTTTTCAGGAGTAGCTTCTAATAAAGGCTCCCACCCCATACGGATAGTTGTGAGTCTTCCGGATCCCTTTTGATGAAGCGAAAATTGAAGAGGAGAATTGTTCAAATGATACTTAGAGAGGTCTTCCGGAATAGGGAAAATCTCCGATTTGAAATTCAAATCTTTAAGTGACCACAATAAACCGCTAACCAGCCAGTCATCAAGTTTGTCGATTCTCTTAGGAGCCTCCATTTTCCATTTGTTGTCCGATGACTTAGACAGCAGCCACTTTTGATCCATGAATTCAATTTCGATTTTCTCAACGTCAATCGGCTCGAACGAGGTTATAGATTTATCTGTAAGACTCTCCGCATCCACTTTGTCACTCTGAAAGAACTTATCTTCGACCATATATACTGGAGTCTGTCCTGATACCGAAAGATATACCGAGTTCCCGGGTGACCTCGTCTCCCGGGACTTTTCACTGATAGCTCCCAAAGTTAGGGTTTTGGAGAAATCCCTGCCTTTCAATACAATTTTGTTCAAAGATTTGTCAAAACCGTAAGAATCGTTTTTGGTCAAAGGCGAATCGACTATCTCCTGCGCTTTCAATTCCGCTAGGCTCATCAAAAATGATCGAACCCCGGAAGTCTTGGCCCTGGCGTCGACAGGATCAGTAATGCGCCATTTACCTTCTGTTTTATTGAGATTCGTTTGTTTACCTTCACGGATAATTTCTATCGCCGTTATGTCTTCCGGCAAAAATTTCACTACAGCTTTCTCGCGCACATCAAAAAGAGACTTATTGAGGCTCTTCTCAAGCGTGTCGGCAACCAGGAACAGTCTTGGGTCTCCCTGGACTCTCAAATAGTATGAGGACTTGGAAGGATTCAAAGCTCCAAAAGACATTTCGGCTGTTTTTCCATTTGCGCTAAAAGCTACGACTAAGCTTGGTTTCTCGAGACCATAAAGGTTCCAGTCGGCATCTTTCTCCAGGACTATCTTTTCTGGTTGGGCGGAGACAGACGACGTAATCAAGCCCTCGACCGCCCTCGTGTCGGCATTCGTGTCTATAGGACTGACCACACGCCAGGAATTAGAGTCGCCTTTTCTGATCTGGATTGGTTGATCTTTGGATCCTACAATCTTAATTTCGGTCAAGGAATCTTTGTCCAGTTGTAAGAGTCTCGAAGTCTTCTCTTTGCGTTCGGACTCTGCCTGTTTATACTTAAATTCGACAAGGAATATGTAAATAAGAAACAATTGACAGTACGCCCAAATAAACCAGTAGCCTGGATAGTCTCATGGTTTGAGTCAAGCCCTCCGCATTAGTAGTATCAAAATATCACATTGATCCAACTTATATTCTAGCCAGCTTTCTTCGGTACAAGAAAACGCAAATCCCCGCTATTATCCACACTAGCGGTATAATTACAACTGGGACCATGAATGAAACGAGCGATTGATTTGCAGTCAGTACCACAGGTTGCGCTTTCTGTGACTTAGGTCTAATAGCGATAAGGTTTTCGTCCTCTGCCAGCCACGAAACCGTATTAAGGAACAGATCACCGTTCCCTTGGAGTTTAAAAAAGCGATTGGCGGCGAACTGGGAACTGCCGGCCACGACGACTCGACCCTTGACAGTAATTTTTTGACCGTCTAATTGACCCATGGATTGGTCTGTCGTGTCAGTTCCAATTTTTGACTGCTTTCCTTCATGAATATCTTGGGTGTCTGGGGGATCTGAGGATTGATGAGGTTTTGCTCCTAGTTGATTCTTAATTGTGATTGTTGATACTGACATTACCGGTATGGGACCTTTTTGTCCCGTTTTTTCATCAAAATCAGCGATACCTAATTTCAACTGTTGTTCATCGATAGTCCAGGACACAGGACTCGTCTTGGCGAGTTCAGTGGCCTGAATGTCAGGTGAAGCCGGCGACATCACTCTAACTGACCTGGTTTGAGGGAAGAAGGATGCAACCGTAAAACCCTTGGTGATTGGGAACTGGGCGTAAGTAGTGATCACGGGCATCAGGTAATCCCCTCCCAGTGCCTGACTCATTCTGTCAACGACGATATCACTGGAGGTTTGAAAACCAAAATTGGTCAGGAATTCTGATAGCGTGGGAGTCTGGAAAGGATTGATAAGCACAAAAAGGCTGCCGCCCCTGCCAACATAATCCTGGATAGCCTTGATCTCGTTCTGCATGGGATCAGTCTTCGGACCTGCGATGACAAGCATCGTGGCGTCGGAGGGAACTTCCGGGGCCTGAAGTAGAATGATTTCTTCTGTTTTGTAATTTTGTTTCTCGATTTGCTCTCTTGCCACGGAAAAACCTTCAGGACCTAAATCTGCCGGGTCAAGTTCCCCATGTCCCTTCAGAAAATAGACTTTCTTGGAATCTTTTCTCAAGAGCTTCATTAGGGAGTTTGTAACTGATTCTTCATCCATCGTGTTGAGGCGTTCCGTCTTATCGCCAGCTTTAAGAGTGAGGGCAGGGTAACTGTCCACCTTGTTTTGAAGTGCGATAGCCCTGTCCCTGTCAGGATCGTAAAAAGTGTAAGTAAAATTCTTCCACACGTCACGATATCGTTCGAGAAGATCCTGGGTCTCCTCTCGGCTCTGTTGATCCTTTGTTTCATAAAAAGCCAGAACTTCTACTGGAAGGTTCTTCTCTCTGAATGTTTCCACAAGCTTTCGGCTCTGGGGGGCCAGTGTATGTTTTCCCGAATTGGTTAGATCCCATCTCTTCGGATTTTCTATAGCCACATATTGAAGCGCGATTACTATTCCCAAAAAGATGAGAGTTCCAACAGCCAAACCTCCACCTCTCATTGCTCGAGATTGCAAGAAGTCCCTCATTTCTCATCCCCTCCATCGCTGAGTTTCGATTGACCTAAAAGTTAAAAACAGGAAAACCGCAGAGAAAAAGATGAAAAAAGAGATGTCGGACACAACTAGTATACCCTTCAGAAAGGAGTCTAAACGCTCCAGAATTGAAACTTGCCTAATTATTGCCCCTGCCGTGGGTCCGGTGAACGAAGAAGTCCAACTTATCATCCAGAACATAAGGGCTGCTCCAAACGATATTGCTCCCGCGATTATCTGATTCTCTGTCATCGAGGATATGAAGACCCCCATGGCTATGAAAGACGATCCCATCAAGATGAGTCCCAGATATGAACTTAGAAAGACTCCTATGTCAAAAGAACCCAGTGGAGCCATGATCAGAAGGAAGGACAGGGTGCATGCCATCATTACAAGCAGGACAGACAAAGTTGCCAGAAACTTTCCCATCACAATTCCAAAGTCACTGACTGGATACGTTAGTAATAGTTCTATGGCGCCGGACTTCTTTTCCTCGGAGAATAATCGCATTGTGAGAAGTGGAATCAGGAACAGAAGAATTATACTCATGTTTTGGACTAGCGGTCGAATGACCACGTCCGTGAGGTTTATTCTTTCCGCGAACATGGGATTGTTTGCAGCTTGTAAGCTAATGACGCTGAGTAGAGAAACATTCGCCCAAAAAAAGAACCCCACTATAATTAGAAACATGGCTATGACGGCGTAAGCAATCGGAGATACGAAGAAATTAGCCATTTCCTTTCTAAATATCGCTACCAGTCCGTGCACTACGCTACCTCCTTTCCCATAGCATTATCTTCAGCCCGCGCTTCAATGGTTTCCTCTGTTATCAGATCTAGGAAAACATCTTCCAGACTGACATCAATTGACCTAAGTTCCAGCAACTCCCATTCCTTTTCAACTATTGCCCTAGCCAGAATCGGCCTCACTTCTATATTCTTTTCGGTCTCAACACTTAAGGTTGAACATCCATCTTGAAGTGGAGCCAAAACTTTAACAGACGAGACTCCCCTCACAATTGCGACAAGATTTGTCGCTTCGTGTTCCGGAGCGCTGAGTGAGACCTGAATCCTAGATGTTCTCCCTGAACCGCTGATAAGGTTTTCCGGAGAATCCTCAGCTACAATGGATCCTTTGTTTATAATTATGACTCGGGAACAAATTTGGCTGACTTCGGGTAGAATGTGGGAAGACAGGATTACGGTTTTGTTGAGAGCGAAACTCTTTATCAGATTTCTTATTTCTTTTATCTGTCTTGGGTCCAGGCCGATTGTGGGTTCATCAAGAATGATAATCTCCGGGTCACCGATAAGCGTCTGGGCCAGACCAAGTCTCTGTCTGTAACCTTTTGACAGCCACCGAATCATTTTCCCCTGAACGTCCTCAATGCCGACTACTTTGGAAACCCGCTCGATCTCCTGATTTCGATTCGAGGAAGGAACTCCTTTGGCCCGTGTAACAAATTCCAGATAACCTCGAACTCGCATCCAATTGTATAGAGGAACGTTTTCGGGAAGATAGCCGATTTTACGCCTTACAGCCATAGAATCTTGAGCGATGTCAATTCCGGAGACCCTAACTGACCCAGACGAGGCTGGAGTGAAACAGGTGAGAATTCTCATAGTGGTAGTCTTGCCGGCTCCATTTGGACCCAGGAAGCCAACAATTTCGCCAGCCTTAACCTGAAAGTTCACATCTCTTACAGCGGCGAAGCGACCATAATATTTGGTCAGTCCGATGACCTCAATCATATAGCTTCCTCCTAAACGATTGTTCAAAGGCCGTTTTACCAAGACGAACAGCAATGTCAAGTATCACGTAATTATGATTATATTCACTTAAATAATTATATAACACGACAACATGAACGATGTTAATTAATTAACATATTGTTATCAAGCACTATTATGATCGCAGATTCTTGACCGGATGACGTTGACGTGGTATAGCCGTGTTGCCGGGTTTTTCGTTATTCGTAGAGGGATGGACCCAAAAAAGTTCCGCTGTGAAAACTGACGAAAATGGAGAATTGAAATAATGGAGACGCATCAAGAACCGCTCCTTAAAATTGTATGGATAGTTCTTCTGTCCGTGGTGATCCCGATGGTATCTTTAAATGTCGCCTCGTCTGAAGCTCCAACCGATGCTCAGCAGGCAGAGAACGCCTTTTTCAGAGGGAGCCATTTACTATCACGGGAAAACATGTCAGAGGGGCTGCCTGCCCTCGAAGAAGCGGTTCAGTTTGACCCCGGTAACGAGAAATTCAGGCGTGTGCTTGCCATAGCTTATAACAACTACGCTATTCGTCTGAGCAAAGAAGGGAAAACCATCGAGGGTTTGCGTTTCATGGAAAAAGCCCATTCGGTAGTATCTAATGACGAGCAAATTCAGAAAAATTTTGTAAACGCATGTCTGCAGTCGTTGGCTGTTCCAGATGACAAAATTCCACACAGGGACAAGCTCCATTTTCTCAGGAAGGCCCTGGAACTTGACCCCGATGAGGCTACGCTGAAGAAGGCTTTGGCCGCCACGATAAATAATGAAGGGGCGTCTCGGAATCCTGGAGCATCCTCATCAGAGGAGATAAAATCTCTTGAGGAGGCTCTTGGTCTTGACCCAGACAACACCAAGATCAGAAAGAATCTCTGTGTTTCTGTGTACAATCTGGCGCTGGAGCACGAGAAGAGTGGAGAGCTTGAACAGGGAATCGATTTATTGCAAAAGTCCGCCAGGCTCTGTCCCAAGGATCATACTGTCGAGCAAGCGCTGGCCAGGACGCTTTCGAACCTTGCGGTTATCAAGGGCAATAACGGTGACTACGAATCGCAGATTCCCCTGCTAAAAGATGCGATCGAGCTAGAACCAACTGATTCTGCAACCAGAAACAATCTTGCCGCCGCTTACAACAACTATGCTGTTGCAGACAATTCTCTCGACTTCGCATCACGGGTTTCGTATCTGGAAAATGCCATAAAATTGGACCCCAAAAACTCTCTCGCACATTCAAACCTCTCAAACATTCTGGCAAAAGAGGGGGTCATGGAATACAAGGCAGGGAAATTGTCCAAAGCCACAGCCCTTTTGGAAAAATCCCTGAAACACGATCCCAAGAATAAAGCAGCGCAATCAAACCTTGCCGCCATCTATCACAACCAGGCCATTTCGTATGGAGAGCAGGGAAAGCATGAGCAGGAGATTCAGCAACTGAACAAAGCCTTGACCGTGGCCCCGGACAATCAACAGATAAAGACCGATCTCGCCTTAGCTTACAATGATCATGCAGTGAGTCTCGAGAAAAAAGGTGAAACCAAGCAGCAGATAAGTCTGCTAACCAAGGCCAACAAACTGGCGCCCGACAACAAAGTCATCAAGGAAAATCTAACACGGGCCAAAGAGAAGGAAATCTCCGGTAAACCCAAAGATGAAACAAAGCAGGGCGCGAAAAAATGACGGAATATGGTTATTTTTGAATCCCAAGCCATTCTGTATTAGGTGGAACAGCCTGCTAAATTTCTTCTGTTCTTAAGGTAACCACGGCGTGTTGATCTGAGGAGGCTCTGTTGCTAAACATCATCTGGCTTTTTTTGCTCGTCGCTTCGACTGTAACGGCTTTAATGACGGGTAATCTCAAAAATCTTGTTAACTCGGTTCCCGAGGCGGCGATGAACGCTTTTAAGCTTTCTATCGGATTAACGGGAATAATGGCTCTTTGGCTTGGGATAATGAAAATTGCTGAAGTAAGCGGCTTGACAAACAAATTAAGCTCTTTGATTGCCCCAATTATGGTACGCCTATTCCCTGGTGTGCCGAGGGATCACCCTGCCATAGCAGCGATGGCCGCCAACATGATCGCCAACATGTTTGGCTTGAACAATGCAGCGACTCCTCTGGGCATCAAGGCCATGAAGGACCTCGACTCTCTTAACACTACAAAAGGCGCTGCAACCCATGCAATGTGCATGTTTCTAGCCATCAATACTTCAAGTCTTCAATTGGTGCCGTTTGGAGCAATAGCGTTACTGGCGGCGGGTGGCTCTTCGGATCCCACAATAATCATTTTCCCAGCCATTGTCGCTACAAGTTTTTCCACAGTGTCAGCAGTTTGTTTTGCTCGCTTCATGTCGAAGCTTAAACGATTTCAGGACTGATTATGGGCTCCCTGGGTGCGTCATGCCGATTAACGAACTAGTGTCAACGATTTCAAATCTCATCTTAATCCTCTTTCTGGTAGGAATTCCAGTTTATGGAGCACTGAAGGGAGTTAGGGTTTACGAGACTTTTGTTGACGGCGCAAAACAGGGTTTTGAAATAGCGGTCAATATCATCCCTTACCTTGTGGCGATACTGGTGGCCGTAGGCATGTTCAGGGCATCCGGAGCTATGGACATAATTACAGGAATGCTGCCTTCCGTTCTTCTTGATTTCGGGGTCACTTCGGAGATTATTGCGATGGCTTTGACCAGGCCTTTATCAGGGTCTGCTTCGTTGGGAATCCTGGGTGAGATAGTAACCTCACAGGGACCGGACTCATTTCAGGCAAGACTGGGCTCGGTAATACTCGGAAGCACCGAGACAACACTATACGTGGTAGCGGTCTATTTTGGCGCCGTATCCATAACAAAAACCAAGTATGCTGTGCAGGCCGGGCTCTTGGCTGATCTGGTTGGTGTTATTGCCTCGGTGGTTGTTTGCCGGTTCTTTTTCGGTTGAAAACCGGCCATTTATGGAGGTTCTTATGGCGGAGAGAGAGGGATTCGAACCCTCGGTGGGACTCTACACCCCACACTCGCTTAGCAGGCGAGCACCTTCGGCCGCTCGGTCATCTCTCCATGCCTCAATGCTCCAAAATATTCACATCAACATGTTCTGTCAAGGCTTTTCAACGCCTCCGTGTTAGTGCGTTTCGAAGTGGTCCACCGGGATCTCATCGATAAACCTAGACGTAGTTGTTGGAATCACTCCCAATCTGCGGTCATAGGTAGTCTGCGGAACCACTATCACAAGTCGATCCTTGGCCCTGGTAACGGCTACATAAATCAGTCTTCTCTCTTCCTCAAGATCATCAGGGTCTCCCAAAGACATCGGTGATGGTATCTTTCCTTCAGTGGCCCAAATAAGTATAACAGTTCCCCATTCAAGCCCTTTTGCGGAATGTATGGTGGATAACACCAGCTTTTCACTGTTTCCCTCCCAGTCTTCGTCGATTTCACGCTCCGGTGGTTCAATTGCGACGTCATTCAGAAATTCCACCACGGATTTGTATGGAGCGCTCATCTGCGCCAGTTGGTCCAGCTCACGTAACCGCTTGGGGTAATTATCGTACGCCGCCTGGAGGTACGGGGTCAAGAAACGGTTGAGACTGTCGATTTTTTCTGGAAGATTCCCGTCCATGCGCGATATTTCATTAATTGAATTTATCAGATTCTCGACGGAGTCAGAATATTTCTTGCCTTTCGGCAAAACAGACGCCAAATCTTCCAGGTCTCCAATCTTTGAGAACACGTTCGCCAGAGTCTGGGAGGTCTTATCTCCAACATGCGGTATCAATTTTAGGATACGCGCCCAGCTAATTTTGTCGTTCTTGTTTGAAATTACTCTAAGGTGAGCAATGGCGTCCTTAATATGCGCGCTTTCAACAAACTTAAACCCGCCGTATTTTACGTATGGGCATCTGACTTTCGTCAATTCGGCTTCAAGATCAAAAGAGTGGAAACCGGCTCGAAAAAGTACAGCCACATCATTTAAAGGTATTCCGTGTTGTCGCAATTCGTTGACTATTCTTAAAATTAGCTGGCTTTGTTCTTTTTCACTGAATGGTCTTGCCAACATTGGTTTGGCGCCGTTCTTTTTTCCGGAAAACAGATGCTTGTGAAAACCGGTCTCCGCCCTTTGTATTATACCGTTAGCGACATCGAGAATTGGTTGAACACTTCGAAAATTCTCTTCCAGCTTTATTATTCTGGCGCCTGAAAAAAGTTCCGGAAAACGCATGATATTATTGAAATCAGCGCCTCTGAAGGAATAAATGCTCTGAGAATCATCCCCAACAGCCATCACATTGTCGTGGCCATCTGCGAGTAGTCTGACCATCCGAGCCTGAAGCCTGTTGGTGTCCTGATACTCATCCACAAGTATGTGTGACCATCTATTACATATGTCTCGCCGTACCCCATCATTTGTTTCGATTAGTTCTATGGACCGTGTCAACAAGTCATCGTAGTCAACTGAATGATGGCTCTTCTTGAAGTTTTCGTAAAACTCCCTGATCCTCTCTATATCAGCCCCAAAAGACTCAAAATGAGGACATCTACGTCCAATTACGTCCTGGATCGAATTCCCTGTCCCTAAGGAGCGGCCAATGATCTCAGAAATTGTTCTGGGCTTGGGGAAGGCTTTGAGGTCTTCGATCGGGGGCCGAATCTCCTTTCGCGCAATATCAAGGGCGTCATGACTATCGCTTTGATCAAGGATGGTAAAAGAAGCGTCGAGATCGATGAATCTTGAATATTTTCGTAATATGGACGCTCCAACCGAATGGAAGGTGCCTCCAGAAACAAGGGCAACCCTATCATCCAGCAACCTGATGGCCCTGCCAAGCATTTCCTGTGAAGCTTTTCTTGTGAATGTCAGGAGAAGAATCGAAGATGGATCCACGCCATGATCCACTAGCCATGCCACCCGATAAACTATGGTTCTGGTTTTTCCCGAACCTGCCCCGGCAATAACCAGTATTGGTCCTGCCCCAGAGCTGACTGCCTCGAATTGTGAGCGATTCATCTCGCGTTCATAATCAATCGGGGGTCTATTAGAATGTGTCATTGTCATAGGATACAAAACCCGGAATAATGGGATAGTTAAGCCAATAAGTAAGAACTGGAATAAAGAAAAACATAGTCAAAAACGTCTATTTATGATATCATTACTACATTAGTTCCATTTTAATTGGTTGCCAAAAGGTAAATGTCATTGAAGGAGGATCGCGTGAACAGCTCAGTAAAAGTTCTTGCTTGCCCGGTATGCCACCACCATTTTTCCCATTTTTGGAACAGTGAGGGGAAAGCCGTTTCGGCTTTTGGTTACGGGTTGGATTTTAGACTTTTGCCCCGCGATTCAAATAGATTATCTGATATCGCCACATGTCCCAACTGTTTTTTTACTTACAGGACCCAGGATTTTCAGACCAAGGTTCCAGAAAACCTGAAATTAGTCGTAAATTCATCGGCTTATCAGAGTATTTTTGTCGTTGAATCAAGCGAGGAAAGACGAGCACGTGCCCAACTCGGTCTCTTGAGTGTACTTGAGGCAAAGGGCTTGAACCCCAGAGATTTGGGCATAATGGGACTCAAAGGTTCCTGGACCGCTCGAGAACTCGGCGCCACGCGCACAGAAATGGAACTTCTCGAAAAGGCTGATAGCTATCTGGATGACGCCCTACGACGTGGCCTGACCAAGGGAGATCCGGCAATGGTAATGTACCTGCTGGGAGAGATAAACAGGCGTCGGGAGTCATTTCTCAGAGCCAGAGAGATGCTGACTTTTTTGGGCAATAATCCTAGGTACAGGTATCCATCGCTATTGCTGACGGTTCTCATAGAAGAAGAAGACCCTACGCCATACTGGTCACAACATTCCCCGGAACGGATGGAACTGAACTCTACCAAATTCAAAGGCCTATTCCCGCCTCTCAGGAGTATTCCTCCCAGAAAAACGGAGTTCTCGCCGGATGAGTTAAGAGAAGGACAAGAACAGTCGGACGGAGACGACCTTCGCAAATTCTGAGGGCTATCTTTTCGTATTCCCTCAAGTATACGATTCAAAATTATTATTGCCTAAATTCTATAACTGCCCCATTTTTCGAGCCAGATCCAGTTGAAAAGGCTTGAATATACTGTTATTATATTAAACAAATCGGGTTAAGAACGACACAAAACGTCTGTAACGGAGGAGAATGGATGAGACCGTACTTCGAGAAGATGGCGGGACTGGGAAAACCTTTGGCCGAGTCCAAAATACGTGATGGTGAAAGTAACCTTGCGAAGATTCGTGAATTGGAGAGCGAGTTGGAGCAAGAAGTTGAAAAAAAGCGTTCTGCCGGTCTTCCGGAGAAAAAAATAAATGACCGTGGCCAGTTAACAGTATACCAAAGGCTGGAACGCCTTCTGGATCCAGGGAGCTGGCGACCCTTGCATTCAATATTCAACCCCGAAGACAACGAAGAAGGCAGCACGGGGGTGGTTGACGGCCTCGGAAAAATAAACGGCAAATGGGCCGTCATTATAGGTTTTGACAATAAGGTAATGGCGGGAGCCTGGGTACCCGGGCAGGCTGCCAATGTGCTGAGAGTGACCGATCTCGCAAAGAGATTCAGATTGCCGTTAGTCTGGTTGGTCAACTGTTCAGGAGTAAAACTTACCGAGCAACAAGAGGTGTACCCTGATCGCAGGGGAGGAGGGGCGACATTCTTCCGTCATGCGGAATTGGCAAAACTCGGTATCCCTGTTCTTGCGGGAATATATGGAACCAATCCCGCAGGGGGCGGTTATCACGGCATAAGTCCCTCGATCCTACTCGCGCACAAAGACTGCAACATCGCTGTTGGTGGTGGCGGCATTGTCAGCGGTATGACTCCCAAAGGTTTTTTTGATCTTGAAGGCGCTGAGTCCCTGATAAACGCGACCCGCCATTTCAAGGAAGTCCCACCTGGCAGTGTGAATATCCATTATAACGAGACGGGATTTTTTAAGAGGGTCTATGACACCGAGGAAGGACTCCTGAATGCGCTCAGAGAATATATGAGCTATATGCCCGCATATGACCCTCGGTTTTTCCGAGTGGCTGATCCGGTAGAGCCCAAGTTTAAGTCCGAAGACCTAAATTATATCGTCCCAATGAATCAGAAGGCGATTTATAACTTCAATGACGTGCTGGCGCGGCTCACTGACAACAGTGAACATATGGAATTCAGGCCCACATACGGCCCTGAGGTGTATACCGGCCTGGCAAAGATTGATGGTTTCGTCGTAGGACTTATCGGCAACAAACAGGGTTTTCTGGGGCAGGGTTATCCCGAATACGCCCCATATCCCGGGATAGGTGGTAAACTCTATCGTCAGGGTCTCATAAAATTAAACGAATTTGTCACCCTTTGTGGTCGTGATCGTGTGCCGATCGTTTGGTTCCAGGACACATCCGGTATTGATGTGGGAGACATCGCTGAAAAGGCCGAGCTTCTGGGGCTTGGTCAGTCGCTCATTTATTCCATAGAACAAACCAACGTGCCTATGATGCTTTTCGTGCTTCGTAAGGGAACGGCGGCTGCTCATTACATCATGGGTGGACCGACCGCCAACAATCATTGCGCTTTCACGCTGGGAACACCCGCTAGCGAGATTTACGTTATGCATGGAGAAACAGCGTCGGCCGCTTCTTTCGCAAGGCGGCTCGTGAAAGAAAAGGACGCCGGTCGTCCGCTAGACCCCATCATCGACAAGATGAACGCGTTGGCTAAACAATATTATGATCAATCTCGGCCGATATATTGCGCAAAGAGAGGATTCGTAGACGAAGTAGTTCCTTTCACCAAAATGCGGGAATACATGGTCGCTTTTGCTGGATGCGCATATCAAAACCCTGATTCGATCTGTCCCCATCATCAGATGATAATTCCTCGAATAATTAAAGGTTAAGAGACTTTACTTTCGAGTTGTTTGGAAGGAGTGAAATGATGAGCGAAACTGAAAAAAATCTCAAAGAGGCTTTTGCAGGAGAATCACAGGCAAATCGCAAGTATTTGGCGTTTGCGAAGAAGGCCGAACAAGATAACCTGAAGGGTGTCGCCAAACTTTTCAAGGCCGCCGCAGCCGCTGAAACAATACATGCGCACAATCACCTGGAAGTGCTCAAAGGGGTCGGTCCTACTCTGGAAAACCTTAAAGAGGCATATGGCGGCGAACATCACGAGTTCACATCTATGTATCCCGAGTTTATTAAAGCCGCCAAGGCGGAAAAAAACAACGCCGCTCTAAAAAGTTTTCATTGGGCGAATGAAGTTGAAAAGGTCCATGGAGAGTTGTACCAAAAGGCCATAGAGGCTGTGGAATCGGGCTCAACGGTTCCTGAAAAGGATTATTATATCTGTAAGAAATGTGGTTATACCGTTGGGGATTCAGCTCCAGACAAATGCCCTGTATGTGGCGCAAAAAAAGATGAGTTTTTTATTGCTGACTAGTGACTAAATTAATCCCGCTCCTTTTTCAGAAGGACTCGATTCAAATGAAAAACGGAGCGGGTAACTCAATTTACTACCCAATTGCAACCTGGAAGAGATTAAAACATATTATTTGTTAGGAAGGGGGCGGTATGGCGCAAACTGTTTCGGTTAAAAACATCGGCCTAAGGGGTGTCACTGTCGCTGACACAAAGATCAGCTTCATAGACGGGAATCAGGGCATACTAATTTATCGCGGATACAGAATTGAAGAGCTGGCCGAAAGATCGACATTTCCAGAAACCGCTTTCTTGCTTCTACACGGATATCTGCCATCTACCGGGGAGCTTAAGGTCTTTGCGGGAAAAATCGTTGAGGAAGCGGTAGTAGAGGATTATGTTTACGATTGTCTAAAAAAGCTGCCAAAAGACTCCAACCCTATGGATGTCTTACAAGCCTGTGTTCCTTTGTTGGCAATGAGCGATCCCGATCTTTATGACGAAAGCCGTTCGGCCAACGTTAGAATGGCGACCAGACTAATAGCAAGGCTACCGGTGGTTGTCGCCGCCTGGCATCGAATCAGAAATGGTCTGGAGCCGCTTCCCTACGATAAAGCCCTTACTCAAGCGGGGAACTTCCTGTGGCTCCTCACGGGGCAGAAACCCGACGAGCAAACGGCAAAAGATTTTGATTGCTGTCTGATCTTACACGCTGATCACACATTTAACGCCTCGACATTCGCCTGCAGGGGAGTATGCAGCACCCGGGCCCACATGTACTCTGCAGTCTCCGCAGGAGTTGGCGCCCTTTCGGGAAGCCTGCATGGCGGGGCCAACACTAAAGTAATGGAGATGCTTCTCAAAATAGAGAATGAACCGGATATTGAAGGATGGATAAAGAACCAGATTGAATCCGGCCAGAAGATCATGGGATTGGGACACGCTGTTTACAAGACCATGGATCCGAGGGCGAAATTTTTGCGACCTATGGCCACCCGACTCGCCAAGGCAACAAATATGGAAAAATGGGACAACCTGTCCAAGCTGGTTGAGAAGTTCTCTGTTGAGGAGTTCAACCGTAGGGGTAAGACAGAGATTATGCCGAATGTGGACTTTTACAGCGCCCCTGTTTATTTCATGATGGGAATACCCAAGGATCTTTTCACCCCTATTTTCGCCATTTCCCGAATCGCTGGATGGTGCAGCCACATTATTGAGGAAAAATTTGGAGAAGCTCAGGAAAAGCCCATGCTTTATAGGCCTCAAGCAGAGTATGTAGGCAACTACTGCGGTTTGATGGGATGTGAATATTCGCCATTGCCTGAAAGGTGACATCCGGTGAATGAAAGGGACTCGGCAAAATGGATTACTTTTTTGACGCACTGATAGTGGGATCAGGTCTGGCGGGATTAAGAGCCGCCCTGGAGATTCCCTCTAACTATAAGGTCGGGCTGATTAGTAAGGTTTTCCCGACTCGATCACATTCCGGCGCCGCTCAGGGTGGCATAGGGGCTGCGTTGGGTAATGAAGAACCCGACTCCTGGGAATGGCACATGTACGACACAGTCAAGGGGGGAGACTACCTCACGGACCAGGATGCGGCGGAAACGCTCGCTTCAGACGCTCCAAGGGCTGTCTACGAACTGGAACACATGGGTGTTCCGTTCAACAGAACGGCTGAGGGCAAGATCGCCCAAAGGGCTTTTGGCGGACACACGAGAGAATTCGGAGAAGGGCCGGTGAAGAGGGCCTGCTATGCCGCAGACCGTACTGGTCGAGTGGTTCTGGACACCCTGTATGGAAAAGCCCTTGAAAAAAAGGTTCATATCTTTTCTGAATATTACATGCTGGATATCCTCTTTTCGCAACGCAAAGCTGTAGGGGCCATAGTTTACGAATTGGCGACCGGCAATCTGTACACCGTATGGTCAAAAGCGCTCCTTATAGCTACAGGGGGATATGGAAGGGTATTCAAGACTAATTCCAATTGTTTTACAAATACCGGCGATGGAGTTTATTTCTGCTTCCGAAACGGAATCCCTTTAGAGGACATGGAGTTTGTGCAGTTTCATCCTACAGGGATATATCCACTAGGGGTGTTGTTGAGTGAGGCTGCTAGAGGGGAGGGCGGTGTCCTTATCAATGGTTTGGGGACTCGTTTTATGCCGGAGTATGCGCCTACTCTACAGGATCTTGCCCCAAGAGATGTCGTCTCGAGGGCTATTTCTACGGAGATTCGTGCCGGCAGGGGTATAAACGGTTACGATTACGTGCATCTTGACCTTACCCATCTCGGCGCATCCAGGATCGAAGAGAAACTCTCCGACATATCTTCGTTCGCAAGGATTTATTTGGGAATAGACTCGACCAGTCAGCCGATTCCAGTCACACCGACCTGTCACTATATGATGGGGGGTATACCCACAGATCTCAATGGTAGAGTCTTGGGTCTGGACGGCGCTGCGATTACTGGATTGTACGCCGCAGGGGAGTCGGCTTGTGTTTCGGTTCATGGCGCTAATCGGCTAGGCACTAACTCTCTTCTGGATCTGGTGGTTTTCGGCAGAAGGGCGGGGAGGGCCATAAGCGAAGACTCCAAAGGCCTTGAAAGGCCACAACCGTTAGAAGGTTCCGCTGTAGACGTTGTGGAGAAAATACGACGCATCAAAAACAGCAAAGGTAAAAAGGCCGCCGGTATCAGGGCAAGTATGCAGCAAACCATGACAGACACCTGCTCTGTTTTTCGAAACAAGGGAGACATGGAAAAAGGATTGGATGAAATCAGACGCATCAAAGGGGATTACCAATCTGTCTCAATAGACAACAAAGGCGACAAGTTCAACACGGATCTCCTAGAAGCCATGGAACTTGAGTCATTGCTGGGCCTTGCCGAAGTTATCCTAGTGTCGGCTCTTAACAGGACTGAAAGTCGAGGCGCTCATTATCGTGAAGACTACCCTGAACGTGACGATCAAAATTGGCTCAAACACTCTCTGGTAACCTCGAGTCCCGACGGACCGGCAATTTCTTTCAAGCCGGTCAAGATTACCAGGTTTGAGCCCAAGGCGAGGAAGTTCTGATGAAAGTGACATTGCGGATTTACAGGTTTGATCCCTCTGTGGATGAGGCGCCATATTATCGAAATTATGCTATTGAAGCGGAGCCGCATGAACGAGTCCTTGACTGCTTGAACAGAATAAAGTGGGAACAGGATGGCACGCTGTCTTACAGGATGTCGTGCGCTCATGGAGTTTGTGGGTCGGACGCACTGAAAATTAATGGGCGCTGCGCATTGGCGTGCCAGAAATTGGTCCGGGACTGCGAAGCCGACTTAATACTGATGGAACCTTTACCGGCGTTTACAGTTTTAAAGGACCTCATCGTTGATCTGACGCCATTTTTTGAAAAAGTCGATTTTATAAAGCCATATCTAATGGCGGGTGAACCACCCGAGAAGGAAAGGCTTCAGTCTCCTGAAGACCGGAACAAAATGGGGGAATCTATTCGGTGCATATTGTGCGCCTGTTGCACGGCAGCGTGCCCTGTTGCAAATGAAAATGAAACTTTCATGGGCCCCGCTCCTTTAGTCCAGGCTTTTCGCCGTATATTCGACTCGAGGGACATTCAGAAGACGGAGCGCCTGGAGCAGCTCGATGTAGAAAATGGTGTCTGGGCATGCCTGAACCACTACGAGTGCACCAGGGTTTGCCCTAAGGAGATCCCTGTCACAAAATACATAAATACGACTAAAAGGGAGATCAAGAAGGTTTCAGCGAATACTGTGGGACCTAAGGAAACTATAGGTTAGGCTCATTCCGAAACAAACGGAGGCGCCCAACACGCCGGAAAGCAAAAAGAAGGTGGTTAAACCCTGTCTAATTGTAATGGAGCGGAGATTGGAGTTTTTGTCCACAAACAGGTAATAATAATTGGGTAGATCCGACTGGTTGATTTAAGGAAGGTTTCTCATGATTCAAGCCGTCAAGCAACGTGTTACAGTCCAGACGGACGGTCTTATTCAGAGATTACTTCAGCGCAGTCTCCAATCATGCCATCTCTGTGGCTGAACTCGAACGCCAGATGGGGACATTAAGAGGGCTATCACTCGAGCATTTGTGTCTCATGGTTTGGGTAATCAGCGGCATTGTCGCTAACCGCTACTATTCAATCTCTTTCAGCGAATAGCTCGTGCTTCGACCGCCCGGGGCGTCTCTCATCAGGACATCTCGTCGAATAAGATCCTCTATATCACGAAGAGCGGTATCCTGGGAGCATTTTCCAAGTTTCGCCCATTTGGAAGATGTGAGATTGCCTTGAAAACCGTCAATTAGCATATTTAGGACGATGCGTTGTCGGTCATTGAAAGTCTCTCCAGAATGCGTTTCCCCAAAACGGGCTTTCTTGAGGACGGTCCGCAAAGTTGTTTCAACGCCGTCCAGCGCAGCTTCGAGACAACCAAGAAACCACTCCAGCCAGAGCGTGACATCCAGATCGCCCTTTTGGGTCGCCTCAAGGACATCGTAGTATGCGTTTCGGTGCTTTCGGATTTGAGCGGACATGCTATAAAAGCGCTGACTGCTGTTTTCCGAACATGCGAGCGTCTGATCGGTAATCGCCCTGGCAATCCGCCCGTTTCCATCGTCAAAAGGATGAATGGTAACAAACCAAAGATGAGCTATCCCTGCCATGATCAATTTTTCAGGGACTTCCTGACAGTTGCGCCATTCGAGAAATGTTTCCATCTCTTTCTCAACGTGTGCTGCAGGAAGGGCCTGAAAGTGGACCCGTTCGCGGCCAAAGGGTCCTGAGATGACTTGCATTGGACCTGACTGATCGGTCCGCCATGCGCCTACAGTGATTTTGGCCATCCCGCTGCGGCCGGTTGGAAACAACGCCGAGTGCCATGCAAAGAGCCGCTCCTCGGTCAGGGGCATGTCGTAACCTTGGGTGGCGTCAAGGACCATTTCGACAACTCCATCAACGTGACGCTCCGAGGATGTAAAGCCACCGACATTCATCCCGAGACGGCGGGCTATCGAGGAACGCACCTGTTCACGGTCAAGAAATTCACCCTCAATCTCACTCGACTTAACCACATCTTCTGTTAGAGTTTGCAGGGACGCCTCGGCCCGCAGCTTGAAACCAAGCGACTCCATTCGTCCGATCAACCGACCCTGTTTGTGAGATACCGATGTAAGGGATTTGGATAGTCTCTTCTCATTCCATCGGAAATGAGGCCAGTGTTTAAGTTCGTAGATGTACATGGTTATTCTCCGCACATTATGCGGAGATTATACGGGTTATTCGCCGCAATCTCAACAACTCACTTTATAGCGTCCGTCCACAAACGTGTATCTCGAGAATATTGGCTACAAATTTTGAGACTGTTGGATTCGGGGTAATTTTGTCGAACGGTAAAAAAAGTCCCACTCTTGAAATGAGTTTTTCCCAAAAACCTTTCATATATAATTCGGTCATGATTACTGCGACGAGGGCCCCGTTAATGTGTAAAGCGACTCGGCGGCCAATAGGGGAGGTGTCCATGCAACTGGTGAATCGTGGCAGGGCAGTTTCCAAACGACGGCGTAAATGGGAGCCACTGAAGAAACTTCGCAACTCTAACACAAAAGCCAAAAGGCATGGAATCTGCTGGTAGTAATCAACGAAACGGAACCATGCGATTCCCTCATCGGTAAGTGAGACCTCTTTCCGGCCGTTATCCATTTCACCTGATAGCCTCAGAAATCCCTGGTGGGCGAGCAGTCTTAAAGCGACTTGAAAATACCCTTTTCGAGCGCCGATCTCATCGGCGAGATGGTTCACGTTACAGGGGGAATGTGTCTTCTTGAGGCGATCAAACACACCGTGCATTGCAAGCGATTGAACCGTGGAACCAATAGCCATTCCATCGATGTGATGAAAAATGGTCTTTTCGACGGCCACTTCCGTCTTTTCAGCCTCTGACGCTTCGGGAGAAAACTTGACCTTCACATTTCAATGGAGACAGTCTTTAACACCCTCAAATACTGTAACAATGCCCCCCGTAATCTGTTTATATCGCACCTCCGTCATTCCAGCTTCGACCATCATACACTTAATTTCATCTGGTTTTGGGAAGGCTGCCATGGAATCCGCCAGATATTTGTAAGCTGAAACCGAAGACATCATTTTAGTGACAAAAGGCATTACAGTTTTAGAATAAATCCTGAATAGAGGTTTCATTATCGGGCCAGCAGGTTCGGTAAGTTCCATTATTACGAGCTTAGCTTTTGGCTTGAGCACCCTGACGATTTCCGAGAAAGCCCGATTGTGGTCGGTCACGTTTCTAACACAAAATACGGATATCGCTCCGTCAAATCTGTCGTCCGGGAACTTTAGACCCAAACAGTCTCCTTCCCGAAACGAAACCTGAGACTCAAGCCCGTATCGCCGTATCTTTTTCCAGCCTACCTCCAACATACCCAGTGACGAGTCAATCCCAATGATTTGAGCTTTTGGGTTCTGTCTCAGTATTTCAAAACTTATATCCCCTGTTCCACAGCCAACATCCAGATAAAGGTGTTCCGCACATACGTTTAGCCTTTTTACCGCCTGACTTCGCCATTTGTGATCAAGCCCCAGGGACAGTATCCGATTGGCTCCATCATAATGAGGGGCGATGTAGTTGAACATATCTCGGTTCTGATCGGCCGTCATCAGGGAATCAATTTTGTCTCGTTTAGGTTCGAGTTTGGACATATCAGTATTCTTGCGGGTATTAAGGTTAATCGCTGAACCATGATGGCATCCAAGGCGCCATATATGGTGTGTCCAGAGACTGGGACGCTTCCGGCGATCACTGCGTCCCAGCCTAGGAAAGTAAGTCTTAGGGCATTTGTCAAGCAGCGTCGGCATCCCAGACTGAATCATCTGTGCTGGGAATCTGGGATAAAACCGATAGGGGAACGGCCGTTACCTTACGATACACGGATTTCGGGTTTTTCAGGATTCCATCTACAGTGAGCAGTTGGTCTACGGATATACCGAAATGTTTCTCATTTTCTCTGAGATAAGGCTCGAAAAGACGCCAGTCCTCATCTGTCAATTCGACCAGCGCCCCACCATTGAGCTGTTCTTCGACGATCAGCCTATGGGGGTCTCTGGCGTATATTGCTCCACCCGAAGCCAGAGAGAATAAATTTGATCCAGGGTAAGGTCTATCCAGAAAATCAACCTTGCCATCCTCGTCGACTGTCAGTCCATTGAGTACGACAAATCCACCGCCATTCAAAGGATCACCAGCCATGAAACTTTCAGCCAGGAAGTCAAGCGCTGTTCCGTTTATGACCACTCTGGGATGTCCGGCGGCGTTAATAAGGGGCCTTCCCGCCGCATTGCCCAAAACGTAAACGATTCCTCCTTTTGCGCCATACATAAAGCACTGACCAACGTCTCCGTGGATAACGAGGAGGCCGTCTTTCATAATCTGGGCGATCTGATCCTGGGCATTGCCATGAATGTGAATCTCCATGCCATCTATGCCACTTGCGGTATAGTCTCCTGAAGATCCATAGAGATCCATTCTTACGTCCTTTGTATCGGAGCCAAAGCCGCAACCTTCGAATCGCTGACCCCGGAGGTCAAAAACAATGAAATTTCTCCAGCCGAGCTTGTATGCGTCGGCCATCAGGACGGCGTCGCAGTGGTCGCCTTCAGGATCAAAATCTTTCGCGTCTACGACAAGAATCCTCTCAACGGCTATTGGAGGACGAAGAGCGATCCTATTGGAAGCTTCAATCAGACTGTAATGTCCGATCTTTACAGTTTCGGTAATCTTTGGAAGGGACCTGAAAATCTGGTTCAGGCAGTCATTTACCAGACTTACCAACGCAGATCTCTTCTTGTCGCCAAGAGGGAAGCGTCGGTCAAGTAAAAAGGTAAGCGCCTCAATTACTGTCGCTGCAAGATTTTTATTCTTTACGGTTTTCCTGGCCAATTCCGATATGACCCATCGGATCGTATTGTAGTCCCAAACAGGACCGTTTGTGTGAAATAATTCAACGATCTTTTTAGAGTTTCCCTCACTTATAGCTACATCCAATTGGTAAGAAATGTTCTCAAACCCGTCAGGTTTCACAATAGGTTCGCTGACATCCATTGGTTGTCGCTTCTGAACCGTCACCTCATCACCAAATTTGTCATGACAGCGAAGTTCATATTGCCCCTTTTCGATTTGATTTACGTTAAACATGAACGCTCCGCCATCTGACGCTGACCCACCCCTTGCATTCCAGTACTTGTCAGCTACGGGACTGAAACGACTGTCTTCTGAAGATATGGACCTGAGTGTGGCGTCGATAGCCTGTTTCTCGGAGCATATCAAACCGATTTGGGCCTTGCCGTCATAGATAGAAAAAACTTGTGGCCTTAGCATTGCGGTGTCGGTAATTCCAATCAACTGGAAGGTCTTTGTCTCAGGAACATGACGAGCGATAATGAAGAACCAGGGGCCATCAGGGGATGCCTGAATGTGAGTCGTTTGGACGGCTTCGTACAGAATCTGTTTTTCCTTGGACAGCAAATCGAAGTCCAATTCCCCTGTAGGAGCAAGGGCCTCGATTATGACCTCCAATGGATACCCGTATACCCTGTTCCAAAGGTCAAACAACATTATGCTGACTTCGGTATCCGTCATGAATTGAGGCTCATAACCTCTTTGTTTGAGATACTCACTAGTCGCATGGTAGTTTGCGAAATCCCCATTGTGAACCAGGGCCTCATTCAGGCCCATGAAAGGATGTGCGCCTCCCGGATGCCAGACACGTCCCCTTGTAGGGTAGCGCTGATGAGCTATCCAGACATGCGCCGGAAAATCGTCCAACTTGTAGTAACGAACTACGTTTTCGGCGTAACCCACGATCTTTAAAATCATTACGTTTCGACCATGAGAGAGCACAAAAGCCTGTTTCTCCCCTAATGAACTATAAAACTTCCTGTTGAGGCGCACCGAATTACGGCTGACAAATTCGTCTTCAATCATGCGCTGAGGCATGCCCTTCAGGCCGTTTTCGTCGGCAAAGTGAGCCAGAGTCCCTGGTTTTACTCTGACAAACGCTCGCCATACGTCTGGCGGTTTTACCTCAAGCCCTTCGAGTTCCCTAAAGTCTCTGATGTGATCGAGCAATTCTTCTTTGGCAACGTCAAAGAATGGAGAAATGAAGGACTCCTTGAGAAACGACAAACATTTTGGTTCCAGAAGCGCAACATGGAGCATGTAGTGTGATTCAAGAGTTTCATCGCTGACCCCCAGATTGTTGTGGTCCATCCCAACAGCCGCTATGCCGCCGCCTTTTCCATTACCGCGGTTATGCATTCTGCGTGAAGGCTCAAAAATGTGCCGCCCCGCCAGTGGTATGGTCGAAGCAAAACCGGTTACGCCGCAACCCCCTTCATCTTCACCTTTATTCACTTTCGAAAAGTCTGGTATTCCAAATTCGCGCAGTCTGGATTCCAGTAATTTCTTTGCGTAGTCAGATTTCAGCATAATTCAAACCTCAAACCAAACTTGACCGGATGTCATCGTCCGGGCACGAAGCGCTGTAGTCCAGATGGGCCAGAAATTCCGTCCTTCCCACAAGCTCTTTGATACTATTGAGCCCAAGCCTGAAAAGGATTTCTCGAATTTGATCCCGCCAGCAGGCCAGCGTGTTTATGATCCTTTGTGTCCCCCATTGTAACTCCATGAGTCCCACCAACTCCAGGTCCGTAGTTGCGATGCCCCTTGCGCAGCCTCTCCCGCTCTCACAGTTGTGGCATCTCACGCATTCCAGCGCCACCAGTTCTGCTGTGCCTGTGACTACGCCGTCAGCTCCAAGCGCTATGGCCTTAACAATGTCGTATGCGGTGCGAATGCCGCCGGACGCTATTAACGTGATTTGGTCTCTTACTCCTTCGTTTACCAGGAAATTGTGGACTTTGGGGATCGCATATTCTATCGGCATGGCAATATTTTTTTTGGCTACATCCGGAGCGGCTCCCGTTCCACCATATGAGCCATCAAGATGAACAATGTGCGCTCCGGCGTAATAGGAGCCAACCGCCACCATGTCGACGTCCGAAGGAGTGGAAACTTTAACGGATACCAGCGCTCTGGGATTTATCGCCTTGATCCAGTCGATATGTTTCTTGTGATCCTCAACCGAATATACGGAATGGAAAGGAAACGGACTAAATAGCGAAGATCCGGGAACAGTTTCTCTGATCCGGGCGACGGCTTCTGTGACTTTCGGTCCCAACAAATGACCGCCCAGGCCGGGTTTTGCTCCTTGAGCATACTTGAATTCGACTATCTTTACCCGTTGGATGGTCTCCTCTTTTACCCCGAATAGCCCGGTTGCGACCTGAGTGATAATGAAGTCATCAAATGGGTATAGCGCCTCAGGATATCCGCCTTCTCCTGTACAGGTAAAAGAGCCAAAAGCGGCGAATGCCCTTATCCTGCTTAACATCGTGATTTGACTGATCGAGCCGAACGACATACCGCCTCCGTACACCGGAATCGGAATTACAACGTCAAGACGGCCGTCTTTCTTCTTGTTGAGAGGAACGCTGACATCTATCTTTGACTTCTCAAGATCCGGGTCAGGAGGCTGATCGGGAAATACGAGACGAAGTTTGTCAAAACCTCCACCCGATTCGCCCACTCGATATTCGAGATCATTTGGCGGCAATTTTCCGGTCTCGGCCATGTGCCAGGAACTCATCAGCAGGTCCGGAGTCCAGCGATAATCTCCCAACGCTTTTGAACTGGGATTGATTCCAACCCTGATTGCGTTCTCCGGACAGTTTCTGACGCACCTTGTGGCCTTCTTGGAGCATTCGATCCCGAGACACAAATGATCAAGAGGAGCCGCCAATCGGTTACCATGAGATTGAAATACTCCTTGTGGACAAACTGCGACGCACTTCAGACAGTTTGTGCACGAGTCCATAACTCGAACCATGTATTTGCCCAAAGCCCTGCCAAAGCGCGATGGCGCGTGTTCCACCTTTGCCTCCGGCGCTTCGTTCCATATGTTCCTGTAATGCATTTATCTAAGCCCTCTTATCAATTCCCGACTGTGAACAACTGTGCGAAAGTATCATTTTCAAGGTCTTCCCGGAACATAACCCGTCCTCGTTCTCCACGCAGGCGTCTTGCCTCCCTGATTCCCATGGCGCCCATCATTTCAAGTAGCTGGTTGTGCCAGGCTCCAATGAGATTGACAATTCTCTGGGCTCCCCATTTTGGGTGAATCTTGGGGATGGAAACCGGACAGGGGATTCCTTCCCTGCAGTTTCCACATACGCGGCACTCAAGCGCAACCAGTAGCGGCATATCAACGCCAACAAGGTTAGCCCCGCACAAAATCGCCTTGATGACGTGCTCAGCCATTGCTATTCCCCCGGAAGCCAGAAAGGTAACCTCGTCTCGGATGCCTTCCTTGAGCAGTGCGAAATTAACTTCCTTTATGAGGTCCTTCAAATGAAGACCATTCTCAACACCCACCTCGTGACCATTTTCACCAGCCACGTAGTGAATCAAATCCGACTCAAGCCTATGGTATTCGATAATCGATCTGATATTTTCCGGGGAGGATTTGGCTATCATTCTTATTGACACCAACAAGTCCGGAAATTTTGTTTTCAGGAATTTCAAAAGCTCGGATGTTTCCCTGCCATGGGATAACTCTACCATCGGGTAACCGCTTAGATCGATACTTTGAGCTTTTTCAGGGGGAATAAGAGGCACAATGCAAGATGCCGCGCCCTCAAACCTGACAGCGTCTTCATAGGGCATAAAAACAATTGTTCCGATGCGTGTGGCGGCATCAACCACAGCTGTCCAGACGCGTTCTGAAAGGTCTCCAAAGGGGAAAATATCAAACACGATGGGCAAGGGTAATCGCATTGACGCCGGGGTCTGAGAAAGGAGTTTTCCTTGGGAGTCAAATTCGAGTCTCCTTAGGTGACGCCCCAAATCTACTACAGTTGAAATATATTCTCTCCCATGGATTCCGTCACGGGTCGGACGAACTATTTCACTCATGTCCGTCCACATGGAGTCAAATCCCTCGCCGGAGAACTTTCCACCATAGCCGGCCCCTGATACCGGGATTTTTCCGGTAGCGGCCTGGTCCCATGTAATGGTAATGACTTCAGGCTTGTACAAATCATCACCAAGTGTTTCCCACTCAGGGTTTATAGTCTTATGAATAAGCCTTTTGGGACAACCCTGAACACATCGGAAACAACTTTTACAAAACTCATCAATGGTGTCACTCATGATGGAAGTAGAAAAAGACCTGTTTTTGTAGACCCCATATACGCATTCGGTCTTTACGCATTTTGCGCATTTCAGGCAGCCTTCTCCCCAGTCAACGATTCCTGAACGGCCTATAACCGGGAACCGGTTTTCGATGGGCTGGACATCGATGTGATATTTTTTTGGCATATGTATAACCACCCAAATTTGGACGAGACTCTATTAAACTAGCCGATTCCAGAGACAATAATCAAAAGACTGGATTTGAATCAGACGATTCATGCGGGTCTGGCGCCAATGCCCGCCGCTTTAAGTATTTCAGGCACTTTGTCTTCCCATTCGATCGCCATGATGTGAACACCGGCCACGCCCTCAATCTCTCTTACCTGTTGGATGGTTTCAACGGCGATTTTAATGCCTTCGTCAGCCTGTTTATCTTTCGGGACTTTTGCCATCCTGTTGATCAGTTCTTCCGGTATGTCCATTCCTGCGACTTTTGTGGCCATGTATCTACCCATACCGACACTCTTCATAGGAGTGACGCCAGCCATAATGTATAATTTCTCGGTCAATCCCGTCTCTCTGGCCTGAGACATAAATTTCCTGAATCTTTCCATGTTGTATATGCACTGGGTTTGAATAAAGTCCGCTCCGGCCAAAGATTTCTTGCCTAATCTTACTACACGCCAATCAACAGGGTCTGCAAAAGGATTTTCCGCTGCTCCGATGAAGAACTTCGGATTTCCCTGAATCGATTCTCCACCAATTATCACTGATGAATCCCGCATGTCTTTAACGGTCCTTAGAAGTTGAACAGAATCCAGGTCAAAAACCCCTACAGCCTCTTTCTGGTTACCGAATGACTGATGATCGCCAGTCAGACAAAGAACATTCCTTATTCCAAGCGCAAATGCTCCGAAAAGATCGCTCTGAAGCGCAATCCGGTTACGATCTCTCGTCACCATTTGAAGTATGGGTTCATGCCCCAAAGACTTCAATATAGAGCACGCGGCCAACGAGGACATCCTGACTATTGCCGTCTGGTTGTCCGTTACATTCACAGCGTCTACCCAACCGAGAAGAGACTTCCCCTTCCTGATCAAAATGTCGGCGTCCGAACCTTTTGGAGGCCCACATTCCGCTGTAACGGCAAATGTCCCTTTTTCAAACGCCTTTTCAAGTAAACTTTCGGTTTTCACGGTTTTTGATCCTCCCTGATTACACGTCGGGGTCCCCCTGAGTGTGATGTCGACCAATTAACAGGCGGCACATATTCGGCAAGTCGGTCGATCTCCCCAATTGCTGTGAGGCGCCTGATAATAAGATCCCAACCGCAAGGAGTCTCTGGATCAATTTCGCAACGTCCTCCAATTGAACCTCCACAGGGACCGTTCATAAGTTTTTTCGAGCAACGAGTCACAGGACACACTGCGCCAAAATATCCTAGTTTGCACTGTCCACATCCCAGGCAGTTTTCTGTCCAGACTCCCCTCATTACAGTTTCACCAATAAAAAGTGTGTTTAGCGCAGGGATAACGGGCTTGTCCTGATATACCCTGGCAAGCGCCTGTACGCCGGCGCCACAACCTAGTGACAGTATGGCTTCGTGATCAGGGACCTGTTCGGCTATAACATCGATAAAATCGTCAACACATTGCCTGTCTATGCACGCTTCGGTAATAACTTTCCGACGGCCATCTTTTAGGTATGATAACTTTAGCGCCGACGCCAGGAGCTGAGTTTCTCTAGTCCCGCCGGCTGCGCACTCAGCCACACATGAATCGCATCCAACGACGAGAACGGAATAATAACGGTCTATCATCTCCCTGATTTCATCAAATTCTTTCAGTTCAGCGACAATCACGGATTTCCTCCTCAGTCGACCCCACTCCAACGCCAAACAAAGTACAAACGGAGCGTAACTTGATGACTCTTCTCAATTCTTGATATGGGGCCACTAGAATCTAGCTGGTTCTATAATCTAAACCTTTTCTGGAGCTCCAATCGCTCCAAGTGACTCAAGTTTTGTTACAAACTCTTTTAAGACAGCCTCTAATGACTGTATGCAGACAGGCCAAAGACGAACAAACTCGATCCTCTCAGTCGCAATTCCCAGTTTATCCAGCCAAAGACGGGCAAAGTCCACTCTTTTCCTGGATCTCATGGAACCCTCCATGTATTGACACGCCTGTTCGGCGCATGCGAGAACTAGAACTCCCTGCGCTCCTGACGCCAGAGTCTTCAACAGAAAATGAGCTTCTATTTTGCCTGAGCAGGGAATAGAGACAAGACTAAGTCCTGGCCAAGACTTCGAGAATTCCTTTTGGGCGCCGTCGGGAAAAAGACGCAAGTTCCGACAATGAAAAACTACAATTTTGTTGTCAAATGATTTCATCGGCACTCTGTTCAACTTTTATAATTTAATGCGCGACTCTTGATAATGCCATGCAACGGGAAACAATTTCAAGCAATTTTAGTTAAAATCAAATCGAAATCGTGGCACAAGTGGCCGATTTATCCCATGTTTTAGTTTAGCTAATTGGTAGACTATAATTTAAGCGAACTTCTTTCGGTCAATGCGCCCAAAAGTCACGTCAGGGAACTGTTACTCAGAATGCTTTCGAAAATGAGGATAATTTTGTCGTGATTGGCTTCCTTGGAATAGCGTGACGCAGTTTGTCTAGCCAAACTTGATGACGTTTCTAGGAATGGGATATCAAGAAATCTTTCCATCGCTGTGGCCATTTTTGCGAAATCCAAAGGGTCCTCAAGAACCATTCCATCACGTCCGTCGCTGATGATCCCAGAAGCCCCGTTGTGGCGAGTGGTTATCGCAGGAAGCCCGGAGGCCATAGCTTCAAAGACAACCAGGGAACACGCGTCATAAAATGTTGGCAGCACAAATACGTCACAAGCGTTGTAATAAGCTTCGGGGTTTTGGGTTGGACCTCTGAAGATAACTATGGAATCAAGATCCATGCTATCAACAAGGCTTAGAAGAGCAGGGGAGGGCTTCGATCCTACCACGACAACGCCAAAGCTTTTAGATCCGACTTTGTTGCGGAGTCTTGCGGCTGCCTGAATCAAGTGTTTGACGCCCTTTTTTCTGAAATCGTACGCCATGAACAGGAATAAAATCCTTTCTGGCCCAAATCCAAGATCTCGCCTCAATACCTTTCTGGAATCCCAATCCCGGTCCTTTGCGAATTTCTCCAGGTCGACACCATTGTAGACGAGTTCTACATCCTCCTGAGTCAGTGCGTACCGTTGGCAGATATCGTCCCTGATCATGTCCGAAATTGCGATAATTATGGGACGATTTTTCATGCGAAACGGAGCGCTTTCAATCCAGGACCGGACAAGACTCTTGGGAGAAAGAAACGTTAACACTGTTTTCACAAGGCGTGCGAACGGGTTTGCCTCAGCACGAAGTTTTCTGAGGGAGCTGAAAAAGTGAACTCCTCCATGGCTCTGGTAAACGTTCATTTCAATAGTGGAGCCAAACCCTAAAACAATGTCCGTTCGCAACTTTCTGACAATAGACCGGTGTCTTAATGCGAAATGGAGGATCCGAAGGGAAGGGGGAACAAGCTTTGGCAATTTGGAAATTTGGTGAAATACAGCCCCCTGAGGTAACCCTTCCCAGGATTGGCCAACAAGGTGAACCTCCCATCCCCGTTGTACGAGTGTTTCAGAGAGTTCAACAGCGTAGGACTCGGCCCCTCCTGCGAAACGGCTTAAATTCTCCAAGGCAAGCGTAATCGATTTCATGACGTTCGGATTGTCGATCTCTCCCATTTCTTGGCGTGTCTAAGGAAAACGTAGAACGCGCTATTCACGGCTATAATGATCCCGGGAATTCCATCCAGAATTCCTAGTTTCCAGACGGCGCACTCAAGGAATTTACCAATTGCGTGAAAAATACCCAAGATCACAGATAATCGAGGGAAACGTGATTCATTCTGCGATGCGAAGGTAGATGAGAAATGATTGATGGTACCTATTTGGTCGAAGATGTCACGATAGACATAATGGAGTATGGGGTTAAGCAGATTGTCAACTCTACCGTCCACCTCAAGTTTTTCGTGAAGCGAATCGCCAGACCAACTGCCCGTACCTCGCCTGACTAATCTGACTTTTCTGTCTGGAAACCATCCACCGTGTCGAATCCACCGATTTAGGTAGCGACTCAGACGAGGGAAAGAAAAGCCGTTGACTCTGCTGCTATCGGCATTGCCAATGGATCTCAGAATCTCCTCGCGCCCCTCATCAGTAATAACCTCATCGGCGTCGAGAGAGAGAATCCAGTCACCTTCGGTTAAGCCCATGGCAAACTGTTTCTGATTTGAGTAACCCTCCCAGTCGTGGCGGTAAAGGCGAACACCAAAACGTTCACAGATCTCAATAGTCCGGTCCGTACTGCCGGAATCAACGACTACAATGTCTCTGGCAAAAGATACGCTTTGTAAGACGTTTTCTATACGGTCCTCTTCGTTGAGCGTGATTATTGCCACGCTAAGAGTGGGCGACCTTTCTCCTACGGTCATGACGAGGCAGACCCAGAAACTAGTGCCAACTGACAATATCTTCTCGAAGAGGATCCTGAATCAATTTTGATTCGCATCATATTCAAAGAGTGTTTCTCAAAATGAAGGAGATAATGAACACAGAAGCGTAGCGTCCACGAGTTAACATAATATATCTTATCGGACATTATATTGACCAGTAAAACTTGAATCACATAGAAGTCATGCTGGTTTTCCGGTTGGGAACAATTCCAGAGCCTTTTTCATATCCGAAACTTTGAAAATGAACAACGCCGCATCACTGTCCGAAAAGCCTGAACCATAGGTGTAGGAAATGTTGATGCCGGCATCTCCGAATGCTCTGGAAATTCTGTTCAAAATTCCGGGAGTATTGTCCAGGACCATCCCAATGACATCCTGAGCCTTGATTTTGTATCCTGCGTCATTGAGAATTTCTATGGCTTTGTCCGGGTTGTCAGTGATCATGCGAATCATCGAATACTTGACGGATTCCTGCAAGATAGCCTCGTAATAGTCCCTTGGAGCTACCCGGCGCCCCGTTTGGCTTCGCACGTCATAAAGCGCCAGTAGATATTCGTTCGCGTCTTGAATGCTTAACGCTTCAATATTTATGTGCTCCTGCTTGAGGATATCGGTGAGCTTGGCGAGTTCACCAGGAGCGTCCGCCAACATGACCTCCAATTGTTTTTTTACGGGCATCGCAATCTCCAAATTGATGTCGGTTGAGTTTAGTTCATTATGCAATAGTTGTGCTTCTAATGAAAAGCTTTTGATGATAAACTTTTGATATCATATGGTCAGGCACGAAGAACTTTTGTCGGCGGATCTGCCAGAATTTTTCAGGCTGGATGCCGATTCTCGTTTATCTCACCTGGTGGCGTTTTGAACAGGGACGCCCATTTCAACTTACTGAAATGCGCTACTGGGGTTGAGTCGCCGTTTCGATCCCACTAGCCTTTGTTAGCGCGTAATTGGTTTTGTGGAGGATGATTGGAAGCCGCTGGTTTTGAAAATCATTACCTTAGCAGTCTGTTAGCTCGTCGTGTTTATTCGGAAAATGGCAATCGGCTTGGGAAGGTCAACGACCTGACTCTGAATTTGGAAATGCCTATCCCGGAAGTCGTAGGTCTGACTTACAGGCCAGAATTTTCGAGGCGGCGGTTTTATCTTTCGTGGAACGAAGTTGTCAATTTGGACAGCGGCCTTGTTATAGTCAGAAAAGGATATGGTCCTCCTGAACCGATGGACGGAAGGATCATGCCCGAATCCGAGGTATTCTTAAGAGATTTTCTGCTGGACAAACAGATAGTCGATGTCCACGGAGCAAAAGTAGAGCGTATCAATGACCTGATGTTCATAAGATCTGAAGGCAAGCTGTTACTTGTTCAGGCTGACGTTGGTTTGAGAGGATTGCTCCGGAGACTTGGCTTTGAGAAATCAGTCATAAGGTTTTGCAAATGGTTTTTTGATTACGAACTCAAGGCCAGATTTATTGCTTGGAACTATGTGGAGCCTCTCGCGTTTACTGATCGACTTAAACTCCAGGTCCCACAAAGTAGACTTGCAGAACTTCATCCGGCCGATCTTGCGGATATCATTGAAGACATGGATGTCCACGAAAGATCGGCTTTGGTCGAGACGTTGGATGAAGAGGTCCTTGCAGAGGCCATCGAAGAGATGGATCTCAAGGTTCAGATCGCAATAATGAGACGCCTGGAACCGGATAGAGCCGCTGATATTATTGAAGAAATGTCCCCTGATGAAGCAGCTGACCTGATAGCTGACCTGCCTAGCGAGACAGCTACAGGGATTCTTCGGGAGATGGATTCCGAATATGAGAAGAAACTTAAAGGTCTTTTAGCCCACGAAGAAGATGAGGCCGGTGGGCTAATGACTACCCAATTTATGGCCCTACCGCCAGACCGCACCATTGTGGAAGCTCTGGCCCACATAAGACGCCACGCTAATGAAATGGACGTCGTCTACTATCTATACATAGTCGATTCAGATGGCAAATTGCTGGGTGTAACCAATCTCAGAGAATTACTTTCGAACGAAATTTTCACTCCACTAGAGGAAATAATGACCTCAAGAATGATTACGGCCAGGATCAATGACGGCCCTGAAGATCTGGCGAATCTTTTTGCGAAATATGGTTTTAGAGGGATACCAGTTTTGGATGATCAGGATAGGATTGCGGGAGTCGTCAGATTCAAAGCTCTCCTCGAAATCCTGGCCCCGCATCTGGGCAAGTAAATAAATCTTTGGATAGATAAATTGGTGAATTTCAGCCAAGTCAAAATATCAGGCGCCCAACTGTTCAGGTCAAGGCTCGTGAGGTTGTGGGCGCTCCTGGCGCTAATGGGCCCGGGTATCATAACATCAAATGTAGACAACGACGCAGGCGGAATTACCACCTATTCTCTCGCCGGAGCAAAGTTCGGCCTTACTATGCTGTGGTCTCTTATTCCCATAACTGTAGTGTTAATCATCGTGCAAGAAATGGGCGCCAGAATGGGAGTCGTCTCCGGAAAGGGGCTGTCAGATCTCATACGGGAGCGTTTTGGAGTCAAGGTTACATTCTATCTTATGATATTGCTTGTGATCACCAACCTGGGAAACACCATTGCGGAGTTTGCCGGGATAGCGGCCTCTTTAGAGATTTTTGGAGTTTCAAGATACTTGGCCATTCCTTTTGGAATCATGTTTTTGATGTGGTTGGCGGTAAAAGGCACATACAGTTCTGTAGAAAAGGTTTTTCTCACAGCCTGCGTGTTTTACATATCGTATATAGTAGTTGGATTCATCGTAAAGCCTGATTGGGTAGAGGTTGTGGACGCAATGGGGTCGCCGTCCATCAAGTTCGACTCCGACTTCATGTTGATGCTTACAGGTTTGGTTGGAACCACAATCGCTCCCTGGATGCAGTTTTATCTACAGTCTTCTGTTGTGGACAAGGGACTTAGGGTACAAGATCTCAAAGCAGCTCGAATCGATGTCATCGTGGGGTCTATCGTGGTGTCGGTGGTCGCTTTCTTTATCATTCTGGCCTGCGCAGCGACACTTTTCAAGTCCGGGATTGTTGTTGAAGAAGCGTCCCAGGCAGCGTTGGCCCTTGAACCCCTGGCCGGTAAGTACTGCACTTGGCTTTTCGCATTTGGTTTATTTAACGCGTCTGTCTTCGCAGCGGCAATTTTACCCCTTTCTACCGCGTACACTATCTGCGAAGCCTTTGGCTGGGAGTCCAGCCTGGATAAGAAATTTTCAGAGGCCCCTCAATTTTACGGACTTTACTGTTTCACCATTTTCTTTTCAGGACTTGTAATTCTGGCCCCAAATCTTCCTTTAGTTTCAATAATGTATGTCTCTCAGATATTGAACGGACTTGTTCTTCCTGTAATCCTGTTATTTATGCTTTATCTCGTTAATGACAAGTCTGTAATGCGTGACTTCACGAACGGACGGACGTTCAATCTCATAGCATGGGCTTCGGTGATAACGCTGATAGCTCTAAGTATGGTCACTATGGGGCTGACACTACTTCAAGGTCTAACATCCACAGGCTGAACCAAACCTAGCAAAAAGCTATATTTTAGATTTATTGTTAAAACAAGATATTATAGTTATTTATTAAAGTAATTTATTGACTTTTAATTAGAACTATCCTATATTCCACAACTGTGAGAACGGAGTTTGGTTTATACCAAACAGTTTTCATCCAGACCTCTGCCCGGGTGGACACCCTCCCTCCCCCATAACCCCCCCATCCGGGTTTTGAGGTCTTTTGAATTATCGGGCATTTTGCCCGCATTTATTACTTTCTAATGTGGTGGCCTTGCACGCCACCACCTCCCCCTGACTAAACCTGTATGTGAGTCTAAAACCAATTCTCGTCTGGACAGGTAACCTTAGATACTGTAATGAAAATGTGTTAAGTAAAAGTAGAACAAACTGTTCCAATAGCAGGCGGGAAAAATGAAAGAAGCTTTCAATTGGTTGGTCACAGGGCTTTTTCTCATTGGTTGCGTAATCTTTCTTCGATGGCTGTTAATCTTGGGACTTTAGCTCGGCTTTTTGTTTTAGAGATAATCCACCGCCGAGATTGAATCATGGGCCAAAAATATTCATTACGCTCCGAAGTCCCAAGCCTATAGAAGTTATCCCCTCCTCGAGTATTTTAGCTAGAGTAAAAGTTTCTTCCGGCTCTGATTCCTGATCGAATATTTCAACATCGACGTTTTTGTTGAGCCAATGGTAAGATCCGCGGTCGTTTTTTAGGACTTTCCCGACCCCGATCAGGGAAATCAAATGTCGTTTAAACGCGCATGGGTCGGCGATTCTGACACAACCGGCGGAAGTCGGGCCGAATACCCCGGGTTGTATCGTTTCAGGATTAGGATGGGCCGATAGCTCAAAACCATGAAGACCCAACTCGTTGTACCGCTCACAGCGGCCAAATCCATCGCAAATTTGTAGGGGAATAAAAAGACCTCTATAGAGGTGCGCAAGAGGTTGCGATTGGGAAGCGAAAAAAATGACATCAGGGTAACAGTAGATGTGGTTGATTGCGAAAGAGCCTTTCGGTGTGGGGGATTTGAGCGCTCCAACGGCAACGTTTCCACGATAAGTTTCTCTTGTTGATCCGTCGACCATCAAGGCAAGAAGACGAAGTTGGTATCTCATTCTATCTATTTCAATTTTGGCCCCTACTACGCCGTGTTTCTTTCTAAATTCTATTTGATCGACACTGAATTCTCGCCAGTCCCTGTAAAGCCCGGGCAGGCAAGGGTCGTATGGAGACAATCGTTGCTCGGCTGGCTCGCATTCTATAGAGAGTTCGTCTTGGGCAAATGAATCAGGACTTACGTTCTTCCTACTCTCCACTGCGTTTATCTGTTCCGGAGCGGTTTGGTGGGTTACTCCAAAAGTTGACTTGTCGGATATTTCGTGCGCCAGTCCATCTTGGATCATGAAGAGTAAGTGAAACAAAACGAAGAGTAGAGTGATGAAATAGACCGGGTAGCGTGATTGACGAACTACACTTCTTCTCAAAACTGATTTTGATATGGGCCAGGTCATGCTCTTATTGCTTTATTCGAAGTCTTTTTCCCAAAATCAAAAATCGATATTGGGCTGTACCGGGGTCCATTTGGACTTAATATACTCTGGAAAAGTGTTGCTCTGTCCACATCAAAACTCGGTCCTTTACATTCTAGGTTTCGTATCAAATCAACCAGTCTATCCTGGCCTTCATCGGTTTTGGTTCTTCCCAGGGTGAGATGAGGGCTGTAAGGTCTGGTTTCGCGTTCGAAGCCAAGATTCTCGAGCTCCCTATCTATGAGGCCCGCCATTTTTTCGAGATGGCCCAAACTATCATCAAACCCGGCCCAGATCACGCGGGGATGTCTTAGATTTGGAAAAACGCCGAGACCTGAAATAGAAGTAGCAAACGGCGCTTGACTCCTAACAACAGGATCTATCGCTCGCTCGACGTCAGAAATACGCGATACCTCAATGTTTCCCAGGAATTTCATAGTGATGTGGATTGAGCCGCTCCTGGTCCACCTGACATCCGCCCTACTCTGTTTTAAGACTGCCAAGATTTCATCCAGGAATTTAAGGGCCTGGTTAGGTAGTTCCAATGCTAGGAATGCGCGGACTTGTTCTTGATTTGTTTTAACAGGCGTAATATTTCCCATGTCAATCTCATATAGCAGTTCCTTGTCCGTACTTGACAGGAGACTGCTCATAAATCTTTTTTGCTTCGGGGGCCAATTCCTTAAGGTTTTTTATCCGCACATCGTCAGCGGGATGCGTTGACAGCCACACCGGTATTGGGGGTTTATTGATTTTCCCCATTCTTTCCCACAATTGTATTGATTCTTGGGGGTCATATCCCGCCTTGGCCATATACAACTGCCCTATTCTGTCAGCCTCAAGTTCGTGTGTCCGGCTGTATGGCAATATCACTCCAACCGTAGCCCCTAATCCCAATGCGCCTATTACCGCCTTGGTTTGGTTATCCAACTTACCTTCCTTATCTTTGAACAACTCAGATCCTAAGGCGCTTACTCCCTGGATAGCCAATTGCTGACTCAGTCTTTCTCCTCCATGTCTTGCAACTGCGTGGCCTATTTCATGTCCTATTACCGCAGCCAATCCGGCCTCATTTTTTACGAAGGGAAGAATTCCTGTGTACACGACTATTTTTCCACCCGGCAGAACAAAAGCGTTTGGGATGTCCTTTTCCACCACGAGAATTTTCCAGTCGAACCCTGGGCGGTCAAGGCCCTCCGCAGCTTTGCTCACCCTGCCGGCGACTGTCTGAACGAACTCATTAATTTTCGGGTCTTTGCACTCTGGTTCTCTCTTTAGCAATTCTGAGTAAGTCCTGGCCCCTAACGAGTCCAAATCCTTGTCAGGGAGAAAATTCAACTGTTTTCTTCCCGTATGAGGCACTGTGGCGCAAGCGGCGATTAAAACCGCAAGTCCGATAGACAAGCCGACCACGCCTATTATTTTTGTTGTTGACTTTTGAATACTCATCAACAGGCGCTATTCCTTCTACAGGCCAAAACATGATTGAGTACAATATAATCATGATATAGCACATTGATATATATGCTGTTTAGTGTATATACTCTAATTTGATCTTTAAGTAAATACATGTCAATTTTGATAACCTTACCCCGATATCATCGTGTCTCTTGTCAGAACACAAAGGTGGGAAAACAGACCTGAAAGGAAAATCAAAACTGCGGAGAGATTGTTGCTCATGGAATCCTTTTCATGAGCATTGATCGAACTGGAGAATCAGTCCGATTCTGGATTGATAGGCCAGAGTCCTCTTTCTGTGAGCGTTTCCCTAAGTACCTTGAGGGCCTGGTTCATCACTGGCATTCCTCCATAAATCGAACACTGAAAGATTACTTCCGCAATCTCAAGGGGTTTGCAACCGACGTTTAAGGCGGCGTTAATATGGAGTTTAAGTTCCTCAGTCCTTTCCAGGACCGTCAACGCTGCTACAGTGACCAATTGTCTAACATTATGTGGTATTTTCTCCCTCGAGTACATCTGGCCTGTGATGAACATCGAAAGGTCTTTAGCCATAGTCTTGTCGAAGGAACGCCATAGATCAAAAGGTCTTTCACCTGCATAGTTTTCAAAATAAAGGCCGGCCGTCTTAGCTGTTTTCGTTTTTAGATCTTCCGTCATGACAAACTCCTTGCGTATCACGATTTTCTATTTAGCTCTACACAAAAGAATGAACTCCGACAATCGCCATGCGCTCCCAGTTCCAAGGAATTAGGATATCCATGAACTCTCCTCCAAAATTTCTGCCATATATAAATTTTGCGGAAATACAACAGATGGAAAGATTTTCTCAGCGTGACAAACCAACTCTGTTAAAAATGTAAAGCTCCTCAATACGTTATAGAAATACTCAACATGCTGATAATATGGCTGTTTTGTCGGCGTGAAAGCGGGTTCAATTATGTTACTCCGATTGCAAATAATGAGACGATCTGGATGGTTAGATTGCCCCAGAATGCGCTAAAAGCCCGGATTTATTTTCCGCGATAAACGATGAGCCCGTGACTAAGGTCGTATGGAGACAAGGCCACGGTCACACGATCTCCCAGGAGAACCTTTATTCTGAAACGGGACATCCTTCCGGATAGTTTGGTTCGGATGCTTTTGCCGTCATCAGTTTCCACCTGATACATGCCTCCTGAATGCACCTTGACCACAGTTCCTTCTACCTTTACGTTGTCATCTCGGCTCACTTAATTTGTCTCTCCTCTCTCTCAGTAAGTCTAAAATTATTTTGTCACGATCATATAAAGAAATGATCTCCCAATTTCAATTTAATATTGCATCCCTGTGTGAAAAAGTCTATACGAATTGTCCATAATTGTTGGATGAGTTCAGATTACGCTGATAAGTCGGTATTCCTGCCTGACTCTTTCGAGATCTTCCAAAGTATCGACTTCTATTGAGTCTTTGTCCGTGACCACCACCCGGACCTTGAAACCATTTTCCAATGCTCTGAGTTGTTCCAGTCCTTCAGCGCGTTCCCATTTTCCAATTGGGAGTTTGTTGAAGATCTGAAGGAAGTCTTGCCTGAATGCGTAAATGCCATGATGCTTGTAATACGCATGCTGTTCGTTGGGGTTTCGACAAAAAGGAACGGTGGATCTGGAAAAATAAAGGGCGAATCCATCTCTATCAAATACAGTCTTTACTGCATTTGGGTGATGGATCTCTTCCTCCCTGACAATTTCATATATCAATGTGCTCATGGGGATGGATGGATCGTCTATCAGTGGTCCGATTACCTGAGTTGTCATTTCAGAGTCGAACAGCGGCTGATCTCCCTGAATGTTTACGACTAAATCCATGGGTGACAGATTGAGTTTTCTGGCGGCCTCAGCGACTCTATCAGAGCCGGAAGCATGGTTCTCAATCGTCATGATGGCTTTCCCTCCGTGGTCAGAAACCGCTTCAAATATAACTTCTGAATCCGTTACCACGTAAACGCTTGAGAGAGCCGCGCACGATTGGGCTCTTTCGAGAACCCTCACTATCATGGGTTTTCCGAGAATATCACATAGCGGCTTACCTGGAAACCGCGATGATTCGGCCCGGGCAGGAATACATCCTATTATTTTCTGCATTTTCTCTATATTTTCCGCGCGGGCTCCGCCCACTTAAACCGCATCGTGACAGAACCTTCATCACGAGTCATCATGTAGCCATTACCTCAGGGTTTCAAGCGCAGCTTGCCTCAATTCCCCTGCAATTCTATCGGCGTCTTCATTTGTGGTGCGAAGAGACACAGGAATAACAATGAGTCGTTCGAGCCATTTTGCCGTAGCGGGCAAAGTGTCCGACGAATATTGAATCTTTTCATTGTAATATGGCTTTCCAAATGGAAACTCGCCCGGCCAGGCTGTCTTCATGCCAATGAGATGCTCCCAATTTCCCAGAAAATGCCAAAGGTTGTTCTTGAAGCTGATGGCGGTAATTCCTTTGGAAGAAACTTTCTTATGGAATTCCATAGCATCGGCCCCTTGGGGAAAGAAGAAGCAAACATGGGTATGACTGTCCATGGCGTCTTCGGGGGTTGCCCTCATCTGGATGCCGGGAACCTGGTTCATGGCCTCCGCTATGATAGAATGATTGTGATCCTGAATTTTCAGTATGTCCGGCAATCTTCCCAACTGCGCCAAACCAACCGCTCCCTGGAGTTCATTCATTCGATAATTGAAGCCGAGAAAACTCCTCCCCTCAAGCGCCCTGCCCACGTCTGGATTGTGGTCATGCCCGTGGTCTGAATATTCGGATGCGGTTTTGTATATATCCGGGTCGTTTGTTACGATCATCCCGCCTTCCCCCGTTGTGATCGTTTTATAGAAGTCGAATGAATAGGTGCCGCAGTCCCCTATGCTGCCGGTAATTTGGCCATTCACAGACCCTCCGAGGGCTTGAGCGGTATCTTCCAGGACCCTTAATCCGCTTCTTGCCGCTATGTTCTTGATTTCAAGCATTCTAGCCGGACCGCCCAGCATGTGCACAGGGACTATGACCTTGGTTCTCGCGGATAATTTCTTTTCCAGGTCCTTGGGGTCCATGTTCAGCGTGTCGTCTATTTCAACAGGAACGGGTATGGCTCCACACTCAATAATGGCTTCGAACGTGGCCACAAAGGTGAAGCCCTGGGTTATCACTTCGTCTCCGGGCTTTACCCCCAGCGAGACCAGAGCCACTTTAAGAGCGGATGTTCCAGAAGTGACCGCATGAGCAAATCTTGTTCCAACGAATTTTGAGAATGCGCTCTCAAATTCCTTTACCTTATAAATACCCTTTCTTTCGTTTGGGAATTCGTATCTGAACAATATCCCGGTGTCCAGCACATCATTCACCTGCTCTCGTTCCTTGTCTCCTATCAGTTCAAAACCAGGCATATATTTCTCCTGAATCTAAATAGTCTTATATCGATTAATTCAACTGTTATGGTATGGCTTACCATTTTGGTTTTAGCCTCTTTTATTCTAATCAGCGAAAGCAGCGTCATAGATCGCATGGGCTTCTGTCGGGCCAAGTTTCCTGGGGTTGTTTTCAACCGGACGGGTAACTTTTAAGGCGCTCTCAATAAGCATCGGTATATCGGCCCTTGGTATGCCCAAGTCACTGAGAGAATGAGGTATTCCGATATCATCCGCCAGCGTCCTTACAGCGTCCACGGCATTTTGAGCTGCCCATCTGGGTGAAAGTCCCTCAACAGATTCACACATGCTCCTGGCCACCAATGCCAAAGCTTCTATTGAAGCCGGCAGGTTGAACTCCATGACATGCGCGATAAGAACAGCGTTGGCCAACCCATGTGGAATTCTATAATGCCCACCCAATGGATACGCCAAAGCATGGGCCGCTCCAACTCCTGCGTCAGCCAGGGCCATGCCGCCGAACAGGCTGCCGAGTAACATTTTCTCCCGGGCCTCGACGTCGTTCCCGTGGTAGACGGCCTGTCGAAGACTCGCCGAAATAAGCCTGATGGACGTTAGGCTAAGTGATTCCGTAAAAACTGTTGATGAACGGCCAGTCACCGATTCAATTGCGTGCGTAAGGGCGTCCATCCCCGTAAAAGCCGTCACCAGAGGGGGGACGGATAAAGTGAGATCAGGGTCAAGCAGGGCTGCATTTGGGAAAAGATACGGGCTGTTTATGCCACCCTTGACACTCGTTGTACGATGGGTGAAGACTGCCGTGAAAGTAACCTCGGCTCCAGTTCCCGCCGTAGTGGGGATCATCACTGTAGGTGGCGAAGGGATCGTGACCTTGTCCAGTCCTACATAGGCTTCTGCTTTACCCTTGTTAGTTATAAGCGCCGCCGCCGCCTTTGCGGTATCCATGGCGGAACCGCCTCCCAGACCTATGACGAGGTCTGCCTGCAAGTCCCGACCTACTGCCGCAGCGTCATCCGCATTGTCTAGATAAGGCTCAGGCTCCACTCTCAGCGACATTTCAACATGAAGTCCGGCTTCGCGAAGTGACGCTCTGGCTAGTTCAATCATGCCATGCTGTTCAAGTTCGGGATCCGCCACGAGAAGACATCTGGTAGCTCCTAATTCTTTGGAGATCGCTCCCAGCGCCGATATTGAACCACGGCCCGAGTAAATTTTGGTCCTGGAGTGAAAAGTCTTTAGTTTTGTGATCATTTGATTTCCACACTGTAGTCGTAGAATTTGGCCCTAATCTTGACAAACCTATAACAAAAAAGGTACGCACGATCAAGTAAAGAAAACCCTTACAATTTCGGCGCCGTTATGTTAAATAAAATATTTTGAGAAAACTTTACGCTGGAGGCGTTAAACGTGCTTGAGATTCTATCTCGCGGTTTCCGTGACGCTCGACAATACTTGCAAGGCATGCGCACACTGAATGAGGAGAATTTGGGCGAGGCCCTGAAGATTGTCCGTATGTCTCTGTTGGAAGCCGACGTGGAATTCCAGGTTACTCGTTCTTTTCTAGATAAGGTTAAAGAGCAGGCGATCGGGGAAATTGTACAGGTTAAGGTCAAGCACAAGGATAAAAAACTTAAAGTCTCCCCGGGAGACCACTTCATTAGGCTGTGTCATGACGAACTTGTCCGTCTGATGGGACCTGCTGATGTTTCATTGAATTTCCCGGCCAAACCCGTTAATTCAATCATGCTGGTCGGACTTCAGGGCTCTGGGAAAACGACTACAGCCGCCAAGATAGCCAGATTTCTTATGAAATCGGGTAAAAGACCTCTGCTCGTAGCTGCCGATGTTTATCGTCCAGCTGCAGTCGATCAGTTAAAGAAGCTTGGGCAGGACTTAAATCTCCCTGTTTTTACAGAATCTTCCGCAAGCCCCCCCGAAATATGCAGGTCAGGGCAGAATCAAGCCTTAGAATTAGGGGCGAATGTGGTCATATTTGACACAGCTGGTCGTTTGACGGTCGACGAAGCCCTCATGGATGAGTTGTATCAGATCCAGGAATTCACATCACCTGACAATGTATTGCTGGTTTGCGACGCAATGATTGGCCAGGAATCAGTAAACGTGGCCAAGGCCTTTAATGAGAGAATAAGTCTTAGTGGTTTTATCCTGACAAAGTTGGATGGAGACGCTCGTGGTGGCGCGGCAATTTCCGTTAAAGAGGCCACCGGTGTTCCAATCAAGTTCCTGGGAATGGGGGAAGGACTCGATCGACTGGAGGAATTCCGACCTGAAGGACTCGCATCTCGAATCCTCGGGCTTGGAGATGTGGTTGGGCTAGTAAAAGATTTTGAAGAGATCGTTGATGAGAAGCAAGCTGAGCAAGATGCTATGCGTATGCTACAGGGCAATTTCACTCTCAATGATTTTCTTTCCCAGATCAGGACAATAAAAAAAATGGGTCCTTTACAGGACGTCGTAGAGAAAATGCCTTTCTTCCCAGGAGGATTACCACCTCAAGCGAATTTTGACGATTACGAATTAGTTAAGATTGAATCAATGATAAATTCGATGACTCCTTCAGAACGCATGATTCCTGATGCTATAAATGAAAGCAGAATTGAGCGCATAGCTAAAGGTTCAGGTAGAAAAGAAAACGAAGTTAGGGATTTGCTATCCAAATTCAAAGACATGCGTGATCTCATGAGCGCCATGGGTGGTGGTAAACTTCGAGGAAGGTGGAAGAGGCTTAAAGGAATCAAACGAATGTTCAGCGGCGGTTTGGGAAATTTGATGGGCGGAGATCCTTCCGCATCTCCAACCCCGGACAATCCCTTTGGTCTCCCTGAGGTCAATAAAGGTCCGCAAGTTTCCAAAAAAAATCTGGAGAAACAGCGAAAGAAAAATAAAGAGGCTAGAAAAGCACGAAAAAAATCGAGGCGATGAAGAAGTTACAAAGTTTGTTGCGTCGGGAGATATTCTTCACACTCCTGAGGTCATTTAGGATTGATTTTTTCTTGAGTTCTGCTTTCGGTTTCGTTTTTCGAACCGATCCATTATCTTGACGGAGGAAAAGATGCTTTGGAAATTGATTGGGATGATTGTTCTCGGATTAGTGAGTGGAGCTTTGAGCTACTATAACAAAAACTTCTTTGTAAACATTTTTAACGACATTCTTGGCAGGGAAGAAGATGAAGATACTGCGACGAGGATCGGTAGAGGTTTTTTCTATGGTTTTTTATTTCCCTTGTATTTCCTATTACTTATTGCTGGTCTGGCCGCTCTCGTTTCCTTTCTAATCACGGCTGGAATAATAGCGGCTATCGTATTTGTTTTTGTCTGGGTCACAGAGAAAATTCTACCCCAGAAATGGATTGGGGATATATGTCTTTCTCTGTTCAGGAAAGTTGGTCTTAAAGGAGAGGAAACTCCGCCAACCCCATGTTGTACTGTACAATCGGATATTTATCCAAAGTCGGAAGACAAGACATAATAAAATTAGATGTGAGACATTGAAACTGACACGTCTCAATGATAAGATAGTTTGGGCTGAGGGAAGTGAGAGGGAGAAGAAATCGACTTTCAGTTCCCTCAGAAATAGCATTTATTGAGAGTGTCAGTTGCAGAGATGTTGAAAAGTATGTCAAGAGCCGAGCCTCATTTAGTTGTCGATCTGGATGAAGAATTGCGTCAAGCTTACAACATACCCACCTAGCCTTTCGAAAACCAGACATCCCTATATTGCCTTTAATTCGTCAAACTTTTGTAAATGCAAGCTTTCTGTCAGCGACGTTCACTATATCAGAGCATAAGATCGAAACACAGACGCCGAGTTCGTTGCGGCATATCAACATTCGTTGAAAGACTGTTTAATTTAACAACAAATAATTTGACGATATCAAAAGTTACTGTAAAATGTTTCGTTTTCAGCCGGAACAGATCTTCCGGCAGTCAGTTTTGTGGCTCTGCGGAGCCCAGGGAGTGAAATGATCGAGCATAAAAAACTTAAAGAATTTGTAGAACAAAGCGCCCAAATGTGTCAACCGGATCGAATTCACTGGTGCGACGGATCAGAAGAAGAATATCAGCTCATGATTCGCCTCATGGTTCATGCGGGAACCGCCATTTGGCTCAATCCCTTGAAAAGGCCAAATAGTATATTTGTTAGATCAGACCCTATGGACGTGGCCCGCGTCGAGGACCGCACGTTTATTTGTTCTGTCAGACGGGAAGACGCTGGCCCAAACAACAACTGGGCGGATCCTGCTGAAATGAAGGCCACTCTATCGAAATTTCTTTCTGGTTCCATGAAGGGTAGGACCATGTATGTAATCCCCTACAGCATGGGCCCGACTCATTCTCCGATAGCCAACATAGGAATTGAATTGACTGATTCTCCTTATGTGGTAGCGAACATGCACATTATGACGCGAGTGGGCCGCAATGTCATGGATGTTCTGAATACTCATGGAGAGTTTGTTAGGGGCGTACATTCTGTGGGAGCTCCTCTGATACCTACCGATCCTGACTCACCATGGCCGTGCAACGCTCATCACAAATATATCTGCCATTTTCCAGAAACCCGTGAAATCTGGTCATATGGATCCGGATACGGTGGGAACGCTTTACTGGGCAAGAAGTGTCACGCTCTCAGAATTGCCTCTGTGCAGGCGCGTGATGAAATGTGGCTTGCTGAACACATGCTGATTCTGAAACTTATCAGCCCGGAAGGCGAGGTAAAATACGTCGCAGGAGCTTTTCCTTCAGCATGTGGCAAGACAAATCTGGCAATGATGGTCCCTACCCTCCCCGGCTGGAAGGTTCAAACCGTGGGAGATGACATAGCCTGGATGAAGTTCGGCGAGGACGGCAGGCTTCGGGCCATTAACCCAGAAGCCGGTTTTTTCGGGGTAGCGCCGGGCACTAGTCTGAGGTCAAATCGGAATGCCCTGCTAGCATGTTCCAAGAACGCCATATTTACTAATTGCGCATTGACTCCGGACAGTGATGTCTGGTGGGAAGGTATGACTGAAACAGACCCTGAAGATCTGACAGACTGGCTCAGAAGACCGTGGAAGCCGGATTGTGGCAGAAACGCCGCTCACCCTAATTCCCGTTTCACCGCTCCGGCCGTGCAGTGCCCGGTCATTGCGCCAGAATGGGACGATCCTGCCGGGGTTCCCATCGATGCAATACTCTTTGGAGGAAGAAGAGCCGGTGTAGTCCCTTTGGTCATTGAGGCGTTCAACTGGAGGCACGGTACCTTTCTCGGAGCCACCGTAAGCAGTGAAACGACAGCGGCCGCTTCAGGAAAGGTCGGACAGTTACGCAGAGACCCCATGGCCATGCTTCCATTTTGCGGTTACAACATGGCGGACTATTTTTCTCACTGGCTGAAGATAGGCCAACAAGTTGATCCTAAGAAATTGCCCAGAATTTATTATGTGAATTGGTTTCGCCAGAGTGCGGAGGGTAAGTTTCTTTGGCCCGGTTTTGGAGAAAACTGTAGAGTGCTGAAATGGGTTTTTGAACGAATAACAGGACGGGTCGAAGCCTTGGAAACTCCAATCGGCAATATGCCGACCCCTGGATCGCTGGACTTGACAGGGCTGGATATCCTTCCAGAATCCATTGAAACGCTCTTGAGTGTAGACGTAGAGGGTTGGTTGAGTGAACTTCCGAACATCCAGTCATACTTCGAAATGTTCGGGAAGCGCCTACCCGAAGGGCTCTATCAAGAACTCTCAAGTCTACGTGAACGACTCAACACAGCGGGGCGGTAAACAGCAGATTCAAACTTGGGCGAGGGATGTGACCACGGACGAGATATGTGATTGACATAAATCTGAAAATTGGTACCATGGACCCGGCTACAGAAAACTCGTGACTTCATGCTAACGAAGAGGATCAATAGAGACAGGTCGATGGAACGAATCTACGGGATAGCGGTAATTAGTTGCCGGTCCCTAATATTTGTTTCATTGAGTATATTCTTGTTGAGCTGTGTTCCTTCCATGTTCCAGGCGAAGATTTCCGACGACAATAAAAAAATCGATAAAACCGGATCAACATTAATCAAGCCTAAACTTGTTCAATCATCAGAAAGTCAAAACCTAAGTGGATCTAAAACGATTGAGAAAAGCGACGGAGGGAGTCTTCTCACCCAAGACATAAAAAGTAAGGCGGAGTTGATTCCCAAGCCGCAGGGAAAACCTAATCCCCAGGAAAATCTTCCGCCAAAGATATTGAACGAATCATCCGACAAAGATATAACTTCCAAGAGGCTGGTGGGAAATGAAAAGGGAACAATTCCTCCGGAATCCGAGCAAATCAGAGGGGAGAAACCCAGTGACGTCAAGTCAAAAGCCTCTGAAAACGATGACTGGGATAAATCCGAGGCCAGTGCGCCAACTTTCAAGAAGCATAACCATCAAGATTACGTGACCAGAATAAGAAATCTCGCAATAGATGAAGTGAATAAAGAGCCCAATGCCTTTCACGCAACTATTTGCAATGATTCCACTACGGACGATTGGACCTTAACGATATATTTCAGGCTTAATAAAACGTTTAGTTACAAATCTTTCGTGTGGGACTCAATAGACGACAAATGGAATCGGAAGTATGAATCGGAAAAAAGGTCCTTGAATATGTGGAAAAAACATTTGACGTTTGCGTCATCCGGAAAAAAATGTAAGGTAATCAAAGGGAACAGCAACAACTAGATTTTCGAGCTTATTAATGGTTTACGGAGATGAGCCCCATGACAAAAATTTCACGTGTCAACGAAGTAGGAGTTTCTATACGGTTGGTGACTTTGGTCCGCATTGCCTTGATGGTATCAGTCCTAGTAATAGTGGCTGCAGGTGATTCTTCATGCCAGGTTTCCTCCAGGCAGACTCGTGAGCAATGTGATGAATGTTGCAATAACTCGGGCTATGACGAGTACTATGCGGAGCAATGCCGACTAAAGTGCTTTAGAAATCACGACCATTGTGTTGGAGTTAAGGGCGCTCCGGTTGAGAAACGGGCGCCTGAGAGAGAAGAACCTCAACCATCCATTAGAACAGAACCCCAGCAACAGGAACCTCAGGTTAAGAGGACGGAGCAGGAACCTAAGCCTCGAGTGGAGAAACCGCAACTTGTTTGGCCTAACCCCCTCAATCTCGTACCAGGCAGAGAAGTAGAGGCCGCTGCTCATATCCTGATTCTTAACGGCATACCTCCGCAACATCCGAATTATACCATGGCCTTAAGATCAATACAGGATGTATTGGTAAATTTTGCGCGTAACAACCCAACAGGAGGAGCGTTACCAACGGCCCAGCTAGAAAAAATAATTTCTCAATTGAAATGACCTGGCTGATTTTATAAGCAATTTTAGACGATGAACATGTTGTAATGGTGATCATGTTTGGCCATCTTTTTAACAGAGAAGAGGCAAGTGACGAGACTATTGAATTACACCCAAGTAATCCTGTGTTTTTTCCTTTTTGCTCTCTGGCCATTGTTGGGTGATGTTGGTTCTTGCGGGGAGCGACTAGATCCGTCTTTGTTAGGAATCGACTCCGCCGCCCCCACCAAACTTTATCCGGAATGGTGGGGAGAAGCGCCAAGGATAGGTCCGAAAAGCCCTTGCAGAAACCCAGGGTCATGTGGGGAGTGTCATCCTGGGAATAAGGATATGGATACCAATCACGCATTTCCTTGTGTGGTGTGCCATCTGGGCAATTCTCTTGCCACCGAAAAGATCGAAGCGCACGAAGGACTTGTAGTTGATCCGGGGGATCTGGATCGTGTGGAATTTACGTGCGGAAGGTGTCATCCAGAACATGCCGGACACGTCAAGGTTTCCAACATGGCTCTTGCCCCACGACTGATAAATCATACCAAGTTCGCATTTGGGAATCAGAATCAGGATGTTTTGACTCATGGAGTCAGAGAGACTTCAGGTCTGAAAGAAATTCCAGTTCCAAAGTTGACAGGATTCCAAGAAACTAAAAAACCCGAAACAAATGGAGACGTCGAGTTAATTCTGACAAGTCTGGCGGATGATATTTTGAGGCGATCGTGTCTACGGTGCCACCTGTATACCCGTGGCTCCGGCCGGGCCGGCGAGCAACGAGGTCAGGGATGTTCCGCTTGCCACGTTCCATATTCCAACAGCGACTCCAGCAAGCCTCGGGAACATGCTATCGTAAAATCTTTGGGCATTACTCCGTGTCTGAAATGTCATAATTCCAACCATATAGGATGTGATTACGTAGGCCTGTTTGAGAAGGATTTCAACCGTGGCTTTTCCTCTCCAATTGTTAATGGCGCTCAACCCGCTCGAATTTATGGTTCAGAGCAACACACCCTCAGATCGGACATACATTTCAGGAGGGGTTTGGTATGCTCAGATTGTCATCCTTCCGATCAACTGCATGGCAAATGGAAATCTGAGCCCCTCCATGAGCGTATTCGTAGGGTTTCTTGTGAAGGATGTCACGTGGATTTCAATCATCCATTGATTGCCGGATCAGATGGTGGGAAAATTACTCTTAAGAATAGATTGGGTAAAGTGGTTCCTGTTTTTCGGACTGATGTCGCAGCCCACAATATCGATAAGCACAATAAGCTTCATTGCAGCGCATGTCACGCCGGTTGGTCCTTTCAAGATTATGGATTCCATCTCATGCTGGATGAACGGGCCGAATACTGGATGTGGTCAATTAACTCCTCTCAGAATGATCCTCAGATTCAATCGATGTTACATAAATTTGTAGGTGATTATGCGGCCCTGGTACCTCCAAATCGACCGTACAAGCAACCACTGCCCGAGAAGGATTGGAATCCTCCTGTGACCAAAGACTGGCTAAGCGGCGAATCTAGACCCGGCGCTTGGTTCAAGGGATATACTATGCGAAGGTGGTCCAATCCGCCCTTGGGTCAGGATTCCGCTGGAAAAGTAGCAGTAATGAGGCCAATGAGACAGTATGTTATTTCATGGGTGAAATCTGATGGAACTGTGATGCTGGACAGTGTAGTCCCAACAACTTCATTGGGAGGGCCGGGACTGATTATGAACCCCTATTCTCCTCACACAATCCAGGAAAAAGGCAAGCAATGCCATGAGTGCCATGGGAACCCAAAATCCGTCGGCTTGGGTGAATGCCTAATTGGTCAGAACAAATTTTCGTTTAAGCCAATTCTCAGTCCTGAAACAAATATTAAAGGTAACCTTTTTAGATGGGACGCCCTGGTTGACCAAGACGGACGCCCCATTCAGTCAAGTTCATATCTGGGGGCAGGACCACTTGACTCTGAACTTTTCTTGAGGCTGTTATTTCCAGGAACACGATTTAGAACTATCTGGAGTGATTACCTCGAAGGATCCAACTGAGGTTCCACCTTCAGACAGGCAAACCACAGAATCAAGCTCCATCAAATATTAAAGCCCTCAGTTGGGGCCAACTCCAGCTTGACATCATTAACTTTATGGGGTTAAATTCAAAGTCCCTTAACAATTTTATTGTTATATCTATTGCGTCATCATTGGGAAAAATGAAAATTACGTTAGAACAGGTAGATTATGTGTCGGCACTTGGAAGATTGGCCCTGTCCCCTGACGAAAAAGTCAAATTCATGGGTCAATTGGACGATATTCTTAAATACATGGATACTCTTGACTCAGTGTCAACCGACAATGTCCAGCCAATGGCTGGGCCTGTAGAACTGTTTACTCCTCTAAGAGAAGATTTGGTCAGGCCATCACTTTCAGTTGACCAGGCATTGGCAAATGCGCCGTCCAGTGACGGTTCGTCCTTTGTTGTTCCAAAAATCATTGAATAGCCAATTTGTTTGGTTCTAGAATTCGTTTAAGGGGAAAATAGGTGTCTCACCTTTATGAAAAAACGGCCTCTGATTTGGCCGGACTGTTGCGTTCAGGAAAAGTCTCATCACTGGAAATCACGGAGTCCGTGCTAAGCAGAATTGAGTCCTTGGAACCAGCGGTTCATTCATATGTAAGCGTTTATCCTGATTTGGCTGTCTCCATGGCCAAAAAAGCCGACGAGGATATTCGCAGAGGAACGGCAAAACCATTAACAGGAATCCCAATCGCCATAAAAGACAATATGTGTCTGGAAAGCAAGAACACTACGTGTGGTTCACGGATCCTGGCCAATTTCAGGCCACCATTCGACGCCAGCGTAGTCAAGCTGATCAAGGATGAGCGAATGGTGATCCTAGGAAGCGCAAACATGGATGAGTTTGCAATGGGATCATCTACGGAAACATCATTTTGGGGACCTACCCACAATCCATGGGACATCGAAAGGACGCCGGGAGGATCAAGTGGGGGTTCGGCTGCCGCAGTGGCGTGTGGCCAGGCTATAGTATCGCTTGGGTCCGATACCGGAGGATCTATAAGGCTTCCAGCTTCGTTCTGCGGCGTTACGGGAATGAAACCAACATATGGGGCTGTTTCTAGATTTGGACTAGTCGCCTATGCTTCCAGCCTGGATCAGATTGGCCCCTTTGCTAGGGATATTAGAGATATGTCCCTACTTTTGAACCTAATATACAGACATGACTCACTTGACTCTACTTCTGTAGAAATTGGCCATTCCGATTTCACATCGTTCCTCGATAATTCTGTGTCCGGCATGACATTGGGTCTTCCTACCGAGTTCTTTTCCAAACTTACGAACGAAGATGTGGAAAAGAATTTGTCGGAAGCAAGAAGGATTTTTGAAAAACAGGGTGTGAAGTTTGTCGAGTTGTCGTTGCCTTCTCTGGATTATGGGATTGCCGCATATTACATCATTGCTCCGTGCGAAGCGTCGTCGAATCTTGCAAGATATGATGGAGTGAAATACGGCCATCGGGCTGAAAAATTCGATAACATGATAGATATGTACTGTAAAACCAGGGCTGAAGGCTTCGGTCAAGAGGCCAAACGTCGGATAATGCTCGGCACATACGCTCTTTCATCAGGTTATTACGACGCCTATTACCTCAAGGCCGCCAAAATCAGGACTCTGATCACGCAGGATTTTAAGAAAGCTTTTGAGTCATGCGACGCTATTTTCAGCCCTGTTGCTCCAGCCCCAGCTTTCAAAATTGGTGAGAAAATTGACGACCCTATTGAAATGTATTTAACGGATGTTTTTACAATACCCGTGAATATGGCTGGTTTACCAGGTATTTCGTGTCCTGCGGGGTTCTCGAGGGATGGGCTTCCAATAGGTATGCAACTCATATCATCTCACTTTCAAGAATCAAGACTGGTCCAGTTGGTGTCCGCGTTCCAGAGAGAAACCGATCACCACCTGAAGCGTCCAGCCATATAGGAAGTATAGAATGGAATTTGAACCTGTCATAGGTCTTGAAGTGCATGCTCAACTTCTTACCGATTCTAAGGCTTTTTGCTCCTGCACAACTAAATTTGGATCCACCCCCAACTCAAACACCTGTCCGATCTGTCTCGGGATGCCGGGTTCGCTTCCGGTATTGAACAAGAGAGCGCTTGAATTCACGGTATTAATGGCCATTGCGTGTAATTGCGAAATCAAAGAGATTAGCCGGTTTGCGAGAAAAAACTATTATTATCCCGATCTTCCCAAAAACTATCAAATTTCCCAATACGAACTTCCTGTTGCAGAGCATGGTTGGGTAGATGTTGACACTTCAACAGGCTTTAAGAGGATTGGTATTACACGAATTCACATGGAGGAAGACGCCGGCAAGTTGATTCATGATGATAGAAAACCGGTTTCCTACGTCGACCTGAATAGAACAGGCGTTCCACTGATAGAAATTGTATCCGAGCCTGACATGAGGTCACCTGAAGACGCAGCGGCCTACCTTAGATCTCTCCATTCAATACTAGTCTATCTGGGAATTTGTGACGGCAACATGGAAGAAGGAAGTTTCAGGTGCGACGCAAACGTTTCAATAAGGCCGAAGGGTCAGACCTATCTGGGGACGAAAACCGAATTAAAGAACATGAACTCCTTCAAGAATGTTCAAAAAGGTTTACAACATGAAATTGAAAGACATGAAAATACTTTGTTGGGGGGCGGAAATCTGATTCAAGAGACGAGATTGTTTGATCCGGCTTCTGGCATAACAATTTCGATGAGAAGTAAAGAACAGGCTCATGACTATCGCTACTTTCCGGATCCTGATCTTCTTCCCCTCAGGGTCGATCTGGAACTAATTGAAAGAATGCGCAAGGCTTTACCCGAACTTGCTCATCAAAAAAAAGAAAGGTTTGTCAGGGATTTTGGCATACCAGAGTATGATGCTGGAGTTCTCACAGCAGACCGGTCTCTGGCCGAATATTTTGAAAAAGCCGTTGAAATCTTTCCAAATCCCAAATCGGTAAGTAACTGGATGATGACCGAATTTATGCGTTTTCTAAAAGGTTCCGGAACGTCAATTGCACTCGCTCCGGTTCAACCATCGGACTTGGCCGGGCTATTGTCTATGATGGAGAAAGGCGCCATTTCCGGTAAAATTGGAAAGATAGTTTTTGAAGAGATGTGGAAGACAGGTAAGGACTCGAATCAGATAGTTAGAGAGAGGGGGTTGATTCAGGTTTCAGATGTGACAGAAATTACTGATATGATTCGTAAGATACTCTCGGATAATCCCGGAGAAGTCTCCCGGTACCTAAATGGAAAAACCCAGTTAATTGCTTTTTTCGTGGGACAGACTATGAAAGCGACCAGCGGGAGGGCTAACCCTCAGATCGTGAATGGAATTTTAACCGATGAACTGGAGAAATTAAGGAATTGATTGAGGAGTAATTTTTTCATTACAGACTCCTAGTGACCCTGTTTTATCCTGGACTTATCGTCTTTTTTCATTTGCTTGGTCGTGGGTTTTGATTTAGTCGTTTTATTAGGTGGGTCTTTGATCGGGACCTGTGGTTGGGATTCATTTTCAAGTCCACCTATTTTCTGTAGTTGATTCTCAAGGGCTCTCCACGTCGCCGCAAATTCTCCCGCTTGCTGTTGCAAACTGCTTAGCGCTTCTCTTGCGTCCAGAAAGGTCTGCAATGATTTGAGCTCTTCAGTCATGTCTATCTGCCATGGGGATTTTGGATCTGTCCTGATGAGACGTATTAGGCGATTTCCACCCTTTAGGGTTCGAAGCTGCAAGATAGCAAGGACATCATCTACTTTAAGCAAAGTGGGTGGCGTGACAGGATCAAGAATATTTAAAAGGACAATCTGCTCAGGAGGTTGATCCAGTTTATATTGTGCCTCAATTTGCTTTGCTAAGTCGAGAGAATTCGCTGAAACAAGTTTTCTCGAATTTTGAACATTGTGAGCGTTCATTCTTTCACGATAAAGCACAAAAACTTCTTCAGGTTTGACAGGAGCTATGTCGCAGCTTATCATCATCATGACAAGCAGAATCAGAATTGTAACAAGATGAAACATCACCAGTTTGTGGAAGAGGAGCGTGATGTCTTGAAATAGCGGGTGATTGGATAAAATCATCTTGGTCTTTCAATTCAATTAGAGTTTCCACACTGCACGGATGGAAACCAAATTCTGACCGTTGTGCCTGTACCCAAAGAGCTTTCAATGTCTATGGTTCCTTGGTGAAGATCCATAATTTCTTTGCAGATAGATAGTCCCAGTCCGGAACCAGCCTCTCCATTGGTGCCCCTCGCTTTTCCGCGATGAAATGGCAGGAAAACCTGTTCCAGTTCTTTATCTCCGAGGCCTGCCCCGTTGTCTACGACAGTTGCCATAACCCCTTGGCAATGTTGCCTTTGGTATTCAGATGAATTAACAACTATTTTTCCACCTAAAGGGGAAAACTTTATAGCGTTACTCAATAAGTTGTTCATCACTCGAGTTATTTGCCCCAGGTCTCCCAAGACCTTGGGAGCCTTGCTATCCAGCCTGGCCTCAATTTGAATATTTTTGGAGGTGGCGAATGTTCTTAGGGTCTGAATGCTTTGATTTAACGCAAGATTAAGATCCAACAGGAATGGGCGCAGTTGCACATCTCCTGATTCCAGCCTCAAGAGGTCCAGTAAGGAATTTATGAACAGAAGCTGTTGTTTACCAGATTCAAACATTCTATCGACATTTTCCGCAAGATGCCGAGGTATGTCACTTTTTTTCAAAAGCTCCATGGTTCCAAGCAATGCCTGAAAAGGGGCTCTGACTTCATGAGTCAAGACCGACAGCAGTTTGGCTTGTTTCCGGTTTACCTCTTCCGCCTGTTTCCGGAGTTTGTTTCTCTCAACAAGGCTGTTAATCATGAGGGATATCTTCCTGGGGTCCGCGTTCAGGAGTTCACGCTTTTCCAGATAACTGTCTGCCCCTGCTTCGAAAGCTTCGTTCCATGCGTCAAGAGTCTCCATTGACGAACTTATGATCACCGTGCCATGAGGGTACTTCTCTTTTATTTTTCTACATATGTCCACACCATTACCATCGGGAAACATGATGTCTAGGATTACAACGTCAAATCCTCTTGACGCTTCTTCCAACGCCTGTTTTGCACTTGAGGCCTCCTGAATGTCGAATGTAGATCCTAGCATAAGCCTTACTCTGTTTCTTATAATATTCTCGTCATCCGCCAAGAGTAGGGAGAACCTCGCCATGATTATTTCTCCGAGTTTCTTGGAAGACTCAGAGTAAAACATGCTCCGTTACCAACCTCACTTTTCACTTCAAGTCTACCCCGATGCGCTTGAGCAATTTTCTTTGCCAAATAAAGGCCCCTACCACTACCGCCCGTTGTGAATCCGAGCTGAAAAATCTTGCCGAGGTGGTTGAAGGGTATGCCTGGGCCATCGTCTTCTACAGAAAATCTGGCCTCGTTGTTTAAGGATTCCAGAGTTATGAATATGTTGCCGCCTTGCATACAAAACTTTATAGCGTTCCTGATCAAATTGTCTATGGCTCGCCTGAGAAACCTCTCTTCTCCTCCGACAAATATTCCCGGTCCCTCCAAGTGGTTGGACCTTATTCTCACTTTTTTGTTCGCCGCCGCCTCTGAATAGTTTTCTACACATCTGTCAACCAGAATATTGAGATTTAGAGGGTGTGGTTGTATCTGGAAGGAATCAGAGTGCAGACGAATGAAGTCTATTCTTTCTTCCAGCATGCGGAACAACTCCAATCGCTTGTTCTCGACCTGATCCAGAATTTTGATAGATTCTTCAGTAGATCCCTTAATAATTAGCCGTTTGGCGCTGTCAATACCAAGACCCATAACATCGATGGCCGCCGAAAGTTCATGTCTGTAAAGTTTCCCAATTTCCCTGTTGACCAAATTCTGGTCTGTGGTATTTCTGATTAAAATTACCTGGGATCCGAGTTCTATGTCAAAATGCTTTCCTTGGAATTCGATGGATATCCTATCACCAAAAATCTGAGTCGATATTCCTGTATCTTGTTTAAGACTCTTTAGATTGGTAAGGATATTGTCCTTGGAATATTTCTTGATAGTGTCCTCGAAGTAGCCGTCACCGAACAGACAAATTTGTAGCCAAGGTTCATCATGAAGAATTTTCTCGGAGGCAGGGTTGAGATAGTATAGAGATTTCCCGATATCTACGCAAATGATGCCGTCCGGCGCCATTTCTAATGCCTGCCTGTCTAGCTCGCTGGTCTTTACTCGTCTTTCCCTTTCTTCTTTAATTTTGGCGGATCTAGATCTCTGAATGGACTCCTTGGCAAGGGGATAAGTCTCAAATAGAAATTTTCTTGCAAGTCGCTGCCTTGATATGTCAGAAGTCAACATATAACCTAGAGTGGTCCGTTCAACGATTCCCGACCCGGACAAAAGTTGAAAATAGTCCGAATCCTCGGAATTGAGCCATAACTTTCCGTAGTCCCTGTCGGAAAGAGGAACATAAAACATCCAGGTCAGGTAAAGGACTCTGGTCAGTGTCGACAGTTCATCGAAATCGAGCACCGACCGTAGCAGCTGGTGGAAATCGTCTGCTCCGCAGGTCGGCTTGATCTTGTGGGACACTTTATTGTATGGAATCTTAGGCTTCCAATTCCTTAAGATCTCAATTTTAGGGTATCGTGTTTGAATTGAGCGCAATAGGTCCGGAGTAACTCCGTTACTGAGAATTGTCAGAACACATTGATGCGAAAGATTTTTTAGTTCCTCCGGGAGTTCTTTCTGTTGGAGAAAGTTCTCCAGAAGGAAGGGAACTGAAATCGAGGAGTCTATATGCCTGAGAAGAAGTATTTGCATGAAACTCATTTCCGGCTCATTGAAACGTTTTAGTAAAGGTTCAAAACCTCCTCTCAGATTTTTATGCGCCCACAGGCAGGCCGGGGTTATGAGGCCACGGGAACATATCGCCTTTCGTAAGGACATTCTTTGAACCGAATTTGCCCATCGGACACCGGCTTGAATTGCAACATTCAATAGCGCCGGGCTACCTTCGGCTATCAAACATAAGAGATTTCTAAAGGCATCGTTGGAGAAACAGAGAGACAGCGAATTCGAGTCAAATAAATTACTGAACTTAGATATAATGGTTTCGATTTTAGTTCTTTTCTGAAGTTCTATGATAAATTGGTTTAACATAATAGATTATCTATTAGAAAATACATCAATTGTCAAGTTGTTAAGTTGTGTCAGAGCAGACTGAAACCGTTGATGTCTGGATAGTTTCTTCAAAACCCTAACGGTGTGTAAGAATCCTCAGTCTCAATGTACTGGTTGTCCCAAGTCTTCTTGTGTTATTGTCGCTATATGGAATGGAAAATCGAGCATTCGCCTTTTTTTGCCAGGAATCACTTGCAGTGTTCAATCTGACTAGGAAATTGTGATTGGCGGTTTAGCGATCAAATAACATTTCAGGACGCTGATGTGGGCTCTGGATTAAATGTCCTGAAAACAGAGTTAAAATAGGAGGCGAAAGGGTGGAAAACTTAATAAATAAATACGGTTTCAACACGTTGGCGCTGCATGCCGGTCAAACCCCAGATCCTTCGACGTTGGCTTTGGGAGTACCCGTGCACAGGACTTCATCCTTCGTCTTTAGAGATTCAGAACACGCAGCCAATCTTTTTGGATTGAAAGAGTTGGGAAATATCTACTCAAGAATCATGAATCCCACGACCGATGTTCTGGAAAAAAGAATGGCCTCCCTCGAAGGCGGTGTTGGGGCTTTAGCCGTGGCTTCCGGCACGGCGGCAATATTCTACTCCATAGTTAATATTGTTGAGCACGGTTACGAATTGGTTGCTTCCCGAAATCTTTATGGGGGAACATTCACCCTTTTTCATGACATTTTGCCCAAGTTCGGTATCATTACTAAATTTGCCGACTGCGCAAATTCAGGGACCTTTTCGAGCGCGATCAACTCAAAAACTCGGGCCATATTCCTGGAATCCATTGGCAACCCGGAACTTTGTGTGCCAGATTTCTCTGAAATCAGAGAAGTGGCTGCAAGAGAGCACATTCCGTTAATCATTGACTCAACATTTACGACGCCGTATCTGTTCAAACCGATTGAGGTTGGCGCTGATGTTGTAGTTCATTCGTTGACAAAATGGATAGGTGGCCATGGCACTGCAATAGGCGGAATAGTGGTGGACGCTGGAGAATTTGACTGGACGGACCCAAAGTTCAGACTAATGAATGAGCCGGAACCCTCTTATCATGGGTTACGTTTTGCCCACGATTTAGGCGATTTGGCAAAGATGGCCTATATACTGAGAATGAGACTGGCGCCTCTAAGGAATATGGGAGCGTGTATAAGCCCGGACAATGCATGGATGTTTCTGCAAGGGCTTGAAACGCTCGGACTTCGAATGGAGAGGCATTGTTTCAACTCCTTGGAGGTTGCCAACTATTTAGTTAAACATCCAAAGGTTCTGTGGGTGAAATATCCCGGACTGGAGTCCGATCCGTCTTACAGTCAAGTAAATAAATATTTTAGAAATGGATACGCTGGTGGTGTTGTAGTTTTTGGAATCAAAGGTGATACCGATACGGCAAAACGTTTCATCAACGATTTGAAGCTTTTTTCTCACTTGGCGAATGTGGGAGATGCAAAAAGCCTTGTCATTCACCCAGCCAGCACGACACACTCCCAATTATCTAAGGAACAACGGATGCAGGCCGGAATACCTGATGAGCTAATAAGATTGTCGGTGGGAATAGAGGATATCGGGGACATTCTGAATGATTTGGAGATGGCGCTCGCTAGCGCATGATACGATGCGCCCAGAGAAAAGTGATGAGATCTTTATATTTTCTCACAATGCGACTAAACAAGAGTAACTAGAATTTTAATAGAAAATTAATACCTTAGCGGGTTACTGGTTTAAATGAGCTCTCAACAAATAAAAACGAGACAAAATTTTCAGAGAAAAATTGCGACGAGAACGTCGAGGAAGCATGAATCTCAACACAATAAGGACAACCTTTTTTATCCTAGCGTTCATGAGGAGGCTAAAGCCTTACTTTCGACTATTGGGAGACCGGAACCTTCGGCCTTTCATCCGGATCCGTTTCAGTTACAGGCTCTAGAGAACATCTTGCTTCAGGATGTACTAGTAAGCGCTCCAACTGGTTCGGGGAAAACCTGGATTGCATTGGAGGCCACTCGCAATTTTTTATCTAGGGGTCTTAGAACTTGGTATGCTACACCGCTCAAAGCATTGTCCAACGCTAAGCTGATTGAATTTGGGTTGGAACTAGGATCAGACAAAGTTGGAATTCTTACAGGAGACAGAAAAGAGAATTATGACGCGCCAGTCATAGTAGGCACTACTGAAATCCTTAGAAATCAGCTTTATGATTCTATGGAAACAGGGAAAGATGTTGAGGTAGATCTGGTAATCCTCGATGAGGCTCATTATCTTGGTGATCCAGACCGTGGAGTGGTTTGGGAAGAGGTGCTCATTTATCTGCCTCCCAGAGTCAGGATTCTACTCCTGTCAGCCACTATTTCTAATGCTGATGAAATAGCCAAATGGCTTGAGAACATTCGGAAGTCTCCTTGTAAGGTAGTCCTTTCAGTGGAGAGGACAGTACCTCTAAACGCACTATTTCTTATGCCTTCAGGGGAACTTACTCCATTTCTCAGGGGCCGAAGATTATTCCCCCAAGTGGCGGACTTTGCCAAAAAACAGAAAAAACAGAAAAGGCGTTACGACAACAATCATCATGATTTTAATAAAATTCTGAGTGTGCTCAGAGATTTCGATTTGCTGCCGGTCATAATATTTATGAAATCCAGATCAGAATGTGACAAGGCGTTGGCTTCATTGGTTCAATCTCCTATGATGCCTCATGAAGACGGTTTTGACATGGAGATCGAAGCCTATTTGGAAAAGAATCCTGAGTTACAAAGTCAGAAGCAGATCCAGCGACTGTTAATGTGCAGAGTGGGAGTCCATCATGCCGGTCATTTGCCTTCCTGGAGGTTACTGGTCGAACAAATGATGCTGGCCGGGAAACTCGAAGCAATTTTCTCGACATCCACTGTTGCCGCTGGAGTCAATTTTCCAGCTCGAACAGTAGTTATTCTAAACACAGACCGTTTCGATGGACGATCCTTCGTTGACATGACTGCGACTGAATTCCATCAAATGACTGGACGAGCCGGGCGGAGAGGGAAAGATAAAGCCGGCTTCATAGTGATGCCCCCCGGTAAATTCTTCGATGTATCATTGGCCCAAGACTTGCTGCTTTCGAGTCCAGAGCCGCTTCGTTCTAGAATAGCTATCAATTTTTCAATGGTATTAAATCTGTTACTTTCTCACGATCCTGCAGGAGTAATCAAACTGCTGGAACTATCTTTCTTGGCCCACACTCTGAATCAGACTCGAACCAAGAAAATTAAAGCCAAACTATTAGAGGCTTTTTCCAAGCATCTGAATCTGTTACAGGAACTCGACTACATTGATGAGAATGGAAGTCCGACCGTCGACGGTAAATGGGCAGCCAAGTTAAGATTGGATCACCCATTACTTATCGCAGAATTGATAAGATGCGGAGAATTTTCAAAACTTGATCCTATCAGTCTTGCCGCAATGATATCTCCATTTGTAGTGGATAAAGAGCGGGAAATTCATATCAGCAGGGAATTGTGGGCGGATACACGCCACTTGTGGAAGAAATTCAGAGGTATGATTCAGAGATTGAAACCGTTGGTCAATTTCATGATAGAGAGGGGATTCGATTTTCCTACAATTTCGTTTTGGCCCTGCGCCGCTACATTCCTCTGGGCAAGCCAAGCCCCATGGGATGATTTGACAGAGAATCTCTCCGCCGATGAGGGTGACATAGCCATGATGTTGTTGCGTACTGCAGATCACCTCCGTCAACTGGCCGGGCTTGAAGATGAACAACCGCAACTATCGGAAACAGCTAGACGGGCCATATCTTTTATAATGCGTCCTCCTATCATCTAGCTGGTCATTCCTTTTGTATCTTTGGTTCTTCATGGTCTTTTTGGGTTAAGGAATTAATTATTTTAACCAATTGATCATTATGTTGAAACGTGACCTGCGGTCCTAGAGCAACTATTGGAGCTAATTCTGAATTGAGTTTAATAAGATCAAAGTATTCTTTGCTCAAGAACATTATGTTATGTTCAATACTCGAGGTTTTTACATCAATTTCGTTCCAACATCTGTTCATGTGTTTGAATAGTCTATTCCCGATCCTTCGATATTCTTTCCTGGTGACCTCTTCTGGTATAAATGAAGTCTTATATCTCCACAGGAGTTTAGAGAAAGTTTGTTCGCACCCTAAATGATCTTCGCAAATTTCAAAACCGAAACTATCAGTAATCCCACGAATTAGTTCCTCGGATGAATGATTCTGGCCTTTAGTTCTTTCAAGGTCAAGAAGATTAGCCATCCTACGCATCGCCCAGAGAGGGGGAATGAAGTGGTAAGGGGTTTTTTGAGAAGAAACTTCGAATTTCTTGATGCCGACGTCAGTATTTCCTTCTATTTTACCTTTCACAGATAAGGACACATCGCTGCCGGAGACTTTTCGGTAAAGTCCTGTAATGATAACACTGTCTTGTCCCAAGATTTCGGGGATTGGTTCTGGAAACACTAGTTTCGGGTCAAGGTCTTTTAAGCTGACCACTAGATCGACTACCTTGGGGGAAATGATACTGAGCAGCCATTTATTAATCCCTTCTTCGAAATCCGCAGATTCAACAGCGTTAAAGACGGAGCCACCAGTTGTGCCGGCTATATGATCCAGCGTTGTTAAATCTGGAGAATTTCCCAAGGCTAAGACAAAAATTCTTGTTCCGTTTTTGTTGAAACGCCTGATCATTTCAATTAGGTTTTTGCTTCCAGTCTTGCCTATTGTAGATTTTCCATCACTTATCAGCAAGATCATCGAATTTCGACGTTTCTTTGATGATAGTGTCTCTAGACCGCAAAGAATACCATTATAAAGGTCAGTCCCGTCTCCATCGTCCGATTCCGACAAGAAGCTAAACCCATCTGAGATTCTTTGCGGCATCGCCTCAACCAGACTTCCAAAAAGTCTCCTTGGTCTAGAGGTAATTTTCATCATTTCAAACCGGTCAAGTGGCCGCAATTTTTCCAAGAATAAGGAAATTGCTCTTTTACCAAGCTTCAGGTGTTCTATACCTATGCTGCCAGAGCAGTCGAGGAGTATAGCCAGATCCAATGAGGGTTGCCTCTTGTCTAGCCATGATAGTGGCGGTTCTACCATGGCTAGAAAATGTCCTCCTTTCTTAGTTGATGGATAAAAAAGCAATTTTACATCTAGGCCAGTCCCTCCCAATGAGGTAAGCAATCTAAAGTCGCTTGGTCGCCTGATCTCTCTTTCTCTCACTGAAACTAGTCGTCGCTCATTAGATTCTTTTTCCACGCTAATTCTATGAGATGGAGAAATTGACGTTCGAATAGGCCGCGACATCTTGAATCGAGTAAGGATTTCAAATTCCCCTATGGGAGATAGAGCGTAACGTTCCCCCGTCATGTCGACGTTAATATCCAATACACTGTCTGTAATTTTCAGTGGGATTCTGTACGCTATGCGAAAAGATATGCTCTCACGAATATTTAGTTTTGTGGAATTAATTACAAGGGCAGGACCGTTGGCAATTGCCATAGTAGACGGTTCTTCAGTCGCAACCGTGATTTTCTTCAATAACGGGAAAAGTTCTTTGGCCTCTATAGTGTCAAAAACTTCATTGTTGCCGTTAATCAATACTTCTGTTATACGAACGGATTTGTCGCGAGGTAATGGAAATATGAATATTCCGGCAAGAGGGTAGTCGTTGTCGTTGAGAAAGACTTGGTTAGTCCTAAACTCCACATAAGATTCAGACACCGTTACGAGGGTCTTAGAGAGTTGGCAGATTGGCCTGGCGACTGCAACATTACGTCCCTCCAATTTTGGAGGCGTTACATACAATATTCCCCCACCCAGACAAACGCCCTCACTAATAAGCAGGAAGAGCAAAGAACATAAAGGTATAAGCGTACGGTCTGATTTCATTAGCTGCTTCCGGGAGATTTTGGAGTTAAAGTGTATCTAATGGCTCTTGTGGCAGACGATTGAATTATTCTTCCATCATTTTCATTTCCCTGTCCCAGTATGCGTTAGCTGTCTGTATGAGTTCCTCTGGTGTACAGATGTCTGCAGCGACCGAAGACAGGGTCTCTGGGAAGACCCGGTGGTCGGTCACCAATTGACGACCGGCCAACCTTACAGAATCAAGTACATTCCTAACTTTTTCAGGATATTTCTTTGTCAGGAGAACGGAAAAAATGGCCGGTCGAAGCAGAGCTCCACAGAATGATGCGTGAAAATTGTTGCAGATCCGTTCAAAGTGAAGAACCAGAGGATCAAAATTGTGTAGTCCTGGATAACCGCATACACTCATGAGGAACATTTTTGCAGGAAAACTGAATCTCAGGGGATGGTAAACCCTATTATTTTCAGAGATAAAATGAGGATCGAGAAAGGTTACCATCCTATCAATAAATTTCTTGGCGACTGAGGGCATGCCGTCTATATAAACGGGTGTAGCCAAAACCAACATGTCGACAGCTTTGACCCTGTCAATGATTTTCACCATTGCGTCATCATGGACGCATCGTCCAGGTGTCTTTGCATAGCAAGAAAAGCAACCTATGCATTCTTGGATTTTTTTCTTGGCCAGCACTATCAGGTCTACGGAGGCGCCAGCTTCTTTCAAACCTACCATAAACGGCGTCAGGATAACCTGGGTATTTCCAGTTTCCATTCTCGGAGAGGCGTTAATCACCAGAATCTTCATTTCTGCTCCTATTTCATATCCCTATTTCTCATTAGCTCAATCCTTGGGTCAATACAAACACGCAACTTAAGAAAGGTAAACACTGTCGCATGAAAAAAGATCACTTGCAGGCAGAAAACTTTGTATACTCCAAAGTCTATGATGAAAGGAGAATCTGTTTATGGCTGGAAAGAAGTTCCTGAATCCAACAATAAAAATCATGATATGTCTTTCGGCTATCACTGTTCTTGGGTATTTAGTTGTTCAAGAAGCCATCTTTCAAAATGACCCGGTGAACAAATTCTTGATCGGACGGATTCTAGTTATGATCGGTTTTGTATACTTACTTGTCCAGAGTCTTAGGGAATTATTGCAAAACCGGTGACGCTAGAACGGCTCTGCACAGAGGTCTGACTAGAACATAGCCCCGGATCAGAGTCAGGAATAAAAAACCTGGATATCGCCCACACTGACGGTTAAACCACCAAAAGAGAATATAATATCACGGTTATGTCATTCTTGACATTATCCTAACTAATATTTATCAGGTTTTTTAATAATCAAATCAGTGACATATTTAGATTATGCCAAATTGGTCGATTGACTTGACCATTCTCGCCTGTTTTACTCCAACAAAGGCTTCTAGAGTCGAAACTAACCCAGGTTTAAAATAAGTTTGTTTTGCCAAGAGAGATCATTTTTGAATTCAAACAGTTAGTTTGGTTAGTTTTTTGCTCCACCTGAAGTCGAGTGAACCATGATTTTTCCTTCAACAGGAATCCGGAGAGATGTTTTCAATGACTATAGGGTTTGTTTAAAGGACTTTTTACTTCATGTTACAGAAAGGAGAGCGCGTCATGACAGTTTCACGCCGCGAATTCTTAGTGATTTCAGGCGTGGCCGGTGCGGGCTTGGCTCTTTCTTCTCTGGGCATCGACATGGGGCCGGTTAAGGCCTACGCCCAAGAGTTGAAGAAAATTGACAAAATGAAGTCAGCCAAGCAATCAACCACCATTTGTCCGTATTGCGCGGTAGGCTGTGGCCTAATTTGCAGTACAGACACGAAGGCCAAGAAGATAATTAACATTGAAGGGGATCCAGATCACCCTATCAACGAAGGCGCTTTGTGCGCAAAGGGAGCCTCCCTTTTTCAAACGACATCCAACAACCCGGATCGCTTAAAAAAGGTCCTTTATAGGGCCCCAGGCAGTGACAAGTGGCAGGAGAAGTCATGGGAATGGGCCTTGGGAGAAATAGCGAAACGGGTAAAAGCCACACGCGACGGTAACTTCATTGAGAAAAACGCTAAAGGTGAAACCGTAAACCGAGTTGAGGCAATTGCTCATATCGGAAGCGCCGCTTTGGACAACGAGGAGTTGTGGCCCTTGCAGGCGATGATGAGAGCCTTGGGCCTAGTTTATATTGAACATCAGGCCCGCATATGACACAGCGCTACAGTACAGGCTCTGGCAGAGTCTTTCGGTCGTGGCGCAATGACAAATCACTGGATAGACCTCAAAAACAGTGATTGCATCCTCATAATGGGCAGTAACGCTGCCGCCAATCATCCCATATCTATGAAGTGGGTCCAAAAAGCCAAAGATAATGGCGGTATTCTAATTTCGGTGGATCCCCGGTACACTCAGACTTCCACTAAAGCTGACATCTATGCTCCATTGAGATCCGGGACAGATATTCCGTTCCTCGGCGGCATGATCAAGTATATTCTTGATAACGAGAAATACTTCAAGGATTACGTTGTTAATTACACAAATGCTTCCTTTATTGTCGGCTCGAAATTCGACTTTCAGGATGGGCTCTTTGCCGGATATGATCCGAAGACAAGATCCTATGATAAGACTTTCTGGGCCTTTGAGAGGGAGCAGGACGGTAGGGTAAAGCGTGATGACACTCTCCAGGATCCGAGATGTGTTTATCAATTACTGAAAAAACACTACTCTCGTTACACTCCAGAGCTTGTGTCCTCAATTACAGGCACGCCCGTGCCTGATCTCTTAAAGGTTTATGAAGCTTACGCGTCTACCGGGACAAAAGACAAAGCAGGCACAATCATGTACGCGATGGGTTGGACTCAGCACACCGTTGGAGTTCAAAACATCAGGACTATGTGCCTGATCCAGCTTCTTTTAGGAAACATGGGCATTGCTGGCGGTGGTGTCAACGCATTGAGGGGAGAGGCCAACGTTCAGGGTTCAACAGACCAGGCCTTGCTGTTCCATATACTTCCAGGCTATCTCGCTTACCCGCGAGCGAATCAAGCCAACATGGAAGCGTATCTCAAAGCAATAACCCCCAAGACGGCGGAACCCATGTCGGCCAACTGGCCGCAAAACCTACCGAAATACTTCGTTAGTCTCATGAAGACCTTTTGGGGAGACAAGGCAACGAAGGAAAATGACTTCGGGTATGGTTGGCTCCCGAAATTGGATGCTGGGCAAAATTGTTCGTGGCTCAATCTGTTCGACGCAATGTATGAAGGAAAGATTAAGGGTTTCTTTGCATGGGGTCAAAACCCGGCATGTTCCGGGGCCAACGCACATAAAGTGAGACAGGCCCTTGGCAAACTGGACTGGCTGGTTAATTTAAACATCTTTGACAATGAGACCGGCTCCTTCTGGAAAGGGCCTGGAATCGATCCTAAGAACATTAAGACTGAAGTTTTCATGTTACCGTGCGCGGCTTCAGTTGAAAAGGAAGGCAGCATAAGCAATAGTGGCCGGTGGGCCCAATGGCGATACAAGGCTGTTGACGCTCCTGGTCTGGCAAAACCGGATGGAGACATTCTTGTCGAGTTGTTTGACAAGATCAGAGCTCTCTACAAGAAAGACGGCAAATTTCCTGAGCCAATCCTAAACCTAAAATGGGACTATGTTGACGCAAAAGGCCATTTTGATCCTCACAATGTGGCCAAGGAAATTAATGGTTACTTCTTAAAAGATGTTAAGATAGGAGATACCGAATACAAAAAAGGAACTCCTGTCCCTGGCTTTGCTTTGCTGCAGGCTGATGGCAGCACTTCCTCCGGGAACTGGATATATTCCCAGAGTTACAATGCGGCCGGTAATAACATGGCCCGGCGTAAGAAGGATGATCCTACCGGTCTGGGTCTTTACCCCGAATGGTCCTGGGCATGGCCGGTCAACAGACGCATCATCTACAACAGGGCTTCGACAGACCTGAATGGTCAGCCTTGGAATCCCAATAGGGCTTTGCTCAAATGGGTAGAAGGCAAGGAGGTCGATGGGAAGAAACAACCCGGCAAGTGGGTTGGGGATGTCCCTGATGGACCTTGGCCTCCGATGAGTGACACCAAGGCGGGTAGATATCCGTTCATCATGAAACCCGACGGGTTAGCTTCCATATTTGGTCCTGGCCTTGCAGATGGTCCTTTTCCTGAGCACTATGAACCTCTGGAATGCCCTGTTCCGAAGAATCAGATGTCCAATCAGTTTACCAATCCAACCATAAAAATTTTTGCCGGAGCCATGGACAAACACCTCACCTGCGATCCCAGATTCCCGTTCGTTGGGACTACCTACAGGGTGACTGAGCACTGGCAGACGGGAATTATGACGAGGTGGCAACCCTGGTTGATCGAAGCGCAGCCTCAAATGTTTGTTGAGATGAGTGAGGAACTGGCTAAACTCCGAGGAATAAAGAACGGGGAGAAAGTCAAGGTTTCTTCAGTCCGTGGAGAACTGGAAGCAGTCGCTATTGTCACAACACGATTCAGGCCATTCAAGGTGGGTGACACTACCGTGCATCAGGTCGGTATGCCATGGTGTTTCGGATGGATGACTCCCAAAAATGGAGGAGAAAGTGTAAACTTGCTTACTCCGAATGTGGGTGATCCTAACACCATGATCCCTGAATCAAAAGCGTTCATGGTCAATGTGACCAAGATGGAAGGAGGAGCGTAAAATGTCTGAAGGATATTCGATTCTTGTGGACACCTCCAAATGCACCGCCTGCCGTGGTTGCCAGATAGCCTGCAAACAGTGGAACGGACTTCCGGGCACGCAAACCAAGAATGAAGGAACGTATGAAAATCCAGTCGACCTATCGGCCGATACCTGGAAAATTCTGCGATATTCTGAAGGAACCGTTCCGAGTGGAGCTCCGTTCTGGTACTTTTTTTCTGAACAGTGCAGACATTGTCTCTCACCTGGATGTATGGCCGAATCAGAGAAGGGTGAAATTGTTCAAGATGAAAAGACGGGCGCAGTGCTCTTCACTCCCAAAACGAAAAGTCTCAACTACGATGCGACGCGTGAAGGATGCCCTTATGACATTCCTCGGCAAAACCCCAAGACCAAGGAACTCTTCAAATGTACAATGTGTTTTGACCGTATCACCAACAACATGATTCCCGCATGTGTAAAATCATGCCCTACGGGAGCCATGGTATTTGGGGAAAGGCCAAAAATACTTGAAGCCGCTAAGGCCAGAGTTCAGGAACTTTCCAAGAAATATCCTAACGCAAAGGCGATAAATCCAGACGAAGTAAGAGTCATCTACATTGTTACCGATGACCCCAAGAAATACTGGAAATTTGCAGCGGGGAAATAAAAAGCGAATTAAATTTTTCAATAATTTTTTATTGTAATATTGAGCCCCAAGGGTTGCGCTAACCCGAGGGGCTTTTTTTTAGTTTGAGCAAGAGGTATTATCCAGGATAGGATTCAGAGCTTAACAATACAAGGAGGAATCATATGGTCTCAAACGAGACTCCCCATCAGACAACACAAACAATTGAAGAATCACTGAACAGAATCAAAAATGACATTCCACAACTGTCAGGGATAGTAGATGCTTTTAGGGATTTACTCATCAATGGGGCGATAGCAAAATCTGAGCTACCCATACCTCAGTTTGTTGATGAAAAGGTTGATCGGTTAAGATTCTCGCAGGGAACACCAATGCTTCATGAGAGAAAAATCCATGTCGACAGGGACGCCATTAGGGGCGTCTCAGAGTTGCTGATTCCGTCTATGAAAAAAGGATTCCCCAAGCTTGATGCCTCGTTATCAAAACTGGAATTGTTCCTGGAGGAAAATGGATCTTTTTTAGATCAGTTGGTCCCATATCCATGGAATCAATTGCCACAGATGAACCGGAAAGTTAGCGAGACAGATTGGAGATCTCCTTCTCTTGAGTTACAGTTCATCTGTTTCGAATTGGCCAGGCCATTTGCTGAAAATATATCGGAGAAAGTGTCCCCGTTTATAAAAGATCTGAGCTGGCCGAAGGGCTACTGTCCGGTATGCGGTTCTTGGCCCGCCATCAGTTTCTGGAAGAGCTCGGAGGGTAGGAGATTTCTTAGATGTTCGTTTTGCGCTCACGAGTGGACGTACATGCGGACACAGTGCCCTTTTTGCGAAAACACAGATAACGAAAAGATGGAGATTATCTTTTCTGAGGATCGGAATTTTGAACATGCGGAACTTTGCCACTCTTGCATGAAATATATAGTCGGAATTGATACGAGAAACATGATAGCAGTTCCTGATGGTTCTGTGGCGCCATTGGGTCTAATATATCTTGACGTTCTGGCTCAGGACAGAGGTTTTCAACCTGGAGCGGCCTGTGCTTGGAACATCCTGGAGAAAACCGAGAAATCGATTTAGGGAGACTTCGGTCTCCCATCAGAAAGTTGAAGCAAGAACCACCGAGTTACAATCTAGGATTGTCATGACGTTGTTTTTCATGAAACTCAAGTCGCATGCGGGAAACTAAGCCCTCAAACTCACTGATCGTACCCGTAATTTTGATAGTAATCGCAATCACGGGACTGGTCGCTTCGATATTTTTTTCGTCTTCAGGGTTCCTTACCACTGGGAAACTCAAGGAATCTCTTCTGTTCCCCTTGCTAAGATTATTCGTTTATCTGGGCCTAGGTCTACTCGTTGGGGAATTCATAGAGACATTGGGATGGACAGCGAAGATTGCAGGCTGGTTGAGACCTCTCATCAGATGGGCCCACCTTAAAGACGAGAGCGGCGCTGCTTTCATAGCCAGTTTTGTTTCCGGCATAGGGGCCAACACTTTACTGATGACATTTTATGAGGACGGCAAGATAAATCGGCGTGAAGTCACCCTGACCTATCTTCTTAATAATGGACTACCATTGTTCCTGCTGCATTTGCCAACAACGTTCTTTCTTACCACATCTCTAGCCGGCGCAGCAGGTATGGCCTACGTATCGGTTACTTTGACAGCTGCGATTCTAAGAAGCTTAATTATTCTAGGTTATTGTCGTTTTAAGTTGCCGGAAGCCTGCTGGTTATGGAGTCCGCTGCTTAATGAATCAAATTCAAAACAAAATAAGACCCTGAAAAGGGTCCTGTTCAAATTCAAATCAAGATTCTACAGGGTAGTTTTGTACACTTTTCCAATATACGTAATGATTTTTCTTCTAAATCAGTGGGGATTTTTCAAGTGGCTCAGGTCCGGTTTTAGTCTATGGGTGACCAATGGTTTGTTCCCAGTGGAGGCCACAGGTATGATCATCTTTTCTTTGACCGCAGAATTCGGAGCTGGGATGGCGGCGGCGGGAGCCTTGATAGATCAAGGAGCGTTGACCACCAAGCAAGCGGCGTTGTCCCTTATCGCAGGCACTATAATAGCAACACCCTTAAGGGCGCTTAGGCATCAGTTCGCTACGCATGTCGGCCTTTTCAGCATAAGATTCGGAACGGAACTCCTGGTTCTGAGCCAGGGGTTTAGGATAGCAAGTTTGGCCCTTGTTGCGGCAGCTTACGCAATTATGTTTTAGACAACGGTAGTGTCGCGGATCATGTATAAATATCAGCTCGGTAGGTAATATCATGAATGGCTAAGATCATAATCAGTGTCTCCTTCGGTTTACCGTATTAGTACATCCCTAGAGCGTTAATGCGAGAAGCAACTTTTGCCTTGAACTTGATTAAGTATTGGAACAAGTATATATATTAAGGTTGTTAATGTGAGAATTATTTCGGGTAGCCTCAAGGGTAGGCGTTTTAATGTGCGCAGTGGTTCCGGCGTCCGGCCCAGTTCAGAGCGAGTTCGGGAGTCTCTTTTCAGCGTGATTGGAAATTCCGTGAAAGGAACCGTGGTCCTTGATCTGTTTTCTGGTACAGGGGCTTTGGGAATTGAAGCTTTGAGTCGTGGGGCTAAATCGGTCACACTGGTTGAAAAAGACAGGAAGGTGTTTCAACATCTGTATTCCTTCTGCTCGACCTTAGGTATTTTAGACCGGGCGACAGTCATGAACATGGACGTTATAGAGGCGATAGAACTTCTGGCAATACGACAGTCGAAATTTGACATGATTTTTCTGGATCCCCCTTACAATAGTGGCTGGATACCTAGCTTGTTTTGTGAAAATCTGTTTTTGGATCTAGTGGCCCCGGATGGATTTATAGTTGTTGAAACCGGTAAAGTTTTTAACAGTGCGACGATCTGTCAAAGCTGCGCCTTTGAAGAGGTTTTTTCCAGAATGTATGGATCTTCACTTTTGCAAATATTTAAGTCTCCTAAATCAGGGGCGAACTTAAATATGGAGTCGAACTAGAACCATGGTTAAGAAGATAGCCATTTATCCTGGGACTTTTGATCCCTTTCACAACGGACATTTAGAGATTATCCGACGTGCTATGGGAGCCTTTGATCACATTGTAGTAGCATTGGGAATGAATCCTGAAAAGGAGACCCTATTTTCTTTGGAAGAACGGCTGGACATGATTCGCAACAGTGTCAATGGAGATCAGCGGATTTCCAGTGACAGTTTTCAAGGGTTGTTGGTTAGATACGCCGAGAAAAGAAAGGCATGCGCTATAATTAGAGGTTTGAGGGCTGTTTCGGATTTTGAATACGAATTTCAGCTGGCTCTAATGAATCGAAAACTGAGTCGGAAAATTGAAACATACTTTCTAATGACCGCTCACAGATATTTATACGTTAGCTCGAGAATAATAAAAGCCACTGTGTTTGCTGGGGGCTCTCCTGAAGGATTGGTTCCGGATTACGTGCTGAGAGCTCTCAAAGAAAAATTTCCCCAGGTCGGGAATGCGCAAGGGACAACGCACAAAAGTAGGAGATAAGATGAACAGGATTCTTTCCAAGAGAGCCTCTGAATTAAAGCCTTCTGCCACCTTGGCAATATCAGCGAAAGAAAAGGAACTAAAAAGCCAAGGCGTAGACGTTATAGGATTCGGGGCAGGTGAACCGGATTTCCCTACACCGAGTAGAATAAGGGAAGCCGCAAAGCGGTCACTGGATAAAGGAGAAACGTTTTATACGGCGGTAGGAGGGACACTGGAACTCCGAAAGGCGATAGTTCAAAGATTTACTGCTGATTATGGCCTGATGTACAAGGTGGAAAACATTGTAGTTTCCTGTGGGGCAAAGCATAGCCTGTACAATATTTTCCAGGCAATTGTTGATCCTGGAGACGAAATAATATGCCTGGCCCCTTACTGGGTTTCTTATCCTGAGATGGTGGCGCTGGCAGGTGGTAGGCCTGTAACCATAGAAACCTCCGAGTCCAGAGGTTTTGAGCCTGAGATTGAATCAATATCTGAGAGAATAAGCCCTGCGACAAAAGCTATAATCCTTAACTACCCATCCAACCCGACCGGAGTCATGTACTCCAGAAAATTTCTTGAAGAACTCGCAGAGCTAGTTGAAAGGAAGGATTTACTCGTTATTTCAGATGAGATATACGACAAACTCCTTTTTGACGGTCGTAGGTACACTCCTTTTGCTACTGTTCCCGGCATGAAAGCCCACACCATCACAGTTAATGGTGTTTCTAAGACTTACGCAATGACCGGCTTCAGGATTGGATATCTTGCTACTGACTCCATGGAAATTGTAAAGGCTACCACCAATATCCAGAGTCAATCTACATCCAACCCCAGTAGTACCGGCTCAGGCCGCCGCTGCTGAGGCTTTAACAGGGCCTCAAACAGAAGTCATAGAAATGAGAAGTATTTTCGAACGTCGCAGGGATCTGATGGTCGGACTGGTAAATCAGGTTCCTGGATTGTCTTTGGTGACGCCTCAAGGGGCATTCTATGTTTTTGTTAATATTTCGTATTTTTTGGGATCTAAGGGTATAACCGGATCAAGTGACTTTGCGGCTTATTTGTTGGAGAACCATTATGTCGCATGTGTTCCAGGAGGCCCGTTCGGTTCCGATGAGCACATCCGCCTTTCTTTCGCTACGAAGGAGGATGTGATCATCGAGGGGATGAAAAGAATCAAGACCGCTTGCGAAGAATTGAACAATGCCTGACGAACGACCACTTATTTTGCTGACCAACGATGACGGAATTCATGCCGAAGGTCTGTTGCGACTCAAAGAAATTGCCAGCGCTCTTGGAGAAGTAGTCATAGTGGCTCCTGACACTGAGCAAAGCGCCGTGGGGCACTCGATAACTCTTTATGATCCCATAAAAGCCCATGAAGTGTACAAGGATGGGGTTTTGTATGGTTTTTCAATAGGAGGGACCCCGGCGGATTCCGTCAAACTTGCCCTCCATTACCTCTTGCCGCGGAAACCGCGCCTTGTAATCTCCGGGATTAACAACGGAGCAAACGTCGGCATAAATGTACTATACTCAGGAACAGTTTCTGCGGCAACCGAGGCCGCTATCCTTGGTGTGCCAAGTATTGCCGTTTCAATTGCGGCAAAAAGGAACCCACCTTTCGAGAATGTGTCCCCTTTTGTGACAAAGATCGCCGCCTGGGTGCTAAAAAATAATCTTCCGTCGGGAGTAGCTTTGAACCTTAATGTCCCTGCCTCACCTCAGGACCAAATAAGGGGACTGAAGGTAACCAGGCAATCACTTGAAAGATTTCAGGAGACTTTCGAGCGGAGAGAAGATCCTAGGGGCAATTCCTATTATTGGCTTTCTGGTGAGTCTCTTGCTTCGATTGATGATGAGGGCGTAGACATCTTCTGCTTGAAAGAAGGGTTCGCATCCGTTACTCCGCTTTACTATGATTTAACAGCCCATAAGCATACGGAAGAATTAGCATGTGCACTGACAGAGATTTAGCCTGTCCTTTTTCAGCCGAAGATTTAGAAGATATTGAATATTCAATTGCTTACAAGTTCCATGATTATGCCAAATTGATCAATGCTCTGACACGTAGAAGTTTTTGGCACGAAAACCGCTCTAGTTGCAGTGATAATAACGAAAGAATGGAGTTCCTTGGGGATTCAATACTAAATATGGTTGTTGCTTATATTTTGTATTTGAGGTTCCCTGGAGCTGACGAAGGTGAGCTTCAGAAAAGACGCGCAAGTTTGGTCAAACAGAATTCATTGTCTATAATTATGCGTGACCTCGGTCTGGCCAGATTCATTCGAATGGGGAAAGGCGATGAGCGATCTGGCTGTCGTGAAAGAAACTCAATCCTTGCTGATACATTGGAAGCAGTTATTGGAGCAGTTTTTCTGGACAGTGGATACGAAGAGGCCACGAAATTTATTAATACTCATTTTCGAACGATGCTGGACAGGTTGGATGATCCCGCATGTTTCGAGGACTCTAAGAGTCTCCTTCAGGAAAGGTCTCAGGCATTGTTCGGGGTGACGCCGGTTTATGCGGTGCTCGAGGAAATAGGTGAAGAGCATTCCAGAATATTCAGGATGGGTGTTTTCTTGGGGGAGACGCTTGTAGCCGCAGGCGAAGGTCCAAACAAGAAAGAAGCGGCCCAGATCGCCGCAGCGAGGGCGCTTTCATCCAATGAATGGGAATCCATCCATGAAAAACGAAAGAATGCTTTGTAGCCCCAGAGTAGTAGCTATCATTTGATCGGACATTTCTTTTCCGGACTATCCAAATCTTAGCATGCAAAATTCAGAGTTGGATAGGCTCAGAATTTGGGCCTCATTTGCTCTGGATTGACTAAACTCCTCAAAATTAACAAATTGATGTCATAACAATCATTTTCAAGCTTGGACAAGTCTATCCAATTTAACCTTAGAAAGGATGTTGTAATGGGTAATGAGATTAGTAGGCGAGAGGCAATAGGAGGCGCTGGGGCTTTCGGCGCACTTGGGATACTGTCCAGGTTTTTTGAATCCGAGGCCCTAGCCTCAACATCAATATTGAATCAATCCGTCAATCTACTCGAACTCCCCGCTCTTCCTTATCCTGAAGACGCATTGGAACCGCTTATCGACAAAGAAACGGTAAGGATCCATCATAACAAGCATTTTGCGGGATACGTGGCAGGATTGAACAAGGATCTTAAGAACCTAGAACAGGCACGTCAGACTGGTTCCTTCGAAAGCGTCAAGCAGCTTACCAGAGATTTGGCCTTTAATGCTTCAGGAGTGGTACTCCACTGGATTTATTTTAGTACAATCGGACCAAACGCTGGGGGGAAACCCGTCGGTAAACTTGACGGTCTCTTAAAAAGAGATTTTGGATCTTTTGATACTTTTTGGAAGCAATTTTCAGCGGCTTCAAAAACCGTCGAAGCTTCCGGATGGGGGGTTTTGGCTTGGGAACCGTTTAGCCAAAAACTTTTGGTCCTTCAGGCTGAAAAACATCAAAATCTGACAAGTTGGGGGTGCATGCCAATAATGGTATGCGATGTCTGGGAGCACGCCTATTATCTAAAGTATCAGAATCGGCGAGCCGAGTATGTTGACAATTTTGCAAAAATAATTGATTGGCCGGAAGTTGAGAAGCGTGTAGAAAAGTACTGCATAAGCAAATAGAAGTAAATTGGGCCACCTTCATCAGCCTCTATATTTCAAATTACACGAGCGTAGAAAGGCAAAATGATATCCCTTCAAAGCTAGGAGCGTAAAGCCCCTAGCTTTGAAGGCTCAGGAAAACAAAGGTCTACGAAAAAAACATTTCCAATGGACGTCTCTCAGGGACAAATTTCTTGGGGATCTCTCCACTGTTCCATTCCTTTGAAACATACAGGGCGCAATAGCAGCTTCCGTAATCTTTAAAGTCCGCTTCCCGATAGACACATGGACAAATGATATCCTTGTCTTTCTCCCTGTTACCCGATGCCAGTCTACATGGACATGACATATGCCCGTACCTGTTTTTGTTTTTTATCAAGGACTCGAGAAGGTCAAAGACCTTCTCCTGATCAGTGTTGAAATAATAGCCCTTGGCTTCCTGCAATTTCTGCAGCGTCTCATAAAGTCGTTTTATTTCTTCTTTTTCAGGCAATTTCCAATCTCCTAACATTCATCTTAAGGTTAAGGGATATGAGGCCTAATTTAATCAAAACAAATTCTCCAACATTGCAATACTCTCAATGACGTGTTCTGGCGAGAAAGCATATCTCGAAATGTCCTCAAGAGATGTTGATCCCGTCAGCACGAGCGTTGAAGCCATGCCCGCTTTGATCGCAAATTCTACGTCGGTGTCCATGCGGTCTCCGACTACAAGACATTCTTTGCTGGGAATTCCCAACCTTTCCAAGGCAATCTCCGCCATGTCGGTCGCAGGTTTCCCAAAAACACGGTCAGGCTTTTTACCCGCCGCTGTCGCTATCGAAGAGACAACGCTGCCGGCTCCTGGACTAAATCCGTCAGCTTCTGGGTACGTAGGGTCCATATTCGTCGCCCAGAATAGAGCCCCTTCTTGAATCGCTCTGTGGGCTCGTTTCATTTTCTCATAAGTGAAGTCCCTGTCAAGCGCGACCACCACCACCTGCGCTGCCGTTGGACTATCAGAAATTTTGGCTCCTACTGCCTCTAAACCCTGTATCAGTCTTTGCGATCCAACAACCATGACATGGGCCCCTGCAAAGTTTTTTTGAACCTCTCGTAAAAGAGCGGAAGCTGAAGTTATGACCTGATCCTTGGAAACAGGCAGCCCCATATTTGTAATTTTCTCAGCCAGGTCTTCGGCCAGAGTGGTTGCGTTATTTGATAGAAACAGCCACTGGATTCCATACTCTGCGAGTTTCCGATAAACCATTTCAGCGCCTGATATTAACACTGAGCCGTGATAAAGAGTTCCATCTAGGTCAGCCAGGATAGCCCTATATTTCATTTTGTACCATCAACGTCTTGTCCCAGGCCAAGAATAAAATTCCCTTCAAGCTCCCGGGAATCGACTAGTTTAAGGTTCCACCTGGCATTGACAAAAGACGGCGACAAGTTTAGGGCCGCTTCAAAATCAGACCTCGCCGCAGTATAGTTCCCAACCTTGAAAAAAAAGAAACCTCTATTGTTCAAAACTAGTGGATCTGTTGGGGCCAAAGAGACGGACTTCTCCAGATCCTGGATAGCCCGTTCAAGATCTCCCAGAAAAAAACTCGCTACGCCTCTCATGCTCAAAGATCTTGGCTCATCCGGGCTGAGTTTGAGGACTTGTTCAAGTTCTTTGAAAGCCTGCTTATAATCATCCTTTCGCAGATGAACCAAAGCTTTGTCGTAGAGTACCCTTGGGTCATCTGTCAGGGTTTCTAGAGCCCTCCCAAAATCGGTTTCTGCTGCATCATACATACGTCTTTGGTATTGAGCTTCCCCTCTCAACATATAGATTTCACCGTCCGCTGGATCTACTTCACAGGCTGTGGTCAAATCATTGACCGCTCTAACATATTCTTTGAGTTGGATGAGAACCTTTGCTCTTGACCTATATGGTTCCACAAGCTTCGGGTCGAGTTCGATAGCGGTATTGAGACTGGCCAATGAATCATCCAACTTCCCATTCTGACTGTAGAGTTCCCCTTTTAATAATTTTCCTTCCGCATTATTTGGCCATTTACTGTCAATCTGTCTTAGCATTGACTCTGCTTCTTTCCAATTCTTGGAAAGGATATACGCTCTGGTCGATAGTAGCAGAGCCTCTGGATTGTTGTTCTTGTCTTGAAATTTCGATAACAACTCAAGGGCCTTCTCTGGTTTGTTGATCTTCAAATATAATACAACCCTCTCTCTTCTCAATCTCTCGTCATTAGGACGGAGAGTTTCCGCCCTAGTGTAATCGGCCAACGCCCCCGAATAATCTCGCATTTTCGAGTGGACGCCGGCCCTTAGAATGAATCCTTCTGGCCTTTCTGGGTTAAGATTGGTGAGAATGTCCAAATCTTCTAGGGCCTTTCGAGGCTTACCTTCTTTCAAGAATACATTAGCTCTGGATTCCAATGCGGAGGAAAAACCGGGATCATAAACTAAAGCCCGGGTATATTCATCATGGGCCTTCAGATAGGCCCCACCCTTGTCATATATCATACCCTTCAATGTATATGCCCGAGCTGTTACGGGCCTAGTCCGAAGGAAATTTTCCAATGCCAGGGAAGCCTGGTCTAATTGATCGATCATGATCAAACACTCGGACTTTTCAAGCAATATGTCAGGAAAACGTTTTGATAAGCCCATTGCAGTGTCTATATCTTCTAGCGCCCTAAAAAAGTCCTTGATTTCTTTAAAGGCGAGGGCTCTTTGGAAGTACAAAGAGGCTAGTTTCTGAGACGTCAACCCCGGTTCCTGAAGGCGATCATCTAGTAATTCAATCCTCTTCAACGGCTCAGTGAATTCCAAGTTCTCAATATCCATCTTGGATTCCGCCTGAACAAATTTCTCAAATGGTAGGAAATTCAGAACGATAACTACGGCTAACAATATTGAAAGTCGAATAAAAGCATGACATTTTAAGATGTTATATCTCCATTCCATACTTACCAATTTTTGACGCAACACAAATAAATGTTTCAAGATGAATTCCGACAAAGGGAGTTTAATGTAGAGTACTTCTTCATCCTGATCGACAAGAGCAAATTAGATGGGTTTAATTGAAGAATTGCTATCGCCGGATTGTTTAGGTTAACTTGATCTTGATCTCCTCGATCAAAGCTTCCAGAATCTGGTCGAACTGGCGCCTCATCGTCATCATGTTATGCCTCATCTGCAAGATCACTTCAACCCCCGGCAGGTTTACTTCAAGTTCATTTACCAGATTTGATATAATTCTAATCCGTTCAATCTGGTCCAAATAGTACACTTTCTCCGGGCAACGTTCCACTGCCGAGCATTTGATAAGTTCTTCTCGTTCCAACTCATCAAGGAAACTCTCCTGAACGCCAAAGATCTCAATGACCTGCTGTTTGCGGTAGTAGTTTTCATTCATGTTTCAATCTCAGACTTTCTGAAGGTTTTGTTCCGACCATGTCAGGATTATTAGCCCTTAGAAATTCTTAGGCTCAGGTTGATGAGTCATTTTCAGAGTTTAATAGATTGACGGAGATCGCCTTTGTAAAAACGATCAAGGGTCTGGGCCGCTGCGACCGCTTCCTCAGCATCGGTTTCCGGAACCTGAATTTTAACCGTCACATATAGATCACCCGGAACCTTAGTCTTGAGATTGGGGGCTCCCTTGCCTTTAAGTCGAAAACGCTGCCCACCCCGTGTTCCCTTGGGGATCTTGAGTTGCACTGTCCCTGTGGGGGTATCCACCGGAATGTCCGCGCCATTAATTGCTTCGCTCACTGTAACAGGTATTTCTACCTTGAGTGAATCTCCATCTCTCTTGTAAACAGGATGAGGCGCCACACGCGTTATTATGTATAAATCGCCAGGTGAGCCTCCATTACTGCCTGGAGCTCCTTTAGCAGCCAATCGAATTTTTGATCCATCCTTGACTCCGGCTGGAATATTCACATCTATGGTCTCAGTTGAAGGTTTGAATCCGGAGCCTCCGCAATCCCTGCATACGTCTCCTGCCCTACCAGTTCCGCCGCAGTCCGGGCACGTTCTACTAAAGTGTAAAGGCCCCTGAGCCACACTGGTTTGTCCTGTTCCATTGCAGGTGCGGCATGCATCCCCCCCTGGAGGGCTGATTCGCCCGATTCCGGCGCAGGACGAACATTGCCTACTGGATTGAATGGTTACCCTTCTGGATCCTCCGTGGATAGCCGTGGTGAAGTCCAGTTCAAGAGTCGACTCCACGTCTCTACCCTTTGAAGGGCCTCTGGAAGTCTGAGTTCCTCCGAAGAGATCGGTAAAAACGTCTTCAAAGCCAGAATATCGAGATCCTCCAGCATCATAGGATGTGTCACCAAACCCTGCGAAGCCTCTTGATCCACCAGAGCGACCACCTTGATGGGTCCATTGTTTGTATTGTCTAGCCTGTTCGGGGTCGAAACCGGTCCTGAGTCCTTCCTCTCCAAATTCATCATAGATTTTTCTTTTTTCAGGGTCAGACAACGCTTCGTAAGCCTGCGATATAGTCTTGAATTTCTCCTCGGCTTGCTTGTCGCCCGGATTAATGTCAGGATGGTGCTTTCTCGCAAGTTTCCTGTAAGCTTTCTTTATGTCCCCTTCCGCAGCGTCTTTCTTGACGCCCAATACCGAGTAATAATCGCTACCAGCCATTTTTATTTCCCATCAGCGAGGAGTGACTCGAAACGAAACATCCGTGTACCTATAATGGAAAACTATTCAAAGAATTTGCGCATAAATTTATTGATAGATTGCTAAATTCTGATTGTCTCAGATAATTAATTATGGATACTTGTTTGTCAAGCTCGGGGCAAGAAATTATCACGCCAAAGATTCTTGCCAAACAACTATTCTAATTCTAATATTGGGGAAATTTAAACCGTAAGGTAGATTGAGGCATGATCATAGACTGTCACACGCATCTGCTGCCCCGCCGGGTAAAGACCGACCGGACAGAATGCGTTATGAAAGACAAGGCATTTGGAGCGCTTTTTTCCTCTGCCAAGGCTAAAATTGCTTCTCCAGAGGAAATACTGACTTATCTCGACAATTCAGGAGTTGACAAGGCGGTAGTGTTCGGATTTCCGTGGGAAGACTATGAAACCGCCGCCCAAAATAACGATGAGATATGGGATTTTCACGAGAAATATCCAGATAGAATTATTCCCTTCGCCACTTTCTCAATGCTAGATCCAGGATTGGCGCATAAAGAATGCAGTCGCGCTCTTTCCGGGGGATTTGCAGGTGTTGGCGAGTTGGCGATGTACAGGAATGGATGGGCCGCCGCTGACCTTGAAGCTTTGAGACCCTGTCTTGGCATAGCGGAGCATCTCAGAGTTCCAGTCATGATTCATGTAAATGAACCAGTTGGTCACGATTATCCTGGCAAGATCTTTGTGGATCTCAAGGCTCTTTTTAAGACCGTGGCTGACTTTCAGGAGATAGATTTTATTCTGGCGCATTTTGGAGGAGGTTTTTTCATTTACTCTCTCATGCCTGAGATAGGGACACAAATGAAAAGGGTTTACATAGACACTGCAGCGGCTCCGTTCCTTTATGACAGCCGGATATTCTCCGTTGCGGTTCAATCATTAGGAGAAGACAAAGTGCTTTTGGGAACCGATTTCCCTTTGCTGGGATTTGCTCGGTATGAGCTAATGCTGGATCAAGCTAATATTCATGGGTATTTAAGAACCAAGATATTGGGCGGCAATGTTCAGGCAATACTGAACAGGAAACGCTGAGCAAAAGTCAACAATCAGTCTTGGCCAAGGTTGGCTTTACTGCTGACGATGTTTATCATTCTTAGGTTATTTGCTGATTTTCAACTTTGTCGCTTCTCCAAATGACTTTGACCTTGGCCCCCTCCCCTATTCCAAGTCTTTCGAAGGCCGATGCTTTGTTTATAGCGATCTCCAGGAAGCCAAAACTGTTAATGAGGGCCACCGGATCGTAATCAGGGACATCTTGGTAGGTTTTACACAATTCTTTGATACTCAACGAACCAACGTTAATTTCCTGAACGGGTTTCATGAGCATCTCCGATTTTATGTTGACACACAAGTTGCCGAATCTGTCGACGTAAATAACCTCACCTTTCAGACCATAATCAGTCGAGTTTACTTCCGGAAGCGGCAGACTCTTTGGGTCATCAACAATTGGACCGATGTTATTAAAATGGCTGCCTTTTGACAGATATGCGGCTACGGGGGCGAAGAGGTCCCTTCCATGAAAGGTTGGATGGGGTTCGGGCATAAAAAATGAAGAATTAGTGACTTTCCGGACATGAAATGGGTAAGCGTCTCCGTAAAAAGGCGTGAAAACTCCATTGTCAGGTCCCACAAATAAATGTCCTTTATATCTGACGACTATGCAACGCCTCTCAGAACCAACACCAGGGTCCACTACGACTACATGGATAGTCCTTTCAGGATAATATCCAAAGAATCCATTGACGACCACAGCCGCTTCCTTTGAGCAGAAGGGTTCAATGTCATGGGTGGCGTCAATGATCAGCGCATTGGGATTTATGTTGAGGATAACCCCCTTCATTTGCGCCACATATCCGTCCCTTGTGCCAAAGTCAGTGGTTAGCGTTATGACCTGAGACAATTTAATCTCCTTGATAAGTTCCGATTTATTTGACTAATATTACAGTTTTTCGGGAATATACGGCAAGGTCGATAATTTAAGGCGATATTAGGTTCTGGAGTTCTTTCTGCGATGGCGTCGGCTAAATTCAGATCGGCAATAGTGTCATATGCATTTTAAAATACAGCAAGGCATTTTTATTGGAGTAAATTTTGGTATGGCGTAAAGCGTTGTCTCTGATAACTAATTCGGTTTCCTCTGCGCTCATCCCGGAAGTCTGTCTTCTTTGCGGCTCTGCAAATCTGGAGGGCTCGACTTCTATTTGCCCCGAATGCCGAACTTCTTTAAGATGGGTGTTGTCTCCCATCTGCAAGGTTTGCGGTAGGCCTCTATCGACCTTTGAAAAAGAAAGGTCAAATCTGTGTGGAGCTTGCCTTTCAAATCCGCCTGTTTATGATATGGCAAGATACGGTCTATATTATGAAAACTTAGTGCGCGTAGCGATAACACGATTCAAATTCAACGCGTCTCTATACAGCTCCAGGCCACTTGCAGATCTACTAGTCGAAACTTTTAACAGATATTATGTCAACGAAAATTTCGATGTGATTCTTCCTGTCCCTGTTCACACTAGACGTCTTATGGCTCGTGGGTTTAACCAGGCGACGATACTTTCCCAAAAACTTGCGAAAGCCACAGGAATACATTTGGACAGGACGAGTTTAATAAAATCAAAGAATACGGAGCCTCAAGTCAGGCTTTCGCGTGCGAAACGGCTTTCAAACCTCACCAACGCCTTTCAACTCAACCACATGAAGACAATAGTAAAAAAGAGGGTTCTTGTCGTGGATGATGTATCGACAACGGGCGCGACAATAAACGAAGTCTCAAAAGTGGTGCGAAAGGCCGGAGCCAATTATGTGGGAATAATCATTTTGGCCCTCAGGACACGAGACGGAGCTATTAAAGCCATAAATGACGACACTGAGAATTCGTAACTAGAGCCATACATGAACATTTGCAGCGATCATCATTGTCGATTAGAATTCATATCTTGATTGCCAAAATGATAAGGAGAGTTAAATCATGGCGCTGAAAACACCAGAAGAATTTGAAACAAGTCTCAGGACTAGAAGTCCTAAAGTATTTATGAACGGGAAGAGAGTTGAGAGCATTTTTGAAAACCCGAATACCCGGACTGTTTTAGAATCGAACAAGGCCAGTTATCGATGGGCCCTCGATCCGGAATATTCAAAGATCATGACCTGCCATTCGCCTCTTATAAATGACACTGTCAACCGTTACACCCACATTAGCTCAAGTGTTGAAGATCTGGTCGCCAAAGCTGAGGCGGGAACATTTACAGCCGAGAATTTGGGAACCTGCATTTACCGGTGCGCTGGATATGACGCATTTCACTCATTGGCCGCCACAACATGGGAAATGGACCGAGATTTAGGTACAAAATATCATCCTAGGTTCCTGGATTACCTGAGAATGGTTCAGAGCGAAGACCTGTCCGTAGCTGGTGCGCTTACGGAACCAAGAGGTCACCGCATGAAAAGGGCCATAGATTGGCCGGACCCCTACCTCGCCTTGAAAGTGGTTGAGAAGAATTCCGACGGAATTGTCGTAAGGGGCGCAAAGATTAACATTAGCGGCGCATACGCCTGTCACGAACTGGTGGTGCTGCCTCAGGGGACAAGAACTAAAGAAGAGTCGGATTACGCTTTAGCGTTTGCCGTTCCTTCAGATGCTGATGGGATTACTTATGTATGTCAGTACTCACCATATTCGGCTGAGAGAGATTTGGCTGAGGATCTCCATGAACTGGGCAATCCTGTCTTTGGTCAACGGGAGACTGCTATGGTGGTTTTCGACAATGTATTCGTCCCTTGGGAAAGGGTCTTCCACTGCGGAGAAACGCCATATTCCTGGAATCTCGTGTCCCGTTTTGCTCGCACACATCGAATGACTTGTGGTGGCACCTGTAAGGTAGGCTTCATGAATCAAATCATAGGAGCATGCAAACTCATCCAGGAATACAAGGGACTTGAGCTGGTTCCACACATCAACGAAGAATTGACCGAAATGATAGTGCTTCGGGAAACCGGTCGGGCTTGTGGACTCGCTGCCGCCCGTTTGGGGACTGAGGATCCAGTGGGATCCGGGGTGTTTCTGCCTGACGAATTGATGGGCAATGTCTCGAAGCTCAACATTGGCAACGCCTTTTGGCGGGTAATGGCCCTTGCTGGAGACATCGGAGGAGGTCTCATTGTTACAATGCCATCTTTGAAAGAACTCAAGAATCCCGAAACCAAGCGTTATGTGGAGGAATTTTTCAGCTTTGGTTCTGATAGTCCCACCGAAGATATTTTAAAGACCCACAAGTTGCTGCAAAACTGGACGGCCGGACAGCATGGTGTTGGAACATGGCATGGCGCCGGCCCAGTAATGGCCCAGAAAATTATGATAGAAAGAATTGCCGATTTCGAGCACGAGAAAAATCTGGTTAGAAAACTCCTCAACCTGAAAGGAAATTCTTAACAACTCTAATTACCACAAACAAGTTTTTGGATTTCGATCTATTTCTCTAAACCCTGATTCTGAGAAAAATGGTAAACAGCGTCCAAAGCTTGGTAAGGGCTAACCTGGGCCCCATACTGCGAGATAGGGTATCGTATGCCTCGTCTGAAAAGCGTGTCAAGATTCTTTAGTATCCTGCCGCAATCTTCAGGCGGAAGCCCTATGGCGAGTTCATCATCAGACGCATGGCCGAATCTTCTTTCCCCATAACAGGGAATTGAGAGGGCTGGTTCACGATCTACGAAACAACGGCCTATGACATCTGAACATGAAGTTTCCCCCACGGAATAAAAAACGAGTCTCCTAAATTTGTCGTATTGGATTGCGTTTACCATCAAAGACATTTGCGCTGGATTTCCGTAAATGAGCGCCACGTCGGGCTCAAAGGGATCGTATGCTAAAGGCGCGAGCATGAACGCTTTATATTTGCCGTATGGTATTCGCTGTATGATTGATTCGCAAAGAGCGGCGTCCTCCTGTTTTTCCAACCAGACTTTGCTCCGCATCTTACCACTCGTCACAAACGGGTCGAGTTCCGACAAACCGAGAACAGACGAACATCCCTGTGTGACAAGGTCATCAGCGGTCCCGCCAATCGTCCAGTCGAAGGTCCTTACTATAGTTATTAATTGACAAAGGGAGAGCTTCTCAGTTGGACGCCTCAACCATTTGTTGGATTTGAGCTCCTCCTCGGTTTCCAATAACTTCAATCCAACAGGAAAAGACTTTAAACGCAAGAAACGCTCTATGCCTCGGGTCCATTCGGACCATTTGATCTTTTCATTTTCCATTTCCATCTTCCTCTTTAAATGGTTGAAGCAGGTTCCAGCGAATTATTTGGCCCGCTCCAAGGAGAACTGGCGATTTAGGATGGCAGCAATCAATTCCCTCTCATTCCTCACAGGACTATGCAGAACGGTAACGCATGTGCCGACAGCTTCAACTGAGTGAGCATCGCTTCCTCCAACCTTTATGAGACCTAAAGCGTCCGCTACCTGTCCAGCAAAATTGTTCTCTTCATCTGTCACTTTGCCATTACATACTTCTACCGCATGAACCTGTGACAGAGTAGGATTGTCAAGAGCGTCGGACACATTCATCTGAAGCATGCCGAAGCCAAACAACAAGAATCCTCGAAATGGGTGAGCCGCTACGGCAAGCCCATCTTCAGCGTCAACAATCATTTTGAGTTGTTTGGGGGTTAAAAGTCCTTCAGGTTCGGTTTCAGTTCCAAAAACCAGTATGTCTCCTCCTGTTGTTGTGACTTCTATGCCCCTGAATACTGCGATTCCGTATTTCTGGCTAAGTTCATCGGCTTTTTCAGAGCTCCAGACTCGATTGTGCTCAGTCAGACAGATTCCATCAAGGCCGAATTGAACAGCGGCGGCCATCATTTCATCGGGAGTCATCTCGCTGCACGGTGATAACGCGCTAGTATGACAATGAAGGTCTATCTTCATGGGTTCAGTAACCTCATAAATTATTGGGGTTAATTTTCATTATGGTTTTCAATTCCGGGTTTTCCAGAAAAAATATTTGTACAAAGTTAACACGATCCAGATCCGGATTTGACTGTATCTCTGAAGTCAAATTTCTTACAAGTTCCGCCCTCACCAGGCTCCTTATGCTATCGACCATCAATATGGCCAAATGTCGGCACCCATTGCGGCCAAGTTCTTTCTTTATTCTTCCCTCGACCTGCGAGTCAATCTTCCAACCCTCGGCCTTTAGGAAAACAGGTTCGGCAAGAACGCATCTGACCGTTGTAAAGCGCTTAATTCTTACCTGGACCGACTCGATAGTCCGGCTGGGCCAATCCACACTGATCTCGCATTGCATTGCATAGAGTTCGTCTTCCAGCACGCCGGATACCACTCTTCGCGATTCTCCCTGTTTTTGAACTCCACATGACTTCATCCTGGAATATATAGGCATACTGTTTAAATCCAATTTCAGTTCCTCCTTCAGTCAATGTTTTGGAAAGCGGCGCAACTATCTTTCAGTCGGGGGTTGGCGCCAAGGACTTTAATCATCTCTGGGCCAATGACCACATCGTTGAGAAATATCTTTGGGCCATCTCCGGAGGCCCTGATTTGTTCTCCTCCCTTAATAGCAGCTTTCTCCAGTTCTTGGACTGTTATAGCGTTCACAAGCATTTCCATGGCTTCCAACACTAGATCAGAGATCCAGTCGGAGCCTTGAGGGCCACCAACCAGTTCCCGAACAATTTTTGTCATCCCCGGCCCTACTCGTACCCCAACGAGTTTCTGAGCTAATGGAGACATCTCTGGAATTACTCCCAGGACGTCTCTCTTGACAGTGATGTCTGATTTCCTGATATCGAGTGTTGGGGCTTTGATTTCTAGACCTATTGAGACCCCCAGTAAATTGTCTCCTGCAGTCAACTCGACTGACCAGGTTCCAGGTCCTGATTCGGTTACAGTTGTGAGGCTGTTCATCTGAAAATCCACTATCATTTCCGATCACCTCCAATGGGATCAATAAATTGCGTCAGTTTATTTTTCATAACATGCTTCCAACGAGGATTTTTGCTCCTATTATTATCAGGACTACTCCACCGGCCCTTTCTGCCCATTTACCAAGTCGTTTTCCGGCTCGATCGCCAATTTTCATGCCTACCAAAGTCATCAGGAACGCGATTAATCCGATCAGAGCGACGGGAAGCAGGATTTGCACACCTATGAGACTGAACGAGATACCTACAGCCAAGGCGTCCAGACTAGTAGCCACAGATAGACCAACAAGACTCCATCCTTTAGTTGGGTCAAAACCCTCAAGGCGCTCTTCCGCTTTTCCAGAGTCCCTAAACATTTTCAGTCCGATGAATGTCAATAGTCCAAAGGCTATCCAATCGTTCAGTCCCCAGAACACATTGAAAATTGCCGTCCCACCCAACCACCCGGTGTACGTCATCAGTGATTGAAACAGTCCAAAATGCCACGTAAGCCTGAAAATTTGCCTGAATGTGACATTGATCAAACCGCTGGAGACAGCGAACGCAACAGCGAACGCATCCATGCCCAAAGCGATGGCTACACCTAAAAGAGTCAGATTATCCAATGGTTAATATTCCCATGACTTGATGTGTGAATTCCGGCAGTTTGAATGTAACAAATGCCCGCAGCATGCGTCAACAAAGGATCGAACAAATATTGCCAAGGATATATTTATAGAACGATGAGTTCCAGGGTTCTGTATAATGAATTGACGTTAAACAGTTAACAACGGGAGACTGTGTTGCCGTGTGGACATTTTTTGTGGTAATTGCTTCAATCATCAGTAACGGAAGTAAAGCCTATGGAAATCGGACATTCTCACTCTAACAAAATCTCCGCCGAAAAATCTGAAGATCGGGCGGAAGGTCGCATCGCTATAGCCTTCACGATTACTTGCGCATACATGTTTGTTGAGACAGCGGGTGGAATCCTATTCAACTCTTTGGCTCTGCTGGCCGACGCTGGACACATGTTTTCCGACGCAATGGCTCTTGGTCTTTCCTGGGTTGCTATCCGAATCGGGAAACGTAAAGCAAGTGATCGCCTAACATATGGGTTTTCAAGGTCGGAGATCCTTGCCGCTCTTTTGAATTGTATCGTTCTTTGGGCAGTAGTTGTTTTGATCTTTTACGAGGCGATTCAGCGGATATTTAATCCAGGGACAGTCGAGGGATTTGGTGTGTTTTCTGTTGCCACGGTAGGTCTGATATTGAATCTCGCCATGGCGGCTGTCCTTTTTTCAAAACGCCAAGAAAACCTTAATGTCAAGGCAGCCTTTCTGCATGTATTGTCTGACGCTCTTGGTTCAATAGGAGCCCTGGTGGCAGGGCTTGTCATACTTGTGACAAGCGCTTTCTGGATCGATCCTGTCATCAGCCTTCTCATCGGCGTCCTTATATTGATTTCATCGTGGAGTCTTCTTCGCGAAACCGTTAACATACTTATGGAAGGTGTTCCCAAGGGAATGGACGTGTCAGCCATAGAGACAGCGATAGTTAAGATTGATGGTGTTTGCTGTGTTTACGATTTACATGTCTGGAATATTTCCAGCAAACAGGTTAATCTTTCGGCTCATGTGGTCCTATCGGAAAGAGGTGTGAATTCTGTCAGAATTCTAACGGAAATCGGACAAATGGTGAGAAGAGATTTTGGTGTCAGCCATTCGACAATCCAGATTGAGACTTCACACGACAACAGGTGGCTGTCCGACATCGGGTTTTGCCGTCCTGGAACCTCGTGCGAAGGCCGCAATGAGCCGTAGATCAAACCCTGGAAGTTGTGAAATTTCATGACACAGGAGTAACCAGAAGATTGGAGAGGTGTTTTCCATATTGAGAGGTGATTCAATTAATGGAACTAGTGAATTCACAGAGACAAATCTTGTTCGCCAAATTGATGACCAGAGAATGTGGGGCCCTATTTTTGGTTTGGCTGCGATATTCATCTGGCGAATCATTATAACCGTTTCAGTCAATCTTATACCGGATGAATGCAGCTATTGGGCATGGTCCAGACACCTGGACTGGTCATATTTTGACAATTCTGGAATGGTCGCTTACCTCATAAGACTGTCAACCGAATTCTTCGGACGATCCACACCCTTTACGGTTAGATTTCCCTTTCTGTTGATCTCCATAATTTTTACTATTTTGATTTATTTGACTGGAACTCGACTTTCCGGATCCTGGAGAGTCGGATTACTCTCGGCCCTGTTCTTCAACTTGACGCCCATTTCACTTTTGGGGGGTAGCTCAGCGGTGCATGACAATCCCTTGCTGATGTTTTGGTCGCTGTCATTGTGGTCAATGTCAAAGTTTATAAGAACCGAGAATTATAAGTATTTCTATGTAGCAGGTTTAAGCTCAGGCCTTGCCATACTCAGCAAGTATACCGGCGCACTGCTACTGCCGGTTACACTTTTGTGGCTACTTTCTTCCGATCGGTATCGATCCGCTTTGTCAAGAAAAGAACCATGGATAGGCGCGCTAGTAGCCACATTATTTGTTTTACCAATTTTATGGTGGAACTTCACTCACGATTGGGCGTCATTCAAGCACATATTATTTATTGGAACGGGTTATTCAGGCTTTTGGCGGAAGATCTCCGATGGTCTTGGTTACCAGTTGGCGCAAATTATAATCATTTCTCCTCTATTCTTTATTTCGGTCGTGGCGTCAATCTTTGTTGCGATTGCGGCGGAATTGCGTAAAAACGATGACAATAAAGCGTTGCTGCTCTGTTTTGGTTTTCCACTTTTCTTGTTTTCTGTGATGTCTTTCAGAGGGCACGCCGAAGCTAATTGGGGAGTGATGGGATATGTGTCAACAGGTATTCTAACAGTAATGATCTTTACTGATCGGGATAATCCTATTTCAAGGCTTTTCCCCTCATACTCGTCTTTAAGAAAATTTGCAATTGCAGGCGCATCCGTCTCAATTCTTCTGGTCATCATAGTCGTGTTACATGCTTGGATAGGGTTGTTGCCGGCTTCTGTCGAGAGAAATCTCGCAAAAAACGACAGAATTATCTGGGAGACGCGAGGTTGGAACGACCTGGGAAAATACCTGGTCACAGTCATGGCTGAAGGAGATGTCCTCGCATCAGACAGCTATCAAAATTGCGCCCTATTGGAATTTAATGTCCCTGGTCAGCCATCCGTACGATATCTATCCCCATGGGACCGACCAACGCAGTTCGATGTTTGGCATAGATCCTACGATGACCTGAAGGGTAAAAATATTCTATTTGTGAGTTCAAAGCCGCTCGAGCCGTCAAGCTCGGTATTAATGACCATCTATGAAAATTTTGCCAGTGTGGAACAGATCCCGGCCTATGATGTTATGTATCACGGAGAGTCAATTCGTAAGATATATATTTATCGTGGTCATGGCTTTAATCCATTTGAACCGCGTCGTCTCGGACCAAGATCTCTTTTCTATTCGGGCCTATAAGTTGACGCATATTTACTATTAGGCCTAAGAATCGGCGTTTTGTTCGGACTCCGGGTTTGATACAGGTCTGAGAGTGAAGGTTTCGTTGTTATCTTGATCTACTGTCAATCCATAATATTCCAGAAAGTCCCTCATTGGACGGCCAAAGAAAAGAGCCAGTATCTCAGGACCTATTCCCATCCTTTCCCCTATGAATTGGCGAACATGATTATCGAAACTTAATAATTCAATCACGTTTTCAACCGTTTGTCCTTTTGTAGCTCCCAATCTTGCAATCTCCCTCGAGAATTTCTCTTGGGAGCAGTTCTCCTCATGTTTTTGGATAACCTTCCAGATTTGGTCAGTAGATTCGAACAAGTCTTTTCGATTCAGAGGTCTCGCCTCTCCTGGAACGTTTTGTGGTTTAGGGTTCCAACATTCCTGAATTCTGCACTGTGCCGGCCTATCATCATAGATTACGCATTCTCTGTTCCCTTTCTGATAGAAAATGCACGACTTTTCTCCCGGTGTTTCCCTAATTTTTATTCTTTCTTTATCATTGATGAAACTTTGTTCGTGAACAGTGTCAAAAACAATTTCTCCTTTTCTGATTGTATATACATCTTTTGGTCCCAGTCTGCTTGATTCAAACAGTCGAATATCTTCGATGTCGAGAGTAGGGCTTCCTTTAATGCAACATTCACCGCATTTTATGCAATACGGTCTGGTTTCGTATGCCGCTTTTAAGAGTCGGTTTCGCACTTGAGCCCATATTTCTTCCTGCGTCCGCGTTTCCGTATCTTCCGACCTGGGAGCAAGATCCTGCAAATCCGGCATTACCGATTTTACAAGGGTCTCAGGGTCAGCCGACGACCCCACTTTCCATAAAACGTCTCTGGCCTCTTCTTTCAGAGCCGTCACAAAAAAACTCCACTCTGCTTTATTAAAATCGTTTTCCATCCGCGCCTTCCGAAAAATCGTTAGATATGTATAAAAAATGTGATCATTTCTATGATATAGGAAAAGAGGATATATTTGAAGAAGCCAGGGGTGAACGTCATCATTTTATGATTGAGTTCTATTAGTCTCTGAAACACCGAACTGAATCCATTCGATGTGTTGATAAGCAATACTTGGAACATGGCGTAAAGGAGAAACATGACCATAAATTTTATCGTCACGGCAAACCTTAGCGATGATGATCGGAAAAGACTCTGCAAAAGACCTGGGGTAGGATTGCAAGAATTAATCAGCCAGGTTGTTCCAATTATAGATGATGTCAAAAAGCGAGGCGATGCGGCGCTGAGTGATTACTCCATAAGATTCGATGGAGCCAAACTGTCCAGAGATGAATTTAGGGTAACGGACGCGGCTATCGAGGAAGCAATTAGAAGCATAGCGCCGGAATTAAAAAGAGCTATTGTCGGTTCCACACAAAACATAAAAAAGTTTCATGAATTTCAGAAAGAACCCCAAACCCGAGAGGTAGAAATCACAAAGGGAGTCGTTGCCGGAGAAAGGACCATACCGCTTAGGTCGGTAGGACTTTACATTCCTCGCGGCAAAGGATCTTTCCCGTCTATGATGATGATGGCGGCTGTTCCTGCCAAGGTCGCCGGTGTAAAAAGAATTGTAGCGGTAAGTCCACCTGACAGGTTTGGAAAAGCCGACCAGGCCACACTGGCGGCCGCTGGTATGATTGGTGTGGATGAATTCTACACTGTTGGAGGGGCCCACGCGATTGCGGCCCTTGCCTATGGAACGGAAACCATCAAGCCGGTTGACAAAATAGTAGGCCCAGGATCAGGCTATGTCCTTGCGGCTAAACAGTGGCTTTCGAGTCAAGTTGACACGGGTTTGCCTGCCGGTCCAAGTGAAGCCGTTATTCTTGCGGACTCTTCCGCTGAGGCGATCCTTGTGGCTACGGACTTATTGATAGAGGCTGAACATGGTCCCGATTCGTCTGCTTATCTCGTGACGCCTGATCCGTCTCTGGCCAAAGAAGCGCTGGATATTCTTCCTCGACTTTTAAATAATTTGCCTCAGGATCGGCGTTCCTATTGCGAGAAGGTGCTCTCCAATTCTGGAGGGATTGTGCTCGCGTCCGACATGGATGACGCCATCCGATTTGTGAATGAATTCGCCCCGGAGCATCTCCAGATAATGACAATCAACCCAAGGGAACTCCTTGCGCGAATTTTAACAGCGGGAGAAGCCTTGTTAGGCGGTTTTACCCCCGGAACTTTGGCCAATTATTCTATTGGTCCCAACGCTATCCTTCCGACTTCAGGTTTTGGGCGAACAGCGTCAGCCTTGTCGGTTAGGGATTTCACCAGGAAAATGTCGTTTGCGGAGGTGAATGAGGAGGGGTTTATGTCCATGGCCCCCAACGCCTTGATTCTTGCCAATTACGAGGGTTTTCCCGCTCATGCGGAAGCGCTTCGTTACAGAATGAATATGCAATCTGGCGCTTTGAACTCTACAGAATGACCACAATGGAGATTATAGAATGATCGAACTGACTCATTTTGACGATAAAGGCCAGGCAGTAATGGTCGACGTCGGGGGTAAACAAGTTACTGAGAGGCTGGCGATTGCTCGGTCCCAAATCAGCCTAAAACCCGAAACTATGGGACTCATCCTGAGTGGAGAGTCTAAAAAAGGAGACGTCTTTGGAGTGGCCCGGATAGCTGGAATCATGGCCGCCAAGAATACATCCTCTCTAATCCCCCTCGCCCACCCTCTTCCGCTGGAATCAGTCAAAATAGAATTTTTCCCCGATATCGAGCGCTGTCTCATAGAAGTCGAAGCTCGCGTCAAGGTGACCGCCAAAACCGGCGTTGAAATGGAGGCCCTTACGGCGGTTTCGGTAGCCTGCCTCACAATTTATGATATGGTCAAGGCCGTTGACAGGGGTATGGTAATATCTGAAATCAGGCTTATGGAGAAATCGGGAGGTAGATCAGGCCATTTTATAAGGAGTTGAAATAATTTTCCGCACAGGAGTTACACACATGGCGGAGCCAGGACCGTTTGAAATCGAAACTCTACAGGATGCTGATTTAATTCGGTTAATTGGGATTTTTGTCGGTCATGTCATAATTCATTATGGGATGTGGTTTACGGAAGCATCCAGGATATTAGGACTTGAAAGGGCCTTGGAATGTGAGAACCAAATTGTTCATTGGCACGCTTCGGGAGCAATTAAAAGACTCGCTCCCCTCTTCAGATCCCACATTGAAGACGACATTTCAACCATCCTTTCGAAGAAGCCTCGCGCCGAATTGTTAATTTTGATCAGAGAGATAGCAAAAACATGGGTTGCTGGAGACGGATTGTGGTTTCAGGCAATTGAAGGAAAAGAAGGTATGGCTTCGGCCAAGAATGTAAATGATTCATGCTGGTCTATTTTCGCAAGGTTGGAATCGTTCAAGATATTGGACTTCCTTAGCATTGATGGCAAAGGGGGATTGGACACGCTGGACAAGGCCCTGAGATTAAGAATTTATTCGAGCATAAATTCTCATTCATCAGAGTGGGACCAGGAAGGGAATTTGTTGTTTCGAATGATTGAATGTCGCGTCCAGCAGGCTCGGAGACGCAAAGGCATGCCCGACTACCCGTGCATGTCAGCCGGGATAAGGGAATACACAGAATTCGCTCGTGGCATCAATCCCGACATCGTTACCGAATGCGTATGGTGTCCCCCGGATGAAGTTCCAGACAGCAATTTCTGCGCCTGGAAATTCAGACTGAAACATACTGGAACTTGACTAAAAATATATAATTCTTCGATATGATGCGCTGTTTTTGGTGGAAGGTGGCTGGTCTGTCAACCGGAACAACTTCTTTTTGCGCGCTGTCTCATCTTGTCAGCGTCTTCCGGCCTGTCAACTCCCAGATAGAACTCGGCCAGGTTTTCAAAACTGTTATTTGTCAGCGGACTGCATGGTCCAAAGTTTTTCTCAGTAATCTCATGCGCTCTCAAAAGAAGGGCTTCAGCTTCCTGGTATTGCCCGACTCCAACCAGAATTGAAGCTAGATTGTTCAGAGAGGAAGCCACATGCTGATGATATGGCCCGTAATTCTCCTCTGCTATGGATAGAGACCGACGATAAAGAGGCTCGCATTCCGCATATCTTTCAAGACTTTCGAATAGCCCAGCGAGGTCATTTAACGCAACGCCCACTTCCAGACTGGAAGGCCCGTGCAACTTTTCTTGGACTGCTATGGCTTTTTCATAATAAGGTTTCGCTGCGGGAAAACGACCCATAGCCCTATTTACAGAAGCCAGATTGTTAAGGCATGTCGCCATGATGGGTGTCTCCGGTCCGATCGATTCCTCTACGATACGCAGGGCTCTTCTTAGCGCAGATTCCGCTTTATTAAAAATCTCAAGCTCGAAATACGCTCCACCAAGATTGTTATAGGCCAGAGCCACTTCCGGATGCTTTTGACCAAGTGTTTTTTGGCGTATTTCAAGTGATCTTTCCCAGAAAGGTAAGGCGTCTCTCAGTTTACCTTGAGCGCGATTCATTTCCGCCAGATTGTTGAGACAACGCGCCACTCCTGGATGCTCTGATCCCAATTCTTTTTCAGCGCGCTTCAACGCTGATTCAGCCAATTCCAAAGCTTGTTCAAGTTTTCCTTCCTGGAATAAGTCCACTGCTTTTTTGTTCTCTTCTTCCCACATGAATTGTCTCCTAATGACGCGCAATAAAATGCTTTGCGAACAATAAGCGAAGAAATATAGCCTGTCCATCCAACAGGCCAATTTGGTAGAAATTAGGTATATTTTGATTTGAAGTCAATGATGGCGTACATTTACTTAACTTGACTGATTCAGTAAGGAATTAATTTTCTTGAGATATTAAACTGTAAGGTGTAAACGTATTTATAAACTTGCAGGATTCATCTGATGGAAGTCACGTCTAAAAGTTAAAACTGGATACTATTCTTGCAGGTTTTAAAGGGTTTTTCCTGAATACATTAAATCGGATTTCTTAAAAATCGTTTACCTCGGTAAGTTACACAAGGAGGAAGAAAACTGATGGCTAATCTTCTCGTTGATGAGCGAGACGCTAAATTTGTGCTCTACGAGCAACTGAACATCGAAGAACTTTGCGAAGCTGAAACTTATTCCGAATTTTCCAGAGAAATGTTCGACATGGTGATGGAGGCAGCGCAAAAACTGGCGGAGAAAGAACTGGCCCCAACCAATGTAGAAGGTGATACGGTGGGAGTAAAACTGGAAAATGGAAATGTTTCTGTTCCACCTTCCTTCCATTCCGCCTATCAGAAATACTGTGAGGGAGGCTGGGCGGCTTTACCCATATCACCCGATCACGGTGGCCAGGGTTTCCCCAGCGTCATGTACATTGCTACCATGGAGTTGTTTGTATCAGCCAATCAATCCCTGATGATGTATCCCGGCCTTACTATTGGTTCCGCCAGGTTGGTGCAGCTTTATGGTTCGGAAGAACAGCAACGCATGTATATGGACAAAATGTACACTGGTGAGTGGTGTGGCACTATGTGTCTCACTGAACCTCAGGCGGGAAGTGACGTCGGCGCGTTGAGAACAAAGGCGGTCAAGAGACCGGATGGGACATATTCGATTTCCGGTGGAAAGATTTTTATCTCCGCAGGTGATCACGATCTCACTGAGAACATCATTCACATGGTACTGGCTAGGATAGAAGGCGCTCCGGCAGGCACCAAAGGAATCAGTATCTTCATAGTTCCGAAGTTCCGTTATGACGATGCCGGAAATCTTGTAGACAACGACGTGTCAACAATGGCCGTTGAAAAGAAGATGGGGATCCATGGGTCATCAACATGCGCACTGAATTTTGGAGAGAAGGATAATTGTATTGGCTATCTTCTCGGAGAAGAAAATCTGGGCATGAAGATTATGTTCAACATGATGAACGAAGCCAGGCTTTCTGTCGGTGTTCAAGGACTGGCTCAAGCCAGCACCGCTTACATGCACGCGCTCAAATACGCAAAAGAACGATTTCAGGGTCCTGAGATCTCAACCATGAAGGACCCAACCGCTCCTAAAGTTCCCATCATCCAGCATCCTGATGTCAGGAGAATGCTCATGTGGATGAAGAGCGTTACTGAAGGTATAAGGGCTTTACTTTATTACGCAGCGTATTGTGAGGACAGGATTCATGCAGCGAAAACCCCGGAAGAATCTGCCAAATACCAGGGCTTTCTGGACATTCTAATACCGATATGCAAGGCGTGGGGCTCTGACATGGGGTTCAGGGTCACGGAACTGGCGATCCAGGTTCACGGTGGATACGGTTTTTGCCGAGAGTATCCAGTTGAACAATTCATGAGGGATTGCAAAATAGCCTCAATTTACGAAGGAACCAACGGGATACAGGCCCTAGATCTGGTTGGTAGAAAAATAGGATACAAACAGGGTCTTCTTTTTAAAAGTATCGTTGCGGAAACAGGCGCATTGATAAAATCCGCCAAAAAGAATTATCGATTGAAAGATATAGTGGAAGCATTCGAAACCGCAAGAAATCATCTTATCGAGGTCACACGCTACTTCGGTCTCAAGAGTATTACTGAAGACTTCATGACTCCAATCCTTTACGCTAGCCCTTATCTTGAACTTTTTGGCGATGTCGCGGTCGGGTTCATGTTGTTGTGGCAGGCCGTAGTAGCCGACAGGCGACTGGAAGAGCTATATGGGGATGCTAAGGCTGACACCGAGGAGAAGAAGGCCGAGTTGCTGAAATCCAATAGGAGCGCAGCCTTTTATCGAGGTAAAGTGGCTTCCGCCGAATTCTTTGCAAACACCATACTTTCTTTGGCTTCGGGCAAGGCAAGGGCAATCATGAGCGGAGAACGTTCCGCTATAGATCTTCCCGAAGAATCTTTTGCGTTAGTCTAATCTTCTATGGAGTCATTAATATGAAAGCTAGAAAAGTAGTCTTAATTGACGCTATCAGAACGGCATTCGGTCGAGCGGGTGAAAAGGGTGTTTTTTGGAACACTCGAGCGGATGATATGGTGGTGAAAGTCATTAGGGAGTTGATGAGAAGAAACCCGAAAGTCAAACCGGAAATGATCGAAGAAAACGCATGGGGGGTTTTTTGTCAGGAAGGCGACCAAGGGCTTACGCTCGGTAGAACATCGGCGCTTCTTGCAGGATTACCTGTGACCGTAGCTGGATATTCAATAGACCGCATGTGCGCTGGTGGAATGAGCGCTCTTACATCGGCCGCCTCCGAAATAGCCTTGGGCGCTTGCGATGTGGCCATTGCCGGCGGTGTTGAACACATGGGGCATCACCCAATGGGATCAACCGCTGATCCTAACCCACGATTCGTGACAGACAAGCTCGTCGACCAGAGCGCTTTGTCGATGGGAGCCACTGCTGAAAATCTACATGACATGTTTCCTCACATTACCAAAGAAATGGCTGATGAGTATTCAATGTTATGTCAAAAAAATGCCGACAACGCTGTCAAGTCCGGTAAGATCCGGGAAATGATTGTCCCTATGACTGTGTACACCAAGGGCGGATGGGCGGTAGCTGATAAAGATGAACAACCTCGCCCTGAAACTACGCTGGAAGGCCTTGCCAAACTGCGAACTCCTTTTAGAGTGATGGGAAAAGTAACGGCGGGTAACTCTTCAGGTTTGAACGATGGAGCGGCTGGAGCTCTTCTTATGACCCTTGAAAAAGCTGAGGAGCTGGGAATAGAGCCCAAGATGGAGCTGAAATCATTCGCGTACGCAGGGGTCAAGCCGGAAATCATGGGAATTGGACCGATTCCAGCTACTCATAAGGCGCTCAAGGTTGCGGGCTTAAGTATAGAAGACGTTGGCCTGATAGAGTTGAACGAGGCCTTTGCTGTTCAAGCTGTGGCGTTTATGGAAGAATTTGGTCTTACTTTTCCCAGTGACCCGCGATTGAACATTTATGGAGGCGCAATAGCGTACGGACATCCACTTGCTTCGTCAGGTGTCAGATTGTCTCTCCATCTGATGCATGGATTCAAGCAACATCCGGAAGTAAAGTATGGCTTAACCACAATGTGTGTCGGTTTGGGCCAAGGTGGCGCCGTAATCTGGAAAAATCTCCAGAGAGACGGCAAAAAGGAAAAGAAATAAAAAAGACCATTCTGAATAATCCAGTGCAATTCATATAGAAAGGAAACGTCATGGCTGAAGCGCACACCTTATTCCACACGACTTATTACAATTCTCGTGTTGGCAAGATAGCGATAATCACCATGGACAATGGTGAGGACTACAAGAAGCCCAACACGTTCGGCGAGCACGCCCTCGCGTCTTTGCATAAAGCGGTAAGCAGGATACAGGCTGACAAAGATGCCAAAGGAATGATGCTTTGTGGCAAACACTATATTTTCGCTGCCGGCGCCGATCTGATGCAGGTCCCTTTCATAAACACTTTTGAGCAGGGACGTAGCATTGGGGCAGCGGGTCACGCCGCAATGAAGCGAATAATGGACCTCAAGATACCGACATTGGCGGCCATTAACGGAGCTGCCCTTGGAGGAGGGCTCGAGATCGCCTTGTATTGCGATTACAGGACGGTCTCTAAATCGGTTCCCGCCATAGCCTTTCCGGAATGCTTTCTGGGATTGATTCCAGGCTGGGGCGGCTCTTCTCTGACTCCTAGGCTCATAGGTCCGGAGAAAGCCCTTGAGGTGATAATCTACAACCCTATGAATCAGAACCGGATGCTCGATGGGACCAAGGCTTTTCAAATCGGTCTTGCGGACCGGCTGTTCGAGTCAGTTGAGTTCTTTGATGAGTCTCTTTCGTTGTTGGAAGATATAATTGAAGGCAAGGTTCAAATTGAGAGAAAAACGCCTGATATGTCAAAGCTCAAAGCTACTCTGGACGCTGCAAGAAACTTCTTGGACATGAGAGTCCATGGCGCAGCTCCCGCTCCGTATCGCGCCCTGGAACAAATTGAGTACGCCTGTGATCTTAGTCACTCAATTGAAGATTGTTTCGCAGGTGAAGATCGAGCTCTCGGTGATCTCATAAAGAGCCGACAGTGCAAAGCGGGCGTTTATAGCTTCGACCTTGTGCAGCGCCGAGCTAAAAGACCGGTGGGAAAGCCCAAAGACATCAAGGGACGTCCCATCAAAAAAATTGGTGTCATCGGCGCCGGGCTTATGGCGTCCCAGTTGGCTATGCTCTTTCTCCGTAGATATGGTGTCTCGGTTGTCATGAAGGACATAAAACAAGAATTTCTCGACAAGGGCTTGGGGTACGTGAAGGGAGAACTTAGCGCATTGGCGAGCAAAGGTAGGCTCACCCAGGCAAAAGCCGATCACCTCTATCACATCCTTATTGGAACTCTTGACTGGAATGATTTCGCTGATTGCGATTTCGTGATTGAAGCTGTTTTTGAAGAAATGTCAGTGAAACAGCAGGTGTTCGCTCAAGCGGAAGAAGTAGTTTCTCCCAATTGTGTCCTGGCGACAAACACTTCCAGCCTTTCAGTCACGGAAATGGCTTCCAAGCTGAAAAACCCGGAAAGAGTAGTGGGATTCCATTTCTTCAATCCGGTTGCGGTCCTGCCGTTGCTTGAAATAATCAAGGGTGACAGGACTGACGATCAGACCCTGACAACAGCTTTTGACTGCGCAAAAAAACTTAGAAAGAACGCTATCCTTGTTAAAGACTCTCCGGCGTTTTTGGTGAACAGGCTTCTAACCAAACTTCTTAGCGATTGCTTTGAAATGGTGGATGAAGGTGCGGATTTCATGCAAGTTGACGAGGCGGTGCTGTCTCTTGGACTGCCAATGGCGCCGTTTGACCTGCTTGCCTTCGTAGGAACCGCTGTGGCCTTCCACGTGTTGGAAACCTGTAACAAGGCCTGGCCGGATCGTTTTCCGATCAATGACAACCTGAAAAAGATGGTGGACGCTAAAGTAGGCGCAATCTATAACGGGATGGGGCCTGGTAAGTCACTCAATCCGAAAGTCGCCGAAATCTTCCAGAATCGAAGCGACAAAAAATTCGTCAAGGAAGAAATTGTTGACAGGATTCTGACCAGCCTGACCCTCGAAATCGACAGGATACTGAAGGAAAAGGTAGTCTCAGACGCTAAAGATATCGACACCGCCATGATTCTAGGCGCTGGGTGGCCGTTCTTTAACGGTGGCATCACCCTGTATCTTGATGTAGTTGGCTACACCCCGAAGGTCCTGCAAAAGGTGTTCTTTACATTCTAAATTTCTGGTGTCATGGCTTTTTGGCAAAGAAGGGAATTCTGCTGCAATGGCAGGTTCCCTGTTCTTTTTTCAATCCTGTCCAACTACAAATAAAAACCCCGTCTCGCAAGTTGCGGTACGGGGTTCCAGAAAATTCCCGATAATAAAAAACTATTTGGAAACATCCTCCAGCGAACACAAGGAATCTGATATCTTCACCGAGTATTCCGCGATTCCTTTGAAGGAATCCAGAATCTTGAGGTAAATTGCTGACGCGTCCGGGGAACAAAATCCCCTTTCCATTCTTTCCCAATGACTCAGGCGGTTTTCTTCAGCCAGTTCAGCCAATTTGTTGCTTTGGCCTTTAATGTGGTCAAGGATCACCAGATTACATGTAACCAGTGAATCCCCCACATTCCGCAAAAGATCCACTGTTACACTTAACATTTCCATAAGTTCAGAATTAGCCTTGTCGCTAAAAGGAATCCCTTCTTTGACCTTAATCTTCTGGCAAGCGAGAATGTGCTCAAACATAACGCCAATTCGCTCAACCCGGCTTGGAAGTCTCACAACAGCCTTAAAGACGTTCTGACCAAATGTCTCTGACACCTTAAGAATGCCCGAGGTTGACGCTCGTTCGAGGCGTCCTATCTCCTGAATGAGCTTTTCACATGCCTCATGTTGCTCAGACGACTGGCTCTGAAATCCAAGAGATATCATCTTGGTCAGTTCAATAAGTTTACCGACCATGATGACGAGAATTTCTTCTGGAGACTTATAAGCCAACTCATCAACATCTTCGGTCTCGTCAAATTTCCGAATTTCAGTATTGAGCTTGGGACTGAGAATACGAAAAGGATTCCATACGTAATTTTTGTCTTTCATGTCGTGAGCCTCCTTCCAGGGCTGAGCGATGTCTTGTTTTTATAAAAGAAATTCAGAGCTGATTCATTCTTAGCATTCCGAATTGAAATATGGGAGCCTGCAGGCAAACTGGATCAATGTGCGCTACCACCTCAACAGCCTGACCGATTACGCCGTTTTTTCCAATTCGGACTGCTGCTGGGCCTTGGACGCCGCCTTTTTTGCGGCCTGTTCCGCTTTTATCGCCTGTACCGCATTAGCCTGTTGTTCGGGGTCCGTGTACCTGAAAATGAACTGCTTGCTGCAAGCCCAAACAGCCGCCTTAGCGGATTCTTCGTCGAGCTTTTCGTGATCAACTTCTATACGGTCTCTTACCATGGAAACAACATCCTTGGCTTTACGTGTGCACGCGCCACAATGAATGCATCCGGCGCTGCATAAACTCGAAACCACCTTTCCCGAATCCCGGCTGTTACATGGCACATAACAAATGGCGTCTTTGGGAATAAGTTCGAGGACCTGTTTTGGACAGGCCTTCACGCAAACTCCGCAACCTGTGCATAAATCAGGGTCAATCACAGGCATGTTGTCTTTCATGTGAATGGCATGAAACGGGCAAGCCACTTCACAGTCCCCGTAACCGACACATGCGAATGTGCACTCATACGGACCGCCAAAAGCGATTGAGGCCCCCTGACAGGTGTCAAACCCAACGTATGAATACTTTTTCTTGACGTTTCCTTCATTTCTTGAACAACGAATCACCGAAATTACCGGACTAGCTGCGCCAGCCGCTTTTCCAGTGAGGGCCGCCACCTTTTGCGCTACGACATCTTTACCTGGCGCGCATTTGTTTGGAGGGCATGCCGGGTCAGTAACCACGGCCTCAGCATAGGATTCGCAACCTGCAAAACCGCACGCTCCACAATTTGCGCCAGGCAAACATGCTCGAACAGCTTCTATCTTTGGATCAATCTTGACAGCAAATTTCTTGGCGGCTAAAGCCAAAGCTAATCCGCACAAAAGGCCAAAAATTGCAAAGAAAACTGTTCCCATGAGAGCTATGCGCCAAACATCTTCCATATGAAGTCACCTCTGAGTGCCACGTTAAATATGGCCCAAATTTTCATGAACTTAGAATATCGACAATCCCGAAAAACCAAGAAATGACAACGCAAACAGGCCCGCCACAACGAACGCTATAGGAAGACCTCGAAAAACGGCCGGGACTTTGCACAATTCAAGTTTCTCCCGGACACAAGCCATCAAAAATAACGCAAGAGCGAATCCAATGCCGGCCCCCAATCCAAGGATCAGACTTTCCATGGGACCATTTCCACTGTCCGCGTTGATCAGGGGAACGGCGAGAATAATACAGTTTGTAACTATCAGGACCAGGAAAACACCCAGTTTCTTGAAAAGATAGGGATTGACCTTCCTCAGGATGGTGTCCACCGCCTGAACAAAAATGGCCACTGTCCCAATAAATACGATGATTTTCAAGAAACCCAAATGGAGCGGCTGGAGGACAAAAGTCAATAAAGCCCAGCACATTATTGCGCTTAATACCATGACTATGGTGAAGGTTATACCCATTCCGATAGATGTTTCTTTCTTCTGTGAGACGCCAAAAAATATGCAAAGACCCAAATACTTAGTGAAAACAAAGTTGTTTATCAACATGGCTCCAAGGAATATCGTAAAAAGGATTTGGCCCTGGCTCTTTTTCACCATGAACTGAACATTTCCCATGACCTTACCTTCAGAGGTGACGTCCTTTGCCTTGACTTCGTATTCACTTGAAAGATTAAGAGGTTCTCTGAATCTAATTAGGGCTGAAATCCTCTTAGCGTCAAGGGTCACCGACTCTACAGGCAATTGGATGTCGGGATCAGTTTTCTCGGACACCATGAAATTTGCAGTGTTTTTTGCCCACGCTTCATCTACCGGCATGCCGAATGAAATCACTATTTCATTATCTTTCTTGAATGATCCGGATCCGGTTCCCGCATCCGCAACTCCCAGCGCCATGACTGAGAGAAAGACACAAGACATGACTGTTATTATAGCCAAATGTGATAGTTTATACTCTTTCATGTCAGTGGGCTCCTCCCGATGTTGGGATTTTTCCAGTGAGCTTGTATTCAATCCAGTTAAATATCGCCATAATAAAACCAATCACGAAAAAACCGCCTGCTGGAAGGACCATTATAAGCAACGGGTTGAACCCTAGAATGTCGAATCCAAAAAGCTGACCTGTCCCAAAAAACTCCCTGATTGCTCCAATAAGGCAGAGACCAAACAAAAAACCAATCCCCATTCCAAGCCCGTCAAAGAAAGACGGAATTAATGGTTCTTTGGATGCGAAAAGCTCCAGTCGAGAAATAATGATCGCAAAAACCACTATCAACTTTACGAACAACTCGACCTGCTTATAGACCTCCGGAGAGATGACCGGCAAAATCATGTCTATGACTGTAACCCAAAGAGCGATTACTATGACATACGCAGGTATTCTAATTCTTGGATGTATGAATGATTTGAATATCGCTACAGTGCAACTGGAAAACACCTGAACAAAAACCACGGCGAGCCCTAGCATCAAACCGTTTTGCACGGATGTTGTAACCGCGACAGCGGGACACATACTTAGCGCAAGGCGGAAGATAGGATTCTCAGGTATTAACCCGTTCCAGAGAAGTTGTACGTTCCTGTTCAATTTTTACCTCCGCTAAAACGCAATACTTAATTGTTCTTTTCTTATAGCCTCGTCCAATATTTCCAGCCGTTTTACGAATTTTTGCACCGTGTTTACGACTCCCTTGGTCAGCGCTCGACTGGAAATTGTGGCTCCAGTTAGAGCGTAAATGTCATCGTTTAGGTGTTTTGTTTTGATTTCTTTGACCTGTTCAGCGGTTAGTCCTTTTTGTTTGGCCTTGACCGGATCCAAAGACAACGCGTAATCAGCAGGCAAAGGTTCCTTAACCACACTGAGTTTCTTTATTAAATCCAGCGTTTTTCCAACAAATTGGTTCCTGAAAAAGTCTTTCTGGATCTCGGCGCCAAGACCGGGGTCTTCTTCCGAATAAGTAACGGCGACCCCGCTAACCGTAAAATCGGGGGTCAACGACACCATCAATTTTATGAAAGTCTTGAAACCTTGTATCACTCCTGGGACTACATAACTGAGTCGTTTACCTCCACGGTCAGCGACAAATATAGTCTGAGCCCAGACGGATTTCGAGCCTTTTGGCAATGCCCCGTTTATGATGTTGTCCCTGTTGGCCTGATCAGCTAGTGATGATATTGGAGAGTCTATGGGAATGACACGAATGGGCTTCCCCGAAAGATCGAGTTCCACGAGGACCACCTTGTCGCCCTTTAATGGCAGCACGTAACCTAATGAGGTCTCACCTTGGGGTGAGGTGATTACATAGCGATAAACCGGAAAGATCTTCAAGTCATCAGGCGCCTTTTCGTCAGCTCCAAAGCCAAGCAGTCCCTGAATGGTTTTCTGCTCTGTCCGTTCTTCATTAAGCTTTCTGGCGTGATCCGTCTTTGCGTAAACAAAACCAAGTATCAACGAAGCCGCTATGCAGACAGCCGTCAAACTCATTGTAATTTTAAAGATTTCTTTCATTGAAACCTCTTTCGAAACTATTTAACGGCCGCAACTGGAGCGGCCTTGGGGGGAGCAAACCGCTTCGGCTGAAACCATTCATCCAACGCGGGCGTCAAGCAGTTCATAAGAAGTATCGCATAGCAAACACCTTCCGGATACCCACCCTTTAGGCGTATCAAAACGGTTAACCCTCCCACACCGAACCCAAACAAAAGCTGCGCTGACTTAAGGGTTGGTGACGTAACGTAATCCGTAGCCATGTAAAAGGCTCCCAGCATAAGGCCTCCGGACAATACGTGAACCAGGGGGTTGCCGCTGAACCAGGTTTCCCCACCGAAAATCCAGGCTATCAGAGCCGCAGATCCGAGTGTGGAAACGGGAATATGCCAAGTGATGATTTTTCTACTCATCAGAAACAGGCCACCCAGCAAAATTAGTAGAGCTGAAGTCTCCCCGATACAACCAGGCTTGAAGCCCACAAAAAAGTTCCAATAGATGGTGTCAATTCCGCCAAATTGCTGGACAAGAGCTTTCATGCCGTATTGTTTTACAACAGCAAGTGGTGTGGCTGTTGATATGGCGTCCAAGGCGCCGGAGCCCAGAAAAACGTCCCACACGCCTTTTGACAATTGCTGGGGCGGTATCCACGCTGTAGTTATCGCCACAGGAAAAGACGCCTGTAAAAGAGCCCGACCCACAAGCGCTGGATTCCAGACATTGTAGCCAAGTCCACCCATGAGTTCCTTGGTTATAAACATCGCGGCTACGGCGCCAATCATCGGTAAATAATATGGAACACCTGGAGGGATAACGAATGCAAGCAGGATGCCTGTCAAAACGGCGCTTCCATCGGTAACAGTTACCGAGCGCCCCATTGCCTTCTGTGATATGGCTTCCACAACCACGCACGAAAGCACACTTACCAATGTTATAATCAGGCTTCTAAAACCAAAATTATAGATGGATAATATCAAGACCGGCATTAAGCTGGCCGATACAGTCCACATGATCTGGGCGGTAGTGGTCCCTTTTCTTATATGCGGGGATACCGAAACAGCCCATTCTGGCTTAGAAGTCATGTTTCTGGAATCTAACGTTTCGATGGTCCCATCCTCCCTTGTATGTAATGGGTCTCAAAATGATTGACCAGTTTTCCTCTCATAATAGACAATTCTATTCATAGCGGTTGATCTCAGGTTTTCACAATTAGGTTAAAATGCTGGATCAGCCGCCTGATGGCGCCTCGGCTATTTCAGCCTCTTTTCTTGATAGCTATTTTTGCCAGTCTCGCAAACTGCACCAGGGGCCGTTTTGCGGGACAGACATAAGCGCAACAACCGCATTCAAAACAGTCAAAAATTCCGAATTTCTCTGTCAAATGTCCCCTTCCTGCTTCAACATAAAGGGCGACTTCCTTTGGGCTAAGTCCCATAGGACAGGCTTCCATGCACCAACCACAATGGATGCAAGGACCAAATTCGCCTAGATCGGTCTCCGAACTATTTAGAAATAGAACCCCGGAAGTAGTTTTCGTAACAGGCACGTCAAGCGATGAAATTGCAAATCCCATCATGGGACCACCGGAAACTATCTTGACGACGTCCTTGACACCCCCCAGGTAATTCACGACATCCGACAACAGGGTTCCAACCTTGACTTCAAGGTTGGCTTGTCTATGCAAAGCCCTGCCGGAAAAAGTGGCCACCTTCTCATAAACCGGCTTCTGCATTGTGGCGGCCTCAAACACGGCCAGTGTCGTAGAGATGTTCTGGACTATTACACCAACATCAAACGGCAACCCACCTCCGGGGACGGATCTCTTGGTTAGTGAGTAAATGAGTTGCTTCTCGGACCCTTGAGGATACTTGACATCCATGCCTTGAACTTTGATTACGTCATCATCTTTACCGGCCAATTGTTGAGCCGCTTTGTTCATGGTATTGATGGCGTCAGGCTTGTTCAGTTCGATGCCGATTATCCCCTGCTTGATCCCAAGAATTTTCAGGATAATCTTGGCGCCTTCGATTATCTTTTCCGGATATTCGAGCATGAGGCGGTGATCGGTAGTCAAATATGGCTCGCATTCAGCGCCATTAAGAACCAATGTGTCAATTTTGGCGTTTGGTGGAGGAGACAGCTTAACGTAGGTTGGGAATCCGGCCCCTCCCATTCCCACTATCCCAGCGTTTTTTACCCTGGCCAAAAGCTGTTCACGAGAGAGTTTCCTCCAATCTTCGCTTTCATATTGCCTTGGAGGGGCTTCTGGATCTCGATCTATTATTACCGCGTCGCATCTCACCATTGTGGGATGAGGTCTTGGTTCTATAGCCTTTACAACTCCCGTGACGCTGCTGTGAATGGAAGCGCCCAGAGCCTTTTCCACGACCGCTATTTCCTCACCTTCCTGAACTTCCTGTTTCTTTTTTACAGTTGGTTTGGCAATAGCTCCAAAATGCATGGACAATGGTAGTACAACCTGGCTGGGAGGTGGCATAACCTCGATCGCCAGACCCTCAGTCAACTCTTTGTGTTCATCGGGATGAATCCCACCTTTAGCAAATGTAGTTCCGGCCATAGTACCTCTTGCTTCTGTCAACGCCCGGCTTGCATATTCCGTCCAGTCTCTTGAAATCCGATCTATTCATAGACCTCTGGACGGTATCCGGATGCGTTCTGTGTCATCTTATATTCTTGATTACGAGAGTGCGTTCTGAACTCTCGATAGGCTGTGCGATTCTCGTCTGAACTTAGTTCATACACAGCGTTTTAAACTAATGAATAGACGCTCCAGTGTCAAGAATTTATTGGCCTTACTTGAACTCACACTGAAGGAGGAGGGGAAAAATGGAAAAAATTTGTATCAAATGAGGAGACGGCGCTGGAAGGTATGCGTGGTTGAAACCAGAAAGTCAAAAGACTCGTATTATCTTTAGGATTGGCGATGGTTTGTTTGAGCAAACCAAACCTCCAGAAGCGTTCCAGCCCTAAAGGTTAAAGTCAACAAGCGCATTGCACACGATGAACACGGCTAAATTCAATTAGTGAACGAGTCTTTTACTGCTTCTGTCTGGAAATGCAGGATGAGCGGATCAATCAGATCGTCAAGCTTCCCTTCCATAATGTCTTCCAAACGATAAAGAGTTAGGCCTATCCTGTGATCGGAGACCCTATTTTGAGGGAAGTTATAGGTTCTGATCCTCTCCGAGCGATCCCCCGATCCAACCTGACTCTTCCTCTCTTTGCTGATTTCAGAATCTCTTTCTTGCTCCATTTTGTCCAGGAGGCGGGCCTGAAGAATCTTGATGGCTTTTGCCTTGTTTTTGTGTTGGGATTTTTCGTCCTGGCAGGTAACCACAATGTTGGACGGCAAGTGTGTCACTCTGACCGCTGAGTCAGTTGTATTAACACTTTGGCCGCCTGGGCCTGATGACCTGTAAACGTCTATCTTCAGGTCTTTAGGATCAATGTTGATTTCTACGTCATCAGCCTCCGGCAAAACAGCGACGGTAATGGCTGAAGTATGAATGCGTCCCTGAGATTCCGTCAGTGGAACTCTTTGCACCCGGTGAACACCGCGCTCATACTTGAGCCTGGAAAACGCTCCATCTCCTTGTATGAGCGCTATAACTTCCTTGAGTCCTCCAGTGGCGCTGTTTGATACTGACATCATCTCAACTTTCCACTTCCGAAATTCCGCATATCGGCAGTAGGCCCTGAACAAATCGGCCGCAAAAAGTGCCGCTTCCTCCCCTCCTGTTCCTGCTCTGATTTCAAGAAATATGTTTTTTTCGTCATAAGGATCTACAGGAATCAAAAGAAAATTAATTTTCCGCTCGACCTCACTCCTGCGTTCGATCAGCGCCGCCAGATCTTCACGAGCCATTCCGACCAATTCAGGATCTTCACCTTCTGAAATGATTCCATCAAGTTCGTTGATTTCACGAACCACATCACCGAGGTTTCGGTAAGCTTTTATTATATCGCTGAGGTCCGCCTGTTCCTTAGAAAATTTCCTTAGCAGGTTATGATCTGAAACTACTTCCGGCCTGGATAGCTCCGAGTTAAGTTCTTCATACCTCTTGCTCAGTTCTTCGAGTTTCTCAATTACTTGCATAACATGAACTCATGCAGAGGTCTTGACTTCGGCCCATTCTTGTTCCTTTTCAAGCGTTTTCTTCAAGGCAACTATCGCAACCTCGAGTTGATCATCGGAAGGTTCACGAGTGGTAAGTTTTTGGAGCCACAGGCCAGGAGAAAGCATTGCAGACAGGAATACGTTGTGACGCCTTTCCCCAAGGCGTATGAGTTCATACGAAATTCCGGCAATTGGAGGCAGCAGAGCTATCTTAACCAGTATGAAAAAGGCATTGGTAATAATTCGGTTGCCGAAGAGTTCCTTGGGCACAAAGGGAAACACCAACGTGAAAAGGAAAATGCTAAACATCAGGACGAGCAATATAAAAGCTGTGCCACATCTTGGATGGAGAGTGGGATATTTCCGAGCATTTTCGACAGTAAGCTCGTCTCCCTTTTCGTACGCGTGAATGGATTTATGTTCAGCGCCATGGTACTGAAAAACCCGCCGAATTTCCCCGAGCAAAGATATCAAGGCAATATATGCCACAAAAATACTGACCTTGATTACGCCATCTATTACATGGAACCATATACTGTTTACACCAAGATCGGCCCCTATCAGAGTCCCTATTCCCAAAGTGGCAAGGTGGGGGACAACGACAAACAGCAGAATAGCGCCGCCCAATGCGAAAGCTATAGTACCGGCGAGAGCCAGCGGGCTTAACTTTTCTTCTTCTTCTCCAAGAGCTTCCTGGGCTGAATAAGTCAAAGCCTGAATGCCATTGAAAAGCGCCTCATACAATATTACGCATCCTCTCAGAAAGGGTTTTTTCAAGAAAGGCCACTTTTCCATGGGAGAATACCATCTGTCCTCACGAACCGACAACTGCCCGTCAGGTCTCCGAACGACAACAGTGAATGTCTTAGGAGCTCGCATCATAATGCCCTCGATGACAGCCTGTCCTCCGACCTTTATTCGGCCGACCGTGGAGCAAGAATCATTGTTTAAGATCATAAACCTAGACTTTCTAAAAATGTGTAACCTGTAAGAACTTGCCAATTAGTTGTCCAGCGTTAATTGATTCGCCTGACAAAACATTTAATCCCAACGAATCAAGTAAATCATGCTGATTTTTCGCTGTCCTGTTTTTTTGCCTTGGGAGTAGCCTGAATGCCGACTTCCTTTTTCTTTCCAACTTTAGTGGGCTTCTTGCCGGTTGCAATTGCCTGGTCTCCGTATTTCTTCATGAACCTCTCTACGCGCCCAGCGCTATCCACCAATTTTTGCTTTCCAGTAAAAAACGGGTGGCACGACGAACAGATTTCAAGTCGGTACTCGGGCTGTAGGGATTCGGTATTGATTTCTGCGCCGCAAGCGCAACGAAATACAGAATCTTTATATTCAGGATGAATTCCTTTTTTCATGGCTGTCCTCCAAGAATTAATTCTCAAACCATATAATATATCATTATCATTATTCCCTGAAAAGCAAAAGTTGACGCGCCCCTTAAGGTTCTGGTCTCCTCGGTACTCTTTGTCGGATTGAACTCTGTTCCAGCGGCAAGTCCGCACAGGACCGTTCATCCATTCAGATTGACCGATCGCTAAGGTTTCCAGATCACTGAGTCCCAGGTCATTTGTTCATGACTTGCAGGAATTCGCGGTTGGAATCCGTTTGCATTATTTTGTCCAGCAAGAATTCCATTGCGTCGACAGAATTCATGTCGGCCAGAAGTTTGCGTAGTAGCCATATCCTCTGCAGATCTTGTGGGTTGAGAAGTAATTCTTCTTTTCGAGTTCCCGAACGGTTGATATCTATGCAGGGGAATATGCGGCGTTCTAGGAGACGTCTGTCTAAATGAATCTCCATGTTGCCTGTGCCCTTAAATTCCTCATAGATGACTTCATCCATCTTGCTCCCGGTATCGATGAGAGCGGTAGCGATTATCGTAAGGCTACCTCCTTCTTCGATGTTTCGGGCGGCCCCGAAGAATCTCTTGGGTCTGTGAAGCGCATTTGAGTCCACTCCACCCGAGAGTATTTTGCCGCTTGGCGGCACCACAGTATTGTGAGCCCTGGCTAATCTGGTGATGCTATCCAACAAAATGACGACGTCCCTCTTGTGCTCGACCAGTCTCTTGGCCTTTTCGATAACCATGTCAGCCACCTGAACATGCCTTTGGGCTGGTTCATCAAAAGTTGACGAAATCACTTCTCCCCTTACTGAACGCTGCATATCGGTAACTTCTTCAGGACGTTCGTCAATCAAAAGTACGATCAAATATACATCTGGATGGTTCATGGTGAGGCTGTTGGCAATTTGTTGAAGAAGCACTGTCTTTCCGGCTTTGGGAGGAGAAACTATTAGAGCGCGCTGGCCTTTGCCGATAGGCGCTACAAGGTCCATAATCCTCATGGAATACTGAGTGGGATTGATCTCGAGTTTCAGTTTCTCATCTGGATAAAGGGGCGTCAGGTTATCGAAGAGGACTTTGTCTCTAACTTTCTCCGGATCCTCGCCGTTAATTAACTCAACTTTGAGTAGGGCAAAATATCTCTCAGTGTCCTTGGGTGGACGAATATACCCGGAGACGGTATCTCCCGTGCGCAGGTTAAACCTTCTTATCTGGCTCGGAGACACATATATGTCATCCGGTCCCGGGAGATAGTTGTAGTCTGGCGCTCTCAGGAAGCCAAAACCGTCTGGGAGCGTTTCTATCACTCCCTCACCTCGTATGGGTTGCTCCTTTTCCTGTTGCTGGTGCGCCTGTAAAATTGCAAAAATTAGTTCCTGTTTCCGCATGCTGCTAGCACCCTCAATGTCGAGGGAATTAGCTATAGCAAGAAGTTGACTGACTTTTTTTTCTTTTAACTCTTGAACGTCCATGCCTTCTCCTGATCGATTCTTTTGTTATAAAATATGGTTGATTATTTTTTCTTGGGATCTATAAAAGTCGAAGCAATTCTTTAAGACAGGTCAAATAGGAAAACGAATTCTGAAGATCTTTCGTTGCGCCCCAACCGGTTTTGGGAATTCCTCGGGTGGTTTCTCGGGTTTAGAGAGATTAACGCCCATGTAGCAGCTGTCCAAAGATTAATGGAGGCCGTCCGAACTGTCAAGCATTTTATGAAATTTGGTTGTTGATCATTCAGGCAGACACCAATACAATCGGCGCATGCGACAAATTGCCCTACCACTCTTTGATCCGAAAGTTTTTTCTTTCTCTGACGTGGTTGTCCATCCAGGAATATCCAATTCTATAGGATTGCTGGAATCTTCATTGAACGAGATTTCACATTCAGATCCCGTGTCTAAAAGAATTCTTCTCCATGGCCCCTCGGGTTCCGGGAAAACCATGATCCTGCGGGCTTCAGTCGAATACTTTAAGCATGTGAGTCCATCAATTCAAGGAAAGTGTTTCTTTGTCAGTGTGGAGGATCACGGAACCAGTGAATCCACACTCGAATCATTGGCGCAATTTGATCATGAGGAATTCACTGGAGTCAAGTTGGTATGCGTTGATGACGTGGACAAAGTTTCAGAAAAGGAATCCAACCATCTATGGAGCATATGGAACAGGCTTGTGGTCGCCGGAGCCCAACTCATTTGCGCTTCCTCGGTTGGTCCAGAAGAACTATTTGCTGAAAATTCCCATCTCCGCTCCAGAATGCTGTCCGGTTTGTCGCTTGAGTTGACGCCACCCAATGACGATGTTCGGGTTCTTATTCTAGATGGTATGGCCTCAAGAAGAGGTATCAGACTGACTCACGATGTCATTAATTATCTATTGTCGAGAAAATCCAGAAACCTTAAAAAACTCGAAGACATGTTGGACATTCTAGATGAGAAGTCTCTTCAAGAACGTAGGCGGGTTACCCTGCGTTTTATAAAGGACCTTGAATTGGAACAAGCCTTATAGGCTGTCCGTAGTGGATTTATACATAGTTCATGATTTCGCGTTCTGCAAATTTTCCGAGTTAGCATGACAACCAGATCAATGATAATGAAAAAGATGGATAGAGGTGAAGCCGACGAAACGGTTATATTTCTGTCCCGTGAACGTGGTTGGCTCACTGGAATAGCCAAGAATTCAAGAAAGAGTCGCGTCAGGTTCGGGGGGCATTTGGAACCATTCTGCTTGGTTGATCTGGCGGTGCGTTCCAGGAAAAAAGACAACATGGTCTGGATAGATGAGTCGCACATGTTTCAAGGATTCTTGAGGATTAGGGGCAATATGAAATCTTTGGCCAGGGTTTCCTATTTTTTTGAGCTCGCTTACGTATTTTTGCCCGAAGCTTTGCCAGACCGAAATGTATTTGACTTCCTCAAGAACTTCCTTGAAACTCTTGACTCGTCCAATCCTGGGCCAATCGAACTGCTCGTTAGCGAAATTCATCTTCTCGGGCTCTTGGGTTTTAAACCGTCTTTTAACTGTTGCCCCTTTTGTGGGCAGGGGTTCGCTTCCAACTCAGAAGCCTACTTTTCTCCGCTCTTCGGAGGCGCTGTTCACAAAGAATGCGCTGAACACGCGCCTTCCCCCCACATAAGCATGAGTCCAGCCACGTTGGCAGCCTTGCGACATGGGTTGAACGCGGACTCTCGCCTGGTGGGTAGAATAAAACTCAGCAGGAGCGCTGAACAAGAAATTCGAGAAAGTCTATCAGCCTTTGTGCGATGTTTGAGGGGCGAAGACATCAAGTCTTTGCGATTTATGGAAAGAGTAGGCTATTTATAAGTGACGGTTCTCTGATGTCAGGTCAGTTTTTATGGTCTGCCGCTACCTGCGATTTCTAGTAGCCTGTCGATTATTGAATGCGATTTATCTAGACCTCCCGAAGCTGGAGGCTCCAACTGCTTCTTATCAACTGAAGCGGCCGACATCTCTTTCAATTCCCTAATCTGCTTAAGGTACGATTCCCCGTCAGACTGAAGTTGGCGGTTTTGAAGATTGCTCGAAGCCAATTCCTTTTTAAGACCTTCAAACTCGGCGGTAATTCGCGTCGATTCAGTTCTGGACTGGTCAAGTAAACCCCTCATATTGGCTACCTGATTCTGACATTCATTGAAATTGTTTTTTATCTGAGACAGTTGCTCTTCGGCGTTGCTCTTGAGTTGAGTAGCGTCAGACCAGGCCTTCTTAAGGGTATTTAAGAGTTCTTCTTTATCGTTAAGTTCCCCTTCTATTTTTGAAACCAAGTCGTTTTTTTCCGCCAGTCTGGCTTCCAGTTTGCTAAGAGTATCTTCCAGTTGCGATCGCGTATTCCTGGATTCCGCCTTCAAGGATTCAAATTCCTTTTTCAGTCCTTCCCTCTCTTGCGAAACAATTTCAAGATCCACCAGCGCTTTCTTGAGATCGTCGTCCCTTTTTGAAAGATCGGCTGTTAAGGATTCCAACCTTCTGACCGCCTGCTCGGCCTTAAATTCTGCGATGGCTTTGGCCCCCATAAGCGCTATTTTCTTCTGATTTGAAAGACCTCCGGTTTCGTTATCTATGGTCCTGTCCGACGTAGCCCCTCCAGGTTCTTGTTGGGCGGCTTCTTGCAGCTCTTTTAGTTTCTCTGACAGCATTTCATTGGATGCAGTCAATTCTTTATTTTCAGATTCTAAAGATGATAGCCTTGATTCGGTAACTTTCAATTCAGATTCTAGGGTCGCTGCCGTTCGAGAGGTCTTGTCGGTCCCAGAAGTGGATGCCTGGTCGGTCTTGCCTACGCAGGATTGAAGAGCCATTGATACAAATAGGAATAAGATAGAGAACAGTTTTAAGGTTTTCATTCTTGGCTCTCCTTTCAACATAAACAATCTAAGCTAAATATCAACTAAGAATCTTGATTCATTTGACTAATTCTATTGTCAAAATATCATAATGTCAATTTAAATATAATGAATATAGCATGTTATTAGAATTATAATATTCTGATTATAAATTGAAGCGTTATCGTATTTTAGGAGCAAGCAGAACAGGGCATCATGTTGATGGTAAAACTGTAGCGAAATCAAGTTCATGAAAGCGCTAAACTGTCGCAAACTCATCGAATTTATAGGATTCAGTCTGACACAAGTTCTACCTCATTCGCCTTGACAACTTTCTTTGTTATTTGCTATCTATCAACCATTAGCTATTCTTTCTCCACGTTGGCGAGATCCGAAAATATAAACCGTATAAGGCGGGAAACCTTGTTTGACACGATTCCCTACCAGTTTGTTGGATGTCGAACAATTCCTTTATTATTTAAAACAGCACCGAGTCGATCGGTGCCGACAGCGTTTTTGAATTTTTGCGATAACGCTCTTGTTCACAACTAATGAATCCCAGAAGGGGGCCTGAGAATGTCGTTAAATTTTGATCTACCCAAGGATGCCGAGCTAACCAGAAAAGTAGTGAGGGAATTCGCCGAGAAGGAAATTGCGCCGATAGCGCAGGAACTCGACGATAATGAAGAGTTCTCCGAAGCGTTAACGCGAAAAATGGGCGAACTTGATTTTTTTGGACCCTTTGTGTCCGAAGAGTACGGCGGCAGCGATGTAGGTTACCTGAACTACATCATCATGGTTGAAGAAATAGCCAGGATTGATGGATCCCAGGCCGCTACAATCGCCGCAGGCAATTCACTGGGTATTGCTCCTATCTTTTATTTTGGAACCGAAGAACAAAAGCGAAAGTGGTTACCCGATTTGTGCAAAGGAAATATTTTGGCCTCTTTCGGTCTCACAGAACCGGACGCCGGTTCAGACGCTGGGGCTTCAAAGACCTCTGCGATTCTAGATGGAAACGAATGGGTCATAAACGGCAGCAAGATTTTTATTACCAATTCGGCTACCGACATGAGCGCAGTATGCGTGGTGCAATGTGTTACCGACAGTTCCAATCCCAAGAAACCCCAAATTAGCTGTATTCTGGTTGAAAATGGCACTAAGGGATTTACAGCGGAAAAGATGCACGGGAAAATGTGCTGGCGGTCTTCAAACACTGGTTTACTGACTTTCCAGGATTGTAGGGTCCCTAAGGAGAACTTGCTGGGTGGACTAGGAGAAGGTTTTCATCAGATGCTTAACACTTTGGATGGGGGCCGGCTCTCCATAGGGGCTATGGGGCTCGGTGGAGCGCAGGGGGCCTTTGAGCTTGCCCTGGACTATTCAAAGAAACGTCAGCAATTCGGACGCCCCATAGGATCATTTCAGGCCAATGCGTTCAAACTAGCGGATATGGCTACTGAAATCGAAATGGCAAGGTTGCTTCTGTACAAGGCCTGCTGGTTGAAGGACAACGGTCGACTTACGCCTAAACATGGAGCAATGGCCAAATTGGTCTGTTCTGAAACCTACTATCGGGCCGCAAACCACGCTGTCCAGATGTATGGTGGTTATGGCCTTATGAAAGACTATGCGGTAGAAAGGCACTATCGAAATCAGAAACTTTTGGATATAGGCGAAGGAACTTCTGAAGTTCAAAGGATTGTAATAGCGAGAAATATCGGCGTGCCAGGGAAGTCGATGTGATATTTGCGCATCGTGCCGGATTAACTTGGGAAGGATATCTAGCTGAAAGGATAGGACATGGACCAAGAGTTCAAAGAGACTTCATATCAGTCTTTTCGCGACACGGTTGATGGATATGGAGAAGATAAGGGAAGTGACTTTCTGACCGACCCGGCGGCGGTTGAAGCGGCAAGACTTGAATCCCAGACCGAGAGGGAAACTAATCACGGTTCGAAGCTAAAATCGGCCAGGGAGAATCTGGGGTATTCAATTAAAGAACTTGCGGCCAAAGTTGGGATTTCACTCGAATTGCTCGAAGAAGTTGAAGAAGGCAGGAGGATTCTGCCACTTGGACAACTAATCAAAGTAAGTAAAGCATTATCTCTCAAGATGGCCGACTTTATATCCGAAGGTGATCAGCCTTTTACTGTTGTGAGGGCGAAGGAAAGAAAAAGCTTCAAACGCTTCGGGAAGTCGAGAGAAGAGCATCGAGGCTATGAATACGAATCTTTGGCCTCAGACAAGAAAGACCGGCTCATGGAGCCTTTTATCGTGACTCTCCATCCTACAGACGCGGACGAGCCATCGTCTCACGATGGACAGGAATTCATCTATGTCCTTGAGGGTCAAATGGATGTTCTGGTAGGAGAAAAAAGAGAAGTTCTGGACCCTGGCGACGCTGTTTATTATGACTCCGGTGACACTCACTTGGTTAAGGCGCACGGCGACAAACCGGCCAAAATTCTTGCTGTTCTGATAAGTTAGCATCTGCGTCATGAGTGAAAAAAGTGGATCGATAGGCCTGAATAAATGCCTCTCGCCGTTTTTTGTACATCTTTAATAGAACCCGATGGAATCACCGGGTTCTCCTAATTCTCAGAGACATTCGTGAATCTTTTTCATTATCTGCTTGTGCCTGAATGAGATAAGGCCACCTATGGTTCAACGAGGTTACTTGCCCATGGATATCCTTAAGCCGGCGGACACTCCACTTTTGGGGATTCCGGCCCCCGTTATAGCACTCTTCATCCTAGTCCTGGCCGCCATTTTCTTTTCATACGTCATGTACAAGCGCATAGATCTGATGCGGAAAGCGGCTCCGGACCCACGGTTTTCGCACATTCCCGCTCGCCTCTGGCGTGCGCTGTTATACGGTTTCGGACAGTGGAGGCAGCCTCGGTATCTTGGCGCCGGCATACTCCACATCCTTCTGTTCGCAGGATTCATGATACTCTCCCTGCGATCTTTAACATTGATAGGCAGAGGATTTTCGTCAACATTTCATCTCCCCTTCCTGACAGGGCCGATTGGGTTTGCCTACGAATCGTTGAAGGACTACACTGTATTGGTAGTACTGATAGTTTGTGTCATTGCGATTCTAAGGAGGGCGATCTTTCATCCATCTCGCTATCAGCATCCAGGCGTCCCGGGTCACGAATATGAGGCGTACGTTATTCTGGGATTAGTTGCGGCCCTCATGGTCACTGACATGGTGCACGATGGCAGCCTTTTCAAGCTGGAATCCGTACCCGGGGCGTACCATTGGTTCCCGGCGGCAGCCTTTGCCTCGCTCTTTATGCCATCCCATGACTCTTCCGCTTTAAATGCATTGCACGTTGGCGGGTACTGGGCGCATATCTTGGTATTTTTTGGACTCCTAAATTATCTCCCGATATCAAAGCATTTCCACGTTATTACCGCCATTCCCAACGTCTACTTTTCAAACCTGAATCGGGGGGCCATCAAACCTGTCAGATACGGCGTTGTGGACTGGATGACGCTCGACCAATGTGGAGTCAGCGATCTGACCAGTTTTACGTGGAAACACATTCTCGACTTTTATTCTTGCGCGGATTGTGGGCGTTGTACTGACAATTGTCCGGCCAATGCCGTCGGCAGGACTCTGTCACCCAAAATGATTAGTGTTAAAGCCAGGGACTACGCTTACGAGAATTATCCCATTTTTGGCAAAGCGCATTCAGGCGCTAGCGAAAACAAGAGACTCGTTGGGGACATTATTACGGAGAGTGAAATATGGGCTTGCACAACTTGTGGAGCTTGTGAGGCTGAATGCCCAATCTTTATAGAGTATATTGATAAGATTGTCGATATGAGACGCTATCTCATGGATCGGGGAGAAATCCCTCAATCACTACAAAAACCTCTTCAACAAATAAAGAAAAAGGGTAACGCTTACGGCGCCATGAAGTCCAAGAGGGCGGCATGGGCCAAAGGACTTGAAGAGGCGGAGGTTCGCATTCTTTCCGAAGGCGAGTCCTGCGACCTCCTTTTTTTCGTTGATAGTTGCGGTTCGTTTGATCCCCGTATCCAGGAAATAAGCAAGTCTTTTGCCAAGATTATGTCACGAAACAATCTCGATTTTGCCATTCTAGGCCAGGATGAGAACGATTCAGGCAATGAGGTTAGAAGACTGGGAGAAGAGGGGCTTTTTGAGCAGGTGTCGGCCAAGAACATAGACGCGTTCAAGTCCCGCAACTTTAACGAAATAGTCTCATTTGACCCCCATGCGTTGAATGCTATTAGAAATGACTATCCAGAGACATTCCCGGTTATTCACTCCAGTCAGTTGATATCACGTTTGTTAAACCAAAAAACGATGTTACTGAACCGGGACTATGTTGGAGACAGAGTCGTAACCTATCATGATCCTTGTTACCTGGGGAGACACAATGGTGTGTACGATGAGCCGCGCGATGTCATGAAATCCATACCAGGTATAAATTATAAAGAAATGGAACGTTCTTTTTCGAGAAGTTTCTGCTGCAGTGGCGGTGGTCTTTTACTCTGGTATGAAAACGAGGACGAAAAGGAACGGATGGGTGAGGTTCGTGTAAGAATGGCTGCGGAAGTGGGGGCGCAAGTAATTGTGACTGCCTGTCCCTTCTGTCTCATCAATCTTGAAGACGCCATAAAAACGACAGGAAATGAGGGTAAAATTGAGGTTATTGATCTGATCGAACTTGTCGAGAGATCTATGTCCTAACTACTGGATTATATATATGCGGTTCCTTAACGAATCACTTAGAATCTTTGGGAGGATCTATGAACATCATTGTCTGCATGAAGTGGATACCCGACACTTCCGAGGCGGATCTTACGGTGGCCGCTGGGGCGAAGGATATTAGGAAGGACGATCTTGATCATGATATTAACGATTGGGATCGGTTTGCAGTAGAAGAAGCCGTACAGATCAAGGAAAAAATAGGCGGCAAGGTTACAGTGGTGTGTGTTGCGCCGGAGGACTCTGAAGAAACTCTTCGTGAGTGTTTGGCTAGAGGCGCCGACGAGGCTTTTCAGGTTTGGTCAGATGAAATGGAGGGCGGTGACGGATACTGCACTGCGTCGATATTGGCAAAGTTCATCAAGAATAGGGCCTTTGACTTAGTTCTAACCGGAACACTCGCAGAGGATGATGGCGCAGGTCAGGTTGGAGGCATGCTGGGCGCAATGCTGGACATTCCCTCCTCAACCCTTGTTTCCAAGATCGAGATCAACGATAAAAAGGCGTCATTCTTGCGAGAGCTTGAAGGAGGTCTTTATGAATCTGTCGAGACGGACATTCCGTGCCTCATAGCAGTCGCTACCGGTTTGAACGAACCTAGGTTCGTTTCCATTAGAGCGGTCAGAAAAGTTGCTTCAATAGACATTCCCAACATCGGGATTGATGAACTTGGCATGGATTCCGGCGAAGTGGGACAAGCAGGGTCTAGACTCGTAACGGAAGAGGTGTCACTTCCTCCTGAAGGTGAGGGGGCTGAAATTATATCTGGGAAGCCTGAAGAATCGGCAGCCCGACTAGCGGAGATTCTCAAGGAAAAGGGGGCCCTAGGATGATGAGGAATATATACGTAATCGCAGAGCAAAGGAAAGGCTCTTTACGGGACATCTCGTGGGAAGCCGTTGCGGCTGGAAAAAAGTTGGCAACAGACTTGGGAGCTGACTTGACCTGCGTATTGCTATGCGGCAAAGGCGGACCTATGTCTGAGCAATTGGCGGCGGAGGTCCCGAAAGTCCTATTGGTCGAAAATCCTGTCTTTGAAACGACGAATTCCGAAGCCGTGATATCAACCCTTAAAGAGCTGATAAAACCTGAAGGGTCATATTTGGTAGTCATGGGAGCATCAAACTCGACACTGGATTTCGCTCCCGGTCTTTCTGTAGCTTTGGACGCTGCGCTGGCTACGGATTGTTTCAGTCTCGAGGTTAAAGATGGAAGGTTGCTGGCTTCGAGGCAAATCTACAGTTACAAGATAAATGCAGTCGTGTCTTTCAAGAACTCCGACAGAGTTGTTCTGACGCTTAGAGCGGGGTCTTTCCAATTCAGCCCTGCTGGAGAAGCGAAAGGAACAGTCACCAATGAGCCTTGCCCGATTGATGAGAGCAAACTCAGGAAGCGTTTTATAAAGTATGTCGAAGCCGAAAAAGGCGACGTAGACGTTTCGTCAGCCGACATCATTGTTTCTATAGGCAGGGGTATTGGCGATGAACCGGATCTGGAAATGTTTCAATCTCTCGCTGACACTATGGGCGGTGTGCTGGCCTGTTCCCGGCCAATTGTGGACAAGAACTTGCTTCCCAAGTATCATCAAGTAGGCACTTCAGGAATAGAAGTTAAACCAAAGGTGTATTTGGCCCTTGGAATAAGTGGCGCATTTCAACACCTTGGAGGCATTAAGGGGTCTCCCCTACTGATAGCTGTTAATAAGGACTCTCGAGCTCCTATTTTCCGGGTTGCCAACTATGGCATCGTAGGCGATCTCAACGAAGTGGTCCCCGCTCTTGAAGAGAAGATCAAGAGCTTAAAGGGATGAAACTCTGATCCAGCGGGACAAGAATGAATTAAAAGACATCTGGATTATTGATTTGGTAATAGCCGGGTTTGAGGCGTGAGGCCCATTTTCACTGTTCCAGCCCGGCTGTTTTTGTGTTGGAACCCACCATTCAGGTCAGTGTGTTTGCATTGAGAATGATGGAAAATATCTACAATAAGGTATCCGAAGCTCACAGATTCATCGTGGAGCAGAGTCACCACTTCGTTCCCGAAGTAGCAATGATTCTAGGGACTGGTTTGGGAGACATGGCCGCACGCATAGACCCCGTATGCGTGATACCTTATCAGGATATTCCCCATTTTTGTCTTTCCACTGTTGAGGGTCATAAGGGAAGACTCATTTTAGGTGGCTTTGGCGGGAAACAGGTTGCAGTCATGCAGGGCCGGCTTCATTTCTACGAGGGATACTCACTTGAGCAGGTTACTTTCCCTGTAAGGGTCTTGAGGTCATTGGGAGCGCAGTTTCTCGCCGTCAATAGCGCCGCTGGAGGTTTGGACTCTGAATTCAAGCCCGGAGATGTGATGCTGGTTACTGACCACATTAATCTTATTGGATCGAGCCCCCTTCGTGGAGTTGTCGACCCTCGACTGGGTGACAGATTCCCTGACATGAGCCGGGTTTACGACAGGCAAATCGCAACTCTTGCGTTGGATGTCGCCAAGGAAGCGGGCTTAGGGATAAAAAGTGGCGTATACGTAGCAGTTCACGGCCCAAATCTGGAGACCCCCGCCGAGACTAGAATGCTCAGACTTCTTGGAGCCGACGCTGTTGGAATGAGTTCGGTTCCTGAAATAATCACGGCTGTGCAGGCAGGTTTTCGCATACTTTTCTTAGTGGCGATAACCAACGTAAATAATCCCGAAAACATGACGCCACTCTCAATTGCCGATGTTATAAGCCACGCGAAACTATCTGAACCCACACTAACTTACATTCTCGAGAATACAGTAGCCCGAATGACAAGCGCTTGGGTTGAGTCAGGTTGAGTATGTGCGCCAATAATGACAAACCAATTGAACTCAGGAATGGCCTAATACTATGCTTTCCGGGAATTTCAGATCCGGTTCCTCACTCACGAACTTTGATTTCGGGTGGATCTATTGTTGAGATAAATTCTTTTCAATACCCTAACTATCCTGACGCCGAAGTTGTAGATTGCTCGAACTGCCTCATCATGCCAGGGCTTGTCAATTGTCACGTTCACGCAGCCATGAGCCTGTTTCGGGGCCTAGCGGACGATGTTCCGTTGAAAATCTGGTTGGAACAATTCATATTTCCTTCCGAAGCTCGTCACGTTTCTCCAGGAATGGTTCGTCTTGGAACCACTCTTTCCGCAGTAGAGATGGCGCTTTCAGGGATTACGACATTCGCTGACGCATATTTTTTTATGGAGGAATCTGCGCTAGCCGCCGTAGATGTAGGCCTAAGAGCTGTCATAGCTCAAGGCATTCTTGATGCGCCGACTCCTGACACCAGGATTAAGTCCTCCTGGAAAGAACGGGTAAAAGAATTCCTGGAATCGGTTCCCGTGAATCCACGAATCACTCCGGCTCTTTTTTGTCATTCTCCATATTTGTGCGGATCGGATACATTTAGATCCGCATTTGAGATATCACAATCTCACGGATTAAAATTATTTTCTCATGTGGCGGAAACTAAACTAGAAATAGACGAAATTCATAAACTCTACGGAATTACCCCTATCGAGTGGTTGTATTCTCTGGGAGTAATGGGCGACAACTTTGTGTTGGTTCACGGTGTTCATCTCTCGGATAGGGACTGCCGATTTATCATGGACTCGTCTTCAAGATTAATTCATTGCCCTGAATCGAACATGAAACTTGCTTCAGGAGCGGCCCGCATACAAGATCTTCTGGAAATGGGCGTAAAAATCGGACTCGGCACAGACAGCCCCGCCAGCAATAATAATCTTGATTTTTTTGAAGAAATGAGGTCAGCTTCTCTTCTGTCTAAATTGTCTTCAGGCAACCCTGAGGCGTTAACCGCTCGTCAGTCCCTGTACATGGCGACTACTCAGGGGGCGCGGATACTGGGGCTTGAAGACACTATAGGTTCGCTGGTTCCCGGAAAACAGGCGGACATCATTGTTGTGGATCTGGATCAGCCTCACCTAACCCCTTTGTACGATCCCGTCTCGCAAATGGTTTACTGCGCCAAAGCATCCGACGTGAGAGATGTTTTCGTTTCAGGGAGGGTCGTAGTTCGTAATCGAAAGATTTGCACAGTGTCCTATGAGGATGTGCGTGAGAGCGTGAACGAATTGGCCGCCAGAATATGCGCACACACAGGAAAGAGACTTTTTCAGGGGAGTAGTAGTATAATGTCTGACAAAATCACGTACAAAGACGCCGGGGTCGATGTTGACCTTGCCGAAAAATCCCTCCAGTCTGTGGGGAACAGAATTCGCTCCACCTTCACCCCTGGAGTCATCGGTAATCTTGGAGGATTTGCCGCGACATTTAGACCCGAATGGCGGAAATTCGTCGATCCTGTTCTTGTGTCAGCAACGGATGGAGTAGGAACCAAACTAAAGATTGCCTTTATGATGGGGATTCACAACTCAGTTGGAATAGATCTTGTCGCAATGAGTGTTAACGACATTATTGTCACAGGAGCGGAGCCTCTTTTTTTTCTGGACTACTTCGCCACCGGCAAGATTAAGCCGGAAACCTTTCAAGCGGTTGTTTCAGGGATAACAGAGGGATGCAAGATGGCTGGATGCGCCCTAATTGGGGGCGAAACAGCCGAAATGCCCGATTTTTATTCCGAAGGGGAATACGATTTGGCTGGTTTTTGTGTAGGCATACTGGATCAGGCAGCGGTCATAGACGGCTCTCGAGTCATCGGAGGTGACGCTGTGATCGCCATTGGCTCATCCGGCCTTCATAGCAATGGATACAGCCTTGTGCGAAGAGTTCTTCTAGATAATAAGAAATATTCCCTAGATCACAAATTCTCTGATTTGGAATCCACACTCGGGGAAGAGCTTTTGAGGCCCACAAGAATTTACGTCAAGCCGACGCTATCGCTAATGAAGAAATTGTCGATTAAAGCAATTGCGCATATTACCGGAGGTGGTTTTTACGGGAATATACCGAGGATAATTCCAGATCATATTCAGGTGATCATCAATTCCTCGACATGGGAGATCCCACCGATTTTCAGAATTCTTAAGAGGGCCGCTCTGCTGGACGACAGGGAGATGTTTGAAACTTTTAATATGGGTGTAGGAATGATCCTTATCCTGAATGAATCTGATGTTGACCAGGCAATCTACGGCTTGCGAGAAGCAGGGTTGAATGCCTGGAGCATGGGATATACGCTAACCAGATCGAGTGATTCTGAAAATCATGTTATAATAAACTAAAGGTCAAACATAAATTTCTGATTTTAACATGATAGACCAAAACAGATTTCTAGATCTCTCCCTGTTGCAAGCCTCTCTGCTGAATATTCTCATCGGACAAGCCGACGCCAATAACAGAGAACCTCTACTTGCCTGCATTCTTGAAACTCCGGACCCCCGGATGACCGTCATTCGAATCGAGGAGTTGCTGGGACTAGGTACGGAAAGCCTCATTTCCGAATTGGCGCTGCAATTGGATGCATGGAAATTTTTCGTAAGGGCCGTCGGAGGTTCGTCCTTCCTCTTTGCAACCATTAAACGATCTATTGAATTAATAAGATATGTGTTTCTTGAGAGGCGTTGCAATCAAGGCAAGACACTTCTGGAGAAAGACAAGGAGCTGAGAAATAGACTTTCTTGCGCGGGAAATTCTTCTCCGGTCGAACTCAGTCGTGAGTTGAGGAGATACAAGGAACAAGAGTTTCTCAGAATTGGGTGTAGAGACCTTACCGGGGCAGCTGACGTCGTTGAAGTCATGGCTGAACTTTCAGATCTCGCAGCCGCGTCACTTGAGGTTACCTTGGACTATTCGTTTAAATGGCTTGTAGCAAAATATGGGGCGCCTGAAGGGTTATCGACTGGTTCTAAGGGTCTGGTAATTCTAAGCATGGGAAAATTGTCGGGTCATGAACTTAATTTTTCTTCAGATATAGATTTGATCTATCTCAGACATCCCGAAGATGGTTGGACATCAGGTCCAGACAGGATTGCGGTCTCTAAGTTCTACGAACTCCTTGCAAGGTCAGTGAGCAAGGCCATGTCCGATGTCACTGAAGATGGATTTGTCTTCAGGGTAGACCTTCGGCTGAGACCGGAGGGTGACAAGGGAGAACTTGTTCCTTCGTTGAGAAACGCCGTGGAATACTATTTGTCATGGGGTAGAACATGGGAAAGAGCAGCGCTTATGAAGGCGCTACCTATAGCGGGTGACCTAATGTTGGGATATGATTTCCTGAAAGAAATTGAACCCTTTGTCTATCGTAAACACTTGGACTATTCAACATTGGATGACATGCGTTCAATGAAAAAGCAAATCGAAACCCAACTCAAAAAAAAGCCCGGGTTGAACATAAAGCTTGGACAAGGAGGAATAAGAGAAATTGAGTTCTTCGTGCAGACCCTTCAACTGATCAACGGAGGCAAGAATAGGAAATTGCGTTCACCTTCTACATTGAGGGCTCTTGATCTCCTTAGTGAGGCTGGTTTGTTGGCCGCATCAACGGCAAAGGACTTGCGCGACGCATATCTTTTTTTTCGTAATGTTGAGCATAGAATCCAGATAAACCACCAGTTGCAGACACACGACCTTCCCATAAGACATGAGGAACGTTACGATCTAGCAAGACGCATGGGTTATCTTGACGCATCAGCTCTTGATCAATTTATTGCGGATCTGGATAGACGCCGCAAGTTGGTTGAAGATCTCTTTTCTTCACTTTTCTATCATTCATCCGAAGATGATGTCGGGCGATCTTCTTCCCTGACTAATCATCTTATAGAATCAATAGAAGACCATGCCGAGACTGTGGCAATTCTCACAGATCTGGGTTTCAGAAACCCTTCGTCAGCCTACCCGCTTCTAAAGCGATTGATATATCCATCTTCCGGGGGGCCGATTTCAGAAAAAACTCGCGATTTACTTGAACGGCTTGCTCCTATATTTATTGATGAACTGCTAAAAGCGTTTGAGCCCGAGAAAGCCCTTGTTACCCTCGATACCTATATAGAATCTCTACAAAGCGCTCCTAACTACTATTCCACATTCCTAGAAAATCCTGCCACTGTGAGTTTCCTGATTCGAATCCTGGGAGAGAGCCGTTTTTTTACGGACCTTCTCATAAGGCATCCTGATTCTATTGACTCGCTGATCGGCAGAGGATTGCAAAGCCTTCAGATGGGTTACGAAACTCTTCGGAAAGAAATTCTGGAACGACTCAACTACACAGGGACTCTTGAGGAAAAACTGGATGTTTTGAGAAGATTCAAGAATGAAGAGAGTCTGCTGATTGGAGTTAGGCAGCTTACGGGAGAAATAGACTCTCCTGTTGCAAGACGCCGTATATCTGAGCTTGCGGATGTCTGTCTTTCCGTGGCGGTCGAAATAGCGCACAGAGAGATGGAACGTCGATTTGGCTCCGAAGGATTAGAAGATCCGTTGCCTTTCGTTGTCCTGGGAATGGGGAAACTCGGGGGTATGGAAATGACATATCTGTCAGACCTCGATGTAATCTTTGTCTTTGATTCGCCAAACGATCAAATAGGTAAATTGTCCTCAAGAGAGTGGTTCACCAGACTGGCCAATCGGATGATCTCAATTCTCAGCGTCCCGACATCTGAAGGAACAGCATATTCCATTGACACCCGTCTAAGGCCATCAGGCAATAAAGGCGCTCTCGTTTCCACCCTTAGATCCTTCGAAGACTATCACAGGGAATCATCGGCTTTATGGGAAAAACTAGCCCTCATAAGATCCAGAGTTGTGACCGGGCCGGCAGTTTTGGGACAAAAAGTACAGTCAATCATCAAAGACTGTGTATTGAGGACTAACCTGAACGAGACGGATATTTCCGAGATATCAAGAATTCGAGAGAGAATGGAAAAAGAAATTGCGCTTGAGGACAAAGCAAATGTCGATTTGAAAACTGGGCAGGGAGGATTGGTAGACGTCGAATTCTTTACCCAAGCGAAGATACTTGCTCATGCGAGCGAATACCCCGAGATCTTGGAATCCAACACTTTGGAGGCATTGTCAAAACTTAGAAAAAGCAGACTAATCCAACAAGAAATATTCGATACTCTTGATTCGGGCTATCGATTCCTGACCAACCTTGAGGACAGGCTGAGAATAATGGAAAACAGGAGTATAGACAGGCTACCCCTTGCCGGAGATAAACTGAAGGGATTGGCGATGAGACTTGGCTACGGTCATAATGGAGACAGCCTCATTGATGATTATTTGCGCATTCGCAATGATATCAGGGAGATTTATAGTTCTTTTTTCGCGTCAGCCAACCGATAGACATTGCAGTTCCGGGTACCGGGACCGAAATTCACGCCGGACGAAATGGAGTGCAAATTTGGACTGCGGCGGAAGCGAAAATCAGAATTCGTAGATTTTACGCCTCCACCATAGACTATCACTCAAAAATCTGGGCGTCCTTGAGTATGTTTGCTACCCTAGCGATATGCATACCATGATGTTTGGATGATACCAGTTGATCATCAGACAGGCCTTTGGGGCTTAGATCCTCTGCGTGCGCTCTTCCATACGGGCCCCATTGCAATCCGGCGACTTTATAACCAGGAGTTTTCTTGGGCAGAGGAACAATCAGGAGGCCGAGTTCCGCTATATTGTTCAACACAGAAAGCATGGCCAATTCGCAGCCACCGCCGGCGTTTCCGTATCCAGATCCTGATGCGAACACAGCCCCCACCTTCCCTATCAGCTTATCCTGCATCCAGGCTACACTACACACCGTGTCGATGAATTTCTTTACCCTCCAGTCGATGCTGCCCATGTGAACTGGCGTGCCAATTACCAAGGCGTCACAAGATAGTAAATGTTCCATTTTTGCGTCTTCGGCTTTTACCAATTCCGCAATAGAATCTTCAACTGATTTGACGCCATCAGCCAGAGATTTCGCCATTTTTTCTGTACTGCCGTGGTCACTGGCGTAAACTATTAGGACCTTGACCATTTCCATACCTCCTTAATTAGTTTATCGAATAACCATGATGGGAATATTGAGGCTGTGGCGAACCGGAGCCACCGTGCTGCCAAAAACGAGATCACTCAATCCTCTGTGTCCGTGCCCTCCCATGATCAAAACATCTATGGCGTTCTCGGTTGCCAACCTTATTAGTTCATCCGGGACACTTCCGTATCCCAGGAACGTTTCCACCTCTACGCCTCTGTGGCCAAGCGCCACCGCCAACTTGGCAAGTGATTCTTCATCCTCGCGTGCTTCGGTGTCAAGGGTGTATTCACCATACACTGCCCCCCCAGCGCTTTCTACAACGTGGAACAGAAAGAGATCCGCATTATGCTGTTTTGCAAGCGGCAACGCATGGCTCAGGACTTTGATATCCTGGTCGGTAAGAGCAAGCGCCACTCCTACTTTTTTATAATGGGGCGGGGCTAGCTCTAATTGATCCTCCTCTGCCCTGATCAATTTACCCAGTTTTTTCCATGCCGGAATCGATTCTTTTGGAGGGAGATGAACCAAAGGCTTGATAGTTATATAAAGTAACAAAATGAAAAGAGACGCAAACATCGGAATTACAACTGAATAGATCCAAAAAGGATTAGCGCTTTCCCTGACAGAATCGATTACTTGGTCCAGCACAAGTTTTACGTTAAAACTTACTATAATCGTTGCGACGACCCATGCAGTTATTTTTATGTAGTATTTGTTGGTGAATTCACCCATCAGTGAACGATCGCTGGTGAAATGGATTAACGGAATAACGGCGAAAGGAAGCTGAAGGCTGAGGACAACCTGGCTAGCTATGAGCAGAGTGTAGGTCGCAGAGTCTCCCGACATTCCTATCGCCAACGCCGCCGGCCCTACAGCCAGCAATCTGGTTACAAGCCGTCGGAGAACTGGTCTGATCTTGAATCTGAGATAACCCTCCATCACAATTTGGCCGGCTAAAGTTCCTGTCAGAGTGGAAGCCTGTCCTGAGCAAACGAGCGCTAAAGCGAACGCTATTCCAGCCAGAGCAGTCCCAAGTATGGGCGTGAGGAGGCTGTGGGCTTGCTGCAATTCAGTTACAACGATCCCGTTCCTGTAAAAAGTTGCGGCCGCAACTATTAAGATCGCAGCGTTGACGAGAAATGCGCAATTGAGAGCGATCGCTGAATCGACAAAATTAAACCTGCAGGCCTGACGTTTACCCTCGATCGATGAATCGAAAGCCCTGCTCTGAACCAAGGACGAGTGAAGATAAAGGTTGTGAGGCATGACAGTAGCGCCTATTATGGCTATCGCCACGAAGAGGGCCCCGTCGGGAAGAGTGGGGAACAATCCAATCGCCACCTGCGACCAATCCGGGGCGGAGTTGACTACCTCAAATATGAAGCAAGCCCCAATCACGGTTATCAATACCATGATTATGAACTCGAATCTCCGTACCCCGAAATTCTGGATGGCCAAAAAAACGAAAGTGTCCAGAGTCGCTATACATACCCCCCACATCAACGGAATTTTGAACAAAAGATTTAAACCTATTACGAAGCCCAACACTTCTGCAAGGTCACATGCGACAATCGCGATTTCCGCCAGTATCCAAAGCATGTAAGTAACGGGTCTTGGGTAATGGTCTCTGCATGCCTGAGCGAGATCTCTTCCTGTAACGATCCCTAATCTGGCCGACAATACCTGTAGAATCAGAGCCATAACGTTGGACATCAGCAAGACCCATATTAGTGCGTAACCAAATCGTGATCCCCCTTCCAAATCCGTTGCCCAGTTTCCGGGATCCATATAACCGACGCTGATCAAATAAGCCGGGCCCAAAAAGGCGAACATCCTTTTGAAAAGGCTGGCGTGGCTTGGTATGTTTACCGTTCGATACACTTCCGATAAGGATTTTGTCGTCTTTGCCATTCTTATCATTTCCTAAGGTTTGGTATGCATAAAGCCCTCATATTTCAAAACGGTCGTGGTTATCAATATTGTATAGCACCAATTGAGTTTGTCATCGTAATTCTTTAGAAAGTCCGTGATGTGCAATGGCTGCTTACAAGGACATTACAATAAATTACAGGGTTTTCCTCAGTGCCGATTATTGGGCTTCTCTGTGCGCCTCAATGAGAGTATATAAGGTATGTGTAAAATCTCACCACATAATGGCTGGGGCATGCCACACAAAAAGGAGAGACAAAATGGCTATAATAACAATATCTAGGGGATCTTACAGCAAGGGGAAAGAAGTAGCGGAAAAAGTAGCGGAAAAACTGGGCTACGAATGTATAGCTCGAGAAGTACTTTTGGATGCCTCCGAGCACTTCAACATCCCTGAAATAAAACTTGTCAGGGCTCTTCACGACGCCCCTTCGGTCTTGGAACGATTTACTTACGGCAAGGAGAGATATTTGACCTTTCTGGAATCAGTATTCCTTGAGCATGTACAGAAAGATAACGTAGTATACCATGGTCTGGCGGGACATTACTTTCTGAAAGGAATCAAGCATGTATTTAAGATAAGGATATTGGCCGACATTGAAGACAGGGTTAAATGGGAGATGGAGCGCGAGAACATATCGGCCGAAGAAGCCTTATATATTCTAAAGAAGGATGATCACGAGCGAAGGCAGTGGGGCCTAAGGGTGTTTGGCGTAGACACTTGGGACCCTAGTCTTTATGACATGGTCATTCACATTCACAAAATTACCGTCGACAGCGCTGTAGACATAATCTGCAACGCTGTTGCGTCGGAGCAGTTCAAGGCAACGGCGGAATCTGAGAAAGCTCTCTCTGATCTGGTTTTGGCTTCTCGAGTGAAAGCGGCGCTTGTCAGCACATGTCCGAGTGTTAGAGTCTCTGCCAAGGAGGGGGCTGTTTTCATTGATACGATGGTAGGTCCAGCGGTGGTGGAACCTCTTGCTCAAGAGTTACGCTCTCTTGCAAATGAAGTCCAGGGTGTCAAGAAAGTCACAATAAGTGTCAGTCCTACAGCTTCATTCTTCAGCGATTAGCCTATCCATATTGGTGAGTCGTCCCGTGTTTAGCAGGAACAACTTTTCTTTGATGTTTGATTGATTCCAGGAAAATCAAGGCCGCATTTCAGCGCTAGCGTCTGAAGATATGGAGACGATATTTAAGCGCATGCGATGCGCTCCGGCGATTTGGCAAAGATCCTGTTTTTTCTTGTTTATTGACATATTTTATCCTGTAGATGGGGATAGATCTACTAACTTATAGACAGTTCAGACTTTTCGCGTCAGACTTTGGAGAGAGGAGGGATCTCTATGGTGAGTTTCAAATTAGTTAAAGGCGGGATAGCTTTTTTCACTATCCTGTTGCTGTCAAATGGACCGTTTATTGATTCTGTAAGTTCGTATGAGAGCGTTGAACAGGATCGCGCGATATGTTTACGGGACTGCCGGGAAAAATTCGGCTATCTTCCCTACTGGGGAGGTGGAGGCAGGGGCGGTGTAAATGAGGGAAATTGGCGTCTCTATTTCAAATGTATCGACGACTGTGAGAAGAAATTTTGGAAAGAATGGCAAAAAGAACACGATGAACTTGAGAACGAGTAGGGTTATTTTCAGCCTCAACGCACGAATCCGGACATTAATCAGGTAGTTGATATCCTGGATCAGACGGTACCAGAGCTTTCCAATCAAGGCAATTCGAGAGATTACAGGAATTGTATAAAATGAACATGGAGCCTTAACAATGAGATTCAACAGTCTGATCTTATTTCTGGAGATCGAGGATAGTAACCGTGGATACCATTAAATTGTTGCTGGCTTTTTCACCATGGATTGCCTTCTGGATAATTTCCGGCGGCCATTCGATGCTAAGGCTCCAAATTGGAATTTGTGTCGCCACCGTCTTGGTAATAGTGATGGGCCTGACAAGACTTCATCGCGGAGCAATCTTGTGGGCAGGGGTTTTGTTCTTTGCATTCGCTTTAGTCTCGGTGGCTTGGCTGAAGGACATGTGGGTAATCAAGCATTTAGGAGTCCTCGCAAGCGGAACCCTTTTTTTAATTACGCTTTTGTCAGTCTTCCTTGGGCGTCCATTCACCGAAGATTACGCACGTGAACACGTACCGCGGGAATTATGGGACTCGCCCGCTTTCATTCGTAGTTGCTACACTGTCACCAGTCTTTGGGGGTTCATTTTTTTGGCGAATACGCTGGTCAATTTTGCAAAGCTCTACTACCCTGAGACCTGTGAGTGGTTCTTGCAAGGTCTGGAATTCGGCTTTGTCATCTTAGGTATCGCATTCACCACAGCCTACTCTCAGCATGCCAGACGGAAGCGCCTGGTGTCATCAGAAGAAACCATTCGCTGTGAGCCTTAATTGACGTAATTAGTTGTCATCTCCTCCACATCAAGTATCCTATCGTAAGGGTAGCCCCCTAGCGAAAGGAATGTCTGAGTGAACGGCTTGGAAGGTAGCGGCGGGATATGAACAGAGAAGTAATTCTGCTTACATTAGAGGAGAATCAAACAATGACAATTAGGAAAGGACTCGAAATAAAAACAAAGGCACTCATGGCGATCTGACTATCTTTGATGTTCTACATAGGTACGCTTCCTCCGGTTTTTGGCCAGGACATAAAAGCAATACAACTGCCAGAGCCTAACCTGAACGGAAGCAAGTCTTTGGCTCAGGCGCTCAAAGACAGAAAAACCACGCGGGCATACGCTGTTGAGAACCTTTCGGAACAGACACTTTCAAACCTGCTCTGGGCGGCCTTTGGAATTAACCGTCCTGATTCAGGAAGACGTACCGCCCCGTCGTCCAGAAATTGGCAAGAGATTGAAGTATATGTAGCGAATACTGCAGGAATCTATCTTTATGATGCGAGAGGAAACGCCATGGTCCCGATTGTGTCAGGTGACTTCCGGTCGCTTACCTACACACAGGCTCCTTTCAAAGACGCGCCTATACACCTCGTTTATATCGCCGATCTCGATAAAATGGGAGATGGTGAAGAGGGGAGCAAAATGCTTCTAGCCGCAATGGATACGGGCTTTGTGGCTGAGAACGTTTATCTGTATTGCGCGTCAGAGGGGCTGAACACAGGATTTCGTGTATCTATCGACAAAGCAAATTTGGCTCAGGCCCTTCATTTGAGGCCCAATCAGAAGATAATGGCGGCCCAGAGTATCGGGCTTCCGAAAAGCAAATAGTTCGAGTCAGCAAAGCGTTTCTCAAGAAGTCTATTGAGTCATAGCTGCTCTGCGATGATTACGTCCTAAGGGCTCGGACCTCACGTCCGTGCCCACCTCACCTGGGGCTTCCGCTTTTTCACATAGACAAGCCAAGCCAGAAAAATTGGTCTAATACGATGAACGGTTGGGGGAATATAATCCCCAATTTATGGCTGTTCGGTTGAATTCTGAATGAGGACTGATTTTCTCGATAGTTGGACTTGATGTTAAACAATACGTTCATCAAAGCTTTTCTTTGCAGTATCCGGCCAAATTTATTGCTGAATAATTCGACATTTCTTAGCTTTGTATTTTTCCCTTGTATAGAGAGCGCATACTTTCTATACTATAAATATGACAGTTACCACACGACAAAAACAGATTCTCGACTTCATAAACCTTTTCCATGAACGCGAAGGATTTCCCCCTTCCCTGAGAGAAATATGCAAGGCGCTGGGGCTTGTTTCAACCGGAAGCCTCATAAAGCATATCCGGTCGCTGGAGTCCAAGGGTTTTGTCAAAGGGACGCCGGGCAGCAAAAGGGCCTGGAAAATTGTTGACCCGACATATAAAAAACAGCCTTTTATTCCCCTTTTTGGACAAATCGCCGCAGGACGCCCCATATTGGCTCAAGAGAATAAAGAGGAAGAATTACCTATTAATCCATCGTTTTTTGGTTCATCCGAAGCTTTTGCCCTCAGAGTTAAAGGCGACTCAATGATCGAAGCCCATATACAGGATGGAGATCTTGTAATAATTCGCCCCCAACATGAAGCGGACAATGATTCTATCGTTGCGGTTATTGTAGAGGATATTGAACCTGAGGCTACACTGAAAATCTTCAGGATCGACAAAGATCAGATAGAATTGCGGCCTGCCAACGAGTTTTATGAGCCATTAATTTTTAAAGGAAAAGATCGCTCAAAGATAAAAATCCTGGGAAAACTAATCGGCGTCATACGAGCAAATCCTTAGAGCCCTTTATCGTCCCGCTTCAGATCGAAGCGCCTGATCAAACAAACCGTCAATTCGATGTGATCATGTTTTCATGAATATGGATAATTTCGTTCATCTTGAAGTCCTTAGCGCTTTCTCATTTCTTTGGGGAACATTCACCCCTGAAGATTTGGTTGAGACTGTCGCTTCAATGAGACAAAGGGCTGTCGCTCTCACCGATTACACCCTGCATGGCGCTGTCAGATTCTATAAGGCAGCTGTCAGAATTCGGAATTCAGCCAATTATAGGCGCCAAACTTCCTATTTGGGATGGATCTCATCCAACTTTTCTGGCAACAAGCTTTGAGTCTTACAGGAACCTTTGCTGTCTTGTGTCGGCCACTTCAAATTCCGGGACCATTACAAAACAGGATTTAAGCCATTATTCAAAAGGGCTGGTGACTATAGCCGGTGGAAGCCGTTCTCGGATTAGCGCAGCCCTAAAAAGGGGGAGAGTCTCAAGAAGCGGAGTTTATCTTCCAGGAATTGAAATCCGTTTAAATAACCCAGAGTGGCTTTTTTTAGCCATTCAGAATAACTGCGCCGATGATCAATTATTACAATGCGCAATAAGTTTTGCATCATCAGTGAATATACCGACCGTAGCCACCAATGAAGTCACTTTTCTGACGCCTCAAGATTATATACTCCACCGTATATTGGTTGATATCCAGATCAAACATCATCACCGAAAAATTACGCCACTACCGAATGACAGTTTCTTCCTAACTTCCGGCGAGGAGATGAAAAGTAAGATCAACTATCGACCAGCCATTGAAAATACTCAATACATCTCTTCGCTATGTAAGCGTTTTTCCCTGCCGATCGGTAAGCTTCATCCACCTTCTATGCAAGATACTTTAGAAGCTTCAAAGAAGCTTACCAAGCTATCTTTCAAAGGACTGGCCGGGCTTAATGGTCCAGTTGGGATTGAGTATTTCCGCCGTGTCGAGAGGGAACTTCAGGCCATAGCCAAAACTCAACTGGCCGATTTCTTTCTTACGGTCAGGAATGTAGTGGACTTTGCCCGAAGCCGGAACATCCGGCACAGCGTTAGAGGTTCGGCCGCAGGCAGTCTAGTGGTCTATTTACTCCTCGGCGGGGTTGACCCCGTAGCTCATGATCTGTTGTTTGAACGCTTTATCAATGACGGTCGTGGAGACATGCCGGATATAGACATCGACTTTGATTCCGAGCGCAGGGATGAGGTTATCAACTACGTTCTGGGGCTATTTCCAAAACAAACGGCAATGGTCTGCACAATCCATAAATTCAAATGCCGGAGCGCCGTGCGTTTGGCGGCAAGAGCAATGGGCTATCCTCTGAACGACATAAATCGTCTTGCTTCATGCCTTCCCTGGTCTCTTAGAGGTCGCGACCTGAAATTATCTCTGCTGGAATTACCGGAATTAAGGGACGCTCCAATTCAAAGGGAAACTCAGCTTGTGGACTTGGCCTCAAGGCTGATCGGTATTCCTTTTCAGACCACCGTTCATTTAGGCGGGATAATAATAGCGCCGGGTGACATCAGGGAGTGGACTCCGGTGGGTAAATCACCAAGAGACGTTCCAGTGAGTCAACTGGACAAGGACGATGTTGAAGCTTTGGGCCTTCTCAAGCTGGACATACTGGGCCTGCGTATGCACACGGCGATCAGAAAGGCATTGGAAATATTAGAGGAAAAGAAAATCAATCTTGATCGCATTCCCCTTAATGACAAAAGGACTTATTCGCTACTTTGCAGCACTCACAGTGTCGGCGTTTTCCAGCTTGAATCTCCGGGACAGCGTGGCCTTTTAGGGTGTCTTCAGCCAATCGAGTTCAAGGACATAGTGGCGGAAGTTTCCTTGTTCAGACCAGGGCCGGTTGAAGGCGACATGGTGAATGTTTACATTCGGAGGCGAAACGGGGAAGAGCCTGTTCCTTTTTTACATGAGACCATTTCAGAAGTCTTGAAAGAAACTTACGGAGTTATTCTTTTTCAGGAACAGGTTTTGCGAATCGCCCGTTTCTTTGCGGGCCTCTCTTACGCCGAAGCCGACGCTTTCCGACGGGCCATGACCAAAGATCGAAAATCCAGAAAAATGGAACTTCTGAAACAGAGATTCATTGAAGGCGCAATAGATCAGGGACATCGCAGGTCTCTAGCGGAAGGAGTTTTTACACACGTTTCCGCCTTTGCTTCGTACGGGTTTTGTAAGGCCCACGCCGCTTCATTCGCTCATATTACCTACCAAAGCGCTTACCTGAAAGCTCATTATCCACAGGCGTTCTATCTTGGGCTGCTCAACGCCGGACAGGTGGGCTCATATCCGCATTCAGTAGTGATAAACGAAGCACGGAGAAGGGGCATACCCATATACCCGCCGCATGTTAATTCCAGCGACTCTGAATATGTGGCCGAACGAACGGGGATAAGGGTCCCATTGGATGCTATAAACGGAGTTGGGCCTGCTATGGGCCGCCGTATTAGAGCTAATCGCCATAGATTGGGACCATTCATAAGTCGGGAAGAGTTTCTGGGTCGTGTTCCAACGTCTAGACGCATAGAGGATATTCTGGCTATCGCCGGGGCTTTCGAAGGTCTCGAAGATTACCAGTGGGTATTGATACAGGACGCTTATAATGCTTGATAGAACCAAACACATGGAAAATGACACCGACAAAAGCCCGGGTCTACATAGAGGCCATGTCAATGAGTATCTAATGCCATCCGTATTCAAATAATTGACGTCCGGCTGACGATATGAAAAACTACAATAACGCTGCCGCCGACTACCCATTTAATGGAGGAAACACGGAATGCTGAAGCATAAGATGAATATGGCCATAATATTAATGGCTTTTGTAGTGGTTGGATTTGTCTTTATTCTTGTATCTGTTTCAAATGTCGTTAGGGCGGCTGATATAAATCAGGAATTTGTAGGAGCTGTTAATCAGGGTCATTGGGACGAAGTTAAAAGCCTTCTGGATAAAGGAGCGGATATAAACGCTAGGGCTGATAACGGTGTGACGGCGCTGATGATGGCTTCTTACGAAGGCGCCGTTGGGGTCGTAAAGCTGCTTTTGAATAAAGGAGCGGATGTAAACGATAAGAGCAATAATGGCTTCACAGCACTGTTGATGGCGGTTGGGAATGGTAACCTAGACGTGGTAAAGTCTCTTCTGGAAAAGGGAGCGGATGCCAACGATAAGAACAAAGACGGAGTGACAGCGCTTATGTTGGCTACCTCTGGTGGCAACCTTAAACTGGTACAGTCTCTTATGGATAACGGGTCCGATGTTAACGCTAAAAACCATGCGGGCATGTCAGCGCTTAATCTGGCGTCTAAGAAAAAGAACACTGAATTGGTGAATCTTCTCAAAGCTAGGGGAGCGAAGGAATGATTTTCCTGAACGAAAATTGGCAGGATCTGTTCTTATATCCGGAACTTCATAACGACAAGGGATACATGCCATCATTAGCGAGAACTTATTCGATCACGAATTTGTAAATAATGGCACATTTGGATTCGATGAACTGACCAAACACAGTCCATAATTTACACCTGAATGGGCTCAATCCATCACCCGAATTCCTAATTCGAGCGGTTGCCCCACATATACTACCTCACCACCTGCTTACCTCCAATGGGGTAAAGGCGTTGACATGAACTCGTGCAACTTTCATACTGCATGGCGTTGCTTATCCTCAGCGCAATTACCGGTAATATAGATCGAAATGCTGGTGATGTGTTTTGGGTACCGCCGGATATGATAAAACCCAAATCACCATTAATTCACCCAGTTTAGGCTGGTAAACAGTTCATGGCTTCCGCAATTTCCGGTCCTTTATGGCTTGTAATACATGAGCGAACGAGCGAAAGGACTAACTTTTTTCGTTAGGCTATTTAACTCCTCCTCTGCCATTGCTTGAAATCTCGAGGCGAGCGCAACGTTTTCTTCGAGCTGGCTTAAGTTATCGCAACCAATCACCACTGTGCTGATAGGTTGCGAAAGCGCATAATAAAGAAACGGCTTCACGGATTCATACCAAGGTAATTGGGTTGCCATGCCCCTAAAATAGACCTTCATTCCGATAATTCCCATGCCTTTGCTCTGCGCCGCAGGAATGACGCTTTGGATAAAGCTTTTGTAACAGGGTTCGGCCGGATTTACCGGCAGCAGAACAGTATCAAAGTCAAAAAGTTCCAGGCACTTTGTAAGTATGATAGGGTCGTGATGACCGGTCACGCCGATGAACCGGACCAATCCCTTCGCCTTTGCTTCATAGAATGCCTCAATAGATCCGTCAGGACCAAATATGGCCTCCAAGTCGTCTGGCGTGCGCACGTCGTGAACCTGCCACAAATCTAAGTAGTCGGTGCTCATGTTTGAAAGAGTCTCGGCCAAATGTTTCAATGCGCCGCGCTTATCGCGGGCGTGAGACTTGCTTGTGAGGAAAATCTCTTTACGGCGATCTTTGAGTGCTTTCCCGTAGTAATTCTCGCTCCCAGAATAGGCTCTGGCTGATTCAAAGTAGTTGACGCCTAGGTCTATCGCATGATTGATCAACTGGACAGCCTGTTTGTCATGACCAAAAGTCCTGAGTAATCCTTCCCCACCCAGCCCGACCGGTGTAACCTCTTGTTTTGTAGACCCCAGTTTCCTTTTCTCTAGAACCATCGTTTTGTTCCCCTAGTTAGATAATCAAAGTATTGGCCAAAAAGGCAGCGGGCGCAAGTTGATTGTCTTGGTTCGTCTGGATTTTACATACCTATGACGCCTCCCAAACTGGGAGATGAATTTAAGGAGATTGAAGCTTTTTAAAAAATTAGGCGGGTAAAAGGTTTTGAGATTTTTCACAGAACCGGGCCGCGGTTCAGAAGATGAAATGGCGTGGCATTTATTATGGATACACAATTTTACGTGCTCGTACGCAGGTAAGTTGTGGAAGATAGAGACACCGCATTACTGTTGCTGAACAATATTGAATATCATTCTCAACCTCGTATCAGGCGAGAAACCAAGCGGCTTGATCAGAAACTATCTGAGAGACTTGCCGAGGGCCATTTTGACATTAAAACATTTCATGATCTGTAAAAACCTCGAGCTTGTTTATCTGTAAGAAGAAAAACCATCACTTTCGTCTGAGAACAAGACCCCTGGTGACGAGGAAAAAACCAGACTGGCCAAATCTTTGAGGCGTTATGACCATGAAGGTTACTCGGGAACGTCTTACTTACTTGGCTGCCACACATTCTTTTTTGGCGTTCCCAACTCACTGCCTGAAATATTATGGCCACTCTTTAAGCGTGTCGAGGATCTTTCGATTTACCCGGAAACACCAACCGGCATTGATGAAGTCATCACTGGCTATGACGTAGATGATGAAAACTGATAATCAGAAGAAGAGTGGGCCTGTATATCACGAATTATCGTCAATTTTAGAGCATGTTATAGATGGTTGAAAGATCGGCAACGAACTCCTTTTGTTACAACACGGCTTCAAGTAGCTGCCAGGGGGGTTGACAAGGCCAACTAAACGATTAGCTAATCAGCGGTCTACCTAACGAAACCTACCGCCCATATAATCGCTGGCAATCCGCTCTCACAAGGTCCGCTATCCGCTGAGAATCATCAGAGTATAGCTGAATTGAATCAAAATCAGGCACGAATAAGAGCTTCTGCATCAAGAGTCCATCATCATCGAACCACTGGGGAAGCAGTCCACCCAAGAAGAAACCTCTTCCCTGAAGGACTTTCACCACCTCCCCTATCCATGGTGACGTTAGTTTAAGCCATAACTGAATGACGATGGATCCCTTTTTCACAGCTTCGGATTCCAGGTCCGATATGCGTTCAACAAAGTCGGAACCAGTTTCATGAAAAGCTATGCGTGCTACCTTTGCAAAATCGAAGAGATCCATGTCAGATCGGGAAACAGTGTTCCTGGGACGTAGAGACGTTGATTCAGAAAAAGCTCGACCCAATGAGAATTTTTCATACATAAATCTCAGAGCAACATTGTAGGGCTGTGGTAAAAAAATTTCCTGGGCCATGTTCCGGTATAGACGAAAGAATAACAAAGTGCTGACCCTGTGAGAGGTCACGCCCTCACCCGAATATGCCTCGCCCGGCATCAAACCGACTTCCAGCGCCGTAGCGTTAAAATGATATTTTATCCCTGCCTTTTGCATCTGTACATGATTGGTTACTGGCTCACCAAAGACGGTGTGCATACCTAATTTTGGAACTACGTTGTCGATCATGAATTGCTCAATGGCTCCGGAGACCCCCTTACTTCGCCATTCCTTCAGAACCAGACCGACCCCCCATTCGTACGCTCCCCGACTTGGGGCTGAACGAAAAAGGTTGTGAATACCTATGATTTCCTTGTCTAAGGATCTTGCAACAATGCTGTAATAGTCTCCTTCCTGATTTGCTTTGACGAGTTGAACAGGATCATAGAACATTTTGATGGGATAATCCTCGCCATGCACAGACCGGAACAGACGTGCTACGCCCTCAGCATCCTCCGAGCAAAAAACACCTACCTCAAAAGTTCCTTTGATTATGCTGGATGGATCTTGAACACGGATTTCCATGATTCCTATTTATACCTTTCAAGAGCAATTTACTTAACTCAACTTTTGCAGTTGATCAAGATGGTTAAAAGCCCAAAATTCACCGGGTGTTTTTCATACGGTTAATTTGGGAGGTTTTTGGACCCCGAATTTTGCAAAAATGTTGTCTCCCCTCCGTGCTAACAGGTCTTGGTAACTCGTCTAGTCGCTTAGCAGGCTCGTTTTCCGATTTTAATTAGCCTTAGAAATCCACGTCCTCTGGACGTGGTCAGAGTCTGAAGGCTATGCCGGAAGACAGCCCATCTGCTAACTCTAGAATTCAAGATGTTCCCGCAACTTCGAAAACAGGAGAAGCAGATGAGCATGTTTCGTAAGCTATCACATGCGATATGGCATTGCCAATATCACGTGGTTTGGGTACCTAAGTATCGGTTTCGTATATTGGATGGGATGGTAAAACAAGAAGTTCACAACTGCATCCAAGTTTTTTGTGGACGTATGGAATGTGAAGTGGTGGAACTGAACATTCAGCCGGATCATGTTCACCTGATATGCATGGCGCCGCCAAAGGTGTCGATATCCGAGTTCATGGGCGCAATCAAGGGCCGAACAGCAATTCGAGTATTCAAGCAGTTTCCTTATATGAAGAAGAAACCCTATTGGGGCAATCATTTTTGGGCGAAAGGCTACTGCGTCGATACGGTAGGTATTGATGCGGACATGATTCGCAAGTATGTAAAATACCAAGAAGAAAAAGAGCGTTGTGAGGACAACTGCATTTGTAACTCGATGTTCGGGAACAACTACGCTTGCCTCCTTCAGGGGGCAAGCTTTTAGCCCCCCTATGGGGGGCAAAGAGAAAGCCACGTGCTCTGCACGTGGATATTTACGATAGAGGATCAAGACCTTAGAGATCGGATCGACGCATTTATGACTCGGTTTAAGATCGGCACGCTTCTAAACCGAGCCGGGATCAGGAAGTTAAGAGGTGTCAGCCCACTATTGGTTCTGAGAATCATCTTTGAGTTGGCCTTTTTGGGCAGGAACATCTTCACCGGGATACACAAGAATTCTACCGCCCATATTGGAAAAGACACTGTTTATCGATTTCTCAGCGCTCATGGCATAATTGGCGTCGACTGATCGGGTTTTTGTCCCAGATGGTTATAAAGGGTTTCTTGGAGCCTCTCACAGAGACAGGTAGAGAGAAGGTCTTGATATTGGACACTACCATCTATGATCGGAGCTGCTCTAACAAAGTGGAGCTTCTCTCCAAAGTCTACGATCATTGCGCCAAGAAATATCTCAACGGGTTCCGAATGCTCACTCTAGGGTGGTCGGATGGAGCTACGTTTGTTCCTTGCGACCATTCTATACTGACTTCACCCAAAGAGAAAAACCGTATCCAGGGAATCAACAAGATCATGGACCGACGGACTTGTGGCTCCAGGAGAAGGCAGGAAGCGCTTGTAAAATCGACCGATCTAATAGTTCCTATGGTCAAACGAGCCTTAAATATCTCGATTCCAGCGAAGTATTTGCTGATGGACTCCTGGTTTAGTTTCCCCGCCCTGGTTCGCTCTGTTATGGAGCATATCCATGTCATCTGCATGGTAAAGAACACCTCGAAGGTGTTCTACGAGCTTGCGCCCCAAGCAATGCAGGACGACGGCTAGTTGCTCGACCAGGGCCTCTTCGGTGTAGTCGATCGGGTCTCATGTCAATCGCCTCTTTTCACAGTTAGGTTTTTATTTTGTGGCGTACATGTTGACAGTCTCCCAAGATTTCTCGAGTTTCGAAAATACCGTTCGTTGCAGTGTTCTTATAATCCATGATATTCTTTTTCTAAGCTCGACCGGGGTATCCTGTGACAAAGCGTCTTTTTGCAGGAAACACTATGCCTCGGGCCTGCGCGTGAAGCTCATTTATTACAGAAGCTTAAACCACCTCAAAACAATTTTGCTAAAGGCTTATGAGTGATCACCGATTCAAAGTGCTGCTATATTTGATGTCAACAGGAGGGACAAATTATGAAGAAACTATTCGTGATTGGCGCACTTGTGTTTCTAGTTGCGTCATTTTTGGGTTCTGCCCAATCGGATCAAAAGCCGATCAAACTTGGGGCCATGTTTATCAGCTCCGGCCCACTTGGTGGATACGGAATCAATGGACAGCGAGCCATCACCATGGCTTTAGAGGAGATAAACTCCTCAGGTGGCCTACTTGGCAGAAAGCTGGAATTGGTTTTTGGCGACACTAAATTGAAGCCGGACGTTGCCGTCGAGCTTGCTGAGAAGTTTATCAATGAAGACAAGGTGGATTTCTTGATGGGTCCTACGTCCAGTGCCGTAGCGCTCTCTCTATCCGAAGTTGCTCGAAAGCATAAGAAAATCCTCATCAACACTCAAGCCGCGACATATGTTCTGACCGGCGCCAAATTCAATCCATACCTGTTTAGCACCCTGAGCAACGTGATGATGCATTCTCGTGCAGGGGCCTATTACATGGCTTCTAAACCTTGTAAACGGTGGATGTGTATTGCGCCGGACTATAATTACGGCCACGAATCCTGGGATTTGTTTAAGGAAAAACTCAAGGCGTTGAAGCCGGACGTGGAGATTGTAGGCGAAACGTTTCCCAAGCTGATGGCCCCTGACTATTCAGCCAACATAGAGGAAATTTTAAAAGCCAAGCCGGATGGTGTTTGGTGCCCGCTTTGGGGGCAAGATGCCGTCAATTTCATCCGACAGGCAAAGCAATTCAAACTCTTCGACACGATTAGGTTCGCCTTTCCAGTAGGAGCAGCCCTGGAAACCGTTGTCCCGCTTGGAAAGGATACCCCCGACGGGTTGTTCATGGCTTCGAGATATTTCTTCACTACTCCCGATTCGGTTGAGAACAAAGAGTTCGTAAAGAGATACTTCGAGAAATACAAGGAATATCCAGACTATATGGCTGGAGAGACTTACGCTGGCGTGTATTTCATCAAAGCAGCCGCGGAGCGAGCAGGCACTACAGACGCAGAGGCGATTATCAAAGCTGTCGAGCGGGAGCCTCTGGCCTGGCCGACTCCAGAGGGTTGGAAGATCATGAGGGGCGCCGATCATCAGGCGGTAGAAGATGTGGTCTGGGGAGAAACCAGTTACAGCGAAAAGTTTGGATTCTCGATTCTCAAGAACCTAGAGTCTATACAAGCTGAGCAGATATGCCGGACTCCCGAGGAACTCACTCAGGTAAACAGAAAACCCTAGGCGCATCCTGAGGTCCTGAAGCCTCCAGAAGATTGACCATTTTTTTTGTAAGTATATGGCCGTTTTGTTCTTCGAGGCCCCACTCTCCGGTTTTCTAAATGACATGTCTGCCTTGAGAAGAGCATGCCGACTAACTCGGGGACTCATGTCCATGAACAAGCGGCTTACCACTTACAAATCTATTTCAGTTGTCTAAAGGAACCGTTCCACTGCTCTTTGAACACAATCTATGGCGTACACAATTTACACGGCCAATATTTATTTTTTGATGCGTCTTTCTGACTTCTAAACTTCTCATTGTAACTCTGCCAATTGTAATGCGAAGGTACGGGTATATGAAAAACCCTCGATTTCATGTTGCCGTGGCACATTACTCTGGATCAGTTCTTGTTCGTTTTCCCCGTCCGTTGATGCCTTTTGTCTTCTAAATTTCTACGGTGGAATCGGATGCGGATGCGGCCACAAACCATTCTTGGACGACCTGGCCTCATTTTCAGCTACCTTGAGATCAATATTTTTCGGGGCGTATCGTTTGTACCACCAGGCGAATTCTTCAGCGACGATCATCTGGTTCAGATATTTGCCGTCAATGTAAATCTTGGCGACCAGTCTCTCATATCTGTCTTTCTCGACTGGTACCACTTCAACTGTCTTCCCGAAAACTTTATCCGAAGTAAACTGCTTGGCTTTTGTCCCGAAATCCTGATCGTGTTCCGGGCAATCGATCCCGTAAAGCTCTTATTCGAAGCGGCGCCTTGTCCTTCAGGACTTCGGTTGTGTCCCCGTCAAGCACTCCGATGACTTTGCCCCGAAATGTGGATGTGTCGGCTGCAAAGGCAATCGCATTAAACAGAAACAGAATTAAAAAGCTGCTCGAAATAACATCATGGCTCCTTTTAACAAGCTGAAATCCATTATCCGAACGGTCGGACTAAATATCATGGTTGAAATTGTAGTTCCAACCTGTGTCAAATAAGGACAGATGTTATGAATTTATTTTGTAAGGTATTGGAGTAAACTAAAATATGTGGGATTCAAAGAAACAATATTCTTCGAGCCGAATTGGAAAATTGGACGGTCTTTGAACAAAATCAAGGCTGGACCTCGAATCAGTAAAATCCATAGTCACTTCAGCCTTGTGCTGGAAAAACACTCAAATTTGTCCAAATGGAACTGAAACATTATACTCTGGTATGAATAATAAAAGGATGTAGCCAATGACAGGTTGGGAAAATAGTGAAGAAAGCCTTCTGCGCAAGACAGCTAAGGAATCGCAGCAGGCGATCGAAGAAAATTACCGCCTGATAAATGAGAATATGAAGGATGTTGTCTGGCAGACTACTCCTGACTTGGTCATTACTTACGTGACTTCTTCCGTTAAAAAACTTCTTGGATATGAACCTCAGGAGCTTATCGGACAGCCCCTGACTTATTTATTGACACCAGCAGCGAAGAAACTTGTTCTCGACCGGTATCCGGACATTATGCGCTGTCTGGCGGAACACGAGGAATTAGACAGTGAGATTCCCATCGTAGAACTGATCCGAAAAGACGGAACAACGGTGTGGACTGAAGTGGACACGGACCCGACTTTCAGCAGCGCTGGACAATTCATAGGTTTTCAGGGTGTAACCCGTGATATCTCTAAACTCAAAAAGGCCGAAGACGCTCTTCGTGAAAGCGAACGCTATCTGCGCCAATCAGAGAAAATAGCTCGCACAGGTGTATGGAAGGCCAATCCAAGCACTCACAGTCTTCACTGGTCGGAAGGCGTATATGACATCTTAGAAGCTCCCAAGGACTACCAGCCTGGTCTGGATGAAGGTCTGGAGTTTTATGCCCCACCTTATAGGGCCATCCTTAAGGAGGCCTTAGCCAAAACCATGGAACTTAATGAACCATTCTCAGTAGAAGCAGAGGTCATAACCGCTGGCGGCAAACACCTATGGACAGAAGTGCGTGGGTTGATGCGAGTGGAAGAGGGAGAAGCGCCGCAGGTCATTGGATCCTTCCAGGATATAACAGAGCGTAAACTTTCGGAGGAGTTACTGCAACAGAGTCAAGAAAAGTTCTCGAAAGTCTTTCAATATGGTCCAGCCCTAATAACCCTTAGCAATCTGGATGACGGGACGTATGTTGATGTTAATGACAGATTTTGCGCGGTGTCGGGTTTTAGCCGTTCGGATTGTATCGGAAAGACAGCGATCGATTTCGGCTGGATTTCCCAAGAAGAGCGGAAACGGTTATTTGATGAGTTGCATGCTCACGGGAGCGCCAGGGGGATAGATCTGGAAGTTCTCACCAAGGACAAAAGAAAACTTCACCTCATTTACAACGGTGAATTGATACAAACCAAGAACCGCCCGTTGCTTTTGTCTATAGCTCATAACATCACCGATCGGAAGATTGTCGAGGAGGAATTAAGGGGGGCTCGGGATGAACTTGAAACCAGGGTGGAAGAGCGCACTAACAATCTGGTGAAGGCGAATCAGAACCTTGAGCTGGAAATAGCTGAGCGCAAGCGAGTAGAGCGGGAGTTACAGAGGAGTCTCCATCGACTGGAACGCACCCTGGCCGAAGCGTCCCGGCTTCGTGTTCAGGCAGAGGCTGCCAGCGCAGCCAAGAGCGAGTTTCTCACGAACATGAGTCATGAATTACGGACACCATTGACAGCGGTCATCGGTTTTTCTGATCTTCTTGGAGACCAGTTGTTCGGCAAACTCAACGAAAAGCAGTTGGGATATGTTAAAGAGATTTCGGGTGCGGGACGTCTTCTATTGATACTCATCAACGACATATTGGATCTTGCTAAGGTCGAATCTGGAAAAATGGACATTAGAATGTCCCCTGTTGACTTGAGGGAATTGCTGGAACATTGCCTGCGAATGATCCGGGAAACAGCTATAAAAAGAGGATTGAACGTTAGTCTGAGAGTGTCTGAAGAGTTTTATGAAGGACAGATTCAGGCTGACAATGTGCGTCTCAAGCAGATTGTAATGAACCTGTTATCCAATGCGGTAAAGTTCACTCCTTCGGGAGGGACAATTCGACTGGAAGCCGAAAGGCGGGAGAAAGATATTCTAGTTAGCGTTTCCGATACAGGAATCGGACTGAAACCAGATGACCAAAAACGAATATTTCAGGCCTTCGAGCAATTGGATTGCTCTTTTTCTCGGCAGGAACAGGGCACAGGTCTTGGACTGGCGTTGGTCAGCAAACTTGTGGAGCTTCATGGAGGCCGATTCTTGGTCGAAAGCGATGGCGAGGGTCTCGGCAGTACGTTCAGTTTCTTCATTCCCTTTATCAGGGAAGAAAAAGATGCCGAGGCTTAGTTGGCGCCGGCATTGGTAAGGCATCAGTTTCAGTCGCCATCTGATCCTTCAGTTGAAGAAAAAACCCGTCCCAAAGTTCTTGTCGTCGAAGATAATGAATCCAATATGAAATTTATCACAGATCTGCTGGAAGACGCTGGCTACGAAGCCATACATGCGTTTTCCGCTGAGACAGCGATAAAACAAACTGAAATAGAGAAACCTTCTCTTAAATCTTATGGACATCTCACTTCCGGGCATGGACGGACTGACCGCCACCAAAGTCCTAAAGCGTAATCCCGTCACGGCTCATGTCCCTGTAGTAGCTCTAACAGCTCACGTCATGAAGGATGATGAGTCAAAGGCCAAGGAAGCAGGCAGTGACGCATGTTTACTCAAACCGATTGACACGAGCGTATTTTACTGAACTTTGGCTGATATAGTAAGAGAACCTTGAAAATTCTAGGCTGAGGAAATTTGCGTTGCATATCTTAAACGATAATAAGGCTGCTAGGTGATTTCAGGAAATCCACTAGACCTTATAGCGCATCATTCCGCAAGGTTTTTCAATTTTTCTTTTAACATTACTATAGGACGCCTGTATTTGATTGCGCTGAATGGAACCTCATTCAACGAGTGGTTTAATTCGTAAATATTCGTTCTTGCCAAACCTCCTTCGGCGGCAATCCGATATTCAATTTGGAATCTCTGGTCATTCATTGAGCCAAGCACTCTGCGATTATTCGATTTCTGGTATTTTATGTTCCGGCATTCAGACAAAACGGCTTCGATCTGGGCTTGGGGAATGTTCTCATACAGTAAATTCTTGAACAGATGTTCCCCAATCACGAAATCAAATGATTCAAAATCTGGTTTTAGGACTGCCGGGATGAACATCGCGAATAGTGTCGTGTCATTTGTTATCAGCACGCACTTGCGCCTTTCGATACGAAATACATTGGCGTGCCAGTTCCAGAATGGATCACCCTCATATTCTGCGGATACCGATTGAATTCTCAATTCCCTCAACAACTTCTCGGTACAGCGTATTATCATCTCGACCTTCTTTCAGTTTGTTTGGAAAGATGAAAGCGTATAGTGAAGGTGAAGGAATGGCCCTCAGAGAAAAAAACAAACGAACTTTGGCGGATTTAGAGAATATGGAGTCCTGCCCGTGTAATAGCCGCAAAGATTCCTCGAAATATTGTGAGAATTACGCTCACATGGTTAAAGTTTACGCCAAAATCTCTCAGCCGGATCTGTTCACGCCTGTCGAGCACGTCGCTTAAAAACTGATTCCCAGAGATCACAATTCACTGTTTCAGATATTGTGGGTCAAAATACTTGTAAATGGCCGACTTCCTCCTGACTTTGACACTTTCGGTTCATCAGTCTAAGTATTTGTAATGTTTGGGGCTGAAGTGGCTGCTTCAGATGTAGTGCCCCGGGTAGTTTGTTTACTTGACATGGGTTCAGACCCATGATACCCTCATAGCATGTTCGTACGTACCAAACTCAAAGATAACGGTAAGACTTCAGTCCAGATAGTCGAAAGCCATCGAAAGGCTGACAAGGTCAGCCAGAAGATTATAAGGCATGTCGGACAGGCTGTCACTGAGATGGAGATCGAGGAACTCAAGAAGCTTGCCCAAAAGATCATCGTTGAGATGAAGAACCAGCGAAGCCCTGTCCTTCCGATCTTCTCCCCTGAGGACATATACGGATCCAGGCCTTGTAATGAGGCAATCGATGACAAGGTTAACATAGCCGGGCTCAGGGAAGAGCAGAGGATCATTGAGGGCATTGGAGACGTTTTCGGGAAACTGTATGACGATCTGGGCTTAAAAAAGGCGTTGGGAGATTCCAGGAAAGACGACTCGTGGAATGAGATACTCAAAGCCTGTGTTATTGCCCGTATAGCCAACCCTTTGAGCAAGTACAGAACAGCCTCGATGCTGGAGCAGGACTACGGGGTACGGATTGCTCTTGAGAAGATATATCGGATGATGGACCGGCTCATTGAGCGCGAGAGGGAGATCAGGCATACGATAACCGCTTCAACCCTTGAGTTGTTCGGGGGGAAGCTGGATGTGGCCTTTTTCGATGTTACCACGCTCTTTTTTGAGAGCGTCAACGAAGATGAACTCAGGAGTTTTGGCTTCAGCAAGGACTGCAAGTTCAAGGAGACGCAGGCGGTGTTGGCCTTGGTGACAACCACTGACGGATTGCCGGTCACTTACCGTTTGTTTCATGGCAATATATATGAAGGCCATACCCTGATCTCGATGGTTGAGGAAATCAGGAAGGTCCATGAGGTGGGAAACGTGCTTCTAGTGGCTGACCGGGCCATGTTCAACAGGGAAAACCTAGATTCTATGGATAAGGCGGGTATCAAGTACATTGTGGCCTCCCGACTCAAAAGCTTGTCCAAGGAGATGAAGAAACTGATTCTTGAATCTGAGGACTTCGCTCCAGCAGTGGTTGAAGATGAGTTTCACTGGGTCAAGGAGTTCGACTACAGGCAAAGAAGGCTGGTGGTAAGCTACAGCTCCAAAAGGGCAAAAAAAGACGCTTCGGATCGTACCCGGCTCATTGAACGGCTTCTGAAAAAGGTAAAAGACGGCAAGGTAAAGATCAAGGATGTCATCCCGAACTACGGTACCAAAAAGTACCTGGCGCTTAGGGACAAAGAGGCGATTGTAGACGAGTCCAAGATAGAGCAAGACGCCCTTTGGGACGGCCTGCACGGTGTTATAAGCAACACTGACGAGCTTACGCCCACTCAGATAATCTCGCGGTACAGAGGTCTGTGGAGCATAGAGGAGTCATTCCGGATAAGCAAGCATGATCTCCGGATGCGTCCCATCTACCACTGGACGCCGGATAGGATCAGTGGCCACATACTAATCTGCTTCATCGCGTACACTCTTGTCAGGCAGGCGATGTACAGGGTCAGCCGTCAGCATGAGCCTATGAGCTTCGAGAAGATCAGAAACGAGCTGTTACACGCCCAGGCCTCTATCCTCATAGATACTTCCACCGGCAAGAAATATATCCTGCCTTCGAAAACCTCACATATACAGAAAAAGCTTTATCGCATCTTTGGACTAAAACGTTCAGAGGTTCCCAGACCCATGACTTAACCTTTTCCAGGGAAACAAGCGGTAGTGCCCCAGTCAAAAGTCAACATGCTGATATGTATTTTGTTTCACAACAAAAGTGTCAAAGTCAGGAAGCAGCAAAATAGCCTATTGATCCAGAAGACATTCAGTCAAGCCTTTTCTTTACTATGCGCTTTCCCAAAAGGTCATCTTTCTGGCCCAAGAGCTCATAAACGGCACTATTTAAGGCGGGCAGCGAACACAATCTGGGCTACCGAAATCAATGCTACTCCCTGTACTAAACTTCTGAGTGCAATTCGGTTTATACAATTCGATCTATATAATATTTAAATAATTGAATTGAAATACTAATCTCAGTCATTATATTGGATGACAAATCTGTTCAGTTCTTCTTTGTAGATACGCCACTGCGGCATAAATCCATCCATAAGTCCCTTAAACCGGTCATTGTGATAACGTTCAATTAAATGAGTTAGTTCGTGAACTATAATGAATTCCAGGCAATGAGTTGGCTTTTTGGCTAACTCAAGATTAATCCAAATACGTTTAGCTTTCCTGTTACAGGTGCCCCACCTGGTTTTCATCTTTCTTACACACCAGTCATTAAGCTCAACCCCAACGACATATTTCCACTTTTCGATCAAATGAGGGATTTGTTTTTTTAATTGAGAACGATACCATTCCGTCATTACTTTTTGACGCTGTAATTGATTGCTTCCCGGTTTGACATATAGTTCTAGAAATTCATTATCCCCCAATTTTACTCTTGGACCGGTGTCATGATAAATGACATTAAGTAAATAGCGGTTGCCAAATAAATAATGGCTCTCACCAGATACAAATTCTTTTTCAGGCTGACGTTCCTGACCATCGAGCTTTGATTGATGTATTTTTATCCAGCCTATTTTGGAAACTATGAAAGATCTTATGGTTTCATCATTCATTTTCAATGGAGCCGCTATACGAACCCGGCCGGTAGAGTGATAAACCCTAAGATGTAGATTTTTTATATCTTTCCGAACAACATCAACGACAATATTTTCAACTTCTATCTTATGGCCATTTCGATAAATGACGCCACCCGATTATTTTTCTGGAAACGCTGATTTACTCATTTTTGGACAGTTCATTCGTAGGGTCTCCGTCATCTACCATGGCTTTCAGGATGGCTCTTTCCTCAACATTGGGAATGATCCCCTTGCAAATCACTGAAATCACGAGAGCTCCATCTTGATTACGAAAATCCACTTCCGCTCTGACACGACCTTTTGGGTCAATATCAGTGAAAGTCCAGGCACAAGTTATCGTGTCTCCAAAATACACCGGCTTTTTAAAGGAAAAATCCATACTCGAAGCTAATACCCCTATTTGGCCACCAATTTCTGTAAGCATGCTCCCCACGAGCAGTCCCTGACAGATCCGTCCTCTGAAGTTTTTGGCTTTTGAGAAACGTTCGTCAAAATGGACAGGGTTGTAGTCACGGGTAATGTCCGCAAAACTCAACATGTCCTGTTCCGTAAAAGTACGTGAAATAGAAAAGTGGTCTCCTATTTTCAATCCTTCAATAGTTTTGCGCCTTATATCTGTCATTAGAATTCACCTTACGATTAAGCCTGTTGAAAAAAGATTTCCTGGGATACCCCACCGCACCTCAGTCAACTTGCATGTTTCTCTATTTCTCAAGAAGCGTTTCCACTCCAGTCCAATCGGGCGGAACTCCGTTCACCATGTAGTTGGCGCAGCGTTTCAGATAGATTCTGGCGGCCAGATCCGCAGGATTCTTTTCCATTACCTGGTTGAAATGAACGCTGGCTTCCGAAAATTTTTTACTGTAGTAGAGCTGAATACCGCTCTCAAATGACTGGTTTCGTCTGATCTTTGAGTTCGGCCAGACCTTCAGGATCACCCTCAAACACCTCGTAAACAGTGACAGCGTCTTCTCTTCCCTTTACACGCACTTTGTCTATGAAGCGATACCTGTATCGAGCTGATTCTTTCATGGCGGATAGAGTCTCATCGCTCAGGCTGACGTAGGAGCCGTAAGTCTTGTTCAAACCCTCGATTCGTGCGGCAAGGTTAACCGCATCCGCCACGACGGCCCCCTGCATGCGATCTTCACTACCGATGACGCCCAGCATGAGATCGGCACGGTGGAGCCCTATTCCAATTCCGATCGGGCCAAACCCCTCCTTCTCTCGTTGCCTGTTGTACCCGGCCACGGTCTCCTGCATCCGTATGGCTGCCCTAACCGCATCATCCGGTGTTCCCGGGAAAAGAGCCATCACTCCATCGCCATAGAATTGATCTATGAACCCATTGCATTCCTTGATCACAGGGTTCACTCGTCTGAGATAGGCGTTGATGAAACTGAAAGCTTCCGCTGGGGTCATCTTTTCCAGCAGGGTGGTCCATCCCCGGATGTCCGCAAACATAACCGTCATTGTCCGGCTAACCTGATCACCCAGATTGATTTCGAGAATACTGTTCTTCTCGAGCAAATCGATGAACTCCCGGGGCACAAAACGCTCGTATATGCTGTTCAGCGATGCCAGCTCCGATGTTCGCCGCTTTACCCTTTCTTCCAGCGCCTGGCTGTGTAGCCTCAATTCCTCGTTTTTTTCCGCGAGACTTCTTTTTAAAGCGCCCATAGTAAGGTGTGTGTTGACCCTCACTCGAACCTCTTCCGGCTGAAAAGGCTTCGATATATAATCCACAGCTCCTGAAGCGAACCCCTTTACCTTGTTCGCGGTATCATCAAGGGCGGAAAGAAAAATGATCGGGATGTCCCGGGTTTCCGGATCGGATTTCAAGCGCTCGCATACTTCGAACCCATCCATCCCGGGCATCATGATATCAAGGAGAATAAGATCCGGCTTCGGTTCCGCGACAGCCATTTTCAGGGCTTTCTCTCCATTGATAGCCGCCACGATAGCGTATTGATCTTTCAAAGTTCCCATGAGGACCTGGATGTTGTCTGGAGTATCATCCACAATGAGAACTTTTGATTTTGTCGCGTCCTTGACCATCCTCAAGCCTCCTAATAATAAGCGTCCGCAAGCACGTAATTCAGGAATCTCCCCACTAAGGAAATAACTGTGAACGCTACCACATGATCATCTTCTGGAAAAGACCTGTACATTGAACCGCTATTGTCTCTTTGCTCAGGATATACTCAACTCCAGAAAGGAGAAATCGTCTTCAAGTGTTTCCGAGTCGCCGATTTGCCTGACATGGGCCCATAGATCGTCCATAATGGAGTTGCCGGTGTCAAAAGAATCCGCAAGGTAGGCCTTCAAACCGTCAAGATCCCACCAGGAGCCATCTTCGTTCATAATCTCATAGACGCCATCGCTAAAAATTAAAAGGCTGGCTTCAGGTTCGATCTGTATCTCCTGATATTCGAATTCTATGCCGGAGAGTGCCCCTATGAACACGTTAGGCGTTATAAGTTCCCGAATCTCTGGCCCTTTACCGTGAACATCCTGTATCAGAAGGGCAGGTGGATGGCCTCCACTTGCGTAAGTCAGTTTGCGGGAAAGGCGATTGTACACCCCGTACCAGATAGTGAAATACATGTCGCCGTGGTCGGCCATGGGAAACATGGCGTTGAGGCCTCCGAGCACCTGGTCAGGCCTGCGAAAATCAGCGTTCTGCAAGAGTCCGGAACGGAGAACGTTGAGCACAGACACTGAAAGCAGAGCCGCTCCGACCCCATGTCCGCACACGTCGAGCAAATAGATCGCAAATGAATTTTCATCGATCCAATGGTACCCCAATGCGTCTCCGCCCAGCGCCGTAGAGGGAAAAAATCGCCAATCCGCCCTCAACGGCCCGTCCGTAACCGGCTGTGGCAAGATGGATCGAACATAATCCGCCGCCTTGGCCAGTTCGTCATTGAGCTTCTCCAGAGTGGTTTCCAGCTTTGCTCGCTGAATCACCTCAAGGTCACGCAGTCTTTTTAGATCAAGATGGGCCTTCACTCTCGCTTTGACGACCGGAATACTGAACGGTTTGGTAATATAGTCCACCGCCTCCAGCTCAAATCCGAATGTCTCATCTTCCTCCCGTGACTTTGCCGTGACAAAAATGACCGGGATATTCCTGAGTTGTTCGTCGGACTTGAGTCTGCGGCATACCTCGTATCCGTCCATCCCGGGCATCATTACGTCGAGCAGGATAAGATCCGGCCGTGGTTCCGCTCCTGCCAGTTCCAGGGCTTTTTCTCCGTTGATGGCCGCCACGATGGTGTAGTTATCCTTCAATGCCTCTACAAGGACCTGAATGTTGTCCGGGGTATCATCCACAATTAGAACTTTCGGTTTTCCAGAGACTTCCATAAGCCCATACCTTCCTAAAGATCGATGCCCAATTTCTGCGCGATAGCTTCCAGGCTTTTCATTGCGCTGTCCGTATCGAAACCCTCGACCTGCTTTACCAGCCGATGAAAATCGTCACAGACCGATGAATTTTCGAGATGTTCCTTCAATGCTCCAAGACGATCCATGGCCTCCATGAGGTCACTTTCAAGGAGTTGGGCCATTTCCTTGAGTAAACGCTCAACCATTTCCCGATCGACAGGGGCTACCGCCGCCGGCTTTTCAGGGCCGGGACGAGCAGCCGCTCTTTCCTCAAAAGCCTTTATTCCGTCAATAACTACTTTCAGGTGCGAACCGAACTGAGTCATGAGATCATCCAGTCTCTCATCGTTATTCCTGATAGCGTTTTCAAGATCGGCCGCCGCACGGTAAAGGCTGTCTGCTCCCAGATTTCCCGAGACCCCCTTGACCGTATGGGCAAGTCTGGTTGAGGTTTCCACGTCTCCTGACCGGAGAGCCTCCCTGATTTGGTCCAGCGCCGTTTCCTGGCCTTTTCTGAATCTGCCCAGAAGCTCTCCATAGAGTTTTTTGTTTCCACCCACTCTATGAAGACCTGAGGCTATGGAGATCCCGGGTAATTCGGCTGGGAAAACATCCGCTGCGCTTTTGTCCTGAACCGACGAATCATGTACCGGCGTTTCCCGAGCGCCGGGCTTGATCCACTTTACCAGCGCAGACAGGAGCTGATCCGGATCAATGGGCTTGGTAATATGATCGTTCATGCCGGCTTGCAGACTTTTCTCATAATCACCGGCCATGGCGTGGGCCGTCATGGCAATAATCGGCAAATCAGCAAAACGTAGGTCATCTCGAATGAGGCGTGTGGCCTCGAATCCTCCCATGACTGGCATCTGAATGTCCATGAGCGCAACATCGAAATTCCCGGTCCTGACCATCTCCACGGCCTCTTTGCCGTTACAGGCTATGCTAACGATTAAACCGGCCTGTTCCAGTATTTCCCTGGCCACCTGCTGGTTAATCTCGTTGTCTTCCACTAGAAGCGCCTTTGCCCCGCGAATTTTTTGCAACTCGCCGTCACGATCAAGTCCGGTCCGTCGCACCAGCTTTTTCTCTTCGCCTTCTCTTCCAAAAGCCACCATGATGGCGTCAAAAAGCACTGACTGGCCGACAGGCTTGAGAAGAAAGCCATCGACGCCAATCTTTTCAGATCTTTGCATGACCTCTTCACGACCATACGCCGTCGCTATGATAACCTTGGGTTTCTCGGGAAGACTCGGAAGACTCTTGATCATTTCGATGGCCTTGATCCCGTCCATGCCCGGCATCTTCCAGTCCATGAGGACGAGTTTATAAGGACGTGTAGCCGCCTCTTTCTCCAACTCAGCGATTCCTTCCTCGGCAGAAGCTGAAACAGTCGCCTCGAAACTCATGGTTTCCAGCAAGGATTGCAGGATTTCCCTTGATGACGCATTATCGTCGACAACCAGTACCCGCATCCCTCGAAGATCAAGTGATGGCTCCAGGCGTTTCCTCAGGAATTTTCTGGCCAAACCGAATTTTGCCGTGAATATGAAGTCGCTCCCTTTCCCGGCTTGGCTTTCGACCCAGATATCCCCGGCCATCATGTTTACCAATCGTTTGCATATGGTAAGACCCAGGCCTGTGCCCCCGTATTTCCTCGTGGTGGACATATCCGCCTGGCTGAATGCCTGGAACAGTTTTCCTTTCTGGGCCTCCGTCAAACCGACACCAGTGTCCCGAACAGAAAACTGGAGCATTACCGAGTCGTCATTTTTTTCCAGAAGCCTGGTAGAGATGACGATCTCCCCCTTGTCCGTGAATTTCACGGCGTTATTGCAAAGATTGATCAGGACCTGCCCGAGCCTGAGCGGGTCACCTACAAGGGCGAAGGGCACATTCTGGGCTGTATCCATAAGGAGTTCGAGTTCTTTTTCATGTACTTTCACTGCCACAACAGTAGTCACATTATCCAGGACTTCTTCCAGACTGAAATCCACCGACTCCATCTCCAGCTTGCCCGCTTCGATCTTCGAAAAATCCAGGATGTCGTTTATAATCCCAAGAAGCGAATGCGCAGATCGCTGAATTTTCGTCAGATAGTCCGTCTGTTTGGGAGTCAGCTCGGTCTGAAGGGCCAGGTGCGCCATGCCGATCACCGCATTCATGGGAGTCCTGATCTCATGGCTCATGTTGGCGAGGAAATCGCTTTTCATTCTGGTGGCTTCTTCCGCCACTTCCTTCGCGCGCCGTATCTGTTCTTCGGCCTCCTTGCGATCGGTGATGTCTTCAAAGGTTATCACAGCCCCGATAACCTTTCCGTCCTTACGTATCGGCGTGCTTGAATAGTCGGCCGGGAAACTCTTTCCCTCTTTTCTCCAGAGCACTTCGTCATCTACGTGGCTTATTGCCCCTACTGAAATGGACTTGCTCATAGGGCAGTCTTCGTTGAGATATGGACTTCCATCCTCATGAGCATAATGGATAAGTTCATGGAGTTCATTGCCCGAGGAACTCCTCCGCCGTGTACCCGAGGATCCGGGAGGCGGCAGGGTTGACAAAGGTGATCCTGCACTGTTCGTTCACTCCTATGATACCTTCGCCGGCCGATTCCAGGATCAAACGGTTACGCTCTTCAGAATGACGTAGTTCCTCGGTGCGATCCTTGACCAACTGTTCCAGATGATCCCTGTATCTTGCAATCTCGCTGCGAGCCAGTTCAGCGTCCTCGGCCAGGCTCAATGCCGCGGCCTGACTTCGGCGCAGTTCCTCGGCTCTCCTTTTTTGGTCTTCGGCTGCCTGCGAAGCTCGTATCCGGTCCAGTGTCAACGATCCCACGATCTTGGCGAAACCGGACAGAAAGCCCAGGATGCTGGGCAGTCTGTCCTCGGACATCATTGGCACTTCCCTGATGGCGGCCAGGTAATCCTCTTCGTCATATCCGTGTTCCCGAGCCTGGCGACGGAAAAACTCCATGTCGGGTTCCTGCAGGTGGAACTGGCCGATCAGAATATTGGCCACATGCTTTCCGTCTATGATCAGTGGCGAAGCAGCGTCTGTAAGGCCATTTTTGCATTTATAGATGGTGAAATCCTGTCCTTCCCCAAGTCTCGAGCCCAGTATCGAGTCGCTTTCGGCGCAGCGTTGGGAAGAAACTTCGCCAACCCGATGGAATTGGGTGCAGGCCCGCCGAAAGTTTGCGAATGCGAGAAGGTTGCCCTTGAGGTCTGATATGGCCGAGGCAACCCCTACGGCATCGCAGAAGTGCGAAAGAAGGGTCTGCAAATCCTTGACATTCAACAGGTCCTCGGCCTTTAATTCTTCAGCCTTCCTCGCAGAAGCGGCGTCTCGATCCTTCATGGTCTGGAGGAGATTTTCCAGAGCCTGATCTTTTTCGATCCGATCCACCGAACCGTAAGGTATGGGCACGCCCGCAGCCTCGGCGAAATCATTAGCTTCCTTTTTCAGATCGAGAATCCGCTGTTCCCTCGCCATGACCAGGCGATTGAATCGTTCGAATTCCAGGATTCTCTCCTGCAATTCGGATTGAGCGGCGCCATCCGTCTGGTCGGCTGCCTCCGTGCCGATGGCCAAAGTTTGTTCTTCAGAGGGGGAGCTGTTCTGGTCAGTCATGGTCGACCTCGGATAGAATCAAAGTTACCTGTTAATCTTATCACGACTGCTTGGGATTGTAACGCCGGACATTGCAGCGCCAAATCCTTCGGCTCAGCCATCTGAGTCCAGTACTTCTCTCAAGGTCTGGGACAATTCTGTTAGGAAAAGCGGGCAGATTACCGGTACCCCGGCTTAGCCTTTTGGCGGATGTCAAAAAAATGCCCTCAACTGATTAGGAGCGCTGTTGAGGGCCAGATGGTTATGAGATGTTAGATATGAAATACGAGGTTCAGAAACAGTATATCCTGTTGGTCCTTGTAGGATGCCAATCTCCAGGATGACGCTACTTGTAAGTGAAGCAAACCCGAACGTTTTTAACTATCGACGTTGCCACTGGCAGACTAAAATCACTTGATCTGGGTTGCCGGTCAAAGATCAACTGGCTACCACTAGTTCATGCCAATGATCGCGGTCTGCATCCGAGACCACCCACAGTGAATTGTCATATTAGCGCCAACTGGTCTCCCACGGTTAGCCACCAACGGCAATAGATTGTCAAGGCCTGTTGCCCAGTATTGTTATAGTCAAATGTTACTATAACATACGCATCAGGGTCCAGTAGTTGTATGGTCAACTGCCGGAAAATTCGAAACAGTTGGCAAGCTTCTAAACTATGTTCGCCAACAACCTCTAACACAAACAACGTTCCGCCACCGCCACCGTTGACAGCCGCTGCCGCCAGCGCAGCCTTACCCGGAGCGTACTGCTGATTCCAGTCACGTTTAACTTTCTGGGCGAGCATACGTCTCAGGTTACGAGGACTTTTGAATACGGGTTCGGGCGCTGTGAACGGGCTTTCTCCGCGGATGATGTTCTCCATCTGAAAGCCTATGTTAACGAAAGCGCCGATGTTGTTCCACTGGCCGTTGATGCGGTCGCTGCCATATTCATACCTGAGCATGAACATTCCGTCTTTGGTGGTCAGGTCTGCGCCTGTTTTGAAACCATAAACACTGGACCCTGTGTCAAACTGGTATCCAGCGACCTTGAGCCTGAAGGTCCAGGGAGTTATCAAACAGGGCGTGTGAATACCCAGCCTCAATATCATAACTCCCACCTTTGTTCCTGAAGGCGTTTAAAATGTCTGTCGATGAAAATATGTTTCCATACCAGTTGGCGTTCAGGTCAACAGCGTCGTTGGTTCCTACATTGGCCGCCATTTCGAGCCCGACCGACCCGAAGAATACCAGCTGTTGAAAAGGCGTGGATGTGTCGTAGAATCCGTTTACTCCCGACGAGCAGCTGGTCTGCCAGCATCGCTGCGGTATCCACCTCCGAATGACAAATCAACCCTGCTGCTGGCCCCACCGGTAGGTTTGTTCAAAAAGTTCCACCAGTTACCATGGGCCTCCCCAAACACGACGGAGTTACTGCTCAAATTGACAGGCAGCAGGTAGTCGACGCTGGCTTGCCCACTCCTGACCCTGTTCCCGAAGAAATACTGAAAACCCAACTCAAGGTTGGGAATGGAGGGCATGAACTGGGAGAGCGCTGAGCTATTAACCGAGATACTTTGGCCTGAAGAACCCCCATAAGAGGCAGGCATACTTAAAGGACTGGATGGCGCCATATGTGTAATTGGGCCTGTAAGCCCAGGCTGAGCTAAAACCACGCCGGCAAGCGCAAATGCCACCAGAATAGAACAAACTACTCGTACTATCCCCATAGTCGTTGCTCCTATTTAATCACACAGGGAAACTGGTCGGGACAAGGAACGAGACCGACATCCAACAGGTAACTACAATGCCAAGCCCTATAATGAAACTAATATGTTAATGATAATTCCTATACCATATTATAGGTCAACTGTAAATATAAAAGATTACAATAGAATTTATACCAACTATAGAATTATGTTGTTATTGCTACATAATGTAAACTATTAACATTATCTACCTTAGTAGTTTAAATTAATAGAATAACTAATTGTAATAAACCAATTTATTGGAGATATATTGACAGAAATGGACACCGAAACTTGAATTAAGAAATATGTAACAGATGTGTTTAAGTTATTGACATACCTAACTATCATTCAAACAGCTCAAACATGTGACTTGGAGAGACTGTTCGAACTCAGAATAGCGTTCAACTTTCCCAATCCTTCAGATCTTTTCTGTGAATTATAGCGCTCGTGGAGTTTTCCATTGGAGATGTGGATGAACGATGGGATATTGCCGCGTAGATCTAACAGGGTATGGAGCCTGATTGCTCCTTTGGTCTTCCTGAAATGGGCCCAAGGGAACAAGGACAGGCATAAATCGATAGTTGTTGCGTCCAGAGCGTAAACGGTCTCGTTCAGATCGTCGAGAAACGCTTCTTTGCTGTAGAGCCTGCGGGCCGTGGCAATCAGCGAGAGCTCAAGGTCCGCATAGATGCGCCAGTCTCTGACCTTGTTGGCGTTGGCCAGGGTATTTCGGGAAACCGGCCCCCTGATTCCCATGTGGTAGAGCTTGCCATGCTATGCCCTTAGGCACGATTCTATGTCGCTCAGGAAGAAACTCCATCACTTGAGAGAAAACAACTTTTCCGGAATACACGACTAAGCCCCCAAGGAAGTTTTCTCCAAGAGTGGCTTTTTGACCGGGAAAATTTCAAGTCGATTAATGACATAAAGTAGATTTAGTAGTATCTAATCAATATGTTATGCAAATGTCTTGTTACAACGTTGGGACACTAGTGATGGTGAATATTATCACGGCTGTCTCCGATTGTAACGCCAGAGCTTGTCAGAAATCGTCGTATTACCTCAGTGTCGAGTTGGTCCTGGAAGAAAAAGTGTGCGAAACTCTCTGTTTATCAGTCTGGGGACCGAATTATACGGGTGAATGCAGAGACAGGAATAGCCTTTATGGGATCAATGTGGTGGGTTTGTCGTCACCCTTTTTGCTTTTCACCCGCTTGTGCGGGCATGTTGAGATTTGAACTATTTTGAGGGACGTTGACGGCGTTTGATTTCGGGAAAGTTGATTAAGGTTTCTGATATTATTGCCGCTTGCCCACCCTCTCATGCGGAGACAACGATTTGAACCCGGTTCGGATTGCCCAGGATTTCAGTGGGTTACGATTATTAACGATTTTGTTTTCAAGTCTGGGTAGGTCAGCCAACAATTTTGAACGGGAAAGACTCCGGACTCAGCGATAAGATAGAAACATTAATTAATTCTGTTGCCCAGGCCACTCCATTATCGGCACTGCGCTGACGCTGTTCTTAGGGCTGCCCTCGATAACTCGGTCGCTATACGACACGTAAACCAGAACGTTCCGGTTGCGGTCGAAAAAGCGCACCACGTGGAGCTTCTTGAATAAAATACTGCGATGTTCCCCGAAAACGGCCTCGCCATCCTTGAGTTCGCCGACGATTTTGATTGGGCCAACCTGACGACAGGCGATGCTAGCGTCACTCGTGTCCTCGGCTACTCCTAATTGGCCCTTGACACCTCCAGTTTCCGCGCGGGCGATGTAGCATACGACCCCCTTAACTTTGGGGTCTTCAAAACTGTCTATTACAATCTTGTCATTAGGGCCGAGCCATCGGAACTTTGTACTGACCGAGCCGGTTGTACCCCGTTCAGGGCGACTCAAGACCCACCATCCGAAGGACACAGCGACTATAATAATGACTCCAACAACAATAATTCCGATCTTTTTCATGATAATTCCACTTTCCTGAGTGATCGTGCGAGAGATACACACGTAAAATCCATGTATTCCACTTGATCGGTCGCACCAAAAACCTGTGGCGTATTAGTCGTCCTGCAAGATGTCACCGGTCAAATTGTCAACTATCACCGGACTGTTGAAATATTGCAACGAGGGCTCGGCTCCATCTCCATACTTTTCCCGGATGAACCTACTCCATTCATCGGTATAGAATTGCTCCGCTTCATCGCGAGAACGCCACAGATATGCTCCTCCGACTGTTTGGCCGTCCTCGGCAAGAAGATAGTACTTGCGGATCAGTCCCTGGACCTCCCTGTATTTTGGGGCTGTGCTTGTAAAAATTTCCTTAGCCTTGTCTAGGGTTATAGGTTGAGGAAGTCTGAACTGAACAAAAGTGGTAATCATATTCTACTCCTTTATGTCCTCTCTGTTACCGCAAGTAGTTATACCACTAAACTCGTTCCACGAACTACGACTTTCAGCATAGCCACCATAGAACCCGAAAATTTGCTCAATTTTCTCAAAAGGTTTTCGAGAGATATAATGTTGTCGGGTGATCAATTTTAACTGAACGGATTAATGGAATTCAACTTTTAACACCTTTTGTTCATTGGTATTTTTGCCAATAGTGGGATTGTGTTCCGCTTTTCTTTGAAAACTCTTTGTCCAGCAAGTATACTTGGTCCTCTAAAGACTGGAGGACCTATGAAGTGGGGTTTTTTGCACAAGAGGCTTTTCCTTGCGGGAGACAATATAGGTGATTGGATCGGCCGTCCGTTTATAACCTTTATATCCGTGGAGGCAGCGGGCGGCATTATGATGGTCCTGATGACCGCTGCGGCCATGGTCATAACAAATTCCCAGTTTTTCGAGCTATATTCGAGAATACTTCATATAAAACTATCGGTGGGGTTTGACTCGGCCATATTCACTAGATCCGTCCACTTCTGGATAAACGAAGGGTTGATGACCTGTTTCTTTCTTGTGGTCGGCCTGGAGATCAAGCGGGAAACTCTAGTCGGGGAACTGGCGTCGGTAAAGCAGGCGATCCTTCCCGCTGCAGGGGCTCTAGGCGGGGTTCTGGTTCCCGCGCTGATATACTGGTATTTCAACAAGGGAACGGCTTCAGAATCAGGTTGGGGTGTTCCCATGGCCACTGACATAGCCTTTGTCTTGGGTGCTCTGACAATGCTAAGTTCACGTGTCCCCTCATCGTTGACAATTTTTCTGGTGAGCCTGGCGATAGTCGATGACCTTGTGGCCGTGGTCATAATAGCGGTCTTTTACAGCCAGGCCATAAGTCCTTTCTACCTCAGTATGGCCACCATGGTTATAGTCGCTCTCGTGGTAATGAATATCCTTGGAGTCAGGAGCCCATCGCCTTACATCGTGGTGGGTATCGTGCTATGGGCTTTTATCTACGCCTCAGGCGTACACGCCACGGTTGCAGGAGTCATAATAGCGCTGACAATTCCAGCGAGGTCCGCCAGAGACACCCACGGCTTTGCGGATGACGCCAAACAGTTGATCGAGGAATTCAGAAACCAACGCTCCAGAGATTATCTCATCCATTTACGGGAAGAAAACCAGATGGTAATACGCCAGCTTGAGAATATGTTCAGGCAGATTGAGCCCCCATTACAGAGACTGGAGTATATACTGCACCCATGGGTCATATTTGGGATCATGCCGATTTTCGCACTTGCCAATGCCGGAGTAATTCTGAACTCCGGTCTTTTGGCAAACGCTGCAACCTCGAACCAGTCCCTCGGTATAATGCTAGGCCTCTTCGTGGGAAAACAGGTCGGAATATTTTCCTCAACATATTTGGCCGTGAAACTCGGGATAGCAACACTTCCCGAATCAGTCACCATGAAGCACGTTTATGGAGGGGCCGTCCTTTGCGGAATCGGCTTTACCATGTCACTCTTCATTGCGGAACTGTCATTTACCCAGCAACCAGAACTGCTGAATGAGGCCAAAGTGTCCATTCTGGCAGGGTCACTACTGTCGGGGCTGGTTGGGACGGCGATTCTGTATTTGATAGGTCAGAAGGGACATGGCGAAGAAGACAAAACGACGATGAACACATAAGACGAGTTACGTGAAGCAGGATTTATATAATGAGGAGATAGAAACAGGATCTTCTGGTCGGATTTGCTGACTACTTTGAGTTCCGGGACTGAGCCGTCCTCGGTGACTTCGGTTGGTACTCAGCGGTCCTGTCGCTAGCGCAGCGTCCAGTGTAATAAAATCCACGGGGGTCTCATCCGCTGAAAGCAGGCGGTAGATCGTCATATTCTTGTGATTCTGCTTCGCTCCATCCTTGATTTCGTTTAAAATTTCCTTCAAATGGGCCATCATTCTGGGCTCTTTTCCCTTATGATGGTCAAATTATCCACCCCATATGTGTCAAGCGGGGACACACGTTCTGGAAATATTTTAAAATTTGTTCAGTTTTTGATTTGTTTTTGCGAAAAGCCTTAGTTGTATCGCTTTGCGGCTTTTACATGCTCTTTCATGATTTGTTTCCGCAACGACTCCGGTTTAATTACTTCAGCAGCGAATCCAAACCCCATGATCCAGGAGATGATTTCATAGTTGATAGGAACTTCGACCGAGATCTCTACCCCGCCAGCTTCAATCTCCCGCAACTCCTGAGTCGGGCGCCATATCCGCTCCCTCGAAACGTGAGCCGCCCCAGGAGTGAGCCTGAATGTGACCTTCTCCGGTTTGTCTCTCATGACCCCAAAGGCGGTCTGTAGATAATTTTCCAGCTTAAGGTCCTCGGGCATTTCGAAAGATTCCTCAATGACCGAGTAAAACTTTTTATACTGTCCATGGCGAACGTGCGAATGGCGTTTCTCACATTACAGAAGGCAATAAGATAGAAGGACCCATTCATAACCGACACCTGATATGGATCAACCTTGCGTTTTGTAAGCTTTCCGGTTGAAACGGACTGATACATGATCTCAACACGTTTTCTTGATGTAGTGGCTTCACTGAGTTCTTTGATGGTTTCGTTGAACCCTGAAAAGTTTTTTGTAGGCCCAAAATCTATCTTGAGTGAGCCCGCAAAGTGTTCCAGAAAGGTGATGTTTTCTGGCAAAAGGGCGGCCTTTACCTTCTGGAAAAGTGTTTCGATACTGTCGTGAAATATGGTCCCCTTAAAAACACTGAGTATTTCGCTGCTCATGTGCAGCGCCATCAACTCCGTGACTGTCATCGGAATCGGGAAATCTTTCCTGAATGTGTCAAGCATCTTCCAGACCGAATTTTTTCCATCCTTGTCCAGGTAAAGAGGGAACGTCGCTTCATGACGAGCATCCAGGTCGCAGTAGACGGTACGTGGTGGAACATCAAGTTCCCTTGCAATATCGTGTTCCCACTAATCCCGTATTTGTTCGTCTCCATTAATTGGATAATTTTCCACTGACGGGTTATTTGAGTTCCTCGCATCTGGGGTTCCTCTCTTTCGTCTCTCAGCAAGAAATGCAAATGTATCGATTTACATACTTGGCGTTATTTTTCTTAGAAAGTATTTCCAACAATCCATCTGTTTTAGTCATGTAGCACTCTCTTGGTTCCATAAAGCGCTCTGACTTTCCAGATGTGTTTAAGGCTCCAACCCCTGGGTCCGATTGTCACGGCAATCCTACTAAAACCGCATCTTCTATCACATGTTTCTTAATCTCTGTCTTCAGTCCCAATGATATTTCCTTCTCGGTCACGAATGGTTTTCCCACCCTGTCGGTCGTATTCCTCTGTTCGGGTGATGTTTCCGGACCGGTCACGGACTGTTGTGTCATCCCCGTATCTGTCCTTTGTTTCCACGATATTTCCGTAGCGGTCCCTAACGGTGACGCTTCGATAAGAGGCTGAACTGACTACTGGTAGTAGCGCCAGAATAATACCGATAAGGATAACTTTCACTTTAACCCCTCGTTTCTTGCGGTTACATATTTCCAGCTCTGGTTTCCCCCGACGGGACATGACTGAATATACAATAGCCATCACACGATTTGTAACATTTCTCTTACTCATGATAGACTCTCTTTGGGGTGTTCCCGGCGATAAAATACGGCCGATTTTTTACTCTATTCCGGACGTGTGTCAAATAAGGACAAATGAAAAAATTGTGATGAATCGGCGCCAATGATTGGCGTTGATTCTTCCGCTAGTTCAGCTTATTTTTTGTACTCGAAATTGGTTGAGAGCAAGGATACTAAAAGAATTCTTGAACTGAAGAAAGGGGGCATCATGGGAGAAGAATCTAGGATCGGATATCGGGTGGTTGGTACGATAAAAGGAGTCAAAGGATCTTGCTCCGCCGGGCACAAAGAAGGGGATAACATAGAACTCAGCGGGCATCACACTGGAAGACTCTGTGGCTTTTTGTATCACCAGGCGTTTCCTTACATTATCATGCTCCAGTTTGGAGGGGGATTTCCGTCGGAATGGGGAAATCCGGATGTGGTTGAGTTGGACTGTATGGACAAAAAGAATGCGGTGACTATCGAGTTGAAGCGAACCCGGGATTGACCAGCACACGTTTGGCTCTGTTCTTCACAAAGAACCGAGCGAATCAGGTTTATGAGATTCTCGATGAGCGCCTTGGTAAAATCACGAGAATGTCCATTGAAAAATATGTTGGTTTAGGCTAGCCCCGAAGCCTCAGTTGCAAAGCCTGTGACTCAACTGCTCCCTATTTTGGCGGGTTTCCAGATAGCCCGAAAAAAGTTTACATCGTTACATCCTTCTAATACTTGGATTGCGGAATCCGTGTGATATTATCAACCTGGGGTAAAGTCAGGGCGTTCATAGAGCGGGAAGCACGAAACAGCAAGGGTTAACACCGTGTCGGAGATGATTACCGAATTGAGAAGTGGTATATTGGCAATCAGCGACAAGCTCGTATGTGAATTCCATTTCCAGCATTATTACTAAGAGGTCAACAATTAGAAATCATATCGGATTTTGCATCTTGGCCGTCATTATCGCCATTAGTAATGTTGGTCTCCTGTGGGCTCAAGATCTAAACGTAGGCGTAACACTCTACGAGCAGGCGTTTCAGATAGACTTGAAGGCTCAGTCGAGGCAGGACTTTGAAAAAGCCAACTCCCTAGAATCGCAATCCAGGGCCATGGATGGGATGGCATGGATCCTTCAGCTTTTCGGAGACAACACCAGGGCAAAAGATTTGTACTCCAAAAAGCTCAAACTGGCCGAGAACCTCCGCTATGACCTGTCAAGAAGTCAGACGCTATATGCGTTGGGTATCCTGAATAAGGATCTGGCCAACTATTTGAGGGGGAGCGAATTTTTCAACCTCGCTCTTGTTGATGTCAAGAAAGGCGGAAACAAAAACGCCGAAGGCGCAATCTAAAGTGGTCTGGGATCAATTTACAAAGAATCCGGCGATTACCCAAAGGCCGTCGAAATGTTCAACAGGTCTCTCGAGATTGCCCGGAGAAACCAGGACGCCCACGGGGAAGTGATAGATTTGTTGAACCTCGGTAGGCTCTACACGGACATGGGATATCGGGATGAGTCTTTAAAATTCTTGATGTCGCATGCGCAGGTCCTTACCGAACTGGGCCAGACTTTAGGCCTTGATATGTCGCCTCAGGGCATTGCCGCAACATACATGGCGATTGGCAATTATTGCAGGGGATTGAACGCTGATTCGGGAATGCGAAAGATAAGGCGACAATTCACGGATGTTTTTGTTGAAGACATCTGTCTAAACACCTTTTCGCTTAGAGGGCCCCAGGGGAATAGTGTTCTCTATCAGAGACTCGGAAACCTAAATCAGGCTCTTGCCACATATAAATGGACAATAGACCTTCAGAAAAAGTTAGGGGATCTCGCCGTACAGTCCATGACTCTCAACAATATCGGGTTGGTTCACAAGACCAGGGGCGACTTCCCCAAAGCTGTGGAGTGTTTTGAACAAAGCGTCGAAATCTCATCCAGGATTGGGGCCAGATACGGCCAGGCCATTACGGTAAGTAATATGGCGAGTATTTACGCCAAGTGGGGCGAAGCTCAAAAAGCAAAAGACCTTCTTGAGCAGTCACTCATCTTTAAAAATGAAATAGGGGCCAAGGCAAGTGAGGCCTACAATTATATGGATCTCGGGGATTTGATGGGAAATTTGGGGCTGCACCAGGAGGCTCTGGATTATCGCGAAAAGGCGATGAAGCTTACTGAAGAATTGCGAACTGGCCTGTTGCCATCGGAAAGAAGAAATTTCTACGACGTCAAAATTGGCGGTTTCTATCGGTCTGAACCGGCAAAAGGGCTTACAAGGGTCCGCATGAAACTGAACGAACCTATGAGGACTTTCGAGCCGAGCGAAACCATAAAGGCATGAGCGTTTGCAGACAATCTTGCTGTCAAATATCTGAACAACTTCGCAGGGGTTCCCAAAGATGTTCTGGTTAAAGAGGATATTTTGGTGTCTAAACAGGCTTCTTTGAGGAAAAGGCTTCTCAGTCTGGACAGGGCTACGGACAAGACCGAATGGCAAAACACCGTTAACGAGATAGACCGGGCCCAGGCAGATTTGAATGAGTTCACCAAATCTTTGTGGAACAACTATCGTCCTTACGCACAAATAAAATATCCTCGACCTGTTTCTCTGGAACAATCGGCCCTCGGACCCAGGGAGACTGCTATCATCTTCGATGTCGCAGATGAGGGTGTAATGAGTATGGGGCGAGCGTTCCAGTACGCAGGAGCTGAATCGGTTCTAATGAGTCTTTGGTCGGTGGCTGAAAAGTCTTCAGTATTACTCATCGAGAGTTTTTTCAGGAATCTCAAAAAGGGCAGAGACAAAATCACTTCTCTTGAAATGGCCCGTAAAGGGCTTCGAGATCAAGGTTTTGAGCACCCCTTTTTCTGGGCGCCATCTGTTCTGGTAGGAGAGATGAAGTAAGTTAGTTTCGAAACTAGAATATCTTAAGCCCTTCCTAATGGCCTGGCCAACCTAGAATCATTACAGAAACACCACCTGCAAACAGCAGCAAAGCTATGGAATAGAATCCGGAATCCAGACTTTTCGTCACTTCATGTATATGTCCCCGCATATACGGACTTACAAACCCACCAAGGTTGCCCACCGAATTTATCAGTGCTATACCGCCTGCAACGGCATTCTCCGTCAAAATAGCCGTTGGCAAGCCCCGGAAAATTGCCATAAACCCCATGACTCCCGCCATGCTCAACGTAAGACTCACAACCCCTACAATTGTGTTGCATCCGTAAGCTGCGGTCAGAATGAAACCTACACTGGCAATCAAGGAGCAAATGAACAGGTGTCGGCGTCTTTCCTGTATTCTATCTGAACTTCTCCCCATCATCACATCACCATAAATACAATTGCGAAACAGCTTGGTATTGCAGTTACCAGCCCTATGTTCAGGGGATTTTCTACGCCTGTGTTTCTTGCGATCTGTGGCAACCAGAAATTAATTCCAGCCGACGACAAAGCAAAAGTATACCAGGCTCAGTGCCCAGGCCCTCAAATCGAAAAGTCCCTTTTTAAGGGAGTGTCTTGACTTGCCCTGTCTGTCAAGTTCGATTTCTTTTCTCAGAAAATCCTTTTCCTTTTGAGTAAGCCGTCCAGCAGAATCAATTCCATAATCCAGATAAAAAAATGTTACGATTCCCAACAAGACGACAGGGACACCCTCAAGTAGCAAAAGCCACTGCCATCCGGATAACCCACTCATTCCTGAACAAGAATAAAGTATCCATCCTGAGATTATCCCTCAAATTATTCCGGAAAACGGAATGGTCGTCATGAAAAGAGCTGCCGTATGGGCCTTCTGCTTGTAGGATACCAGTAAGTCAAATGCAGTATAATGCCAGGAAAGAACCCGGCTTCCATAACCCCCAATAGAAAACGACAGAAATAAAAAGATTCCGGCGATCTTTCAAACGCTGTCATGGAGGATACCAGACCCCATGTAATCATGATCCGACCAATCCCGATTCTTGGGCCTATTTTCTCCAACAGCAGATTGCTGGGAATCTCAAAAATAAAATAACCTATGAAAAAAATGCCAGCCCCTAAACCGCCTCGCTAAATCCCAGTTCACTGTTCATCTAAAGCATTGCAAATCCGATATTTACCCGGTCTATGAAGCAGAATATGTAACAGGTGAAAAGGAACGGAATTATTCGCCTGGTTACTTTGGAGTAGGTTATTGTTTGCATTTTTAGCCTTCCGATCTAAATCAGGCCTAAAATACATATAAATATCTGACGCTATTTCAAAGCGCCTATGGCCAGACACAGCCAGCCAATCATCAACATTCCACCTCCAATAGGAGTTATAGGACCATAAAACTTCGATCCAGTAAGACAAAGCAGATAAATGCTCCCTGAAAAGAAAATCGTTCCGGACAGAAAAAGCCATCCAGAAGCTGTAACGAACTTTCCAGGCCACTGTGCGCTTGCAAAACTTACTCCGATGAGGGCAAGGGCATGATACATCTGGTATCGAACACCGATCTCGAAGACGGTAAGCATATCTGCCGAAAGTTTTCCTTTCAACCCGTGGGAACCGTAGGCGCCAGCCGCCACAGCAACAAATGCGGAAAGCGCTCCAATAATAACAAATACCCGTTCCATTTATTTCCTCCAGTCTCCAGGATAACAAACTCTATACAATTTTGAAATTTAACTCAACTTTCGCAGTTGATAAGTATGGTAAAAAGGTTATTAAATCAATGAAATAGTCTCGAAAACGGACTTCCCGTGTGCTCTTGCTCGGGAACTTGGCCGATGAAAAAGGGTTCCCACATCGACTGATCGTGACCGACTCACTGAGGGAAATTGTGCAGATGATTAAGGGCTTTGAACCGGAAAAGCGCCCCGTGTGGAGTTAGATCTCTATCAATTCCCTTGGCAGCATCGTGTCTAATTCTAAAAATCCCTGTCTCCGCCAATTCCCAGCTCAAAGTTTGCGAGTGTTACCACGGGGCCATTTTAACAATTACGTTGATTCTAAATGACACCTGTGTCAAACGGGGACACACGTTCCAAAAAAATAGAAGAGGCGCAGCGACTCCTATCAGCCATTTCATTACGATCAACGGCCAAGTCGTTTGAGAGTTGGATGGATTATTGTTGGCGCTCTAATCGTCAATATCTACTCAATATTTCCTAACTGGCACTACACCTATTCTTGAACTGCGAGTCTGAATTTCTTGGGTCCATTAAAACCCATGTTCCAGTGGCTCTCGAACAAATTTCATTGTTGCTGTTACTAATTTCTGAGGCGAGATTGATTCTGGACCCATTTGTTGACTCGATACGGCCTCGGACCTCGATTTGCTGTTCAACATAAAGCGGTTTCAAAAATTCTACCTGTAACCTTGAAGTCACTGCGACTTTCTTTGTAATGTGCAGGGTAGCCCAACCCATTATCTCGTCAAAAAGACCACTCTGGATTCCGCCATGCAGGATCCTTCCAAAACTCCTGTGGGTTGAGGGTGGGAACCACATACCGACCAATTCGTTCGGTTCGGTTTCAGTTTCCTGGAATGTCAGTTTAAGCTCGACCGGATTATTCGGACTGCAGAAGAAACATTTGGAGTTTGTGTATGGATTCTCAATATTTTTCAATTTAAGTCCTTACCTCGCAATAGGCATCAATTCCGAACGGCCAATCATGTCTATTAAATATTCTTTTTCAGGTCAACCCATCAATGATCCCGCCAATACTCAAACCTTCAGCATGGGCTTTTTGAAACTATTTTGGTGAATGGAAACGTAGCCTATTCATGTTCAACCGACTCCAGAATGGATACGATCCGCCTCTCCTTTATGGTCACAACAATCTCGCAGCATTCCTCGAACTGGATAATAGGCTTTCGTTGCAGTGTTCCCATTAAGCATGATACGGTTCTTCCAAGCTGAGCTATGATAATATGAGTTTGCTTCGAATTCTGCCTCTCCGATTCAAATGAAATTTAAACCTCGTCAAGTGATGAGGAAGAAGTGAGGATGAAATGATCGCTCCGGGCTCCACAGCAATCGCTGGCAATGAAAAAGCTTCTACTAATCGAGCCACAATAGGACTTTTCGCAGCTATGGCCATCGGAATCGGCGGAATGGTCGGCGCCGGCATTTTCTCGATTCTTGGAGTAGTAGCAGAGGCTTCTGGATCTGCAATGTGGTTGTCCTTTGCAATCGGAGGATTGGTAGTCCTGCCTTCGACCTATTCATACGCCAAACTGGGCGCTCGCTACCCTTCTGCAGGAGGATCGGTCGAATTCCTCGTCCAGGGATTCGGGGATGGCGTCCTAAGCGGTGGGATTAATCTTTACATGTGGGTTGGTTACGTGATTGCCCTGGCGCTATATGCTCAGGCGTTTGCAGGGTACGCCGGAACTTTCTTCGCTCATCATTCCGTCGAATGGCTGCCAAAGGCTATAGGCGTTGGGATAGTCATACTATTCACCGGCATAAATTTCATCGGAGCGGGAGTGGTTGGAAAGTCTGAAACAGCAATAGTGGCCATAAAATTGTGTATTCTGCTATTGTTCGCAGGGGCGGGTCTGTTCTTCATTCACCCTGGTTATTTGTCTCCCATTCACTGGCCTTCAGGTTCAGGGATCATATTTGGGGCCGGTGTTCTTTTCATCGGATATGAAGGTTTTGGTCTAGTGGCAAACGCTGCGGGTGATATGGCTGATCCGAAGAAGCTCCTACCAAAGGCCCTCTATTTGAGTGTCCTAAGTGTCATTCTAATTTATTTGGCCGTGTCAGTGGCAGTCATTGGGAATCTTGATGTCAAGGCCATAGTGGCGGCTAAAGATTACGCATTGGCGGAAGCTGCGAAACCTTTCCTTGGTAACTTCGGGTTCAAGCTTATTGCCGTGGGAGCCCTATTTTCAACAGCCTCGGCCATCAACGCTACGCTTTTTGGAGCAGCGAACGTCAGTTACATGATTGCTAAAGACGGGGAACTCCCGAGAGTGTTTTCTCGATTGATTTGGCAGGGGGGCACAGGTGGATTGGTAATTACCTCTTGCGCTGTAATCCTATTCATCCTGTTTTTCGATCTTTCGGGTGTGGCAATGATGGGCAGCGGCGCTTTTTTGTTAATTTATGCCTGCGTAAACGCCGCTCATCTTCGGCTAACTTCGGAGACGGGAGGAAAAAAGGTTATTATCTTTTGTGCTATTGCCGCATGTCTGTTCATGTTTGTATTTTTAGGAGTCTACATCTACCAGAATTCGAAGCCGGCCTTCATAACCATGATTGCTCTCATACCTTTGTGTCTTGTAGCAGAATTGTTTTATCGAAAAACTACAGGGAGAGAGATTAAGGTAGGATCACAATCGGCTAATTAGTGTCGTTAGGCTATAAATCGGGCTAGATTTTGCTTGATCTAAATGAGTCTCCTGTGTGCCGCATCAGACAATTTAAGTAAAAAGTCGCAGTTTTTGACTATTAAGTGAGTCACTCAATCAGAATGCTTTTTGGTGGCCAACAATTTTCTGTCTCGAATTCTGTCCAAATCGAGCTGAAACATTATATTGTAAGGCTTTAGACTGAAAGGACAAAGATATTAGTAGAACTCCTCAGATGACAGTGAACAAATACCTTGTTTTGGAAGACTGTATAAGGGGATGCGGGGAAGGACTATCGATTTTGGCTTAAATAGATCACCAAGGAGACACAAATGAGAACTCGGATTCAGCTACTGCTTTTCGCAGCATTGGCGACATTCATCACCTTCGCCGCCGGTTCTAGTAGCGCCCAGCATAGCACCGGTGTCCCCGGTTCACCGTCATCGACCACAACTATTGACGGGAAATATCTCCCATCCCTTTCACCGAAGTTTGGCGGTCAGATCAACCTAAACGCCGCCCAATCCAAGCCGTGGTGGCCGCCCAGTGTGGCGCCACCCAATGGGGCCCCCAATGTGCTCCTGATCATAACGGACGATGTAGGTTTTGGCGCTCCAAGCACTTTTGGAGGGGTCATCCCGACTCCGTCGCTTGACCGGATAGCCAACGCCGGGCTGCGCTACACCAACTTCCATTCCACTGCGCTGTGTTCTCCCACGCGAGCGGCGCTACTCACTGGCCGTAATCACCACTCGGTGGGCTTCGGCGTGGTCTCCGAAATGTCTACGGGCTTCCCAGGATACAACAGCGTCATCGGCAAGGACAGCGCGAGTATTGGCCGGATTCTTTTGGACAATGGCTACCGCACGTCGTGGTTCGGCAAAAATCATAACGTTCCGGACTGGTGCGCGAGTCAGGCCGGTCCGTTCAATCAATGGCCGATTGGCATGGGTTTCGATTACTTTTATGGCTTCGTCGGCGGTGACGCCAGCCAATGGCAGCCAAACCTGTTCCGCAACACTACGGCTATATATCCGTACGTCGGCAATCCCGGATGGAACCTGACCACTGCCATGGCTGATGACGCCATTCACTGGATGAAGCAGTTGAACGACATTAATCCCTCGATGCCGTTCTTCGTCCACTACGCTCCTGGGGGCACACATGCTCCACACCACCCGACGCCGGAGTGGATCAAGAAGATTAGTGACATGCATTTGTTTGACAATGGCTGGAACACTCTACGCGATCAGATCTTCGCCAACCAGAAGAAGCTCGGGGTGGTCCCACAGGACTCCAAATTGACTCCCTGGCCGGATGAGTTGGTTAGGCAATGGGACTCGTTAACAGCCGAAGAGAGGAAGCTCTTTGTCCGACAGGCCGAGGTATATGCGGCCTACCTGGCGTATACCGACCACGAGATCGGTCGCGTGATCCAGGCCATCGAGGACATTGGTAAACTCGATAACACGCTGATCATATACATCAGCGGCGATAATGGCCATAGCGCAGAAGGATCACCAAACGGCACACCCAACGAAGTGATGCAATTCAACGGGGTCGAACTGCCGGTTGCCGAGCAGATGAAGTGGTACGACGCCTGGGGCACTGACCAGACCTTTCCTCATCACGCGGTTCCATGGGCTTGGGCTTTCGATACACCCTTCAAATGGGTCAAGCAGATTCCAGCCTATTTCGGCGGCACTCGCCAGGGCATGGCAATCTCGTGGCCGAAGGTCATCAAGGAAAAGGGGGGGCTCCGCTGGCAGTTCCACCACGTGATTGACGTTTTGCCTACAATCCTCGAGGTCACCGGCATTACTGCGCCCGGCATGGTTGACGGTGTCGCGCAGAAGCCGATCGAGGGCGTGAGCATGGCCTACACATTTGACAAAGACAACGCGAATGCGCCGACTACCCACAGGAGCCAGTACTTCGAGATAATGGGCGTGCGGGGGCTGTATCAGGATGGTTGGATGCTGAGCACTGTCCCGATTCGACCGCCCTGGCAGTTGCTGGGAACAGCAATTCAGGATCCCGCAAATGGATTCAAATGGGAGCTGTATGACACGAGCAAGGACTGGACGCAGAGCGACGATGTGGCCGCTTCCAACCCCGCCAAACTGAAGGAAATGCAGGAACTGCTCTGGGTGGAAATGGCTAAGCATAATGTCCTACCACTGGATGCGGCGGTATTTACACGGTTGGATGCTCCGCGTCCTAGCCCCACAGATGGTCGGAAGATATTTACGTATTCCGGCGAGACGGTGACCGGCATCCCACATGGGGGCGCTCCCAACCTGCTCAACGCCTCATACACGATCACCGCCGATGTCAAAATTCCCCAGGGTGGAGCCGATGGCATGATCAATACGAACGGCGGCCGATTCGGTGGGTATGGTCTCTATCTGCTGAACAACAAGCCGGTTTTCGTTTGGAACCTGCTCAATCTCAAGCGGATTCGATGGGAGGGAAAGGACTCTCTTTCCCCCGGCAAACACTCCATCGAGTTCGACTTCAATTACGCTGGCTTGGGCCTGGCCACTCTGGCTTTCAATAACACCAGTGGTATCGGTTGCGGAGGCGTTGGCGTGCTGAAGGTCGACGGCAAGGTCGTAGCCACGGAGAAGATGGAGCGCACCATACCGCTCATTCTTCAGTGGGACGACACCTTCGACGTTGGAGAGGACACCGGAACGCCGGTGGACGACCGGGACTACCAGGTACCCTTCAAATTTACGGGCAAGATTGATAGGCTCACCATCGCTGTTGATGAGCCGAAGCTAACGCCGGAAGACGAAAAGCGGCTCATCGAAGCCGCCGGGAGCGCGGCCGATCGGCGATAGCGATTGGGAATAGAATTATTATATTGGGATGCGATAGATCCCGTTTTCTTGTCCCACGTCTACTTAGGGGATAGCCACATGTCGGAACTCTTTGAAAAAACCTCCATCGGGGTCCTGGAACTTGATAATCGCTCCATTCGCAGCGCCACATGGTCCGCTGTATGCGATCGGGAAGGTTATGTGACTGATCGAGCGATAGAGTTTTATGCCAGACTAGCGGCGGGGGGGATTGGTCTTATCGTCACCGGTTTTCAATATGTGATGACTAACTCAGTCGCAATGCCGTATCAAATGGGGAACTATAGCGACAACATGTTGCAAGGGTTGATGCGAATCAGTGATGTCATTCATGCAGAGGGTGGTAAGGTCATGGCGCAACTGGCGCACACAGGTAGCAAGGCAAATCCAGAACTGTTCCCGCAAGAGGGGGAGGTTTGGGGGCCTTCGGCGGTTCCGGAACCTGTAACGGGCAGGGTCCCTAAAGAGATGACAAGGCAAGAGATTGCTATCCTTGTTGACGCCTTTGCGTCAGCCGCCTCCCGGGTCAAGAACGCAGGATTCGATGGCATTCAGCTTCACGCTGCCCACGGGTACATCGATTAATCAGTTCCTTTCGGGTTTTACGAACAGGCGGTCAGATAAATACGGCGGAGACATATCAAAGCGCTACCAATTCTTGGGTCAGGTTCTGGAAGGTGTAAGGGGAACGGTTGGCCGAGACTACCCCGTATTCATCAAATTGAGTGGCGCTGACTATTATGATGGTGGACTTGTCCAGGAAGAATCTTTGTATGTTGCCCGCAGGCTCCAGGATGATGGAATCGATTGCATAGAAGTTAGCGCCGGCAGTCGTGGTATATCTAGTGGCATGGTCCCATCCAGGCCGAAGATCTTAAATGAAGAAGATGAAGCCTACTTATCGGAATTGGCCCTCAGTTTCAAGAAAACAGTCAAGGTTCCGATAGTTACTGTGGGTGGGATTAGGTCTCCTAAGGTGATTTCGCGAGTTCTATCCGAAGGTTTCGCCGATTATGTGGCGCTATGTAGACCATTGATCCGGGAGCCTCATCTCATCAATCGATGGAAAAGTGGAAATCTGGAAAAGGCCACATGCGTCTCGTGTAATGGGTGCTTTGAAACAGGCTTGTCCGGGTTCGGCGTTACTTGTAACGTCGACATGAATTCCAAAGACAAATAGCGAACCTTTGGCAATGGCGTGTTCATGATCAAAGGTTTTGGCCACTTGACAGTCACGTGTAAATGAAAGCACGCCAGTTGATAACGCCGCCGTTTACATGAATGGTTGCTCAGTATCTTTTTCTGGGTCTAGTTCAATAATGGCCGTCATCTATCAGGACTCCTTTCGTGGTGGAGATACAATGGCTGACCCTTCCGCTACTACGTCAGCTTTTTGATTTTGCCAAGTGAGGGCAATTCGGACCCATCTTTTTGTTGGAATCTTCTCGACCAATTCTGCGGTAACTGTGATGGTGTCGCCAATATAAACCGGAGCCCTAAATCGAGTCGAAATTTCTACTGCGATTGCCCCAAGCCCCGGAAGCTGCATACCCAGGAGCGGAGCAGCCAAAGACTGGGTCAAAGGGCCGTGAGCTACACGAGCTCCAAAAGGCGTTGTTTTGGCATATTGTTCATTGACGTGCAAGGGGTTAAAATCACCACTGATTCCTGCAAAGAGATACACGTCCGTCTCTGATATTGTTTTGGAGAAAGAAGACTTCTCTCCGATTTCCAGTTCTTCATACGATTTACCAAGTTCGAATTCCATTATGATCTCCGCTGCCATTTTTACGATTTTGATCATCTCTTCTGAATTTCTTCTCAATGCCGGCGTGCCTTCACTTGGTCCGCATCTTCCGGAAGGCTGAACTTCAACATGCCTTCCGGAAGATGCTTCCTTAAGATAAATCCTTAGGGGCGAACCATTTATACCACCAGGCGAGTCCTTCAGCGACGATCATCTGGTTGAGATATTTGCCGTCAGTGTAAATTTGGCTATATTTCTCTCGTAACTGTCCTCATTGACCGGGACAACTTCAACGGTTTTTCCGAAAACCTTGCCGAAGTAAACTGCCTGGGCTTTGTCCCGAAATCCTGATTGCGTTTCGGGCAGTCGATCCCGTAAAGCCTTATACGAATTGGAGTTTTGGCCTTCAGACCTCGATCGTATCCCAGTTAAGATCTCCGGTGAGTTTGGCCTGAAATGCGAAAGCGTCTGCTGAAAAGACGATTAAATTGGCGACAAAAAGGAGTAATTACGACTGCACTGAATAACATCTTGGCTCCTCGGGACCTACCGGAATAACGACGAACCGGATTCTCGGATTAAATATCATGATTTCGCGTTTATCGCATCAGGCTCATTCACATCCTCTTTTAATAAATCTAGCACAATGTTTTATGCTGGTTGTTATACTTTCACGTGCGTCAAACAAGGACAGATGTTATGAATTTATTTAGGTAGGCGCTGGAGTAAACAAAAATATGTGGGATTCAAAGAATCAATATTCGAGCGCACGGGGGACCGTGGGGACAATTGCGCTTGACCGGAGATCGATCGGTGAGATACGTATAGATAATTAGAAATGCGCGCTTTCATCAGCGTAAAGATGATTTGCTTCAGACAGGGTGAGCAAACCATGAATCTCGACAGGGCTGTAGTCCTTAGGACATATGCCAACGAAGCGTTAGCAAGCGTCGCCAATTCACGCCTCGGATTTGAAGGCATAGAAGCCTACATTCAAAAGAATGACTGTGGAGGCGCTTATCCTTCGCTACAGATTTCCACGGGCGTTCGACTCCTTGTCAAGCCTGAGGACATGGAGGATGCAGAGAAAATTCTCAATCAAATGGATGCGGAAGAGTCGCAAAAAGTTGAGCGAGTGGCTGAACAGGAAGATATCAATACTGTAAAACCAAATTTAAAGCCCTCTGATGTTTTGGTCATGAAAGAACTTCCCAGCCAACAGCTAGACGAACTAAAGTCGGTCATCTTTACTTATGTGTTGTTGGCTCCGCTCTTAGCCGCTCTGTTCGCGGACAAAATCGACAACATTTTTATTGTTTGCCTGTTGTTTGTGGGATTCGTGGGGACGGCTATCGTATATTTGAGGAACCGACTCAGTCTACTGGAAGAATCACTCAAAGAACAGGAGCGTAGGCTCATGAAACTGGATGGTCTCAACGACGCAAAATTCGATACAAAACTCCATTTGTAAAAGAAATCGGCCACGGTTCAATTGTAATCGAGATATCCTCTTGACACCCGCTACACCCTTGCCTTATAAAGCCAAAACTAATATTGTTGAAGTTACATAAGCGTTTTTATCAAGGGAGGTATGGACATGACAAAGGCTGAATTCGTGGACAAACTTGCGGAGAAGGGCAAGATAACCAAAAAGCTGGCTTCAGATACCATTGATCTTGTTTTCTCATCCATTTCCGACGTATTGGTCGCGGGCGGGGAAATCTCCGTCCCTGGCTTCGGCAAATTCTCCGTTGTGACGAGAAAAGCCCGAACAGGCTTGAATCCTCAAACCAAAAAGAAAATCAAGATCCCTGCGAAGAAGGCTCCTAAGTTTACTGGGGCAAAAGCCCTGAAAGATTCAGTAAAGTAAATCCTATTTTGCTGAATTGCTGTCCGGAAGTTATGACCTGATAAATATTCTTTGCTTTGCATTGACATGTGTGGCCGCTCCTGATAGTCAACTAACCCATAGGGGATTCTCCCTACAGGATAGGACCCTTAGCCCTGGCATCCCCCCGCTGGGGTTTTTCTTTTTTGGGGTATCCGGATTTCTCCAGTTACCCCATGGCTCCAGAAGCAAACGTTGTATAGCCGGCTTCTGCCTCCCGAGGTGATGAATTCCTGTTTCTTGGGCAGCTTGCCTATGATGGCCTTCGGCAAGTTGAAGTTCGTCTCCAGGCCCTGAGATCGGATTCACCGGGAGCGACGGTGGGGGTGGACCCTGTGCAATGTAAACCTCATCCTTGGGAAGATTTATCAAATCCGAAACAGGGACATTGAGGCTCTTTGCCACAATTTCCCTCGGGGTCTGGGCGAGCAAGTCCGAGAAGCTGAATGTTGCGAATTCAGAAAAATAACCGTTGTCAAACACGAGCAGAAACTTTACCTTACCCGGCCCAAGGCCTTGAATCGAATGGGTATGGTCGCGAGGGAATCACCAGATGTCTCCGGGACCAAAGTCGGCTATTTCTATGCTGCATTGAGTATCGACGATGGTTACCCGAAAATTGCCGTCGATTATATAAGCCTATTCAGCAGCATTCGCGTGCAAATGAAGCTCGCGAAGACCGCCGGGTTTTAGTGTCATAATTACAGCGGCAATGTTTTGCGATACCGGGAACTCCACGGCTGTCGCCGCTCGCGCAGCGCCGCCAGACATCACTTGCTCAGGTTTTTGAGCCAAAGAGAAAGAAACGGAACTCGGGCAACGTATTTTCATCCCTTGCGCTCGTATAGTTCGATTGCAGCGACCCGGGGTCACCGCCAAGGACGTCTGCTTCCTTTTTTACATTTTTTACTTTTGTGCCGGTAATTTTCTTCAAGAGCCTCCCAAGAAAATATGGGAAAAGTCCCGAATCAAATCCGCTAACAGCGAACAGTTTCTGAATATTGAAGAAATATTCTCCGATTGGTTCTCATGATGCAAATTGTGATATTTGGGTTCTTTGGGAAGTTGGGTGGTATTTTAGGAAGGGGACATGTTTCTACGAGGTTTCCCAATTGGGCCACTTTAGCCTACATAGGTGAACAATGCGCCCCTTTGTCCGCAAGGAAAACATTTTGTTGAAGAGACCCAGGGGCATTAGACCATCTACGATTCTTAAGTTTCTTTAGTTTTACGTCGTATTTGATTGTACTCGATTTCCAAAGACACCAACCTGGCTAACAGTATTGCGGGGAATAGCTGTCCTATCAAGGCTTGAAGCATTGATAGCGCTCGTGCTGATGGACTCAATGGAAGTATGTCTCCATAACCCACGCTTGTCATGGTCGTATAACTGAAATAGGTGAATTTACCCATGAGCGTGTGTACATCTCCGCTGAACTTTGGGGCATCTATGTTGAAGGCTTCCGGGTTGATTATGCTGACTATGAGATAGAGGTAACCGAATAAAACGGCTGTCAACATGTAAGCGGCAATTGAGCCGGCAATTCGCCGGTAGGTTATAGGCCCATTCTTGAAGACATGCATTAAAATTACGGCTATTAGCGTGGCGCACAGTACAGTCCTGAAGCCGAGGGTCATGAACAAAGCTCTTGAACTTGGGTATGCGTATCCCCAGAAATGGAAACCCAAACCAAGCGCAGCTATTATAGCTACGACTCTTGCCCAGTGTGGAGTTTGGCTGACCGCCATCACCCCGGTTATCAGCACTCCTATAAAAACCAGATGTATTGCAAATCCGCCAAAATCAGAATCAATGAAAGGATAAATTACAAAGGTCTCAAGCAAAAGTACAACAAGCAATCCCGCTAGACCTACGTCTTCAGCCCATAGCTTTTTTGAAGCCTTTGAAATCATAGTTTTAGTTGAATCCTCAGTAGATGGTAAAAGCTTTAATATTTGCGAAGATCAGTTTTAAAAACATATCTTTATAGGTTATAAAATATTATATCATAATTATAGACTATATTGTAGTATTATGAATTAATGAACTATTATTATTAAGTTTTAATACAATTATTTGAGATAAGGTTGGCTACTAGCCAGCAAGAAACAGACGACCTTTCCGTCTGGAACCTCTTGAAACATTACATCTAGGGATATTTTCACAGTTCAGGAGTATCGGAGAAATCAGCAGAAATGAAAGAGGACGTTGAAAGTTCTGTTCACCGCAAAGAGAATCTGATCAGTATTTCTCTAAATTCGGGAGTAAGCTCGATAGATTTGTTTTGAGAATAATCATAACATACCTGGACCGAATCACCTCGGGCATATTCAATGGATTCATCAGTAGAGTCGCTTAATATGTAAAGATAGTCGAAGCTTTTCCTGCCGATCTTCGTCACGGCCAAAGTTAGTGTCAATTGGGTTCCGAAAGAGATAGGTCTGATGAAATTGCAACTGATATGGGCCAAAATGAAAGAAGACCGGGATTTATCAACGTGACCGGTAATGTTGTCGAAACGAAAGGCCTCCCTTCCTATTTCAAAATAAGTAAAGAACACAGCGTTATTTACATGGCCCATGGCATCTAAGTCTCTAAATCTGACTGTAATTGGTGTCCTGTAAGTGTTCCCCATTCTATTTCTCGATTCGTATCGATTTGAGGTCTAGTTTCTAAATCCTTATTTGTTAACGCCGGAGCCAACAGCAAAACTGCTTTGAACCAGCGCTTCATCTCCCTAACGTACACTATGCCATCGATTTCTGATTCAAAGGTAAAGTCGAGATTGTAATCGTATTTTCCATCTATTGACTTTACTGTGGGGGTTCCTTAATCCTGAGAAATTGCACACTCTGTATAAATTCAAACAAATCGGGATCGGAGGCAGTTTCTGATGAATACCTAGAAAGCCGATAGCCATCCTGTTGAGCGTATCTGCCGTGGCCATAAGATTTGGGCGCCAGCGATTCCAAAGATATCCGATTTCATTCGGATTGTCTCCAATCAGCCTTAAATATTTATTGCATAAATTCACCGGCTCTGCGAACATTTTCATAGGAGGGGATTTACTGAAAAAACCTGCGGCAATTCAGGCAGTTCTTCCATCCTTTTAAGCTTTAAGATCCCAGTGAGATTCGCTACGCAATGCGTAGTGAATAACTTCCACGATTGAACCCCTCAAAGTATGGTTTTTTCTACAGTTCTCTACGAATGACGCGTATTCTGGCTTAGTTAGCTACGGTCAGCTGGCAAAAATCGCTTTTGAAAGGCCGACGAGTTGTAGGCATTCCCATAATTGAACGACTTTTGCAATACTGTTAATTATTTGAGAAAGATTCGGGATGAATGGGAAATCCTGAGTTCACAGGACTTCACATTCAAAAATGTACGTCGGTTCATTTTATTGAACGACAGATAGATTAATTGTAGTTAAACATGCGCTTCTTGTTAGAAGCCTCAGAAATCAACGGCTCTAGGTGTTAAGGCACCTTGAGCCAACCAAAAGAAATGTTTTTTTAATCATGAATAATAATACTATGACAAATGGGGACTGTAAAGAGATATCTAAAGATTATGCACTGTTTCGTGAACTCATTTCGATACCGGCTCGGTTTAGAAACGTGCAAATCTTGAACCGAGTCATGAATTCATCTATCCGCCTTCCAAGGTCTTGATCCTCTAATACAAATGGGGTAACTCTTCTTGTGGGGTGTCCTCCTGTGCGATCTTTTTGTTTCCAATACTTTGACAGCGTATCGGACGTCCAATGTTTTAATAATCCTAATCTTAGGTCAACCATAATTCAAAGCTTAGGTCTTTCGGGCTATTTCAGCCTCCTCCCTAGTCCCTATCAAACTGCCGGTGAGTAAAGTTAAGGTTTGAGCACAGAAAAGAACACCAGTCCTTCCTTCGGCAAAACGAACGCCAGAATGATCAGCGCCACGCCAAGTATGCGCATCACGTAGCGATAGACTTTACCTGCGAGTAAGTATTTTGAACAGGCGGCGACAATGGCCATGATTACCTTACTACCGACCAGGCACACGTAGAATCCGACAAAAAACTCAACCACACCGCCAAGGGGCTGTCCATCCATGCCTCTACGACCTTCGGACCTCCGCTAGTCAACCAGAAAAGATAGGGATTTGGACTGAGAAAGTTGACAAGTGTCCCCTTCAACACGGAACGGCAGTCAGCGGCTCCTACCATTTCTGTTTGAATCTTATCGACTTTGAAACTCTCATACGCCAGGTAGAATAAGACTGCAGCCCCGATCATAGAGATTAATCCAAAAGCGGTTTTTGAATCTCGCAGTTGGGCCATGACTGAAAGTTCTCAATACCTATGCAATCGTTTTTACCTCTATTGGCTCTCTAGTGGGTTCATTGATCTCATATTACCTGGGTTTGTGGGGAGGACAACCTATTGTATTGAAAGCTGGACGTTATCTCTTTTCGAACCATGAACATCTTGGATGGACTGAGCGATGGTTTGCAAAAAACGGCTCATGGACGATACTGGTTAGTCGATTCATTACCGTAGATCGTCACCTGATTTCAACGCCCGCTGGTTTGGGACGTATGAATGTGTGGCGTTTCTCTATTTTTACTAGTGGGCGCAACAATTTGGAACACCTTTCTCCTTTACTGCGGTTACAAGCTTCGGCAGAACTGGACACTTGTCCAACAGTATTCCCATGAACTTGACATAGTTGTCGGTTTGCTTGGAGTTGCAGCCCTTGGAATTTGGTTAGGCGTCAGACGATTTCGGAAAAAGCAGTCAATCGCGATCAAAAAGGTGCGCTAGAACTGATTCGGGTCAATACCCCTGTTCACTAAGAATTCTTTATTATTCTAAGTCTTTTGGCGTTCAATCAATTCCCTTAGGGAAATGCCCAAATCCGAAATTTGGCGAGCTGCATCCTCAAGTTGATTTATTCCTGTAACGTTTTGTCTCATAGCTTGGTCTATATACGCGATTGCATTTGAAATCTGATCTACGCCAACTGTCTGTTGTTCGTTGGAAGAATGAATAATCGTCGCAGCGTCTGCTGATTCCATAACGCTCTTTCCAAGAGACCGTATTGATTCACCTGCCAATTTGGACTGTTTTACTCCAGCGGCAACCGCTTTGTTGCCCTGTTCTGTAGCCATTACCACGGCGCCGATCCATTTTCTGGTATCTTCAAGAATGCTCTTCACTTGTTCAGTCGCTTCTCTTGATCTATCCGCCAAACTCTTTATCTCTCCAGCCACAACGGAGAAGCCCTTCCCCTGTTCCCCAGCTTTAGCCGCTTCGATGGATGCGTTCACGGAGAGAAGTCTGGACTGGTCGGCGAGGTCTCTCACGGAGTCAATTATGTCTTCAATTGCTAGGCTCTGCTCGTTGAGTCTCTGAACCGTTTCTCCAATGGACTCCATTTCAATACGGATTGTAGATATTTTGTTTATCGTTTCTTCTATAGCATTCTCGCCTTCCTGAGAGGTCTGAACCGCAAAATGCGCGCTTTGAGCCACGTTCCTGGCTTTTTCCGATGTCAGCCTAGCAGTTTGTAGCAATTCTTCAACTGTGCTGACTGTTTCGGTAATGCTTGATGACGTTTCTGTGGTACTCGCGGCCATTTGGGAGACACTTGATGAGATCTGAGCGGCCGAGGATGCCAGCGTTCTAGCGCCTTCGGCTAGAGGTTTGGTGATTGACCTGGGCACGACAAAGGCGAGAGGCAGAGCTAAAACAACAACCAACAGGGCTCCGAAAATAACTATTTTATAAATTACAGACGCAAAATGTTGAACAGCGGCCTTGCGTTCCGACAAGGTTTCATTTTCCTTTGCCAGAATATTCGCCATATTTTGTTGGAACCTATCCCAGTCAATGTCTTTGTCTACCAACCGACGCGAGCGAACTGAAGGTTCTAAAACTTCTTTTCTCCAACGCTCCATCGCGTCCTGAGCGTCATACAAAATGGCTTTTCGGCTGGGATTCGACACCGCTGCTTTTAGAAGATCAAAGGCGCCAGAGTATTCCTTCTCCAACTGTTTGATCTCATCTAGAGAAGCGTCTTTCCTTGTTAACAGATAAGATTCCAATGTTGCTCGCATATCCCTAGAGGTGTTTTGTGCCTTCATTACCGCAAAAACAGTTCTGTGTGCATTTTCAACACTATTTACGATGTTCATCAGTTCGTTAAGGCACAGGAGACCTACCGTCGCAAGTATCAGAAAAAGAAAAATTGGGACCATTGCTGTTGCTGCGATTTTGGTCTTTAATCTGAGGTCCGTGAATTTCATTAGAATCTCCTAAACATAGGGGAATGCGATAGTCTGGCGTTCCATATGCGTATATACGCCTATCAATCTTATAACATGTCGAAACTACTTGTAAACAAGAATAAAGTGAACCGGGGGCCGCTTATGATGCTTTCTTGCTCGCGTTATCATGCAGTTTTATGTTCGAGAGAGAACTCGTGTGCTACATGCTGTTCCCTTGCAAAATTCTTCGCAGGAAATATAAGTAATGTAGGACGATCTTTTTACTATACAAGTGTTCGAGTTATCGCGTTCCATAACGTAGTGAATGAGAAATGACGAGAGTGCTCAGCGGCCCTGGAGAGAAGCCTGCCGACAAAACCAAGGTAATCCCGGCGGTTAAAAAATGTCCATGTCGATTCTACAGTTTCTGTAGCATTTCAACAAAATAGTTTCGCTCCAACCCATTGCAGATTATACATGTCACTGTGAATTGCAAATATATAAATGGATATCTTTGACTTAACTTCAGGGGCAATGATATCTTGTTGTCGAAGAAGAATCAGGCTAATACCAAAAGGAGGCTGACGATGATCGAAGTTCTGCCGAAATCGCAGGGGAAGATTCTCGGAGTCCGTTTGACGGGTAAAGCTACTGATGACGATTACAAGAAGGTCTTTATCCCTGCCCTGGAGAACCTAATCAAAGAGCACGGCAAGGTCAGGTGTGTCTACTTCATGGACGAGGGCTTCCAAGGTTGGGAAGTGGGCGCCATGTGGGACGACGCTAAATTCGGGATGAAACACAGGAATGATTTCGAGAAGATCGCAGTTGTAGGCGGTCCGAAGTGGGCTGAATGGAGTACGAAGATCGCATCTCATCTAGTTTCAGCCGAAATAAAGACTTACCCGGCTGACCAGCTTGATGATGCATGGAGTTGGGTCAAAGCTTAAGCTACTGTAGTGCTCAATGTTGAGACTGGGGCCGCATCTTTAACAATAATGAAAGCCGACTATTCTGCCCGTGAGAATGCTATAAAGATTTTGTCCCCGAGGGCCATTCCTATTGCTATCCCTCGCCCCTATACCGTCATTATATAGAAAGGGCCTTGGTAAATTTCCCGGATTAGAAGATTTTTTCTGAGCAATCTAAGAGGGTAGTTTTAGGACACCATTTGGCCCCATGGGAAATCGAACGCTGCCCGCAAGATAACAAAATGTAGTTGTCGTTGACGCTCAAATGTAATTGTCGCTGAACAGGAAGGAGAACAGGCCTAACGGATAGGGACAGTTGAACGTGATTTTTAGGTGCAAGCCGCTTGTTCATGCTACTGATCTTTGTTTGGGTATGGTACCCGAGTAAACCTCATATGGGATCCTGCCGTCAAGACCTTGATGACGGCGCTCATAATTGTAAAACTCAAAATAGGCTTTCAGACCGTCCCTGGCCTCTGTTACAGATTCATAAGCCTTGAGATAGACTTCTTCATATTTGACGCTTTTCCATGCCCGTTCGATAATGACATTGTCAACCCATCTACCTTTTCCGTCCATGCTGATCTTGATACCATTAGAAATAAGAGAATTAGTGAATTCCGCAGATGTGAACTGACTACCCTGATCTGAGTTGAAAATCTCAGGGGTCCCGTATCGGTCAATCGCTTCATGAAGCGCACCCAGGCAGAAAGTCGTGTCCATCGTGTTAGACAACCTCCACGACACCATTAGACGACTCGCCCAGTCTATGATAGCGACCAGATAACAATTACCTCTGGCCGTTGGAATGTAGGTTATATCTGTCGCCCAGACCTGATTGGCGTGCTTAATTTCCAAGCCCTTTAAAAGATAAGGATACTTCTTGTGGTCCGGATTACTCTTGGACAGCCAAGGTTTACTGTATATCGGCTTAATATTCATCTTGCGCATCAGCGTCCTGACAGCGCATCGGCCTATGTTATAGCCCCTGTCTCGCAACTCATCACGCATTCGTCTATTTCCATAATATGGATGAAGATCGTGAATCTCTTTTATTGACCGTTTTATCTCCTGATTACTATCCCTGTCCTGAACAGGCTGACGATAAACACCTGACCGGGCAAGCTGAAGAATCCGACACTGTCTGACAATCGGCAAATTATGATCTCTCATGATCAGCGTTTTGCGCTCGTATCCCCGATGCGACCGAGCGCAACTGATAAAAAATCATTCGCCATCGTTAACCGGCCAATCTTGGCATGGAGATCCTTAACGCCTGAATCACTCTCACCAGCTTTCTCCTTAGCGAATATCTCCTCAGCTCGATCAAGAAGTTGTTTCTTCCACAGAGCTATCTGATTCCGGTGGATTTGAAAACGATCCGCTAACTCAGAAAGTGTATGTTGCTCCTTAATTGCCTCCAACGCCACCTTGGCCTTGAACGCTGACCCGTGATTCTTTCTGTTTCCTTTAGCCATTTTTCACCGCTCCTTCTATTTTTCTAAGTTTAGAGCAGCTTATGCACTTAAGCCAGTGTCCTTTTTTCCTAGACCTTTAATATGACGCCATTAAGAAAAGTATCGTTAGGCATAGCAGGTTTCCTTTTTGTCATAGTTCTGCTCGCACCAACATCATCTAATAATTTTGGAACAAATCCTGGTAGAAGTATTGACGCCATTATGGGCGTTCGAGTTGACTTAACCTCAAGTTTTTAGTCTGTGGTCGGTCTGATAAGTCTTTTATAGGCGGGTTGATTATGAAAACGATTATTCCCTTAATCATCATAATAGCCGTAATCCTACTCTTACCGTGGGGACAAAGCGGCCACCCATGTCTTTTTCTCTCCATAAGAAAAACAGTTTCATTTCTCTAATTTACTGCCGTCTATTTAAGGTTATACTATCAATTTCTTTTTTAAAGTAGCCGTCATTTTCATTGCTCTAAAAGCGGGGCGGTTTCCATAGATGTCTCTATTAGCTCTTAACTTTGCCACCTGAGTACCGGCTTCCCCTTCAGTAGCATGTGTAGACACTACTTCCAATGGTTTTCCTCTACCAGCATCTAATGAATCAACAGAAACTACCCCCCAAGATAAATTAGGGTCTATATTGACTTCAGTTATTTTGCTTAACTTTTTTGCTCTTTTCAAATATTTTTTTGCTAAACTCATTTTAAAAACCCCGTTTTCTTAGCTACTCCTACACGACAAGCGGTTTTTTCCTGGATACGCATTTTGGCTCCAATGGCAAACCTCTAGCTTTTAACCAGATATTAAAAGACATATATACTATATCTATTTCTGGAGAAAAAGTGATTATTTTTTTCACCAGAAACGATAGTGGAAAATGTTGAGGAGGGGTGTGGTTAACTAATTGAAATGATGTTGGAAAGATGAAGTCATATGCTTTGTTGGCTCTTATGATACAAATTTGCCTAAATGAAAAAACATGAAATATTTAAAAAACATGTCTAAGAATCAGCCATTGATTTCATGAGACTCAGGGATAGTGAAAATGTGTACTGTTTCAGAGATTTCCAGAGAAAGAATCTGGTGGTTTCTGATTATCGAGTAGTCTCGTATCCCCAATAGGCCCATCAGAAATATAGCTTTGATATGATTAAGTAGATTCCCTTTTTATATTTTAGAGTGGAAGTTCTGGCTATTTTCGAGTAAATAGTAACTAAATTTCCATTAAATCCCATCAATCTTCCACTTAAATCATATTTAACAACCATTTTATCACTCAAATAGCTCCCAAATGCTATCTAACAGAGGAATTAATAGTACACAAAGATATATTATTAGGCAGCAGAACAAACATGCCTCCAGTTGCTTTTTATAGGCTATTTAGGTGGTATTAATGGTTCACTGCTGATGATTTTAAAAATGTTGAAAATAGACCTTTTCAGACATTTTTGGAAACAGTTTTAGAAAAACGGAAACTTTTAAATAGGGCGTATTTTGCCCAAATTTATATTTTTACTTGGGATTGGTAAATGGCTAGTCGTTTTCTAGCAATTTTGCAATATTCCTCACTAATATCCACACCAATAAATCTTCTGTTGTTTATTTTAGCCATTTTAAGAGTTGTTCCTGAACCACACAAGGGGTCAAAAACAAGGTCACCCGGATTACTCCTACCACGTGACGTACTAAACATCTAATGCTTCAAGCATGCACTTCTTTCTATGTGACAGGTGAGCCCGATGGTTTCGGTTCTGTACCCAGATTACCAGTTCAATCAGCGTTTCTAGCGTGTGCCGCTTCATTGGCAAGATGACTTTGAGCAAGACCCTAAGCTGCGACAGAGTAATGGACGGTGCTTTTTTTCCCCAGCCTGATTTTCAGGTGCCAGAGAAAGAAATGGGCCAGCATGCATGTTATGATGTGGGTGGTGCCATCCTGGAAACTTACGCACTTCGTAGTGGTCCATGCCCAGCTCTGTCTTGGTTTCCTGAAAGCACTGTTCTATTGCCCATCTCAGACCGCTGAGCCATACAAGTGTCCTGAGCCTTGTACTGCTCATGACGTTGCTGATGAAATAGCTGTATTGCGGATCGTTGCCCAACGTTCGACGGATCAACAACCAAACGGTTTTCTTTGGAAGCCCGGCAGCCGACAGGATAACCCGGCGTCGGGTGAACTCATAGACGATTGGCCCCTTGGTCCCTTCCGATACCTTCCGGCGATACCAGAAGTAGTCGTTCATGTTTCTGGCGAGATCCTCCACTGTCAAGGGCTTGGTGTCAGGAGCAGCCAAAACTCTCTTCCTGCGTTCCTTTCCGCCCCAGCGGTACTCTTTGGTAATGGTCATCGGTCGTTTTAACCAGCATTGGGTATATTTGGGAACCGATACGAAGTAGGTTTTGCCAGGCAGTGCCTCAACTGCTGAGATAAACTCTGGGCTGACCCCGTACAAGGAGTCGGCAAGCACATACTTGAAAGGCAGGACATCTTCTTGGCTGAGGGCAGTGAGCATTTCTGCCGCCAGTTTGGGCTTTGACTGGAAACCAATTTCAGTAGGCAGGTTGCACTTTGTTCGTCGCTCAACATAGTCGTCCCCGAACCACTTCTCAGGGATAAACAGTCGCTTGTCGACTAGGGCATATCCGTGTTCAGACACATACCCGGCAAAGACTCCTACCTGGCAATTGTCGACTTTTCCGATTGTCCCACAGTATTGGCGAGCGACACCGACTGAGTTTTGGCCTTTCTTGACAAAGCCGCTTTCGTCGAAGACAAGGGCTCCATCTGGACTGCCGAGATCATCACTAACTAAACTACGATACTTGGACATAATCCTGTCATCGTCCCACGAAGCATCGCTGACAAAGCGCTGCAATGCTCTGATATTGCCGTCTTTCAGAGCCAGTGCTATGGGTTCAATGGATTTCCGTTCCAGCTCGCTGAATTGGCCAGCCATGTAGTTGAAGAAGTGTTCCCTGGATTCGCTTCGTACAAAACAGTCGGCGAACTGTTCGTGGAAGCCTCTGAGTTCGTGGATGAAAGCTGCAATATCGTCTCTGCCCAAGTCAAATTTCGGGACAGGGTAGATGTGTTCGTCACATCGTGAACACGGGAGCATAGACTGCCTCCTCCTTTCAGGGTATGTTGCGTAGTATGGGAGGCATTGGATGGAATTGCAAACAAGAAATCAATAAGTCGCGTTGTAGGGTTAATCAGTCTGCACACTTCGGAGACAAAGGAACGACATTTTAAAAAAATCCCCATTCATAAATACCTCATCCCGGTTTTTGAGCGGTTGGGAAAGATTAGAGACTTTACGGATGACCACGTCTTTAGGGTTAACAACCATCCGATTCCTCCCGACACATGCAAACGTCCTTGGGACAGGGCTCTTGATAAACTTAAATGGGCAAAACCAAGACCGCGTTTCCATGATCTGCGGCATTCCTGGTTGACTAACGCCAGACGGTCTAAGATTGACCACGAGATGCGGCAAGCAATACTGGGACACTCAGACAGAACATTGCCCGTAACTGAAAGGTATGGTTGGATCAACGACAAAGAGTTCGTAGAGGCCATTGACAAGCTAGTTACCTTCGAAAGTGAAACCATTATCTTAACTGCGGCAAATGGATAAAATGATTTTTGATTTTATCAAAATGGGACCAAAATGGGACCAAAACGTAGACAAGGCTGCCAGTTTATGACAGCCTTGATTCTAAGTTATTGAAAGTGTTGGTAGGCGGGAGAGGTTTTGAACCTCCGACCCCTGCCGTGTGAAGGCAGGAACACTGCCTTACGACTGCCGTTCTCTGTTAACACTGTGATGCTTCTTAATTAATGATAACAGCTTGTTGTATTGCTATGGCGGTTTCTGTTTAAGTATCGAATTACCGCGCTGTTAGCCACCAATATAGACACCAGTAGACACCTTATGGCACCAAAAAGACTGCCCTGCCCTCTCTATGCGTTCAGTGAACAATTCATAAAATCGATCATCGATCTCATTGGAGCCAGACAATGATATTGGTGTGTTATAGAGGTAGGTACTCTTTTTTGTATCCGTCTCGGGAAAATATATCGACATCTTGACGATCAGAGTTGTAATAAGAAATGAAGCGTTGCTGATTGTCACTTTTCATGTACATCTTTATCTATGAGTGCACATAAGCAAATCTGACTTTAGTCCTAGGCTACACAGGCCGGGATGACCAATCACATGTTTTCCCCTAGGACCCGTTCAGCAACAAGCCGCCCCACAAGCGGCTATCAGCATTATTCTTTTCATGTTGTTTGATCAGTTTTCCTGTGCCTCGATTTGAACACGTGTGCAAATGTCAACCTTTAATCTAAATTGATATTTATTGTTTAAACATGTTATTTTAAGGCTTCTGGGCGCTAGTCCGGCAGCTTAATATAGCGCCGCTCGGGCCGGTTGTTTAGATTTGGTGTTACCAGCTCGTTGTTGCTGAGTCATATTCACAGCGTAAAACATGGTATACGTACAGACTGATCGCCCGTTGGGTAGCTGACCTGTTGCAACATTATCTTCAATCACAAGATTACTAATCTGAATTCGATCAATATCCAGAGCATGTCCTGCCTGAATCATAACCGGGAAAATGTTTCAAGTTAAAGTGTTTTGAATTTTTCGACACCTGAAACGTTTCAAGGGATCTCCCAAACGCTGTCAGTAAAACAGCTTGTGTCCGTAGAGAGAGTTTATAGAGAGCCCTCAAGATCAATGTCGTTTCAATCGCTGGCCAGTTGAAGTTGATTTCTCATTTGGTGGTTTTCCAGATCGAAGTAATTAGCCATAATCCCTATCATTGCATCCTGAATGGCAGATTTGGTACCAATTACCTTTACAAGCTGTTTGAATAAATTATCATCCCTATCCCCGAACGCTCGAAGTGAGGCCCTAAGAACGTCTTTATTCTCTTCGGGCATCTCAGATCCATTGTCCTGTACTTGGCCTATCAGCTCTGTTATTAGTGCATTTGTGGCTTCATTAGCATAACCTGTAATCTTACCGTCTTTTAGCATTAGTTGTTTTGCAGACATTAATCTCCTGGCCAAAATGGCAGCCATCATGATCGGACCGGCTTTATCCCAATACAAACCCAAGTCCCTACATGCTTCCCCTTGCTTGCGGCAGATATCTTTGTGGTGATCGACAAATTTAATTTGACGACAGTGTTTAAGGTCCAAATTCTCGTCTATCATCACTTCGGTTTTAAAATTCCCGTTCCATAACCAGCTTTTGTCCTCGAACAACCGTATTGGACCATCGTCGTGATTCTCGTCATAAGGTGTAACAAGTGGCGATTCACTTTGATCTTTGTATGAGATCAAAAATCGAAAAACTGGACGATTAAATTCAATTGCCTCCACCCAATATAGTTTTCGACGTTTTCGATCTGAGATCATCAATGTCTCCCAATCAAACTCAAAGGCTACGTTCCCGTAAAATGAACCGTTAATCCAGTCATTTGGAGAAACCCATGAAACGCAAGTGCGAGTATCTGACAAAAGACTCTCATCCCAAATTAAAGATGAACTAATAAAGCCATCCTCCAATATTCTGATGGCGTCTTGTATATGGGCAACATGATAAACAACACCAAGAGGTTTGCAATCAGGATTAAAAGAATTCTTGTTTATTGATGGAATTCCTACTTTGAAAAGTTCCCATTCGGCACCCATGATACCTATCTCCTTTTTAATCTGCCGCAGCCGCAGTTTATATTTTACAGTGAAAGACGCTTGCACGATTTGTATGGTTCATTCTCAGGGGCTTTAGCTATCGGTGTGTTCATGTTATCTTAAGACGTTCACAGAGCATGCTTTAGACCTGACAGAATTGCCTTATCTTTCTTGTAAGTAGCCCACTTAGCACCCAGGCTATAGCCTTTTCAACGTTTTCTTGATTAGAGCAGTGAGAGTCTTCATGAACTCCTCTAAGAAATCCATGCCGTAGCTCTCCAAATCGGTAATTTGATGTCGTTCGTGGCAGGCGGCCTCTGTTGTCTTAATCCACCATTCAAAAGGAGTGGCATTCTCCTACAAATTTTCCGAGTCGGTGAGTAATTGGAGGTTAGGTAGGGTGTTGTAATTCAATATATAGGCTTAAACCCTCGCTTCGTCGTACCCCTCACTTCTTCAACGATCCCACCCGAAACTCGGCCTGAGGATAAATAATTGCGATCTTTCAAGACCTTAAAGCGATTTAGCACCGCCTTAGAAGACTCTACGCACATTATATGTGACTAATATCTGCGGGTGCATACCCGAGGGTGATTAATATATTTCTAGGCGTTCAAGCCTAGTCCACGCTATGTGCTCATTGAAGTCCCCGTCATTCAAGAATCTAAATCGATTCTTCCCAACCTTGACCAAAGTCTACGAGCGGCCTGATATCCTTTATTTCAAAAGTTCAACGCAGCGTGTATCATTTTGTTGGCTACATCCGGTCCGGCTTTTTCGGCGATAGCTGCTCGTATTTGATCGAGTTTTTGCCCCGAAGTTTCATGTTCTTTCATTTCCACGTAAATACGAACACCCTTCCAATCGTTGAGGGTTTTGCCGGGTTCCATGATCAAAAACAAACCATTAGGATTTTCAAGCAAATTTGAATACTTACGATTTTTCCCAGTGCCCATTACGATGGTTTTTTCATCAACCATACGAGGTGACCCAAAATATGCGCAATCAACGTTCCCTTTAATGTCCGCCGTGCTTAGTGTCCCTAACCTAGGCTGTTTATTAAAGTATTCCATAAGATACTTTGGCATTCATAACTCCTTTTTCCCGGCAAAAACTTATAAGTGTCTATTTTGGATATACCATCAGGGTTCGAATTTGGGCAAATATCGGGGCAGTCCTTACAGTATATTAAGGCTGCTCGGGTGTATCCCCAGAAATCCTAGCGAGTAACCTAACCTATTTCGACACTTTCCACACACCAGGACGCCCCCGCACCAATTTAGCTACACTCGGGTAGTTTTCTATTCATAAGCAATTCTGCTACTAAAATATGTGCGTCGATTAGCCTTTTGCATCCAACTCCTCAGAAATCCTCCCGACAGTCGAGAATTGAACACACGGCCAACAAAATGACTTGACATAGATATACGACCGGTCTAGTATTTCAGAAGTGTTAAGTTGAGGTGCCATGGCCAAGCAAAACACCAAGCATAGGATTCTGGAACATGCCGGTAGGCTGGTTCGCTTGAAAGGATTCAACCATACTGGAATTCAAGAGATTCTCGAAAGCGCAGATGTTCCTAAAGGATCATTCTACTTTTATTTCAGGAGTAAGGATGATCTGGGGTTGGAGCTGATCAATTACTATGCGGAACTTTTGGCCCAAAAGGCCAATTCTTTGTTCGACGATGCCGAAGGTTCGCCATTGGAAAAGCTCTTGGCGTTTTTTCAGGGCATGCGCAAACTCTTTGAAGAAGATGAATGGAGGAGCGGCTGCCCCATTGGCAACCTTTCACAGGAAATGAGTCTTCTCAATGAGACATTTCGCTCCAATTTGCAGCGGGTCTTCAACATAATTCAGGGTAATATCAAGGATTATATCGAACAGGGCCTAGCTCAAGGAGACATTGATCCTCACTTCGATCCCAATGACCTGGCGCAGTTCATTTTGGACAGCTGGGAAGGGGCGCTGCTTCGAATGAAAGTCGAGCAGAGCACTCAGCCTTTGCTTATATTTGAGAAAATGATATTCGATCACATGCTGAACCCCTAATTTTTTTTACTCTATAACTATTAGACCGGTCTAATCAATAGAAGTCAGAAATTCGCCCGAATTTGGAATTCGGGCTCATGTCGAAAGGCATCGGAAAATAAACAAGGAAGGAAGGTTATGTCACTTATCCAAACGACACCACCGGAAAAGGCGGAAGGAAAGCTCGCGGAGCTTTATGCGGAAGTTGAGCAAGCTTTTGGTATGGTTCCCAACAACGCACGGACGCTGGGGATCAGCCCAGCAATTCTTGAGAATCAAATCCAGCTAATCGGGTACTATATGGGGCACCCCACTTTGAGCACCCCACTGCTGGCCATGATACGTATGCTGGTGTCAAAGTCATGTAAGTCCCCTTATTGTCAGCGACTGAATACCGGCTTGCTGAACAAGGCTGGTTTCAGCATGGAGCAAATTTTGGCTATGCAAGCTGACCCCAATGAGGCCCCCTTAGATCCAAAAAATAAGGCTTTGCTTCTTTTCGTGCTCAAGGCCTGCGACGATCCTCATTCGGTCACTGCCGATGACATGGATCGTTTAAGGAATCTGGGATGGGCGGATCAAGACATTTTCGAAGCCGTGGCCCACGGTGCGAGAATGGTCGGCACTAATATCATTTTTGACACATTCAAGATCGACCTTGACTAAGGAGATGGTCGCACGGTGAACCTGGGTAAGTTCGGACAGAAGCCGGATCATGCCCAGGTTTACCCATGGTCCTTTATTAAGAAAGAGACCTGGGATAGCATGCGATCGCCGAGATTCTAGTTTCATTCTTTTCTGCCTGATCACAGCACCGGCAAATCTGTGATTGTGGCAGTTTTATTTGTACAATTTGCCGAAGGGTTCCGATACCGAAACAAATTGTCTCGATATTATTAGCAGCACCTTTTGCTGCGTCAAAATGAGCGTATCCAGCCTTCGGTTAGTCCCCATGAGAATAAAAGGGAGAATAACCCATGCTATAAGAATCCATGCTATACCCACAACGATAGCAACAATGGCTATGCCTCCAAATGCTTCCATAATAAGCTCCTTTTTGAGATTAAAACTAACACCCTATCAAAGGAGAGTCCTTTTCGCCTTAGTTCATCACAGATGATTCTCTCTGTGACTATCCCCGCCCTTCGTACGCCACATCTCATCGCTCCGACAAGGAATGAAGACTGATACGGGTGTGACCAAGAGTTCATCTACTCACCCATCACCTTGAATAGGGTCACAGGTTCCGGGAATCCTGCCAACACGACCTCAGGAATGGAAACGGTCTCGATCTTGCCAGCAATTCTGGAATAGACGTCGGGACTAATTATTATCTCGCCCGGTCCGGCCTTTTTCTCCATTCGGAAGGCCATGTTTATCGGGGTTCCCACCGCTCCGTATTTTTTTCTCTCCTTACACCCAATGTTTCCCACGATCAGATTGCCGCAGTTTATGGCTATCCCCATTTTCAGTGGCAGCACGGGCGAAGAGGTTCCTGGAGTTCCTTCGGGAGGGTGGAGAGACAGGGGGGACTGCACAAGGTCAGGTACGGTACGCATCAGATCTTCGTTCAGCTCAGGCATCGCTCGACGCATCTCCATAGCGCACAGGATAGCTTGCCACTGAGAATCGGCAATGCGGTGAGGCGCACCGAAAAAGGCCAGTATGCCGTCACCCGTAAACTCATCGATTGTCCCTTGATGTCTCAAAATTATGCGAACCATTCTTTCGAGGTAGAGGTTCAGGATTCTTACCACGATCGCCGGGTCTAGCGCCGCAACCAACGGAGTGAATCCCCGCAGGTCCGACACCAGGACGGTAACCTCCCGCAACTCACCGCTAAGGTTCATTCCCTGTGGGGAAGCGAGAATTTCCTCAACTACGTGCGGACTTAGATAGCTTCCGAATGTGTCCCTAATGAAGTCTCTTTCTCTCAAACCCGCCGCCATTCGATTGAATCCGTCGCTCACATTGCCGATTTCGTCATTTAAAAGGACAGGAATCCGAACGTCGAGATCGCCCTGTCTAATCCTATCCATGGCTACGCGTAAGTCCTTGAGCGGGCAGGAGATGCTGTTAGCCACAAAGACCGAAAGCCATACAGCCACGACCACAGCGAGCCCCAGAAGAAAACCGATCACTCCGGGCATCTGCGACAGGAAGCTGGTAATGGATTGGCGACCCGCCTCTACGGCATGAATCTGGCTGAGAGTGATGTAGCTGATAATCGAGACCGGTATTGTTCCTATCATGAGCGATACTACAAGCATCTTCGGCAACACGTTTATCCTAATACTGCGAGGGATTGTGTCAGCCAGGCCTGTTGGAAATACTTCCGGAATCTTTTTCCTGAGCAGCCACTCCAACACGAAATAGAGAGAAACCACTGTAAAGGAGCTCCACCATCATGTTTCCGACAAATATCCGCAGACCCTCGTGCCATCCATCCGCGGTCGTAGAAAGATAGAAAGCGCTCACACAAGCATAAAAAATCGCTGCTCCTAACCATCCTAAGAGACTGATTCCCGCTGCCATCAGTGGTTCGTTCATCAATCTCGCTTTCAGAATTTCTCGTGCATCGTCGGGCATCTCTTCCAATTTGTGCCAAGAGGCTCGATAAATTGGACGGAGAAGCTTCAAATGCAAAGCTACTATACCTACCATCAGTATTATCATCACAGCGACAAAGAGCACGGGGGAAGTTTCCAGACGGTTTCCCGCTGTTGGTCGCGTTGAGTCCTGATTCCACAAAGGCAAAATAGGTGTAAGTGAGTGTAGCGCCAATGGTATTTATCAATATGGTCAGTGCAATCGACGCTATCAGCCATTTCCTAGGAGTCGGGTGGGCAGCGGCTGTCATTAGTTTCTCCTGCTAAACCGATATATAGACTGATTAACTAAGTCTATTCTTATAATACTCAATGTTGCAATAAGTTATCGCCAGTACTAAATGTTAACAGATTATTTTATATTGTGTTATTGAGATCTTAAGAGAGAAGATAATGAATTCATAATGGTTTTCAGGGAAGCTAAACACTTCTCTGCGTGGTATAGGCCCCAGACGCAACAACCATTGCGGCATAATCAATGTGTTTCATGTACTGATCCCCCAGATGCAGTTACAGTTGGTTAAAAAAATATCAGGAATTGGGATTAGTCCCAAGTGAAAAGCATACCCCTGTAAGCATACCCCTATTTATTTTTTTGATAAAGACACCCGAGCACTTCTTCACTCCCCCAGATTTCCCCTAGATTTTACTAACGCATTATCGACAAATCAAACCCTCTCCCGTCTCAGGGATTGTAACATACGGGGTAGTCACAGACAGTACCGAGCACAATTTGCAAGTTTGTAGAGTATAGGGACAATAAACAATTCCCAACATGGTTTAAGACTGTAGAAATCAAAAGGCTCAAGACCACAACTTAAGCCCCCGTGGGTTGAAATGGCTACTTGAAACTGAGTAGCACGAAGTCTATAATCAGAGAGCAATGAACCGAAAGGCTAAGGTTCTAGGTAATTTAGGGGGATGCCTAAATCTGCCCCTAATAACCACGTGGCTGGCCGATCATTTAAATCAAAGTCTTCTCTCCGTTTCTGACTCAAAAGATCCCCGTACGTGTACTACAGCGAACATGAAGAGAAATGTCCGCTGCCTTTTGAATGTGCTGGGGGCTCTGGGGGCCCCACGCCGCCTAGACGTGTATATATTTCAGGCAGTTGAGCACATAATATCAACCTAAAACTATAATTACCTTATCTCTTCAACGAATTGATATCGCATTATATTCAACGCAATTTAAAGTAAGGCTTTAGCAAACCATCAAGTAGACTATAGACAATCCAGCTAACTAACTGCTGTGATATCAATGGGTTATGCCTGATCTATGGGCTTCTGTTGGCATGGTTGTGGCTATATAGCAATTATGGTGCCATCTAATGTGTTTTCTGTGATTAATATTGTCAGTATCTGTGACGACTATATGCATAATCCATACCTATAATGTATATTTCCACGACCATGCAAAAATAAATACCCTATCCACGTAAATAGGTCCTATCTAAGCTTCTAACATCAGCTACCATCAGTAATTGTAAGTTATACTATTAGGTTAGGCTCGTGTGCTACGATTCTAGTCGGTTTTTCTTTGGGGTATCCGAATACGATTGCTAAGTTATATACGCGGTAAAAATATCTACATAGTACATTTTTTACTTGACACTAATTTTTCAATGTACGACAGGGTACTATTAATAAGATAAACCGATAGGAACAAGGCAATGAAAGTCGCTGGGTACATCAGAGTGAGCGGGCTCAGTCAGGTAGATGGCACAAGTCTAGATGTTCAGAGAAGTCAGATTGAAACCTACTGTATGTTGAAGAGCATGGAACTCACCCACATATTCTGCGACGCAGCTATCTCTGGTGGTAAACCGATTGAGGAAAGACCTGAGGGTTCAAGACTAATGGAAGCCATAAGGTCTAATGAGGCACATGGTATTTGTATTACAAAATTGGACAGAGGATTCCGCAGCACGGTCGATTGCCTTCAGACTGTTGATATACTTGATCGGATAGGCGCTTCGCTTCACATTATAGACTTGGGCGGAAGCTCTGTTGATAGCCAGTCCCCGGCGGGACGTTTCATGCTGACAGTCCTTGCTGCGGCTGCTGAAATGGAACGGGGTCAGATTAAAGTCCGATGCGCATCTGGGAGAGAGAAACATCGGAGTGAAGGAAAAATCGTAGGTGCCTTACCTTTCGGTTACGACCTAGCAGGAGACACTAAAACACTGGTCAAGAATCCAGTCCAACAAGAAGCGTTAAATCTAATCCGGGAGTTAAAAGCGTCTAGTTATTCTCTAAGAGCAATCGCCGCCGAGCTTAATGCTAAAGGATTTCAAACAAAAAAAGGAGGAAACGTGGACTCACGGGCACATACAGGGGATTTTAAGAAGAGTGGCGTAATTAGACTTATATCTGATCAAATACTGGGACGAGAGTCCTCAGAAAGGGAGCTAAGCATGA
>CAWEPY010000011.1:0-196472 GCA_963811075.1 uncultured delta proteobacterium
TGGTGTTGTCTACGATCCTGTCTTTTGTTTCCCAAAGAACGCCTCTCAGTTCCCTCTAGGTAACTAAGTTAGGAACTGATTAACGACGAACATTCACCGGGTAATAGACCTTCAGAATCCCTTGCCTACGAGACAAAACAAGTCCTCTTTTTTCGAGGACTTCGAGATGGCACTGAGTTTCGGAAAGCCCCAGAAAGAGCTCTATTCCCTCAAGGCAACCAAATGTAGTATCGGCGACTCTGAACAACGTCATTCCACTACTAGCTATAAAGTAAGCCTCATTATCCTTAAGGATTTGAAGAACTTTGTCCATCCTTTCCTCGTGATGCGAAAATAGTTCTTGCACTCTTTTCCGATGATTTGAAAATGATCGGCCATGTCCAGGTAAAACCTTTACGACTGGCAACGCCTCAATGACCTCAAGGGAGGACATGTACTGTTCTAAGCTTCGGTAGTCCACATTCTTGGCCACCCTGCCTACGTCCACCACGGGGTTAGAAGTTATTTTTTTCAAAAGGGTGTCGCCAGACAAAAAAGTTCCATCCTTCCTGTCTAACAGGCATATAGAGCCGGGGGTATGGCCAGGCGTGTGGATAACCTCGAGACAACAATCATGAAAATGGAATAGTTCGCCGCCTTGAAGAGGTTTCACGGCTGAAAAACCACTGTAGAATACCCTGAAACGTTCAGATATAGACGTTAAAGTATTTTCGATCACCGATTCAGGAACCCCGGCTTCGAGAAAAAATCCCCTAAATTTCTCGATCCGTTTAGCGAAGACATGCTCGCCCTCATGGGCCATTTTGTCGGCGTCCCACCTGTGTATGTAAACTTCCGCGCCGCTAAGTTCGACTATTCTCGTGACAAGGCCGATGTGGTCTGAGTGGGCATGAGTCAAGATTATTGTTTTCAGACCTGCAACCGCGCCACCCGCCTTCTTGATTGCCAACTCAACGGTATCAAATGATTCATCGGTGTTAACTCCAGCATCGATAAGCGTGGGAGTTGAATCTTTGATATAATAACAGTTGACCCGGTCAAGGACAAATGGCGTTCGAATTTCTATTCTATGTATCGTAGTCATCAGCCCAGACCATTCCAGAGACCGACGCCAGCGTCGAGTTGCGTCCGATTACAATTTCTGATTCATCAAGAAACCGGGATTTGACTCAAAGACAATTTTCCCGCCAATGAAAGTCGCTTTTGGTTTAAGTTCAGCCAAGTCTGACTCTGATTCTATTTTCCTCAAATCCCTGTTCCAGATAACAAAATCAGCTTTCTTGCCAACTTCCAGTGAACCCAGTTCTTTCTCGTCAAACCCTGCGTAAGCCGCATTGATTGTGTGACAACTTAAACCTGCCATAAATGATATGCGCTCTGATTGATCCAGCTGTCTTCCCTTTTCCGTTTTTCTCAACATGGCTGTTTTGATGCTATCCAGAGGCCTGTACGACGGAAAGGCTGGAACATCAGCCCCAAAACTTATGGTTACACCTTCTTTCATGAACGTGGCAATTGGCGTTATTGAATTCACAAATTTTTTGTCAGTTTTAACTAACAGCTCGTCTCCACGAACTGTTATCATTTCAGGCTGCGAACATACAGGGACGCCATAATCAGCCGCCCTCTTAATTGAATCCAGTTTGCGAAACGGAAAATGCTCAATTCTATGCCTTCTTCTTCGGCATTCTGAAGCGCTTCCACATGCTTTAAGAAATCCATCCAAAGCCAAATCTACCGCTTTGTCCCCAACCGCATGAACATCAACCTGATAATCAGCTGCGTGAATGGCTGTTATAATTGCTTCAAATTGAACTTTCGGATGCATTGGCTTAACCAAGCGTTCCTTGGTCTTCTCCAAAGGAGTATACATGAGTGGGTATCCATCAATTGCCAGTTTTACTCCCTGGAATCGGAGCATAGATGTCTGGCGCCGTTTGACTTTTGACAGCAGGACCCTGCATCGTTCAAGGTTTGGAATGTAAGGATAGACCCGAATCCTGATGGGTAACTCGGATCGCTGTTCCAATTCGATATACTTGAGCGCTTTATGGGCCGGAATGAAGTTGTCATGAACACAGGTCACTCCCTGTTCAGCGAAAAGTCGCATGGCCCAAGTGGCTGCTTCCAGTTGTTGCCCGTCACTCATGGGTGGAGTGTAAACAGAATAGATCGCTGGATAATGGACCAATATGCCATTGGGTAATTTGTCTTTGCCCCTAAGATAAGCCCTTCCGTAGGGGTCCTTAATGTCGGCTCTCAGTAAATCAGCCTGTTTCAGCGCCGAAGTGTTAGCAACTCCAAACTGACCGCTCCAGTGAATAATAAGTACAGGATTAGTTGGAACAGCTTCATCAAGCTCCCGCCTTGTCGGGAATCGCCCCTCCTTAAAATCTCTGAAACCTCTCCCCACTATCCATTCGTTTTTGGGTTTATCGTTCGCCGCCTTGGTAAGAGCCTTTAGAAGGGTATCAAACCTGTCTATTTTAGGTGGTCTGAGTATTACGAACATGAGTTGCATTTGTCCAAAAGCTATCAAATGACTGTGGGCGTCAATAATGCCCGGGCTAACACAGTCATTGTTCAGGTCGATGACCCTGGTCTCGCCGTCCATCAAATGAACCATTTCTTCATGATCTCCCAAGCCAACAATCGTATCGCCCTTTATAGCCATGGCTTGGGCTGATGGTCTTCTCTCATCCATCGTAACGAAACTGCAATTTCTTAGAACCAGGTCTGCGCCTGTCCCAGGCGTTGCAAAAACTTTCCCCTTTGTTGACTCAACTAAAGCTAACGCCGGCGCCGCAGCTAATGCCGTCAAAAAGGTTCGTCGAGAAATTACTTCGGTATCCGCCGAAGCTTCTGGGGTTTTTTTCATTCCCAATCCCTCCGAAGAAAACCAATTGCTGGAGAGAGCGAATTATGTGAACCAAACTTATATGTCGCAATTATAACTTGTATGGGGGCTGTCAGGTGAGCCTGAAACCTTCAAGAAGTTTTTTGTTGTATGAATGAGCCGCGAGCGCCCCCCATATTACACAAATGGGATGCGTTATCACGAGGCCATATCCTAAGGTCACCACACCCACCACACCGGATATTATGAGCATTATGATCGCTCCCCATATAGTGCTGTAAAACATCCCCAGCGGTCCAAAGAGAACCGTCAATATGATGGATATGCCAACGCTCTTGGTCGGCGTGACCACTATTTGTCTAGGACCTTCCCTGTTATCGGTCATTCGGTTTGCCCTCCCACCTGAAACAGAAGCTTAGACAATAAAATTAAACTTTCAGTTCGGAAATATCAACAAGAACCGAAGAAGTCATTTATACATGAGGTAAAGATTAGACCTGATGAGTCGGCCAACAGGTAATAAAAAGGAATCAATGTTTCGGCGCGTCACCCTGGATTATGAGATGAAGACCAGCTGCCTATAGCCTGAAACAGGAACTTCGACATCTCCATCTCGAAGTTCAACACACCTAGTGATCTCATTCTTTCTATCTTGTTCACGTCTCGAACGGAAAACCCGTTTATCTGTCTCCCCTGACCGGCGTAAAAATCAGAGGTGCTACATGTGGCGCCTCTATGGTAAGGGAAGAGCAATTCCTTTGCAGCCTTTTCGAGCGCCCGCAGCACATCGGGATGCGCTCTGACCGCAAGATCAGGTTCCACGTAGTAGTACGTAGTCTTTTCCTCTCTAATGCACTGATTAGTAAGAATGAGATCGCCAAGCGCAATTCCAGGCTGCAAGGCTCCGCAAGTTCCTACTCGTATAAAGGTCGCGCTGGGCTGGCACTGTTCGGCTTCCACAACTGCTATTGCGGTCGCTGGCGCTCCGATACCAGTTCCCATAACTGACAGAGGAATTCCCTTGTAACTGCCTGTGTATATATCGTATTCCCGATTCTTTCCCTTGAGTTCCCTTTCCTGCAGAAAATCGGCTATTGTATGAGCCCGGTCTGGATTCGCGCACGTGAGTATATATGGCGCGATATCTCCCGGGCCACAGTCGATGTGGTAAAATCTGCCTTGACTATCCACAGGAAAGTCGCATTCATGCAGCAATTTCTAACTCCTTGCGCAATCACAAACCGCATGAATTATCCTACTACAGCAGGCAGGACAAAAAATCCTCAAGACATAGTTAATCCTTCACCCGAACATTTCAATTAATGTTGCGATTTTTTTTTGGCCTGACTGTGAAAATCCAAGAGACTCGTGCGGGAGTCGAATCGGACGGTACTCTCAGCAAAGGCAATACGTGACAGAACCTGCGCATCCTGATAAGAAAAAACATGATCCACTCATGCTGCGTTTAGCGATTTTGCAGGACATAAAAAAGCTAAACCCGCTTTTGTGGAAGCGGGTTTAGCCAAATATGACGGAAAGAAGTTTGGGAAGATTGACAGATTGTGAAGCCTTGAGGCTCCTCCCAACTCTATTTTCCAACCGGAGTTCTCCGGTTTGCGCTTTTAGACACCGATAAACTGTAAGGGTTCCATGTCAACCGAAAAAAATGTGGAAAGGCTGAAAGATTTTTTCTTCATACGGACAACTGCCAACTTTTTCTTTCAAATTCTTACAACTGGGGCCGAAACATTGTAGAATGAGAAGAAATTTGCGTCGAGACGCAATCAATCGAGATTAGTGGAAATGATTCAACTTAAGAATGCAATGGAGATCTTTAAGATACTCCCAGGGACCAATTGCCGTGATTGTGGAGTACCCTCATGTCTGGCCTTTGCCGCCGCTGTTTTCAATGGAGACAAACGACTGGACGGTTGCCCGCATCTGGACCGGGCTGCACTGAATCTGTTCGAGATTCAGATTTCGGAATCGAGGACATTGAGGCGAGAGGAACAACACCTTCTGGCCGATTTGAGACGTAAAGTCGCACTGACAGATCTCGCCGTCGCCGCAGAAAAGGGGGACGCCTCATTCAACGGTAAAACCTTAAAGATCAAAATGCTAGGAAAGGACTTCCACGTTGACACTTACGGGAATTTGAGTTCCGACTGCCATGTTCACGGATGGGTCGCTGTGCCTTTACTCGATTATGTCATATCCTGCTCTGGAAAGCCCATTTCAGGCAACTGGGTATCCATGCGTGAGATCAAGGATGGAGCCGCCTGGGCCCCTCTTTTCGCACAACGGGGAGAAAAGCCGCTGAAGCGTCTGGCTGACACTCACACCGATCTGTTCGAACTCATGATTCATATTTTCAGCGCAAAGCCTGCTCCCAGGGCCTTTGATTCCGATATAGCGGTCATTTTGCGTCCACTTCCCCGAATACCAATTCTCATTTGTTACTGGAAACCGGATGGAGCCATGGAATCATCACTTAATGTGTTCTTTGACGACTCAGCGCAATTCAACCTGACTATTGATTCACTTTACAGGCTTTGCGCAGGGCTCGTTGTCATGTTTGAGAAGATAGCGATCACTCACGGGATGTGAAGAATGAGAGGGACTAAAGAAGAATAGAAAGCAATTTCAAATGCGGAAATGCAAGAAAATTCGGAACTATATAATTGATAGGCTCAAAAAGAAAACCCCCGGAGGGGGGATGCCAGGGCTAAGGGTCTCCCTCAAAAAGAGGCGTCGCCTGTGGTCGATTCAATTATCAGGCTTGCCGGGCAGAATCAATCAATCTGTTGGGAAAATATGGCGTTTAACGTGAGTCTTAAATACTTGAAATATCGATAATTCTGATTTACTTTACCGAATCTTTCAGAGCCTTGGCTGATGAAAACTTTGGGACTTTAGTTTCCGGGATTTTGATTTTCTTCTTGGTCCTGGGATTCATTCCTGTCCGAGCTTTCCGAGTCGCAACGGAGAACTTTCCGAAACCTGGAATGGCGATCTCCTCACCGGCGACCAACACGTCGGCCACGGTTCCAAATATCAAGTTTATGGCTTCCGATGCCTGCTTCTTGGTTATCTTGCCTTTCTCCGCAAGTTTGTCAACAAATTCAGCCTTAGTCATTTCCGTGCCTCCCTTGAAATAGCAATTTTGTCAACAATATGAATATTGGCTATTTAAAGCACAGGCGCATCGGCTGTCAAGACAAGATTGCGAGAACAATTGGATCCAGGTTAAAAAATAAGTAAAAGGATTTTTGCAGTAGGCTCTTCGATCATCTAATTTATCTAAGTATTCTATCGAATTGAATCAAGTTCCAACTGATTATATCAACAGTTCCCAGAAGCGTTAAGCTTGAGATCTCCTGGGATTCGAGGAGGCAAACGTGAGATGACCGGCGTTTCATAATAGGAAGCTGAGTTATTCGTGGGGTTTTGTTTCATGGAACACTCCTTGTTCTCCGCGTTCTGTGCTTCTTCATTGGTTTGGAATAGCCCTGCGATAATTCCGGTTGCTTTTCCCCGTGCCTCTAAACATTCCAAACACCGTTTTTGTTCTTAATGACAACCCTAATCTCAGCGGCGGTTAAGGTGAGGAGCGAAATAATATGCAGAAAACCATTGGAACCATTCACATATTAGGTTACAAATAGATGATAAAATATTCATCTGTTCCTTACAATCCAATGTAAGATTAAGAAATAAGAGACGGAATTGTTGAGACCTGTATTTATTTTAGACGAAAATCGCACCCATCTTTAAATGGATTAGAGAAAGGAAACTGTTCATGCCCAATTATAAGCAAGATTTTCAAGACATTCGAATAGAAAAGGCGTTCCAGCCGGTATCTGATGCGGACCTGGAAGCACGTTACTATTTGCCGATTCTTTTGAGTTCTGTTCCTCCCGATGAATGGATGAAGGAGTTTTGCCATTTTTACGACGGTTGCGAAAAGTATGTTGGAGAGAGAATTTTGCAATATATCGATATGCCTTTCAGCATGGCCCCTCCATCAGGCCATTCTACACGAAAACGTGAACTCGCTTATAAGTTATTAAAAAGTGAACGAGTCTCAGAGAAATATGATTTGGAACGATTTATTTTTTTTCAATATTCCATACAGGGACAGGGACCTCATCCTGACACTCAGACAAATCTCAAGAACTCGTGTGAGAAGGCCAATGAGGAGTATCGTAAATTTATGGATCGGCAAGAAAAGATTCGTCAGGGTACAAATGTGAATCACCAAATGGGGGAGGAAAAGCAAAACCAAAAGGATTCTCAAGCCCATGCGCTAGTCAGAGATTGGTTCAAATAGTAATCGTAGAAAATCAGGACTCCTGTCATGGTTTTGGATAGTTGAACGCCAATTCTGAGTACAAGCGCTAGCTCACTAGGCCATCTCCTTGTTATTAGAGAGCATTCAGGAGGCCTCTGGCTGGGGGTGTTCTGCTAAGGGCCTTATGGTTTCCACGGTAATTTCTTCACCAGCGACCAACCCGTCGGTCATGCCCGGAATTTCAAGTCTACGACTTCCGAACTTGCTTCTACCGTAATTGCGCATCAAACAAAGTAAAAAACCTCGTTGGTATGACAACCTGAGTATGCTAAGGTCAAGTTTCCCCTCTTACCGGCGCTAATGCTCCTTTCCCCCTGGACACAATTTTGTATTGATTTTTGAATCCAAAGCAAGTTGGTTTTTTCGTTACGGCTAAAAGGTCAAGAAATTTGAACCCCAATTTGCACAACGGATTATGGGGCTCAAATGTATTCATTTCAATAGCTTACTGGTGGAGGCGGCGGGAATCGAACCCGCGTCCGAAAACCTTCAATCGGAGGCGTCTACATGTTTGTTTCGAGTTTTGTTTTCTCGCCTGTTGGATCCCCCTCGAACACGGTATCCTTCAGGCCAGCCCGCTTATTTTTTCGCCTCAATCTCAACAGGCCCGAGAAATTGGCTATCCTGCTTTCCCTCGCCTGCTCCACTCTCACAGGAAAAGAGCGGGCAAACGCTAGCCTTACGCGGCTAGAGCGTACTCGTAATTATCGGCGAGTAAATTTATTTTCCAGCGGATTTCCGAGTCGCCGGAGGGCTCGACATGCAACCTCGATCTCAACTGTCCCCGTCGAAACCAGTGCGCCCCCTTTCACGCATAATCACTTCAACCAATTTAGACAGACTAACGTCCGCCAATGTTCCCAAAATATGCCATACAAACTTTCAATTGAATAGAAACTTCTCATTCCGATCAATCATCGCTCCTGGTTCCGGAATTTTACAAGCCGTTCCAATTCTCGCCTTTGTTCCTTTTTCTTTATGGATTCCCGCTTGTCGTAATTTTTCTTACCGCGAGCCAGCGCCATTTCAATTTTGACTTTACCGTTCTTAAAGTAAATTTTCAACGGTATTAAAGAAAAACCTCGTTCCGTGACTTTTCCCGTAAGTCGCTTGATCTCCTTCTTGTGGAGCAGAAGTTTTCTTTCCCTTAATGGATCGTGGTTCTGTCTATTTGATTGTTCATAGGGTGATATGTGGGCATCGATAAGGAAAATCTCGCCTTTGCGTATTTTTCCGTAAGAATCAGAAATGTTAGCCTTGCCATTTCTTAACGATTTAACTTCTGATCCAAGCAATACAATGCCGCATTCAAATGAATCATCGACCTCAAAGTTAAAAAAGGCCTTGCGATTCTTACAAATTATTTTGATGTTTCTCTCCCCGAAGTGTTTTCATAATTACTGTTGACTCAAGAAGTAATCTCCGGGGAATCTATCGAAAATCCACTTCTCCAGAAAATCATGTATGCCCTGAGCAGATTGCATCTGAAAGGCTTGATGCGTCAACTCCAGGCAGTCTTCGTAAGAAATAGACCTAATCAACTTCTTGACAATTGGGATAGACAGGGCATTCATCGACAACTCATCAATCCCAAGTCCAACTAGAATAGGAATGTTAATCGGATCCCCCGCCATTTCCCCGCACATTCCCACATTGACTCCGTAAGCCTGCCCCGCGTTGACAACCTGCCTGATCAGCCTCAATACGGCCGGATGCAAAGTATCATAGAGATAATTTACATGTTCGTTCAAACGATCTATTGCAAGAGAATACTGGATGAGGTCGTTGGTGCCTATACTGAGAAAGTCCACTTCGCGCGCCAGAAGGTCGGCAATTGCAACCGCAGACGGGACTTCCACCAGGATTCCAAAATCGATGTCGCCCCCGTGGGGAATCCCTTCGTTCGAAAGTTCCTGCTTGACCTCTTCCAGAATACTTTTTGTGGCGTGAACCTCAGTTATGCACGAGATCATGGGAATGAGCAAACGGCAATGCCCGTATTTGGCTGCTCTCAGAATCGCCCTGAGTTGAGTCTTAAAAACATCTTTGATGTTAAGGCACAGCCTGATCGCCCTCAATCCCATGGCCGGATTGGTTTCCCGTGGAAGGTTTAAACTGCTGGCGATCTTGTCTCCCCCTATGTCCAGGGTCCTTATCGTCACGGGATACGGCTTGTTAAGAGACAATACCGCTTTGTACGCTCCGAACTGTTCCTCTTCCGTGGGGAGGTCCGGCCTGCCTATGAAAAGATATTCGGTCCTGAAAAGGCCAATTCCTTCGCAGCCATGCGCCACTGCGATATCAATTTCGTCAACAAGCTCTATGTTGGCCAAAACCCGAATCGTTTCTCGCCCCATCCCTGGTAACAGCTGGTAAGCGTCCATAGGCCAGAAGAGACTGATGATAGTTTCGAAGCAATTCCTGGCGTTGACGATAACGAAAAATCATCTCCGCATCTGGATTGATTATTACCAGACCGGTGCTTCCATCCACGATAATGGTGTCGCCGGTCTGCACCAGCCGACTGACTTTTTCGAGACCTGTTACAGCTGGAATCTTCAAAGAGCGAGACATTATAGCCGAATGAGAGGTTTTTCCTCCCACATCAGTCGCTATTGCAAGTACGGACTCCCTTTTTAGCTGTGCGGCGTCTGCCGGGGACAAATCGTGTGAAACGAGGATCGAATTTGGAGGGAGTTGATGCATTTTTTTCTCGGATGAAACTCCGAGCAGAATTCTTAAAACGCGGTCACCCACAAAATGAACGTCCCTTGCCCTCTCCTTTAGGTAATCGTCATCTATGGAATCAAATGCAGCCGTAATCTTCGCCATGATTTCGGAAAGAGCCCATTCAGCATTCTGACTCCCCTTTTCTATCGATTGCCTGGTGCCTTCATAAAGCATCTTGTCCCTAAGCAACATGATGTGAGCGTCAAGAATATAAGAATGATCGTCCAAGGGATGGCCGCTCTCTATGGAGCTTCTTATAGTTCTGAGACGATTCTCGGCGGTGTCCACCGCTGCCTCAAATCTGGCGACCTCATCCGGAATCTCTTCAGGGGATAATATCCGGCACGGGCATGTATCCGCTACCAGTCGCTCCATCAGCACGACCTGGCCTATGCCTATACCGACCGACACACCAACACCTTTTATCATGGTGTTCTTGGGAATTTCTCCAGATATTATGGCTGACCCTAAGCTATCTATGTCCATCATAGTTTGAACCATCGTCCTGTAACAACTCACATATTTCTCGAACCGCCTGTTCTGAACCGGGGCCATTCGCTCTGATCACTAATTCGGTTCCATTTGTGGCCGCCAAGAGCAAGAGCCCCAGAACACTGCGAGCGTCCACTTCCATTGATTCCTTCCTGAGCGTCACGTGGCAGGAATGGCGCCTCATGGTCTGAACCAAGGCAGTGGCCACGCGTGCGTGAAGACCAAACTCATTTCCAATAACTACTGCCCTTTCAATAATTTCAGGTTCTGTCATCATATCAGTTAATTCCATTCTCTCAGAAAGGAAACAGCCAAGAGCATTACTAGTAATATCGGATAAATTAACCGGGTCTGAGAAAAACTCCGCCTCAAGACAAAGAAACAACCTAAAAACACAACAATCACAAAGATGAGGATTGCAAAAACTTGCCCAGTGCCATGGAATCCTGAATACTTGACCCCATAAATGGTTGACATCCCAGCCAACGCCCCCGCGCTAAAAAAGACAAATCCGCGGAGGATTCCAACGTAGCGCTCTATCCGCACGGATTTGAATCTCCGGGCAACGTCTATCCCATCGTTCCAGCCCATATCGAATCCAATGTATCTTAAAACCACATTGGGAATATTGTATATCGATAAAGCCGTTATTGGAACCCACCACTCCGAAACGGAAGTCAGAGAAATAATCACAGCGAAGAAAGACGCCAAGGGTCTAATCACACCCCAAAATATCCTGTCGCCTTGGGCTGCCAGAGTTGACATAAGCCGCTTTTTGATAAGTCCGGCCGATGGTAAACGCTCTGACAAACATTCAATTCTCGCCATGGCCCCCAAACACATAGGTCCGAGGACTGGATTCGTGTTAGCGGATTCAAGTTGTCTTTGGGCTATGTCCCGTCTAACATCTTTTACGCAAGTTAGTCTGTCCAATGCCGGCAATAAACAAAACGTAAAGCCGATATTCTGCATCCTGGGGTAATTCCACATGATCTCAATGAGAAATGACCTCAAAAACACCCGCCAACCGGCCCCCTTCATTAATACAGTTCTCTGACCGGATTCATCCATGAAATCAAAATAGAATACCATTACTGGCCTGTCAATCAAACAGAAATGGAAATTACAAAAAACAGGATTATTTCGGCATTGGGGTACACACTAAACGTTTAGCCCTCCGTGGGCAATTTCAATTATCGAAATTGACACAACACAATGTCCGTACAGTTTACTGGAAATAAACATCATAACCCTATAACTTTAAACTTGTTTCCTGAACAAATTGTGGTATAGGAAAACTCGACCAAGTTGTGGTTCTAATGGGAATCACTTATTTGAGACGGCATGCCCTAAATTTTCCAGGAGGCCCATAAATGAAAACTCTTACTTTATGCTATGTCCTTTTCTTGGCAATAGCGCCAATAATGATTTTGAACGGAACGAGCGCCCATGCGGAAGATCTTCTGGTAAAGAGCTGCTCTGAACTTGTCAGAATGGCCGAAAATCTTCAGGAAGATCTGAAGACTGTCGATATCGTTCTGGGTTCAGCAATTGAAGCCGGGAAGATGGATTCAATCAAGAATTTCAAAATAAAAAAGGCTGGCGTTCAACAGCAGATTCAATCGGTCATGAATGCTATCGAAGTAAAATCATGCATCAAAACCAAGCAATAAACATAGCCAAATTCGGCAATTCCTCCGACTCACAAATCTCTGAGGGGCCATTTTCAATCGAAAGCATACAGAGTCGTTTGCGTATGGAAACCGGGAAGAAGCAAATTCACTATATGTTTTTTTTCGACTCAGGTTTAGGTTTCTTTTTTCTGAGAACTTATAAGTTGTTGGACTCGTGTGATCATCGGCCTAATTGTTTCTTGATACGTTCAGTTCACATTTTGACACTGGAAACAATACTGGCTTTTCCGCTCCCACATCTATTTCCCTATTGTCGTCGACACCACGGAGGAAAATCCTGGACAACTGTTTATCTGCAAGCAGACAGAACAGTTCGTGGGTTTCCCCATCGATCCAGGCCATCGTTTTATTGAATGTCTGGTTTGATCCAACACCAAGGGTTGCTTCCGCATAACGAATGGCTCTACCAGGGGCCAACCCGAGATCAACCATTGATAATGCCAGCTTGAGTGTCACCAGGTCATGGAGAGCGAACGAATCTTTTTTGTTGTCACCTTTCGCTGGCTTTACAAGTCCATCCTTGATGGCTTGTTCGAGTTTGTCCTCTGACTCCAGATCAACCAGATAAAGAGCCTCTTTTGTTGTCACATTCTTACCAAGCATCTCCCGTCCTCAACAATCAAAATGAAATAGAAATAAATGGTGGGTTCTGGGTTCATTCTTTAGTCATCATCCAGACATTTGTTCCGCTCGATGCGCGGCATTTTCCACAGCTTGCATGAAGGTCCCTCTTACCCCAGCCAACTCCATAATCTTAAGTCCACTGATGGTGGTTCCCCCTGGCGACGTTATCAAATCTTTCAAGTCACTGAACGATTTCCCTTGTGCGGCCATGCTCGCCGCCCCAAGGAATGTTTGTACCGTCAACTCTCTCGCGATAGACCGTGACAGGCCTAAAAGGACTCCCGCGTCAGTCATCGCCTCCATTATAAGGAACAGATACCCAGGCCCACTGCCTGACAAAGCTGTAACGGCGTTCAGATTCTTTTCATCGACTTCAACAACGGTTCCTATTGATTCAAACAGTCGCTTTGCGGTTATTATATCATGTTCATTCGCCACGCCACCTGCGCAAATGGCCGTTGAACTCTGACCAACCATAGCCGCAGCATTGGGCATAGCTCTGATAACTCGTCTATCGGCGCCAATTTTACTTATCATATATTCTGTGGATATCCCTGCTGCTATTGATATCACAAGTGTGCATGTAAGGACCACAGGAGCCAACGCATCTAGTGCGCCTTCCATCTGCTGCGGTTTAACGGCCAGTATAATCACCGAATCGTCTTTGGAAACAGCTGTTTCTATTGATTCCGTAACACGAAGACCAAATTCATTTTCTAATGAACGAGATTTCTCTGGTTCCACATCGAACACCATTATGTTTTTGGGGTCTGTTAGAGCTGCGTTCATCAAACCCTTGACTATGGCCGAGCCCATGGCGCCTGCTCCGATAACTGATATTCTTAATTTCTTGTTTTCCATCTATGAGCGACCTGAATATAGATTTGTTCTATTGCATTTATTATGATTTTCGATAGATAATTATCTAAACAACCCGCTTATAGTCCAAAAGGACCGTGATCGTACATTTTATGCCTGTAGCGCCCGGGCGGGTCAAGCGCGGCATGTATTCACACCACACTAAATCCCTAGTATTTGATTCAATCATTCTAACACGGAAGGAGAATCGAATCATATTTTTTATCGAACGGAGGAAAAATCTTGACTCACAACGAAATCTTCACTCTTGACGCCAGGGGCCTGTTGTGCCCCGAACCCGTTATCCAGACCAAAAAACTGTTTGACGAGGGCAAACTGACTCATTTCAGCGTGATCGTCGATAACGAAGCGGCTAAAGAAAATGTTTGTAGATTCGCGCGTAATCGGGGAGCCACTGTAGAATCAATTCGAACTGAAGGAAATTCCTTTACGATCACCATTGTGTTTGAAGAACCCAGCGCCAATTACGTTGAGAAAGAAGAACTAATTCCATGCCCTTTGCCAAACCAAACAAATATTCTCTCGGGAAGTGTTGTCTACATCGGAAGTAACACCATGGGAAGAGGTGACGACAGCCTGGGCGCACAACTTATTAGAGGGTTTTTAAGGACTATTATCGACAGTGCGCCGCTGCCATGGAGGGTAATTTTGATCAATTCGGGAGTAATGCTTTCAAGCGTAGATCCTGAGGCCGTAGAAGCCTTACACGTCATGGAGGAGAAAGGGGTTGAAATACTTTCCTGTGGAACGTGTCTAGAAAAATTTGGTTTAGTGAATCAAATCCAGGTCGGCCGAGTCACCAACATGTTTGAGGTGGTGGAATCGCTTAACGCCGCGGCCAAAGTTATTTCACCCGATTAGACACAGTGAAATTGTTTTTCAAATTTGGGATTAGTGACTAACGATGATAGGGGCTCCCTCATCTCTGTCTTACAGGTAATTCAATAATAAAACAGGCTCCACCTGTCTCGTTGTTACGGACCCGAATAAATCCGTTATGGTCCGCCACAATAGCGCTCACGATGGTAAGCCCCAACCCTGTGCCACTCGGTTTCCTAGTAAAATACGGTTCGAATATTCGCTCACTGTCCTCCCGACTTATTCCCGGTCCACTGTCAGACACGCTGATTGTGGCTATTCGAAGCACCGGCTCATATTCTGTTTTGATCTCAACCTTGCCGATTGGTCCCACGGCCGTAATGGCATTGTCAAGAAGGTTCATTATAGCTCTCTTGAATTGTTCGCCGTCAATCTCAAAGACCGGGATCAATTCATCAGGATGGAATTGGATAACAATGCGTTCATTGGCGGAACGATACAAGTCGACTACTTCGCCGACAATTTGGTTCAATTTGCCCGAAATCGGGTTGGCGCCCGGCATCCTTGCAAACTTTGAGAATTCATTAACCATATTTTTCAGTTGTTCCACTTGGTCTATAATGGACTTGGTGCACTGATCGAGGATAGCGCCTTCGATCCCCAAAGACGGCAAATATCTGCGTCTTATTCTCTGAGCATTGAGTTGGATCGGAGTGAGGGGGTTTTTTATTTCATGAGCGATTCTCCGCGCTACTTCTCTCCATGCGGCCATTCTCTGGGCCTTAACAAGAAAGGTGAGATCTTCAAAGACTAGAACCACGCCTAATTCAGTCCCGACGTCATCTTTGAAAATGTTCGCAAAACACAAAAGAGTAAGGGTCTTACCCAAAGGCGAAATGGCAAGCTGTCTCTCAATAGCTCCTGATTCTGATTCTCTAAGTTCGATCACGGCTTCATTGAGTCGAGCTGAAACATCTGGAGCCAGTTGGTGAAAAAGAGGCCTTCCCAACCGCAGTTCCCCTGCAACACCCAGGAGCCTAAGAGATGATTCGTTGAAGGCTGTGACTTTTTGATCAGCGTCAATGGCGATAACTCCAGCCGCTACATTTTTAAGAACTGTCTGTATATATTTTCGCCTGTTCTCAAGATCGGCATTCACTCTTAGAAGTTCATCCCTGCCTTCTCTGAGGTCAGAAGCCATTTTGTTGAAGGAACGAACTAGAGCCCCCAACTCATCGTCTCCCACGGGTTCCACGAAGACATCGAGATTTCCAGAAGCTATCTGCTCTGTTCCTTTGGCAAGGCTCTGAAGAGGATCCGTGATATCTCGCGCCATGCTCATTCCGAACCAGAATCCCACAAAAATGACCAGAAGCGCCACAATTAGCAAGATCAAGAGGTAGGTGGTCTTGACGGGCCCTTTGAGCCGCTTGGCTTCCTGATAGTCATCATATGCTTTTGTTATGCCAAAAAGTCTGCTGGAAAGGGTTTGAGGAATCACGAGATCTACGACTACCACTCCTGAAACCCTGTTTGGCCCATTGAACACAATGGGCGCAATCCCCCTGACAAGATCCTCTCCCGAATCGAGCTTTACTACAGTAGAAGCGGCGGAACCGCCAAATCCAATCTTGAGAAAACTTGCCATAACGGGGACAGCGCTTGAATCAGTGGAATTAGACGAGGACACACCCAGCGGATGTTGGGATCCTAGAAGAAAGACATGGGCACGGCTTAAATTAAGGGTGTGTATTTCAGTCTCAAGGAAATGTTTGATTTGATCATCCTGGCCATTTACATTGAGTTTTCTCTGTTGAATTTCGTTGGCCAATCTTTCAGCGCTCTTGATAACGTTTTCAGAAGCTTTTTGATGATACGCCTGACCTATGAGCACAGAGGACGTAAGGGCTTCCTCTATCTGTACGGCGAACCAACTGTCTATGGTAGTGTGAAGAACACTTGCGCTTGCGATGAAAAGGACGACGGTTGGGACAAGCGTCAGCGCCACAAATGCCAGTATCAACCTAGTCTTGATCCTGTACTCCAAGGACCTTGCCTCTACGTTCAAATAACAGTTTAAAAATGTTACGGATCAAAAAGAAGATGATTAGAATCAGTAACAGAAGAACTACTGCTAGAAGACCAAAAATAAGAAGATGGCCGCTCATAGGACCTTCTCCACCAGATCGCGCCAATTCATAACCGACGAAAAACAACCCGACGAGCGCAAGCGCTGAAATCATGGAAACGATTAGTTCTCGCTTCCGTTTTTTCTTTTCGATCTCAGCCTTCAGCGTTTCTGTCAAAACAGTGACTCCGAAAATGAGTAAAGATCTTCATCATTGAAACCGAAATGATGACCTATCTCGTGTAGCATTACATCGCGAATGACTTCAACCAATCTTGTATCATCATCAATTGATCTCAGTATGGGTAAACGGAACAGGTGGATTCGACACGGCGGATTAAAGTTGTCGAAGAAGCTGCGTGCGCTTAGCGGTTGCCCAGAATAAAGCCCAAGCAATTCCCACCTAGATCCTAGGTTTAGGCTACGCAATGTGTCAGGTTCGGCAAAATCCTCTACAATAATTTCGAGGTTCTCCAAATTTTCTCGGAAACCTTCCGGAATTTGTTGCAGAGCTTCGAGGGCTTTCTTGCGGAACTGAGTTTCATCCATTACACATTGAGCTTGACATAAAAGGCAAATCTCGATTAGACGACGTCTAACAGAAAAGGATCAAAATGTGAAGTCTTTGGATTGCTTTCACAATAGAAGCTTCATTGTGGTTGGACTTGGAAACCCTGGATTCAAATACGCCAACCATAGACACAACGCTGGATTCATGGCAGTTGATGTCTTAGCCGAAGAACTTGGAGGGATGTGGTCTTCGTCGAAGCATGACGCATTGACCTGTTCAAGCGTTTATTCTGGGAGCGAGTTGACTCTGGTCAAGCCTCAAACTTTCATGAATCTAAGCGGAAAATCAGTACACAAAATTATTTCCTTCAAGAAATTGGACATGGTTCCTCTGATAGTAATACATGATGAGCTTGACATAAAGTTCGGTCGTGTGCGAATAAAAATCGGTGGTGGTGACGGCGGCCACAGGGGGATTCGTTCTATAGCGGATAGTCTGCGTTTTCGCGATTTTACAAGGGTCCGCATAGGGATCGGGCGACCGCCGCCCGGAGTAGACCCGGAAGATTTTGTTCTTCACCCTTTCACACCTTCTGAGAGACCTATTGCGAATCGGCTTGTTCGATTGGCGGTAGAAGCGACAAAACTCATCGTCAGTCACGGAACCGATTATGCGAAAAGCATTATTCACTCAACAGACAACGATTTTTCGATTCGGGATTTTCCAGATTGAGGTTTTCTCTTGCCTATTCGCAGCATTTGTAATAAAAGTTTATCTTTGAGCCTATGGAACGTTTGTAGGGGGTAACCACACAAATGAATGGAACAATGGTGAGCGAGGACAACGCACCGCTCCAAAAACTTTTAAGACCGCTGATCAAAGCGCTAAGAACAGCTTATATTCAAGGTACCACCGTTGTCAAACTGATGCCTTCTGAAAGGGCCATTCAGCTTTATTACAAGTACCGAAGAAAGAGTTACGATTTGCAGTGGTCCATAGATCCTGGATATCGAAAGGGCCTGAGAAAATTGGTGGAACTCGTTGTTGAGAAAAACGACCGGGTTCTGGACGTAGGATGCGGCACGGGTTCGGCCACGGTGGTGGCAGCCCCGCGAGCCAAGGAAGTTGTGGGTATAGACTTGTCTCCGCACATGATTGAACTGGCTGAAGACAAGGCCCGAAAGAAATGTATTTCAAACACTTGTCTGTTCGCTTCATCTGTAGAGGATTATCGTCCAGATGAAGCTTTTGATAAGGTCATCAGCTCATTCATGATTCCTCATGTAAAACCTCATTTGCGGCCTCAGATTTATTCTTGCATGTTTGATTTCTTGAAACCTGGTGGTTTAGTTGGACTGTTCGGGTCTCGAGGCGAGGTCTGTGACGTTTACGAAACTACCGACGAAATCGTGGAGAATTTGACAAGATCAGGATTCACTGAAATCAAGTTATACGATGTCTACGATATTTATCGTATCGCCGTTGCAAAACGACCCGAGAATGTTTGATTTACGCATTTCGGTTTGAGATTTTATAAAGCCCTCCGCTCCAACCTGACGAGCGGGGGGCTTTTGGGTTCCATTCAAAGAAACGACGTAAGCCTCTAACCTAGGTTTAGAAATCCGGCGTCAACACAAGTCGTTTCGTTAAGCCACCACTGTGAGCTTCCTTGAACGCTTCCTTAATAGTAGACATAGGTCGGGTTTCCAAGAGCGGATCTATTTTTATGGCCCCCGACTGGACCATTTCCAAAACCTTAGGATAATATTCCGGCAGACATCCCCATGTTCCTATAATTTCAGCGTCAAAAGCCATCAACCTCGAAATGCTGTAGGAATTTTTCTGGAGTCCAAAACCTACTACCACCAGTTTTCCAATGAAGCCAAGCAATCCTAGAGCCAAGTCCTGTGCGGATCCTACGCCTGTACACTCGAAAATTTTCCAGCCAACATTGTGTCTCACTTTAGACTGCTTTGAGATTGATTTGAATTCCTCCTGAACCGCTTTGAAATCCTTATCCCGGGTATTGATAACATAATCTACTCCCAGATCAAGGGCCCTCTGGAGCTTTTCTTCATGGCGTGCCATCCCAACAATAGGATAAGCCCCCAGAGCCTTCGCTACCTGAGCCATATACACACCGACCCCGCCCGTCACCCCGGTAATCAGGACCGGATCACCAGCCTTCAGGTCGGCTCTCTTGGCAGCCTGATATGGAGTGGTAGCCGCATCCGCTATAACCGCATAATTTTCAAGAGGTCTTCCTTGAAGATCATCTATCACACACAAATCAGCGGAAGGGACTGGGATATGACTTGAAAACCCACCGTAGACGCCTAAAGAGTTACCCGGCATCTTTTGAGCCAAGCAACGGTTCCCTCTTCCTTTGGCGCATATGTCACAGGAGTTGCACGGCATCACCGCCGGCACTATGACGTTCTTGCCGACCCAGGATTCGGCTCCCGGGCCACTGGCCACAACAGTTCCCGAAATCTCATGGCCCAAGGTCAAAGGCGGTTTCGTTACCGTGGGCACGCCATCGTAAAAATATGACATGTCTGTATGACATACTCCACAGCCGGCTATTTGCACCAAGACCTCTCCTGCCCCCAGGTCGGGCACAGGAATCTCTTTTTTTTCCAACTCTCCCGGCGCTGTGACTTTACGAGCCTCAACGTCGTAGGTCGGTCCCTTAACCATTTGCCAAGTCAGTATCTTGTCCGGTACGCTCACGCAAACACCTCCTGATTTCGACTTAAAAATGTTGGTCATCCAGTATGATAGAGGATGGCCAGAGTTCTTAAAATTCAACAGATACAAATCAGATTAGAGCATATTGCCACGCGGTTACTTCTGTCAAGCGAAATCCTGCACATGGCCGAAGACTTCGAACAAAGGCATAACCTATAGAAATAATGTTTTATTGTGGAAAACTAACCTGTTAATAACCCTAGCTATTGTTCACTACCGAGAACAATAGCAGCGCACTAAAGTTGATCTCAATAGGACTTCACGTACTCATTAAGAATCAGACTTGCTTTAAGTGTTACCGGTCCCGGCTTTCCTGATCCTATGACCACATCATTGAGTTTGACCACCGGAAGGATGTTACGTGTGGTCGACGCCAGAAACCCTTCTTCAAACTCGCCTAAGTCGTCGACAGAGACCGTGCGCTCGGAAAGTTTCATTCCCGAAATTGGACGTAAAACTTCGAAGATCGCTCTTCGAGTTACGCTGTCAAGAATACGACCGTCTAAAGGAGGAGTAACAATCTCACCCTCCTTGGTCACAAAGAAAATTGTGAATGTTGATCCTTCTAGTATTGTCTTATTGTCAAGAGGACACAGAAACAACACGTCGTAGGCCTGGTATCTTGGTACAACGGTTTGATGAGCGATCACGGCCCCAATATAATTTAACAGCTTGACATCCGGAAGCATCCTTTGATGAGCAAAAGTGGCCAGAGTAACCCCCTCATCGTAGTATTCCCGGGGTGGGGAGACCATCCGTTGGGCAACGACGTAAAGGTGGCCCCTCCGACCTGACTGCTTCATCGTTTCTCCATCCAGTCCACCACTAAAAATTATATCTATCAGTAGGTTCTCCGGTGTCTCTAGCATATTTCGTTCAATCACTTCTATGAGGACCTTCTTGAGATCTGGGCGAGTCTGTGGAGGCGTCATATAAATTGACGAAGCTGATTTGTAAAGACGGTCCAAATGGTCTTCCAGCCTAAAGATCTTTCCGTTGACTGTCCTGCAGGCTGTGAATATACGATATCCCCTTATGGTACCGCTGATGTCGTCACTGAAAGGAAAGACCAGATCTTCAGTGTTAACAAAATGGTCTCGCTGAAAAGAGATCATTGCGTTTCTCCAATGTTGTTGTTCGTCAAGAATCCCGTCTTACTAATCTTCAAACCCTTTGATCAATCTACGAAGCATGAAAATTGAAAGTATGCCCACGAAAATTTCACATCTCCGCATTTTACTGCGCTTTTCCACAACATTTCTTGTATTTCTTGCCGGAACCGCATGGGCAAGGAGCATTGCGACCTATCTTTTGTGCCGTCCGACGCTGAGACTCTACGGCTGAATCCGAACCGGTAAGATTGGCATGAACACTCTGTAATTCCCTTTCCCTGGACTCGTTCATCTCCTCGATTTCGTTCGGCATAGCCAGTTTCACAAGCAAGAGGTTCCGCGCCGTCTCTTCCTTTATTCTGAAACTCATATCAAGAAATAGCTCATACCCTTCTTTCTGATATTCTTTTAGAGGATCTCTTTGTCCATAGCCTCTTAAACCAATGCCTTCCTTTAGGTGGTCCATATTGAGAAGATGATCTTTCCACTGAGAATCAACGGCTTGTAGCATTATGAATTTTTCAAGTTCACGCATTATTGGAGAGGATATCTCAGCTTCTTTCTTCTCATATTGATCCTTAACTCTTTCAATCACATGGTCAACAAGTCCAACTTCCGTCTGCTCGACTTCCGGAAGGGCCTTGAAATCAAACCTGATACCGAATTGACCATATAATAATTCGGATAGCGCTGTTATGTCCCAATCCTCGAAATGAGTCTTCTCGTTCGTGAAGCGCCGAACCGTTTCATCAGCTACGTCTTCTATCATTTCAAAGACCGTAGGCTTTAAGTCAGACCCTGCAAGGATAAACTTTCGTTGGGAATAAACGACCTCCCTCTGCTTGTTCATAACATCGTCAAAATCTATGAGATGTTTTCTGATTTCAAAGTTATGCGCTTCAACCTTTTTCTGGGCGTTTTCAATGGCCTTTGAAGTATACTTGTGCTCTATGGGCTCACCATCCTGCATGCCAACCCGTTCCATAATCATCTTAACTCGGTCTCCGCCAAAAATACGCATCAGATCATCTTCGAGACTTACGCAAAAACGACTGGAACCAGGATCCCCCTGCCGCCCTGATCTTCCCCTCAACTGGTTGTCAATACGACGAGACTCATGTCTTTCAGTTCCGAGTATGTGCAACCCCCCAGCTTCAATAACTGAAATCCTTTGCTGTTCGCACTTGGACTTGAATTCATCCAATAACTTTTCAAAATCTTCGGAATTCTCGCCTTTCCCAGACTTTGAACGGGCCATAAAAACAGGATTCCCTCCCAAAATTATGTCAGTGCCTCGACCCGCCATGTTGGTCGAGATGGTTACACCCTTAAAACGTCCCGCCTGTGCTACAATTTCAGCTTCAAGCGCGTGATTTTTCGCATTGAGAATATTGTGAGGTATGCCGTATTTCTTGAGTCTCTTGGCAAGATATTCAGATTTTTCTATTGAAATCGTTCCAACCAATACAGGCTGCCCTGTTTCATAGAGATTACGGATCTCGGAAATCACCGCCTCAAATTTTTCATTTTCAGTTTTGTAAATTAGGTCAGGATAATCAGTTCTTATCATGGGCAAATTGGTCGGTATTATTACGACTTCCAGATTATAAATTTTGTGAAATTCGGCCGCTTCCGTGTCGGCTGTACCCGTCATTCCGGACAATTTGTCGTACATACGGAAATAATTTTGGAAGGTTATTGTGGCCAGGGTCTGGTTCTCGTTCTCTATCTTTACTCCCTCTTTGGCTTCCAATGCCTGATGAAGCCCATCGGAGTAACGTCGACCCGGCATAAGCCTACCCGTGAATTCATCTACGATTATGACCTGTCCATCCTTGACGATGTAATCTACATCGTTCTTAAACAATGTGTGGGCTTTCAAACCCTGATTTACATGATGGAGCGTCTCCATCTGGGCTGGATCGTAAAGATTACTAACTCCCAAAGATCTTTCCACACGAGCAATGCCTTCTTCCGTCAGGACAACGCTTCTTGCTTTTTCGTCAAGTGTATAATGGATATCCTTCTGCAATCCTGGTATAACGCGATTAATTTTGTAGTAGCGATCAGTGTTCTCATGAGTGGGCCCGGATATTATCAAAGGGGTCCTCGCCTCATCTATCAGGATGCTGTCAACTTCATCGACTATTGCGTAATGAAGTTCACGTTGCACATAATCTTCCAAAGCGAACTTCATATTGTCCCTAAGATAGTCAAACCCAAACTCGTTGTTGGTTCCATAAGTGACATCACATCCGTAGGCTAGTCTTCTTTGCTCATCATCCAGATCATGAACGATGACGCCAACCGACAATCCGAGAAACTTGTATATTTCCCCCATCCATTCAGAGTCTCGTCTAGCAAGATAGTCATTAACCGTAACGACATGTACTCCCTTGCCTGTGAGGGAATTAAGATACACCGAAAGAGTAGCCGCCAAAGTCTTGCCTTCGCCGGTTTTCATTTCAGCTATCTTGCCTTGGTGCAGCACCAAACCGCCTATTAATTGCACGTCAAAATGCCTCATTCCCAGAGCTCTTACTGACGCTTCCCGGACCAGCGCAAAGGCTTCTGGCGTTAGGTCATCGAGCGATTCTTCTCCAGAATTGAGCCTCTCCTTAAACCTAAATGTCATCAAGGGGAAGTCTTCATTCCGGAGGTTCTTCATCTTGGATTCATGTTCGTTGATTTCCCCAACTATCGGATCAATCCTTTTCAATTCCCGGTCATTTTTACTGCCGAAAAGTTTTCGAGCGATCGAAGAAAACATTTTTCAATCCTACCCCAGAAATTAATATCTGTACTAACAAAGTACGATTGGATGCGTAAAAGATCCATAGCTATTGTAGTCAACCACCAACAATGAACTGTTTCAGAATTTGAGGATCTTTCTCTTAATTTGTAAGCGAATGACTGGCTGCCTAGGGGTAATCGAAACTACTCCGATTTGTTAAACGGGCAGTCGTCAGGCAGAGTTTGATCTATCACAGAGCGCCAGGGGTGTCAATCAGGGGAATTTTACCGATCTGTGAGCACAGATGGAACATGGCCGAAGGAATCAGATTACCTCTGACAGTTCTTAACATGAAGCAATTGTCATGGAATCAGTTCAGTTGAGCGCACCGTGTCATAATAGTCGACCAAAGCCTCAATCAAACCATCCACAGTAAATTCTTTGGCTTGGACAGACGGATTTACACCATATTTAACAAGTGTGTCTGACGTAATTGGGCCTATAGAGGCTACAACCGTATCATTGAGCAAATTCGATATATCTGGACCATTCATCATATCTGCAAAATGATCAACAGTGGAAGAAGAAGTGAAGGTCACGGCATCAACTGACTTATTGAGAAACAGGTTTCTAATGGTATCTACATTGTCCCCGGATGGGCGAATGGTTCGGTAAACGGGCACGATGTCGACCATGGCCCCTCTTTTTACCAGACCATCTCGAAGCACGTCTCGCGCCTTTTCCGCTCTGGGTATCAGGAAACGTTTACCAGCCAGGTCTTGGTTCTCAAAGAATTCCAGAATGCCCTCAGCCACGAATTCCTTGGCCAACACGTCTACTCTTATACCTTTCAAACGGATTGCCTTGGCTGTTACCGGACCTATGGCTCCAAATATGGGACCAGCCAGGACCCTAATATCTTTACCAAGATCAAAGAAATGTTTGAAAAATCTTTCCACTCCATTCTCAGATGTAAAGAGCACCCAGTCATAATCGGAAATTGTCTCGATTGCTCTTTCCAATGGCCCATAATCGATCGGACCAATTATCTCTATGGTAGGAAAAAGAATGGGTTCCCCTCCATGTCTTGAAATCTTGTCAGCCATTTTCCTGGATTGCTCTCTAGAACGCGTCACCACGATCTTCTTACCAAAGAGAGGCTTGGATTCATACCAAGACAGCGATTTCCTCAGTGTGACAACCGAACCGACTACCAGCACAGCTGGCGCTGATAATCCCCTTTTCAGGCATTCAGAAGCAATGTGTTCAAGATCCGACGCCAGTGAAGCCTGCCTAGGAGTCGTTCCCCACCTGACTAAGGCGGCCGGTGTATCAGGGGACATACCGTGGGCAAGGAGTCTCTTTGAAATGTTGTCTATGTTTTTAACTCCCATCAAAAAGACTAGAGTCCCAGGGTTCCTGGCAAGAATTGACCAGTCTATAGCGGATTCATCCTTTGACGGATCTTCGTGTCCAGTAACGAAAGTCACCAATGAAGCATGATCCCTATGGGTAACTGGAATTCCAGCATAAGCGGGGGCTGCTATGGCGGAAGTTATCCCTGGTATCACCTCAAAAGCGATACCTGCGCTCGCAAGTTTTTCAGCTTCTTCCCCTCCCCTACCGAATACATATGGATCACCGCCCTTTAGACGAACGACTACTTTACCTTCTAAAGCTTTCGAAACTAATAACTGATTTATATCAACCTGTTCAAGGGAATGGACCTTACCCGTCTTGCCGACATAAATAAGTTCGGCGCCTGGATTGGCTTTATCGACAAAATTGTGGCCTGCGAGGTAATCATAAACAATTACGTCAGCAGACGCGATGGCTTCAGCCGCCTTCAGGGTTAACAATCCGGGGTCACCAGGACCGGCCCCTACCAGATACACAATTCCACGAGTTTTGCCATCTTGATCATGCTTCATGCTTAACCGTCTCTGTCCCATGTTTGCTCTTAGTTGACATAAAGTCTTGGCAGTCTAAAAAAAACTTCCCAATACATTCGACCCGGACTTTCAAATACGCCGATATGTCCTCACAACACACTATCAACAGCGCAAGGACGCCAATCATGAGAAAGAACAGCTCTAAGGACTGCGTCGGCGCCCATCTCAATCAACCTGTCCGCTACAACAGCCCCAATAAGACTGTCATCTCCCGGCCCCGTGTATGTTTCCCTAAAAATAGGTGTTCCATCCGGATGTGTAACCGCAGCGGTAAGCCTTACTCCCTCGTCCAATGGCTCACAATACGCAGCCATAGGGACCTGACAGCCGCCACCCATCCTTTTGAGAAAACAGCGCTCAATCTCTACGCATTTCCTAGTCTCGCTGTCGTTCAACTCGGAAACGATTTCCCGCACTCTGTCGTCAGCTATTCGGGTCTCTATACCTATGGCTCCCTGCCCAATAGCTGGAATCATATCTTCTATAGACAAAAATTCCCGTATCCTGTCAGTGAAGCCCATTCTGATGATGCCGGCAGCAGCTAATAGGGCTCCGGCAAGATCATCCGTTTCGATCTTTCTGATCCGCGTGTCGACATTTCCTCGAATCGATACAACTTCAAGACCAGTGAAACTGTTCATGAGAAAAGCCCTTCTCCTCAAACTAGAGGTGCCAATCTTTTCACCATGCTTCAATTCAATTATTCTACGTGTATCGCGCGAGATAAACACGTCTCGGGGATCCTCACGTTTCAAAATACCGGCGATACCAAGTCCTTGTGGAATCTCCGTGGGAACGTCCTTCATTGAATGGACCGCCAGATCAACTGATCCAGCCAATAGAGCGTCCTCTATTTCCTTGGTAAATAGCCCCTTTCCTCCAATATGAGCCAGAGGGGCGTCGAGAATTTTGTCACCCTGTGTCTTGATTATTCTCAGGTCTACTTCCACTTTCGAATCGACCGTCTTTAGCAAATCGGCGACATGGCGCGCCTGCCACATAGCCAGAGCGCTTCCTCTAGTTCCGATGGTCAGTTTCATAATCTGAAATTTGCGCTTCCTCCGATTCTGAACCGGAAACAAAAGAGTTAAGGTCGAAGACCCGTTGAACAAAATCTATGTGCTGATTATGTCGTGATGTTTTCAGAGATTGCTTCATAAAGGAGATCGGGCCATGCGCTATTTTGTTGATAATAGACTTGGTCAATATATCAATCGCTTCTCTCTCTGTATCGTTCAATTCAGCAAGTCGTCCGTTCAGGCGACCAATTTCATTGATCCTGATTTCTTCGAATTTGTCTTTTAGGGCCACTATTGTGGGCGCCCATTCGAGAGACCTGTTCCAATTCATGAACTTTCTTACTTCATCATCCACTATATTGCCGGCTTTTTCAGCCTCCGCACGTCTCTCACCAATATTTTCATCGACCACGGCCTGAAGGTCGTCGATGTTGTAAAGATAAACCCCGTCGAGGTCATTGACTCTAGGCTCAATGTCCCTGGGGATTGCGATGTCGATTATGAAGATGGGCTTGTGCCGTCTTCTTTTCATTACAGTCTTCATGTCACTAAACATAATGATTGGATCGCAACTTCCCGTAGAGGTGATAACGACATCCGCAGTGATCAGAGCTTCAAAAAGCCGGTCTATCGGCTCTGCGGTTCCCTCAAACTGAGCGGCCAAAGCGCAGGCGTTTTCAATTGTTCTGTTTATGATTCTGATGGGCTTTCTTACGTTGCCTGCAAGGTGGCGTGCCGTCAGTTCAGCCATTTCACCGGCGCCTATCAACATAGCTTCGCACTGTTCGAGATCTCCCAGAATCTTCTTCGCCAACTCAACCGCCACATAGGCAATTGAGACAGCCGATAGAGCTACCCCTGTCTCTGTTCGAACGCGTTTGGCAGTGAAAAACGCTCTGTGCATGAGCCTGTTGATTAATGGTCCGGTGGCGTTGGCGGCAGCGTCTCTCTTGAAAGCGGCCTTGACCTGTCCCACTATTTGCGGTTCACCTAGAACCATAGAATCAAGACTTGAAGTTACTCTGAAAACGTGTCTGATCGCGTCTGATCTTCTCTTCACATAAAGATGAGGTATCAGTGAATCCACTCCAAGTCCGTGAATCTGAGCAACCAGTTGAATGAGTCTTTCAGAAACTTCCTCAGAATCATCTACGGCGGCAATTATCTCGGCCCTGTTACAGGTGGAAAGGATAACACATTCCTCAATCCCCTTAGTCTGGGCCACCAATCGAGTTACAGCCCCGTCCTGATTTCCGGGAAAAGTTATTCTTTCCCTCACCAAAACCGGCGCAGTGGTATGATTTAAACCCAAAACCATGAAATCATGTTTCGTCTGGGTCATGAGAGAACCGTCTCCACGCAAAGGCCGACAAACGAATGATGTCCTCCCAGCAGGAGACTAACACCTACAAATGTGAACATGACAAGACAAAAGCCCGCTATAGCAAGCAATGCGGCTTTCTTACCTCGCCACCCGAGGGCAAGTCTCTGGTGAACCATCCCAGCGTACGCAAACCACGTGATAAGACTCCACGTCTCTTTAGGATCCCAGGTCCAGTATGAACCCCAAGCGCTACTCGCCCAAAGAGCCCCGGAAATGATCCCAAGGGTGAGAAAGAAAAACCCAATCGGCAAAGCCCTCCGGTTGAATGTGTCAAGTGTCTGGAGTGACGGTAGAATTTTGTAAAATCTTCCTATTTTTTTTCGTTTGATCAAACGTTCCTGAAATATATACATGGCCCCAGCCATAGCCATGACTGTGAAAACCGAATTGCCAGCAATCGCAAAGGAAACGTGGATTGGAAGCCACCAGCTTCTGAGGACAGGCACTATAGGCTGACTGATCTGGTAAGAGAATGTTGAAGCGACCAGCATGAGTACTGTCGCAATTGGAGCGGCCATGGCTCCCAAAACCGGATTTCTATCCCAAAATTGCAAGGCTACAAAAATGGCTATGACACCCCAGGCAAAAAGAGATATTGCGTCAAAGGGCGTGGCCATTGGGAAAAACCCCTGCACCCAGAATTGATGCAATATCGAAGAGGTATGAGTCACGAAGCCTGCCGCTACAAAGCAAAAACCGGAGAGGCAGGTAGTGCCTTTTGATCTCAGCAAGAACGCCGCATAGATGATGGAAGAGATCAAATAGAATATCGCGGACACTTTGAAAAACATCAGATGCACTGTTTCTTCCCAGCTAGAGTTGATCTCCGCAACTTTCTCCCACAGCGTTCTCTACGTCTATTTCCATGGGCAATATCTTTTTGAGAATTTCCATGGCATGATAAAAGTCGCTTTGTCGGATAGCTTCCAGAAGTTCAGAATCTACAATCTCCGAAAATAGTTTCCGGTTTTCATCTGAATCGCAACTCGAATTCAGCACGCGTTTTCTTAAGTCACCCATCAATTTTGTCATCTTTCCATATTCGGGACCATACTGCTTTTCCAACTCCTCTCTGATCTTCCTCGCCAAAGCTGGAGAAGCCCCTCCGGTGCTGACTGCTATCATTAGATCCCCTTGGGAGATTACCGCTGGCACAATAAATGTGCATAGATCCGGCACATCAGCAATATTACACGGCAATCGTCTGCTGTAGGCCGCATTATATATCTGCAAATTGACCTGACGGTCGTCGGTAGTTCCAAAAATCAGAATCGCGTCACGATAATCATCCAGGATGCTTTCATGAAAGTGAGCGTCTTTCCACTCGATTTTTTCCTGATCTCTGAGTCGCTCCATCTCCGGTATCAGTTTTGGTGATATGACAACAACTTGGGCTCCGCTATCGAGAAGCCCTGTAGTCTTACGAAACGCTACCCTGCCGCCGCCTATAACTATGACGCGCTTGTTCTGCAAATTCATCATCAATGGATAAGGTCTCATAAAATTCTTAACCCTGTTTGGCCATAGACCATATTTTTTTATACTATCATCTTCAGTGGGCTTCTAGAAGGGTTTACGAAGACTCCGCTCTAGCCAATCTTTGCTATCATTTTGTGAAATGATCCGCCAAGGTTACTTTTCGTCAACGTGAAGAGACGAATATATGCCTGTTACAAGGTTGTTGGGGATGCTTATCCTGAAAAGGGAGCCTTTTCCAGGGATAGAGTCGAGTTGAATTCTCCCCCCATGTTCATGTACAATTCTTTCTGTTACAGCCAATCCCATGCCGGTTCCCTGTGGCTTGGTGGAAAAAAACGGGTCAAAGACAAATTCACGTTCGGCGTCAGCTATTCCTGCTCCATAGTCTTTAACTCCCAAGATTGTCTCGTTATCATTTTCATGTACAAAGATATCGACTTCCGAACCTACTGAAGAAAAATCTATTGCATTTTGCAGCAGATTACCAATGGCAATTTTCATCATATCCGGGTCAAATCTAGATATGCCGGATTTTGAGCTTAGGTCATGAAATAAAAGTTTTATCGACTTCTCTGATGCGTGGCTTTCCATTTCCTTAACAGTTTCAAACGCCACTTCCGCCAAAGAACCTTTCACTGCTTTGATATTGGCCAAATTGGCGCAGCCTTGAACCTCATCTACCAGAGATTCAAGTCTTCTCGCTCCCTCAAGGATTTTGTGAGCGTACGATATGGCTTCCATGTTGTTACCGTCAAGCTTGATTATTCGACCAGCAAAACCACCAATCATTACTACGGGATTCCTGATTTCGTGGGCAACCCCCATGGCCAATTTGTTTAGACTCCTCATTTTCTCTGTTGCAACCCGCTCCCTGTCCTCCAACAACTTTTTCTCTTTCTGACGTAACGTGAAGACTTCCGTGATATCCCTGAAAATAGCCACAAATCCAATGAATTGGGTCTTGCCTGAATTCGATTCTATGAGGTATGAAGTTGTTGCCGCCAGTCTTTTCTTTCCACCGTCCGGAGGAAAGTAATCTACCTCGCTGTAGTCATTTACGGCCCTATTCCATATTGCATTGGTAAGAATCTGGTTGAATTCGTAATTTTCATCACGAACAAAAAATACCAAGCCCAATCCGTTTTCTCTAAGGTCATCGAATGAATATCCCAGGATGTCCCTCGTTTTTTTGTTGGCGTACATAACGTCTCCGTCACTGTTAATGACGATTATACAGTCCGCCAGACTATCCAGAATATTTTTAATGATGATTGTATCCAAATCATGGCTCCGTTTTGTTCAGCATTTACCTTGAAGACTGAAAAAACCTTCAGGATCATCCATGAAATTCTTGTACAGTTTGAAAACTTGTGTGTCGCGGAACGAAATGGCCTTGATTCCCGATCCATCAAAGTTAAAAATTTGAGCCCCTGGGCAAGCTAGTATTATAGGGGATAACGTAGCGATAAGATACTGTTTGTTTGATGAAGACACATTGCTTAACAATACTCTTACAAATTCAACCTGACTGTTTGGTGACAGGGCCGATTCCGGCTCATCCATTAGATAAAGCCCGTCTATGCCGCAAGAGTAGCTCTTGAAGAAACTGAGAAACGACTCGCCGTGCGATTGGGCATTTAAAGATTGCCCTCCAAAATATCCAATCCTGTTAGGATCATCCACTATTATGTCATCAAGTGAAGACGCAAAATTGAAAAAAGCTTCCGCTCTGAAATGAAACCCGTATTTGGGTTTAACGGCAAAATCCAGCCTCACAAATTTTGCCAGTTGAGATTCGTACGGGTTAGAATGGACTCTATGCGTCTTACTCCCTCCCCAGGGTAAATAGCCGCATTTTCTTGCGACTGAATCGAGAAGAGCCGACTTGCCGACTCCGTTTTCGCCAGAGAAAAAGCAGATTCTGGATGTTAATTCAATATGCCCTGTCGTCTGAAAAGCCTTAATATTGAAAGGGAATACATCATGAACAGGGAACCTGTCACTCATAAATCCAATACCGGTAAGAAACATTCCGCCGCCTTTCTATATTTTGAAAAGGTCCGGCATTTACGCAACCCATCAGACAGTGAATCTCCATTGACAGAATCTTTCGGCTGGATGAGGATCCAGTGGAGCGTGTATGCATTCAACTCTAATGGCCGGATCAATCACTTGAGTAAAACCTTCAAACTCTCCTCGGTGCATTTCCTTACATGAGTATTCCCCCAAGTTCCTCCTCAGGCGGGCTTCCTGTGTTGGGCAACTTGGCACAGATATAACTATCTCAGAGTCTTTGGTTTCAATTTCGTATCCTACCATTATCGCCCAGGGGAAATACTTCAGAGCTCTTACAAAACCACCTAACCCCTTTTCGCTTATTTTAAACCTTTTGACTATGTCTTTTGCAGCCATGCCGGCGATTCTTCTCCAAACTTTCTCGTTTAAACGATTGGCTTCATCAATCCCATGCTCTTGCTCCAAAAAAATATACCAGAAAGAATCCATGACTCGATAATGCCAAAAAAGAAAATCTGTGTATTCTCTTAATTCTTGTCCTTGAAGCCAGTCCGGCGTAACCATCACAACCTCCTACGAGAATTTTTTTCACACTAACTAAGTTTAAGGTTATAAACTCAAATTCCCAATCTGATTGCAGGACTTCCTGTTCTTTACAATTGGAAACAGCTTGCTATAGAATTAGACAATATATCAGTTGAGGGGTTGACGAATGTCAAAAGCTGTATTTCCGATCTTGTCATTGCTGATTCTATTGGTGGTGTTTCCGGCCGAGGCGCAACAGAGTTTCGCTCTACCTGATGTTTCCAAGATGAAAGAACTTACTACACAATGGTCGGATCACGCTCCTGAAGTTCCTGGCAAAGAAACCAAGATGGAGTTCTATTCTACACCTGATGGACTGATCTACACCATATATTCATACAAAGGCAGAACGCTTGGATTCAGTGTCCACTCCAACAGCGATGTCCAAAAAACATACAGACTATTTCTCGACCCAGTCGGCAACAGGCTTTTCCAGGAAGTGAATCCCGGGACTCAATGGCAAATACCCCAGTGGGCGCGTTAATCCGGTCACTTGAGGAAGATTATATAGAGCCAAACTTAACGACAGAGTATCAGATGCATGAACTGGGAATAGTACAGAGTATATTGGAAATAATCGAGGAACAACTCAAGATTCACGAAGGAGAAAGAGTTGTAAGAATACAACTTGAATTCGGAGCAATGACTGCTGTAATGCCTGAAGCCATTGAGTTTGCATTTCAGGCGTTGACAAGGGAAGGCCCGGTGGCGGGAGCGACACTCGATATTACAATTATCCCAATCAAAGGTGTTTGTCTTGATTGTGGACAACAAGTAGATCTAAATAGCTACGCTCCATTTTGCCCGGCCTGTTCAAATGGAATATTGAACATTCTTCAGGGCAAGGACGAGATGAGAATTGTTTCAATTGAAATTGAATAGTCAACTACGATACTCAAAAGAGATGATGAAGCGAGGCGAATATGAATCTGAAAAACAAGAAAGCGGCTATACTGGTTGAAGACCTTTACAACGATTTCGAGGTCTGGGTTCCGTATTACCGCTTAAAGGAAGAAGGCGTTCTTGTTCATGTGATTGGATCTGGAACCGCTTTAACTTATCATGGAAAATATGGCGTCCCGATTTCCGCTGACAAGAGTGCGAAAGAGGTCAGAGGGAAAGATTTCGACCTAGTTATCATTCCCGGTGGATACGCGCCGGATAGGATGAGAATACATCCGGAGATGGTGCAATTAGTGAGAGAAGCCTCGGAAAATGGGAAAATTCTGGCCTCTATCTGTCATGGTGGATGGATGCTGGCCAGCGCAAATGTTGTTCGCGGAAAAAGACTCACGTCTTACGTGGCCATCAAGGACGATCTGGTGAATGCCGGGGCCCTGTGGGAGGATTCTGAGATGGTACAGGACGGCGCCTTAATCACGTCCAGAAAACCAGAAGATCTACCGGCCTTCTGCAGGGCCATCATTCAAAGCATGAGCAGCCTCTAATTTTAACATCCTCAACAGATCACGATCTCACAACGGCTTAAAATGGATAAAATGGAACTATCGTATCTGGCAGTCCTCCCGGATGGGATAAAACCGACCCGAGTTGTCGTCGACACCAACAAAGGGACAATTGCGTCCCTAACCCCCGCCTCAGCCGTAGAAAATGATTCTTTGGTACTGTTTCCGGGTTTCATCGATATTCATGTCCATGCCCGAGAGTTTCTCAGGCCGGACCATCGGAACAAAAGTCTTTTCGAGAAATGGGAAAACGCCTGTTTGAAGGAAACCTTCGAAACCGCTGGAAAGGCGGCTATCAATGGTGGAATTACATGCTTTGCCGCTATGCCCAATGATCCTGTCGCTCCGGATAATGAACTGAGATTCCGACAAAAATCCTTACTCACGAAGAGTTCCGAATGTCCGGTAATATTGTTCGCAGCAATTACCCTGACATCCGAACCATGGGCGAATCTGCCCTATAAGGTCTATCTTGACACTCATTCCAGCCCGTCAGGTTTTTCTTCTTGGTCAGATCTCGAAGGTGTCTTAAAGCGTTACAGGGGGCAGCGGGTTTTCTTTCACGCTGAGGACCCGAGTGTGTTGATCAACCATACGGGATTTACGGAACATTGGAAACGAAGACCTCCTGAAGCTGAAATCAGCGCAGTGGAACGCATTCTGGAAATCACCCACAAATATGGTTTGATATCTCACATATGCCATATTTCTACAACTTCCGCTGTAGAATCAATTTCCTGTTACAACAAACACGCGGCCATTAAAGTGACAACAGAGGTTACTCCTCACCATTTATTTTTTAGCGTTGACGAAAATGGTTACTCGGCTGCCGGGCGGAGAATCGAAATTGAGCCTTATCTTCTCAACTGTAATCCGCCAATAAGGTCTGAAGAAGATAGGCAGTACATGGTAGAAGCTCTTCGGTCGGGAGAGATTCAGGCCCTAGCGTCCGACCACGCTCCCCATCTATTGTCTGAAAAGATGGCCGGAGCTCCGGGGATGCCCCATCTGGACACACTTGGTCCATTCGTCGGATGGTTGATTCATGACTGCGACTACGATTATCAGCGCATAGCTCAGATCCTTTCATCAGAACCTGTTAGGATAATGTCGCCTTTTCCAGATCCAAAAACAGGATCTATTCAAGAGGGCTTCAAAGCCTCTTTCTCACTTCTGGATTTGAACAAAAAAACCAGCATTCGCCGACCCAAAAACGCAACCGGCAACCTTAATCTTTTCACTCGCTGCGGCTGGTCTCCTTTTCAGAATATTTCTTTGCCGGCCCACGTAACGAAAACGATTATTGGTGGCAGATCTTTCGATCATGGTCTCAAGTTTACAAAACCACCTTTACATGAACTTCTGACTAACATTCCGGGGTTATTAAAATGATTTTTAAAGGCCGCGACATCATCTCCATGAATGACCTGTCACGTGATGAGATTGACTACATCCTGGCACGAGTTCCGGCGATCCAGAATCATCCAGACAAATCATCCCTTTGCCGGAACAAAGTCTCCGCCATGCTGTTCTTTGAACCATCAACCAGGACTCGTACATCTTTCGAAGTAGCCATGAGGAATTTGGGCGGTGAAATCGGGGGGTTTTATGACGCCAATATAACTTCAGCCGTCAAGGATGAATCCCTGTGGGATACGGTTAAGATGCACGACGGCTATGGATTTGATGTCATAGTAATTCGACACCATCTGAAGGGGGCTGCCCGCGTTGCGGCCGAAGCTGCCGATGCGCCGGTAATAAACGCGGGGGACGGACCGAATCAGCACCCAACCCAGACACTGCTTGACCTATACTCAATCAAGGAAACACAGGGTCGTCTTGACGGCCTTTGCGTGGCTATGGTCGGTGATCTTGTTAATGGCAGGACCGTGCATTCTCTTACTGAAGCGCTGTTAAAATATCAGGACTGTCGTCTTATTTTCATCTCCCCCAGAGACCTCGCCATGCCTCGCGCTTTGGTCGACAAATGCGCCAGAGCATCCCAGAAGAGAGGAGTTTCTTTCATCGAGGCCGGCCGTATAGAGGACCATATTGCGGATGTAGACATTCTCTACATGACGAGAATACAAATGGAACGCCTTCAGGAAAGGGCTCTGGCTGAAAAATTCAGAAGTATTTACAGACTCGAAGCGGGAATGCTTAACAAGGTGAGGCCAAACATGAAAATAATGCATCCCTTGCCGAGAGTCACTGAGATTGCCCAGGATGTTGATGAAACACCTTACGCTTATTACTTTCAGCAGGCGAGGAACGGACTTCTGGTAAGGGAAACACTCCTTGCCCTAATACTTGGAGCCATAACATGAAATATCGCCCAATAACTATTGCGAAGATTGAATCCGGCATAGTCATTGACCATATACCAGCGGGTAAAGCCCTGTTGATTTCACAGGTACTGGGGCTTAACGCTCTTGCCAGGAAAACCGGTAACATAATCGCAATAGGCATACATTTTGATTCCAAATCGCTTGAAAAGAAGGACATCATCAAGGTGGAGAATCTCAGCTTGACGCGTAACATGCTGAATGTGGTAGCGTTAATAGCTCCAATGGCCACAATCTCCAGGATTGAGGACGGCAGCGTAACAGAAAAGCACAAGGTTGAAGTTCCAGATAGTGTAGGAGACGTTGTGATTTGCCCGGACCGCTTCTGCATCACGAACCACGAACAGGTTCCATGCAAGTTTTTCGTAGTGGACAAAAGCCCGCTGACCCTAAAATGCCACTATTGTGAAACTGAATTCTTTGGACCTCTCATAAGGTATAAAGAAAAGAACTGATCTCGTCCATTCAATGAAAAAAGCGGCCGGAATTTCCGACCGCTTTCCCACGTTTCAATTGAAACGTCAATCTTATTAATACATTCCACCCGGGGGCATGCCGCCGCCTGGCATTGCAGGAGCGTCTTTTTCCTTGGGTTTCTCTGCGATCATAACTTCTGTGGTCAACATTAGACCGGCGACAGAAGCCGCATTCTGCAGAGCAAGTCTGGTAACCTTCGCTGGATCTATTACGCCGTTTTCCAGAAGGTCCTCATATTTCTCGTTATAGGCATTGAACCCGAAGGCTCCATCCTTATTCTTTATCTTGTCGACAACGATTGATCCATCGTGTCCCGCATTGATTGCAATCTGCCTGATAGGCTCTTCGAGGGCCCGCAACACAATTTTGGCGCCAACGGCTTCGTCACCTTCGAGATGGAGGTCTGTGATGGATTGCAGGCATCTCAGATAGGCAACGCCGCCACCAGGAACTATGCCCTCTTCCACGGCCGCTCTAGTCGCATTTAACGCGTCTTCAACTCGAGCCTTCTTTTCTTTCATTTCAGTTTCTGTGGCCGCTCCAACATTAATAACGGCAACGCCACCAACCAATTTCGCCAACCGTTCCTGAAGTTTCTCACGGTCGTAATCTGAAGTGGTTTCGTCAATCTGCGTACGGATCTGGCGTACACGGCCTTCAATCTTATCTTTCGCGCCGGCGCCGTCAATTATGGTTGAATTGTCTTTGTCTATATTCACTCTCTTGCAACGACCGAGGTCATTCAAGCTGACATTCTCAAGTTTGAGGCCAAGATCTTCTGAGATCACCTGTCCACCCGTGAGAATCGCTATATCTTCGAGCATGGCCTTTCTTCGATCACCAAAACCAGGAGCCTTGACAGCGCATGCGGTAAGCGTTCCGCGGAGTTTGTTAACGACCAGTGTAGCCAAAGCTTCCCCTTCAACGTCTTCAGCTACTATCAAGAGGGGGCGACCAGATTTGGCGACTTGTTCAAGCAACGGAAGCATGTCTCTCATGTTGGAGATTTTCTTCTCATTGATGAGAATGTACGGCTCGTCCAGAACAACTTCCATTCTCTCCGCATCCGTCACAAAGTATGGTGACAGGTAGCCACGATCGAACTGCATACCTTCAACGACCTCAAGCGATGTTTCCATAGCCTTGGCTTCTTCAACGGTTATGACACCCTCTTTGCCTACTTTTTCCATGGCTTCAGCAATTATATTGCCGATAGTGGAGTCATTGTTGGCGGAGATGGTTCCTACCTGGGCGATCTCTTTTTTATCTTTGGTGGGTTTGGAGAGCTTCTTTAGATTGGTAACAACTGCTTCAACAGCAAAGTCAATGCCTCTCTTGAGATCCATGGGGGAAGCGCCGGCCGCGACCATCTTGATTCCTTCACGATAAATGGCCTGAGCCAGGACTGTCGCCGTAGTTGTTCCGTCACCGGCTACATCGGATGTCTTTGAAGCTACTTCTTTCAACATCTGAGCACCTAGATTTTCGAACCTGTCTTCCAGTTCAATTTCCTTGGCCACTGTGACGCCGTCTTTCGTGACGGTAGGAGAGCCCCAGGATTTTTCGAGAATCGCGTTGCGACCTTTTGGACCAAGAGTCGATTTCACGGCGTCAGCCATTATATTGACACCCCTGAGAATCTTATCCCTTGCCTGCTGCTCAAACATAATTATCTTCGCTGCCATATAATTACTCCTTAGAAATAGTTTTTTAAGTGTTTAGATAACGTGAAAATAGTTGGAATTTTTGTCACGTGATTAGGCTTCTACCAGCCCCAGAATGTCGTCTTCGCGCATGATGAGGTATTCAACGCCATCAACTTTTATTTCTGATCCGGAATACTTTCCAAATAGGATTGTGTCGCCTTCCTTGAGCTCCAGAGGAATTATCTTTCCGTCTTCAGTCTTCTTGCCTTTACCAACTGCAATGATCTTACCCTGCTGGGGTTTTTCCTTAGCCGTGTCAGGTAGTATAATGCCACCTTTTGTTACTTCCTCTGATTCGACCCTCTCAACGAGGACCCGATCATAAAGAGGACGAAATTTCATGATTACCTCCGCAAATTTTTTGAGATATAGTAGGAGCGCTAGACGCTTGTTAGCACTCAATGTATATGAGTGCCAATTATAGTCCGTTTTGTCAACCCCTCTCCAGAATAATAATTCGCTGCGCATTTTTTTGTTGGCTGTTTACAGATTTATTAATGTCCGAAAGGATATCTTGGGAAAATTATTTCTAAACTTTCCGGACCCTCTCTAAGGATGTGACGTATGAAAAGTCAATTGGTCTGTCCCAACTGTGGTTCCATTATATCAGTGTACAGGAATCCTCTCCCCACTGTGGACATAATCATCAAGATTCAGGGAGGCATTGTTCTTATCCAAAGGAAAAATCCTCCCTATGGATGGGCGCTGCCTGGAGGATTCATCGATTACGGTGAATCAGCGGAAAGCGCTGCCATAAGAGAGGCAAAAGAAGAAACATCTCTCGAAATATCTGATCTCAGGTTGCTATCCGTATATTCAGCGCCAAATCGTGATCCGAGGTATCATACTATTTCAACCGTATTTGTCGCTACCGGCAGGGGGGCGCCTCGTGCTGGAGACGACGCGGCTCAAATTCAAGTCTTTTCACGAAAGGAGTTTCCGGCTGAGTTGGCTTTCGACCATGGCAAAATTCTCTTTGACTTCCTGATGGCGGAAGAACACAGCGCATGAAATCCGCTAGAGGTCGTAAATCAGGCCTTGTGACAACTCCCGAGTTGCAACCTTTGCTATTACTGTTTACTATCAAGGTAGCTTTTTTTCAGGAGTCATTTAATGATTGGCGTATCTAAACTCTATTGTGGCGCAGTGGAAGCCTCAGATCCTTTGCGTTACGGAAGAATGTCCAAGGACCTGCCATCTCATCTTCTTCAATTTTCCAAAGACAAAAAGCCGGTGGTTGTGTGGAACGTAACCCAACGCTGCAATCTCAGGTGCGTGCATTGTTACTCACGATCAGAGGACAAATCTTACGAAAATGAATTATCTACTGATGAGGGATTGACACTTATTGATGACCTAGCCTCTTTCGGATCTCCCGTCATATTGTTCTCCGGCGGTGAACCCCTCATAAGGCCCGATATTCTTACACTGATCAGGCATGCTACAAAGTCGGGCCTGCGAGCGGTGTTGTCGACAAACGGCACGTTGATAGACGAGAGGATGTCGTTGGCTCTCAAGGACATCGGGCTGTCATATGTGGGAATCAGTCTGGACGGTCTTGAAAAGGTTCACGATTCATTCAGGGGCGTCAAAGGGACTTTCGAAAAAGTTCTGAGGGCAATCTACCACTGTAAGTCCGCAGGATTGAAGGTCGGGTTAAGATTCACTATTAATAAAAGGAACTTTCAGGAAGTTGATGGGATATTTGACTTGGTGGAAGAACAGAAAATACCGCGCATCTGTTTCTATCATCTGGTTTACGCAGGCAGGGGCGCTGACCTCATGAATGAAGACCTGGACCACGACCAGACAAGAAAAGTGGTGGATCTCATAATGGACAGGACATTTGACTTGCATAAAAAGGGCCTTGCCGTTGAGACATTAACTGTGGACAACCATGCGGATGGCCCTTACATCTATTTGAGACTCCTTCAGGAAAACCCGGAAAGGGCGCAACAGGTTATCGAGCTTCTCAAAATGAATGAAGGAAATAATTCAGGTAGAGGCATAGGTTGCGTGTCTTGGGATGGGGCGGTTCATGCGGACCAGTTCTGGAGACATCTTAGTTTTGGAAATGTCAGGAATAGGTCGTTCAGTGAGACCTGGACAGATCCCAATGATGAATTTCTTCAAAAACTCAAGAATAAGAAAAATTTCGTTACTGGGCGTTGCGCGTCTTGCCAATGGCTGGACGTCTGCGGAGGAAATTTTAGAGTTAGGGCCGAAGCGGCTTACGGTGACATTTGGGCTCCTGATCCCGCCTGCTATTTGACTGACAGGGAAATAGCGGCCGACTGAACGGCGTAGATGGGGTTGACGCTGTTGGCGCAAACAATTAATCGCCTCACGGATCTTACGCGTAGAACAGGTTGAAGCTCATGTTTTTGGGAGGACACGTCCGCGCATCTGACGACTTAGTATTTCTTAGAGAGGCGGGATTCGACTTCGGTGAAGTAGTCCTCAGGGATAAGAAAGCTCGAGAGTATTGGAGGAATATCGATACAGAGCCTTTTCGAGGATCGAAATTCTGGTTGATAGCTCATGGGCCACAGGAGGGAGATCCGAATAGTCTCGTAAACCTTCTGAAAAACTACGGTCCCTCGCTGAAGGAGACAATTGATTCAGCGTGTCGACTTGGGACATCCTTTCTGACTGTCCATCTTTGGATGGATTCGCGATTCGTCACGACATCCCAGATCGTTGAGAAGAAAGCGCTTTTAAAAGAGTTGTTCTACTATGCGGCGGAAAAACAAATTGTAATGAGTCTGGAAAATCTTTCTGAATCAGCTTCAGACTTGGAATCGGCCCTTGAGGAAATCCCTCAAGCCTCCCTCACTCTGGATATCGGTCATGCTCAGTTGTTAACTGAGACCAACAGGTCTTTTGAAATTATAACCCGGCTTGGCAATAAAATTCATCACGTTCATGCGCACGACAACTCCGGTGGTTCAGGAATAAAAGATGACCTGCATTTACCGATCGGAGATGGTATCATAGACTTTAACAGCATAATCGCTGCACTGCTGATGTCTGGGTACAACAACACCATTACACTGGAACTGAAACGACATGAGCTACTATTGTCCAGGGACCGACTAGAAAGGCTCTTTCAAAATGTCCGGAATGACTCGGGGTTATAAGGCGCCCTAACCGACGCTTTTCAAACAATAGCCCTGAAAGAGGTATCCAATGAAGCCCGAGAAAAATTTTAAAGAAATGGTAATACAAAGTATCGCCTCGGATTCCAGGAACATGCAGCCAGTTGTCGTTCTTCGTGAAAAGAGCGGAGACAGGGAACTCTATATCTGGATTGGGCCCGTTGAAGCCATGGCTTTGCAGCGCGCAATTTCCAAGGATATTTTCCAGCGACCGCTTACTCATGAGCTACTGCGAAACGTTATCGATAAAACTGGTTCACATATCGAACATATTGAAATAGACGATCTAAAAGAACATACATATTACGCTACCATATACATAAAGACTGCCGATTCCAAACTGGTGACTGTAGACGCCAGACCATCGGATTCGCTGGTTCTGGCTACCTGGGCAGGAGTTCCGATATTCGTCAACGAAGACGTCATTCAGGGCATGACCCAAGTTGCGCAGGCGGACGAGCCAAAATCCAAGGTTGTGCTCACACCGGAAGATGTAGAACGGACCGATGAGGAATTGACAAAAATACTTGAAAGAATGGACCCGGAAGACCTTGGCAACGCTTGAACCATTAAAATACACCGTCTTGACCACAGATAATACTAGTTGCGTGGCTTGACTGAACCTCGAGAGCTCTTTTTACTTCCGCCCGGACGGATCAAAAGAAATACCGGAACTCGCCCAGCCACATCTCAAGTTCAAAACAAGAAGCCATGGAATCAAAAAATACCGATAAGATCAAAAAATGGCCTAAGGCTCCAGGCGGAGGGCCTTTCAGGCTTTTAAAATACTTCATTATTTCAGGTTTCGCAGTAATCGCTGTAGTGACGCTTGCGCTTGGGACCTTCTTGTACACCCGTAGCGTAGAAACTTTGTTAAAGGGCGCTGAGAATTACGCCCGCCTGCTGGCGGAGAACCTTAATTACAACATCTTCGTAGGTTTCTATGCTCCTCTGAAGGCTCGTGGGCAAACCATGGATCTCAGAAAATGGGATCAATTCGGAGCTCTCGACTCATTGATAAAAGATTTCACTTACGGATTACGAATCGATAGAATTAAGATAATAGATAAGGATCGTAAGATAGTGTACAGCACTGATTACGATCTCATAGGAAAATATGAGCGTGAAAATCCAGCGGTGGACGAAGCCCTTTCCAACGGAAAAGACCAAACCAGGATTAGACGGGGCGACCGATCGGCCGCCAACTGGTATGGCGTATGGCTTGCCGACACATACTACCCACTTCGTGAAGGAACAGGCAATTACTGGATGTTGGGGGCCATCTACGGGGTCATACAGATAACCCAGGATGTTACTGACCAATATGTAAATGTTCAGCGTTATGTAATAATTATTCTTTTAGTCGCAAGCGGCCTCATGGCTTTTCTTTTCGTCATGCTCACGCTCATCGTGCGTCGTGGCGAAAGGATACTTATGGACAGAGCGGCGGAACAGAAGCAACTTGAAGAAAAACTTCAGCAGTCTGAAAAGCTTGCCTCCATCGGGCAGATGGTGGCAACCATAGCTCACGAAATTAGAAATCCACTAGGTATAATAAAGTCTTCCGCCGAGGTTTTGGCCAGTAAATCCAATCCCGATATTTCCAAGATCAAGAGATTTACCAGCATCATTCTTGAAGAAGCGACGCGCCTCAGTTTTATTCTGACCGATTTTCTTGATTTTGCCAGACCTAGGTCTCCAGCCTCAAATCCTGTTGATTTAACTAACGTCTTAACTCGTGTTAAAAACATCCTGGAGCATGAGATTATTTCAAGGAATATTTCCTGGTCTGAGGAAGTGGATGAGTCCAGCAATGAGACCATCGTTATTGGCGACTCAGACCTACTGTATCAAGCTTTCCTGAACATTACGATGAATGCTTTTGAATCCATTGAGAATGGAGGATCTTTCAGGGTTGGTATCAATTCCGACAAGACCACCATTAAGATAGTTTTCTCAGATAATGGTCGTGGAATAAAAGATGAAGATCTCAATAAAATCTTCACGCCGTTCTTCACAACCAGTCAGATGGGCACCGGTCTAGGACTGGCGGTGGTTCACAACATCGTTTCATCTCACAACGGAGAAATTTTGGTATCGAGCAAAGAAGGCAAAGGAGCGATTTTTGAGATTATTCTTCCAAAACATGACTCAGTAATGGAATAGACACTCACATGTAAGGTAACAAAATGGCGACTATATTAGTTGTTGACGATGAAAGAAACTATCTTTTTGTACTGGAAGACCTGTTGGCAGATGAAGGCTACAATGTAGTAACAGCTTCCTCTGGGAACGAAGCCCTGGAAAAATTGAAGGAGGACCGGATTGACGCAGTGCTGTCCGATATCAAAATGCCCGGCATGAACGGCATTGAGTTTCTTGAAAGGGTTGTTGCGATCGATCCTGGCTTACCAGTTATTCTGATGACAGCATTCGCCGAGGTGGACCAAGCCGTCTTGGCAATGAAGAAAGGGGCCATAGATCATATTCAGAAGCCATTTGACAACGACGATATCAAGCGCGCAGTGGCAAGGGCCGTCCAGAAAAGAGCAATGGACCGAAACCGGCGGAAAATAGAGTCTAATACTGATGAAGTGTGGGGATCGGTAATTGGGGATTCTGAGGCCATGGAAAAAGTGTTCCAGATAGTGAAGAGAGTTGCTGACACAAACGCCACTGTTCTGATTTACGGCGAGTCTGGAACCGGCAAGGAAGTTATTGCAAAATCCCTACATAAGGCGTCTTCCAGATCCCTCCAGCCTTTTATTTCGATTAATTGCGCCGCTATTCCGGAGACCCTCCTTGAGTCTGAGTTGTTCGGTTATGAAAAGGGCGCGTTCACTGGCGCAACATCCAACAAACAAGGGAAATTTGAAGTTGCAAATGGTGGTGTTCTGTTTCTCGATGAAATTGGAGAAATGTCACTCAATCTTCAGGTCAAACTTCTCAGAGTTCTTCAGGAGCAGGAGTTTCAAAGGGTGGGAGGAAACCGTGACATTCGTGTTGATATAAGACTGATCGCCGCAACCAACAAAGACCTTCAGCAGCAGGTGGAAGCAGGTCTGTTTCGTTCTGACCTCTATTTCAGACTCAATGTTGTTCAGGTTGTCATGCCTCCTCTCAGAGTCCGAACCACGGACATTCCACTCTTGACATCATATTTCCTGAACAATTTTTGCAAACGTATGAACAGACCCTTACCGGAAATCGCGCCGGAAACCATGAGAATTCTCTGCTCCTATTCCTGGCCGGGAAACGTCAGAGAATTGGAAAACGCTATTGAATACGCTATTCTTATGTCGAAGGGACGTTCTCTAATAGCGGAAGATCTGCCCAACCAGATAAGATCGTTCGCTGGTTCCAACAAAGGAACTGACGTCGACATTGGAGATAACACCGGACTCATGGACGCACTGGACGCCATTGAAGAGAGGATGATCAGAGACGCCCTGAAAAAAGCAGGACAGATCCAGGCTCAGGCGGCGAAGATCCTCGGAATATCTAGGAGCAACCTTCAATACAAGATGAAGAAATATGGGCTTCTGCAGTGATTGAGTTTACTCTGTAATCTCTTGTGGGTTGACACGATATATGAATTACTTTATAAAAAATGTAATTTCAATTTGATGAGGTGTTTTTCTCTGTAGCCATGGAGAAGAGGGTCTTAACCATGCGTAACGTTATAAAATACGGAGTGATATTGTTTCTGTTTTGCGGAACTGTTTCAACGGCTCTTGCCCAGTATTACGACAACTCGTACTACCCCAACGATTCTTACAATTATAGTGATTCTCAGAGGTATAACCCCAGGTCTGCAAATCAAGGCGCTTCCAATTACCGGGAATACCCTGCCGGCTATCCTTCTCCCAATCTGCAATACGATTCCAGGGACGCCGAAAGAATCTTACAGGAGCAAATGGCGGCGCGTACGGCCCAACCTGAAAATACTTCCAACCTGTCGCAGCCCCAAATGTATGACGATTATTACGGGCATCGCATACACGACGAGGGCCAGATACAGAGGGTTTTGCTTGACGCCAGAGACATTGGTGGACTGATCAGGAACAAAAACGGCAAAGCGTTTATCATTATAGACAAGAGGAACTATCAGTTCTATCTATTCAATAGAGACGGCGGTTTACTCCGCATCGGACCCGTAGCAATCGGAAAGGGAAAGACTCATGTAGGCGCATTTGAGACTCCTGTTGGTGTATTTCCCATAAAGAGTAAGACTGCGGTGGATGATTGGATCAGACCAGATTGGTATTTCATTGAAGAGCGCGAGCCAATACCTTCCAGATGGGAGGATCGGCGCGTACCTGGGTTTTTCAGGTACAAATTGGTAGTGGAAGGATCACGATACATTCATTACGCCGAGGCTACCGGAGGGCGGTTGACTCACGGTTGTCTTGGACTGGATTGGCATGACGCTGAAGCCGTCTTTCATACATTGAGTGTTGGTTCTTACTGCATTGTCATCGACAATGGATTTCTAACCAGGTTGGCGAGAGGTGAGTTCCCGGTGCAAAAACCCGTAGCCAAGCCGGACAAACCTGAATCCGAGACCACAGTAACTGCGCGAGCAGATCCTGTTCAGCCTGTTCCAGTTGGGGTAACACAGACGGTTGAGAACCTACAACCCAAGTCTCTTCCCAATCTTTGGTAGTTGAAAGAAGCTCGGTCAACCACCGCTTGTTGGAACGCGACATCTTATCCAGTGGGAACTGGTAACTAATGTATGACTAGTCTTGTAAAAATAATTAGACTTTGCATTTTTATTTTTGTCGCGTCTATTTGTGTTTCGTGTCTTACCGCGTCACTCCCCAAGAGCGCTCGCCTTGAAGGAAATGTCCCGACAGATTCCGAGGTCGCAGGTGGTATACGATCGTCAGATCGCGCCATATTGGGCAAATGGGAATTGCTCTACCAGATTAACGACAAGGGAGATCGCCAAAATCCCAAAGATCTTACCAAAACACAGATTGAATTTACTGATGACGGCAAGATCAATTTTATTCGTCTAGACAATGAGCATTCCGATAGTGTGAAAAGCCGGCAGGGAAAATACTCAGTTGATAAAGACCAGATCAATATAACTGATGACGCTGGAAACACTGTGAAATGGCCGTTCGAGGTAGCATCTGATTCATTGGTAATATCTATGCCGGATCAAAACAAGAAGTTCCACTGGAGAAGACTCAATTGAAATTTCAGTTGGTAAAAGCCCTCATTGTCGCTTCAGTCCTGGCTATGTTGTTGCCTTTAGCCTCATTCGCCAAAGACCGTTCTGAAATTCTGCGATACGAAGTAACATGGAATGGCTCAAAGGCTGGGCACGGAGACATCACCATGAAATCTGAGGACGGGAAAGTAAGCGTTTTGGCCCAGGCAGTTTCGGACGGTGCTGTGAAGGCTATCCTTGAAATCTGGAGTCAAATCCGGGCTACTTTTTCGACGAGGAATTTCCATCCGGAGTCCTATCAATTCCATTTGAAATCAAATCTTCTCCGCTCTGAGGTCGTTGACCTTTCATTTGACCACAAGAAGCAGACTGTCTTGGTCAACAAGAACAATGGGGGCGAGCTGGAAAGCCACTCAGAAAAATCCTCGGGACTGCGCGACCCCATTTCCGCTGTTTACCTTCTCCGTAATCAGAAGGATTTTGACAAACCCATGTTCGTTGACATCTACGATGGTAAAGATAAAGCGCGTCTGCATGTTTCTCCCGAGGGGACTGAAATGGTCCGGGTCAAAGCGGGAAGTCAGCAGGCTCTTCGCATGAATCTACGACTCGAGCGCCTGGGAAAAGAACCCAAGGAAATTGCTAAGGGGAAGCTTTGGATCTCCAATGACGAAAACAGAATTCCTTTACTCCTGACATCTTCTGCAATTGTAGGTAACATTAGACTTGAACTCGTCCAGGCCCAGATGTAATCTTTTGCCTGCCTGTTCCACCATCCGTAAGAGATTCCCCCTTCAGAGCCATGAGTCCTGATAATATGTTTCAGGAACAAATCTTTCAGGACATTTTTCACAACTGTTTACAACTGTGTAATGAAAGTTACCTGGTAGGGGGGGCCGTACGGGATTCGCTAATTGGTTCTGACAGAATTTCAGATGTCGACATTGCGTTAGAAGGAGACGGATACGAAATGGCGAGATTGCTCGCCGAATCGTTAAGTATGAGGGCAACCTTCGTGCCAATGGATAAAGTTCGACGTGTCGGGCGAGTGATTGCGGCCAATACATCCGCCTCGATCATAGACGTTTCCAGTTTCAAGGGCTTGACTATTTCTGACGATCTTTGCGCTCGCGATTTTACGATTAATTCAATGGGTGTACATCTTTGGGACATCCTGAGCGGACGATTTTCCCAAGCTATAATTGACCCAGTTGGCGGCCGGGAAGATCTGAGAAACCGTATCCTGAGAGTTTCGTCAGACGCTTCATTTGATGATGATCCGCTCAGAATGCTCCGGGCATTCAGATTTGAGGCCCAACTCGATTTTCGTATTGACTCTGGCGCACTAATGCAAATTAAAAACCTGGCGCACAGGATTCAATCTGTTTCAGGTGAACGCATAAGGGATGAACTCGCAGTAATTCTGTCTTCGAACTGTCACGATATAGTGTCTGAGATGGCCGAGTTTGGATTGTTCTGGGGTATGTTTCCGCAACTTGTTCCCACTCTAGGACTAATCCAAAATGACTTTCATCATCTGGACGTCTGGCGCCACACACAGTCGGCCCTGAAAAACCTGGAATGGATTATCACACATTTGCAGGATTTTTTTGGAGATTTGTCGGAAATTGTTCTCGACTATCTCACTGAACAGCTAGTGCCGAACAGACAGCGAATCTGGTTGCTTAAATTGGCAGTGCTCTTCCATGACTCCGGCAAACCGTCGTCTTTGACCATCGACACCCACGGCCGTCGCAGATTCCTTCGCCATGAGAAAATTTCCGGATCTATCGCTGCGGAAGTGGGAAACTGGATCAAACTGGCTTCAAGAGAAATCTCCGTATTATGCTTGTGGGTTGAAGGCCATATGCGAACTTCCATTCTCTCTTCGGAAAACGTCTCCCAGAGGACTATGATTAGGTTCTGCCAGAATTTTGGGCGTGACGCCATTGGACTTGCCCTTTTGCATCTGGCCGATCTTTTCGCTTCACAAGGACCAGCCAGAAGCGCCGATGAATGTAAAAGGTCAATCGTGAGAGCTAGGCAGGTCTTAGAAATTCTGATTGAGCAGGAAAATACGCCAATGAGGCCGTTATTAAACGGCACAGAACTTATGTCGGAGTTCGATCTCAAGCAGGGACCGAGGCTCGGGTCTACCTTGAGATGGCTTTCCACAGAGCAAAGCCTTGGCAATGTTGTGAATCGAAAGCAGGCTGTTGAAGCTGTGAGGAGATACCTCTCGATGAGTGAGCAGGAACTCTAAAAAAAAGAGTAGCTATAGACTATGATTGGATTAGTTGGGATGGTGGTATTTCGGACAACCCATGTTGGCGGCCAGGAGTCACAAAACATCCAAAAGTTTAGCGCCGCCAACACGTGTTAGTTAATAATTCAGAGAATATTCATCACAGGCTTGAAAATATAAACAAATAGCTATTCTTTGCCTAACGAAGCCCCCAAGTTCTCCTTGAGCAGATCGCCTAAATTCGAAGCTACTACATCCTGGCTGCTGGCATAGCTTTTTTGCTCATAGTCCTGAGTCTTTTCAAGACTCTTGATTGATAGCGCTATCTTTTTGTCTTTTTTGTTGACCTTCAGCACTACCGCCGACAACTCCGCCGCTTCTTTCGTGAAATCATGAGGGGAACTGACCCTGTCTTTCGATAGTTCAGAAACATGAATCATGCCCTCAATGCCCTCTTCTATTTCAAGGAAAACTCCAAAATCAGTGATTGAAGACACTTTGCCACTGACTTTCGCCCCTGGAGGGTATCGCTCCGGCACAGTCTCCCACGGATCTTCCGCCATTTGCTTTATGCCAAGAGAAAATCTTTCGTTCTCTTTGTCGATATTAAGAACTACCGCCTGAACGGTTTGTCCTTTCTTGTAAAAATCACCGGGGTGTTTGATGCGCTGGGTCCAGGAAATGTCTGAAATGTGTACAAGGCCATCTATGCCTTCATCAATTCCCACGAAGATGCCAAAATCAGTCACATTACGGATCTTGCCCTCAATCTTTGTACCTTCCGGATAACGTTCGGCGATCACATCCCATGGGTTGGAGCGCAGTTGCTTCATACCCAGCGAAATGCGCTTTTGTTCCTTGTCAACATTGAGGACCATAACTTCCACTTCTTCACCGATATGCACCATCTTGGATGGATGCCTGGGCTTTTTTGTCCAAGCCATTTCGGATACGTGAACAAGTCCCTCCACACCAGTTTCCAACTCAACGAAAATACCGTAGTCCGTAATACTGACGACCTTCCCCGTCCATTTCGATTCACTGGGATATTTCTGGTCGGCTGTCTCCCACGGGTCCGGGGTGAGCTGCTTGAGCCCCAGGGAAACTCGCTCTTTGTCCTCATCAAATTTAAGGACTTTAACCTCGATCTCATCCCCCACTTTGATCATATCGGCTGGATGGTTGATCCTACCCCATGACATGTCGGTGATGTGAAGCAGGCCGTCAATTCCACCCAGATCAACAAAAGCCCCATAGTCTGTGATATTCTTAACTTGTCCTCTGAATATCTCTCCACTTTCAAGCGCGTGCGAGATGAAATCCTTCCTTTGGTCCCTGGTTTTGTCAAGAAGCGGACGTCTCGAAAGAACTATGTTTCCACGCTTCCGATTGTATTTCAAGACATTGAATTCGAAAGTTTCTCCGATGTATTTGTCAAAATTCCTGACGGGTTTAAGATCAATCTGCGAGCCTGGAAGGAACGCCGGAACTCCAATATCCACCTGCATGCCGCCTTTGACTCTAGCGACTACTTTGCCTTCGATTGTCTTTTCGGTTTCACAAATTTCGGCTATCTCATCCCATATCTTGATCTTGTCTGCCTTGGTCTTTGATATCCTTACACCACCGCCGCTGTCTCCCATTCCTTCAAGGAATACCTCGACATCGTCACCTACTGCGACGGTAGGTTTGCCATCAGTGTCGAGAAATTGATCAAGAGGAATTTGTCCTTCGGACTTGGAGCCAACATCAACCATTACGAATTCAGGCGTAATTTGCACAACTACACCTGTAACGATCTGGCCTTCCTGGGCCTTGTGAAAACTACTTTCGACAAGTTCCGCAAAATTTTCTTCTTTAGTGGTATCCTGCCCTTCTTCTTCGTTAGTCAAATTGTCAATAGATTGGGTTTCCAAATTTTCCATCCAGTAAACACCCCCAGACTCTTTTGTCGGCCGTCGGTATTTCAACTAAGCTGATTAATCGATTATATATATCCGATGTACACAATTGTTACAAGAGAAACTTAGACAGGATCAAACTTTTTCCACCTACTATCCATTGAAAGCCCTTCCTGCAATCACCTCTAACCTCTCCAGGATTCTCTCGGTAACATCCTGGGGCGTTAAAGTTGTAGTGTCAATTATCGTGGCGTCTTCGGCAGGAATCATCGGCGCCAAAGCCCTCGATTCGTCCCTTTGGTCTCTGGCTACCATGTCTGAAAGCACCTGTGCGTAAAAAGGCTTTTCACCCTTTCCCATTAGTTCCGAATATCTCCGTTTAGCTCGCTCTTCAGGGTCGGCGGTAATGAAAAACTTGGCCTGAGCAAAAGGAAACACCACTGCGCCCATGTCTCTCCCTTCAGCTACAATGTCGCATTTCTTGGCGACTGCCCGTTGGATATCCAAAAGGGCCTTTCTGATTTCAGGTTTTGCGGAAAACTTTGAGGCGGCGTTACCAACTTCCTCAGACCTGATGCTCGAACTCACATCCTCGCTTTGAAGCATTAGTCTCATGCCACCTACGTCAGGTTCAACGGATATTTCAATTGATTCGAGCAGTTCCGCAGGCACGGATTGGTTTTCAGGCTTGACGCCGCCCCTCAGAAGAGCCAAGGCTAGAGCTCTATACAGAGCGCCGCTGTCCAGCATGCAAAAGCCTAGTCGTTGGGCCAGGTTTCTAGCTATGGTAGTCTTTCCCGCCCCGGCTGGACCATCTATTGTTATTACAAAAAACGTTCTGTCCTGCGCCATTTCTCTCCTTGAATCAATGTGGAGACTGAGCCGCTGAAAACATTACTTGAGAAAACGACCGTCCCCTTTTAAAACACGTGCTAAATGAGAGGCATAACTTTCCGGATGGCTTGCATCATCTTCCTATTCTGTTCTTCCAGTCCAACAGTAACCCTAATGTAGTCAGGAAGCCCAAAGCTTTTTAGATGGCGCACGATTATACCTTCCTTCAGCAGCGCCAAATATAGATTTCCAGCGTCACCTGTCGGTTGGAAAGCCACAAAATTAGCCTGAGAATCAATGGCGTTAAATCCCAATTCACGAAGCCCTTCGCAAATGAACGTTCTCCCGACGAGATTCAATTCGTAGGATCTTTTAACATGCTCATCATCCGAAATAGCCGCAATTGCCGCAATCTGAGCCAAAAGGTTTACGTTGAAAGGCGGCTTTACTCGATTCAGAAGTTGAATCAGCCACTGATGGGAGGCTCCATATCCAACTCTTAAACCTGCAAGACCATATATTTTTGAAAAGGTCCTCAATACAATCAGGTGATTCGATTGAAGTATATAATCCATGCCATTCACGCAATCCGACGCGTTGCAATACTCCCGATAGGCCTCGTCTAGAATTATTATGACATTGCTGTTATCAGCCTGTTCAAGTAATTTTTCAAAACTTGCCCTGTCAAATGTTACCCCTGTAGGGCTGTGAGGATTAGACACGAACAGCAGCCGGGTTCTAGGCCCAATACAGCGGGCCATGGCATCCAGATCCGGGCCGAACCCTTTCAACGGAATCATCTTTGAAATTCCCCCGAAAAGCCTGGTGACGATCTTGTACATGGAAAAAGCCTTTTCAGGCATTATGACTTCATCGTCCAGCCCAACAAACACGTGGGACAGCATCTGCATAATCTCGTCAGATCCGTTTCCCAAAATTATCTGGTCTGAAGCCAGCCCAAACTTTGCTGCAATGGCAGACCGAAGATCGGGAGCCGAAGACTCCGGATAAATATTAGCCGTTCCGGCGTTCCTCAATATAGCTTCCAAGGCTTTTGGGGAAGGACCAAGTGGATTCTCGTTGGACGCAAGTTTAATAGCCCCGGATATTCCTAATTCTCTCTCGACTTCCGCTACCGGCTTTCCCGGAATGTATTCGGGAATTGAAAGTACATGGGGCAAAACAACCTCTCTTGCCCAATCCGGGGTGACTGAACTCATTGCGACAACCTCAAGATATTATGCGGTTAAGCCTGTTAAAGATTTCCCCTGAAACGCTCAATCAGGTCGAGCAATTTTTATACCCTTTGGATGTCTAGAGGTCAACCCGATGTTGCGCTCGGCTATCCATGACTCCAGCAACTTCCCAACTTCCCAGGTCGAGGAAATAGAGAAAACCACACAATTTCACTTGACAACAACTCATAAACTTATTAGCGTATATATATTCGTAAAAACAGTGTGTTATTATGATAATATCATTTATAAAATTGATAAAAATAAAAAGTTATTTGATCTTACTAGTATTTTATTTATTGTGTTCGTCTCAGGTACTTGCGGCCTCCCCGTCCCTGAATCGGGTTCAATCACCGTCCACGGTAGAACCTCCCGTAATTGCGGCTCAATTTGAACACCGGCAACTTAATGAGAACAAAATGGACCATGGCGAGCGGTTTCTGCCCTATACATTGAATTATGGGCTCCGCATGGCCTTGCCAAGCCCCTTGAAAAATAATTTCGATTTTGACGCAGGTTTTGACAAGTGGCAGGGTCTTCCAACAATGAAACTTGACTGCTTCGTTCCCGCCAAGGCATGGAACGACAAAAGTGTTTTCTTTGCTCCACGCGTTTCCATTACCGGTCGCAACGAGAGTTTTTCGGTTGGGGCCGGGATCCGGCAGCTTATTACCTCGGAATCGATGATTGGTTTTCACGCGTTTCACGACTGGACTCGAGACAGGAAACCCGGAACCGAATTCCTGCGGCAGGCTGGTTTCGGAGTGGAGTTCTCGGCTTTGCCCGGCTATTTCTCAGACGTAACATTTTCGGCCAACGCTTATTTCCCCACCAACACACGCGAAGAACTCAAAAATGATGGCATATCAGTCTTAAAGGAGAGTTTACCCATGGGCGCCGACGCCAGGATAAACTTCCTGCTGCCAAATGTGTCATCCTGGCTTGATTTCCGGTTGGACGCCTCTGCGCACAAGTATACCGGCCTGAAATATAATTCATCAGGGTACAAGACAGGGCTTTCGATGAATTCGCGCGACGGTTTCATGAACATGAGATTTGAACAGGGCGAAGACAGTGGGGGTGGGCGCAATTACAGCTTCACCGCTGGTATTCAGTTGGCTTTTGACTGGAAAGCTCTATTGGATTCAAAGAACCCTTTTTCAGCTCCGTACACCTATTCCGATACCCGTTACAACCGGAAGCTTCGCAACAACCTCTATTCAAAAGTCATTCGTAAGCACGATCTGCCGAGGGATCGCATTGAACAGCGATCTACTCTCATGGCTTCGGCAGTTGGAGATACCGTCACCTTTACCGGAGGATTTCCAAATCTGCCCTATTCTACCCTCACCTTACAGGTCTCACAAAGTCCCTGGAGGGATTATTCCGAGATCGTGACGGACGACCAAGGGACCTACTACGGGGCAATTTCAATGCAACCAGGCGTTTGTAGGGTTCGTGTTTTGCACAAACCGTCTGGATGGGCAACCCCACCCAAAACTGTCGTAATCGCTGATCCTTCTGAAAACACAATTACTGAAAAGAACGATCAAAGCGCCGGTCTCACGGATTTCTAGGACATATCCAAATATCCCCTTAAATTCACATGTTTCGTCTATACTGTCCGCCGGCCCTGTAAAGAGTCTGGGTAATCTCACCCAGTGAGCAGTAATTTACGGTCTCCATAAGTTCCTCGAAAATGTTTCCCTCGGATTGCGCAACTCTGTACAGCTTTTCACGAGCAGGCCCCGAATGTTCTTTGTTGCGTTCCTTAAATTCTCTAAGCCTTCTCAACTGGGACTGTTTTTCCTCTTCAGTGCCTCTGGCGAGTTCAAGAGCGCACTGCTCCAGATAGACCTTGTCTGAATTGAGGAAAGTGTTTACTCCAATTATCGGATATTCCCCTGTGGATTTTAGGGTTTCATAATATAGGGACTCATCCTGAATCTTAGTTCTTTGGTAGCCTGTCTCCATGGCTCCAAGGACCCCACCGCGCTGGGAAAGCCGGTCGAATTCCAACAGGACCGCTTCTTCAACAAGATCAGTAAGTTCATCGATAATGAATGATCCCTGGTTCACGTTGTCAACCCGGGAGATTCCCCATTCCTTATTGATGATCATCTGTATGGCAAGAGCTCTCCGGACTGATTCCTCGCTGGGAGTGGTTATCGCTTCGTCGTAGGAATTGGTGTGCAGAGAGTTGCAGTTGTCATAGATGGCGATTAGCGCCTGCAGCGTCGTCCTTATATCGTTGAACTGAATCTCCTGGGCATGTAGTGACCGGCCACTGGTCTGGATATGATATTTGAGTTTCTGGGAACGTTCATTGCCTTCGTACTTGTCCCTCATGGCGACAGCCCATATTCTCCGGGCCACTCTACCTATAACGCTGTATTCGGGCTCCATACCATTGGAGAAAAAGAAACTGAGGTTGGGAGCGAAGTCATCGATTTTCATTCCACGTGAGAGATAATATTCCACATAGGTGAAACCATTGGCCAGAGTTAAGGCTAGCTGGGTTAGCGGATTAGCCCCAGCTTCGGCTATGTGATACCCGGAAATAGACACCGAGTAAAAGTTTCTAACATTATTTTTTATGAAAAAATCCTGAATGTCTCCCATCATCCTCAGAGAGAAATCCGTCGAGAAAATACAGGTGTTCTGGCCCTGGTCCTCCTTGAGTATGTCCGCCTGAATGGTTCCCCTGATATTTGAAAGCACTTCGGATTTGGCTTTTAATGCAACGTCCGGAGTAGGTTCCACACCAGTTTCTCGTCTGAGAACGTCGAGTTTCTGTTCAATAGCGCTGTTAAAAAACATGGCGAGCATGATCGGAGCCGGGCCGTTTATCGTCATTGAAACCGACGTGTTGGCTGCGCTGAGATCGAACCCTGCGTAAAGCTCCTTCACGTCATCCAGCGTACATATTGATACTCCCGATGTTCCAATTTTCCCATAGATGTCGGGCCTCTCGTCAGGATCCTGACCGTATAGTGTCACGGAGTCAAATGCGGTAGACAGCCTTTTGGCAACACTGTTCTGGGAGAGATACTTGAATCTTCGATTTGTCTTGAAGGGATCTCCTTCGCCGGCAAACATTCGGGTGGGATCTTCGTCCTGCCTTTTGAAAGGGAAGACTCCGGCGGTATAGGGAAACATGCCGGGAAGGTTTTCCCGAAGTCTCCACCTGAGTATCTGTCCAGGGTCCTCATATTTGGGAAGAGCTATGCGAGGAAGCAGTGTTCCGCTGAGTGTCTTTATTTTCAACTTAACCGGGATTTTTCGACCCCTCACAGTAAAGACGTAATCTTCGCCTGAATAGGCCTCCCTGATGTCTTCCCACTCTCCTACGAGCTTGAGCGCCCGGGGATCAAGTTCTTTTTCGATTTGTTCCTGGAGTTTCTTGATCTTGGAGAACGCTTCAGAGTTTTCTCCGACATTATCGATCCTGAACTCCTTCTCTACCGCGTCCAGTCTCCACAATCGTCGGATTAGATTTTCCTGTACAGCTCCCCAGGAATGATATTTCCTAACCGTGGTGGCTATCTCGGAAAGATAGCCTGATCGTTCCGAAGGTATGATAATGGTTCTTGATGACGGCATTCTGTCTTGTTTGGCTGTCATGGATGTTTGCCAACTCAAATCCAACTTCCGATTGAGTTCACCGATTAGGCCAACATACAAAGAGGTTACTCCGTCATCATTAAACCGTGAGGCTATGGTTCCATAAACAGGCAAACTTTCCATATCCAGGCCAAAACTCAGGCGATTTCTCTGAACCTGTTTTCTGACATCGTGCAGAGCGTCTTCCGAACCCTGCCTGTCGAACTTGTTGATGGCTATTAAGTCTGCAAAGTCCAGCATGTCGATCTTCTCGAGCTGACTCTGAGCGCCAAATTCCGAAGTCATAACATAGAGCGAAACGTCCGAAAGAGGAACTACCGCAGCGTCGCCCTGACCAATGCCCGCTGTTTCGACTATTATGAGGTCGAAGCCGGCGGCTTTCAGAACTTCGATGGCTTCCTCCATATGCGACGGGACCTCCATCCCCTGATTTCGAGTCGCCATGGATCGATAGTAAACCCTGTCCGTATGGATGGAATTCATTCTGATCCGGTCGCCGAGCAATGCGCCGCCTGTCTTTCTACGTGTTGGGTCAACAGATATTATGCCAACTGTCTTGTCAGGCTGGTCGTTTAAAAAACGCAGGGTGATTTCATCGGTAAGCGAAGACTTACCTGCGCCACCCGTGCCGGTAATCCCCAGGACAGGGACTATCCTGTCTTCAAACCTATTCCTCAGAAGTGTCCGTATCTCGGCAAGGTCCCCGTTTCCTCGCTCTTTGGCAACATCAACAGTGGAGATCATTTTGGCCACGGATTTCCAGTCTCTAGGGTCCAGCCTCGACAGATAACCATTTACGCGCCCGTCTGAAACCGGAAAATCGGACAACTCGAGGAACCTGTTGATCATCCCCTGTAGTCCTAATTGGCGACCGTCATCAGGGCTGAATATCTTGGTCACCCCGTAGGATTCCAGTTCCTGTATCTCTTCGACAACTATGACACCGCCCCCGCCCCCGAATACCTTTATTTGCGTGCTGTCAAACTCCCGAAGAAGGTCGATTATGTATTTGAAGAATTCCATGTGACCGCCCTGGTAGGAACTGATTCCAATCGCCTGGGCGTCTTCCTGAACAGCGGCGCACACAATCTCCGAAACGGACCTGTTGTGCCCCAGGTGAATAACCTCCGCTCCTGAAGCCTGAAGTATGCGACGCATGATGTTTATGGCGGCGTCATGCCCATCGAAAAGTGACGCGGCTGTAACTACCCTGATATGATTTTTAGGCTCGTAAGGCGCAGACGACAGATTCATGATGCACTCCGGCCAATCTATGTATTAATCGGGTCAATACCGATCTGCTTACAATAAATTGATAAAAGTCGATCTGACAGCTTCTGTTAAGCGACTAAGCCGACCAATCGCGGATGGAGGGACAAGCCTTCCCATATAATGTCAGACACCTAACAGATATCCAACTCAAAAAATGGAACAGCGCTAGGGATTGTTTTAGATGATATGCCAATGCCGGCTTAAATTCAACCATTATGCGGAATTCTGTCTCCTTATGGCCGTTTTCCCCAAGACAACCTTACTCACGTTCATCCAGCGCCGATTATATCTCTGTAGACGCAGCGTTTTATAAATCTAAGTTAAAGTGTTGTGTCATTTAAGTGATCTTATAGTTTATATATAAACCCGTAATAATTTCTTGACTGTTTAGTAACATGGTGATAATATTGTCCTTATTTTATTATTTACTATTAACTAATTGATTTGATTCCGATTCGGGATTCAAGGGATCAATCCGAAGGTATGTATGAAAGTTAGGTGTTTAGTTGTCGCTTCCATTGTCTTGCTGGCCCTTCTGGCTCCGGTTGCGGGCAAGGCGGTCTGGGCGAATTGCGTCCAGAGTGGCGATTCCGCTTGATTCCAATACCAACCTTCCCGGGTTCATTTTTCTCCCCCAGGCTGAGTTTAAGGGCCGTCTGCCTGCCGTGGTCATTGGTGTCGGGGTTGGAGGAACCAGGATCTTTCAATACCATGACCACTGCCAGTGTCTTGCTGACAGGGGATTTGTGGTCCTTCTGGTTGATCCTTCGAATTACCCGGAATCCATGTCGCCGGGACCGTGGACATGGGACCGTGATTTCGGATATGCGCTCGGCACTTTCAATCAGGGATACGTGGGAGCCAAGCTGGCGTTAGGCAAAGAGTGGTATTTGAAATCTTTCAAAGCCTGTGTGGACTACTTGGCCGCATGGCCCTTGGTGGATCGGGAGAAGATCGCTCTCAGCGGGTTCTCTCAGGCGGCGAACGCAGTGCTTTCGTGGGCGTGCAGGGATCCACGCGTCAAGGCTGTAGTCTGGAATTATGGCGGCTGGCCCTGGGTCATGCCCTACGAACCCTTCAGGCTTCCCCCCGTGGAAATCTTTCATGGAGGACAAGACGATGTTTACGATGTCAAATACGCAAAAGAACTTGCTCTCAATCTCAAGACAAGCATGCGCCAGTTCGAGTTGAACATCTACCCCGAACAGAAGCATATGTTCAATATTTATTATGACTTGCATACTGAGAACCGATTCATGAAACCGGCTTTGCTGGACGCGTTCGAACGTATGGTGGCTTTCTTGAAACAGACAATGGGGGTTGACGGCCGGAGGGTGGGCCAAGGGGAGAAACGGGCCGCCAGAATACGCTAGCGGCCCATAATGTATCCTGCAGTCTTCAATAGTTAAGGATTTCTTCGTCCTTAACGCTGATCCATTCCTGGGAAAGAGCCTCAAAAGCCTTCGCGTTATCGTCTACCGCTAGAACCAGTAGAGGCCTTTGCAGTGGAGCGAATACCCCCTGAAGGTAATACATGTTCTCAAGGTTAACGCCGACCGATTTGAGCGGCTTGAGAACCGCTGTCAAGGCGCCTGGATGTTTTGGCGTCTCGACTACAACCCTTTCGTTTATAGATACGGAGAAACCCGCCGATTCCAGTATGTTCTGTGTTCTGGGAGGGTCGCTCGTCACAAGTTTCAGGTTCCCATGATCTCCTGACACATAGATATTTAGCCCCAAGGCGTAGATTCCATTGGAACCCAGCAACTCAATTATGTTTGAAAGAGCCCCAGGTTTATTGGGAATCTCAATGGCGACCTCTCTAACCGTCTTCATACAAACCTCCAACAATGATGAGCCATCAAATCTTGATTTTTCGCATCACTTTGATCCACGAATAAAATCAGAGCCTACACTTATGGCATTCTGATTGGTCTCAACGAGCTTTTTCTTTTTGCCTTCAAGCACGGTTTCTATGGCTGCAAGGACTGAGTTTTCCGAGACCATGTTCGTCACTTCCCTCACGGCTCCCAGCATGACCATGTTCAGAGAACGGTCTGCGCCCATGTCGTGAGCCAGCGTGTTGACCGGCACCATTACCAGGTTGATGTCCTCCCGAGCGGGCCTTTCCGTTATAAGATCCGAATTCAGAAACATGGTTCCGCCTGACTTTACCATGTTTTGATACTTGACCATGGACGGATAATTCATTGCGACCACGAACTCCGGAGAGGACGCTATAGGCGAGGCTATTTCCTCATCAGAAACTACCACGGTGCAATTCGCTGTGCCGCCCCTGACTTCTGCGCCATAAGCGGGTAGAAATGTAACGTGTTTGTCTTCGTTCATTCCTGCGTAAGCCAGGACATACCCCATCATGAGCACGCCCTGACCACCAAACCCTGAGAAAATTATCTTAAGCGACATCTTTAATTACCTTGAGAGGGAATATTTTGGTCATAATTTCATCAACCCAACGGATTGAATCCTTCGGGCTCATTTTCCAGTTCGTCGGGCAGGGCGACAACACTTCCACCAATGAAAAGCCCTTGTCCTCCAGTTGTGTCTCAAACGCCTTTTTGATGGCCTTCTTTGTCCTGATTATTCCCTTGGGAGAAGTCACTGCGGTTCGTTCGATGTATACGCTGCCTGCGGCCAACGCCAGCATCCCGCTCAAATCCAATGGATTCCCGTCCCTTACCTGAAGACGACCACCAGGAGTTGTTGTGGTCTCCTGACCCGGCAGAGTCGTCGGCGCCATCTGTCCACCGGTCATTCCGTAAACAGCGTTGTTTACAAATATTGCGGTGATCCTCTCACCACGATTAGCCGCATGGATAGTCTCCGCTGTCCCAATTGCGGCTATGTCTCCGTCACCCTGGTAGGTGAAAACTACCCTGTCCTTGAGTATTCGTTTCATACCGGTCGCAACCGCCGCTGCCCGCCCGTGCGGCGCCTCACACATATCCACGTCAAAATAATTGTAGGCGAGTACGGCGCAACCGGCCGGAGGAACCCCTATCGTCCTGTCCTTGATACCCAGTTCATCTATCACTTCGGCCACAAGCCTGTGGATTATGCTGTGACCGCATCCTGGACAGTAGTGGAAAGGATTGTCCTTCAGAGCGTCTGGTTTCGAGAATATTTTCTTCACTTTGCCTGCTCCAATTCAGGATCTCGACCTGGGAACGGATCACCCGGTCAAGACAGCCGCTCGATTGCGACCGATTAATTTGTTTTGCCGTGGTAGGCGCTTGAGACAATTGCGGCGACTTCTTCCGGAGTCGAGACAACGCCGCCTGGCCTGCCGTAAAAGGACACTTCCCTTCGTCCTTCAACCGCCAGTCTCACATCTTCGACCATTTGGCCCGTACTCATCTCAAACACCAGAAACTGGCCCACATGATCGCACAGTTTTGCCAGGGGCTTTGAAGGAAACGGCCAAAGAGTCTTGGGTCTGTAGAGTCCGACCTTAAGCCCGGACTGTCGAACCCGATGAACAGCTCCCTTTGCTATTCTCGCCGCTGTCCCGTAGGCGACAATAACGAGTTCCGCGTCATCAGTGAGGTACATTTCCTGATCGGGAATAGCTTCCGTAATCGCCTCATATTTCCTAGACAGCCTCCAATTGTGCTCTTCCTCTTTAGGGGGATCAAGCAGGAGTGAAAGGATGACCCGGCTGACGCGTCCCTTGGATCCGTTAACGATCCATTCCTTTTTGGGCAAAGAGGATGGATCGACAGGTTCGGGAAACAAAACCGGTTCCATCATCTGGCCCATCATTCCGTCACCTAGGATCATGACCGGAGTCCGATAGTGATCGGCAAGATCGAACGCCTGCCGTGTCATGTCGGCTATTTCCTGTCCATACGCCGGGGCAAGGACTATCACGCGGTAGTCCCCATGGCCGCCACCGCGCGTCGCCTGAAAGTAGTCTCCCTGGGCGGGAGCGATATTGCCAAGACCAGGGCCGCCCCTCATCATATTGACAATAACGGCCGGGAGTTCCATTGCCGCCAGATACGATATGCCTTCCTGTTTGAGACTAATCCCGGGGCTTGATGAGGATGTCATCGCGCGCGCTCCAGCGGCGGCGGCGCCGATAACCATGTTGATTGAGGCTATTTCGCTCTCCGCCTGAATGAAAACAGCGTCATCCATTCGTGCGAATTTTGAGGCCATGTATTCAGGCAGTTCGTTTTGCGGTGTTATCGGATAACCGAAGTATGCTCTGCAACCAGCTCTTATCGCGGCCTCTCCAAGCACATGAGTGCCGCGCATGAGGGTTTTAGCGGACATTCTTAATTCCTCTCAATCAGTTTCATCTTTAGATGTCTTCTTCTCCTCACGGTAAACCTCGATGGCGACATCCGGGCACATAACAGCGCACATGGCGCAACCGGTGCATTCGATCTTATCGTTTTCAACGACATCCTCTTCGAGGAAACACGCGGGGTAGTATCCTTTGGTATTGAGTTTAGGAGAAATTTCGATTTTCTTCTTGGGGCATACAAGGATGCAAAGTCCGCATCCCTTACAGCGTTCCCGATTGATTTCAATACGGCCTTTCACGCTTTTTACTCCGATATTAAGGGTAATTGTCCAAATTAAATATTATTGAGTTTCATGTCAACAAAAAACTCGAATTCGTAGCAGTATCGCAGTCACTTTGATCCGTGCGCCCATATTGTGAAACGTCATATTGTTTCTGAAAGACAACGTCGGATTCACATAACCCCCATCCAAGGGCAATTTGGGCGATTACTTTTCCCCAGCGTTTTTCTGTGTGGGATCGAGGGTCTTTATCCAGAATTCCAGGTCTGTCTTAAATAACGGATTCTTGGTCAAGAGGGTTGATCTCTTGAACAGATCAACAGCAGCGGAACGGTGACCAAGATCCAGAAGGGTAGCCCCGGCCATGGCTACGGACGCAGCCTTTTCGGGGTATAGTTCTATATTGGCGACATATTTTATGAGGCTGTTTTTTGGGGCCACCACCCTGATAACGTCGTCTATATACAAGCCATACGCAAACAGGGGGGCTACCTCGGCGGCAGCGCTCCAGTCGGTAATCGCCTGACAAATCCGTCCATTGCGTGCGAATGCTGTTCCCCTGTTTAACAGGGCTTCATAGGTCTGTGGCTTTCTGGAAAGGTACGAACTGAAAAGACGTACGGCCTGTTCATCGTGACCCATATCCAGAGACTGAACACCGCGGGCAAAATCGTCCGGCGCAGCCCAACCCGGAAAAGCCAGGATTAAAATTACCAGGCAAACAGCAAAACCAAGCCTGTTTCCCCGGGACTTCTTAGTAAATTTCATCATTACGCTCTTACAATCCGCCAATGGGTTACTTTATGCGTTCTTTGGACGCTTTACAACCTCTGCGGAGTAGTTCCAACGACAGCGGCCAGGGTGATCGGCGATTACTGACCATGTTGAGTTTTCATTGACGTATTAAGACATTATGTGGTATGCTTAGGAACCCTTAGAAATAAAGGGCTGATGCAAGGTCGAGAGCCCGGCTTATAACTGAACGCAGATTTTTGAGCCGGGCTTTCGTTTGTACGGAAATTCCCGAGGAGGTTTTTATACATGCCGGTTTCTGGAAAAATCGCTGAATTCATGGAACGATCTTCATGGATCAGGAAAATGTTCGAGCAGGGGGCCACCCTTAAAAGTAAACACGGAGCCGAAAATGTTTTTGATTTTAGTCTCGGGAACCCCAACCTCGAACCATCCGCTCCGGTTAAAGACGCCATAAGGAATGCGGCGTCCGTTTCCACCCCCGGAGTCCACGCATACATGCCAAACGCCGGATTGCCGGCTACCAGATCGGCTGTAGCCCGGAAGATAGCCAGAGACGAAGGTGTCGCGATCGATGAGAAAACAATCGTCATGACAGTGGGGGCCGGTGGAGCCATGAACGTAGCGCTAAAGGCCATCATGAATCCAGGCGATGAAGTAGTCATTCCAAAACCTTTTTTTGTGGAATATGTCTTCTACGTTGACAATCATGGGGGAAAGGCAGTCCTTGTCCCAACAAAATCCGACTTCGGTCTTGACATCAAGGCGATCGAATCCGCTATCAACACCTCCACAGCGGCAGTGGTCATCAACTCACCGAACAATCCGACGGGCAAGGTTTACTGTCAATCCGAAATAGACGAGCTGTCCAGACTTCTGGTTTCAAAGAGTAAGGAATTCGGCAGGGCCATCGTATTGATATCCGATGAGCCGTACCGTGGAATCACGTACGACGGGGTCACTGTTCCAAGCGTTCTCAAAGCGTACCCGAACAGCATCGTGGCAACGTCCTTTTCAAAGGATCTCTCTCTCCCCGGAGAAAGGCTTGGCTACATTGCTATGAACCCAGAAATGGATGATGCCGGGCAGACCTATGACGGGCTGGTCCTATGCAACCGCATCCTGGGATTTGTAAACGCGCCGGCGCTCATTCAGCGTGCGGTGCAGACCTGCCTGGACGCCGTGGTAGACATTTCGGTCTATCAACGTCGCCGCGACAGACTCTTTGAAGCTCTAACAAGCTTTGGTTACGACCTTGTAAAGCCTGAGGGGGCCTTCTATCTTTTCCCCAAATCTCCAATAGAAGATGATGTGGCTTTTGTTAATCTTCTTCAGGAGAAGCTCATTCTTACAGTTCCGGGAACTGGCTTTGGAGGCCCGGGATATTTCCGGATCGCCTACTGTGTTTCCGACGCAACTATTGAGGGGGCGCTCAAGGGGTTTGAGGAAGCCATAAAAGAAGCTAAAAGCTGATTCAGCATGTGTGCGGCGCAATAAAAAAAGCGGGATAAATCCCGCTTTTTTTATTGCGCCATTAGCTCCTACCGACTTGCAAGCTCATGCAGTTTGGTCCCAATTTCCAGAAGAGCTGATTTCTGAGCAGTCACTGCGTCCTCGAGTTCCCTGATCTTTACGAGCAATCCATGGACGTCCTTTGAGGCCTCGGCTGACGCTCCCTGGGCTTTGGATGTGATGTTCTTGCGTTCTGTTTCGATTCCACCCTTGAGTAAAGATAGTGAGTCCTCCAGTGGCTGGATTTTCTCCTTGAGTTCCGCCACAGCGGCTTCTTTAACCTTGGGCAAGGTCTTCTTCACGGCGTTGATCAGCTTGGTATTGTTATCCAGGACTTCCTTGCGCACGTCGGCGAGTCCTTTGGTCAGTTCGTCCACCCGCTTTGTCATCGCGTCAATTGTTTTTTTCTCGACCGCTGATTCCTTGGAAGTTGCGGCGAGTTCCTTTCCGCGTGATTCGGTTTTTTTCTTCAGTTCTATTAAACCGGCGTCGAGAGTTTTGAGCTTTTCCTTTACCCCTTCTCTCTCTTTCTGAGCATCCTGCGCCCATTCACGGAATTCCTCGAGTTTACTGTTGAGAGGGTCAACCTTGGTCTTTATTACCTGAGAAACCCGTTCATTTTGATCTTCCAGGCGCTGAATATCAGCGCTGAAATCTTTTGTGGGCGCCAATTTGGTTGAGAATTCCCGTAGATCCTTGTCCTGTTTCTGGATTTTCTTGTCAAGGTCCGCCATCCTGGTTTTCAATTCCGCGGTGTCATCCGTGCAGGCTGAAAAAAACATCGTGGCAGGAATACATAACGTTATTATGGCCTTATTAAGGAGTCTCACGGAAACCTCCGGGTTAGAGAATTAGTGGTATTATAATACCAAATTATATAAAAAACGCAATGATAAACCGTTTATCTAGCGTAATTTATTAGATCAGCCCGGCGTTAGCCATGATCATGCGGCCCGCTTCAGGAGTAATTCCTTGACACTTTATCCGGATTTGCTATATAGTGCGATGCAATAGATTATTGTTATTATTCTTTTTCCTGTGTTTTCACAAAGAGGTATGGAGTGAAGCCGAAAATTAATCTGACTACGGCGGTTCTTCCTTTTGCGCTCTTTGTGATGGTCTGTCTTTGTATCTCCCCTTCCACATCTCACAGCCAGGATCTTTCATCATGGTTCTCGTCAGGGACTTGGTGGGATTGGTCTGATTACCGATTCAAGATTGAATACCGTTATTTTGTCCCTCGGTTGGTGTCTGGTACTGTATCTCGTGATGGACAAGATTATGATCTTCTGGCCTCTGCTACGGGAACAAATGGTATTTCGGGAGGATATAATTTCGATACTCAACCCACGCCTATCAATTCTGCGCTGTTTCAACTTCAGGTGGACAGATTGGGCTTGCGGTTAAGAGTTGACGAGGATCTGATTTTTCGTGGAATTCATCGAAACGTCACAAGTCGGGGGACTCGGACTATCCGAACTTGATATGAGCAGTACAAGATTGGGAATGGATCTTGACCTTATCAGGTATCCGTTTCTTCGCTGTGGCGTCGATTTTGATTTTAACGTCCATCCCCTGACTTTTATGGACGACAAACCGTGACAACACTAACCGATTTTATAAAAGCGCATCACCGGCTACTCTCGGCCTCCACGTGTTCGCCATTCCAGCCAGAATCCGTGAAGTGCCTATTATAGTCAACGCCAAGATTGGATTCCCTTTTCCATACTGGAAACAGATTACCAGCGCCCAGTATGAAGCGAGAATGCTGGAATGGGAAGTTATGGCAGGCGCTAGACCTTCCGTCTGGGACTTTAGCGCCTTTGGTCATTCCACATTTTCCGTCGGGATAGAGGCGGGTTTCCGATCGGTTGCCATAGACGCTGACCTGTCGAAATCAGCCAGCCTTAAGGCTCAATGGCAGGGTCCCTTCTTCCAGTTTGGAATTTACTACTAGCTAAATCATCACATCCCTTCCAGGGGACATCCCGAGCATCTTGCCTTTCTACCACAGTAATTTGATCCAACCGCCACGAACTGCGCGTGATAGTCATTGAACATGGCGACATCTTCCTTGAGATTAAGGTGAAATATCGCCTGAATCCCATCGTAGTCCACTTCTGGTCCGACAATGCCGTGGCGCTCCAGCACCCTTCTCGTGTAGGCGTCAACCACGAAGATTGGCTTGTTGGCCGCGTATAGTATCATGGAATCGGCCGTCTCTTTGCCAACCCCGTTGATTGAAAGCAGTTCAGTTCTTAATTCCTGTAATGATGACGCAAACATGCTGTCAAGCGAACCTCCATGATGCGAAACAAGACGCGTGATGAAATTCTTGAGACGCTTGGCCTTTATGTTGTAGTAACCCGCCGGCCTGATGAGTGTAGCGAGGTCATCTGCTGGAATATCGTGCAATCTTACTGCGTCAAGACAATCTGCCGCTTTAAGGTTAGCGATTGCCTTTTCAACATTCTTCCACGATGTGTTCTGGGTTAGAATCGCCCCGACACAGACCTCAAAAGGGCCCTCCGCCGGCCACCAGTTCCTGTGGCCGAACCTTTCTAAAAGAAGCCTGTAAATTATCCCAAGCTTTAGCTTCAATGAATCTTGCTCTAGTTTTGGACGCAATTATTTTTCCCTCACCTCGTTGCCTCCCAGATTCTATTTAATATATACTTGCCGCAATTTCCACCGGACTTGACTTTGAGTCATGATCCACATCCTATCGTCTGGGAGAAACGGTTTTGCTTGATCTTCAAGTGCTTATTCTAACTCTTATGCCGCTTTTCTCAGGCGTGACGCCGATGGAGACTCCGGCTGTTCCTTCGTCGATGGGCCTGGTGGGGGTCTCGGAGAGTGTTAGCGCTGATTTCATGATAGGGAAATGGAAGTGGCTTGACCAGTTTTCCAAGTGGGGTCTCACAGATAAGGAGAAATCACGGGTAACAACTTCGGAAAAACAGCCCGCCGCCCTGGAAATCAATTCAGATGGAACTTACACAATGACCAACCTTTTTCGGCCTGTCAAAGGAAGATGGGAAATATCGGAAAAGGGGTTGATCATTTATGATCCCGTATTCCCTGAGAGGGGAACCCAGTTGATTCCTGTCAGAAAGAGAGATGAGAACCGGATATGGTTACTGCTGCCATTCTCTGGCGGTTCAATAGGAATAGGAATGATTCGGGAAGGACAGCCTGCAAGGACTAATTGAGAGTTCGTATTTGATCGCCAGAGAACTTTCGCTCGAAAGCCAAACAAAGGAGTCTCTATTCAGCCACTGGTGGATGGGGCGATGAGGCTTTGAACTGAGCGTCCTTTCGAATGATCCGCTCAAGCATGGCGCGGATTTCCAAGTCCCTGATATTATCAATTCCACGCGTTGAAACTTCAAGGGCCTTTTCGTCCAGTTGGACGGGTTTAACTTCCGGAGTCTCCTGGACCTGTAAATCCTTTCGGCTCATTCGGTTCCAGGAAGACTGGGTGAACTTAATGTCTCTGATCCTCGGAACACCGGGTTCAAGTGTAGCATTGATCTTTTCTAGCAATGTAAACTTGTTGGCCGACAGTTCATTCATCCATACGGACGAGTCCACAACCACATAAAGTGTGTCGTCCACCAGCCTTTCGGCTTTTGCCCTTTTGGCGATAACCCTGTCTACTATTTTTGGCCATCGATTCACAATTGACTGGCGGGCAAGAGAAGAGCCGAGCCCCATTCTTCTCAGAGCTCCCATAAGGATTGATCCTGCCGGCGTCGGGAAAAACGAACTTTTGCGCTTCATGACTTTATCAGCTCTTTTTGGGTCTGCCGGATATGCGGAGGGAAATCAGTAAAAATGTATCGCTAAATCTGCGCGCAGTCTGAAGGGTCACCCTGAATTTTTGATACAGCGTGCTCGAGAGCGGCAGCCACTGCTTCCAGATTTTCCACCGCAGCCTTAGGGCTTCCGGGAAGATTAATGATGAGGGACCGCCGCCTGACCCCCGCAATGCCGCGTGAAATTACTGCGTGCGGGGTTTTTCTAAGGCTGTGGGCCCTCATCGCTTCGGGTATACCGGGGACCAGTCGGGTTACAACCGCCTGGGTAGCTTCAGGTGTTACGTCTCTGGGGGCCAGTCCGGTCCCACCAGTAGTTAGGATGAGGTCGGCCGCGTCGCCGTCAGCCCACTGGATCAAACGTTCTTCAATACGCGCCTCTTCGTCCGGACAAACCGCGGTCTCGACAACCAGCCAGGAAAGGCGCCGAACCTTCTCTGCGAGCGCAGGTCCGGCCGCGTCAGGCCGTATTCCTTCGGACGAACGGTCACTAACAGTTAACACCGCCACACGCAGCATGTTCGATAACTCCAAGACCCGGTCGAGGCTCCTGCATTCCCCATGGGATGCCTCGCTCGAAGTCCTTGATCTGGATGTCCATCGCTTCGAGTTCCTGTTTAAGAAAACTGGCGGCTTTCCAAGGATCTACCTTGGTGCCGCACGTAAAAATATCTACAGCCGCATAGCCGTATTCAGGCCATGAATGAATTGTTAGGTGTGATTCCGCTATGACGACGACGCCGGAAACCCCTTGAGGATTGAAGTTCTGAAACGCAGTCTTCAGCACTGTAGCGCCTGCTACTTCCGCTGCCTGCGCCATTATCCTCTCAAGGTAATCCATGTCGTCCAACTTCTGCCGATTACAAGAGCAAAGCTCGATCAAGAGATGAATCCCTAAAGCTTTCATCGTCATCCCCCGTACCGAGTGGACCAATCGCCTCTCGAAACTTTTACGGATGCAATAATACCGCCTCCGCTACACCCGGATCAAAAGAAACGGGTGAGAGGGCGCTTACACTTGAGTTTTCGGCCTCTGCCCACACCATGCGCCAGAGCGCGGCGAATCAAAAGCCGATTAAGAGGATCAGGGCTCCTCCAACCCAGTGCGGCTAGGACCTCAACCTTACGAGGAGCAGATCAAAGATCTCCTCGCTCAGGCGAATCCCTCCGTCATACAATTTATTTTTTATGAGAACAGGAGAAACACGACCCACGGACCCGGACGGGTAGGATAGTTTTCCAACTAAACGAGAATATTCTTTTTTCGTAGGAAAAGTCCAGTCCATTTGATCGTCCTTTTATGATCATAACGCATCATATATTAACCTAGGATTTATGCAGCGCAATGTCCATACTTGTCAAGCAAAAAACCGCCAAATAACAAATCTTTTTTCATGGAGTGATGTCTCCACAAAACTTCGCCTTGTCTCAAATCATGCCTTAATGGCCTCTTCTTTCAAAACCGCCGGGGTCTTTTCTTTGGAGTCCTTTTTCCTGAGTCTCACATAACATCTTGGACATCTAGTTGAATAAGCCGAAACCTGATGTCGGCACTTCCAGCAGAACCTCGGACTGTCAGGATCAAGATTTGACAGAAAAGCCCCACACCTTGAGCACGTCGCGTTGGATTGGGGCGCATATGCGTCGCAGTTCGGACAGATTATAAGGAGCGTCTCTCCCAAATCTTCATAGGGAAAAATCCGGTATAGTTTCCTGACTTGCGTTATAACGACAATCAGCAGGACCACCAGGAGCGGGACAAGATGGATCCTCGCCTTCGATGGAGCTAAGGCGACCAGAAAATTGTAAAGTCCGTGAAAAACGACTGAAAGCAAGAAACCTCTTAAAACGATCAAGACTTCGCCCGACGGAGCGAATCGGGCCATACCCAGCGAATAGCCCCACAAGGCGGCGAATAAAATATGGGCCGGGGTGGCGTAGAACAATCTTAGCCAAGCTGTGGCCGGCCCGAAACGAAGTATGTAAAGAGCATTCTCAACCGCCACAAACCCAAGAGCAGCGGTAACAGCGTAAGTCAACCCATCCATGGGTGATCGGAAATCGTACCGGCGGTAAGCGCCGACCCAAACCGCGAGCAACTTAAAGAATTCTTCAACTGGCGCAATCAGAAAAAAGCTTGAGAACATGGATTCCTGGAAGGTTTCCTTGTGAACGCTCGCGGCTAAAGCGTGCTCCAGAATGGCTGTGGGAATGGTGAAAATTGCGGCACAGACAAAAACGCGGAATATGCTTTCAGCCGATCTCTCCTCATGTTGGTTAATGATGAAGAAATACAGCAACCAGAGGATACCCGGCGCAACGCCTATTATAACGTAGAGGACTTCTATTATAACCAACCTCGTTTGACTTTCTTTGCGTGACCGTATATCACGGTTTTTGACGGTCGCCAAGATCGACATCAATAAATGGAGATCCGGAGTGGTTTCATATTCTACGCAGATTGACAAAGCTCACGATGAAGCCGGCGAACTCGTAAGGGTAGACAACATTGTAAAGAGTTTTCGAGTGGAGCGGTCCTTTTTCCGAGGCAGAGGCCTAAAGCTGCGTGCGGTTGACGGAGTGGATCTAAGTATTTTCAAGGGGGAGACACTGGGACTGGTAGGCGAATCAGGCTGCGGTAAAACCACCCTCGGGAGACTCATACTCAAGCTGGAGGCCGCCGATTCCGGTAAAGTGTGGTTTGAGGGCCGGGACATATCGCGGATCGGTTTTGAAGACATGCAGAGTCTGAGAAGAAAAATGCAGATTATATTTCAGGACCCGTACTCGTCTCTCAATCCTCGTCGAACTGTGAAGAGCGCCATCATGGAACCACTTATAATTCACAGAATTGGATCGAGGGCTGACAGGGCCGATAGGGTCAGGGAACTTATGCGTGAAGTTGGCTTAAGACCGGAATTCGCCGAAAGGTATCCTCATGAATTTTCAGGAGGCCAGCGACAAAGAATCGGAATAGCCAGGGCCCTCGCTCTAAATCCCAGCCTCATCATCGCTGACGAACCAGTTTCGGCTCTCGATGTCTCGATCCGCTCGCAGGTCCTTAATTTAATGGAGGATTTACAGGAAAAATACAACCTGACTTATCTGTTCGTGTCCCACGACCTTTCTGTGGTCGAGCACATTTCAGATCGTGTGGCCGTTATGTATCTGGGAAAGATTGTGGAAACCGGTCCCAGGCGAGAAATATACAGAAACCCTTTACATCCTTACACTGAGGCTCTTTGGAGCGCTGCCCCAGGTACCGGACCCAACTATTAGACATCGAAGGATAATACTCGAGGGGGATGTCCCAAGCCCTATTAATCCTCCAACTGGTTGTCGTTTTCACACTCGCTGCTGGCTTAAGATAAAAATGTGCTCTGAAATTGCTCCGGAGCTTAAAGACATGGGGGGCGGACACAGCGCCTCCTGCCACGTCAGGGCGCCTGGCCACTGAAAGCGCATCCGATGAGGCGGCCATGCGCACATTCATCAAGGTATGTCATGGATTTATTTGACTAAATTGTCGGGACGCTGTGGGGCGCTGATGACAGGATTGGATATTTCCTGGGGTGGCAAAAGTCTCTGTAATTCAGAGCGCTTCTGAGAGTTCAGAAGAGAATTTATCAACAGGTGTTTATAAGTATGCATGCCGTAATTAAGGATGTCCCAGGTATCTCATAGATTACAGCATGTTATAATTTCTGTTGATTTCATTAGATATTTTTGGCGCCCACAAATGGCGCACTATGTGTACGGCACTGAAGAACACTTGGGTTTCTAAATTTATCAACAGGATTACTCAGGAGTTATCCACAGGTTCTGTGGACACGTTTGAGCAGGTCAATGGTATTACTTGCAAAACGCTTCGAAATGTGGTCTTGATAACTACCATCCATTTGCAGCTAATCGGCTGCAGCATTTACAAATTGAATAAGATTTACAGAGGCATAAATGCCGTTCATCAAGGAATGGATTCTTTCAATAAGCTTCATTAACCTTATCGACATAGGGTTTATCGCGTTTCTGATGTACTTTGTGGCGATCTGGTTCAAGGGAAGCAGATCATTCCAGATACTGGTTACGCTCATTGGCACCGGTATTTTCTATTTTCTGGCCAGCAAGCTAGGCCTGATTCTCACTTCGATTCTCCTCCAATATATCTGGGCGGCTATAATAATAGTCCTGGTAATAGTGTTTCAGCCTGAAATCCGTCAGATGCTAGACAGGGCGTCACCTATAAGGCACTGGAAGAATCGGCAGTATCAAAGCGTCGACTCGGGGGTGGTAGAGGAAGTGGTCAACGCCGTAACAGAACTCGCAAGGCAAAAGACAGGCGCTCTGATAGTTTTCCAGAGACTGGACGCGCTAGACAACCTTATCGTCAAGGGAAAGGATTTGGACAGCGCTTTGTCGGCCGAATTGCTCCAGGCTATTTTCCAGAAAAACTCACCCCTTCATGACGGCGCAGCGCTGGTCTATCATGATAGGCTCAAGGCTGCGTCCTGTATCCTGCCGCTCTCACGTGACGAAGACCTCAGTTCAAAGTTCGGGACTCGCCACAGGGCCGCCATAGGCATTTCTGAACGCTCTGACGCCGTCTGCGTGGTAATTTCGGAAGAAAGAGGTGATGTTTCATTGGTCGATGGCTCGGAGATCACGCTCTTCAAGCGCCGCAGTGACTTTAGGCAGGCCCTTGAAAAGAGTCTGGCCAATCATCGCTTCTCGGGAGATCAAGAATCTCCTCGAAGCTTGGCGTCCCGATTCACGTCAAATTGGCGGCTCAAGCTCCTGGCACTAGGCACCTCCGTCTTTCTGTGGTTCCTTATAGTAGGGCCGCAACGATCAGAGATCGGGATATCAGTGCCGATTCAGTACACGAACTTGCCATCGTCCACCGAGATAGTAGGGCCATGGATGGATAGAATTGATGTAAGAATCAAGGGTTCGGCGTCAGGCCTCGAAAATCTGAATCCTGGTTCTGTCAGGGCTGTTGTTGATCTGAGCAGAGTCATACCCGGGCTAAATTTTTTTAGACTCACATCCAATAATCTTCAGGTTCCTCCGGGGATCACCATCTCCCAGATTAGGCCGTCAGACCTCCAACTGAATATAGAAGCGGCGTCAGTTAAGGTTTTCAAGGTTGTCCCGACTATAGTGGGGGCTCTTCCGGACAATACCAAGATTGGTGTGACTCCTGCAGAAGTTAAGATCAGGGCTTCTCAGGGCGACTTAAAGAGGCTACAGTCGGTCACTACAGATCCTGTCAACGTCTCGGAACTGGCGTTGCGTCAGCAGATAAGAATGCCAGTGGTCGTAAAACCCGATGGGCTTAGAATCGATTCCATCGATCCAGTCCACGTCACAGTGATATTCGAAACGGAAAAGAATTGACAAGTTCTCTCCCGCAATCCTTGAATTACAGCCCAGACTTGATTCACTCTTTAAATGCCCTGGTTTCCGCCGTTGTGGAATCACTCGATGTCTTTACTGTAGCGGTCTACATGAGATCAAGCTCCGACAGATCATTTCGAGTAGTGTCGTACCGTACACTCAGCAAGCATTTCCTATCGGAATCAGTGGTATCATCCGAGAAATCACGCATATCAGCCCTGTTTGCAAAACCTTCGCTAAGCCACGAGACCCATGCCGCCGTTCCACTGCTTGTTCAGGAGATTTATTCAAAACCCGAACCCGTCCTTGCCATGGTTGTGGCCCCCGTCTCAGATCATGCGGCTTTAGTCGTGGACACAACCGAGCTTCCGGCTTTCCAGCCTGGACATATCCGTTTTATTAAGGAGATAGCCCGCGCCATAGAAGGCGTCCTGACAATGGTCAGATCTTCAGACGGGCTTGACACTACAAGATCAGAGTTTGCCGCTCTGGCCGAGATGGTCAATGATTACCGCCTTGCGTCAAGCATTTCAGAGTCATTCTTTGACGAACTCACATCGTCTCTTGTAAACAAGGGCCGGTTTGACGGAGCTCTTGTAGCCACAGTTTCGCTACCAAACATGTCTTGCCGTATAAGATCCGTCGCGGGATTTTCCAAGTCCCTCGGCAAGGGTCGCATAGTAAAGTTACGCCCCGGTTGGGCAAAATGGTCAATTGAGAATGTTCAATCGGTCATTATGGGAAGTCCCAAATCCGGCGAAGCGTTTGTTCCTATTTTTCATGTCGGCGAGGCGCTTGGTTTTCCGGTAAAGAGCGCCGTCGTAGTTCCCTGGACAAGAAGCGAGGGTGTAGACGGTTTCCTGTTGCTGGCGTCCAGCAAGGAGTATCCTCTTCTGGACAAGGATCGTTTTATGTGGGAATTCATTGGGGCGATCCTGGCCATAGTTAGAAGAAATGTTGTAAATGAGAAACTGCTGAAGGCGGTTCGGCTCTACGACGGCGAATCCGGCCTCATGAATGAAAGTTTTTTCAGGTTCCAAACAGGAGCAAGATTCTCGCAACTTGCCTCAGAAAGAACGCCATGTCTTCTGATACTCGTCCAAATCGAGAATATTGACTCCATATATCTCGAACATGACATGACGCGGATGAAGAGGTTCCTTACGGTTTTTACCGAAAGACTTCTCAATCTTGACAAGCGCAAAACACTCGTGGGAAAGTTCAGGACCGGTGGGTTCGGTTCGTTCATTGAGAATGCGCCGATTGATGAGGCGACACATTTAATTCAAAGGGTCCTGGGCCTTTTCAGTTTGCAAACCACTCATGTTGATGGAGTGGAGATTGTCCATTCCGTAAAAGTTGGATGGTGTCACTATCCTAGCGAAAGTTCAGATTTCGAACAGATGTGGAAAATCGCCCTCGCGAGGCTTTCAAAAAAGAGGCCATCCGTCGGAAATGTTCATGAGTGGGCCAATATTTAGGATTCAGTCTTGGTCGGACAGGGACCGTGTTAGTCTTGAAATGGCCTGTTTAAACGCGTAAATCGTTTTTTGATTTAGAAAGGTTTCAGAATGATCAGGATTGATGACCCTTGGAAACAGCTTAGAAGCGAATGTTTTGGAAATGTAGAGCCGGAGGTTGTTCTAGAAGCCGTCACGGTACCCTTGGATAATTTGAACAAGCCTTCAGACTCAAGAGACTTCTGGGACTCAATTGAAACCATGCCCGCATGGTCCGCCGCAGTCAGTTATGGCAGTCGGGAGAAAATGGCCCATGATCTGGAGAGGAGAAAGTCCCTGAACAGAAAACTTATTGATCTTGGCCATCTGACCCCACATTGAATCGCTACAGTTCAATTTCAGGGTCTCCGGAATCTCCAAGGCGTGTGGGGCTCAGATTTCAAGACACAGAATAGGACAGGGGCATGTCAGTTCGAGCCGGCGGTTCCAATCTCAGGGCGTCGCTTTTGTCTATCCCATCCTGAATTACATTACCGAGGAAAAGATTGTAAAAGAAACTTTGGACAAATTGAGCCAAAACAACAGGAGAGCTTACGAACTCTACGACGACCTGCGCAATTCCAGCAAGCTGCACAAAGAGGACGCAAGACGAGCCATCCCGGTGGCGTCGTCGCAGGAAAGGATCTGGTGGATAAACGCCAGGGCCTTGAGAGACTTTCTGCGCTTGAGGCTTCCCAGGGACGCCGAATGGGAAGTTCGCAGAATAGCGGTCATGCTCTACAATATTGTGATGGAAGTGACCCCATCCCTTTTTGAGGATGTCGCCCCCAAATAGTTTTTCAAGGAACTGACCAGTTCAGACGGTTCAAGAAAAACTTCCCCTCCTTGCGGTTCAGGTCTCTGAACCAATATTACAAGACATTTTTCATGGATAGCGGCTCGAATTTTCTCATCGGTTCCCCCACGTACACCGCTATCCTTTGTCACTAATGTCCCAACTCCAAATCTCTGGATTGCCGTGATGTTTTCCTCGAAAGAAAATGGACCTTTTCCTGTTATGATGTTTTGATCTGGAACCCCAAGAGATTTAATGGCGTTTAGAGACTCTACGTTCCCCAGTGCCCGCACTATCAGGCGAATGCCTCTTGCCGAGCAGACTGACACATATACGCCTAGATTTCTAACGCCTATGGTGGACAAAACTGTCCGACCTGCGTCGCCGGCTTTGTTAGCGGCTTCCTCATGGTCCTTAGCACCGATTATATTGGAACCGTCGGGAACCGATGAGCGTCTGGACAGCCTGAAGTACCTTACGCCGGTATTTTTACATGCGCGCATAGCGTTTTCAGTTGCTTCAACTGCGTAGGGGTGAGTGGCGTCAACCACTGCGGCTATCATACTCTCATGAATCAGACTTTCCATGGCGGTATTATTCATAACGCCACGCGTTAACGTCAGTAGTGAGGACTCAGGGAGAGCCATGGGAATCTCGGAAGCCATTGAAAAGATAAATTGGAATCCGTGGTCCACAAGAAGTTTTGCGGTGTCAACTGATTCTGAGGTTCCCCCCAACAACAAAATCATATCCTGTAACCACGAGGGGTAATAAAACGGCCGTTGGCGATTGTGGAAGTCGATGAGCCTATGATGACCACACTAAGCATGCCTATTTCATGACCTAGAAAATTGTCAAGATCGGAAATCACTATGGTTTCACTGTCCGTCCCGCTCGAAGTGACTATGCCGACAGGGGTCCCGCCATCTCTGAATCTTTTGAATATTTCCGCAGCCTCTTCCAGTTGTTTCACTCTCTTTTTACTCCGGGGATTGTATAGAGCTGTCACCATGTCGGCTTTAGCCGCTGCGGTCAGGCGTGCCTGAATGACTGACCAGGGAGCGAGCAGATCACTGAGGCTGATGACGCAGAAATCCAGCATCAAAGGGGCCCCGAGCTTAGCCCCGGCAGACAGCGCAGCGGTTACCCCAGGGACAATTTCGACATCCAGCTCAAGGCCCTCCTGCGCCACCAGTTGGAGAGTCAAACCCGCCATGCCATATACCCCAGGATCTCCGGAGGAGACAAGTGAAACCGTTTGGCCTTCAGAGGCCAGCCTAATGGCCTCTCTGCACCTCTGGACCTCACGCGTCATTCCAGACGATACAAGGACCTTCCCTCTGGTCAGATCACTTATAAGGCTAAGATATCTGGAGTATCCGACTATGACGTCGCTTTGCCGGATAGCGGCTTCCGCCCTTTTCGTACGATCATCGACGGCTCCCGGCCCTATTCCGACTACATACAGTTTTCCCTTGCAACCGCTACTGTTACTCCGTTTGATTTTCGTTTCGGGTACTATTAATTCCGTCCTCCTCCCCGCAAGTATCGCGCTGGGTTCCGCTACACCCGGCAGCCCAAACTGCGAGTAAACAAGATCTGATATCTCAAAAGCGTAATGTTTCCGTGTAATCTCCCTGGAGGAGACAAATCTCAGGGGAATTCCAAGAAACCTAGCCGCCTCTATAAGGCCTGACTCGGTCTTTTTTATGTCGGCTGACGCTATGAAACGTACTCTGGACATATCCAACCCTTCCCTGGAAAGAGTAGACGTTATCGCTTCGACAATAACGGAGGACTGGACTGCCTTTCGGCATCCAACTCCGACGATAAGGTCCTTGCGCGCTTCTGTGGTGGTTGTGATTACCGGTTCCGCTTCGAGGTGGTTGGACACTACTATCGCCAGATCATTTGCCCCGCCCTCGTGACCCGACAACAGGCTTATGACGTACCTCGCGCACACATCCACCACTACGATGGCAGGGTCCGTGGTCTTGTGGGACGCCAAACGCCCGAATGCCCTAACAGCTACTCCAGTTGGCCCTATGAAGACTATGTTCCTGAAATCCGAGAAAATGTTGCCGGAGATATCCAGCAGGCGATCGAATCTCTTGCCGGAAAACCGGGGGGCCACGTTCGCGTGCAGAAATATCAATCGGTTATCCAGGATGGAACAAAGCCTTTCAACCAGGGCCGCTCCCTCGTCCGATAAAGTGATTAGAGCTGTTCTGGCGCTTTCAATCGGCGCTTTTTCGGAATTCATGACTAAACCTGGCATCGTAGAGTTTTGAAGCTGGCAGGTTCTTTCCAAGCGCAGGCCCAACGACTATCATGGCTGTTTTGGTGATTCTCGCCGCCTTAGTCTTGTCCGCAATGTCGGCCAGAGTCCCTATAACTATGAGTTCATCCGGCCACGAGGCTCGGCGTACGACGGCGGCGGGGCAATCAAGTCCGTAGATTTTTTGAAGTCGGACGGCCACATCGTCAATCTTGTCTACAGATAAAAAGACGCATAGCGTTGCGTGGATGCCGGCAAGTCTTTCAAGATCCTGACCTTCAGGCATAGGGGTCCTACCCGCTGTCCTTGTGAGTATTATGGTCTGGGATATTTCAGGCGCTGTCAGTTCTATTTTCAGCGCAGCCGCCGTGGCCTGGAACGAACTGACACCCGGGATGACTTCATATGCTATGTTGAGATCGTCCAATCGCATCATCTGCTCTCGAATCGCCCCGAATATCGACGGATCCCCGGAATGGAGTCTAACGACATCGATGTCTCGTCTCATTGCGTCAGCAAAAATATTTGTTATCTCGTCAAGATTCAATTTTGAAGAGTCGTGTTTTTCCGCTGAATCAGGTATCATTTCAAGTATTTCAGGGTTGACCAACGACCCGGCGTACACGCAGACGCTGCATTGCGCAAGGACTCGCGCCCCCCGTAAGGTCAGTAAATCCGGACTACCGGGCCCTGAACCAACAAAGATAACTTTCATTAGGATTTCTTCACCCTGAATCTTGTCAATATAACGGTCATATTCGCCTGACTAAGATCATCGGGAACTTCTGACGGCCACTCCATGACCTTTTGCCCGGGCAAACCGGCTCTAGTAACAAAGACGGTCCTCACCGTCTCACGAAATCCAAGCAGGCCAGCCTTTACGTTTTCCAATTTGTCTCCAATTTTCATCACCACATGGGTCCCGGGCAGTGGGTCCGCCCACTCTGAGGCATCCAATATTACCGAAGCAGGGACGAGATTTATTGATTCATCAGCCTCTGCCAGAGAGAACTGGGAGAGAGCGGCTGCGGCGTTAAACGCAGTAACGCCTGGGACAGTCACTATGTTGGTTCTTGGTAAATGATTTCGAATTGCCCTGACGAGATAAATGTAAGTCGAATATATGTAAGGATCACCCAAGGTGACAAAGCAGCAATCCTCGCCCCTGATGAGAGCTTCAAGGACTGGCTGACAGGACTCATTCCATCTCTCTTGAGGCCTTTGGCCAGAGCTTTCCAAAGGAAACTCAAGAAACCTCACGTCAGTGTCCTCACCTACATAGCGCCGCGCAATCTTTAAAGCAAGGCTTTCCTTCGATGCCCCGGACTTCGGAGCGAAAATGAGTTTGCTCTGAGAAATTATATTTGCAGCCCTGACAGTAATAAGTTCAGGATCTCCAGGTCCTACTCCGACTCCATAAAAGACGCATTTATTCATGCCAGAAGCCCCCGATCTATCACAAGCAACAACGAACGAGAACTGACCTTTATTTCAGTCATACAACCGGCTTCTATTTCCCTTATTTTCTCATCTTCAAGCGTGAGATTTTCGAACAAAAGACATTTGACTTCTCTCGGATGAGTCATGAGAAATGACCGGACCCAATTCATTGAGTCAGAACGCCCCAGGAACACGGCTATTTTCGACTCGGAGTACAACGAAGAAACGACATCCGAATCCGGATCTTGGGCGTGGGAAGTAACAATTCTGGCGTCAGACCAGTCGAGTCCAACCCTTGCAAAGGCTACTTGTAAGGAACTTACGCCAGGGACATTCTTGCATATATCCGAACCGAACTTATCCCTCACCAACCTGGCAAGGCTGAACAAACCAGGATCGCCACTCACAAGAACACCGACTGGTCCTTTCTCGCGAATCTCGTCGATCATTTTGACAGCTGAACTCATGTCGATACCTAGAGGGATTTTCTCGCCGGTAAACCACGGGAACAGCCCTAGCAGTCTTTGAGATCCCACAAGGCGAACACAGGTCCTCACAGCCTTGACAGCCTCGATGGTAAGGCAGTCGGGTGATCCGGGACCACAGCCTATTATACTTATTTGGTGGGCCAACAGCTTAATTCCCCGCAATGACCCACAACTTCCGACTTTAAATTTATCAGGATTGTAGAAACCGGTATGCTTGAACTTAACTTGCTGTTTACAGTCCGACTAATTCTTTCGGCCAGAGCGTTCGACAACATTGTAAGCTGCTCTGGATTGAGTGATTGCATCGAAGCTTCCACGGTTGCAAACGATTTCACAGGTTCCCCAAGAATTGAAGACGCCAACTCTGAGACAAACGACGCAGCGCTCGGAGATCTCTTGGAGTGAGTATCCCAGTAGCCCATTAACAGCTTGGCCAGTTTTCCCGGATGGCCTACGATCAGGACTCGCTCAAAATTGCAGCCGGACATTTCTTCCAGAAGGAATCCCCACTCATTTCCAACTTCTATCACCTGCTCTTCAGGTAAGTTGAACAGTCTGTCGATGGCTCTGTGGCCTATCCGTCCCGGTGTCAATACGGGCCGGCTGATTCCCGAGGAAAGCGCCACCCGAACGGACAGCTTTAACGTGTCTCTTATGGCTTGAGCGCTGAATGGTTTGACTATGCCTGAGGTGCCTAGTATCGACAGCCCGCCAACTACTCCCAGTCGGGGATTGAAAGTCTTTTCGGCTAGTGTCCGCCCGCCGGGAATTTCAACTACCACCTGTAATCCACGATCGGTGACTTCCCTGATCGAATTCCTTATCATGCTCATAGGGACCGGGTTGATGGCGTCCATTCCAACTTCTACGGATAGACCGGGCTTAGTTACGACCCCTATACCTTCCCCTCCCCTTATGGTCACCTCAGACTCAGAATCGAAAGACACCGAGACTTTGATTAGCGCCTTATCCGTAACATCCGGATCATCACCGGCGTCCTTGCGCACAATAGCGGTAGCTACCTTCTGTCCGATTGACACCTCAACGACAGGTACACTCACTACACCACCACCGGGCAGAGCAATCTCTACCCGCTCAAGTCCTATGCCGTGAACCATTGCGTAAGCCGCAGCCTTAGCCGCGGCGGCGGCGCATGTACCGGTCGTAAGTCCGTTTCGCATCAATATTTTCCAATTCGAACATTACGGAGCCAAAAGGCTGGTCCATTCGTCACTGAGGCTTACCGTCATTCTATCTATGCCGACAAAACAGCCAATTCGCATAGGGCGTGAACTGTGGCGACAGCTAGAGGGCTTCCCCCCCGACGTCCTTCGATCGCGATAAATTCAACCCCAAGCGACATCAATTCAAGCTTACTCTCCACTACATGAACAAAACCGACCGGCATTCCTATGACAAGAGCCGGCAAAACTTCGTCTTCGATTATCATCCGGTTCAACTCCATTAAAGCCACAGGAGCGTTTCCAAAAACAGCGATGGCGCCATGGAGCTTTTGGGCCGCTTTCCTCACCGCATGCAGTGATCTTGGCAGCCCTGTCTCCTTTGACATAGACACGACGTCAGGATCTGAAACATGGCACATGAGTCGTTCAGGGCCATAATCCGACGAAACCCGTCTCAATCTTGGCAGGGACAATCCGGAAAGTATCATTTTAGAATCAACATATATTTTTGATCCGGACTTCAATGCCCGCATGCCGGCGTCCATCGCATTTTCCGAGAACCTGATCTGATCTACGAGATTAAAATCAGCGCTCGCATGAACAAGTCGTCTGACCACGGCCCACTGTCCTGGAGAAAATCCTGATACTTGGGCCTCAGCGTCTATTGTTTCGAAAGATTTGGCCTCTATTTCGTCTCCGGTCATGGGGGATTCATACAGGGATCGTATCAAGGGTTTTATTGACATCTATTGCGTTTATCTCCGTATTTTTTTAGGCTCTCGCCTTTTGGCAGACTTGCCTGAAACGTCCAACCGAAGCGGGCCGAGAAGCAAAATGAGCGTGAACGTAACTTATCAGAATGTTGCCCTTCTGGAAACCCTCCTGTGCGCTATCCCCGTCACCTTTTAGCCGGGAAGTGTATGCGGGCGCCCATGAGTTCTGTTCCGACGTGTTATGAATAAGTTCTGAATAATGAAATTCATGTCCCCGGAAGATGTCGCCTTTCGAACCAAAAAGTGAATCCTGGTTCAGAGTGACCTCTACGTATCTCAATGCCTTCCGGCGTCTTTTCATCCTGGTCCATGCAGGCAGCAGCCCTACCATGCCGAATTGTTCGCCTTCCACCGTTTCTATTCCTTCGGAAAGGTACATCAAGCCTCCACATTCTGCGTAGACAGGCTTGCCCAATTTTGAAAAATCCCTGATCTCACTCAACATGGCGTCATTAGCGGACAGATCCTGGGCGAATTCCTCCGGATATCCACCTCCAAAATAAATCGCGTCGAATGACTGCAGGTCCAAACGGTCATTTATTGGGGAAAACCTTATAATTTCGAAACCATTTCGCTCTAATATTTCCAGATTGTCTTGATAGTAAAAATGAAAAGCCGCATCGTACGCCAGGCCTAGCCGGAGGGCTCGACCGAGGGTCTTTGAAATCCTCGGGGTAATTGGTGGAACCGGGATGGGCCCTCCGGATCCAGCGATTCTCAGAATCTCGTCAAGCCTTAAATAAGTTTCCGCTGTCTTGCCGAGGGCATCAAGAATTTCAGTCTTCATCCACTCTTTATCCGCCGTAACGAGACCAAGATGTCTTCGAGGAATCGTGGGCATGGATTCGCGTGGGATAGATCCGACCAGATCGGGTAAATTTGAAAACCGGAGCGATTCAGACAATGATTGCGCATGTCGTTTAGAACCGCAGAAATTAGCTATGAACCCCTTCACCGGGATTAGAGGCTCAAAATCAGTCATCCCCTTGACCAGGGCTGCAAAAGTCCGCCCTACCCCGTGAGCGTTCATAATTATTACAGATGGAATTTCAAGCCATTTTGCTATCTCCGCGCTACTTCCGTCTAAGCTTGTGGCGCTTGCCCCATCAAAAAATCCCATTACACCTTCAATAACGCAAAGATCAGAGCCCTTCGAGTTTGACGCGAACAGTTCGATAACATGGTCCCTGCCCATCATCCAGCCGTCAAGATTATAGCAAGGTTTGCCGGACACGAGTGTCAGATAGGTGGGGTCGAGGTAATCCGGACCAACCTTGTAGGTTTGGACGCTAATTCCCCTCTTGATGAGCGCGACCACAAGCGCCAGTGTAACGGACGTCTTTCCTACTCCACTGGAGGCTCCTGCGATCATGATCCTCGGAGTCTTAGCGCCCAGGTTTTTGCGGGCTGATTCCGTCATCCAGAATTTGATCCCCTTTGCAGTGTGCACTGGCGAGTTCTACAGCCAGGGAAATATAATCCTCATAACATATAAAGCCAGCGCAAAAGCCATCAATGAAATAAGAGCGGTAACCTTCATGAGTTTCACGCTCTCGCTGATATGCTCGCTCGATGGTTGCTCAGTCGCCCTACCAATGAAAGGTTTGTAATGGACTACTCCCTGATAGCGACTTGGGCCACCGAGCGTCAAACCTAGGGCGCCGGAGAAAGCCGCCTCACTATGCCCGGAATTGGGACTCGCGTGTTGGAGTCTGTCAGCCCGCATTACACTGAGCGATTCCTTAGATCTCATTCCCAGGATCAACGCTGCGCATGGAACCAGGACGGCGGTTAACCTGCTGGGTAGAAACGCTGCGATATCATCCAGCTTTGCCGACGCCCAGCCAAACATCAAGTAACATTCATTCCTGTAACCGAAGGTTGAATCCAGAGTGCTGATTGCCTTGTAAACCATTACTCCTACGGGCCCTGTCAGAACTCCGTAAAAGAGTGGGGCTGTGACTCCATCTACGAGGTTCTCGGCCACACTCTCCACTGTGGCCCTTATGATAGCCGGTTCATCCAGTTCTTCCGTATCCCTCCCGCAAATCATTCCAACCCTTTTCCTCGCGAGGACCAGGTTCCCCTGGTCAAGGGCCAGTTTGACCTCGTGGGCGTGTTTCGCGAGATCATGAGCTGCTATTCCAGTGTATATTATTACTATCGAAACAATCGCTCCAATCCACGGATTTACCATGAGCCCAATCTGAACGACGCCGTATGTCAGTACGCCGGTCACCGCTATGACTGTGAGCGCAGTCAGCAATCCCGCAACTCGGGCATTTGCAAAAGATCTTCGAGTGATAGGCTCAAGCCTCATAGCCATCCATCCCATAAGGCGGACCGGATGGGGCCACGATCTGGGGTCGCCTATAAATGCGTCCAGGACTAGGGCCGCCATGACCTGCCATTCTATTGAGATCACAGTCCCATCAACCGATAAATGTCATTCATACGAACGCTCTTTCGCACAATGTCGGCCAAACGATCCAGGCTTGGCTCTATGTCATATAATGATGGAATGTCGTCCACAGGGGACAGACCTTTGCGTTTTCGGATTCTGTTGATAAACCATCGTCTGAATGTGTCGGCGTCAAAGACACCATGAATGTATGTTCCCCATGTAAGGCCATTAGGGGACATATAACCGAGAGGCGAACCGTCCTCACCCGAAAAAGCTTCTATGGCGCCATTTGGAATCGTTTGTCCATGGTGAATCTCATAGCCAAAAACTAAATTCCCCGAATCTGTGTGTGTGGCTTTGACACGACTGAGGGTCTTTTCCAGTTCCATCTCTGTGGTCAATCTCAGAAAACCGAGTCCCTTGATATTTTTCAGGTCAGACTCAAGTCCGTGCAAATCCTGTATCGTTTCCCCAATCATCTGGAATCCGCCGCAAATCCCGACAATCTCAGTCACGCCTGCATGGAAAAGGCCCTGGATCGCTTGGCTGATTCCCCTGGAATTGAGATAGTTCAGATCCTTGATTACACTCTTACTGCCTGGAATGATGATGACGTCGGGTTCAAGTATCTCATCGGCTTGCCGTACAATTCTCAGTTGCACATCAGCTTCGATCCTGAACGCGTCCAAATCCGTGAAATTGGATATATGCGGCAAATCAACAATCGCAATATCAACAGCCCGATCTGAGGAATCATAATGCAGAGAGCGTTCAGACTTGAAGGACACAGAATCCTCTTCTGGGAGTCCTAGCCTTTGAATGTAAGGAACAACTCCAAGTACGTCCCTACTTGTCGCCCGTTCCGTAAAAACAATCGCCGAGCCAAGCAACTCCTCTCGTCCTCTGAAACGATTAACTATAAAGCCTTTTACCAGTCTTTTCTCCCAGTTTGCCAGTAATTCCATGGTCCCTATAAACGATGCGAAAACCCCACCTCGATCGATATCGCCCACCACGATCACTGGAGACCGGGCATGTCGGGCTACGGCCATGTTTACGATATCGTGGGACTTCAAATTAATCTCTGCGGGACTACCCGCTCCTTCTATTACGACAACGTCGAATTCTTGAGCAAGCGAATCAAACGCACGGACCGCATTTTCAAATGCGATCGGCTTGAATGCGATGTATTGCTCTACGTTCATGTTGGAGACTGGCTTCCCCATTACTATGACCTGGCTGCCTGTGTCGCTGTTTGGCTTCAATAGAATAGGATTCATCCGGGCGTCGGGTTCAAGCCGGCAAGCCTGGGCTTGAAGGGCTTGGGCTCTGCCAATTTCCTCATTTCTAAGCGTCACAAAGGAGTTGAGAGACATGTTTTGTGATTTGAATGGCGCTACACTGTGCCCATCCTGGAGGAAAATTCTGCAAAACGCTGAGGTGAGCACACTCTTGCCCGCATTCGAGCTTGTTCCCTGAAACATTATAGATCTGGCTGCCCTAAGTCTCCGCCTTTTCTTGGTCCCTGTGAAAATTGAATTTAAGGTCTCAAAAAGAATTTCATTTTCTTCTTCCGTGCGCACAGCGACTCGAAAATACTGTGGCCCCAGTCCTCTAAAATTTTCGCATGGCCGAATGGCCACACCTTTGGCCAGTGTCTGCTCTGACAGCGACTGGCAGTCAAGGCCCGGTCGATCAATCCTGACCAGTAGAAAATTGGCTTGGGATGGAAAGACCCTCAGACCATTTATGGAATTTAGAGCTGACTCCAATTTGATGCGCTGAGCACTTACATATTCCCGGCTTTTTTCGACAAAATCGCTATCCTCCACCGCCTCTTTTCCGACCCGTTGAGCTAGAGCATTGACCGACCACGGCGCCTGCAACTTTCGTATCTGAGTTGCCCACTCGGGCCTGGCTATGGCTATGCCCAATCGCAGCCCCGGTATTGAAAAAGTTTTGGTTAGCGACACCAGGACTATGACGTTCAAAAGATCTTCGCTGCAAAACGATTTAATAGATTTCGTCAGGTCAAGGAATGCTTCATCGATTACAAAGACAGTTTCAGGACTCGATGATATAAGATCCTTCGTGGCGTCTACGTCAAGATTCACACCGGTTGGATTGTTCGGATGCCCGATAAAAACGATCTCTCCACCCTCAATTTGCGATTTCAACAAACTCAAATCCAAGCGAAAGCCATTTGTCTCTTCGATGTCAAGAAACTTGACCTCAAGATTCGCGTGCCTGGCCGCAGTCGCATAGTCGATATATGATGGAGTGGGGATTAAGGCCCGACGCAGTCTCAATGCCCTGGGAATGAGAAACAGAAGTTCGGTGGAGCCATTACCCACCAGAATATGCAGCGGACTCACGTTGTATTTCTTGGCGCAGGCTGCTCTGAGTTCAATACACTCCGGATCTGGATAATGAAATATATCCTCAATTGAAGCTTTTATAAGTGGCGCCAGCCATTCCGGGGGGCCAAGCGGATTTATGTTTGCGGAGAAATCAAGGATTTGGTCCGGAGACAAACCCGTTCGCTCCGAATATAGCCGCAAGGTTCCCCCATGTTTGAAACTCGACATTTCAGGAATTCTCCAAAAAACAAGTTGAAGGGGCAGTCCCGAACCGTTGGGCTACGTTAGCGGTCCCATGATCCGACTTGCCAACCATACGTTATGGTTGCCTATTATTAGTGAAAAATCAAACGACCCCGATTGGCCCGATCCAGACCGTCGATATCTGTTGCAAAGGCTTAGAAAGTAAATACCTTCGAATCCACGGCAAGGGCGATCAGGGTCTTAGCGGTCTCAAGATACGCGCCTTCTATAAATTCCTTCTCATCCAACTGACGTGAAATGGCGCACGGAGTGCACACGAGAAAGGGAGTATCGGCAGCCACCAGTTCGTCGACATAGGGCTGCATTTTATCTCCAGTTGGGCATGATACCAGGGCCGCAATCCCTGGCTTTGCAAACACAGCGCCATCATCCACGAGAAAAACTGTGACATCGTGGCCATCTCTTTTTGCAAACGCCGCCAACTGCATGCATCTGGTTGCCCTCGAGGGGTCTTCCAGACCTCGACTCAAAACAAACAGGAACTTCGCCATCATTAACACCTCATGATCAGCAGTCGATTCCAAAGTAAATTTTAAATGTGACACTATTATTACTCGACTCAGGGGAGATTTAGCAATATTATTGAACTTCTGAGGAGTTAGCCGCAAGCGCTCAACACGCGTCCACCACACACCCGGCGCAAATACGATTTCCCCCCTAGGAGGTGTTACAATAGACAACCTTCATCCTCAAATCGATGAGATCGACAGGGCGCTTCTTAATGAGGTCCAATCATATTTTCCGGTTAGATCGAATCCTTACCGAATCCTGGGGCAAAGGATTGGAATTTCGGAAGATGAAACATTGGCACGGATAGATAAACTCCGGAAATCCGGAATAATCAGACGCATAGGCGCGTCGATTAATTCCAGGGGATTGGGGTTCGTAAGCACCCTGGTCACGGCAAAGGTCCCGGAACAAGCTCTGGAATCATTCGTGACCATGGTAAACGATTATCCTGGGGTTACTCATAATTATCTCAGAAAACATGACTTTAACATCTGGTTTACTCTTATCAGTCCATCCGAAAACGATAAACAAAGAACCCTCCGTGAGATGACTGAGAAATCGGGGATAGATTTGTTTGAGTTCCCAGCGAAAAAGATTTTCAAAATCCGTGTTGATTTCAAATTCTAGTAGGAGAAAACTCAATGCTGGCAGAATTTAGCGCCTTCCCTCTTGACAAGGGGGCTCGCGGGCTTAGCCGATTCGTAGCTCAATCAATGAAGATAATTGAGGAGAGTGGCCTTGATTTTGAGATTCACGCTATGGGCACTCTCATAGAAGGTCCTTCTGACAAGGTTTTTGAAGTTATCCAAAAATGTCACGAAAAAATGATCTCTCAATCAGATCGAGTTGTAACGCAAATCAGGATTGATGATCGAAAAGGCGCTTCAGGAACCATCAAGGGCAAAGTGAAGTCGGTTGAGGAGAAGCTGGGAAAAGAACTCCCCAAAGGCACAGACTGATACTAATGAATGACAGTCAATCATACATGATATTATCGAAGGAGAGTGCGCCGTCCCAAGAGGACGAATTGCTCGATGTAGTCGACGATGAAGATAATGTTTTAGGCTTCACAACTCGTGGCAGGATCCACCAGGAAGGGTTGTTTCACCGAGCAGTCCATATCTTTCTTTTCAACGACTCAGGCGAAATCTATGTTCAGAGGCGATCTAAGTCGAAGGATAGGTATCCTTTCAAGCTTGACTCATCTGCAGCCGGTCACGTTGGGACGGGTGAATCTTACCTGGAAACCGCCAAGAGGGAACTCCTTGAAGAACTGGGCATTGAAACAGACCTGAAGAAGATTCTTAAGGTTTCCGTTTGTCCTGCGACGGACAATGAGCATGTGTTGTTGTACGAAGCCCGTTCTAACGTGGCGCCTGTCCCCAATAATGATGAAATATTCGAGGGATGGTTTTTGAGACCTGCCGAATTGTCTGAAATGATGGAGAGTCGCCAGGATGACTTCGTCCCTGCGTTTGTCCTGCTGTGGAAGCTTTTTACAGAGAAATCGTTTTCATGAGAGCCGTTGTTCAGAGGGTCAAATCAGCTAGCGTAAGCGTAAACGGCGTCACAGTGTCCAGCATCGGAAGTGGTATGCTTGTATTACTGGGAGCGGCCTTTGACGATTCAGAAAAAGATGTTTGCTGGCTCGTCGACAAAGTAGCGGGTCTCAGGATATTTTCTGATTCTTCGGGGAAGATGAACCTCGATGTCTCGCAAATTGATGGAGCGATACTCGTCGTATCCCAGTTCACACTTTACGGGGATTGTCGAAAGGGAAAACGCCCATCATATTCGTCAGCCGCTACGGCTGAACCAGCCAGAAAACTTTATTCTCTATTTTTGTCCACGATGGAAAAAAAGGGAATTCCGGTCAAGACCGGGGTCTTCGGAGAAATGATGCAGGTTGAACTTGTCAATGATGGGCCGGTTACACTCATAATTGAGTCGCCCTAGCCCAATGAGCTTTTGTTTTCCGACCTGATCGGCCATGTCTTTCCGTGCAATTTTAACACAAATGTCTTGTGGATCTCATCGAAATCCAATGTCCTGGCAAGCTCGTAATAGGCCGGACGGCTCAGACGGGCTGAGAATTCTCCATTCTTTACTGAAACGTAAGGAACGTTTTCCTGATTTATCCATAAGGTTTCAGGATCAAGAATTTCACGGGAACCGTCATTCAACTCCAGTCGAATGTTTTCATCTGTATCGAGTATTCGGGATACTATAAAAGGAGCGTCCTCCACTTGAACTGAACAGACTTCTTTGCCGATTCTGATTCTGTATCCACCTTCAGGTTTCTTTTCCAGAGCTTCCAGAAATTGCTTGAGGATTCGAGGGTGAATTATTTCAACTTCATTTTGAAACCACCGGCCATCTTTATCTACGACCAACTTTAAATGTGGTGTGACGTCAAAACAGGTGGAATCTGCGTTGTTAAAGCTATCAGTCATGTTCCGCATTCTCTTTGAAAAAGTTTTCGTCCGTTCAGTCGTCATTGCCCTTTGGCAGCAAGATCTTTTGGGGCGTAAATCTTTTTGTAAGCTTCGAAATTAGCCAATACCTTCTTCACATATAGACGGGTCTCGGCAAATGGGATATTTTCTATAAATTCGTCCTGTCTCATCCGTCCGTTGCGCCCAACCCATTGTCGGACTTTGTTGATGTCAGCGTTGTAAGCCGCAATGGCAGGAACAATCGAGCCTTTGAATTCTTTGAGGTTCTGACTCAGGACTTGTATGCCCACGGACAGGTTCTTCCTGGGGTCCAGCAACTCCTCGACTATCTCCTTATTCGGGTCGTTTCTGTTGCTTATGATAAGAGCTGTTTTCGGGGTAACCTGCATTAATCCCAGGGCGCCAGCCGGTGAAACAGCAAAAGCGTCATACCTACTCTCCTGGCGTACAATCGCCCAGACCAGACATGGGTTTACCCCGCCTCTGGCAGCGTTTTCCGAGGTTTCACTCAGATGCACACGGGGATAAGCAATTTCAATGAATTCTCGGGGAGCGTCAGAGTGTGGATTGTTGACGAATTCCGAAAATCCTGAAACTATTATTTCATGAGCCAATCCATAATATCCTACACTGTGAGCGGCTTTTGCCATAAGAAACATTATAGAACGGTCGGACCTTATGTTGTTGGGCAGGGCCTGGAGATTGAGGAGCGCAAATTCCGGTAGTCCCAGATCCACCAGTCTTAAAGCGTTTGATACCAAAGGGTTGGATTTCAAGGGAGGGCTTATGGTGAGGTCAGGAAATGGCCTCCTGGCTTGAAGGGTTTTCTCAGCCACGTTCTTTTTGGCCTGACGAAGGATGCTTTGGGATAGAGACCCATAGTAGTCAAACGGAGTATTCTCAGCCAAGCTCCTGAATAAGGGCTCCGCCTTTTCAAATTCCCCGGCCATGGTGAGGGATCTTGCCTGCCAGTACTTTGATGCGATCAATATCTGCTGATCTTGGGAAATCTGTCTCATTTCCCTGAAGATCTCAGCGGATTCCGTGTAGCGCCTTGATCGGTATTTTATCCACGCCAGCCTCCACTTTACTTTAGCCTTTGTGGATGAATTGACTGAATCAGAGAGAAGTTTGTTGAAATAAGACTCGGCTTTACTCAACCTCCCCTTCTCGTAATTGAACGCCGCCATGTTTGCCAGCACTCGTTTCTTGTATTTCGTAGGCCCCATCTCCAGAATTTTTGAATTGCAGGATTCAAATTCGGCGTCTTTATCTATTCTCCAATAGACTAAGCTCAATATGTAAAGGGCCTCGAGTTTTGAGTCATCTGAGAGAGGCCCTGGTAAAAGTTCTTTGATAACCTTTATGGCTAGTTCATTCTGACGATCCTTGTAAAGACAACGAGCGTACCTGACTTTCAATGAAGAGTCCTGGGGCTTTTGCTTTGAAAGACTAAGATAGATTTCCGAGGCCATGTCATGACGCCCCGCCGAACTGAGCCTGGATGCTCGATTAAGTAATTCGTCCTCCGTAAATTCCGGTTTTTTGATCTTGCGGTTAAATGCCAGGCGGGCAATTCGTTCCCTTGCGTTCAATCCCTCGGGCCCAGCCGGATAGTTGATATATAGTTTCCGGTAATAGGTAAGGGCCTTTTCAAAAGAACCTCGGCTTGATTCAACATCTCCCAGTTGAAGGAGTAAAGTTTGTTTCCGACTTTCAGACGCATTGGGAAGGGCCGACAGCAAGAGTCCAGCGGCTTCCGGTTTACCCTGCCTGTATACGTATTCAATAAGTTCCTCTAACGCTGCCTCTCTATAAGGGCTTGTCGGATAAAACTTCAGATAATCTCTTATCAGGGATTCGCTCTTTGAAAAGGCTCCTGCCTGAGCAAATCCCTTCGCCAGCAACAAATATGCGACTGGTCCGTAAACACCTTCACCAAGGATAGGTTTCCAGAACTTCTCCGCCTCGGTCACATTTGCCTGTTCCAAAGCTTTCTTTCCGGAGATAAAAGCTGATCTGACTCCGGCTTCTGACTTTCCCATTGCGCTGTTTGAAAAAACCAATTCCGGTAAAAATATCTGGACCATGATCAAGAGAAATATCAGGCAGACAGCAGGACAATGAACCCCAAGCTGAACCATTCTCTGCCCTTCAGTCTCACAGATTAAATTGTCTTTGTTTTTCAATATCATACTGAACGCATCACTTATGGATTAGAGCAAATAACTTACCCGACTTAAAATCCCGTAAAGAATCGATTGGTACGGGTAAATCATTAAAAGGAATTGTAGATAGTCTAATTTCTAACATTTTATCATCGTTATGCTTTTCTCGCAATTGATTTTGAGCTTTTGGGACGCCTACGCCTTATCCCCGATAATTCCAGCATAATGTCCACTATATTCATATTTATCCCTTTTAATTAACTTATCAAGTGATGACGGCTTTTTTCTTAATCGTTGAAAGAAACAAAGAACAATTTTGACAAACGGATCAATTCAACCTACAATTTTGTAGGATTAATCTCCATTCCTTGTGTGATGGGTGATTTTAAAATGACTAGCCAACAAGAGCAGCCCGCTATAAAACGCGAACTTCAGGAACTTTTAATTTTATTTGAAATAAGTCAGATACTTGATCAAAGCCTTGACATTGTAGATGCCGTCGGCCCCGCGCTAGAAGCGATTGCCCGCCAAATGGGGATGCTCCGGGGAACGATAACCCTTCTGAACAGGCAATCCGGCGAGATCATGATAGAAGCCGCCCACGGGCTTTCCGAGACCCAAAAAGAACGCGGTAGGTACAGGCCGGGGGAGGGAATCACGGGACAAGTGGTCAAAACCGGTAAACCAGCCATAGTGCCTCACATTTCCGACGAACCTTTGTTCCTGGACAAAACTGGCGCTCGAAAACGATTCAAGAAAAATGACATTTCCTTCATTTGCGTTCCAATAAAGATTGGAAATGAAGTTATCGGGGCGCTGAGCGCTGATCGTCTCTTCGAGGAGGGTGTCTCCTTTAAAGAAGACGTGCGGTTGTTGTCAATAATAGCGTCTATGATAGCGCAGGCCGTCCGCTTGAGACAGGAAGCGCAGGAAGAGAAACAGCGCCTTGTTGAGGAAAACGCCCGCTTACAAAGCGCGTTAAAGGAAAGGTTCAGGCCCTCAAACATAGTGGGAAATTCAAAAGTCATGCGCGCAGTCTATGATCTCATATCCCAGGTATCTCCCAGCGAGGCCACCGTTCTGGTGAGGGGGGAAAGTGGCACCGGCAAAGAATTGGTGGCTCATGCTATACATTACAACAGTCCCAGGGCTGACAAGCCGTTTGTAAAAGTCAACTGTGGGGCGCTCCCTGAGAGCGTCGTTGAAAGCGAACTTTTTGGACACGAGCGAGGAGCATTCACAGGCGCTATAGCCACTCGCAAGGGGCGTTTCGAGCTAGCGCACAGCGGAACCATTTTTCTGGATGAGATCGGAGATTTATCGCCCACCACTCAGATCAAACTGCTCCGAGTGCTCCAGGAAAAGGAATTTGAACGCGTGGGAGGATCAACTACTCTGAAAACCGATGTACGAATTGTCACCGCGACTAACAGAGACCTCGAACTATTGATCACTCAGGGGCTGTTCCGGCACGATCTTTATTATAGGCTTAATGTATTCCCCATTCACATTCCTCCATTGAGGGAAAGAAAGACCGACATTCCCCTTCTGGCCGACTATTTCATCGACAAATATAGCCGCGCCAACGACAAGCCAGTCCTTAGAATCGCAACACCCGCCATTGACATGCTGATGAGCTACCATTGGCCCGGTAACGTCAGAGAGCTGGAGAATTGCATCGAAAGGGCGGTGCTATTGAGTTCAGATCAGGTAATCCACTCACACAATCTTCCTCCCACCCTGCAAACCGCAGAGGCAAGCGGCACTAGTTATTCCGGCGCACTTGACACCACACTTGAGACTATTGAGCGCGATTTTATCGTCGACGCTTTGAAAGAAGCTCGGGGAAACAAGGCTAAAGCGGCTCGAGCCTTGGGGCTAACAGAGCGGATCATGGGTTTAAGAATCAGGAAGCACGGAATAGACGCTAAAAGGTTTCGTACGTTAATGTAACGGGGGCGTATGTTTTGCCTACATTTTTGTAGCTAATAACTCTCCAACCAAAATCTCCGGGAATTACCTCAGACATTTTAATCTTTGTTATTTAAGCATGTTATCCTTATATAGCACTTCTCTTGAGCGTTTTGGCGCCACGCTTGCTCTACCTTCAGAAAACACGGGTCCTGTTCAATATTGAACCGGTCACTCCGAGACAAACCGATTCAGAGCGCTCACTGATTACGAGAAAAGCATCGGCTTAAAAAATAAATCTGGAGGTAGTCGAAAAATGAATCAAGCTGACAACGCCTGGGTATTAGTTTCCTCTGCGTTAGTGTTACTCATGACACCAGGTCTAGCCATGTTCTACGGTGGATTGACCAGATCCAAAAACGTCTTGTCAACAATGATGCACAGTTTCTTTCTCATGGGATTGGCGTCTATAATCTGGATGTTTTACGGGTTTAGTCTTGCCTTTGCGCCGGACGTCCTTGGGGGTTGGCTGGGAGGATCCAAATATTTTTTCCTTAACAACATAGGAGCGGACCTGTTCCCTGACCTTATCGATCCTTCCAAGACAATGACCATACCTGGAACAACTTTCATGATCTTCCAGTGTATGTTTGCCATCATAACGCCGGCCCTAATTACCGGGGCATTCGCGGAAAGAATGAAGTTCAGCGCATTTGTGCTGTTCATGATACTTTGGCTCACATTCGTCTACAGTCCAGTCGCACATTGGGTTTGGGGCCCAGGCGGCTGGCTAGCCGGAATGGGGGCTTTGGATTTCGCTGGAGGCACAGTGGTTCACATTAACGCTGGTGTAGCCGCTCTTGCTTGCGCCATAGTCATCGGCAAACGTAAAGGATATGGTCAAACTCCTATGATTCCTCACAACCTTACTCTTACCCTACTGGGAGCTGGTCTGCTGTGGTTTGGGTGGTTCGGTTTCAACGCCGGTAGCGCACTGAGCGCCAGCGAAGGCGCGTCAATGGCCTTCGTCGTCACGCACATGGCTACAGCCGCTGCGGCAATATCATGGGCGGCGGCTGAATGGATTCTCAGGGGTAAACCGACCACTCTCGGTGTGGCCTCTGGAGCGGTGGCGGGTCTCGTGGCAATAACACCAGCATCAGGATTCGTTGGTCCAGTTTCATCTGTAATATTAGGAGCAGTGGCCGGCGTTCTCTGTTACCTTGCGGTCCTGGCTAAAAATTCCCTCGGTTATGACGACGCTCTTGATGTAGTGGGCATCCATGGCGTCGGTGGAATTTGGGGAGCAATCGCTACTGGGCTTTTCGCATCCAAGGCCATAAACGCTGCTGGAAGTGATGGTCTGTTCTTTGGTAATCCCGGCCAACTATGGATTCAAATTGTGGCAATCCTTGCAACTATAGTCTATTCTTTGGTGGTGACTTTGATCATCCTTTACGTTGTCAAAGCCATTGTAGGTCTCAAGGTTACGGAAGAAGACGAGGTCGTTGGTTGTGATACCTCTGAGCACGGTGAAACCGCTTACAACATTTAATAATCATAAACTTAACATCGATTTGTGTATTTTTACATAGAAACAGGAATCCAGATATATGCGGTCAATGACTTTATAAAAAGGGGATAGGCATGAAAAAAGTAGAAGTGATTATTAAGCCATTTAAGCTTGACGACGTCAAAGAGGCCCTTCATTCCATAGGCATACAGGGGATGACGGTTACGGAAGTCAAAGGATTCGGGCGGCAAAAAGGGCATAAAGAGATCTATAGAGGCGCTGAATATCTCGTAGACTTTCTACCCAAGATCAAGATTGAGATGGTCGTTCAGTCGTCGGTAGTCGATCAGGTTATCGAGAAGGTCATAGCCGCTGCGAGAACCGGGACCATTGGCGATGGCAAGATCTTCGTCTTCCCGGTGGACACGGTAGTCCGAATCAGGACGGGTGAGAGGGACGCCGACGCTATTTAGCGGCGGGTTTAAGGGGAAGCCGACGAATATGTAAGCTTTCCCGCAAACCTCCATGCATTTGGTTTTTCCCGATGCGCTGATAATCAATCTGGGACAGTTTCCAGATTACAGAACGATTTTTGACCTACACAATTGTAATAAGTGGAATCAGATTGTTACCAATTGGTAGCTTTTAGGATAACTGAACCTGTTTATTTTTCTGATTGGCTTGAGCCAGTGTTCTTTGATTTCAAGGTGTTATCGCTGTATTGAGGCTTAACGCTTAGTGTTGGCACACGACTTGCTCGATTGGCAAAATTGTGAATTCGGCGCACTTTCCGGATTCAGGCGCAGGCCTTGTTCAGTTGGTCAGGTGATCGTCAGCGTACCTCCTCCTTGAAAAGGCCTGGAATAATTCCTGAGGAGGTACGTTACATGAACGCGGCCGACACAGCTTTCGTCATGATCTGCGCAGCGTTGGTTTTGCTCATGACCCCGGGCTTGGCAATTTTTTATGGTGGCTTGACTAGATCCAAGAATGTTCTTTCCACGATGATGCACAGTTTTTTTCTCATGGGTCTAGCCTCTATTTTCTGGCTGGTTTACGGATACTCTCTTTCTTTCGGGCCGGATGTGGGAGGATTCATCGGTAATCTCTCCCATTTCATGGGACATGGCGTAGGAGCAGAAGTTAAGGAGGGGCTTACGATCCCACATTCCGTCTTTTTTGCCTTTCAGGGAATGTTTGTGATCATTACTCCCGCTCTAATTTCTGGAGCCTTCGCCGAGAGAATGAGGTTCGGACCCTTTATTATTTTCACTATCCTCTGGATGACAGTTGTATATGCTCCCATATGTCACTGGGTCTGGGGCGGTGGTTGGCTCTCGAAGATGGGAATCCTTGATTTCGCCGGCGGCCTTGTGGTTCATCTCAATTGTGGGGTGGCAGCCCTGGTTGCGGCTCTTGTGGTGGGAAAACGTAAGGGATATGGCACTAGAGCGTTTATTCCGCACAACTTGACACTCACGCTCTTTGGCATTGGAATTCTCTGGTTTGGATGGTTCGGTTTTAACGCAGGCAGTCGACTTGCCGTTGATGGAGTGGCGGCTAACGCGTTTATAGTCACGCACATGGCAGCGGCTATCGGTTCCATGACATGGGTTGCGGCGGAATGGATGTTGAGAGGAAAACCCACTACTTTGGGTTTGGCCTCAGGAGCCGTCGCTGGACTTGGTTCAATTACTCCCGCCTGTGGTTATGTTGGATTCGAGGCCGCTTTGGTCATAGGAGGTGTAGCAGGAGTAATCTGTTACCTGGCTGTGTTGGTCAAAGATAAACTCGGATATGACGATTCACTCGATGTTGTCGGTATTCACGGAGTTGGAGGGATATGGGGCACCTTGTGCACAGGTGTGTTCGCTTCAAAAATCATTAACCCTGAGGGGGCTAATGGGCTGCTTTTTGGCGACACCAATCAGTTTTTGGTACAACTTGTCGGTATTGTGGCGGTATTGGCTTACAGCGGAGTAATGACGGCTTTGTTGCTCTATGCGATCAAGTTTGTGATGGGATTGAGAGTGGGCTATGAAGATGAAGAGCTGGGTGTTGACACTAGCGCTCATGGCGAGGTCGGATACAACCTCTAGACCGCCGACGCTTAGTCTAGGGGAAATGGACCGGATTTAACCCATTCATGTGGAGGTGGCGCTCAAGTCTGTATTGGTAAATCAATTAATCGAGAAGATAATCGCAGAAGCAGGCGCCGGTAACGTATTTGATGGAAAGATTTTTGCCTCTCCGGTCGAGACAGTGATCAGAATTGTTACAGGGGAACGTGACGAGAACACTGTCAAGCAATAGCAACAAGGGCATTACAACTTAGAGATTCTGAAGAAAAGATAAACTCGGTCAAACAAATGACCGTTTGTTTAGTTAAAGGAAGCAAGAAAAAGGAGTTTATGAATGGAACCGAAAGAAGTCTTGGAATTCGCAAAAGAGAATAACGCAGTGATGGTCGACCTCAAGTTCATGGATTTTCCTGGCATGTGGCAGCATTTCAGTGTGCCTTTGCATGAACTGGAGGAAGATTCATTTGAAGAAGGGTTTGGGTTTGATGGATCATCGATTCGTGGTTGGCAGCCGATAAACGCATCGGACATGTTGGTTATCCCTGACCCGACCACCGCTGTGATGGATCCTTTTATGGAGCACCCAACAATGTCGTTGATTTGCGACATAGTGGATCCGGTCACCAAAGAAAGATACACCCGAGACCCGAGGAACATAGCCCACAAGGCTGAAGCCTATCTTAAATATACAAAGATAGGCGACATTGCGTTCATTGGCCCGGAAGCCGAATTCTTTATTTTTGACGACGTTCGTTACAGTTATGGATCCAATCATGGATTTCATCAGGTTGATTCTATCGAAGGCGTCTGGAACACCGGCCGTGAAGAAGAACCAAACCTTGGGTACAAACCAAGACACAAAGAGGGCTATTTCCCTGTATCCCCAACAGATTCTCAGCAGGATCTCAGAACTGAAATGGTTCTAACGCTCGAGAGCCTCGGCATAACCATAGAAGCTCAGCATCACGAAGTCGCCACAGCCGGCCAGGCTGAGATCGACATGAAATTCAAGCCTCTTCTCCAGATGGGCGATCAACTGATGTGGTTCAAGTATGTCCTCAAGAATGTGGCGAAACGTTACAACAAGACCGTAACGTTTATGCCTAAGCCTCTTTTTGAAGATAACGGGTCCGGCATGCACACCCACATTAGTATTTGGAAAGGTGGTGAACCTCTGTTCGCCGGTGACAAGTATGCTGGGATGTCTCAAATGGCTCTTTGGGCAATCGGTGGAATCCTGAAGCACGCTCCAGCTCTTTGTGGAATATGTAACCCCACAACGAACTCATACAAACGGCTCGTCCCAGGATTTGAGGCCCCTGTTAATTTGGCGTACTCTTCTAGGAACAGATCGGCTTGCTGTAGAATACCGATGTATAGCGCTTCTCCTAAGGCCAAGAGGATCGAATATCGAACTCCGGATCCTTCATGTAATGGATACCTCGCTTTCAGCGCGTTGATGATGGCCGTTCTTGACGGGATTGAAAACAAACTCGACCCCGGGCAGCCTTTGGATAAGGACATCTACTCGCTATCCCCTGAAGAACTCAAAGATGTGCCGTCGACACCCGGCAGTCTAGCAGAGGCTCTCAAAGCCCTTGAGGCCGATCATGAGTTCCTTCTCAAAGGTGACGTATTCACACAGGATGTTATTGATAAGTGGATTGAGTACAAGACAGAGGCTGAATTGAACCCTGTCCGCATGAGACCTCATCCGTATGAGTTCGCACTGTACTATGACATCTAAGAACCATTCCAAAACTTCACACAGGTTTCCGGTCTAACCAGACCTGCGCCGCTCAATTGGCCGTCCTGATCACTATTGTAGACCTTGACGGCCAATTTGTTCAAAGCTAGGGTCGGAGCGCCTCTCAGCCAAAAGATATGTTACAATCATGAAGACATGATTTAGCGCTTGCTGTTCGACAACTTTAGCTCAGAGGCACGACGTATATGAAAACTTTAAGAATAGCTCAGGCTCAGATAAACCCTACAGTCGGCGATATAAACCAAAATTTTGAAAAGATCTTTTCGCAAATTGAATCGGCTATATTGACAGGGGCCGATCTAGTTACTTTTCCTGAACTCGCGTTGACCGGCTACCCACCAGAAGACCTGTTGCTAAGGCGCGGGTTCCTTTCCGACAACCTTGACGCCCTAAACGATCTGGCTCATGACTGTGTGGGGATTACGGCCCTTGTGGGGTTTGCTGACCTGGCCAACAATTCTGTTAGAAATGCAGCGGCCCTAATATCCGGGGGAAAAATTGCCGGGATTTATCACAAAATCGAGCTGCCGAACTACGGGGTGTTCGACGAAAAAAGGTATTTTACACCCGGAACAAATTGTTTTCTTTTCGATATCTCAGGGATCCGAATATCTGTAACGATTTGTGAAGACATCTGGATTCAGGGTTCAGGGACCGAGTCATGCGTCCTAAACAACGCAGCGGATGTAGTGTTGAATATATCCGGCTCACCGTTCTTTGCAGGGAAATACCAGATCAGAAAAGGGATTGCCTCACGTTTTGCCAAGAGGGTTGATTGCGTCCTTTTCTTCAACAATTTAGTCGGAGGACAGGATGAGTTGGTTTTCGACGGCGGTAGTTTTGTTGTCGACAGATCCGGGGAACTGATCTCTTCAGCGGCTCGTTTCAAAGAGGACCTTCTTGTCACTGATATTGAGATTTCGCCCAAGCCAAAACCCGACACGCTGTGGAATATGGGCCATACATGCATAGAGATCGCTCCCATCGCTAATAAGCGCATGCCGAGACTGGGGCCCCCAGTCGTTTCTGAGGAACTTGGAGAAATTGAGGAGATCTTCCAGGCTCTAACACTTGGAGTCGGTGATTACGTTAGAAAGAACGGATTCAAGAGTGTTGTCATTGGTCTGAGCGGTGGCGTAGATTCGGCGCTGACTGCAGCAATTGCCGTTGAAGCGCTAGGAGCTGACTGCGTAATTGGAGTGACAATGCCATCCGAATTCACATCAACGGAGACACTCTCCGACGCTGGTCTTCTCGCTGAGAATCTGGGTATCAAACTGATCACCGTTCCAATAGCCGACATCCTCGCCAGTTATCTAAGAGCGCTGCAGGTTCCATTCGGTTCCGGTTCGATAGGGCTCGAAGGAGAAAACCTACAGGCCAGGATTAGGGGCGCCATCCTGATGGCGCTATCCAACCGATTTGGCTGGCTCGTTCTGACTACGGGAAACAAAAGTGAAACAGCGGTCGGTTATTGCACTCTTTATGGTGACACGGCCGGTGGATTCGCTGTTATCAAAGACGTTCCCAAGACATTGGTCTACGAACTGTCCGGATATGTGAATAAAAAAGCGGATAGAGATGTAATTCCCGATTCAATCGTAAAAAGACCACCAACGGCGGAACTTAGACCGAACCAAAAAGACGAGGACTCCTTACCGCCATACGCAATTTTGGACCCGATCTTGAAGGGATACGTCGAGGAGGACAAATCATGCGACGAGATTCTCGGATACCCGAAAGAAGTTGTACAAGAAGTTGCGCGAATGGTGGATTTGAATGAATACAAGAGACGCCAAGCGCCACCAGGGGTAAAAATCACGCCAAAAGCGTTTGGCAAGGACAGACGTCTTCCTATAACGAATCGACACACGAATTATGTAAGAAAGGGAAACGAATAGTGAACGCACTGATACTCCAACATTATGCAAACGAGGGACCGGGAACAATTGGCTCTTTCTTGTCTTCCAGAGGTGTTGGAATAAAAATTATCCGGCTTTGCGACGGTGTTGGGATTCCATCAAACGCATTGGAATTTGACGCTATAATATCAATGGGCGGCCCTATGAATGTCTATGAAGAGGACCAGTATCCTTTCTTAAGGCATGAGACTTCACTACTCAAGAAGGCGATAGTTTTGAAGATTCCAATCCTAGGCGTTTGCTTGGGAGCGCAAATGATTGCCAAGGCGGCAGGGGCAAGAGTCGTTAAGTCTCCCAAAGAAGAAGTTGGGTGGTTCGACGTTGAATTCACTCAATTAGGACGATCCGATAGGCTTCTGATCGGGTTGCCCAACCAACTCGAAGTCTTTCAATGGCATGGAGACATGTTTCAGATTCCGGTTGGAGGTGGTTTGCTTGCAACTTCACGTTCATGTCCTCATCAGGCCCTGAAATTCGGGTCAGCCTATGGACTTCAGTTCCACGTCGAAGTGACCAGAGAAATGCTTGGAGAATGGTTTGCGCAAGATCCACGAAAAGATCTCATTCTGGATAGAATGGACAAGATTGAACGCCAATTCTCGTCCTGCGCCAAAACTATATTTGGGAATTTTCTCAAACTGGTTTCTGTCTACCATCGTACACGCACGGCTTCGCATGGAGGCTGCTGTTGTTAGGCGGATCTTGCCCTGAAAATTATTTAAGGGACATAAAGGTGGCAATAGGCTTTCTGACCCTGATTAGAACTTCGGTCTCACCACCTCCTGATATTAGAGAAGTCGGCAAAGCGGCTTGGGCGTTTCCAATAGTCGGGATGTTTATAGGGATTTCCCTGGCGCTGTTTTACGGTATGTGTTCCATGTTTTTTCCTCAGGCGTTAGCCGCAATACTGGCGCTGATTCTCTGGGTGGTTATAACTGGAGGCCTTCATCTAGATGGATGGACAGATTGCTGGGACGCGCTAGGCGCAGCGGTACCCGCTGAAAGGCGCGTTGAGATATTAAAAGATTCCAGACTTGGAGCGTTTGGCGCTATCGCCCTGATTTTACTGCTCACAACGAAGGTCGTAACGCTAATGGCCATGACGTCGCCGGCTGTGGGGATGTTTATCGCCCCTATTATGGGAAGGTCAATGATGATATTGGCGTCACGGGGATCGAGGACCTCTGAATCTGGCATGGCCGCCGGCTTTCTTGAAGGGGTTGAACGTAGGTCTTGCAATTTCTGCTGGGGATTCTCTATAGTAATGGGATTATTTGCGGGGCTGATAGGCCTAATGTCGATTGGAGCCGCTTACGCTTCAGGCTCTTGGTTCCGGCGGCTTGCTGAATCCAGGATCGGTTTTGTTAATGGTGACGTCCTGGGGTCCATTTGTGAATTAGTTGAAGTGACAGTGTTAATAATACTTTGTATTAAATAGGAAAAATAACGTAATGAGATTAGGAACGACCTCGTACATTTACAAAGCCGGCGTGATAACAAATGTCCGGCTCCTGGCGGGTCACACCCAAGATGTTGAGTTGCTGTTTTTCGAATTGGACGATACCTGGAATAGCCTTCCATCAGAGGAAGACATCGACGAACTAGTTCAACTGTCTTCAGAATATGATTTAACCTATACGGCCCACCTTCCCCTTGATTTGTACCTTGCAGATGACGATCCGGCTATAGAGAAGGCCATCACGGTGATTGAAACCACGAGACGATTGAAACCCCACGCTTACATAATCCATCTTGATTCAAAATACAGGGATCCGGACCATGATTTTAAGACATGGGAACGGAATGCTTTGAAATCTCTGGAAACACTCATGGAAGTGGTGGGTGATCCTGCTAGAATTTGTGTTGAGAATCATGACACCCAACTTCCTTCGATTATTGATCACATATTGGACCTTGCTCCTGTTTCATGTTGTCCGGATGTTGGCCATTTGTGGAAACACGGACATAATGCGTTGAAATATCTGGAGCAATGGCTTCCCAGAGCTAGGGTCGTGCACCTTCATGGGGTCTCAGATTCCGACCATAGAAGCCTGGCTTTCGCGCCCCCAGCTCAACTTGATCCTATTGTGGACACTCTTAACAGACACTTTCGGGGTGTGGTTACTATCGAGGTATTCAACAAAGCGGATTTTCTGGAATCAGTAGAAATCTTCTGGAATTCACTGGCACGCCTGATGAGGCGAACGTCAAATATTGATTCATTCGCCGCAGAAGCGCACTAGAAGCAATTCGTCTTTCAGCGTTCAATTCGAGCTAATTGTCTCGGCTGGGTTCCTCGTAAAATTCTCTGGGGGATTCTCTCCGATTTGCGCCGTTAGGGGTTCAATATCTGTCTTGCAGGATTGACATGACGCCTGTTATTAATGATGGGTGGTAAGGAATTACACCCCATATCTCTTAGAAAATGTTTAGTCTGCTTTTCTTGGTTTCTTGGTGCCGAAGAGGAGACTCGAACTCCTACAGGCTTTCGCCCACCAGACCCTGAACCTGGCGCGTCTACCACTTCCGCCACTTCGGCACGTGTTTATTGTCCCATCTTGGGCTTACACTGTCAAGGCGAAACTCAACAGGGAAATCAACGCTATCGGCAGTAAAGGCTGTTATCGAAGGACACTGGGCCCTTTATGAGCCTGAGGCGGCATTGTGGCTTTACTGGTCGGTTTGGGATCAACTATTGCGTCTATTATTCGAACAGGAATTTGCAACAAAAGGTAGGGAATGTATATGACACTGGCTATGACCGAATTCTCCTCGTGCGCTAGCGTTGACCAATAGGCCGAACCATCCGTCCCCTGGCAAGTTCCCGCAAAACAAATGGAGTTAGAACAAACCAGTGCGACTAAAAGACATAATAGGCAAACTGTTTTCTTGAATATTACGCTCACGCAGACCGCCAGTTGCGCCGAAGTGAAATTATTCTCGTGATGTTGATGAATCCGTAATGCGATTCCAGCATCTTTTTAATTTTCGCATAAATGGCGTCAACAGTCAAGAATCGTTTTTCCCCCTGTTATTCTCCTGTAGGCTATTCCCCATTTTCCAGCAAATATTAGAGTATTATAAGTGCTCCCAAGGGATAGCGTTCAAATACTTGTCGAGTTTGTTCAAATACGTACGAGTCCTAAAAGTTACACCATGTTTTATCTTTGAATTCTCTCCCATCCAAAGCTCCCCTATTACAGCAAACGGCGTAGGTCCAAAGCGCGCCGTATGTTCCGAGAGTATTAACTGGTGAATATCTGAATAAATATAATGGGGTTCTTTTTCAAGTAAGAATGCATCGAATATTTTCTGTTTTTGAATCAGGGGGAATGCAATGGATGTGGCTCTTAAGGTCTCAGACTCTTTAGGAGAGGGATTGCCTTTATCATCATATTGAAGGAGGTCTCCGTCGATTTGGAGGTCCATCATCGAAGAAAGATCTCTTATTCTGATTTGTTCAATCATGTTTCTGCTGGAAAAAGGGCCATAATTGTAGTCCATGCCGACGAAAAACAACCAGGACAGATCGCCCGCAGATCCATATCTTGCGGCGTATTGAACGAACATGGGCTTGAGGGCTGCTACCCCTGTGTCTAATCCTCCACGGATTGTGTACATGTAGTCGGATAGTTCCTGATCCGAAAAAATGTCGCCCCTGTCTTTCATAACCTGTCTGGCCCTAGGAAAATTGAGCTGCATAGAACCTTTTGTGCGGACGACATTTGTGACCTTGTCAATCTCTTTGTTGACAAATGATTTCATAAATTCCGGTAAGATTGAAACGTCCTTTTTTAAGTCAGACGCTATCCGTCTAGCCACTGTCTCCACTTCTCCCTCTGTCTGGCAGTGGACAAGAATCGGATAGTATTTTTCTTTATATCTTTGAAACATCTGCGGCAATGGCGGAATAGATAACCAAGAACCGTATTTTTGAATCAGGTCATTTTCAGCCCTATCCAACAAAGCCGAAATGTCCTCTCCCCTCGATGCGTCGGCCACCGAAGGATCAGAGCGAAAACTTGACTCGATTGAAATGATCGATGCGACAAGCCCGAGTATTTCCTTACATAAAGGTAGCCCATTTTTCTCTACGGCATACAAGATACCATCGATCCATTCTTCCCGACTCTTCAATGGACAACTCAAAGGTTTCAGCGATATGAAACCGGCCAGCCAGTTGATGGCGGTTTGACGATCCATCAGTCTAACCGCTGCTGTGGCAGTTTCTTCTTCCTGATCAACAGCATACTGAAACTCTACTATTTCTGCATCCCGTACCCTTCTGAAATGCATGTGGAGGACTGATTCAGATTCTGAAGAAGTTTGAGGATCCCCTGCCACCTGAGGATCTGGGTTTCCTACTGAAGTTGATGGCGGTGGTTCTATAGAATTTCCGGAATTAATTTGCACTGAACGAGAATTGTTTTGTGGGCCAACCGCCTCGATTTGTCCGTGTGATTCCAATATTATTCCGATCAAACAACAGATCAATATAAGATGTTTCAAGAGTGAACCACCATCGGACAATGTCCTTGATTTGGTATTCCCATGCGTATAGAACTCTCTATAATAAATGTCAACAAAGTATCGTAAGAACACATCTTAATTAAATACAATAAAAAACCGTCGCCTATTAGAACTGCGACGGCTTACAATATTTGATTATGGAGAAACGACTGGGATACTTACGGCTACGCCGCAGCTTCAGAAAAGCTTGACGATAATTCTCGTCTAAGTTTTCCAAGCGCTCGCTTTTCAATCTGTCGCATTCGTTCTCTACTCGTCCCGAAATGCTCGCCCAACCTCTGTAACGTCCATGGTGAATCGTCCATGAACCTTTTTTCGACTATGAAACGTTCCCTTTCGTCAAGTCTTCTTAAAGCCTTATCTGTGGCTTCACAAAGATCGCGATCTGACTCCAGACTCATCATTCTGGTTTCCTGGTCGTCTGATTTATCTTCCAACATTTCCATGGCCGTAAAATGCTTGTCCTCGCCCAAGGGTTCGTCTAAAGACCACTCCCGTGCCTTGACACGAGCCTCCACTTCTATTACGTCATCCGAAGTTACGTTTAGCTCCTCGGCCAGTTTGTCAATTCGCTCACTCCTCGACTTTTCGTCCTTTTGTTGGCCAATGTCGCCAATACGGAAGAAAAGCTTACGTTGAGCCTGAGTTGTCCCAAGCTTTACAAGGTTCCATGACTTCAGTATGAAATTCTTTATGTAGGCTTTGACCCACCAAACTGCGAAAGAAACCAGCCTAAATCCTTTATAAGGATCAAATCGTTTCACAGCCTTCATCAGACCGATTGAACCTTCTTGAATCAAATCCTGGACTGGAAGCATGTAATGCCGATACTTGAAGGCGATCTTGACAACAAACGGCAAATGTGAAACAACCAGTTCGTGCGCCGCTTCTACGTCTCCAGATTCCTTTAATTTGACCGCAAGCTCAAACTCTCTGTCAGCCGAAAGAGGTTTTATGGATCTCACTTGGGTTAAAAACTGGTCTAACTGGTTGATCGCTATAGGATAATTCATTCCTACACTCCCAAATTGTTACTTTAATAATTTTTATTGTTGCATTAGATTGTCGGTAAGGTAATTGCTCAACGCCTTTTCTTATATTAACTCTATGTACATTTGTCAACTCCTTGCGAAAAAGGTTCCATAATTGCCGACGGCTTGTTATTTGGCGCTTTATTTCAGGTTAGCGTCTAATAAAGTCCTTATGCTCACTTTTGAGTGTCGTCACGCATCGGACTACTATCAAGATTGGCGTTTTCTACTGTGCCTGATCATATATGGATTCATGGGAACGAAATTGGATTCACAATACTCGGTTTATTCCAGCTAAAAATTGACTCAGGGTTCTTCCAAGATTCTGGTAAAGTGTAAAAAATGAGGAGGACAGAATGGATAGTAATCAAATTGATTTTCTAGAATTAATAGACAAAATTGAAGAAAGAATCCTTAAAGGTGGCCATATAGAGAGTGGAGAGGCAGAATCACTGTTGTGCCTTCCTGACGACCTAACCATGAAATTGGCGGCGGCAGCGGACCGTATAAGGATAGAGTTTGTTGGCCACAAATTCGACGCTTGTTCTCTAATTAACGCAAAGTCAGGACGATGTTCAGAAGATTGCGCTTTTTGCGCGCAATCAGCCAGCCACAAAGGGGCTAGCGAAGTTTACCCTTTGCGGTCAGGAGATGAAATTTTAAAAGCTGCTCGAGAGGCTAAAGAATCCGGCGCATCGAGATTCTGCACAGTAACCAGTGGTGGAGCATTGAACGAGACGGATTTCGATGAGTTAGTCCATGCTATTGAAAGAGTAAAATCAGAAGTAGACATAGCCCTGGACGCATCTCTCGGTTTCCTCAATCCAAGCAGAGCGAGTAGGCTTTTTGGCGCCGGCATCGCCAGGTACAACCACAACCTGGAATCCTCGAGGGATTATTATCCTTCAATTTGCACTACTCACGCCTACCAGTCCAGGGTCGACACAGTTAAACTTGTTAAAGAATCTGGAGTCTCAGCCTGCTGTGGAGGGATCATCGGACTCGGTGAAACCCCTCGACAAAGACTTGACTTAGCGTTCTCTCTTGCTGAACTTGGGGTGGACTGCGTTCCCATAAACATTCTGAACCCTAGGCCAGGAACCCCTCTCGAACATTCCCAACCGCCGACCGCAATGGAAATCGTCAGGACAGTGGCCATATTCAGAATGATCCTTCCACAGGCCACTATCAAGTTAGCAGGTGGCAGAGAATTGAATCTTGGGGATTTTCAGGGTCTGGCTTTAAGGGCAGGAGCCAACGGAATGATTATCGGGGGCTATCTGACTACCCGCGGCCGCTCTGTCGAGGATGATCTGAGAATGGTTCATCAGGCTGGATTTGAGATCGCCCAATCCTGCTAAGCCAATCAAATTATTCTCTTATTCCTTCAGGTGACCAGAATGCTTTCCTTAAACAGCGCCGATTCGCACAGTTCTCTGGCCTCCTGATTCCACCACGATTGGGCGTCTTCCCGTCGGAAAAGTATTTCCTCCGGCCTGGAATTCGATATCTTCCGAAGGATTTTTGTTAGACGGAATCGGCTAGATGGATCTTGAGGTACCCGGCCCGACAGGATCAGAGGGGTCCCCGGGGGCTCATGATTCGAGATTCCTTCCAGATCACTGCTCCAAACGACCCGGGCAAGGGCTTGGTATTCTCCCTCCGTTCTGTCCCTGATCTCGGTCGATTGATTCAAAGGAGCAATTACCAGAAAATTTGGCGAGATGATTTCACCTTCCTGATAAAGAGGGAAAAAGGCCTTGTTAATGTATGTATGAGGATTTGAGTTGGTTTCTAACAAATTCGACAGGAAGCTAGGAGGAACTGGTTCCACGAACTCGAACACAACGGTCAAAACCGTGTGTGGATTAGCCTCCGTAAAAATGGACACGATCTGGTTGACCAGTTCCTCTACATGAGTAACATTCCGCCCTTTGAACCATAATACAAAAGGATTGCTCGCCCGATCCATCACCCGGTTCATAATAGAAAGTGATTTATTGAGGGGCAAATTGACAATCCACTTGCTTATGTAAGACGGGTCCGAAGGACAACTGGTCGTGCGCTCGCTCAAGTCGACCAAAGAAGGATAGCCAATATAGTCCAACTCCAGTTCAAAGATCTCCTCAAATTTGTAAAGACACTCTCTCATCGACGATGAGTCAAAAGTATTGGAACTTTTCAAGTAGTATGGCGGTCGGTCGTCGTATTGCAATCCCAACCTGGCAGCGTCCCTCCTAAAATCGGATCCAGGGAGGACCGAAAGAGTAAATGGCTGAATAACAGAGAAAGCTTGAGTCTGTCCGAGACGGTCCAGTGTGCTGTAAAATGACTCTGGTGTGTCCCCAGGCAATCCTAGGATTATGCCCGTAGTAACATCTACACCTGTGCTCTTCAATGAGTAGGCCATACTCAAAACCTTTTCTGGATCTCCGGAACGGCCAGACAGGCGCAAAGCCTTAGAATTGACTGTTTGGAGACCAATTTCGGCCGAAATCAATCCAGCTTCCTTAAACAAATTTATGTCATTTTCATCGAGTAGGTCCGCTCGCAGCTCCGTATGAATCTTGACGTCCCGACTCATTCTCTTCTTGATCATATACTTCAGCAGTTCCCTGAATCCGGGCCGGGCGTTGAAAGTCGGATCCATCAAATATATCTCGTTGACCTCTCCCTGACCCGAATAACAGAAGTCCAGGACTCGTTCCACCATTGACATAGGATACAAACTGACGGAATCGAATGCTTTGTGGTAATAGCAATACCTGCATTTGAATGGACACCCCCTGACGGTTTCCAGAAATATGGAACCGTCCCTGGATGGATTAACCGTGCCGTCTAGGTATGGGTACACCGAAGACCCAAGACACCAAGGATAATTCTTAGATTTCCTGATACGATTGAAAATCTCCGGCTTCCTTTTGTGGGCCACATCGGCTCTCTCGCCCAATTGATTTCTAGAAGCGAGATATTCCAACGCATCAACAACCTGGGGTTCACCCTCCCCTATTACCGCAAGATCAATTGATGGATGATTCAGGATCCATTCGTTGTCCAGGGTTACCTCAGGGCCTCCAACTATGATTCTTACACCTGGAAGAACGCGCTTTACAGCGGACGCTATGAAAAGACTTCGTTGGGAATTCCATAGATATAGAGTTAGAGCTAGTATATCTGGAGATCGCTTTGAAATCTCGCTTATCAGGCCTGAGTCACCAAAGACATCCACGATGTCCGAATCGAGAATTTCGGCGCAGTAACCCTCCATCTCTATGTTTCGTAGATTAGAAATCAGGAATCCAGCAGCCATAGGGATGTTTGCGCCGGGATCTGAGAAATCGAACCTTGGTGGCGGTAATTGAGCAAAAAGCACGGTCTTCATTTTAGTTTTTATCTTATAAAAAAATTCTTTACATTCTTAAGGTATCGAGAGATGTTCGTGCGTATATTTGTACTGCCCTATGTGATTGATTCAATTATTCTCGGTTGAAGGTTTTCTTGAAATTAACCGTAAGCAAATGTATATAAACCCCGAGCATTTTCAATATACACCCTTTTCCGACAACATTCAGGTTCAGATCAAACAAAAGATTTGAAACCATTCTCCGGCGGTAACTAGAATTATCCGCAGCGATGGTTAGTTGAATATGGCTAAAGAAAAAATTTTGGTTGTAGATGATGAGGAAGACATACTCGAGTTAGTCAGTTACAATTTGACCAAAGAGAACTTTTTGGTTACGTGCGTGACTTCGGGTGAGGAAGCCTTGTCTCGTCTACAGAAAGAGACTTATGACATTATATTACTCGACTTGATGCTGCCTGAAAGAGACGGGCTTGATACATGTAGGATACTAAAAGGCAACCCGGAGACTTGTAATATTCCAATAGTCATGATCACAGCAAAGAGCGAGGACACCGACGTTGTGCTTGGACTAGAACTGGGGGCGGAAGACTACGTTACAAAACCATTCAGCCCCAGAGTCCTGCTTGCCCGCATCAAAGCAATATTGAGACGAAATCAAGCGGAGCCTCAGGATGACAAGGCGGTGATAAGAACTCACGACATGGTTATTAATCCCTCCCGGCATGAAGTTAGAGTAGGCGAATCGTTTGTGAATCTCACGGCTACTGAATTCTCGATTTTGTATTTCCTAGCGAAAAGACCCGGTTGGGTTTTTACCAGAGAGCAGATAATTGATTCTGTCAAGGGAAGTGATTATCCAGTGACAGATCGGTCCGTCGATGTGCAAGTGGTGGGACTAAGAAAAAAACTGGGGGACGCTGGGGACTTCATTGAAACTGTCCGAGGAGTCGGATACAGGTTTCGGGAATAGCCCGCAATAGTTCAATAAAGAAGAAAGGCGTTTCGAACCTCACCAAATCTTTTGAGGTCATCTTCCCATTCTTTTTCCATATCAAAAACTGACACACCTCGTTCTACAGATTCTCGTATATTACTGTTTCCAAGAATTACATCCACAGGCGCTTTGTCAAAAACATATTCGTAAGGCGGCTGTGACCACATGAACTCTTGATGGCTGTTGCGAATTATCGCTCCCAATAAACTTAGAGAGGTCCTGTATGGGTGATAACGATTTCTATCAGTAACATGTATCTGAAATCCGAAACATCTCCGGGAACTCCACTTGTTAAAAACCGGCGTGAATTCAACGATTCTTAAGGCAGCTCCGTGCAAGGCCTCCGTGGGAACATCCTTGAGAATCTTTTCCGGACTCAGGAAAGGCGCCCCGAAGACTTCAAATGGTCTGGCGGTCCCACGCCCTTCTGAAAGATTTGTGCCCTCCAAAATAACCTGACCAGGATATACTATCGCCGTATCAACAGTGGGCATGTTGGGGGACGGAAACGCCCAAGGGAGTTGCGTATCTTCAAAGAAGTAGTTTCTGTCCCATCCCTTCATTTCCACAATCACAAGTTCGCACTTCCTCGGAAGCTGTTCGTTGTAGTAACTCATGAGTTCCCCCACCGTCATGCCGTGACGCATGGGTATCGGGTATGGCCCCACAAACGAAGCGTATTCCGGATCCAGGCAGTTTCCCTCCACATCCCGGCCATTTATCGGATTGGGTCTGTCCAGTATGATTACCGGCTTTCCAAGGGAAGCGCACACCTCCATAACATAAACGATAGTGGAACAGAATGTATAAACCCGTGTGCCAACGTCCTGGATATCTACAAGCATGGCGTCGACGTTCTCAAGCATCTCGAGGGTTGGCCGCCTCGTTGAGGAATACAAGCTGAAGATAGGCAAACCAAGTCGCCTGTGAACGGAGTGGTCCGTTTCAATCATGTTATCCTGCTCAGTGGTTCCTACCCCGTGCTGCGGACCAAACAGTGATGTGAGTCGCTCCCCAAAAACTTCAAAGAGGACATCGGCGGATTCTCTTAAATCAGTCGCTATAGACGCCTGATTGTAAAGCAACCCCAATCTACCGTAGTTGGCTACGATTGATGGATTTTCAATCAACTGGGAGAGTCCGGTAGAAATCACATTTCATCCTATCGAATCATTGTTATTTGAGTTTCCTCCGAATGAAATGATTATTCCCATTTGCCGCCTCTTCCCTGACGCAGGTCTACGACATTCCTGTCCCAATTAGTCACGATAACGGTCCGTTCACCACCTCCTCCGGAAACGGCCGAACTCGTGAACCAGGACACTAGGCTTACAATCAACGAAGCTCCGAATGCAGACCAGAAGCCGGCTACGTGAACTCCCACATCTAATCCGGCCACAAACCAGAAAAGCAGGGCATTAAGCACAAGGACAAAGAACCCTAAAGTTACCAAAGTGAGCGGTAACGTCAGAATTATCAGGACCGGCCTTATGAAGGCGTTCATCACACCCAGTATAGCGGCAAACACCAACGCTGAGGCCGTGTCGTCAACTGTAACGTTCACCAGATGAAGTTTGGAAATAAGCAGCACAGTAACAGTCATAATTATCCAGCGAATAAGTATCCCAGGCATGGCTATTCCTTTCGACAACGGCCTGCGTGGCCGAATAAATTAAGTCTCGTCTTTCTCCTTGAACTTTCTCAAGAATGGCTCGAATAAATCAATCGGCACAGGGAATACGGTGGTGGAATTCTTCTCCGCCGCTACTTCCACTAGAGTCTGTAGGAACCTTAATTGTAACGCTACAGGCTCCTTGGCAATTATTACCGCAGCCTCGGAAAGTTTGGCCGCTGCCTGAAACTCACCTTCAGCATTGATTATCTTTGCCCGTCTTTCTCTCTCAGCCTCAGCCTGTTTCGCGATGGCTCGCTGCATCTCCTGAGGCAGGTCTATGTACTTCAGCTCAACCATACTGACCTTGACACCCCATGGATCAGTATGCCGATCCAGAATCTCCTGAAGTTGGAGATTCACCTTTTCCCGGGATGCAAGCAGTTCATCAAGCTCAGACTGCCCGCATACGCTTCTCAGAGTCGTCTGAGCCAATTGCGAGGTCCCATAGAGATAGTTCTCAATCTCTATAACCGCTTTGGTGGGATCCATCACCCTGAAGTATATGACGGCGTTGACTTTTATCGAGACATTGTCCTTCGTGATGACATCCTGAGGCGGAACATCCATTGTCACCGTCCGAAGACTGACCCTGACCATTCTGTCGACAACAGGGATCAAGAAAATGATTCCCGGGCCCTTGTGGTCAATTATTCTTCCTAGTCTGAAGACTACGGCTCGTTCATATTCATTAAGAACCTTGACAGCCATAAAGAGAAAAGCTAATGCGAGAAGAATGATTATCCCGAGAGCGTACATTTGTCCTCCTTGTCAACAAAGCCTGACATTTGGTTTTAAGATGTCGTCATGTTCACGAGAACCATGACTATCAAACCCCACCATTCGGGGCAACAGTAACTTCAAGATCCTGAATTTTTGTCACTCTAACCTTTTCCCCTTTGGGAATCATCGTCTCTGCCCTTGCGTTCCAGTATTCTCCACGTACAGCTATTTTGCCGGTAGGATTAATATCGGTGAGGGCTGTCCCCACCTCCCCAACCAATCCCTGTTGGCCTGTTCTCGGCTTGCGCATCCAGGCCTTAACTACCAGTCCCAGGACTACGATAAAAAAAGTCGAAACAGCGGATACCGTTGGGATAATCACAGACCATGAAACTCTCATGGCGACTTCACTGGAATCGAAAAGCATGACTGATCCCAAGGTCAGACTTATGATGGCCCCCAGAGACAACAGACCGAATGACTGAACTTTGAGTTCCAAAACAAAAAAGATGATTGACAATATCATCAATAGAATGCCCACGTAATTCACAGGGAGCACCTGAAGAGCGAAAAAAGACAGCAGTAGACATATGCCACCGGCGACACCCGGGAAAATCAACCCGGGATTGTAAAGCTCCATCATTATGCCCAGGCCACCTATCATCATTAGGATATAAGCCACGTTGGGGTTGGCTATCACGTCCAGGATCTTGAACCTCATGCCGGGAACAATCCGTTCCACTCTTGCATCTTTTGTTTTGAGGACAAAGACCCGCTTGTCTTTCTCAATTCTCGATCCCATCGAGTTTATCAAGCAGCTCTGGGACTGAGTCCGCTATCAAATTAATCACCTTTAAGTTTAAGGCTTCTGAGGCCGTTATCGAAACACTTTCTCTGATGGCCTTTTCCGGCCATTCGGCGTTTCGTCCTTTTTTTGCAACTATGCCTCTAATATAAGCTGTTATGTCGTTCATAATTTTTTCGGACATGGTGGCGTCAATTTCCTGCCCGCCTCCACCAACAGGGTGAGCAGCTCCAATATTTGTCCCCGGGGCCATTGCCGCAACATCAGCGCAAACGGCTATCAACGCCCCCGCTGACGTCGCGCTTGAACCACTTGGCGCAACGTATACGACAACTGGGACACGTGCATTTATCATTTCCTTAATGATTGTCTTGGTGGTGCTGAGCACCCCACCGGGAGTATCCATCCTTATCACTACGCAGGCTGCGTTGTCCTCCTGCGCCTTCTCTATTCCTTTACTGATGTAATCGGCTAGGGCCGGATTTATCGTTCCATCAATGTCTAATAAATAGACAACTGGTTTGTTCTGAATCTCTGGATTCTGAGACAACCCAGGAGAGCCCCCTAAGGACAAAAGGCAGCAAACCAAGGATGTTATAACTGTGATACGGATCATTTCATTTTTCATGTCGAGTCTCCATAACCATCAGTGTGCAAATCCAACATAGCCATGACTTTTTTTAGATCTTCCCACGCATCGGCCTTCCATTTGCGATCATGCTCTTTTCTGAGCAGGAAGGCCGGATGATACGTAGGCATCAAGGGTATGCCATTAAAATACTGAATGTTTCCACGTATTCGCGTCATGGAAACTTTTCTTCCGAGCAAGGATGATACGGCCACTCTCCCCAGACCTACTATCACTTCGGGACAAATAGCCTCGATCTGGGCCTGCAAAAAGGGCAAACATTTTTCAATTTCAAATTGTTCAGGATCGCGATTCCCTGGGGGACGGCATTTTACAATATTCGCTATGTAGACTGCGGACCGTTCGAGTCCCATGGCCTTGATCATACGAGTAAGCAGTTGTCCGGCCCTACCCACAAAAGGCCTGCCTTCACGGTCTTCATCCGCTCCCGGGCCTTCACCCACGAACACTAATCTAGCTGTAGCGGCGCCTTCGCCAAAAACAAGATTCGTCCTTCCCTCACTGAGAGGACATCTGCGGCAGTCGCCTATTTCATCCCTTATAGACGAAAGGAGGGAGAGTCGAATCGGACACTTCTGCATCCTGGGGCATGGGCAAGACTATTTCAGAATAACCTATGTTTAATAGATATCCGATATAATTCGAAATCTCCGACAGGTTATCATCATAAAGACCCATCAAGCGCCGTCACCTGGATCATCGATAATTCCAATGGGGCAACCCCCGGTTGTAGAAACTGGTTGAACGATCATCTTTCACGAGCTGTGCCGTCTCATTTCAATGGCCCGGCTGATAATCTGATCAGCCACGTCTTCCTTGGACATAAGAGAGAGTTGTTCTTCATCTCCATTTCTAAATAATAGCCTCACTACGTTTGTGTCACAATCAAATCCCGCGCCTGGTTGGGTAACATCGTTGAGCACAAGTATATCAACATTCTTTTTCTTGAGCTTGACCCTTGCGTTTTCAATCGGATCCGTAGTTTCTGCGGCAAAGCCTACCAGCACCTGGTCTGGCCATTTCTTGCTTCCAAGAGTGGCAAGGATATCGGGGTTACAAATGAGGTTAACAGTGGGTTCCAGATCTCCCTTTTTTATTTTCTCCCGACGAGTGAATTCAGGTCTGAAATCAGCTACAGCGGCAGCCTTGAACACCATGTCGGATTCATGAAACAATTCAAGGACCTTTTCCATCATTTCTAATGCGGTCCTTACCTTGATATGATCTACCCCTACAGGAACACTAACCTTCAAAGGTCCAGAAACCAGACAGACTTTCGCCCCTCGCTGAAGAGCTCGCTTGGCGATAGCCACGCCCATTTTCCCAGAAGAACGGTTTGTCAGGAAACGAACAGGGTCCAGTGGCTCCTCGGTCGGCCCAGCGGTAACCAATACACGCAGTCCGTCCATGTCACGTGGAGCTAGTCTGCGCTTCACTTCGAGGAATATGGCTTCAGGCTCGGGCATCCTGCCTTCTCCCACCCAACCGCAAGCCAGATCTCCTTTTTCAGGCTCCATCACCTGGTAGCCCAAGCTCATCAATCGTTCCAGGTTCTCTTTGAGAATTGGATTATTGTACATGTTTATATTCATTGCGGGATATATCAGCACAGGCTTGTTAAAAGCCATCATGACGGTAGTTAACATATCGTCGGCGATACCGTGGGCCAATTTGCCTATGAAGTTGGCGGTTGCAGGAGCTATGACAGCGATCCTCGCAGCGTCGGCCAGAAGATATATGCTCTACAGAGGGTCTGTCACGTTCCCCCCACATGTCACAGTACACTGGGTTCCCGCTCAAAGTGGCTAGTGTCATAGGAGTGACGAATTTCGTAGCAGCTCGGGTCATGACTACCTGTACATTCATTCCGGCCTTGACCATGAGACGTACCAACAATGGAATTTTATAAGCGGATATTCCGCCTGTAATACCAACTAGGATGGACGAACTCATTGCTTGACCTCAATAACGATGTTGGCAAATATGATCATGGTGACCCAGCGAATATTTATTCAGGTTCCCGCAAACTCTTTTTCGAAGTTTCAATGTTTCGTATCAATAAAAATAGTATATCCTGGATTAATAGTGTTAACAACATCTCTAATTCATGAGAGTGGCGAGCGCCTGTTCGCCGAAAACAGAAACTGAAGTCGTGAGAGCCGCGGGAAATTTCTTAGTTTTAGTCATTTGATTGAGGAACCAGAGCCAGCCATTGGTTTTTTGACGGAGTCCAGTACCAGGTCGACAATACTTGTGATGTCTCCGGCCACAACAAACTCCAGTCCGTTTCTCACTTGATCCGGCAGGCTTTCAATGTCCACGCTATTGGATTGCGGGAAGACAACCGTATTTACTCCGGCTCTTTGGGCTGCAAGACTCTTCTCCCTTATGCCGCTGACGGGAAGTATTCTGCCGCTCAAGGTTATTTCGCCGCTTAGAGCTACGTTCCTTCTGGCTGGGCGAGCCGTTAGAAGAGATATGAGAGCAAGGGCAATGGTGACTCCGGCTGAGGGCCCGTCTTTGGGTATCGCCCCCGCTGGAATGTGAATATGGATATCAATTTCTGAAAAGAAATCAGGATCAATGTTGAAGATCTCTGCATTACTACGGACATAACTTAGAGCAGTCTGAGCGGATTCCCTCAGGATATCTCCCAGGGAACCGGTCAGTATCAACTGTTGAGTCCCTTTCATACTGGCAGCTTCTACAAAGATTATTTCTCCGCCAAATTCCGTCCACACCAGACCTGTTGTCACACCAACCTGATTAGCGGCTTCTGCGGCTTCGTGCCGGTAACGTCTTGGTCCGAGAAACTTTGGAATCATTGGGGCGTCAACTGAAGAAAGTAGCCGATCTTCGCCTTGCTGGAGAGATATCAGCGCCAATTTCCGGCACACATTTGCTATCTCTCGCTCGAGATTGCGCAGTCCGGCTTCCCGGGTATAATCCCTGATGATCAGGGATACAGCTTCTTCGGTGAACTGCGTCCCGTGTCCAGCAATCCCTGAGTCATCGAGTTGTCTCGGTATCAAGAAGTTCTGAGCGATTCGCATTTTCTCGTGCTCCGTATAACCTGAAAATGTGATCACCTCCAGTCGGTCCAAAAGCGCAGCCGGTAAATTTTCCACAACGTTCGCTGTAGCAATGAACATTACTGACGAAAGATCAAACGGCACATCAAGGTAATGATCTCTAAAATTTCTATTCTGCTCGGGGTCCAAAATTTCTAGAAGCGCCGAGGCAGGATCTCCACGGAAATCCTGTCCGATCTTGTCAATCTCGTCGAGCATAAAAACAGGATTTTTTAATCCCAAATTTCTCATCTCAGCAATTATACGTCCAGGCATTGCCCCAACGTAAGTCCTGCGGTGTCCCCGCAATTCGGCTTCGTCTCTTAATCCCGCCATGGATATCCTGGCGAATTTTCTCTCCATGGCCTCCGCTATGGCCTGGCCGATTGAAGTCTTTCCAGTGCCAGGAGGACCGGAGAAACACAAGATAGGGCCACGTGTTATTTGAGCATGTTGTTTCTTCTCGAGTATTTTTCTGACCGCTGCTCTCAAGTCATCCAATTTGTAGGGTTTTGTGAGGTAATACGCCGCCCCTTTTGTGAAAGCGTCTACAGCTGAATCAACCGTCGCATGGCCTGTGACAAGCATAATTTCTGTTCGTGTGGCAGTCTTCTTCATGGCTTCTAGAAGTTCCAATCCATTCATCTGATCCATTCGCAGATCACTAATGATAAGGTCAAACTCCTGAATCTTAACCTTCTCCAGGGCCTCCACGCCGTTATTGGCCGTCTGCACTGAATGGCCTTCTTTAAGAATTACGCGTTGGATATTTTCTCTTGCCACCTCTTCATCGTCAACCACCAGGATTTTGAATCCTCTCTGGTTTCTTAGAGTCCTGACCGCAAGGAATTCGAGAACACGTTCCTTTGCGTGTTGAAGCCCATAATGCTGACGCTCCAAAATCGTTTGCGCCCTCCCCAGATCAAGGTTGTCATCGGTATATCTGTTCCACGGCAGCGCAAGAAGGTAGTCAATGTAATTCAATCCAATAGAATACTCGGCCGCTGATGGATCTGTCTTCTCGAGCCTGTCCAGTTCCTTTGCCGCTACTGATTCAACGTGTTCAGGGAGGGTAGCCGAATCTATAGCTGACCTTAGATCCAGCAATTCCTGGGGAATTGAAGGCCGGTCTTCCTGACTCTTTTTAAAAAATCCCATACTTAGCAATCCCCTATCGCCAAAATATCACTTCACTACCGTATTATAGACTTATTGATCACAATCGGCAACGACTCGAGAGTGAACATGCTCGCAGCCGGATCCGATCAAAAAACTGAAGCATGGGCGGGATTTTAACCTGTTGCCAAGGACCACCGGTATTGCACAATGCAACAAACTTTAATCGGAGATACAAAGACATCCTGACGCATAATCTAACTCTGTTCCCAAGGGTTTGCTACTGTGCTAGTTGCACAACGCAACAGTCTGTCTTTCCCTTCAGCAGACGCAATAGCTTTTAAAATCAACTATAACAGCAGGTTGTGATGTGTATCTCATATTGGCACGGAAGTTGATAGTAGATGAGCAGGAATACGGAATTAACCGCAATGGAGGAAATAGAAATGAGAACATGGTTTGAGAAACTGCAGAGAATGGCCGCAGCCACAGCATTCGCAGAGATGGGCGAATGGCAGACTGCCCGAGGCATCATGGAGGAATCAGATAAGAGGTCAACAGCAAGGGATGTTGAAAGAAAAAGCCAACCCAAAACCCGATTGAGGGAAAGATCGTACCACGTTTGAACGGGAAACAGCTCAATCGTTCCCCGAGTTTCTCGCCCAATTGGAGAGTCCGGCTCTCTCTTGGGGAAATTTGAAAGACAATCGTGTCGATTTACGCTAACAAAACATTTAAAGGAGTAATAGATATGTCGGAAACTAGCGAAATTAAAAAGAAAAAAGCTGTTTTAAGGACCGTTATGTATGGCGCAGTCTCCGCTGCGATGTTAGCCGCTGTTTTCAGCCACGCCGACGCCATAACTTCACTTTTCAGTCTTGGCGGTATTTACGCCGCTTTGCCAATTGCCACGGTTTTCGCTTTTTCTTTTGCTCACGGGGCATTTGCCAGCAACCTGTGGTCGGCTCTTGGGATCGAGGCTACAACCAAGAAGACAGCTCCGCGTCCTGCCGAGTCCGTTCCACGACCCGCTCAGAGACCTCGCGCTCGTTTAAGAATGAGCGCCTAGTCGGTTCGTTCAAGATGATTATGACTGAAAGGAGTTACAGATGACGGAACATGCCCTGGAGGCTGCAAAATTTATAGACCTTACGTGGATGAATGTGTCTTTTTTGTTCATAGTGGGCTTCATCGGAGGCTTGGTCAGCGGATTTATTGGTTCAGGAGGGGCTTTTGTTCTAACACCGGGAATGATGAGTCTCGGAGTGCCTGCCGCTGTAGCAGTGGCCAGCAACATGTGTCACAAATTCCCCAAGGCCATGGTGGGAGCCTACAAGAGGTTCAGGTACGGTCAGGTCGACCTTAAACTTGGGATTGTGATGGCTGCGTCCGCAACAGTAGGAGTGCAAATCGGTATCAAGATTCAGGAATGGATACTGGGAAAATGGGGTGAAGCCGGGTCTAACCTATATGTGAGCCTGTCGTTTGTCTTTGTGCTCATAACCGTCGGCAGCTACGTTTTCTATGACGCTTGGAAATCGTCCAAAGTCACCGAGGCTGACCCTGTTCCAAAATTGGCCCGACGCCTTCAATCAATTAATCTTCCGCCCATGATTCACTTTAAGACGGCCAATCTCACTATATCGCTTTGGTTCACTATACCGGTTGGCTTACTGACGGGATTGCTCGCTGCGACCATCGCTGTGGGTGGATTTGTCGGGGTTCCGGGCATGATATACGTTATAGGCGCTTCCGGCCTTATCTCTTCTGCGTCAGAACTGGTGATAGCTTTTCTCATGGGACTCGGCGGAACCGTCAAATGGGCAATGGCGGGCATGGTAGACATCAGGCTTACGCTCATAATTCTGGCAGGTTCACTTTTGGGAGTTCAATTAGGCGCCATCGGCACAACTTACGTCAAAGAAAACATGATCAAGATAGTTATGGGCTCTATTATGATCATAGTTGCTTTCAGCAGAGCGCTTGCCGTTCCTCAATATCTGGCGCAGTTGGATTTGATTTCGGCGAATCAGTCAGCGTTAAGCTTCATGAATATGGTGAGCTTCGCGTTAATGTGCCTTGCTCTTGCAATCGGCGCAGTTATAATACTGGGCAGTATGATCAAGGCAAAACGTGCGGAATTAGTCAATCGTCAGGTGTCGGAGACTTACGAAAATGTATAGAACGATACTTGTGGCCGTTGACGGCTCTGATTCAGGTTTCAACGCTCTGCGTCAGGCGCTGTCTTTGGCAAAAGCTCAACATGGCGCCATCAAAGTGATTTCGGTGGCGCCACCCCACGGTGGAGAACTTTCGCTGGTCGGGGTCAGAGAGCATGTCAATGATATGATCGTTGCGCCTCACCAGAAAGCCTTGGATGAGGCGCTAAAAATTTCAGAGATATACGACGTTCCCGTCAGAACACTGCTCAGGATCGGTGAACCTTCGGAAACGATTGTCGACGCCGCAGAAGAATTAAACTGTAAACTTATAGTCGTAGGAGTTCGGGGAGGAAACCCCGCCAGGACAATATTAATGGGAAGTACCGCCGCCAGGGTTATCGGTTTCAGCAATACAGATGTGCTTGCCGTACCATTAGGGTGTGAACTTAGTCTAGAAAGAGCCATTGTTGCGCTCGACGGCTCAGCGTCGAGCAAAACAGTTATGTCTAGGGCTTTTGCGCTTAACAGGACTTACGGTCTGGCCTTGTCTTTTTTGTCCGTAGCCGATATTCCTTCTCACCTGTACGGGCTGGACGCTAAAGTTGCGGAGAAATGATCAGTGAAGCGAGACAGGTGCTCGATCCGGTTCACAAAGTGGCTGAGAAGGAGAAGATTACATCTGGACTTTTTGGTAAGAGAAGGGAAACCGGGAGAAATCAATTGATTTGACCGCAAAACAGAAAAATTGCGGAATAATAATCATTGGTTCTCATGGACGAACCGGAATGAAACGGCTGTTGATGGGTAGCGTAGCGGAAAGAGTGATCGGGAACGCTCCTTGCCCTGTCCTTGTCGTAAGATCTTGATATTACTTATTCCTACTATCAGGGCCCAGCAGAATTACTCCAGATTAAATCTTTTGATCTTACGCCATAGGGAAACCCTGTCGATTCCGAGAGTCTCCGCCGCCAGAGTCTTATTCCCGCCGCTTTCGGCCAGAACTTGCTTGATGTATCTGATTTCCTGTTCTTCCAGCGTGGGAAGACTACCATCCTTTCGCCTGTAAGTGGTGATCTGAAAATCCCGCAGATCATCGGGAAGATGCCTTTCCTCAATAACACCCTCCGTCGATAAAGCTATGCCGCGCTCGATGATGTTCTCCAACTCCCTGACATTTCCTGGAAAATCGTAATTAGTTAATATCTCCAGAACCTCCTTCGAAATAACGGGAAGATCCCGTCGCATGAGTTTCGAGTGCTTTTCAAGAAAGAATTGAGCCAGTAATGGAATATCATTTTTCCGTGAGGCCAGGGGCGGAAGATCCAACGAGATCACGTTGAGTCTATAATACAGATCCTTTCTGAATTCATTTGAACCAACAGAGGTTTGAATGTTTCTGTTGGTCGCCGCTATAAAACGCACATCCACATTGATTGTGGAAGTTCCTCCTACTCTCATCAACTGCTTTTCCTGGATTACTCGTAGAAGTTTGGCCTGCATATTCACGGACATTTCTGTTATTTCGTCGAGGAATAGAGTGCCGCCGTTGGCCAATTCAATTATGCCGGGTTTGCTGATGTGCGCTCCGGTAAAAGCGCCCTTCTCATGGCCAAAAAGCTCGTTCGTGAGTAGTTCCTCGTTGAATGTCCCGCAATTAACAGCCATCATGCATGAGGAACTTCGTGCGCTGTGCTCATGAACATAGCGAGCCAGCAGTTCTTTTCCAGTTCCTGATTCACCAGTAATAAGAACATTACAATCAGTGGGCCCAATTTGCCGGGCGGTCTCAAGTATTCTCAACATAGCAGGGTCCTTGGTTATGATTTTGACCTGGCCTACTTCGTAGAATTTCTTGAGTTCCTCTTTGAGGTGAAGGTTTTCCTCGCGAAGTTCGATTTTCTCTAGAGCTTCGGCGACTATCTTTCTAACAGCGTCAATGCGGTACGGTTTGGAAACATAATGATACGCTCCTCTTTTCATAGCCTCAATGGCGGAGTCCACAGTCGCATATCCCGTGATCATGATCACTTCGGTTGAAGGACGCTTCTTCTTACATTCCTCCAGGATGGCCATACCATCGACCTTCTCCATCCTCAGATCCGTCAGTACCACGTCGAAACTTCCAACTCTTATCGCATTCATTCCTTTCGGTCCAGAACCTGCTGTCGCTACATCATAGCCCTGTTTTTTAAGGATGTGCTCAAGGTTTGAAAGCGCCAATTCTTCGTCGTCTATTATCAGGATTCGTGGGGGCATATGCATTCTTTAGGCTCCACAGAAGGAAGAGATATAGAGAACACCGTTCCCTGGCCCTTTAGACTCTCAGCTCGAATCGTTCCTTTATGTCTGAGTATTATGTCGTGAGTAATGAAGAGACCCAATCCTGTGCCCTTACCCACGTCCTTGGTGGTAAAGAACGGGTCAAAGATTCGCGCCAGATTTTCTTTGGATATGCCTCTTCCTGTGTCACGTATCCTTATTCTAACCTTTCCATCGTTGGACGAAAAGCCTCGGATTCGTACCTGTCCTTCTTCTTCTATAGCGTGAAAAGCATTTGTTATAAGATTGATGAGAGCTTGTTCGATTCGCTGCTTATCAGCAAGAATGAAAAGATTGGGATCCACGTTAGAGATTACTTGAACGCCAGGGGGTTTCTGGCTCTGGATGAGACTCAGTGTTTTCTCGATCAACATGGCCAAGTTTAGATTCTCGAGAGCAAATTCCTTATTCCGGGAGAATTCCAACAAGTTAAGCACAATGGTTCTTGCTTTTTCAACTTGATCCAGGACTTTGCGCAACAGGTTTTTTTTAAATTCGGTGTCTGTTTCGTCAATTTCCTCCAGAAGTATTTCACAGGAGGACGAAATGTTGGACAATGGATTGTTTATCTCGTGCGCAACCCCCGCAAGCATGGTTCCCTAAGGATGCAAGCTTCTTGGATTGAACAAGTTGTTCCTCACGTTCTCTCAATCTTGACGCCATGTTATTGAAGGATGTAAATATTTGCCTGATTTCTTTCTCGGGGGGAAGATTGTCAATAGGCTCGAACTCTCCCTTGGCAAAGCTTTCCGCACTTTTTTCAAGTTGTCTCAGAGACCGGTTAACCCTTCCCAACAGGAAACTTGCAATCGCCACAAACCCGACACCTGCTACAGTTAGCCCTAGCAGCAGCAGTTTCATGTTGGCGCTAATGGTCTCTCTTATTGACGCCCTTTTTTGTTTGGCCAGATTCTCTGCGATCTCTAAAATAGAAGATCCTGATTTCCTGATTTGTTTTTCATATTCAGCTCTCGTCTCGGGAGTTTCGAAACACTTTCCCTCACCGGCCAGACTTGAACACTCTTTCAACAACCGCTCGTAGTCCGTTAACGATTCCCGGAATTCTCTTGACTGTTCGGGCGATATCAGTTCTTCAATCTTGGAGAGGTTTTTTTCGTAAAGAGACTGCACTCGGTTCAAATGATAGAAGGCCGTCCCCAACGACTGCCTGTCACCGTAAAGGAAATAGTTTTTTTCGAATCTTCTTATTTCCAGCGCAGCCTCTTCTACCTTGCTGATTTCTTCCAGATAACCGATCTTGCTTTCCAGAGATGTCATGAAATAGTAGCTTCCAAAGATGGTGGCTATCATAAATAAATAGATGCCGGCTACTCCGATTAAAACTTTGTACCTTAAGCTAATGAGGCTCCATGACATTCACTCACCTGCCTGAACTTTAAGACTATTCCAAATTTAGTGACTCGACTTTAACCTAGTAATCAGAATGCGACAACTGAGTTCTCAGTTCCACGACTTTCTGAATCTTGCTACATGTTCCTAACCGCGCTCAATATCTCACGGTTAGGATTTACATCTCTACTGCGGCGTCAATTTTCCCGTCATGTATTGCTGAATGCAACATCAAATTCTAAATTGCAACACTTATATTATTTCTCTATTTCCACCATTTGTCCACGAATTATTCATGTTAGGTTGGTCCACGGCATGTTGTGTTGTAATATCGCAACGATCCATCAGTCAGATATTTATTCTCATTCCTTTTTGCTGTTGCTTAGATCTTGGCACGAGATTTGTATCACGCCTAGCGGTGACAGGAGACTTCAATGAAAAAGGTTAAAGAAAAGATCACGGCCATGCTCAACGCGATCACGTTTGCGGAGATGGACGAGGCTGAGACAGCATTAAGCTTTATGGATCCGGCAGTTGGACATGTGGAAAATAGTCTGCTCAATCATGAGAAAGATTCCGGGAATTCTTAGTTACGAAGAATCTAGCGTGGACGCATTTGAGAGAAGTATGAGCGCTGCGGTATTTGCGGAAGCTGGTGAATTTAGCTCCGCCAATGAAATTCTTCATCCAGAGCCCAAGCCACACATAGTGGCGCTTGTGATAGACAACTCTAATCCTAACCTACACGCCATTAATTATACCGCAAACTTATGCAAGAGGATCGGGGCTATGATGGACATCCTAATCACGGAATCGGATGAGGTCAGTCTTGGTGATAAGGATTTAGACCATACCGAACTGCTCGGGTCCGTAGACATCCCGGAACTTTCACAATTCCTCGGGGACAAGAACGTCCGATATCGAATGTACCTGTTCAGAGGAGACATCGTTGAGAAGTTAGGAGATTACGTCAGGCGCCACAAAGAAGTGACAACCGTGGTTTATGATTCACCAATGACTGAAAACAAGGATTCAAGAGGCGCAAAATGGCACAGGGTGCTGGACACCATATGCACGAGGCTTTCGATTCCCTTGATCACGGTCTTTGACAAACGCCGCGTCAAGATGGCGACTTGAATGGCGATATCCTGCGCAGGCATGAATTAACCCGGGACCAATTCGTGCGTTCTAAGCTGCTTTTATACTTTTTTAACACAAATTCTTCAGAGTAAATGTCATCCCCCTAATCGATAATATTGACAAGAATTAGACTCATGTGCTTGAATGTCCACTTAACCGTCTGGGGTATATATATTGTTCCTACGACGGCAGATCCATTCCAGAGCGCCCGTAGCTCAGTTGGATAGAGCAACGGACTTCTAATCCGTAGGTCACAGGTTCGAGCCCTGTCGGGCGTGCCAATAAAGTATGAATAAGAACAGCAATTTAGCCAGGAGCCTTCCTGGCTATTTTTGTTTTTACGCTCTTTTTTTAGCTTTTTTGCCTGTCAAAAGTATCACATACTTACACATATCGACCTATATCACCTCAGACCGTTGCCCACCAAAATGCCCACGTAAATTAACACTATATATAATAACTTCATATAAATAATATGATTAAATTAAATCATAGATGTCTTTTAAAGATAGTTATATTGAGATGTTAGCGGTTTGTTTTTGATAGTAGCTTGTTTTGAAATTGACATAACCTATTATAATAACTAAGGTGTCGCGTAGAAAAGCTGTATAGGTTGTATTCTTTTTTTTGGGGGGGACTCAAAAAATTAGCAAACTTTGTAACAATGGGGGGAAACCGGCGCGAATTTTGCGGGTAGTCGATAACGTTGAACGGCTACCGGATAAAATTCGCGCTCAACTTGTCGATTGGTTTCAAGGTGAACATCCCTATTCCAAAATTTATGAGTTTCTCACCGACGCTGGTTTTCAGGTTTCCAGGGAACGAATCAAGGACTGGAACAGGCAACTCATTAAGAGACTAAAACTCGAAGCCGACAAAGAACTTCAAACCGACAAAATAGATCGCCGGGTAGCTAAGGAATTTGAGACCCAAGCCATCAAGGGTCTAATGGATTTCTTTTGGGAGCCTTTTAATACCCTTAAACGCCCAAAATGCGATTCCATAAATGATTATGGCAAGGTTGCCGAAGTTCTGATCAAGACCATTAATCTTTCCCTGAACAAACGAAAAATGGAAATGGATCATAACCTGGTTATGGAGCGAGTTAGGGAAGAATTCAGAAAAGAATTTCAGAGGCAACTTGTGGGGAGGCCCGAACTCGTTAATGAACTGGTCGAGATTGTCGATGAGGTCGCTGACAAACTGATGATAGCGAGCGAGGGTTAAAAAGCTGGAACAGCTATCACCCAGAATAAATAAAAAATTTTTCCAGGGGGTTTTGCCGACATCCACTTTTTTAAAGAGATTCAAGCGAATGTCTTTAAGGGAATGGATATCCAAGGTTGGGGTTGTTTTACGTGGGGCCAAATACACCACAAAGGGACACGAATATCTTGACGACATAATCGACGATGATCACCCCTGGCAGGTTTTCATGAAGGGCGCACAAGTCGCCATGTCAACCACCATGTTGATCAAGACCCTTTATATCTCCGAACACCTTGGGAAAAAAGCCGTTTACTATTTTCAGAATGATAAACAGGTTTCGGATTTTTCAAATGACAGATGCCAGACAATGCTTGATGAAACACCTTACCTGGCGTCTCGTGTCCGAAGCACGAACAACGTTTCCCTGAAACAGATTGGCCCCGGAGCCCTCTACTTCCGAGGCCTTTTTACTTTATCGCAAGTTAAATCCATTGACTGCGATATGGTTGTAACCGACGAAACCGACGAGTGTAAAGAAGCTCTTATTGATTACGCCGTTGACAGAATGATGCACTCAGACCTTCAATGGTTCGCGTCGCTCAGTCAACCGAGTTTTCCGGGATATGGCATTGACAAGCAATTCAAGGAAACCGATCAGTGTTACTGGAAACTGATCTGTCCGGCGTGCGGAGCATATAACTGCCTAGAACTTGATTTTCCTTCCAACTTCCTTGCTGTTCCTCAAAACAGGAAAAAAACTTTTCCAGAAGGCGTGACCCATTACCGGGGCTGCAAGCAATGTGAATCAAAATTAAACATGAGCCAGGGAGAATGGGTCGCGTTACGCCCTGAAAGACAAGACAAACGAGGACGCCATTTAAGTCAGTTATACACGCAAATAAAGCCGCCTAATTTTCCAAACATAGCCACCAAAATCATGAAAGAATGGGACGATTATAAAATCGGCCATAACAAAATAGCGCGCTTTACAGTTAGCGTTTTGGGGTTTCCTTATGGTGGCGGTAACGCCAGAGTAGACGAAAAGCTCCTGGATTTTGTTGAAGGCAATCACGGGTTTTCTTACAAAGAAACCGGGTCGTATATGGGCGTTGACCAGGGCGACCAACTTCATATCTCAGTAGGGATTATTTCAGGAAAGTTTTTCAAATGGGTCCATTTTGAAGAAACTGATAACTGGAACAGACTAGATGAATTAATGGTTCAGTTTGGCGTATCTTACGCAGTTGTCGACGCCATGCCGAACAAGTGGCCCGCAAAGCAATTCTGTGCACGTTTTCCGCGACAAGCCTCAATTCAATATTTTCAGGGCAGACAACTAAAACTTGGAACAGAGTTACTTTCCGGCAATATTGAAATTCCGGTTGTAAATGTTGATCGAACATCAAGCATTGATTCCATGATTGACCGAATGGAACAGGGCGTTGTGATGTTGCCCGGCAGGAAAGAGTGCAGAGGGACAAGCCTGACTGCGCTTGACCTAAAGGATGGTCATGAAAAGTGGAAGTGGGGAATTGGTCGCGGCATTGGCAGACACAGACCACTGCTGGTGGGAGAAAAAGGCATGATCTACATCAGACATCCTGAGGGTGGGATCTATGCCATCGACACCCGTCAGGCTGAAAACATGCATTCTGCAATGAAAAAAACCCGTAACGGAACATGAAGTCAATCACCGGGTTTTCTCAAATACGATTGCAATGACCGGGACATCCTCAATCCGGTCGTCAATCGTCTCAATGACGAAATCTGGCGCAGATGAAATTCAAGAGAATTAGTAGCTGAGAGGGAGGATAATCGAAATGAAAAAATGTGCAGTCATGACACTTCTTTTGGCTGTGATTATTCTAACTCCTGTGCTTTCGGTGGCTCAGGAATGTGAGCAGCTTCTGAAACTTGTTGAGACTTATCCAAAGGAGAAACTTTACGAACTTGTCCAGAAGGCGCCGCAATCGTGCAAACTGGGCGGCAAGGAGAAGATATTCAATGATCGGCGGGTGATCATCGATTATGACTCGAGATTGTATTAGTAAGTAAGTTACTCGGCATGCGCTAAGACCTTTTTTGCTTTAGGCGCATAGACATAGGTCCTGAACAGATCAACTCGCAAGGAAAGTTCATCAGGCATCCCTTCTCCTGCAATCACAAAATAACCCAGGCCACGGAAAAATTGCAGGAGGGGAACCAATCAGTAACTCGGTTTGAAAGCAGCCGCAGATCCGATGTAGCTCGTCATAAGGGATTCTGACGCCGGCAATGTCAGGTTTCCACCTGGACGTCGAATTGTTGGAGCAGCCTGAAAAAATGGCAATTCAAAAATTGGAGACTCGAAATTCTAAATTAGTAGCGTTCTGTCTCCAATGCTGGACGTGACAAAATGACTGAGAAAGAACTGATGGAAACCATTGGGGGACGGCTCTACCTGGTTGGTGGAGCCGTACGTGACAAATTAAGAGGAAAGTCCGCCCACGACAGGGATTACGTTGTCACGGGCGTCAATTTAGATGATGTGCGGCTTCCTAAAATCGCCGGTAAGGATTTCCCGGTATTTTTGACCAAGGTTGACGGGGCGGTTGTAGAGGTTGCAATGGCTCGTAAGGAGAAAAAGATCGGTCAGGGTTATCATGGGTTTGAGTTTTACACTGACCCGAGCGTTACAATTGAACAGGACTTGTTGAGACGTGACCTGACAATCAACGCAATGGCGATAGATGTCCAGACTGGTGAACTGGTCGACCCGTATGGTGGACAGTCGGATTTAAGGGCACGCATACTGCGGCACACCAGTGAAGCCTTTGCTGAAGACCCGTTGAGGGTTTATCGAGTGGCCAGGTTCGCCGCCCAGTTTGGGTTTAGTGTCCATGCTGAGACAAAGGCTTTAATGATGAGATTGAAGCCGGAACTGTCAGCTCTGACTCCTGAACGGGTTTTTGTAGAACTCAAGAAAGCCCTGCTTGCGAGATACCCTGACAAGTTCTTCAGGGAACTGGAAGGGCTGCTTGACGTCCACTTCCCGGAAATAGAGGCCATCAAAGTGCCGGACAAACATGACGGCACTGCGTTCGAGCATACGATGGCGGCGATATACAGAGGAAATGGGTTCAGGGAACGGTTCGCTTTGCTGGTGCATGATCTCGGCAAAGGGCTGTCGGAGAATCCACCGGTTCACAATGGGCATGAAGGCCATGAGCATTTAGTTAGAGCCTTAGGGGAACGGTTGAAGATGCCCAACAGGCTTGTGGATTTTGGTTGTCGGACTATGCGACTGCACATGAAGCTAAAAAAGCTTCATGAAATAAGGCCGGGGAAATTGATCCGGCTGGTAGACAGCGACATATTCAAGCAACTTCGCCTGTCTTACCTGGAGTCCGACGGAAGGTATGAGCGAAAACTCTATCTGCAGCATGTAGGACTTGCAAAAGAGATCATTAAGTTGAAGCGTGAGGTTACCGGAAAAATTCTCGTCGAACGAGGTGTTGAACCTAACGCTATGTTTGGGGAAAAATTGCTGCAGGAGCGGGTTAGAGCCTTCCGAACAAGGCGACAGTGACTCAGGAGATTGTTTGGAGACTGAATGGGGCCGCAGGAAGGAAGTGCGGCCCTTAAAAAAACCCGTATTATCTGCGAGGGAGCAGATATCAATGGAAAAACCAGATTTCAGCGGCGTTAGCAATGGCGCCTCAGATAGGAATAAGGTTATGAACAGACTAATGTTAGCGTTGATTACTCTGATGGCTTTGCTCGGTTCAGGCGTTCTTACAGGGGAACAGTGTCTTGCCTTAGGCGACGACTTAACGGTCGAAAAACTCCAGAACGCTGAATACAAGTTACGGTGCGGCAAGGTCAAACTCGAGGATGGTGGTGGCGGAAAGTGCGGTGAAAGTTCACCTTATTGCTGTGTAGAGTTATCTGCGGACAACATTGCTTTCGGAGACTTGAATGGCGATGGTATCACTGACGCCGTAGCAATTTTTTACAGCCAATTTGGGTACAGGCGCTTTTGGGTCGAATTAGTTGTAATCACCAGAGGAGAAGGCAAACCGAGACAGGTGGCTTATAAGATGTTGGGTAAGAATGCTGCTGTAAAATCGATCGCAATCAAGTCGGGTGAAATTGTTCTGGAGTTGGGGAAATATGCGCCGGACGATCCCCTTTGTTGCCCGTCTCTCAGTGTTATACACAAATACAGACTGGCCGGTAAGAATCTGGTTCTTGTGCCGTGAAACAAGGCTGTCCACTTTGCTTTACGGAGTGGGCCATTCCCAAGAGCTTCGTCCAGTAGTTGTTCCAGGTTCCGCCCGATCTTACTCCTCTTGAGAGTTGCATTTGGGCTGAGGTTATTCGATTGGGTGCTTCGACGGCGGAGTTTCAAAGACATTAAGATTCGAATTCGCTTCGCGATATCCCAGATTGTCGAATAATGGATTGAAGAGTCCCGATCCGTACCTCGTGATGGTCTGGGATAGGGATCGTTATGGTGGATTGCGGTAGTCTCTTTTGCATAACGATGTGACTGCCACGCCGTCGAATTTCAATGAAACCTTTCCGACTAAGAATGTCACATATCTGTCGACCAGACAAAACGCTCAGTTTACCCAACAGCCACCTCAACCTGAGTTACGAAAACATCGCCATGAAGGCGTTGCGCTGACTCTTCGGCTGACGCTGTCTCGAAAAATAGCTCTAAAGCTTCCTGAAGGTTGTTCCGTGCTTCTTCAACACTATTTCCCTGGCTTGCGATATCCAATTCAGGACACAGTGATACGTATCCATCACCCTCGCGCTCTATAATCGCTGTAAGTTTCATCGATGTCCTCCTATCACCGGATTGATTTATATTTACATTTGCAGGATAAAATTGAAAGATAAAGTGAATTTTTTTGTCAGATTCCTCTTCCTCTGTCGAAGGTTAGTATGATTCGGTTGCAAACCTGATACGCTGACATTTTAGCGTTCAACAGGCGCCCTGGTCATAATTGATGTTGTAATGGAATTTTGAGGAGCGACGGAGCGCAGGGTTACTTCTAACTCCATAAACAACTGAAGCCCCCTAGTGGGGACATACTCTGTGCGTTATTTTCCTCCTCATTACACATAAACCGAGGGCAACGGACAGTACAGTTAATTGAACTATCATACGAAACTGAGACTGCAGTGGTTTTGATTCCCTCACAAACATGAAGAGGGCGACGGATAACACGGTTACTTCATTAGCGAACTGTACACCCGTGTTAGCTTGTATCCCCTCTGCATTACCATCTCATAAGGGAACTAAGACTATGCGGAAAAGAAATATTGTAAAGCAGAGGAACTTCCTTGTCCCAATCATGCGCCTGCAATGCAAGCCTGGTCCACACAAAGGGCAGAAACGGCTATCTGAAGGTGGTGAAGGGCGCAGATTGATACAGGAATACTGGGAGGAGTTGTCAACCCCCGCCAGAAAACCTTTCAGTAAAATCGCAAATTCTTGTCAAACCGAGGGAGAAAGGCCGTGAGCGAGAGGACTACTATAAACTGGCATCAGGGGCTTCGCCTGGGGGACTTTAAGCACGGTTAACGGCGTTTTCGAGATGGCCACATGACCCCCTGTGAATTGGAAACCAAAGTAAACGAAGATGAAGAGCAGTCGGATTACGACCAGTGGTATAACGATTACTGGAATCCCTGGAACCCTGCGGGTGAATACCATTATGACGACATCGGCTTGCATTATCTGATGAATCAACTGAGAAACGTAGCTTTCGAGAAAACGGGCCTCCGCTTAGATATGGTAGATGCGTTAGGTGAAGGATTCGACACTGTTTTGCCTTTTACGGAAGCCTTGCCCAACACGCCCACTGCTCAGGCCTATTGGCCTAAAGAACTCTCTCGGGTTTTGTCAGCTCAAATACGGATGATGAACTGTGTGTACCCTACAAGCGCTGACGGAACTGCCACCGCTGAACTGCGTCTCGCATTAGAGATGGTTTCTGGAAGGGATCTAGAAACTATGATAAGACTTATTGAGTCGAGGACACAGCCTCACAGTTGGTCCAATTATAATTACTTCATGGGCTTCTCAGGATCGTTATTGATGGCCTTGCTTCTCGCTCCTTTTTGGGTGAGGCCTCTGTCTGGCTGGACAGATAATCATTCAACAGGTGATGAAATGATTCTGTCATTAATCGATTACCTGTTTGTGACCTATCCTGTACCTGGGTTCCTATATGGGAATTGGCTGACAGACCGTAATCTGCCCACAACCAAATGGGTGTGCTGGTTTGTGCTTCTCGGCCAAGGCGCTAACCTGCATCAAGCTGCCGAACACTTTACGGAATGGGTAATTCCAAAAAGTTTAGTCCGGGTACCTGTACCAAGCTCCGCCCGATCTTACGCCCCTTGAGGCATGCATATGGGCGGAGATCCATCGATTGGGCGGGTCCGCTGTTGAATTCGAAAGACTCAGAAGGCATGAAAACTATTTGTGGGACCCCACAAGCAAGCACGAACGAAATGTTAGATTCCAATCTTTTTGGCGTGACACAATACGATGGCTCACCCGACATCGAGAGGAACTGACCGATCAAATGTGCCTGCTAATACTGGAGTGGGCCTCGCATATGTTCTGGACGGACCAGGGTGGGCAATTTACCTTAAGGCATCGTAGGCCACGGCACGTATATGAGGCTACTGAAAGATTTGATGAAATTCGAAAGAATCCTTTGAATATGAAGTGGCGCAGTCAGGGATGGGACTGGGAATATGTAGATCAGAACGAGGACGTTTGGTTGATCCGGGAACTGACGGATGGCTATCAGTTTCAGGAAGAAGGACGTGCGATGGCTCACTGCGTCCAAGGCTATACATCACGATGTTGGGCAGGACTCGATTCGATTTTCTCGCTTACTGTAAATGGTGAGCGACGCCTTACTGTCCAGGTGAACCCCACTCGTAAGAGCATTGTCCAGGTTCGAGGATTCAGGGACCGCGTGGCAACTCCTGAGGAAAACTTGGTGCTGGGTGTGTGGGAGAAAGAAGTCCTGAATTCTTAGGTGTACAGGTCCAGTCGCTACATCAATTCACATCCCCCACCAGAATGAACGCCGCCCAAAAAAAAGGATGATCATATCCTTTATTACGTATTTGCTGCCTGGCAAATGTCAAAGCATTGATGTTGGTCTTGCCGTTATAAATATTCTCAAAAAAAATCCGAACAAACTCGACGGAAGCTTCCTCATCTACAGACCACAAACTCACAAGGAGACTCTTTGCGCCGCCGTATTGGAAAGCCCTTCCCATACCAAGCACGCCTTCGCCCGAAACTTGCTTGCCTAAACCAGTCTGACAGGCTGTGAGAGCAACAATATTGGCATTGGTCCTGACAGAACCCATAATTTCACTCATTGTCAAAAATCCATCAACCGCTTCTGGAGCCAAGCTCAACACGAGAGTCGGCTCGCCGACGCCAGGCAAATTCTTGCCAAAATATCCATGCGTGGCGAACACAATTTTGTCGTAGCGGTAAAGAAACGGAGCAATTTGTTGAAAGAAATTTTCTTTGCTGGCTCGCAGACCAGTATAAGAATCAGTTTTGTTTTGGAACAATAGTTCGAGTTTTGTAGCCAGGCGCCCTGTTTCGCTGAGCCGCGTGAATTCACAACCTCCCATAAAACTTAACCACGCGCTCTTAATCAGATCTATCGGCAGGATTGATACAGTTCGCTTGAGCCTGTCGCTCATTTTTTTATGGTCAATCCTATCGTCTCCCATGCTGTAAACGGGATCAGCAATCACCAGGAATCTATCGCCGGAATCCTTTTTTGAAGGGACATTTTTCACCATTGATAGGGCTGTCACAGAATAGTAGTATCCAACCGGATTGCGGTCGCCAAAAAACTGCGCATCCACAATCGTCGGGAGTTCCCGGTCATTGCAGATTCTCCCATCATTGTTCAAGGGCAGCATCTCGAATGGAATCAGGCCAAGGCATTCATCCGGAATAATGAGGACGGGGACCTTTTCCGGAATGTGATTGATTATTCCTTCCAACAATAAATCGGAGAGTTGCTTGCCGCAACTTAAGTCAAATGATTTCAGTTGAGATATTGGGTCCAGGTTTGCGTCGCACGGTTTAAATTCTAACGGCCTTCTGAGAGTTTGGACAAGTTTTTCCAGGTCGGTTCGTTTGCACTGAGTCAGTCTTGTTTTGACTATTTTCTTCCCGCAGATCAAGTATACCAGTAGACCTTCATCCGTAACATCGTAAGCCAAAACCCACTCACCATCTTTCAAATTGGTTTGCTGAAGGCTCATTGGCTGTGGATACTTGGTCGCTGCAAACAAGGGGTATTGTTCCCGTAGATTTCCAACGTGTGATTCGATTGCTTCATTAGTTCTTTTCAGTTGAGTTTCAAGGGCGCCTACCACCTCTATATGGCCTTTTTCCCGAGCTTCTTTTATCTTTTTCAATAAAACTGCAAGCCGGTCGTGAAGTTCTTCGTCTTTACGACGAACATCGAGCGGAACATCTGTTTCAAAACCCTTTGATCGTATGCTTAGTGTTTCAGCGAATACTCGGGCTTTGGTAAATTCAGATTGCTTAAAGGCCTCTTCCTTTTTGCTCATTTTTATAAGAACACGGGCGTACCCCTCATAAGGTTGTGTACATAACCATCCGTTCACCTTGACGTCAAAGAAATTGGCCCTCTGTTCAGGTTTTAAACTGGACCTCATTGCTTCTGAGGCCTCTATCGCCTTCAGATAAAAACGGCTGGCCTCGGGGAACCTACCTATCGCTTCGTACACAGTCGCGATGCCTGTATAAATCTGAAATAAATCTTCGGCGTCTTGGTTGCCGCTATTTGCGGATATTTGTTTCTCGTAAAAATCTAAAGCCTTTTCATAGTCACGATTAATCAGATATAATCTTGCCAACGAAGCTTTATTGCCGCCGTCGATAAGGAATGGCTCAGCTTCCGCCAATCGGCCCAAATCCAGCAACAAATTGCCGATCAGATCATTTGGCCTGTTTACAGGCGCTCCGATGCTTTTGTAAACAGCAAGACATTCCCGATAATATTCAAGAGACCTGTCGCGCCTATCCAACTGTCTGTTAACATTTCCAAGATTGATTAGGCACTCCCCCTGTGCTAGCGGTTCTTCCATGAGTTTGGTTATTTTGAGGGCCTCAAAGTAGTATTTTTCAGCTTCATCAAACTTGCCTATGTTCTCGTATACAACCCCGAGGTTTGAAATAACAGCCGCTTCATCCGTTGGGCTGTTAAACTTTCGTAAGTTCTCCCGTGACCGTTCAAGTGATTGCAATGCTTCCCTGTAAAGTCCCAATTTTGTCTGAACGTCACCCAGATCATTTAGAACCAGAGCCTCTCCCCTGATTTCTTCTAGGGTCAGATACATCTCAAGAGAGATATTAAACCATTTCAGAGCCTCAGGATAATTTCCCAGATTATAATGAACGTATCCCATGCCATGTGAAGACAGAGCCACCCCTTGATCATCCCGTATTTCTCGCCGAATTTGTAAGGACTGTTCAGCGTTGTACAACGCCTCTTCTTCTGACCCCAAATCACTATAAGCTTGAGCCAGATTATTTAGAGCCTGCGCCTGACATTCCGGATCGTTGATTCGTCCACATAGTTCATGAGTTCTTTTTAGGTAATCCAACGACTTCTTATATTCACCCCAATGTTTGTAGATAAGACCCAGATTGTTTGTAGCTTTACAAATTCCTTTTTTGTCATCTAACCTTTCAAATTCTCTCAACGCTCGTTCAAATTTCTGAGCCGCTTTCGTCAAATCTGCGCTGGTTTGAGCTTCCAGATAGATGCTTTCCCCTTCCTCGAAAAAACGGGAACCTTCTTTTGAGTCGCCACCAAAGACTACAGAACACGCAAAAATTATTGACGCCGATAAGAAAAGCGCAATATGGGGCAACATCTGGGACCTCTTACAAAAAGTTTTTACAATAGAGCCTTTTGCAAAACTCTTTCAGAAATGAGTGTTTGCCACGCCGATCTGGTCTTTAGATGAAATTTCAATGGTCAGAGTGATCCCTTAACAGGATTTTTTCCTTAAAATTGATGTTTCTTTTGTTTTTGGGCGCATCTATCCTGTTTAGTGCTTTTCTGTTCGGATTTGTAATTGATCATGTCACTAATTTGATCAATTGGTCGGCAAAAATCGCTATCACTCCAAACATTAAATGAGCCTTTACTTTCACCGCTCCGCGAACCATGACATTATTTGCTCCGAACTCTTCCTTTAATCGACTATAAAAGCGCTCCACCACTGTCCTTTCTTTATACCTGACAGTCTCATGGGGAGCCATGGGGATGATGTCTTTCCCCCTAGAGTTCTTGTCTATTATCGGCACATGACCAAGACCCCGGCTCATCTGATATATTGCTCCCGCGTCATAGCCGGCATCCATAAGGTCATAAAAATACGTCACTCTGGAGCTGCTCGTCTTCATGAGGGGGATGGCTACCTGACTGTCATGTAATGACGCTGAAGTAATAGCGACACTCACCGGCAGACCGAAATCATTGACATCCGCATGAAACTTGTAGCCAATCCAACTTACCTTGTATCCCTTGGAATTTCTCTTGGTTCCAACATCGCAGCCAACCGGCAATTCCTTTAACGCCTGTTTCGCTGATTGACCAAGCTGACGTGCCAGCCGTTTGACTTCAATGGGATCTGAATGTTCACCTTTTGGTCTGCGACCCATCTTTTTCGGGCAACATTTTTGTTTTGGAGGTTTTTTTACCGGTTTCTCTCTGCCTTCTATGGCTGTAGAGTCTCTGGATATGTGCCCCACCAGTTGCGTTTTCAAAGATCTCTCAACCAAAGACTCGTGGACTTTGTCACCAAGACCACTATCAGCAAACTCGGCAAAAGCCCTCGAGAAAGTCGACTCAGACGGAATGTCTGAAGGTTTCCCAAAACCACAGATCCTGCGCAAGCTTGGCGTAGTCTCAAGGGCCTCAATCAGAGCCCGTGTGGTGGGATACCCATAAACAGACTTCATAACGAACGATCTGGCTATCGATTCACGCTCGCAAAGCTTTCTTCCAAGCCACTGTGTATCGCTACTTTTCGGAACACAACGCTCAACCTCGACCAACTCCAGTATTGACACCAGCTGCTTCTCTTTTTCGGTTAAAGCAATATCCCAGCATTGCTCCAATTTAGGAAATAAACTCCGTTGCAGCGTTCCCATCAGCCATGATATTGTCTTTCTAAGCTTCACTGGTATCTCCTGTGACAAAGAGTCTTTTTCCAAAAACACTATACCACTGGTCTGCCCGTGAAGCTCATTTATTTCAAACCCTTAACCTCCTAAAAAATACTTTTGCAAGAGGCTCAAGCCTGCTCGATTAATCCCAGTGCCCAATACCGTCAGTCCTGAATTGCAGGCAGTGATCGCTCGCCCTTTAAATTCCGCACTGGGTGCTGTTCCTAAGACCTCCGAGGAATGGCGGCTCATTGTCGCACAGGAATCCGAACAGGACACGCCTGTTTTGGCCCATTTACGGAAGCTATTTCCAGTCGATATCAAAACTGATGTCAAAGGCGGAGTCAAAACCTACATCGTCACACCGGAATCTATTCTTGAGGAAAATAGCAATAGGATTCTGATCCATCTACATGGTGGAGGTTATGTCTTCAATGGCGGAGAAAGCGGTTTGGGTGAAGCAATTCTCATGGCGTACCACGGAAAGATTAAAGTGATTTCAGTGGACTACCGGATGGCCCCGGATTTTCCTTTTCCCGCAGCTTTGGAAGACTCAGTAACGGTCTACAATGAAGTTCTCAAAACCTACAAACCAGGCAATATTGGCATCTTCGGCACGTCAGCCGGAGGCGGCTTGACCGCGGCTACTATACTCAAGCTTCGAGAACTCAACGTCCCACTTCCCGGGGCGGTCGGACTCGGCACCCCGTGGGCGGACCTTACCAGGACTGGTGATACGCTGTACACGAACGAGTATATTGACGATGTTCTGGTGACCTACGAGGGTCTATTGCAGGCATGCGCAGCACTTTATTCCGGTTCTTATGACATGAAGGACCCGCTCATCTCTCCGGTTTATGGGGATTTTACGAAAGGATTTCCTCCAGCAATTCTCACATCTGGCACCCGTGATATGCTGCTTAGCGATACCGTTCGGATACACCGCAAGCTTCGCCAAGCTGGAGTGGAGGTTTATTTACAGATCTTTGAGGGCATGTCTCACGCACAGTACATCTTGGTATTCACTTCGCCTGAGTCCCGGGAAGCCTTTCAGGAGATAGCCCGTTTTTTCCGGAGTCATCTTGGCAAGTGATGATTTCAAAACGGCATGCGACTATAAAAGATTACTGATATTTTGTAACCAATTGTAACTATTGAGGGGGCAGTTTTACTGGAATTCCTTGAAACAATGAATACAGAAGGTGTAAAATTCGGTCCAGTATTTTCTGGGGGATAAAGAATGCTGAGAATGTTCTATAGCATTTGCCTAAAGTTTTGTCTTAATGGCGCATGTTTTTTGGTTTTGATCTTTTCGGTTCACTACCCAGTTAAGGGCAAGGCAAACACGATCGATCAACTGATCTTTGGATTTTGCGAAAAAAGCTGAGAACCATTCAGATTTCATCACAAGCCATAATCTTTCTATAGGTGGACATGGATAATATTGAACGCTTTAATTATGTGAAGAGTAAGCTTGTCCGGAAGTTTCCGGAGTCGTCTGAAAACCTCATAAATACGGTTATCGAGAGCGTATTGGTTCTTTACAAAAAACAATGACGGATAAGATTGTAGGTGCGTTGGCTGTGGTTTAGGTGATCGCAGTGGCTGTAATGGCGGGTATCAATAGGCGTTGACCGGCCTGAGCTGGTTTTCCGGTTTGGGCCGGTTTTCTTGCCTGAGAAACAAGGAGGTTATGGGAAAACGGACTGGTCCCATAGACCCTCTTTTGTGTTTAAAGCTCGTGTCAGTCACGGCGGCCTGTTTTGCAGTATGCATAGGCCGAGTTTAGATCAGAAACTGGACGTCAGATCAACACGGACACCAATTTGTTTTTCAGTATCTTTGCGAAAGCAGCCCGGTGTTTCCACATAACTTAGGTCATGACATACCTCTCTATGGCAGGGGGATGAAAATAGCCGTTAAGAAGTAGATTCAAGAAATGCGAAATAAACTGCTAAGCGAGTATTTCTTCATAGATTCGCAACTACGGGCTGGGTTGATTAATTTCATTTTTCATATTTCATGAAATATTTTCTTGACAGAGAAACTGTTCTCTAATAATTTTATCATCACGGAAAAATACATGGCTGTAATTATAAAAGAGAAACTTTCTAATAAAGTTTACACCTTAATTAAAGAAATGATTGCCAACCATCGTTTTGAGCCCGGCGCTCGCATGAACATAGAAAAACTGTCTAAAGAATTCGGAATCAGCCGCACACCGGTGTGGGAGGCTGTTGGTCGTCTCGAACAGGAAGGCTTGTTGGAAAACGTTCCCAATCGAGGTGTGTTCATGGCTGCACTAACCCCTCAAATGGCCTTGGCGCTTTATGAAGTAAGAGAGGTTCTTGAAGGGATGGCCGCTCGACTTGCAGCGACGCGTATCACCGAAAAGAATCTTGCAAAGATGGAGTCTTATCTCGTTGATCAGGGGCCAATAGTAAAGGATGGTGACCTGATTGCCTATTCTCGTTCCGACTTTGAATTTCACGCAACCATTTATGAAGCGAGTGGAAACCCGGTCTTGGAGGAATCGCTTCAAACAATAAAGAATAAAATGCGACCGCTTAGCGTACGGGTCAAACCTGCGTTGTCTTTATTATACAAAGATCACAAGCAAATTCTGCAATCCCTGAAAAACAGGAATCCAGAGGAGTCGGAGAAGCTTATCAGGATTCATAACCAGCGGGTGATGTCGCTGATTCGGGAAAAAATGGACTCTGGATTCTGGCCTTTAGATGAACAGCAACAGGATGCGATCACCAAATCCGGAAACTAGATGTTCCGGTTTCAAAAATCCAAGGAGGAGCAATGAAGATTCCAAAGGGAAAAACCGCTATAGTTTTAATAGAGCCACAAAATGATTTTCTCACACCAGGCGGCACAATGTACCAGTACATTGCTGATCAGCTCAAAGAAAGAAATGTCATAGCAAATTTGCAGCGACTCTTGGGAGCAGCTCGGGGAAAGGTTAAGATTTTTTATGTTCCCTTCCAAGCTTTTCAACCCGGATTTCCAGAGTTGAAGAAAGGCGGCCCAGGCACAGAAGGTCTTCGCGGAATAGAAATGGACATGAAGGCGGACTGGGGAACCGGCGCCTGGCTTGCGGGCACTCCTGGTCCGGAAATCATTGATCAACTTGTCCCTCAGGATGGAGATGTAATCATCAGGGGTAAGTTGACTCTCGATGCGTTTCATTCAACAGCTTTGAATTATTTGTTAAGAGCAAATGAAATCGAATATGTGGCTTTTGCAGGATTTCATACGAACTGGTGCGTGGAATCCTCTGCCCGTTCAGCATATGATCTCGGATTCCGTGTTCTATTAATCAAGGACTGCACTGCGACTGACACTCAGCGCGAGCAGAATTATGCTGAAGAAGTCATATTCCCGCGCATCGGCAAAGTTCTGACCGCTGATGAATTCTTGGGGGCTATATCATAGCAAGCGCAAGTCTTGTCGCCATAGTTTTAAATTCCGATCATGAATGAGGGAGGCAATGATGAAGACCGGCAGACTAGTTATTTTAGCTATCTTTTGCGTGATTTTTAGTTCTGTGGTTGCTGCGATTGCCGCAGATGCCCCAAAATCCATCAAAGTTGGCTTAATGTTTGGACTCACTGGGGCCGCTTCGCCGATCGGTCCAGTCCAGCTGGATGGAGCCAAATTGGCAATTCAGGAAATTAATGACTCAGGTGGATTGTCGTGGGGCGATAAAAAAATTCCTGTTACTTTTGTCGTGAAAGATGATGAAACTAAACCTGACATCGCCATCCGCAGGTTCAGAGAGATGGTAAATGAAGACAAGGTCGATGTTTTGGTTGGTCAGACTTTTGCTTCTATCACAGGGGCCTTGAACAAACAGATCAAACAGACGCCAATAGGCTATTTCCCGGTTAATGTGGTGGCTTTGAAGATGTTTGAAAAAGCCGAAATTGCCCCTTCAACTTTTGCCGTACACGGTTGCGCTTACTCTGCAGGTTATGCGAGCGCCAGCTACATAGTAGACAAACTCAACAAAAAGAAAATAGTATTTTTTGGACCCGCCTATGCTTTTGGACAGGATCAGTGGGCTGGGGTGAAAGACGCTCTAGAAAAACGAGGAATTACAGCAGAGTATCTTGAATCACCGGTGGGAACTTCGGATTTCACCTCATACCTTCTTAAAATCAGTGAAATGAAGCCTGATGTTGTGATGTTGGCCCATTGGGGTACCGACGCCATTAATGTGCTCAAACAGGTTTACGAAACAGGACTGAAATCAAAAACTACAGTCTGGTTCGATTGGATGACTGACGTATTCGGTGGCGGTGTGCCACCGGAGGCGCTGGAAGGCGTCTATTCACTAATGAGTTGGTATCATGACTTGTCTGGATTCCCCGATGAAGTAATCGTAAAACAAGGTGCAGAATTTAGTGCAAAATTTGAAAAGATTTACGGATATCCACCGGACCCATACAGCGCCATGGCTTATATCGGAACCAAAGAGGCGCTCAGAGGGTTATCTCTCGCCAAGACCAATGACCCTAAAGCCGTGGCTACAGCAATAGTAGATAACCCGACTTTCGCTTCCATGAAAGGTGAAGGCACTTGGAGGCAGGATCATGAGCCCATTTTCAAGTACAACGCATTTGTAGTAATCGGAAAAGGAGCTAAAGATCGCAAGAACAAATGGGACTTGGTCAAGGTAATCGATGCGTATACTGGAGAGGATTACTTGCCGTCGCTGAAAATGCTCGGGTATTGATAAGAATCAAAGGAGGAGGTATTTGTGCCTCCTTCTTTGTAATTTCCAAAAGAATAATTGTACAAAATGCTTGTTCAAAAGAGGGCCCAATTGTCTAATAAAGCATTGCTGGAAAGTCGAGGATTAACCAAGAGTTTCGGTGACTTCACAGCGGTAGAAAATGTTGATTATTCCGTTACGGAAGGGGCGTCCGCCGGAATAATCGGTCCGAATGGAGCCGGCAAATCTACTTTTTTCAATTTGTTAACTGGAATGTTTCCGCCGACGCGGGGAACAATCTGCTTCATGGGCAAAGACATTACTGGGCATACCGCCGACCATAGGGTCAGTTTAGGACTTATCCGGACATTCCAACTAGTCTCAGTTTTTAACTCACTTTCAGTTTTGGACAATCTTGTTTTGGCCTCTGTACACGCGAGTGGAGAGTTCAAACGCCAATTCAGTTTTATGCTTGGATCGGCTCACCGAAAACGAATCTTGAAGACATGTGAGGAGTCTCTGGTTAGGGTTGGTCTTGAACAGAAAACTTGGTCTCTCACCTCGGAATTGTCTTATGGCGAAAAGAGAATGCTAGAAATTGCAATGGCGCTGTCGTTGAAACCAAAGGCGCTATTGTTGGATGAACCCCTGGCCGGACTCAGCGAGGTTGAAATTCACGATGTCCTAGCGCTTATTAATGGTCTAAGGGGTGATCTGACGCTAGTAATCATCGAACACAAGATTTCACGTTTGGTAGGACTAGTTGAACGGCTATCCGTGATGCATCAGGGGAGAATAATCGCCGACGGAGTCCCAGACGAAGTGTTATGCGATCCCACTGTGCGTCGTGTTTATTGGGGCGGTAGCGACCAGACCTGTACCTTATAAATCTTTTAATCAGAGAGCCTACTATGCTTTTGTCAGTTGTAAAGCTCAACGTATTTTATGGCAGCGCTCAAGTGATCTCCGATGTGTCTTTCGAAATTGCTCAGGGCGAAATGGTGTTTCTGGTGGGACGCAATGGCGCAGGCAAAACCACGCTGCTGAAGACCGTTTCCGGATTCATTGCTGCCCGTGACGGAACCATCATGTTTGATGGCGCAAAAGTCAACGGTGTGCGCACCGATCAACTCGCACTCATGGGGATTAGGTATGTCTTCCAGGACAAGCGAGTCTTCACTCAGCTCACAGTGCGAGAAAACATCCAACTAGCAGCTTATCCTTTTAACGAAAAGAGCAGGGAAGCTGAGGAAAAAGTAGTAGGAATTTACCCCGAAATTGCGAGATTTATGGATAAGAAAGCTGGAGGCCTCTCTGGTGGACAGCGTCAGTTGTTACTGCTCGGTAGAGCCTTAATAGGTAATCCGCGATTACTACTTATCGACGAACCAACAGAAGGATTGGCTGCAGGGACAATTGAGCAAGTTTTCAATGTCCTAAAAATGATGAAGGGAAACCTGTCGTTAGTGATTGTAGAGCAAAACCTTGCCGTGGTGTCCCAGCTCGCTGACCGTGTCTACATAATGCAAGAGGGGCAAATTTCTAGTGAACTTGTTGAGCTATCGGATATTCAAGATCAGGAACGGCTGGAAAAATATCTGTAATCTGAGAAGCCTCAAAAGATGGGAAGTGTCGTATGAGATCCAATACGTTAAACACGCTAAGAAAATTTGACATCATCATTGTTGCCGCTGCCTTTCTCCTACTCGGATACTTAGTGTCGTTTCAACGGACCACGGATTTTATCATCTTCTGCGTCTTCGTGGTTTCTTATGATTTGCTGTACGGCTACATGGGTAGGCTTTCTTTCGGCCACATGCTCTACCTTGGAGCTGGGGCTTACGCTACGGCCCTTTTCTGCGCTCATGTCTCCGGAAATCCACTTTTGGCTTTGCTGGCAGGAATTATCTTTGCGTCAAGCATAGGGGCTCTGTTGGGCCCGATAATCATTCGGACCACAGGCGCTTGTTTTGCACTGATAAATTTGGCTTTTAACCAGGTAGGCTATTTTCTGGTGCTGATAGGATTTTCGACTTATACCGGTGGAGAAGACGGAATGGCGGCATTTTTCACCGATCTAGGATTTATAAGTTTCAGCAACAAATTCGTTGTGTATCTTTTTTGCCTGTTGTGTCTGCTAGTAGTTGTTTATTTTATGCGTCGACTCACGACATCACCTTTCGGAATGTTGCTACTCTCCATCAAGGAAAACGAAACCAGGGCGCAGTTCCTCGGTTATAACACTGTTATTTACAAGTGGGTAGCTTTTGTGATTTCCACTGGTATAGCGGGCCTTGCGGGTGGACTATCCATATTGAATTACACTTACGTAACTCCTAGTTTCATTGACCCCACGAGGAATGTGGAAGTTATTTTTGCTAGCCTCATAGGTGGCGCAGGGAGCGTATATGGAGCTCTTGTGGGCGGGGTCACTTACATGATGATTAGCAACTATTTGCCCAATTACGTGCAGCGCTGGGAAATGTTTCTGGGGATTATGTTGCTCATTTTGGTTTTCTGGTTCCGGGCAGGAGTGTGGGGTTACCTCATGAGCCTTACAGACAAGCAGGGTAAGGAGACGAGCTCGTGATCAATACTTTAGCTTATGGTCTAACTATAGGAGGCATACTCTACATAATATCGGTGGGACTGTCTCTTACTTTTGGCACGATGCGTATTGTGAATTTCGCCCATGCTCTAATCTATACCTTGGGAGCCTATTTACTAATAACTGCGCTGCCTCATTTGGGCGGGTATTTTGTAGCGGCTACTGTAGTGTCGTTGCTAGCCACTGCTCCCTTGGCATATGTTATAGAGCGATATATCATCCGTAGATTGTACGGAGCATCCATAGATTATGCAATCATCGCTACTTATGCAGTTTTACTCATTGGGGTCGACGCAGTGAAATGGATTTGGGGGGCCACTCCCATCCCCCTGTCCGATCCGATTAACGAATACATTACTATTTTTGAGGTTTCGCTCCCAATCTATCGTCTCTTGATTATTGCCCTCTCATTCGTAGTGTTTGCTTCCCTGGAAATATTTCTTAGGCGTACCATGGTGGGTAAGATCGTGACAGCCGGACTTGAAGACAAGGAAGCACTAACAAGCTTAGGCGTGAACGTAGAAAAATACTTTTCTCTGGTATTTGTCATAGGAAGTTGTCTCGCCGCTCTCGGCGGTGTTTTATATGCGCCTATAACAACAATTCATCCATACATGGGATTCCAAGTATTGCTCCTGAGCTTTGCAGTTGTTCTCATTGGTGGTCTAGGAAGTTTACGCGGAACATTTATAGCTGCCTTTGCTTTGGGAATGGTCATGGCGGTCACTGGAAGATACTGGGGCCCGGCAGCCGAGACGATGGTGTTCGTAGTTATGGCCATAGTTCTGATTATAAAACCGATTGAAGTATAAAATATACTAAACTTAAATGTAACATTTTATAATGTGTTGTGATTTAACTCTACTAATTGGCTGCCATTGATTGAAATGGACGAATCCACAATCAGCTTTACTACCACTGATCGGGAAAATTATGCGTATAGTCATTGCTCCAGATTCGTTTAAGGGTAGTCTTTCAGCTCTTCAGGTAGCAAACGCCATAGAAACGGGCTTGTTAAAAGTGTTTCAGTCCGCATCGATAGTAAAAATTCCAATTGCCGACGGCGGTGAAGGGACAGTCGATGCAATGGTTGCTGCAACAAATGGAATCGTTCGCCAATGTTACGTTCAGGGACCATTAGGAGATAAGACAAAATCGTTTTGGGGTATTCTAGGGGATGGGCAGACGGCTATTATTGAAATGGCCGCTGCATCGGGACTAACTTTGCTCCCTGAGGACAGAAGAAATCCTAGAATTTCTTCATCGTATGGAACCGGACAGCTCATAATTCAGGCTATGGATCATGGATGCAGGAAAATAATTGTCGGATTAGGAGGAAGCGCTACTAATGACGGTGGATCAGGAATGGCCACTGCTCTAGGGGTTAGATTTTTAGATTCTAGCGGGAACGAGCTTGCTTCTGGTGGAGCAGCATTATCTGACCTGAAACACATTGATCTTTCAGGAATAGACAATCGCATCAAGGACACCTCAATATTGGTGGCATGTGATGTTGACAATCCTTTGTTTGGCCCAAATGGGGCTTCAGAAGTCTACGGGCCCCAAAAAGGCGCTTCGCCAGAAGATGTCATCGAACTCGACAACGCATTGAGGGTATTTGCAAAAGTGGCTCGCACTTTCACGGGAAAGGATGTCGCTGAAAAACCTGGAGCCGGCGCTGCCGGAGGAATGGCGGCTGGATTAATGTATTTTACCAACGCAGTATTAAGGCCGGGCATAGAAATCGTAATAGAAGCAACTGGAATGGAAGAATCGGTGAAGAATGCTGAACTGGTAATAACAGGGGAAGGCAAAACAGATGCGCAGACATCATTTGGAAAGGCTCCAATTGGTGTGGGTGAATTGGCAAAAAAATATAACAAAGTTGCCGTCTGCTTGTCGGGAAGTTTGGGAGATGGCGCAGAGGCCATTTTAAAACACGGAATTCACGCATTGTTTAGCATAACGCAAGGGCCTATTAGTTTATCTGAGTGCATGTCACACGCTGAATCACTTGTCGAAAGAGCCGCTTTCAGACTTGCTTTGGCGCTGAAAGCGGGGATGGAACTTTCGAACGGACGGGCAACAGAAGAGGCACGGGGCCAGTTTTAATCCCCAATCACAAGATCTCATCAGCGGGCTACAGCTTGTAATTGTGCGGCGACTATTCCCGGATGGCCGGGGAGACTATTTATGATCGAGAGTCCGCCTTCCTCTGATGGAAGTGACTCATTCCAGTTCATCTAAAGGGGTAGTGGTTCAGGAGTTGAAGGGATATTTGTTCAGGGACATCAGCGCCATCAGGCGGCTAGATGTCGGGGATAGACAGTAATACATACAGAGGGGGGAAACATGTTTGGTTTTACGGCAATTCAGAAGTTGGTTCTTTGGTTCACTTCGTCTCCAATAATCACTGCGATAATCACGATATTGATTCTGGAATTCAAAAAAGAAGGCGACAGCCTGTTTACCTTTGTCTCTACAAAAAACAATGACGGATAAGATCGTAATGTAAGGGAAACTATCACAAGCAAAACAAGCTGGCATGGCGTTGAACAGGTCGGTATCTTTTTTGACCATGGTCAAGATTAGAAAGAGCATGCCGGGGCGGATGGGAACACTGCAACGAAAACAGGGGGTTTTGTAAGTAAATCCGATCCGGTTTGGGACGAAAATCGGACCAAAGACGAACCTCATGGACCGACATTAAGACGCCATGCCAAGAGGTAACTCCTTGATATAACACACATCAGCAATTCATTGGCCCGTTTTTCGGGCATATTTCGCTTGCCTCATTTCGGTTTTAAACACTTTGCAACTCACCGAAGATTTCTTCACTCACATCTAACCAACTAATTAGCTTACTGTTTTTAGCAGATTGTTCTGTTTGTCGAGTTGGCACGAAATGTGCAAGTTGGCACGAAATGTGCTGACTTGTGGCAAGGCTAAAACTGTCTTTATTAGACTAATCTGAACGTTTTTACGTTGCCCGGATCATGCTTGGTAACTGAGGCAATATTTTTTGGAATTACCGTCCCTAGCTGATTTTCGACAGAGTTGCTTGGATTTGGAGGCAACGTAAGGTTTTTATCCGTAGCGAAAACTAAATCACAACGCGAAGGAAAAAGACATGAACATGACAGGAGACAAAACGGTCGCGGGAGTGTACAAAACCCACACTGCGGCGGAGGCTGCTGTCATGGAACTCCAGAAGGCGGGGCTTGATATGAAGACGCTTTCTGTGGCGGGGAAGGACTATCACTCTGATGAGCTTGTGGTCGCATACTATAATACTGGGGACCGTATGATGGCTTGGGGGAAGATAGGCGGTTTTTGGGATGGGCTCTGGGGATTGCTGTTCGGAGCCGCCTTCTTTTTCGTGCCCGGTATCGGCCCTATTGCCGCAGCGGGTCCGCTGGTGAGTTCGATAGTGGGAGCGTTGGAAGGAGATGTAGTTGTGGGCGGCGTAACCGCTGTAGGCGCAGGATTATGCAGTATAGGCGTTCCAAGAGACTATGTCATCAAGTATGAAACCCAGTTAAAAGCCGACAGGTTTATTGTGATCTGTCACGGCGCCAGACGGGATGTGGCGAAAGCCCGGAGCATTCTGCAGTACACAGAAGCCACTGAAGTCAACATCCACGACGGAGACGCCCAGACCAGCCGTGTAATACTATTTTCCAAAAAGGATAAGCAACACTGAGGTCGCCGGTAATATGACCGCAATAGTGATGAATTTTTGATTCCACCTGCACGTTCGTAATTGTGTCTTCATCCTTGATGTAATCCCTTCAATATTACAAACTATTGTCTCACTGCCTCTGAGCCTCAACTCATTTGGAATTGTTTTGATTATAATGTTGATAACTTACGCCCTGTAAACTAAAATCAGTTCAGCTTACAATTGCCCTATATAGTTAGATATGAAAAACCCTGATCGAAGGAGGTTCCAAAGGTCAAAATATGAACCTCAATTCCATGAATGTGTTGACATTTCATCAATAACGTAAACTTAACGATTCGCTCCCCTTTTGCCAGTAAATCTCTTTTCAACCGCAATCTTCGTAAGGATGCATACGCATGGTCGACAAAATGGACGTGGACAGGAATAGCGTTAGCAAAAGCGCTCTTAGGGTCGCCGCTGAGGATCAACTCGGCAAGTCTACCGGGCTATCGCCGGAACTTAGAGGTAAAGCTCCAGAAGAGATCATTCACGAACTCCAGGTTTCTCATATTGAGCTGGAGATGCAAAATGAGGAACTAAAGAGAGTTAATGTCGAATCAGAAACCTCGAGGGACAATTACCAGGACCTTTATGATTTTGCTCCTGTCGGATATTTCACCGTGTCTCGACGGGGACTGATCTGCCGGGCAAATCTGACAGCGGCCGCACTCGTCGGGATGCCCCGTCCAAAATTAATTGGGCGAGGTTTCGGTCACTTCGTGGCTCCCGAGAGCTTAGACCAATGGGATAAGCATGTCATTAGCGTGCTTGGGCATGAAGAGAAGCGGACTTGTGATCTAACGCTTAAACGGGAAGATGGATCGTTATTTTACGCCAGGCTTGAAAGTATCCGTATGGATGCGACAGCGGAACTGCAAGCTGCGAATGGCGCAACCCACGTAGTTCGTATAGCGGTCTCTGACATTACCGGGCTCAAACGTACGGACGAAGCGCTTAAGCAGAGCGAAGAAGAGAAGTTCCGGACAGTTGCGGATTTTATCTATGACTGGGAATACTGGATTGGCCCTGATCGCCACTTAATCTATGTCTCGCAGTCTTGCGAGAGAATAACCGGCTACAGTTCTGATAAATTTATCAATAACCCAGGCCTGCTAGAAGAGATCATCCACCCAGCGGATCGATCGCTTGTCGGTAATCAATTCGATGCGATAGGAGCGGGAGACGCTTACGAAGTTGACTTTCGCATTGTTACCCGTTCAGGAGAGACGCGTTGGATTCGGCACAGAGGCCAGGCGGTTTATAGCAAGGATGGCTTGTGGTTGGGCCGCCGAAGCAGCAATAGGGACATAACCGAGAGTAAACATGTTGAAGAGCAGCTGACGCAGAGTGAGGAAAGATATCGAAAGCTAATCAAGCTGACTCCGGTACCCTTCTGCTTCGTCAATAAGGATGGCGTCCTAATTTACGTTAACGATCGTTTTATTCAGTTGTTTGGCTATACGCCTGACGACCTCCCAACGCTGAAGGAATGGTGGGAACTGGCATATCCCGATAAGCGCTACCGACAGTGGGTTGTCGATACGTGGGAGGCTTCCGTAAAAAGAGCTGTGGTACAAAATACAGACATTGAGCCTATCGAATACAAGGTGACTTGCAAGAATGGCGCTGTGCTCATTGTAGAGATTACCGGGATAACCGTTGAGGATAATTTTCTTGCGACTTTTAGAGACATCACCGAACGCAAGCGCATGGAGGAAGAGCGGCTGGAGATCCAGCATAAGCTACTCCAAGTCCAGAAACTCGAGAGCCTCGCTGTAATGGCCGGGGGCATCGCACATGATTTCAACAACCAGTTGGCGGTAGTACCTGGGAAACCTGGAGTTGGCTCTTACTGATCAAACTCTCGATCCTGAGACCCGATACAGCATTAGCAGCGCTGTCAAGGCGGCCACACGATCAGCGGAACTTTCTCGCAAGATGCAGATCTACACGGGCAGTTCTTTGGGCTTCCCTATAGATGTGGATATCAAAGAGTTGTTAAACAAAAACCACGACCTACTGGAAACCTGTGTTTCCAGATATGTCACTCTCAACTTGGAAATTTACAGCAAAATTCCACTCATTAAGGGAGATCCGGATCAAATACAACGATTGGTCATGAATATTATGGTCAACGCCTCTGAGGCGATAGGAGATAAAGACGGCGATGTGACGATTAGAACCGGAGTCATGGATTGTGATGAGGTTTATTTGAGCCATAGCCAACTTGAAGAGAAGCCTGGGCCCGGCCGGTTTGTCTTTTTGGAGGTTTCGGACACCGGTTCCGGCATGGACTCGGAAACTCAGCGTAGACTTTTTGATCCCTTCTTCTCAACAAAGTTTTGGGGCCGCGGCCTTGGCATGGCTGAAGTGATCGGGATTGTAAAGGGCCATCAGGGCGCCATAATGGTGCTGAGCGAAGTCGGGAAGGGAACGGCTATGCGTGTCCTGTTTCCTGTGTCGAAAGAGGCGCAGCCTTCATCTGTAACTGAAAGGACGGTTTTGGAGCCTAAAGAGGCGGTGTCCGACACTGCTGCGCGACGAAAAACTATTCTCGTAGTCGAGGATGAAGCAGGGGTCCGGAATCTGGTCGTTAGACGTCTGGATCTATTGGGGTACGACTCGATCATCGCTGCGGATGGAGAAGAAGGTGTACGTGTTTACCGAGAGCGCATGAATGAAATAGATCTTGTGATGCTCGACTTCAAGATGCCCAAAATGAATGGAGCGGAGGCTTTCGAAGAACTCATGCGCATTAACCCGGATGTCAAGGTTATCCTTAGCAGCGGTTACACGGAAGACGAAGTGTTTGAAAGCTTTCCCGGTCCTAGACCTGGCGGCGTTTTGCATAAGCCCTACGATATGGCAAATCTGAAGGCTCAACTCGATATATTGTTGGGGACCACTGGTTGAGGTGTTTCCAAGTAGGTAAAGTCATGACGGATACAACAGACCAGAACGACAACGTTACTAGCGAGAGCGCTCTACGATACGCCGCTGAGGATCAACTCGGCAAGTCTCAGCTATACCGAACCATTAGACCATTCCTAGTGTGTTTGGTAGCGATCTCCCTTTTATTCGGATGTTTCACAGCCCGCAAGGCTTTTGGAGAAAACTCTAAGCCATTGATCCGAGTCGGTAGCGAAGTGGAGTTCCCTCCGTTCGCTCTTGTTGATGAGGACGGTCAACCTGCCGGCTTTTCCGTAGATCTCATCAAGGCCATTGTCGACGCAGCGGGATTGTCCATAGTCTTCGAAACTGGAGAATGGGACAAGATGTGGAACGGCTTGGTTTCCGGCCATTTGGACGTATTGCCAATCGTGGCGCAATCATCTGAGCGGAAGCGCCTCGTGGATTTTGGTCTTCCTCACACCGAGACGTACGACGCCTTCTTTGTTCGCGTCGGGAGCCCCTCGATTGGAAGCATCGAAGCCGCACAGGGAAAGAAGATCGTCGTCATGCGATCGGACGCCGCCCACCACGAGCTTCTGAACCGGAACTTCCAGGGGGAACTGGCGCTTGTCGAAACGATACCGGAAGGGTTGTCCATGGTTGCGGCCGGTAAAGGCGACGCATTCCTCTGTTCTAAACTGATCGGCTCTTTGGCAATCAAGAAGCATGGAATACGGGGTTTGACTGCCGGCCCCTTCATTCCTGACTACAAACGTGTTTTTTCGGTTGGCGTAAGAAAAGGAGCGGATGAACTGAGGGAAAAGCTCAACCAAGGCCTGTTGATCGTTAAGGCCAGCGGACAGTACGACCGGATTTACGAAAAATGGCTCTCAGTTGACGATCCATGGCTTAAGTATCGAAAATACCTGCTACCCGCTTTTCTTGTTGCGGCGGCTATTACCTTGCTGACAACGTTCGGGTTGGCGATTCTGAGAAAGCTGGTGAATAGGCGGACAGCAGAACTATGCTCGAAGAACCAAGAGCTGGAACAACAAATTACGGCGCGTGAGCGTACCGAGGATGAGCTGCTCAGGCATAAGCAAGGCCTAGAGATACTAATACAGGAGCGCACAAGGGCTTTGAAAGAAAGCGAGGCCCGTCTTCGCAGCTATTTTGAGATTCCGGTGGTCGGCATTGCTATCACGTCATTAGATAAGGGCTGGTTAGAGGTAAATCCGGCTTTATGCGATATGTTCGGATATTCCCAACAGGAACTGAGCTGTATGACGTGGGCTGAATTGACGCATCCTGATGACCTGGCCGCCGATGTGGCCCAATTTAACAAGGTGCTGGCAGGCGAAATAGATACCTACTCCATGGAAAAACGCTTCATCCGAGAAAACGGGAGTATCTTTTGGACCACTTTATCCGTGAGCTGTGTCCGCAAACCCGACGGTTCCGTGGACTATACCGTAGCGCTGTTGCAAAACATCACCATACGTAAACAATTGGAGGAAGAGAGGGAGAAACTAATTAGCGACCTTCAGAAAGCTCTTTCCGAAGTCAAGAAACTGAGCGGATTTCTTCCTATTTGCGCTTCGTGCAAGAAGATAAGGGATGACCAGGGTTATTGGAACCAGATTGAAGAATACATAAGCGATCACTCGGAAGCCCAATTCAGTCACGGCATTTGTCCTGACTGCATGAGAAAACTGTATCCGGAGATTGCGGACGATATTCTGGGAGAGCTGGAGAAGGACGAGAAGAAACAGTGATTGGTTGCCCAGACGACGGTCGGGACCGTTAACTCACTGGAAGACTCAAGCTTTACTGTCGATAGTAACTGCGATGGACAGATACGGTAAAATAACGTTGTTTGAATAGGTTATTGATTATACCACACAGCGGGCCAGAACATCCATCAAACTGGTTTAAGGTAAATCACGTAAATAATTTTATGATGTCGCTCTTGTGATGACGGCTATCAGCAATTTACTTCACGGTCCATAGGGGCTTTTACGTCGAAAAGAGCCTGGCCTGACAACACTACCCGGCCAGACATGTCTATCACTTGTTCATCTGTTCCGAACTGACCAACGTGTTGAAAATCGGGGCAGTCCAATTTGCAAAGCATTCCCCTCATGGCAATCAAATCAACCTGACTATACGCTTTCATCTATACCTCCCGGCTCGTTTAATGATTTAATGGTTGCGATTTTGGATTGGTGGAAGGCGGGTGTCAACGCCTCAATGGAAAACCTATTTAGCTCGTTAATTCAGGAAGTTGATTGATGTATTGGCGTGTTTATCTGCTTAGATGTTCTGACAACAGTCTCTACTGCGGAACGACAACGGACATTGAACGCCGATTGCTTGAGCATAATCGGGGCGTTGGTTCGCGTTATACAAGAACGAGATTCTGGCCTGGTCCACCGGCGAATTGACCAAGTCAGAAGCGTTTAAGGAAGAATACCGAATCAAGCGATTGAGCGAAGTTATGAAAGAGGCAATCATTGACGCCGGCGGGAATAATAAAAAAAGCCCTGGCGAAGAACACCAAGGCCGATGCGAAAAATATCTTCCACCATAGAAAATTTGCCTAGGAGCCGATCATCCTCACAAATTATCATCCCGTAACTCATGAGACCGTCGGCCCGTTGCAGGCATCTTGTCCCACATTATTGAAACAGTGAATTGTGATCTCTGGGATATATTCTTTAAGCGACGTGCTCGACAGGCGTGAACAGGTCCGGCTGACGGATCTTGGCGTAGACTTTGACCATGTGAGCGTAATTCTCACAATATTTCGAGGAATCTTTGCGGCTATTGCATGGGCAAGACTCCATGTCATGAATGCAAAACTTACTCATGCATTTCTTAATTGTGCTTTTCTCAACTAGAGTTAACCTGGTGAGGTCAGCATTTTGTGGCAATCGTTTCATTATGACTCCATATTTTTTCTACTGTTTGATTCATTCCAGGGTGATATTCTCAATTAACGTTCCCGAACATCGAGAAGTCCCTACCACAATTTGACTCGCAAGCGAATAAAAACTTATTCTCTAAATCTGTCAAAGTCCACGGAGAGCCGTGATTACCTCGGGGCATGCACACTTTTCTGCCTTCCCCTGTTTTGACAGTGGCTAAGATTGCGTCTGAGGGATTCCTGGGACAAATTTATGTATTGAGGAAAAGCTATAGCGTTTCGTACTCTTTCCGAACCAACTCTGGCGTATAGTTCCGTTCGAGTCTTCGAACGATAAAGTGGCCCCGCGCCATGCTTTGAAAGTGATCTATGAAGAGTAAGTTTATGATGGCTCCCCCTACCGCACCGATACCTGGTACTGCTTGAGCTACAACCTTTTGAGAAACACTTGCCCCAAAACGGGTTGCAATTTGGGCAATGAACTTCACTAACGCTGGCGCTCCTTTGGTAGCGAGGCCCTTTTCAGCGATATACTTAGCTGCCTGTGACACTGTTTTCGCAAATAGCCCCCGAATAAAGAAATAAGAAGCATCATTCCCATCATCACTCGCGCTTCTCCCACCAAGAGCAAACACCTCAAGGCAGGCAAGCTTTGCCTCGATTACGTGGAGCCGTTCGCCCTCGCTTCTTGCTATATCAGCAATAGAGCGAAGCATAATTGTCGTCGAGACCGGTAACTCAAAGGGCAATGCAGCAAACCCAAATGCACCGCCTCCTGCACCAGTTGCGGTAACAGCGAGCTTATGTAGTTTCTCCCACGCTTCCGTTCGCGGCCTGTCGTGAAGCGTCAACAAGGCAACGTCAAGAGCCTTTTCTAGTGAAATCGTAGTGGCCTTATTTACCATGTCAGCCCAGCCCTGTGGGAGCATCTTAATTCCGGCTTCGATAGGCCTGCCGATCAGGTCTGTGATCCTGGCGGCCAGCGTGGGATTTTCAAGCAGGTTCTTTGCATACCCAAGAGATTCACAGTCTTCATCTGACAGTCTCATACCGTACTCCTCTGTACCGCACAAAGTCTATCAATTGCCCGAGGCATTCTTTTTCCGATTAAAAGAAAAGCCTGCTCTACAGCTTTGCATGATACCGAATTATCTGCCAATGCACATCAAAGAAAACCGTCATCTCTTTTGCCTTTTCATTTCTCTTATGGCGGTTTTCAGGACGGCCTAAGTTTTCATTTGAATAGGCTGGGCTGGATTTCGGACTCAGGCGAAGGATTGTTGCTTGATTCCGTTCAGCGAGTTAGTGTTTTTGAATTTGGTTGAACCGTGGGGAGACATTATTTTGATCCTTATGAAAACCGCTCTCCGAAATTATGCCACCTGTAGCTACTATTCTTGATGAAAATCGAGTATTAACCTGTTTCGTGTCAAGGAGAATGGACCTTTCACGAAATTCTTTCCGCTAGGACTTTAGGGGGTTGCTACTAAGTCCTCCAAAGTTTGGTAAAATGTCTTCGTGTCTATGGGCTTGAATATACATGCGTCACAGCCAGCCTCTATGGCTCTCTCTTTGTCCTTCTTCATGGCGTGAGCCGTTAGGGCCACTACAGGGATATGGGCTGTAGCTGTTTTTCTTTTTAGAACTTTAGTGGCATTCAATCCGTCCATACCTGGCAGAGAGAGGTCCATCAGAATAAGAACGGGCTTTTCGGTCTCGGCTGTTTTTATCGCTTCCTCCGCAGAAGACGCTCGTATAACTTCGTAAAAGGTGGCTTCAAGTAAATCTGTGATAAGTTTCATGTTGGATTCATTATCTTCAACTACGAGAACTTTGGGACGGTTATTTTCTTGACCTGGGAGATAGGGTTGTGGGAGTGACGGGGAACTTACGAACTCAGGAGGATGTCGAGCTTCTATATCTGTTTCCGCCAGAAACAAGGGGAAGGTGAACCTGAACGTACTGCCCATCCTTTCTCCTTTACTTTCGATCCAGATTCTGCCTCCTTGAAGCTCAACGAGTTTACGAACCAACGCTAGTCCGAGACCGGTCCCCGGTTCCTGACGTGCAAAAGAAGAATCCAAACGCTCGAAAGCGTCAAATATCCGTTCTTGATCTTCCGGTTTCACTCCGATGCCAGTATCGCATACGCTAACTTGAATAGCTTGCTCTTGCCTTTCAGCTTCCAGTCGAATTGTCCCACCCGAAGGGGTAAACTTTACCGCATTAGATAACAGGTTCATAATAATCTGTTTGAGTCTAACATAATCGGCCTGAATAATTTCTTCAGAAAGGTCTTCAGAAACTCTCAGATCCAACTTCAATCCTCTTTTCACAGCCGTTTGCCTGATCATAAGAAGGCAATGTTCCAACAATTCGTTCATGAAAATGTTGGACACTTTTATGTCCATTTTTCCGGATTCGACCTTGGCCAGGTCCAATATGTCGTTGATGAGTGTCAGAAGATTATGCCCCGCCTCCGAAATCTCCCCTACATATCCCAACTGTTTTTCATTCAGTTTACCGTAAAACTGTTTCCCAAGCAGATCGGAAAAACCGATAACCCCCGTCAATGGCGTGCGCAACTCATGGCTCATATTCGCCAGAAACTCACTTTTGGCGCTGTTTGCCGCTTCAGCCTGGGTGCGAAGCTGGGAGGCCAACGCAAGAGCAAGCTCCAACTTGTTATGATTCTCCCGCAACTCTCGTTCTGCGCGCAGGCGCTCCCCAATTTCCATCTGAAGCCTTTCATTGGCCTCTAGCAGTTTGCTGGTACGTTCGTTCACCCTAGCTTCTAGTTGGTGTTGAGCCGTCCTTAATTCCTCCTCGATCCTTTTGCGCCAAGTTATGTCTCGGCACAGAGCCAATATTTGGGAGAATTGCCCGATTTTCAAAACAGTCCCATTAATTTCAACTGGGGTGATTTGCCCTTTTTGGTCTACATAGTCAATCTCTAAGCCGCGGACATGTCCTTGCTGCATGCACCTTTCGACTTCGGCGGCGTTTTTCTCTCTGTGATGTTCGGCGGTCCATTCGACCACGCTTCTCCCGATTATTTCATCTAATGTCGTATGACCCGAAAGTTTTAGATATTCACTGTTTGCATCAGTTACCTTGCCTTCGGAGTTAAGAATTAAATAGCCTGTATCGGTAGTTTCTATGAGCGCCCTATACTTTTCTTCACTTTCCTTTTGAGCCTTTTCGGCCAGCTTACGAGGCATAACATCTTCCATCACAGCCAGGCATCCTTCGACATGTCCTTGCTCATCTAACTTTGGGGAAAGGATGATACGTAGCCAAATTTCTTTTCCCCATTTGCTCGTGTAGAAAACTTCGGTGTCAATTTGTCTGCTCTTGTTCAAGCAAGTTCTAAAGAGATCTGAAATTCCAGTTTCCACAACAGGCGGAAAGGTTAACATGTTGATTAACTTCGTGGCCTCTGGCGCTGGAGATCCAAATATTGAGATGATGTGACGATTGGCTTCTAGAATCTTTCCTTCTGTGTCAACCAGAAGTATACCTATTGGCGCATTATCGAATAGCAAACGGTATTTGCGTTCACTTGCCCTCAGATCCTCCTCCGCATGCTGGAGTTCGGTAATATTCCTTACAACATTAAGAATATGTTTCTCACCATCCAACGTTATGATAGAAGACGACAGAAGTCCACGCCTAATATCACCATCCTTAGTACGAAAACTAGTTTCAAAGTTGGTAACCTCGCCTTCAGCTTTTAATTCCTTCACCAACCTATTCCTATCCTCAAGGTCAGCCCACATATTTACTTGTAAAGCAGTCTTCCCAGTGACATCGTCTTGCCTATACCCAAGGAATCGTTTCAAGCCTTCATTTACAGACACGATTATTCCATCAGCCAGCCTGGTAATCACTATAGCGTCAGGGATTTGGAAGAATACTTTGCCAAACTTTTCTGTGCTTCGTCGTAGGGCATCTTGTGAAAGTTTCCGATCTGTAAGATCTTTTACGACAATAACACTATGTTTTGTTCCGTAAAGTTCAACAATAGTGGCTGATGCCAGGCCGTATCGAATCTGTCCGTTTTTGGTCCGACAACTGGTCTCGAAGTTATTCACTACCCCTTTATTTTTTAGTTCATCAATTATTGCATTTCGATCTTCTGGGTTATTCCATATATTTAGTTCTGCCGCAGTTCCTCCGACAATCTCTTCGGCTTCGTAACCCAGGATCTCCGTGAAACCCTCATTAATCATAATGATAACCCCATCACTAAGCCTAGAAATTGCGATGGCGTCAGGGGTTAGCATAAATGCTTTAAAGAATTCTTCTTCACTCGCCCTCAACATCTCCTCATCCTCTTTGCGTTTGGAGATATCCCGGGTTACACCCTGAAATCCGCTGAATTTTCCGGCACCGTCTAGAAATGGGGCTGTGACCACTTCAGTCCATACAGTTGTCCCGTCTTTCCGGATTTGTTCTACTGCGTATGCGTCTCTCCCAATTTCTCTGTGTTCCGCCAGTTGCCGCACAATTTCAGGACACCGGTTGCGAAAGAGTTCCCTAGCTGTTGGTATCAATAAATTCGTTAAGTGGACTCCGATAAGTTCCTGTGGCTCGTATCCCAAAACTTTATTTACCGACGGGGTGACGTATGTGATGATCAAGTCCGGGGTAGTCTGCCAGATAACATCCGTCATGTTCTCCGTTAGTAGCCGATACCTTTCTTCACTCATCCCAAGCGACACATCTGACATCTTGGGCGGAATGCCTTCTTCAGTTTTTTGGTAATCAGTCATGAGCTATGTCCTCAAGGTTGCTGTTAACGGAGTAAACGACGTGAATTTAAAATGGTCTAACGGATAAGGACAGTTGAGCGTGACTTTTAAGTGCAAGCCGCTTGTTCATGCTGCTGACCTTTGTTTGGGTATGGTACCCGAGTAAACCTCATATGGGATCCTGCCGTCAAGACCTTGATGACGGCGCTCATAATTGTAAAACTCAAAATAGGCTTTCAGACCGTCCCTGGCCTCTGTTATAGATTCATAAGCATTGAGATAGACTTCCTCATATTTGACGCTTTTCCATGCCCGTTCGATAATGACATTGTCAACCCATCTACCTTTTCCGTCCATGCTGATCTTGATACCATTAGAAATAAGAGAATTAGTGAATTCCGCAGATGTGAACTGACTACCCTGATCTGAGTTGAAAATCTCAGGGGTCCCGTATCGGTCAATCGCTTCATGAAGCGCACCCAGGCAGAAAGTCGTGTCCATCGTGTTAGACAACCTCCACGACAGCATTAGACGACTCGCCCAGTCTATGATAGCGACCAGATAACAATTACCTCTGGCCGTTGGAATGTAGGTTATATCTGTCGCCCAGACCTGATTGGCGTGCTTAATTTCCAAGCCCTTTAAAAGATAAGGATACTTCTTGTGGTCCGGATTACTCTTGGACAGCCAAGGTTTACTGTATATCGGCTTAATATTCATCTTGCGCATCAGCGTCCTGACAGCGCATCGGCCTATGTTATAGCCCCTCTCGCAACTCATCACACATTCGTCTATTTCCATAATATGGATGAAGATCGTGAATCTCTTTTATTGACCGTTTTATCTCCTGATTACTATCCCTGTCCTGAACAGGCTGACGATAAACACCTGACCGGGCAAGCTGAAGAATCCGACACTGTCTGACAATCGGCAAATTATGATCTCTCATGATCAGCGTTTTGCGCTCGTATCCCCGATGCGACCGAGCGCAACTGATAAAAAATCATTCGCCATCGTTAACCGGCCAATCTTGGCATGGAGATCCTTAACGCCTGAATCACTCTCACCAGCTTTCTCCTTAGCGAATATCTCCTCAGCTCGATCAAGAAGTTGTTTCTTCCACAGAGCTATCTGATTCCGGTGGATTTGAAAACGATCCGCTAACTCAGAAAGTGTATGTTGCTCCTTAATTGCCTCCAACGCCACCTTGGCCTTGAACGCTGACCCGTGATTCTTTCTGTTTCCTTTAGCCATTTTTCACCGCTCCTTCTATTTTTCTAAGTTTAGAGCAGCTTATGCACTTAAGCCAGTGTCCTTTTTTCCTAGACCTTTAATATGACTATGTAGACAATGCTTCATTTGAAAGAAGGTCAAAGCTCGTCCTGGAAGAATATATAAAAGATGACGGTTCCAAAATGATCCGGTCAGCTGACAAATTACTAAAAGCACTTGAAGCTAAATGTGTTACGATGGAAATGGACCAAGAATCAGGGCGGTATAAACTTGTCTGACGTAAACCGAATTTACCCAAGGACCATTCAATGCAAAGGAAATTGATTATTGGGTTATTTATCGTCTTGGCAACGCCAAGACTGTGCTTCGATTATAAAATCCAGGATAGTTTGGACAGAAACGAATTCTTAGTTTTTTCTAGCTTGGCATACCAGACTTAGTTTCCTGAATAGTGATCTTGCAGATTCCGGTGGCCAGATCCTCGTCAGATAGCCGGCTCAAATCATTGACCAAAACTCTTAACTTGCCCGGCGCTATTGGAGCTTTGAAATTCAGCGAACTGGGATCTAGAATTTTTTGTGATGTACAGATTACCTTCAAGAAAAAAGTATCAGATCGGCTTGGCGGACTAAAGACTAGCTTTTTCCAAATCCCAGATGAAATTAAGAGGTCGTCTTCTTTTGAGGCTGGAAATATAAGTCTTATGGAATCAGGATTGGTGTATGTAAAGGCTATAAGATAACTATCTTTCGGGACTACAATTTTGAGCGCAACAGTATTTCCGGGCTTAAATGACAGCTCTTCGAAAGATGTTGAGGATGCCTCAAATACAGATTGAGGCTTAGTTGTGTTAGGGCCGAGAGATTCCTTGGAATCTATTTCACGCAAAAGATCCCTGTTCAATAATCCGAAACAGACTTTATTTGAGGACTCAATTTCTATCAATCGTTGTTTCCAATCATTTGTTTGACGGGAAGTTCTTCCTTTAAGCTTTTCAAACCTTCTCGACTTCTCCCTAGTGGAATAAACTTCTTTAGAAACATCTCGGGCAGTGGGAGATGTGTTCAAACCATTCAATTCTCGTTATATCGTCGAGTTTTTTGTTAGCGTAATCAATGAAAATTTGCGGACTAGGGTGGCGGCCATCCTCTAGTTCTTTCTTCCATTGTTTAAGAGAATCTCCTTCGCCAGCCTTCCGAAACATGGCTTCGAGAATTTCTGGATCGTCAAATGTGTCGTCGATGTTGTTCGTCATGCAACATTATCGGCCTTTCAGTATCTGGAATGCGAATCACCAATTCCCGAGACATTTAAAAACAGATCCTCAGTCATCTCCAGTTGCATAAACAGTCCTTGCAACTCAGGATCACTGTTCCTAAATCGCTTGAATATCTTTGCTAGGTCCTGCTTATCCCTGTCAATAGTTTTGGTTGAGACACCACGCCGTGAGGCTTTAATTCCCCTCGGCTCATTTCCGTTAGTTCCTTGTTGCACCCATTCTGGTGCGGTTAAATGCAATCGTTCAAGTTTATTCGTCAAACGAGGTTTGTCGGTAGCTTCCTCGACGGCATTAGCCAATAAGGTGATGAGCCTCCAAATTATCTTTTCGGATACAGTCGAATTATCGTGCATCATTAAATTCGTCGATTCTACCACCATTGGCCTGTAGCTAGTACAACCTCTACCTGTCTGATGTTTGCGAACATTTCTCAAGACGCATCTCCCGTCCAACCACCGATAATAATTGCAGCTTCCACACGGTATTCTCGTCTTCACAAGGGTTTCTGACATGCTTGTGGGCCTGAATCTCGATGTGTTTGAACCAATTCAGAGGGGTGTTATCCCATGGCCATTCATGTGTAGATTCTTCTAGCTCTTGAAGAATTCTTCCGTAATCAGGATCCATCTCTATGGTTTCTTCCAGAGCGGCCCTATAACTAGCTGCTTGCTGAATCGAAAGCTCTGTACATTTTTCAAGGTCTTCAGAAGCGCTTTCGGGCCCGGCATTGCCGTTGGATCGAGGCGGTTCGAACAGCGATCGAAAATAGGGTCCCAAGTAATCGTCCAAGAACCATTCAGAAAGTAAAATCAGCTCCGGGAGAGTACATCTAGCAATCTTCGGATTGGTAAGTTTGATGAAATCATGGTCCGCTAATAACCTGCATACGGATCCCGATTCAAGGTGCTCGCATCTGGCGCTCCAGTCATGTATATCGGCGACAGGAGGCATCTGCGTCAGGAAACGTTGAAGCTTGCCCTTACAGAAGTGCTGTATTGGGATATAATGACGCCTTCTTTCCGAAAGCTTTTTGGCTACTCTAGCTTTATGTATCTTCTGAAATTGAGCTGTTTGTGGTTGCATCTTAAAGCTTTTCCGCTCCTTTCCGACTCTCAAACAACGTTTGTCGGATTCAAGATTTTGGCTAGGGAAATTCAGAAGCCATTTTCAGAACCTTGGGGTTTCTGTAAATCAGACCTGAACCGCTAGAACTTGATATTGCTACGGTGTCAATCCCCTGAATTCCATCAGCCGAAACTAATTTTTCCGAGTTTATTGCCCAACTAAGCTCCCATTTTTTATGTTCAACATTTTGAGGCCTAAAATGTTCGGGATTTATCGACCACTCTCTCAATCTATGATGCGTGGAGATCGACAAAATCCTGACAAACGGCTTATGCATTTATCAAGCCAAAGGTGTCTTCATTTGGAAGGAACTTTAGTAAACATCCACGTGCAGAGCACGTGGCTTTGCTTAGCCCCCATACAAGGGGGCCAAACGGTTGTCCCACACTGAGGGGTGATCCCAACAAACAGCTCTCTTGATCTTGAAACCAATGCAAAGAAATCCCATTTCGGAATTCATGAGCTGTGACATTTGAGGTGCATTATAGTCCATGATTGGTTGCAAAACCGGCTCATCTACTTATCAATTTCTCGAAGTTGAGAGAACAACTCGATTCTTGGTTTGGCAGGTGAGCTGTCTTACGGCAGAGCCTTCAGACTCTGACCACGTGCAGAGCACGTGGGTTTTTAAGTTCGACTAAAACGTTTTAGCGGATTATTGACGCTCTAAATCGTAATCCTGAATCGCTAGAAGCCAAGCTCAACTGTCTCAGACCTTCAGACCATAGATCCAAAAACTGCGAAAATCAATCGCACGTAAAAGATTCAGTGGATTTTGGAAAGCTGATTGATTACAAGGCCACAGTGGTGTTAGTATGAGATCGGTTAATAGTTTATTAAAGCTCTAACCAGAATTGGGGGAAAGAAATGCATGGGAACGACGACGAATCTGAAATACCAAATGAGAAAGGTTTCGATGTAGATTCCCTGAATGATTGCGTTTGGGATCGTAATGGTCAGCGGAAGCCCGTTTCAGCCTACTGGGTTACACTGAAGGAAATTCTCTTCGATTCAGGTTCCTTTTTCTCAAAGCTTCCACCCGATGGACCTTATCGGGAACCGTTTTTGTTTGCCCTGATAACTGCAATAGTTGCTTTTTTAGGGGTCGAATTTTTTCAGTTGGTCAAAGACTGGTTCATGGGAGATCTATCCTCTCAGTCATCAAACATTCGAAAGAGTTTTTTCCTCGGACAATTTGAATTAAGAGATTTATTCAAAGGCGTTTCCATTGTCCTGGTAGGTTCTATGGTTCAGGTAGTTGGGTGCCATCTATGTTTGCGTCGGCTATGCCAGAATTATCAGGGATTCCGAGCAACCTGGAGAGTTTTCTTCTACTCCCAAGCTACCCAAATAGCATACATGATGCCATTTATTGGTAATTCCATAGGCCCGGTGTGGTACGCTGTTGTTCTCACCGTTGGACTCGCCAAGACGCACTCTTCAAGGATTGAGACCGCTCTGTTTGGACCTCTCGTAATCGCTTCGACTACGGTATTCATGCAAATTATTCTTCAGATCTTTATTTTCTGGCTTACCAGCGGCAATTTCTCTGACACCAAACTCTTGTGGTCTTTTATCATAGGTTGGATGTAAGACATTCAAATGTCGACAAAATTGCCACAGACAGACGTTCAGCTATAATGTTCAGTGGCCCTCACTACAAAAAATGAATACTTTTGAGTCGCCTGCAAGTCGCAAGAGTATTTCATGTAATTCACATTATTTTCAGAATTGCTATAATTTACGCGAATTTCAGTCATCAGAAATTGAAAAACATGTTTCAATCTTTCACTTCCGGCATTCTTGATCAAGGGCTAGATCGATGAGGTTTGGTTTCATGTCAAGACGTAGGAGAGTTGAGGCTATCGGAATCTTGCTTCTGATTTCCCTCATACCTGTGACCTTGTGCTTGTCCGTCAGTGGATCGATAATAAAGGCTGAAAAGAATCGCAGTTTCTCATTCCCGAGAGATCATGGAAACCACCCGGAATTCCAGACCGAATGGTGGTATATTTCAGGAAATCTGAAATCTGAGACAGGAATGGAATGGGGTTACCAGTGCGCTATATTTAGGCACAGACCAGTGTTCAAGCTCACTGAGAAATTCGGAATTAAGCTGCCTTGGAATGGATACGCAGGCCACTTGGTTATAACCAACCTGAACGAATCCAAGTTTCATTTCACTGAAGACTGGGGAAATCCATTTTTTGGATATGCAGGAGCTAAGGATACAGGCCGCGTGGTTTGGTTGGGGCGTTGGAATATTGAAGAAAATGACGGTAAGATTAGCCTCATAGCAGGACAGGCGGACTTTGGGTTAGACCTTGAAATGGAACCTCGAAAGCCCCCTGTGCTTAACGGAATGAGTGGATTATCGTTCAAAGACAACCATCAGTTAGGGAGTTCATACCATTATTCGGTAACTTCTTTGAAAGCCAAAGGCACGCTCAAATGGAGGGGCGAGTTTTCCAGAGTTGAAGGAAAGAGTTGGTTGGATCGCGAGTTCGGTTCCTCTATTTTTCCAAAGGATATTGTAGGTTGGGACTGGTTCAGTCTTAATTTAGATGACGATTCCGAGATCATGGTGACGCTGGTTCGTTCCAGCAATTTAGATCAGGCTCAAGTGTCCTATGGAACTATGGTCTTTCCAGATGGGAGTTCACAAGGGATCAAATCTCATGAATTTAAGGTCGAACCTTTGGATTTTTGGGTTAGCCCCGAAACTGGCGGACGATATCCTATTGAGTGGCGCATCAGTCTTGCCGAAAAAAACGCGGAACTCTTCGTAAAACCTTACATAAAAAACCACGAATTGCACACAAGACCATATTGGAATGTCGACTATTGGGAAGGACCCGTAAATGTTTCTGGGCGAATGGGTAAAAGAGAAGTTACAGGAAAAGGTTATGCGGAGTTAACTGGGTATGTTCAAAAGATGGGAGGCAAGTTTTGATGAATTACGGCCCAAGCAACGCCTAGAAAGGTCTGCTACTATGGGGGTTGAGACTGGAATGAAGATCTTGCTAAAATCCTTGTGATTACGTCTGTCTGTTGATAGTCAAGCAATTAGGGATGGGTTTCCGGTTGTTTATGTGTGAGTTTCAAATCGCTTCTCTCGCGGAAGTGTTCCCCTCCCTCACGGCTGTGGGGCTGGGCCAAACCCTCGAGAAAACTCCGCTATGAACATGCTAGTTAAAATTCTTCGATGGATACACAAGACTTCCAGTTCCCATCCGCGCATCATAATCGTTTTTTTTCTGTTGATCAGCATGGCTGGTTTTGCCTCTTTGCCGTTCATCAGGACTAGTCCCAGCCTCATACCGGAACCTGGCCAAACTTTCCCTGTCACACAACTCCTGGTTGAACAAATTGCTTTATTTGGTGACCGCGACTTGTTGACCATAGCTATAGAATTGCCTGAACCACCAGGTGACTCCTTTGTCAAGACGCTTGATTCGCTCTCTAAAGAACTGAAACAGATTCCTGGCGTAAAATTAGTCAGGTTCCGTCTTTTGGATCCTGAAGACTCAGATCAGGTCGATGAACTTCGAAATAATTTCCTCACCGGGATGGACGCACGCCAGCGTGAAAACTTGAGGGAATTGCTGAACCCCGATGGGATTAAAGAGACGTTTAAAAAAAACCTCAATCTGCTGTGGACCTTTCAAAACAAATACCCAATACTTTTTCTGAAGATACTCCGAGACCCCGTAGGGCTGGATCGATTCATGTGGGAATCAAAGATCCAGGAAGACGGAGGGAGCAGCGTAACAAATGAATCGCAACAAACTGAAATTGATTCTAAGTCTCGAGCCACTCCCAAGTTCTTACGCCAATTTCTCGGAAACGAACATTTACTGTTTTCGTCTCCGGACCTGAGGATATATCTCCTTAACATTACTCCGAAATTCTCAGAAGTAGATGTCGTTCGGACTGCGGAGCTTCTGAAGCAAGTAAAGGCGGTATTGTCCGAAAAGTTACCGGCCTTTATGAATAACTGTTCCGGAATCACTGAATCAGCTAAGTCTGATATGCGTTGGCTCTTGACCGGTAGACTTGCGTTCATGGACGAGTCGTACGAACTTCTCAAGGAGGGGATTTGGAAGATTTTGATCATTTCCGTGATTCTCTGCTTAGGGTTCATTTTGGCGTTCTACCGCAGTCTCTGGGCCACAGCTATCCTCTTTATTCCCATAGCAGCCGGAATTGGGCCTAATTACGGCCTCATTTTCTTGGCGCACGATGAAATCAACCCCTTGGTGATGTCAGTTTCAGGAGTGCTTTTCGGCCTCGGGACCGATTACGGAGTCCATTTGTGGTCACGATTCACAGAGGAAATCGACAGAGGATATTCGCCAGTAAAAGCCTCGTCAATTGCATGCGAGCAAACGGGCCCCCCGGTGGTAATTGGAGCTGTCACTAACATCCTGGCTTTCCTCTGCCTTTGCCTTTCCCGCGACACTGGCCTGTTCCAACTGGGTTACATAGGCGCAATCGGTTTGATTCTCACCCTGGTTGCGAGTTTATTCCTGTTTCCGGCAATTGTGGCGCTGCTCGCAAACTCGAAACAGTCATACTATCCCAGGATGCGCCCACGCATAGGCTCATTTGCTCGAGTTTTCAGAAAGATGCCCGGGATGACGGTTTTCATATCGGGCGTTGTTCTTGCTATTTTGCTGTTTGGATCTGTGCTAGTGTCTTATGAGAAAGACCTATTCAAGGCCACCTATGCTCGCGACATGGACTCAACAGCAACGGCTAAGTGGATTTCTGGTAAATTTGGGGTCGACTTCTCCCAGCCCACTCTGCTCTTTTTTGATGCTCCCGATTTAAATGAGGGACTTACAATACAACGGCAAGTGGACCATATTTTGAGAGAACTGAAACAAAGGAACCATGAAATAGTTTTGTTTGACAGTGTCTCTCACATTATGGCGCCGGCGTTTGAGCGACAGGCAAACCTGGCTCTAGTGTCTCGAATTCTCGATCAATGGCCGGAACTTAAAGCTACGTTTATGAAGCTTGTTGCTAACTCCATGCTGTCTCAAACCTCCGCTGAAACGATGAAACGATCATTCGACGAGCTTCACTTTCTTCTCGAAGAACTCAAAGCGACATTAGCGACTCAAAAAGACACTCAACTCGAAGGCCAGGAAATCAAGGAATACATCGCCCGGGTCGGGAGCAACTATCGTTTCCTAACAAGAATACTCTTCAGCGGACATGTTCTGAACAGTGAGGAAATGAACGAAACTCACAAGCAAATAACAACGGCAATGACAGGACTGCCTGTTCAGGTCAACACGTGCAGTCCGCGACAGGCCATGGCGGAATACATTCAGAACACGAATTCAGAGGTCTTCCGGTTAGGCCTATTAGTTGTTGTTACGGTAATTATCTTCTTTTTTGCACTTTTCCGACATCCTACAATGGTAGCGCTCAGCCTGACGCCAATGCTGGGGGCGTTCGCATCGGTCTTCGGCGTGATGGGATATATTGGAAATGGGCTCCCAAATAGCATGGTGGCCGTGGCACCTCTAATATTCGGACTTAGCATGGACAATGGGGTCCATGTCGTAATGGGAAGCGTGCAAGGACTTGCGCCTTCCGTAATAAAGACAATGGAACACATCACTCGGCCAATTCTTTTTATCTCCACAACTAATGTTTTGGGATTTGTGGCATTACTGACGTCGAGACACTATCCTCTGGAATTTCTCGGTTGGGCTATGCTGATAGGGACTGCGGCTTCGGTCTTCCTGAGTCTGGTAACCCTTCCAGCAATCCTTCTCACAATGGAGCGGCGCAAATCAAGAATATGAGGATACCGCCCGACTGACGAACACATTGGACTGATTGACCTAACACTGTTTCAAAAAAATCGGTATTTTCTTACCTGATGAATTTAGCAGCGGATAAGGTCAAATTAACTATGGCATGCTTTCACAAGATCATAGAAGTTGTGTCGGTGAATATGGGGGTGTAACGTGATTTGGACACGAAAATGCTTCCTTAGCCTGGTCTTAGGCTTTTCAGCGGTTGTTTTCCCTGCCTGTTTGTCCGCTGAAGATGCGAGAGAGGTACTGGAGAGAGTCACGAAGCAGAATTTCGGCGTAAGTTTCCGAGGCGTCCTTTCAACAACCACCGTAAAGGGCAATAAAGCTGGTTCGACATATGTTATGTGGATCATGGGAAAATCTCAACCAGACATGACAAATATTTTCATTGCCATTGAGGAACCTGAAGAGCAGAAAGGATTCCGCTATCTATTTGAGTTCCAGCGAGACAAAGATCTCAATGCTTTCATGTGGGATCCGGCATCGAAAAAAATAATCAACATAGGACCGCAAAATCGTCTTACAACTTTAGCGGGGAGCGGACTGATAGTTGCAGATATTCAGGGTCTCATCCCCCTACGAGGAGAAGAGGAGACCTTGTTGCGCAGAGAAAAGATAGGGGATAGACAATGTTTGGTTATACTTATTTCACGCCCTGAAGAAAAAGCGGGCCGACTAGTATGGATCGACGATAAAAACAACGTGGTAGTGAAGGCTCAAAACCTCGATGCTCAGGGCAAGGTTCTCAGAGAGATGAAAGTCATAAAGTTCTTTCGCACCGAGAATGGAAAAGAAATCCCTAGAGAAGAAGAAATTACGGTTCCTGGTGATGATATCCGAATCAAGGTTGTCCAAGAGCATGGGATTTTAGATGTCGAGATTCCTCCGGAGGTCATGGATTCCAAACAGTTTGGACAATACAAGTGGGGTTTGTAGCTAATCGAGGATTCCAAGATTCTTTACGTAATTCGTGGTCTAAATGTGGTTCTTCGAGTATCGTTTTTTGTGTCCCCATTTCCAGAGAATCAACCATTGTCGGATACGAACCACAACGATTACAGTGTTAGACAGCGCGAAACGGATCAATTTTGACCTTGATTGCGCATCAAAAAAAGTAGTTCTTTGGTCTCAGCCGGACAAAGCCACAGCGGAAAATCACTTGCAGGACTGGATCGACCCGGCCGAGGCCTCCGGTATCAAAATGCTCAAGGACTTTGCCAATACGCTACGAACTCATCGCCGTGGAATAATCGCCTACTACGATCACAACATATCAACTGGTCCACTCGAAGGGACAAACAATAAGATCAAGACGCTTCAACGACAGGCATACGGATTCCGAGACAGGGCCTTTTTTATGCTTCATATCTATGCGCTTCACACTACAAGATATGAATTAATAGGTTGAGAGGTTGACATGTCAGACACGCACTTACGCGAAGATCCAAAAAAATCCCTACGATGACTAAGGGTACCCAAAATGAACAGACCCAATCCACCTACTATCAGACCCCACAATGCGCCACCAGTCCCGACAAGTGTTCCGTTAGATGTCTTAATGGCTCTTATGGCCCTCCAGCCCAAGACGAAAGCCATAAGAGAACCAACACCAGCTAAGCCAGAGTAATGAAAAAACGATGCCCCCTTTCAACATACGTCAACTTGACATTGTGTCATCAGTTCGCCCCCATTACAAGATTTTTAATTTAACCTGTCTCCCCAACCAGTATAAAGGAGGCCCAGAAAAACAGCACAAGCGCCTTTTCGGCGTTTACATACTCTCCCATCACTGCATATAGACCGCCCATACTCAGTAAAGTGTCCCCTTGACCTTTCACATCGCCAACCTTCTGCATTATGGCCAGCGTGCCATATCGTAATATTCAACAGCCTTCTGATATTGCCCCATGGAAACGTACGCAAGCCCCATGCTGTCTAGCGTCTCCCCTTCTTGTTTAACAAGGCCAACCCGCTTGGCTAGTGCTAAGGACTTTTCATAATGCTCGAGCGACTTCGAATATTGGCTTAAATAGAAGTAAACACCGCCGATGTTGTTAGTGGTTGAAACCTAAACGCCACTATCACCTACCTTCTTGCTCAGCCCCAGAGCGTGCTCAAAATATTCTAGAGCCTTGGGATATTGGCCCCAAAGCATATAGATCCGCCCGATTTTGTTCAGCGTATCCCCTATTTCTTTGTCGGTCCCCCACCTTGTCAAATATTCCGAGGGCCTCTTCATATTTTTTTAACGCATTCTCGGTATCCGTCTTAGATTGAGCCTTGGATTGCAATGTTTCCGCTCACCTTAAGATCGTACCACCCTGTGCCACAGACTGGGTTGAGCCAATAGACGGAAAAAGAAACAAGGTTACGCATAACATCATGATACCGCCGAATATTCTTTTCATGGTAGTCTCCTCTATTCTAAGAAATGGGGTTTGAAGATTACTCTCTTTCGGCATGAGTATCTGACTGATGTATTTTGCATATTACCCAATTAAAATTAGGACGCTATTGGAAGAAGTCCTGGTTCGGCATTTTTCTCTTGAGCCTGATGTAGATTATACTAACGATAAGACCTCCCACACCGAGCAATATGCCAAGAACAGCGACAAGAAGGGATTCGCCGTTGCCAGGATTCCCAGATACGTCGATAAGCATCCACGCCGACCCAATTGACATACCTACGGACAATAATGCTATGACGTAGCAAGAAAACATGCTTTTTAGAGCAACGTTCCGTTTCTGAATTTCCCGGCAAGTTAGATCGATTGCTGTATCCAGATCTTCTTCAACAAAAGGTTCGAGGTTCCTTGTAACCTTTTTTGCCCATCGGACGTAGGATAATATCATTGGAAATAGGCACGTCGAGATCACAACACAGACTGAAAACGGTGTTACTTCCCAGAGATGGAAATGTTTTAATAAAATCATGCAAAAAATGGGTCCCAGAAACAGCCCCACCGGAACTATGGTAATCTTCCATAGAATCATTCTTCGGCGAATCGCATGAAATATTTTGTCCGAGGGCACAATGTAAGCAACCCCGGTAAGCCAGGGGAAAAAAATGCCGCGGCCATCCGGCAGGCGAATCGTACCCCATGCGCCTACTCGCCAAAAGTTTAAAATAAATTTAGTCACATTGCCCATTGCTCGCCTCATTGTCGTGTTCCGCAAAATTTGACCTAAGGAAATTCTCGTTGAAATCTGCCACGATCCGATCGACCACTTCCCTGATGTCTATAGGTATCGCTGCCTTTCTACTCATGTTCGTGAACCTCCATTGGGATCGATAAGACATCCTTAACACACAATACAGAATATGCCATAATCTGATCAAGTTCCTGAATTAGTAGCGTTCAAGATCACGTGGTCGAATGTTAGCCCTGACATGCCCAGTGACAAAACATACAGCAAAGTTGAGGAATTCCTTGCCACTTTTCAAAATCAATATGGCTCTCTCAACTGTTTTGACCTGATTGGATGCGACTTCAACATGGAGACAGAGCGCCAAAGATGCAAGAAAACAGGGCTGGAAACAAAATGTAAGGAGTTCAGCGCCGTCTCCGCAACAATTGTAATCGAGATTGTGGCTAACGAGAAGGTCGATAGCTGATATATGGTTGCCGGCAAATTCTAGACATGGACACAAAAGGGCTCGGATTGGTCAGCGTTGTGAACATTCTTTTAAGGAGGAACCATGATCAGGCAGGTTGAATATTTCGAGAGGCCCGGCCGGGAAAACACGGCTCGGTGTTTGCAAATTGTTTCGGAGCTTTGGAACGAAGGGTTCTCGCATCTCGTGGTGGTGAGCACTGCGGGAGAGACAGGCCTGTTGTTCGCCAGGAAATTAGAAGGCAGGCCGCTCAATATGGTTGCGGTTACCCACAACGTTGGCTATGCGGGTCCAAATCAGGATGAGTGCTCTTCTGAAGCGAGGCAGGAGGTTTTTAACCACAAATGAGTTTCCTAAATTCGATTGTTGATCAGTACTTTAGGAAGTCGAAGACAGGTAAGACCCTCTTCTTTCCATGGGGTTTCATCGGTAAAGGTTACGAAGTTACCACGGAATTACAGCGTTCTAGCTTGCGATCTACACTGAAGGCTTTCTCGGTTGGACTATTTTTAACGATGGTAGTGTGTTTTCAACTTCCCAATTGGGTTTACCCCCTGGTTCTAGCCGCTCTGAGTTTCGTGGTGTATGCGGTCTTGATCTCCAGAGTGACCAAAGGAATGGCTGTTTCCCCTGAGAGACCAAGCCATTACGAACGCATCAAGGACAATTTTAAATATCATGACACTGGCAGTCTCGTGATTGGCGGATTATTTATGTTCGCGATGTGTATTGGTTGTGGATTAATGGCTTATTTCGAACCTGATAAGCGATTTGTCGGATCACTTGGCGTAGTCTTGTTCGGAGCGCTAACCGTTTTATGGATCCTCATAATGAGAGACCGACTGAGATCGAAACGTCCGTGAATCCCGATATATTTTATTATGGCGACGTCTTTGCAAGTGGTCGGTGGAGTATTTTCCAGGATCTCCAAATGTGAATGCTGAGCAAGTATCCAGAAATAGCACTACTGCAAATTTTGCTCAGTTCTTGCCATGCAAATGATATGGATATGGCCCATCGCAAAGCGAGCCAGGGCCGGAAAACCAAACCAGGAGTCCATCAGCAAGTACTTCGCTGGAATTGAGAGACGTAAGGCTCGTTTCACCATTGGGACTATGAGTTCCGTGGATTTCAGGAGAGCTTCCTGTCATCTCCTGGAACCATAAGTTCGTCGGTCCACTATCTTCTTGATTCCCTGGATTCGGTTTTTCTCCTTGGGGGAAGTCAATACAGCGTGGTCGCAGGGAACAAAAGTGGCTCCGTCCGACCACCCTAAAGTGAGCATTCTGAATCCCATTAGATATCTCGTGGCGCAATGATCGTACACCTTGGAGATAGGCTCCACCTTATTTGTCTTGTTTATCCACACATGCTAAGCTTACCATCCCAGCAACAATTGATTCGGTATACTCACAAAAACATAGAAAGAGACGAGCATGTCCATGAGACGAAAAACTTGGGTTTGGGCGCCTCGAAAACAGCCCAAGCCTGCCGTCCCTGCTCATTTGAAAGAAAGTGTCAGATCAAAAGCTGATGAGTTGGTTCAAAAACATCTCAAGCCGGCATATATCAAACCTCCGCCCACGAACCTGGAAATCAATTATATCATCGATATTTGGACCAGATGGTACCAGAGCTATTTTTACTTTTGCGCTACTTACGCCTCTCCCAGCCCTCATGCACTCTCTCCCACATTCGAACTCCGGTTCGCCAGAATGGGATACATCGGAAATGAAAGGTTTAATCTTGCGTACATGCGTCATACCGGGAACTGGAATGAGATCTACTTCGACCTTTCAGTTGAAGAATGTCTGACAGCCATTCGAGACGAACCATATTTCTTGCGTTAGGAGACGGCTGGGACCAGTGGCGATGCGAGCAACCATTCTCTTGATCCGGTTAATTAGTTTGTCAGTACATCAAGGGATGAGCCTCGGAACAAGAAGAAGGAGGATTATTTTTGGTAGTTAAGCAGAAACGGCGCGGCTCAACATGGTCAGACGTAAAGAGCCAGGTAGTCAATTTGGACCAGAAGCAGCTCGTTCAGATTGTGGGAGACCTTTATCGCCTGTCAAAAGAGAATGAGGAGTTTCTTAGCGCTCGCTTTGGCGTCTTGGATGATCCACTGGCTCCGTTCAAGAAATCCATTGAAGAGTCCATGTATCCAGATATTTACCGCGACAAGCCCGTTCAGATTTCAAAAGCCAAAGGAGCGATCAGGCGTTATTCCAAGGCTGTGGGAGACCTCATTGGGGAGGCCGAACTAAAAACATTCTTTGTCGAGTGCGGCAACCGGTTCACGGTTGAATATGGTGACATGGACGAAGGATTTTACAACGCCCTCAACAGCATGTACAAGGAGGCCATTAGAAAGATCCTGAGTCTTCCGGTGGAACAGCGTGACGAGTTCAGGGAGCGCCTCGAAGAAATCATGGAGTCTTCCAAAAAAATTGGATGGGGTTATCACGATGAACTTCGTGAAGACTATTGCGAAGCTTTTCCCGAGGATGATTAGGCTCCTGTTCGGCTTGAGCGCATAGGTCAATTAGTTCGCAATGACGTCACCTAACTCAGCCTTTAAAGATGGCTAAAAGTTCAGAGTTGCGTTTGCCTCGACATACTTCTGCTCTGACCAAACTTTGGCGCCATCCCAAGACAAGGCTGTTCCCGGCTCTGTCCATGAATGACTCCCTCGAGTCCTGATGCTCATGAAATCTCCCGCCAAGCCCAAGGTGAAAAACTTCTTTAGTCGACACTCCGCAGCAAGGTTTAGATGCCAGCAAATTCCTGTGGTGTATTCGTAAGTGAATCTCGGGCCTGGTTCGCGCAGGACATGGAAATCCAGATTATTGGCGGTTACATATCCGACGTCCCCCTGCAGTTTGAGAAAGAAATTATTAGCTGCAAGGGTTCCTATTGATCTTCCCGGTTCGAACTGAGCGCACAATGCGCCGCCGCCATAATAAATCTTGTAGGACTGGTTGAATTGAATTACTTCACCCGACTCATAAATGGGCTGCCTCCCCAGTTCTCGTTGCGACATATCTGTGTATGTAAACCGAAACTGCTGGGCCCGATATCCCAGCAACCACTGAATAGATGGTAGAAAGGGGGCAAAGAAGCCTACACTAGTGTCTATCGTCCAGTTCCTGGGCGTGGCCAAGGCGTCGCTAAAAATTGTCTTTTGAGAAGGTTGAGCAGCATCTGTCCAATCACTGTCCTGAGCTAGTAGTCCTGAATCCTTGAATAGAGTCGCCGCTCCCTCGAAATTGACCTGAACTCCTGGATAGTTGTGACCCAATTTTATAACACCAAAAGTTTGCTCCCAAGGCCACTCCAATCGGCTGATAGGATCAGTCCCGATATCACCACCTGGGCTGTCAGGAAATTGGTAAGAAGTAAAGCTGTTGATATACTTTCGCAATCCTAGCGTCATGTAGCTTCCTTCCCTGTCAGGCCGGAACGAAGCCAACGGCGTTGATGTCACCGTATTACTGGAAGACCGTTGTCCGTAAGAGTCAAAAACACTGAAAAAAAACAACAATGCTATCGTGATGGCAAGCCCAACTTTATTGGACGACATGGAAGGCCTCCCGGACGAGCGTCATTAAGCCATATAATTAGGTGACATGACTACTTGTTCCACCGGTTCTCAGGTTAGTTTGAAACCTTCAAGAAGTTTTTTGTTGTATGAATGAGCAGCGAGCGCTCCCCATACTACACAGATGGGATGCGTTATTATGAGGCCGTATCCTAGCGTCACCAAACCCACGACACCATATATTATCAGCATTATGATCGCTCCCCATATTGTGCTGTAAAACATCCCCAGCGGTCCAAAAAGAAACTGTCAAGATAATGGATATTCCAATGCTCTTGGTCGGCGTAACGATTATTTGTCTAGGTAGTTCTCTATTGTCGGCCATTGGGTTTACCCTCCCACCGCTGTATTTTGAGGCAATCGTTTCATTACAACTGATTGACCTGGATGAAGTTTTTATCAGTTTTTGGGGCAGTCAGGCCACATTCTGATAAACTGTCAGATAGACTGTTGAGTTGAGAACAGGATTAGCTGGCTTATAACAGACTGTAATCAAAGTTCTTTTGTTAAGAAACGAAGGGAGACGCCCTCCGTTGACTTTTTTCGCTAGGGTTTTCTGATGAATCCCATCTGTTCAAAATGTCGATCAAATGAGAAAACCTCGTCAATATCCAGATCTTTCATAGCTGCATAGGAAGCGCAATCTGTGAAAGACCAGCACTTGTCCTGATTATATTTTTCAAAAATAATCCATGCATTTTCTATAATATTCTCTGATAGTTGAATAACCTGAAGCACACCGGCTTTTTTCAACATTTCTAACTGCCTATGGAAGGCTACAGTTCTTGCGTATCCGATATTTCTCAATAGAAGGGTATAAGTTTCATCCAGAATGTAATTAGATGTGATCAATTCGTATCTATTAGCAATTTCATCTTTGAAAATCATGGCTGCTTCATGGTTGACGTCGCCAGAATCTTCAATGGCGTCCCATGCGCTTGTGTCAATAAAGATTTTCTTCATGGCTGCTTTTCGTATAGGTAACGATCATGGTTTTCTGAAGCGTCCTGAAGGCAGCCAGATTGGTCCTCTTTTCCCATTTCCTTGAAAATAGACCATCCCTGGTCCGCAGACATTGATTTTGTTTCTTTGACCGAGAGGATCACATGGACCGAAGAATCCGGTTCAAGCTTCAATTGTCTCCGCACGGTTTCAGGCAAATAGATATGCCCATCATCCATAATCTTACCGATATATTCGACTTGTTCCATGAGCTATCTCCTTTAGATTTCGAATATATTTCAATACGGTCCTCTATGCCTATATTACACCATAGGGCCGAAAAATAATATTGCTAAAATCTGTTGCTTTTGTCAGTCTATCACTCTTTAGTTCAATCTTGTGGAGATCACCCTGTGAGCCAATAATTATCAGGAGCGTTGACACATGTCGATGCAAAGTCAAAAAATATTTATCTGAACAAGACTCCCCGCCAGCTATTCAACAAAACTGGAATTACTTTACCGAATCTTTCAGGGCCTTGGCTGATGAAAACTTTGGGACTTTAGTTTCCGGGATCTTGATTTTCTTTTTGGTCTGAGGATTCATGCCTGTTCGGGCTTTTCTTGTCGCGACCGAGAATTTGCCGAATCCAGGGATGGAGATTTCCTCACCAGCAACCAACCCGTCGGCCATGGTGGTGAAAATCAGGTTTATGGCTTCGGTAGCCTGCTTCTTCGTTATCTCACCTTTTTCGGCAAGTTTGTCCACAAATTCAGCCTTTGTCATGTCCACACCTCCCTTGAACTAGTAACTTTATCAACAATATGAGTTTCGGCTTTATAAGGCATGGGTGTAGGGGGTGTCAAGGGAAGATTAAGGTAGGAATTAGGTTTTGGGCAAGGTTTATTTTGGCCGGACCGAAACTCAGTTTATCTCATAAAAAGCTAAACCCGCTCGTGTGTAAGCGGGTATAGCAGAATACTACGGAAAGAAGTTTGGGAAGATTGACAGATTGTGAAGCTTTTAGGCTACTGCCAACTTATCTTCCAACCGGATAACTCCGGTATTGTTACATAAGACACCGTAAAATCAGGGAGGTTCCATCTCAACGGTAAAAATGTTCAACCATGATTACGAGACAAAGGGGATTTAAGAATTAATCGTTGAAAGTATACTGCCACCAGCATGAAACATTGCGCTCGATTGATTACAGAATGTGAATGAGCCTGATGTTCCAAACGATGAATCATGATATTTAATCCGAGCAGCCGGCTGTACTTCCGGTAGCTTACGAGGAGCCATGATGTTATTTCGAGCAGCTTTTTTAATTCTGTTTCTGTTTAATGCAATTGCATTCTAGTCCGACACATCCACATTCCGGGCCAAAGTCATTGGAGTGCTTGACGGGGACACGATCGAAGTCCTGCAGGATAAGGCGCCGGTTCGTATTCGGCTTTACGGGATCGATTGCCCGGAACACGGTCAGGATTTCGGGACTAGAGCCAAGCAGTTTACTTCGGATAAGGTCTTCGGGAAGACAGTTGAAGTGGTCCCAGTCGAGAAAGACAGATATGAGAGACTGGTCGCCAAGATTTACATCGACGGCAAATATTTGAACCAGATGATCGTCGCTGAAGGATTCGCTTGGTGGTACAAAAGATACGCCCCGAAGGATGCAGATCTCAAGGAAGCTGAAGAGGACGCCAGGGCCTCACGGAAAGGTTTGTGGTCACATCCGAACCCGATTCCACCATGGAAATTCAGAAGATAAAAGGCGTCAACAGACGGAGAATACCAACAAAAACTGATCCAAAGTAATGTGGAATTGCTACCCATTGATTTTGTAACTGATGTTGAAGATCTAATCTGCAAAAACTGTGTTTCCTATAACACACCAAAACAGGAATGCCATTTTCATCGTCAGAATGTTTTTAAATCGGGCGCTGATGATTGGTGTGACAATGGGATGTGGTTATATCAAGAAAAAGACGATGAGGTTATTCTCGTTTCATTATCCTTTTTTTATCCAGTTGATTGAGGGTTCGGATACAGTGTATTCCAATTCTCCGCATACAATTTGCCAAGTTCCAGGGATTAGATAATCTGCTGGCTTAGTAAAGTTCCATTAACCTACGACAACGATTCCCCATCAATAACCAAAAGCTAGAAACTTTATTGTTGCTGTTTTATCTTATTATATTAAGATATAATATAAGGAGGTTAAACTAGAATGTTACAATCATTAAAACAACCGCATTATGTTATGCGGTCCCAAAATGGACCCGTGTTATTCGTGAATGACAAAGATTTAGCTGAATTGTTATTATCAAAAGCAAACGCTAAATTTAAGCAGGACGTTAAACCAGAAATATATGAAAGGAAAGAAACTGACCATAGAAGACCCTTCAACTGAAACCTAAAGTAAACTCTATAACTAATCCTTGGGAGCATCCGGTTCACTATGTTCCTCATGGCTTACTACCAGGTCATCGCAGAAGTCTCTCATAATTTGCCCTAGATATTTTTTTGGATCTATATAATCGCTCAATCTCATCTCTTACCTGAAATTCCTCAATATCTAGTTTTAGCGCAATCCCGATGGCCGAGAGTGTTTTGTCCCGAGCAAGTTCTTCAATGCTCAAATTGTCGGAATTTCCAGATGAAAACGGAATTTCCTTCACAGGCAAGCCTAACCACCTTTTCATGATCGTTTTCCCAACAAATGGGAGGTACACAAATTCAAGTATTACGATGATAAGAAGAATTACCCCAAAAATGGTTGATAATTCCATTTTTCATTTTCCTTTCTGGAAAAGCGTCAAATATGAAGAAGTGTACCTGAATGCTTATGAATCCCGGCTGAAGTCAGGGAGGCGCTCAACGCCTAATTCGAGTATTACAATTGTAAGCGACGCCATCAAGGTCTTGACGGCAGGATCCAATATGTGGTGGCCCTTGTAATCCGACATTCACCATAATTTGAGTCAAGAAATAACGCTGCTCAAAGAATTGGAGGTAATGAAATGTCTTACTTAGATGCGCTTGTGAATTCTCTGTTCAAGAAGTCTGATTCAGGGGCAACCCTTTTCTATCCTTGGGGCGTAATCGGGAAAGGGTACGTGGTTTCGTCAGAATCAGAGCATTCTCGTATACGATCCGCTCTGAAGGTATACTACGTAGTTATGTTCCTGGCCATGGGAATTAGCATATACTTTTTGAACTGGTTTTACGCTGCGGGTTGCACAATTCTCGGGATCGGCGGATATTTGGTCTGGAGCTCTACGGTGACCCGCCGGCTGGTGGTTTCCGCAGAAAGACTTCGATATTCAGAGAGCCTTGCTCAGAGCCTTCCATACTACAGCACATGGGTTCTGGTGGTTCTGTCATTATTGTCGTTCATCTTTGTTCTTATAGGCGGATTCATATTTTACATAGAACCTTCCGAATGGCTGATGAGTTTACTTTGTATGGGTTTCTTCGGTGCAACGACGGTGATATTGGTCTTCATGACGATAACAAAGCTGAAAAGCAAACGTCGCTGAATTGGGATAGAATCTATTGTCATTAGGCTGTTGGAGTTTTAGAAGTCTTTATTACCCCTGATTATAACCACCAAACCACACCTATTTGAGTTTTTGAAGCAGGTCCTTCGCTCCTTGATGGCCTTGGTCAGCGGCTTTTTGATACCACTCTCCGGCCTGTCGGGAATCTTGAGCAACACCCTCTCCTTTTTCATACATCATTCCAATTGCGGTTTGCGCTATGGCGTTCCCCTGATCGGCGGCCTTTAGATACCATTTCAATGCTTCGGTATAATCTTGGGTTACTCCATTGCCCGCGTGATAGAGGGTCCCAATCTCCAGTTGAGCCATGACATCGCCCTGATCAGCGGCCAATCTAAACCATTTCATGGCCTCTGTAAAATTTTGTTTTACGCCTAGGCCACTTTTATACATCGCTCCAACGGCCTCTTGAGCCATGGCGTGACCCTGATCAGCGGCTTTTTGATACCATCTTAGTGCTTCTGTATAATCTTGGTTTACTCCATTGCCCGTATAGTACCTGACACCAATAGCAATCTGAGCTTTGGTATTTCCGTTCTCAGCGGCTTTGCGAAACCATTTTATGGCCTCTGCAGAATCCTGAGTAACACCCTGGCCCTTAACATACATCAAACCGATAGCATGTTGAGCTGTCGTATTTCCCCGATCAGCGGCTTTCTTATACCATTTAAGCGCCTCGCTATAATTTTGAGTGACGCCCTTTCCGTCCGCATGCATCGTGCCAATACCGAACATAGCCGCCGAAGACCCTTGATCAGATGCCTTGCGAAACCATTTCATGGCCTCTGCGTAATCATGAGGTAAGCCGTCGCCCTCGTAATGTTTTAGCCCAGTTTTGAAGTCGGCATCGTCATCGGCCACCTTTGAGTCTTGTTGACAGGCGGAAGCGCATACCAGCAGTAATCCCATTATCAGTAAACCCAAAGCTTTCATTGGAAATCTCCTTTTGCGCTGTTTCAGATCTATCTACACAAAAAGTTCCTGGTGTCTTATTCTTGTTGAGTAGGCTTTCGTCGTGTCCATCCAACTTAACCTTTTTACTTTTGTGATTCTGCCTGACCAGCATGAAAAGCGTCTCATGTCAAACGTTTCATAGATTTGTTCAAGACAATGACCCTACTTCAATTGGCTTCCCCAACCAGGATAAAAGCGCTCCAGAAAAAGGGATGTTTGTAACCAGCGTTGCGGATATCGTCTCTCGCTGCTTTAAGTGAGTCTAGTTTTGTTTTACCTTCCTTGCGATATTTGAAGAAGCTCTCGGCCAGTGTCACGGCTGATTTTTCCTCAACCTCCCATAGGGACATCAGGACAGATTTTGCTCCTGCGTATTGAAACGCACGGCCCATGCTCATGACACCTTCCCCCGAAAGTTCCTTACCCAAACCTGACTGACAGGCTGTAAGGGCTACTACATCCGCATTCATTTTAAGTGAGAGAATATCCGACATTTTGAGGAACCCGTCCGTACCAGATGGGGCCATTGTTAGGGCCAGGAACGGTTCCATGAGTCCTGGAACATGCGTGGACATGACTCCGTGGGTTGCAAATACAACACTGCCGTATTGGTCTATTGTTGGGGCAATCTTAGACAGAAAATCCGCTTTGTTGGCCCGTAAGCCAGTTAGTGATAGGCAACTCGAGCCATACATTTTCCCAAGATTGTCAGCCAAGACACCTGTTTCAGGCAGTCGTTTGAAACTAAAAGAACCGTCGCTGGTGTCCTCTATTGTTTGCATCAGTTGAAGGTTGTTTTGCTTATCACGTTCAGCCAGTTTCGGCGGACTGGCTTTTTGGGCTCGTTGGTCCTTCATCGCAAACACGGGGTCCGCTAATACCAGTAATTTGTCCTTGGGCTTGTCCGTGTTCCCCATGGTTCTTGCCAGTGTGAGAGCGGTTATAGACTGGTAATAACTGATGGGATATTCATCCCCAAAAAATGTCAGACCTTCAGGATTATCGACCCCAAACTCACCTTTGTTCCAGTTGACCTTGCCTCCGGTGACCAGGGCCTCGAACGGCATTAGAGCAAGAATCCCATCGGGTATAATTATGAGTGGTGTTCCTTTCGGAACATCGGTGAGCAACTGAATCAATAGCTTTCGATAAAGAGATTCAGCCAGGTTTGTGTCAAATTCCCTAAATCGTACTTTTTCAAAGGGTTCGCGAAATTTTTTTATATCATTCTCAAGGTCCTTCTGGTCCCACTTCTTAAAAAAGGTCTCAGCTATGGTTTTGTTTCTAACGAGTTTAACGCCAACGCCTTCAGCGGATACATCAAAAATCACTGCGCATTCCTGAAGTCTTAGCGCCGATTCCTTGAGAGTTACAGGCCGGGGATATTTCACTGCGGCATAGGCGGGGTTCTGTTTCCAGAGACGCTCAACGAAGCCGTTCAGATCTCTCTGAGCGTCTTTCACATCTTTGGTCAAACTCTCGTACCTGTCCGATTGCTTCACTTTATCCGTCTTGGCCAATTCCCTTTTTAAAGTGGCTAGCTTATTAACAAGAAGTTGCTCTTTTTCGATGGTCTCTTTGGGAACGCCTGACGAACCAGAAGAAGATGTTTCAGAAAGATGGTCGGAGAATGCCCTTGCCCTTGTAGCTTCACTCGACTCTATACCGCTGTCGGGCCGGTTTAGCTTCATCCTGACCCTTGTTAGGCCTTTAGCGGGTTCTGATCGAGCGAACCCCCCTATTTTAACTTCAAAAAAGTTCTTACGCTCTGAAGTTAGGAGACCGGATCTTATCTCTTCAACCTGGTTCATGGCCTTTTCGTAGTATTCTTCGGCCTTTGGGTAGTTCTCCTTGCCTTCATAGGCCGCAGCCAGACCAGTGTAACTACGAAAGAGCCCATCTGTGTTACCTGTCTTCTCTGCCCAAGCCGAGTTCTTTTCGTAATATTTTTGCGCCGAAGTATAATCAGATTTCATCAGGGCCAGTCTACCGGCAGTTGAAGTATACTGGGTCTCGTTGATTATCTCATTGATTAATGGCTCTGCTCTAGCAATCTTGCCGGAGTCAAGATAATAGTTTGCTATACTGCTTTTGAGGCCTTCACTTGGAAGACCCATCTTTTCTTTGATTGCAAGAGACTCGTAAGCCGCTTTCAATGCCTCGTCGTATTTGCCTATTTGAGCGTATATGGTAGCAATATGCCAAAGGCTATTGCCCTCGCCGCTCAGATCTCCTATTCGCTTACGTATTGCCAGTGACCGCTCGTAGTAATCCAGGGCCTTGGTATACTGGCCCAGGTGAGTGTATACTGAGCCGATATTGTTCAGTGTGGCTCCCTCACCGATTGCGTCTCCTATCTTTTTACGTATTGCCAGCGACCGCTCGTAGTAATCCAGGGCCTTGGTATACTGGCCCAGGTGAGTGTATACCAAACCAATATTGTTCAGTGTGACTCCCTGCGTACTCACATTTCCTGTTTTGTTATGTATTGCCAGTGACCGCTCGTAATAGTCCATCGCCTCGACGTACTGGCCCAAGTAATTGTAAACCAACCCGATATTGTTTAGCGTAACTCCCTCACCAAGGACATCTCCTGTCTTCTTGCGTAACACTAGTGACCGCTCGTAGTAGTCCAGGGCCTGTGTGTATTGGCCAAGATTATTGTAAACAAGGCCGATGTTATTGAGATATGTTCCCTCACTTTTTACATCGCCCAACTTCTTACTTGCCGCTACAGACTGTTCGTAGTAGTCAATCGACCTTTTGTAATGTCCAAGACTGTTCTGAATTACTCCGAGTTCGAAGGAACAGTGCGCTATCCATTTATCTGATTTGACTCTTTCACTTATTTTCAGGGCCTCTTCGTATTTCTGAGCAGCTCTCTGATAATCTTCTTTGGACTTTGCTTTATCACAGATGGTCTTGGCCTCCTTGGCCAGTTTGATCGCCTGACTCTCAGATTGCCCAAGGACTTCTCCAACCCATAAAACAATGAGAATCCCGATAATTCCACATAGTATTTTGGTCTTCATTGGTTGGCCTCCAACCCTTGGGAAGGGTGACTCCCGTATGTTTCATAGATCAGGCCACGCTCTTGAATTGCTCCCACAATTATATCTCAATCAGCCTCTTTTGTTACTATAATATTCCCATCTGTTCGACCAAGGCTCTTCTATTATGAACTATGTCCGTTAGAGGCCTTTTGGGTCATCATCCAGATATCATGCAAACTGGATGTCGTTAAAACCAATCTTTCTGAAAAGACCTTAAAACGACGTAAGTTTTTTCGGGGTTTTAGTGTTAACAAACTGGTATAAAGGCTTAATTCGGTCTTGTTCTTGATCCTTATACAAAAGAAGTAAAGAAAAAAAGGAAGAAGAAAAAAAAGAAAAAGACATATCAACGCATAGGTAAAAATAACCAATCCTCGATTTCAGACTATTCAATCTACTCCTCTCAACAAATCTAGAAAAGAATGCTATTCAACCAAAAGCCTATTCAACGTGCTTTTTATCTAAAGATATCTGAAACGTTTTAATGGAGAATAAAGAGGCTCTAAATCGTAAGCCTGTATCCCTATAATCGGTAGAATTGACGTTCTTGCTCTTCAGGGGCCCAAACAAAGTGCTAAGAACGCGAATAACACCCCTAACGCGAAAATTGAGCTCCGTTAAGTTGTTTCGGGAAACCGGGGCCGCCAAAAGATTAAAAAGCCGGCAGAACACCTTTTAGGCGTTTTTAAAGCGTGAGCATTGAGAAGGAAGTCTAGACAATTCAATTAGTTGCTTCAGAAGGTGTTTGGATCAGGAATCAGAGCTGACCGTCTCTCAAATGCGGATCATATTGAGATCGAGGTAGCGCATGCATGGCTTTCGCATAGGGAAAGACAGTTTTTTGTTGATGAATGCCAGACTGTCTCATGTCGACTCAAGTAATTAATCCCTGATTTCATTACCAGAAGTTTTTTGAGAAGGCTTATATATTTTAGACCCCTAACAGAAAGGTCTTCAGTCCACTGATTCCGCTCACGACGTTTTGATTCGAAGGGACTTCGCGTTTTTGGCCCCGATAAAAACTTGGATGATTGATGTTTCTAAAGTCCGCCGCCCATTTCACTTTGTTTAGTTTAGAGCCGTCTATGCTCTGCCCGACGTCCGTTTTTCCACGACCATTAATGGCTCGCAGGGCCTTAGACTCAGAACGAAACGGGAATTTGCAAATATCTGAAGCAGTTCATGTATCTTTTTCACACTGTTTTGACTTTCTACGCATCGTGAGTTTTTTTGCCAATAGGCCAACTCTCCAACCGATTAATATACACATAAGGATGATTACTAGAGACACTACAATTGTCATTGTCATTCTCCTCTATCTCGTTCCAAAATCACCGGGAAGTCATTACAAAGACGCTGTTATGGTCTAGTAATTGATTAGACTAACTTTTGGCCTTTACCGACATACATATTATGGCTTTATGTAGGCAAATCCCTTTTGTTGTAAGTTTACTATTTCCAGAATCCCTGCAGGAACGATTTCGTAAACATCAATCAAATCTTCTTTTTTGATTTGATGGGCGGTCAAAGCGTTGTTGCACATCTTGAAATGAACTCCTGATGTATGAAGTTCTTCGATCGTTTTGGCATGGTCAGACACTCGGCCCTTTGTTAAGAGGTTAACTGCTTTGCCATTTGCGACAACGCTGATTTCGCATTGTTGAGGCGGAATTTCTTTGAAGAGATTCTTTATATTGGTCAGGGCCAGAATTAATCTTTCTTCTTGGTCTAAATCAAGATGAAATACGGCTTTAAGTGATATCTTCATCGCATCATCTCCAGATTGTTTTGATTTTGCTAGCGTTGATTCAAAACCTTCTGCACAGTATCCGATAACCGGACAGACAGTCATCACAATTGCCAACAAAAGGGTAGAAGATGTTAACATAAACAGTTTTTCCATTGCTTACATTTGAACGGCGGCAAACCTATGTCTTGATAGTGTTTAAATATCTTCTCAGACAAGCAACTCAATAATTCTGATTTGTCCATCTTTCACGCTTCTTACCATGACTATTGGATTCAAAAACGGACGCATGACTAGGTTGAGGTTGACTAGAGAAAAGGCTGATCCCTACTTCTTCCCGCTTTCCATAATTTCCTTAAGAGTATTCACTATTTCGTTCACACATTCTATCAATTCCTCGGGAACTGAATTCATGCTGCACAGATTTTTGATTAACAGGAGAGTATTCCGCATTTTATACAGGTCACGCACACTTTCCCAGCTCATGGCCTCGCCAATGTGAAATAGCAGCCTTTCGGATTGAGGAAATGGATGATTTTCGACTGCAGCTTGCCTGAGATTCTCCCACGCTCCTTGTAAGTCTGAAATTATAGTCTTTTCATAGCCAGTTGGTTCTTCATAGAAGGTCATGAGAACTTACGCCTGTCAATACGGATGATTAATTCACACATCTGGTCATCAGGCCACCGTCAAAGCTGAGCTGGGATTTTAACAAACTAAACCACCATGGCACCAATCATTCTAGGCGGCGCCATCACAACTATGACGCTTTTGCGAAATTTTAGGCGGGTAAAAAGTTTTGAGGTTTTTCAAAAAACCGGGTCGCAGTTCAGAGAATAAAATTAGCTAAAATCGTAACCCACTGAAATCTTTGGCAGTCCCAACCGGTTTCTCAGCGATAACAGGGAGTCTCCCCCCCACATAAACAAACGACTTGCGCTAGAACCCTAATAATATCAAGCCGTATTAATCACTTTCAGTCCCCTTTGATCCATATTGTTCTCAAGAAATGGGAACATTTTTCTTGCTGGCTGGAGAAATAGTTTCGCCAGGTCTATCCTCGCTCCCCCTTAGCCCACCGTGAGTCATTTGAGTGTTGTTTTCAGCGACAATTACACCCGAACATAAATGACAATTAAATTTGTCCGTTTCATAATTGTTAATAAATTGATTTATATATTTGTATTAATATGTTATAATTACTGTACTAATATAAGTGTAGTACCTTGCATTTGTCGTGCGGTTACCACTCATTAGTAGAGAGATTAGTACTTAGCCATGATGATGGAGCGAAGCTTATATCGATTGCTTTCCTCGTACGCTGGAGACTCGTCATGAGAAGACTTTTCGGGGTTCTTATTCTAGCTTCTTTCGTTGTGTTTATCTCTCCCTTATTGGCTATATCCCAGGGCATTCAGCAGACACCCTACAGCGCATCGGATGCAGTAAGGAGGAGTGGGCCGTCAGTCATCCCCGATTTGACTCCATCTAATCCACTGGGATTGCCTGGAAGCTCCTTGGTGGGACCGAGAGGTAGCGAGAACATTTCAATATCCAGTGGTATGTTTCAGGGTATTTTGCCGAAAATTCCCAATCTTCAGCTTGGATACAATTATACCTTTGGGCCGCAGTTAAAGGCTGGGACAGCTTCCGTTGACTACCTGCTTCCTTTCAAGCTTGGAACTGACTCAACAATTTATGGAGAAGCCCATGGGGAGTTCCAAAGTCTCTCGATTGCCCAACCCGGTTCCCCAAACAACAGCATGGAACTTTGTTTTGGTGGTGGATATCGAAGGATGTTCGGCAAGCACACCATGGTTGGGCTACATTCCTTTTTCGACACTACAAAGCTGTCCGGAATTTGGTATCCATCGGGAAGCGCCGGTGTTGAGATGGCGGCTATGGTTTCTGGCCATGACGCGATTGATCTCCTTTTCAATTGGTATGGAAAAGCGCTTGACGCTTCAGTTTTCAATGGCATTCCGGGTTATGCCCCTACAACAGGCGAAGTCGGCTTCGGCAATTCTAATTTCGACTTTCAAGTGGGTTATTCCCATGAATTATATAACGGCGGACCTGACCTCCGGCTTAGCGCCACTGGTTACAAGTTTGATTGCGGTTCCAATGTATACGGCTATTACGCAGGCGCTGAACTCAAGTCGCGGGATGGCATGTACGTCGTGAAATATGATGTCGGTTATGACAACGCCAATCAGGTTTACCAGTCAGTAGCGGCTTTCATGAATATGGGATTTCAAATGGAGAACCTTCTGGATGGCAAGACCCCGTTTGTAAAGCCAAAGCCAGTGTTCCAGAGTCCTCGGAATATGACTACACTCACCGAAGCAAAGCCGAATCGGAACTGGCGACACACCACTCAGGCTGCCACATCTGCGTTTCTCTCAGCAAAGGCGCAGACGTGTAACTGCGGTCCTCAGACTATCACCGTTGTAAACAACCTGAACAGTGGCATCACTTTGTACATGGGCTTCAACATAGATAGCCTGGGTAACGTTCAAAATGGTGGCTACGACTTGCCTGGCAGCTTTCCCGGTTGGACTCTCGTTCCGCCGCCGGTCCCGAACGCCAGGCCCGTTTTATCAACGACCGTGTTGGCCAACAGCAATCTGGTAATTAACTTTCCTTGCACACAAACGGATAGTTCTGGGCACGGAGCGCATTTTGCCCTTTCTGTCAGTCAGGTCCCATGGAACGGATGCATTTGGGGAGCGCCCCAGACCATGGCAGAATTTGGGCTATGCGATAACTGGGGCCCATCATACGCAACGCCAATGGATACCTACGATATTAGTCTTGTCAACGGCTTTGACAATCCTATGGAGATCACCACGAACGGAACAGGCGCCCCTGCCAAGGCTCCCGCAGCAATCGGCAATTCAAACACTCCCGGGGTCTACGGTTATGGGTGGACGGGTTGCACCGTCGCCACTCCCCCATTTGCCTGCACCCCAACCCCAGGAGAAAATCATGCGACTTATACTTGCGACCTGAGTCAGGCTACCGGCAGCAATTACACCGTGTATATTGGTGGACCACTGCCGTGACGAGACATCTCCAACACCACAAGAATAATAGCCAGTATAAAAAGCATAATTACAATAAATAAACACTAGAAGTTAATAAATTAATTGATTAAATCTTTTTAACATGCTATAATTTAAATACTATTCGATAGCAGTCTTATTGGTAATCTGTGGCCGCATCTCTTCAGTTAAAATACAAGGAGGTGGCCAAGAAGATGAAGTCAAACTGATGTCGATGCTGCCCCCCTCTCTGGAGGCTTGTGATGAAGATATTTCTAAGGGTTCATGTCCTGGTTTCTTTTTTCGTGCCTGTTTTTCCTTTGTTAGTTCTGGCCCAGAACATTCAACAGACTCCTTATAGTGCGGCGGATGCAGTTAGGAGAGGGACCCAATCAACAACCCTTGATTTGGCTCCATCAAATCCACTGGGCATGCCTGGAAGTTCCCTACTCGGACCTAGGGGTAGCGAGAATATTTCAATCTCCAGCGGAATGTTTCAAGGCCTCATGCCTCAAATCCCAAATCTTCAGCTTGGATACAACTATACATTTGGGTCGCAGTTAAGGGCTGGGTCGGCTTCAGTGGACTACCTGATTCCCTTCAAGATTGATGGTGATACAACTGTTTATGGGGAAGCCCATGGGGAGTTCCAAAACCTCTCCATTGCTCAGCCCGGCTCTCCAAACAATAGTACTGAACTTTGCTTTGGCGGTGGCTATCGAAGGATGCTGGGCAAGCACACCATGGTAGGGTTAAATTCCTTTTTTGACACGACAAAGCTGTCTGGAACCTGGTATTCATCCGCAACAGCCGGGCTTGAGTTTGCATCTATGATTTCAGGCCATGACGCTATTGACTTCATATTTAATTGGTATGGAAAAGCTCTTGACGCTACAATTTTCGGCACTTCTCCGGCTTATGCGGCTTCGGCAGCCACCGCGAACTTCGGTAACGCTAACTTCGATTTTCAAGTTGGTTATTCCCATGAATTATACAACGGCGGCCCTGACCTCCGATTGAGCGCCACTGGTTATAAGTTAGAATGCGGTTCCAATTTATACGGCTATTATGGAGGAGCTGAACTCAAGTCCCGAGATGGCGTGTACGTAGTCAAATATGATGTGGGTTATGACAACGCCTTTGATGTTTACCAGTCAGTTGCAGCCTTCGTGAATATGGGCTTGCAGTTGGAGAACCTCCTGGATGGTAAGAACCCGTTCGTAAAACCAAAGCCGATTTTCCAGAGCCCCAGGAATATGACCACGCTCACGCAAGCCAAGCCGAGCCGGAATTGGAAACACACGACTCAGGCGGCCACTTCAGCACTTGTCGGGGCAAGGGCATCTAATTGTTTGTGCGATCAGACCGTAACCATTTATAACAAAACCGGCCATGACATGACACTGTACATGGGATTTTTTTCATATACGCCCGGTGGCTATCAGTTGCCAATACCATCCCAAGGGATAGAAGGTTCTCCAGTTTTTAAAGGCTGGACCCCAACGTCCGGTAATGGTAAAATACTGCAAACCAGTGTGCCTCGTGATAGTTCAACACAGTTACATTTTGATTGCACACAAAGCGGCATGCCTATCGCTTTCTCCGGAGACAATCTGGTATGGACAGGCTGCAATGTCACACAGTTTGAAATAAATTTATGTAATGGCAGCAGTCGCGGTAGCACGACGGATCAATTCGACATTAGTTTAGTCAATGGTTTTAATCTTGCTGGGGAGCTTTGGCCGGAAAAAGGGGAGAGGACCACAGTTTGCTGTGCTCATTGCAATCAAGACAATCCTAACGTTTATCCATATTTCTGCACCAGTTGCAATGATCAGACCGGCGGACCATGTACTCCGACATCGAACGTTGAATGCAAGAACAGTCCCAATGGCTGCAACAGCGGAACTCCAAGCACTAATTGGAGGATATATATTGGAGGACACCCAGATTCCTGTCCGTCAACATGCCCCACGGGAATCGTCGGTAGTGGCGGACCTTGCACAAGCAACGGTGATTGCTGCTCTGGAAATTGCGATGGGGGTACTCAGACATGCCAATAAAAGCACTCAACTAAGGGACTTGCGTCGAATAACAACATAATTAATGGACCGATGCTTGCCATTCAGAGTTGGAGTTTTCCGAATGTTTGAAAATGCATTTAAAGAAACAAACTTCGAAAGCGGCAGATAATCTGGTTAACTATCCCTAAACAATAAAAACTCTTTTGGACACAATACGCCTAGTTGCTCGCATCACTTTCCCCTGCAATACTCCTAAGTTGCAGGGGTTTTATTGTTGCTTGAAGTGGATTTGAAGAAAAGTGGCCAATTTTTTCCATTAGCTAACCAGGAATGTCATTCGTCTATTTCCATAATATGGATGAAGATCGTGAATCTCTTTTATTGACCGTTTTATCTCCTGATTACGATCCCTGTCCTGAACAGGCTGACGATACACACCTGAACGGGCAAGCTGAAGAATCCGACACTGTCTATTTTGTCGGTTCCTTTTTACAATCTTTTAATGACATGGTCCAATTTTTGGTAGCGTTTTGCAATACTAAAGATTCATGAAGGGCTTTTTAACTTGCCCCAATTCTTCGAATGATCAAAATATGCCCGTCTTTCTGAACAAACCAAGGACGGAGGTAATCGGAATTGGAGAGCCTGCCTACTGGTCGAGAGCTAGTTTACCGCTCCTTGTCCGCCAACCATCGAACAACCAGAAAATCATGAGAAATGCGACCACGACATGATATGTATTCCCCCAGACAAACCCACATAATGTTTTGGTCTTCGTCAATTGTCCTCCGACTCTGGGAAGGAGTCTTCCTGTCTGCCTCGTCAATCAGGCTACGGCTTGAATTATCACGCAATCATATCTCCTCAATCAGCTTCTTCTGTTTCGACGAGATTCCCTTGTCTGTCCCGATTTGTTTTTCCGTTTCTACCTTCATGTCTCTACGTTCGAGTGACGCTCCCATAGCGATCCCGGACGGTGGTTTCGTCCCCGTGTCGTTCTCTTGTTTTAATAAGATTACCGTATCGGTCCTGGGCATTTAGATCGGATGCGAAGCCGACTACTGGCCGTAGAGTGCAGATAATAGCGGCGGCAATAATTGTCATTTCATGTCCTAATAAGTCCATTTTGCTCCGGTCAGTAGTGTTTTTACCTGGTTAAAGTCAAATGATAATAGATCAAGGATGCCAATCTTGACATATTTTTGTTACGCAGACTTTTCAAAAACCAATAACCTTTTTATTGGAATTGTCTGAAATTCAGGCTAGGAATCGTCAAGATTGAACCACAATTGGATCGCTCATTCTAGGCGGTGACATCACAAACTGTGACGCTTTTGCGAAAATTTAGGCGGGTAAAAAGTTTTGAGGTTTTCCAAAAAACCGGGTCTAAACCGGGTCGCAGTTCAGAAAATAAAATTAGCTAAAATCGTAACCCACTGAAATCTTTGGCAGTCCCAACCGGTTTCGAACCGGTGTCTCCGCCGTGAGAGAATACCGACATGGGTTAATTCAAATACTTCAAAACCCTTGTATATAGTAGGTTAGCGGTTTTTACAGATTTTTAACGGGGACCTTTTGGGGACCTTTTTGCTAGTTTTTCATGATTTTGCAACCAAAAGGTCCCCAAAAGGGTCCCCAAAAAATAGAAATCACTTTAGCTATTCTTTAAGTAATTTAATTCCAAAGACAATGTCTTCTGGTAGGTGAATTTATATCTAACTCCCCTACCCTGTCAGATATAACTTGGCCACTCTGTTTATGCTCAAACACTCCAATAGAAATAATTATAATAGGAATCCTATTACTGGATATATTATTGATATAGTATCATAACCCCAATCGTTCCCTATATGAACTCATCCATTTACTGATTGTTATATAATCATCTACCCGGCCCCAATCTTGATTTAGTAGATTATTCAGAAATACTTTTTCTTTACCCGTCATTTTTCCAACAAAAGAATTTAAAAAATCGGACCCTACCATTTCATAGGTTCCATTATCTTTCTTTTCAGCATGTCCTTTTAGAAAATCCAATGAGTCAAAGGAGTCATCAAGTTTCAACGCAATACTTACATCGCCATGACGTCCTGAGTTGAAATTCCAGACGTAAAGATTTTTATCTTTGTTGTTGGCTGTGAACCTTACTAAGGAGCCAATCTCTGATAATTCAGGAAGAGATGGGTTTGTATAAACTCTAAAAGATTTACCATTAGCAGTAACTAATATCGGTTCACTGGTCATTTGGATTACTCCTGAATACAGGTCAAAGATGATAGCTGTTATAATTGACCATTGTATATTACGATACACATTAATCTGGGCACTAATACAGCTAATTCTAAAGTTACAATATATCATATTTACAGCTATATTTGTAACAGCGATTTTTTCGCGTCTAAGTCGCGTTTTAACCGCGTATTGTGTAATGTGAGAGGAAACTATAGGATATTAAATAAAATCGCGTGGCGTTGATTTGGGACGGTAAAAAATGGATGTGGTGGAATAATTACTGTAGTCCATAAAAAAAGTTTGACCCGTCGGTTGAACGGTCCAAAGGAAGGATTAGGTTTGGTTTGTCGCTAAAGTGGAAATAATCATTGTATTAATAGATTGTCAAGTTTTATTAATGTATTGAATTATATAAAGTGAAGGTCTTACATGATTATAAATATTATATCTATTTGTGTTAATACATCATTTTATAGTAAATTACCTATCTGCTGAATTCATTTTCAGTTGAGCATTTTGGTTAATAACTGATTAAATTGGACGAAATTTAAATTATTAGTTTTGATACGGGTAGCTTTTTTAATAAAATTTCGGAATTATGCACTTGACAACAGTTACTTATTAACAACCTCTCCCCACTCGATTAGTTGCTTAATATTTTTCTTACTCGCATACCATTTTTTACCAACCGCATCTCGCACCCAGATAGCATTCAGGTCCGATTTTAGAATATTACGCCACACATGCTTCTCATAAATTTCTTGGTGTGATTCTCCTGGTTTAAGCAGTTTTGGTAGGTCATTAGGAACAAAGGTAAACTGGTCGCCAGTTTCTCTTGCCTGTTTCCAAGCTCCTACAATAACACTAGCCATAATAGGACGGCGACCAACATTTGTAACTGATATGAATAAATATTCTTCTGACTCTCCAGTAAGCATAGCTACTCTTAGACCAAAACTAGCATCTACCTGAAATCGGCCTCTATCAATATAGCGTAGGTAAAAATTCCAGAGAATTCCTGCCGTAGCAACTATTGCACCTTACAAAGCAATGATTTCTGTCTTGGTCATTGTGTTTCAACCTAATCCAAATTTAAGGGGAATATTTTTTCTCATTTTCTTTCTATAATCTTTTTGACCTTTGTTTTTCACGGTTTTTCTCTATTTGCTCTATCCACTTTAAATACCCTCAATCATTATACGGCAGTATGAACCTATTCAATTCTTCTTTATAAAATCTCCAATTGGGCATAAAATTATCCATTAATGATTTAAAATGCTCATTATGATGGCGTTCCAATAGATGTGTTAATTCATGTACAATTATAAATTCCAAGCAGTGTAATGGCTTTTTAGCTAATTCCAGATTAAGCCAAATTCTTTTATTTTTCCTATTACAGGACCCCCATCTGGTTTTCATTTTTTTAATAGACCAATCATCTATCTCAACGCCTACAATATATTTCCATTTATCAATTAAAGTAGGTACCTGGTCTTTTAATTCAGACCTATACCATTCAGTCATTACTTTTTGGCGTTGTAATTGATTACTTCCCAATCTCACATATAGGTCTATATAGGTCTTATTACGTATTTCTACTTTTGGTTTGGAATCATGATAAATGACATTTAATAAATAGCGGTCCCCAAAATAATAATGGCTCTCACCAGATATAAATTCCCTTTCAGACTGACGTTCTTGATTATCAAATTTTGATTGATGTTTCTTTATCCAATGAATTTTGGAAATGACAAACAGCCTAACGGCTTCATCATCTATTCTTAGTGGGGCTGCT